>CAVWCI010000001.1:0-248341 GCA_963753315.1 uncultured Alphaproteobacteria bacterium
CCCTTGAACATCGGCATGATCGGCTATGGCTTCATGGCCAAGGCGCATTCCAACGCTTATCGCAAGGTCGGCAATTTCTTCCCCGAGCTGGAACATCGCCCGGTGCTGCGGGCGGTGGCGGCACGCGACGCCGCCAAGGTGTCCGCGTTTGCCGACGTCTGGGGCTACGAGAGCGTCGAGACCGACTGGCGACGCCTGATCGCGCGCGACGACATCGATGCGATCGACATCTGCACACCCAACGACCTGCACAAGGAGATCGCGATCGCGGCGGCAGAGGCGGGCAAGTGGGTGCTGTGCGAGAAGCCGCTCGCCATGGACCCGGCCGAAGGCGAGGCGATGGTCGCGGCGGTCGAGCGCGCCGGCGTGCCGAACATGGTCTGGTACAACTATCGCCGCGTGCCGGCGATCGCGCTCGCGCGGCAGCTGATCGACGAGGGCCGGATCGGCCAGCCCTACCACTACCGCGCGCTGTTCCTGCAGGACTGGACCATGGCGGCGGATCTGCCGCAGGGCGGGGCGGCGCTCTGGCGGCTGGACGCCGCGGCCGCGGGCTCGGGCGTCACGGGCGACCTTCTGGCGCACAACATCGATGTCGCGATGTGGCTGAACGGGCCGATCACCAGTGTGGTCGCCGACACCGAGACGTTCATCAAGCAGCGCGTGCACCAGGCGACGGGGCAGCTGCAGCCGGTCGGCATCGACGATGCCTGCGCCTTCCTGGCGCGCTTTGCCAACGGGTCGATGGGCACCTTCGAGAGCACCCGCTATGCCCGCGGCCACAAGGCTTTGAAAACCTTCGAGCTGAACGGCGCCGACGGCTCGTTGGCGTTCGACCTGCACGACAGCCAGTGGCTCTCCTTCTTCGAGTACCGCACCCCGGCCGGCCAGAAGGCCGACAGCCACACTGCCGGCTGGCAGAAAATCCACGTCACGAGCTTCGAGCACCCGTATATGGACCACTGGTGGGTGCCGGGCCTGTCGATCGGCTACGAGCACACCTTCGTGCATGCGTTGGCCGATTTTCTGCGCGGCGTCGAGGCCGGCACCCCGGCCGAGCCCACCTTCCGCACCGCGCTCCAGACCCAGAAGGTGTGCGATGCGGTGCTCGCATCGGCGAGGTCCGGCAGTGGGTCGAGACCGGCGTCGCACTAGGGGGGATGACGAGGCATGGCAGGCCCGGCTTATCGTCGATCCATGAGAAGCGGCCGCAGGAGCGGGACCGGGATCAGGGAGAGAAGATGATGAGACATCGTGTCTTCGCCGGGACGGCCGCCGCCGCTCTCGGCTTTGCGCTCGCGATCGGCGGCGCCAACGCCCAGGAGACGATCGTCCTGCATGGCGCCTCGCAATTCAACGAGGACCACGCGTTCACGCGCGCCATGACCAGGTTCCAGGAGCTGGTGCAGGAGTACTACGACGGCGACGTCGAGTTCGTCATGCATCTGAACAGCGAGCTCGGCCTTGAGAAGCAGTATTTCGAGTACATGTCGCAGGGCACCTCGGTGGACTACGCGATCGTCTCGCCGGCGCACATGTCGACCTTCTCGCAGGCGGCGCCGTTCATCGACGCGCCGTTCCTGTTCCGCGATCTCGACCATTGGAATGCGGTGCTGGAGAGCGACGTGCTCCAGCCGATCGCCGACGAGCTCGAGGAGCGCGCGGGCGTGATGCTGATCGGCTATGCCGGCGGCGGCACGCGCAACATCTTCTCGAACACCGAGGTGACCAACCTGGATGACATCCAGGGCCTGAAGATCCGTGTGCAGGGCGCGCCGATCTGGAGCTCGACCTTCTCGGCGATCGGCATGGCGCCGACCGTGATCGCCTACAACGAGGTCTACAATGCGATCCAGAACGACGTGATCAGCGCCGGCGAGAACGAGGCGGCCGGCGTCGAGCAGATGAAGTTCTACGAGGTCGCGCCGAACCTCGCCATGACCCAGCACGCGATCACGATCCGGCCGCTGTGCTTCTCCAGTGCGACCTTCGATCGCCTTCCCGAGGGTCTGCAGGAGGCCATCCTGCGCGCCGGCAAGGAAGCGGGTGCCTACGGCCGCGAGATCGAATCCACCGAGGATGCCGCCAAGCTCGAGGCGATGGAGCAGCAGGGGCTCCTCAAGCGCATCCCGTTCGAGGGGCGCGACGAGATGAAGGCGCGCGTCGATCCGGTCATGGCCGAATATGCCGAGGACATCGGCGTCGCCGAGATCTACGAGCAGATCAACGCCATTCAGTAGTCCTGGGCAAGCGCGCTCGGTCCGGCGCGGCCGCAGGACACCCCTTCCTGCGGCCGTTGCCCAGTTGCGCCCCAAGGAGACCCCGACATGGTGGAGAGCCCGGCCGGCGGCCGCCACCTCTGGCGCCGCCTGACCTATTGGTACAGCGAGCTCTTGTCCTGGCTGCTCGCGATCTCGCTGGGCGTGCTCGTCATCCCCGTCGCCCTGCAGATCTTCTCGCGCTTCACAGCACTCATCCCGTCCTACATCTGGACCGAGGAGATGGCCCGGTTCCTGTTCGTCTGGACGATCATGATCGGCGCCATGATCGGGGTGCGCGAGAGCACCCATTTCGAGGTCGATCTCTGGCCGCGCCTGTCGGCCCGGGCCGAGGCGGCGGTCAAGCTCGTCGCCCGCCTTTGCGTGCTGGTGGTCGCCATCGTGTTCCTGTGGGCCGGGATCCGGTTCACCGGCTTCGGCTGGTACCGCATCTCGGAGCTCGCCGAGCTGCCGCTCTGGACGATCCACATCGCCTGGCCGATCGCCGGCGCCACCTGGCTGATCTTCCTGGGCGAGCAGATGTACGACGAGGTCCGGATCGTGCTGGGGAAGTCCGCATGACCGGCTCGGTGCTGTCTTCGGGCGAGGCGGCGGCGATCCTGTTCGGCCTCTTCTTCCTGCTTCTGGCCCTGCGCGTGCCGATCGCGTTCGCGCTCGCGCTGGCCTCGCTGCCGATCCTCTTGATCGAGCCGCGCCTGTCGATCGTGACGATGGTCCAGGAGACGTTCAACGCGTACAATTCCTTCATCCTGCTCGCGGTGCCGTTCTTCCTCCTGACCGCGAATCTGATGAACATCGGCGGCATCACCGACCGCCTGATGCGCCTTGCGCGCACCATGGTCGGGCATTTTCCCGGCGGGCTCGCCCAGATCAACGTGGTCCTGTCGATCTTCTTCGCCGGCGTGTCCGGCTCCTCGACCGCCGATGCCGCGAGCCAGTCGAAGATCTTCATCGAGGCGCAGACCCGGGAAGGCTACGATCTGTCCTTCTCGGTCGCGATCACGGCGGTCTCGGCGGTGCTCGCCGTGATCATCCCGCCCTCGATCCTGATGATCGTCTGGGGCGGCATCCTGAACGTGTCGATCGGCGCCTTGTTCCTGGCCGGCATCCTGCCGGGGCTCCTGATCGGCCTCGCCCAGATGGCGACCGTGCACGCCTATGCGACCGCGCGCGGCTACCAGACCTATCCCAAGGCGACCTGGGCGGCGCTCGGCATCTCGCTGTTCGTCACGATTCCGGCGCTGGTCACGCCGGGCATCATCATCGGCGGCAAGCTCTTCGGCTGGTTCACGGCGACCGAATCGGGCTGCATCGCGGTGCTCTACGGCGGCTTTCTCGCCCTCCTCGTCTATCGCGAGATGGACCTCGCCGGGCTGAAGGAGGCGCTTTTGGACACCGGCAAGCTCGCCGGCATCACGCTGTTCTGCGTCGGCACGGCAAGCGTGTTCGGCTGGCTGCTCGCCTATTACCAGATCCCGCGCGCGATCCTGTCCGGCGTGGACCAATGGGGCATGGGGCCGATCGAGACCGGCTTCTTCATCGCCGCGGTCTTCCTGGTGGTCGGCTGCTTTCTGGATGCGATCCCGGCGATCATCATCGTCGGCACGATCCTGAGCCCGATGGCGGCCTCGGCCGGGCTCGACCCGGTGCACTTCGCGATGATCGGCATCATCGCGCTGGCCTTCGGCCTGGTGACGCCGCCCTATGGCCTGTGTCTTTTGATCGCCTGCGCGATCGCCGGCATCCGCATGACCGACGCGCTGAAGGACACGATGATCATGCTGATCCCGATGCTGGCGGTCCTCGCCCTGGTGATCCTATGGCCGGCCGTGGTCCTGCTGATCCCCAGCTTCGCGACGCCGGAGCTCATGCGTTAGTGACGCCTTCCGAGCTTGGGTCATTGGTTGGAAGTGCCGGTAGAGCCTATCTCACACCAGCTCGAGTCGCAGCTCGCGCCCGACGGCTTTGGCCGCCTTCTGCAACGTGTTCAGGGTCACGGCGTCGTTATCCGGATCGAGAAGACGCTCCAGCGCCGGGCGGCTCGTGCGCATGCGCCGCGCCATCTCCGACTTCGATAGTCCCTGCTCGTCCATCAGTTGCCGGAGCTGGCGGGCGAGCACCCGCTTGATCGCGCGGTGGGTGGTCTCCTCGAGCGTTCCTTCCTCGCGCAGAAAATCCTCGAAGCTCGATCCCAGATGCTTCTCGCGCATGATCAGCCGCCTCCTTTCATGCGGCTCACGGCCATGTCAATCTCCCTGGCGGGCGTCTTCTGGGTCTTCTTGATGAAGCCGTGCAGCAAGACCATACGACCCTGCTCAACACAGAAAAGCACACGGGCTATCCTTCCGCCGGTGAGGTTGCTGCGGATCTCCCATAGCCCCCCCGACCCGTGATCGGTCGGCAGAGCGGCAGGCCGATGGGCCAAGCGAACTCGCAGTCGCGAATGTCGTCACCGACGATCTTACGGTCCGCAGGTAGCATCTCCTTCAGCCACTCTCGTACCGGTTCCCGCCCCGAGTGTGTCCGGTAGAAGATCGCCGGAAGCTTCTTGAAGCCGGTCATGCGGGCCTGTATCAAAATTGATGCAGATAAGTCAAGTGCGCAGGATCACCGCGGACGCCTGGACCGGCGTCGAGGGCGGGCCTATGGTTCGCGGGCAGGCAGGAGGCGGCATGCGTGGCTGGCTGGCGATGTTCGGGGCGATGCTGGCGGCGGTGCTCATGAGCGCGCCGGCGGGAGCGCAGGCGCCGCCGCAGGTGGACGTGCATGCCCTGTTCGACCAGGCCGAGCGCGAGGCCCGCGTGGGGCTCGCCCGCAAGACGGTGCAGGTCGACGCGCGGCCAGCGCGCCCTGGCGAGGTGGTGGTCACGCTGATCGCCGGCGAAGGCAAGGAGACGCAGAGCCCGCCCGCGAAGCAGGGCGACATGGTGGTGCGCAACCGCTGCCCCGAGACGGGCAACGAAGAAATCCTGGTCGAAGCCGCGAAATTCACGCAACGGTATGACGGCCCCGAGGGCCCGGCCGATGCCGCCGGCTGGCAGCCCTACCGGCCCCGCGGCGTGCCGATGCGCTACCTCGTCGTGCGCGCGGCCGATGGCGCCTTCACCTTCACCGCACCCTGGGGCGAGCCGATGGTGGCGCGCCCTGGCGATGCGATCGTGCGCGACCCGCAGGATTCCGCCGACACCTACCGCATCGCCGCCGCCGCCTTCGCCTGCACCTACGAGATCGTGCAGCCCGCCGGCTGATCGGTCGCCAGGATCGTGCGGCGGATCAGCGATAGCACGCCAGGATGTCCTTCCGGATCGTGCAGATGTAGCTGTACTTCGGGTTGACCATCTGCGTGCAGCGCGCCTCGGCGACCTGGGCGAGCAGCAGGTACGCGTCGGGCGCCGCGATGCCCCAGTCGTCCTCCATCCAGTAGATCAGCTCCTCGAAGGCGATGCGCATGGCGTCCTCGAGCGGCCGCGCGCAGCCGATCGCGCCGTAGTGGGTCGCGGTCTCGATGCGCGGCCAGGTCATGCGCGCCGGCGCCTTCGAGAGCCCGACCCGGATGCGAAGCTCCGCCGCGATCTCGACCGCCCCCATGCCGACGCACTCGCCGTCGCCCTGGATCGCGTGGCAGTCGCCGAGGAACAGGTGCGCGCCGTCGTGCTGCACGCGGAACATCACCTTGTTGCCGGTGGTGATCTCCTGGACGTCGAGGTTGCCGCCATGCGGGCCGTTGTCGACGGTCAGCACGGCGCCGTGCAGCGGCGCCACGCCGGCGACGCCGATCATCGGCCGGACCGGCAGCTTCAGCCGCTCGTCCCAGTGGACGATGCCGTCCTTGACCTCGACCACCTGGGTCTTGATGCCGAACTCGCGCTTGCGCACCCAGTCCGGAAAGATGCCGATGCCGGGCCAGAGCGAGCTGAAGCCCAGCCCCTCGACCTTCATGTCCAGCACCTCGACGGTCAGCATGTCGCCGGCTTTGGCGCCGTGCACCTCGATCGGCCCGGTGGCGCCGTTGACGAACGGGATGTGCACGTCGTCGGGCTTGAGCTGCTGGCCCACATGCGTGATCACGCCGTCGTTGATGTTGATCGCGCATTCGACCGCGAAAATCCTCGCCGGGCTCGACCGCGCCGACGAAGGCGTCGTTGGCCGAGAGCGCGTATTTGATGTTGTCCTTCTTGGCGATTTTCTTGCTCATGGCCCCCTCCTGGTGGGTCAGGCCTCCTGGCGCCAGGGCGTGAGCAGGCGCTCGAGCTTGCCGACCAGCCAGGTGAGCAGCAGCGCGAGCGCTATGGTCGCGACCAGGGCGGCGAACACTTTTGGGATGATGTACAGGCTGCCGGCCTTGAAGATGGCGTGGCCGAGCCCTTCCGAGGACGACATGAACTCGCCGATGATCGCGCCGATCAGCGCGAAGCCGACGGTGAGCTTCATGCCGACGAAGATGTCGGTGAGCGAGGCCGGCACCACGAGCTTGCGAAAGATCTGGCTTTTGCGGGCGCCGAGCGTGCGCATCAGGTTGACCTGGTCCGGATCGACGCTCATCGCGCCCTTGTACGAGGTCACGAGCGCCACCACGACCACCGAGAGCGTCGACATCGCGACCTTGGAGGCGAGGCCGGTGCCGAACCAGATGATCACGATCGGCGCCAGCGCGATGATCGGGATCGAGCCGAGCGCGATGATGAACGGCTGCACGACGCGCGAGACGAAGCGCGAGTACCAGAGCGACAGGCCGAGTGCCGTGCCCAGCACGTTGCCCATGACGAAGCCCAAAATGGTCTCGAGCCCGGTCACCCAGCTGTCGCGCACCAGGCTGCCGTCCTGCCACATGACGACCAAAAAGCCCGCGATCGCGCTCGGCGAGCCGAACAGGAAGGCGGTCTGACGGTCCTGCGCCGCGATCCACTCCCAAAAGCCGAGGAAGCCCACCAGCAGCGCGATCTGGCAGGCCAGCACGAGGCCGTGCTCGCCCCAGCGGCGCCTTTGCGCGCGCGCCCGGGGCGAGCCCGCAGCCGCCTTCGCAACCCCCTCCGATCGCAGCGTCTGTCCCGACGTGCTCATGCGCGGGCGACCTCCAGATCGGCCCAGATACTGCGCACGTAGTCGGCAAACCCCTTGCTCTCGCGCGCCGCCATCATGTCGAAGCGATCGCCTTCGAGCTCGATCTCGTAGACCGAGCGGATCCGGGTCGGCCGGTGGCTCAGCACGATCACCCGGTCCGACATCGACACCGCCTCCTCGATGTCGTGCGTGATCAGCAGCGCCGAGCGGCGCTGCTCGCGCACCAGGCGCGCGGTGTCGCCCTCGATCACGAGCTTGGTCTGGAAGTCGAGGGAGGCGAAAGGCTCGTCGAGCAGCAGCACCTCCGGCTCGTTCACCAGCGTGCGGGCGAGCGCTGCGCGCTGGCGCATGCCGCCCGAGAGCGTCGAGGGATAGTGGGTCTCGAAGCCGTGCAGGCCCAGCTGGTCGAGCAGGACATGCGCGCGCTGGCGCGCCTCGGCGCGCGGCGTGCCCTTGATCTCGAGCCCGAGCATCACGTTGGTGATCGTGGTGCGCCACGGAAACAGCAGGTCCTTCTGCAGCATGTAGCCGACCCGGCCCGGCATGCCCTGCGAGCGGTGCTCCGTACCAGCGCACGCTGCCGGCGGACGGCGGGATCAGGCCGCACAGCACGTTCAAGCAGCGTGGTCTTGCCGCAGCCGGACGGCCCGACGATGCTCACGATCTGGCCCGCCTCGAGGGTCAGCGACAGATCGGCGATCACCGCGACCGGCTGCGGGCCGTCGTAGGTCTTGGCAATGCGGTCGGCGACGAGAGGGGGCGCCCCCCCTCCCGCGCTGCCTTCCCTTGCGGCCACGACGGCCGTGCTCAGCCGTCGAGCTGCTTGATCGCGTTCTCCGCGAACGAGTTGTCGATGATCTCGTCGAACGGGACCTCGCCTTTGACGTTGCCGAGATAGACCTGCATGTCGATCAGGTTCTGCCACTGATCCTCCTTGACGAGCACCGACTGCGCCGGGATCAGGTACTCGAGCTGGGCGTCGATCGCGGCGTCGACCACCTCGGGCGGCAGGTCCGGGAATTCCTTGCGCGCCACCTCCTTGGCGAAGTCGGGATCGGCATAGGTCAGGCGCGAGGCCTCCTCGAACGAGGTCACCAGCGCCTGCACCATCTCCGGGTCACGCTCGATGGTCGCGGGCAGCACCATGATGCCGGTGTTGCAGAACGGGCCCACATAGTTGGAGAAGTCGAACACCACCTTGGCGCCCTGGTCGACGGCCGAGGCGACGCTCGGCTGATAGGCGATCGCCATGTCGGCCTGGCCCGCGAGCATGGCGCCGATCTCGGTGCCGGGATTGACCTGCAGGATCTGCGTGTCGGTGCCGATCTCGAGGCCCGCGGTCTCCAGCATGCGCTTGGCGACGCTGTAGTTGGTGTTGGGGTCGGGCGAGGTGACGATCGTCAGGCCCGCGAAATCCTTGGGGTCGGTGATCGGCTCGAGGTTCTTGGAGACGCCGAAATAGTGCGCGCGCTGCACGACGGTGCCGACCACGACGCCGGGCCCGCCCTGCTCGCGCGACATCTGCGCCATGGTGGCATCGCCGATCGCGAAATCGGCCGAGCCGCCGAGCACGGCGGCAAAGGTCTGGGTGTCGCCGCCGGCCGCGCTGACGTTCATCTTGAGGCCGTTCTTCTCGAAGATGCCGGCATGCATGCCGACATAGAGGTTGATGTAGCCGAGATTGTGCACGGCCTCGCTGAAGTTGACCTCCTTCAGCTCCTGCGCCGGCACCGGTCCCGCCGCGACGGCGAGGCCGAGCGCAAGCGAAACCGCCCCGAGCGTCCTGCGGGCGTGGTCTGTGGTCGACATGTCCGCCTGTCCTCTCTGATCGCGCACCCTTGTTGCGAGTGTCCGGTCGGCGCGATGCCCGACCGTCCCCTTCGGCGCGAAGTGCGCCTTGTTGGGTGCAATTTCGATGCCAGCGTGCCACCCAATATGGGCGCGAGTCAACGCGCCACGCGATCAACGCGGGCGGTCTCGGGCGACCCGGCCTGAGGCTCCTCAGGCCGCGCGGCAGAAAGCGCTCAGACCAGGCGCTCGTAGTTGAAGAACGCCTTGCGCCAGCGCGTCACCTTGACGTCCGAGAACAGGCCGGCCTTGGTGAACGGGTCGTTGGCGATGAAGTCCTCGGCTTCCTTGCGATCGTCGGTGTCGACGATGATCACGCCGCCGCTGCCGCCGCTGCCGTCGTCCTCGATCTGCGCGCCCGCCGCCAGCAGGCGATGCTGGTTCGCGGTCAGATAGTCGATGTGCACGGCGCGCACCTCGTTGCGCAGCGCCAGCAAATCCGGCTTGTCCTTGGTGATGATCACGTACGGCACGAGGGTCTCCCTCCCACGGTTTCGACGGTGTGGCATGCGCCCGCAGTATGCCCGCAAATCGCCGCTGCGGTCACCCTTCGAGCAGATGCGCGGTATCGTTCATCGTGTGCACGAGAAAACCCTCGGCCGTGGCCTCGATCCGGTTGATCGCGCACGGGTCCTGGCCGATCTGCCAGTAGCGCGCCAGCGGCAGCTCGAGCGCATGCAGCAGGAGCACGCGATTGACGCTGTCGTGCCCGACCAGCAGCACCGTCTCCTGCGGGTGGCGGCCGACAATCAGGCGCAGCGCCTCCGCGATCGCGCGCCAGCACGTCCTGAAGGCTCTCGCCGCCGGGCGGCCGCACCAGATCGGGGCGCCGCTGCCAGAGCCCGGCCTCGGCCGGCCAGCGCGCCTGCGCCTCGCCCTGCGTGAGGCCCTGCCACTGCCCGTAGTCGATGTCGATCAGGGCGTCGAGGGTCTGCACCGGCAGGGCCAGCGGCTCGGCGATGATCCGCGCGGTCTGCAGCGTGCGACCGAGCGGGCTCGCATAGATCGCGCGCGGTTGCCAGCTCGCGCCGATCCGCCGCGCCGTGGCTTCCGCCTGGGCGATGCCCTTGTCCGTCAGCTTCAGCTCGGCGCGGCCGCGAAAGCGCCTGGGCTCGAGCCAGGGGACGTCGCCGTGGCGGGTCAGCAGGATCTCGGTCATCGGCCATCCGCGCGGCACGGCGCACGGCAATGTGACCGGCACCTTGGCGTTTCGCCGCTATACGCTACCTGGCATCGGGTGTCGCTTGAAGAGGGCTTCCATGACGGCCTGCCGCTTGCTTGTCTGCTCGCTCGCCCTGCTCCTGCTCACGGCGCCGGCGCGCGCCGCTCCCGACCTGCTGGGGCCGTGGCCGGACGGCGAGCAGTTGCAGGGCATCGTCTCCGAGCAGGTGACGTTTGCGAGCCACAGCCCGTTCAGCCTCGGGGATGTCGGCGACGGGCCCGAGCTGGATCCGCCGACCGAGGCGGTCGGCACGCTGTATCTGCCCGCCGATACGGCCGCGCCGGTGCCGGCGGTGATCCTGCTGCACGGCGCATCGGGCGTGCGCGGCGCGCGCGAGCAGACCTACGGCCGCCAGCTCGCCGCGATGGGCATCGCCGCCCTGGTGATCGACGCGTTCGCGCCGCGGCGCGACATGGGCCGCGGCTTCGTCGAGCGCATCCTCAACATCACCGAGACCATGCTGATCGCCGACGCCTATGCCGGGCTGCGCTATCTCGCGGCACGCCCCGAGATCGACCGCGAGCGGGTGGTGATGATGGGCTTCTCCTATGGCGGCATGGCCTCGGTGGTCTCGGCCTATGCGCAGGTCGCCGCCCTGTTTGCGCCGGATGGCCTGCGCTTTGCCGGCCACGTCTCGTTCTACGGCCCCTGCATCGCCCGCTTTGCGGACCCCCGCACCACCGGCGCGCCGGTGCTGATGCTGTTCGGCGACGACGACGCGATCATGAACGCCGAGCGCTGCGCCGAGATCGTCGCCGACCTGGAGCGGGGCGGCAGCGTGGCGCGGATGATCGTCTATCCGGGCGCCCGCCACCAGTGGGACGGCAGCCGCACGGTGCCGTGGCGCGCGCCGCGCCATCTCGCCGACTGCGCGGTGACCGTCGATGCCGATGGCGACGTCTACGACGACCGCACGCATCTGCCGATGATGGGGCCGACGACCCGGCGCATCATCCTCGGCCTTTGCAGCGACGGCGACGGCTATCTGGTGGCGCGCGACGACGCGGTGCGCGAGCGCTCCAACCAGGATCTAGTGGATTGTCCATAACATAAGATTCCCATCGGCGAAAGATCCGGCTAGACTGGTCGGATGCGAGGGAATCTTGGCTTGTTGGTGAGTGCGGCGGATCGTGCGCGGCTAGCAGCGATCGTTGCCGATCGGAACCGCCCGCAAAAGCACGTCTGGCGGGCTCGGGTGGTGCTGCTGAGCGCGGATCGGCTCGGCACCGCGGAGATCATGCGCCGGACCGGCTTGAGCAAGCCGTCGGTCTGGCGCTGGCAGGAGCGCTACCTCGAGGCCGGCGTCGACGGGCTGCTGCGC
Organism: uncultured Alphaproteobacteria bacterium; assembly: GCA_963753315.1. Lineage (GTDB taxonomy): Bacteria > Pseudomonadota > Alphaproteobacteria > Geminicoccales > Geminicoccaceae > DASUGG01. The sequence continues at coordinate 11,732 of CAVWCI010000001.1, forward strand.
GACCGGACCCGGCCGTCGCGGGTGCCTGCGCTGGCCGAGCGGAAGGTCGCCGAGGTGATCCGCTGCACCCTGGAAGATGCGCCGCCGGGCGAGGCGACCCACTGGACGGTGCGCGCGATGGCCCGGACGAGCGGGGTGTCGCCGGCCAAGGTGCATCAGATCTGGCAGGCGGCCGGCCTGGCGCCGCATCGGGTGCGGCGCTTCAAGCTGTCCAGCGATCCGGCGTTCGCGGCCAAGGTGGAGGACGTGGTAGGCCTGTATGTGGCTCCGCCCAAGCATGCGATCGTCCTGTCGCTCGACGAGAAGTCGCAGATCCAGGCGCTCGATCGTACCCAGCCCGGCCTGCCGATGAAGCCCGGCCGGTTCGGGACGATGACCCATGACTACAAGCGTAACGGCACGACGACCTTGTTCGCCGCGCTCGACGTCCTGGACGGCCGGGTCATCGGCCGATGCATGCAACGGCATCGTCATCAGGAGTTCATCCGCTTCCTGAACGGCATCGAGCGTCAGGTCCCGGCCGGCAAGGTCATCCACGTGATCCTCGACAACTATGCCGCCCACAAGCACCCGAACGTGCGCAAGTGGCTGGCGCGCCATCCGCGCTGGATCTTCCACTTCACGCCAACCTCGTGCTCGTGGCTGAACGCCGTCGAGGGCTTCTTCGCTAGGCTGACCAGGCGCCGCCTCAAACGCGGCGTGTTTCCATCGCTCGTCGCGCTCCAGCAAGCCATCAACCGCTTCATCGACCACCACAACCAGCAGCCCAAGCCCTTCACTTGGAAAGCCGATCCCAAAGACATCATCGCCGCTGCCAAGCGTGGGCACCAAACGTTAGAGACCTCGGTGCTTTCCTGCAGCCCCTTTTCACGCCGCACGAAGGCTGAGACGACGGGCGGCCGGATTCCGTTCAGCGACCGTTCAGGCCAAAAGCGCTTTCCTTGCGGCCTCGGTTCACGCGCCCTGGCGCTCGAACCTTCCACATGGGTGTGAGGAGACATCATGCAGAAGCTTTTCGGTCTGGCCGCCGCGGGCGCTCTGGCGCTGCTGGCGCACGGCGCGAGCGCCGAGGAGGTGAGCGGCGCGATCTCGAGCATCGACCTGACCGCCAATACCTTCGTGGTCGACGGCAAGACCTACGCGGCCTCGCCCGAGAACACCGTCGGCACCGCGCTGAGCGATCTCCAGGAGGGCGACACGGTCCGGGTCGAGTTCTCCGAGGAGGACGCCGCCTCGGGCAAGAGCCCGATCAACGCGATGGTGCTGGAGAAGGAGTAGGCGCACGCCGGTGCAAAATGCCCGGACCGGCGGTCCGGGCATCGCCGCGCGAACCGCCGGCGTTATTTTCCGGTGATGGTGTGATGCCCGTCACAGACCTTCTTGCGCGTCTGGCGCATTCTGGAACGTGACGGCGTTCGCCGCCGTTGCACTCTCGATCCCAACCTTCACTCGCGCCCCGCTCCGGCGGGGCCTTTTTTTGCCGACTGGCAGCAGGCTCCAGCCTGGCGGCGATGGGCGAAGCCCTACGAGCCGCGCAGCGCCCGCGCGCGCAGACCCTGGCGGATCGGCTCGAAATCGTAGGTCGATGCCGGCAACGAAGTTGCCGCGACGGACTTGCTGTGCTACACGATCGCGGTCGCGCCGAGCCGCGCTCGAGCATCCAAGTCGGGCGACCAAGGTCGCCGAGGTCCGGCGCGGGCACCGCTACAGGGGGAAGGACGGAGATGCGGGGAATTCTGGCGGTGCTGAGCTTGATGCTCATCGGTCTGTCCGGCGGCTCGGGCCTCGCCGACGAGGCCTGCCACCCGAAGATCGATCCAGAGGTTCCCCAATACGTTATCGGCTACGGCAGCCTGATGGAAAATGCTTCGAAGGCCCGTACGGCGCCGAATACCGGGGCCAACCTGCCGGTCATGGTGACCGGGTACGAGCGCTCCTGGCACCTGCGCGGATCGGGCGTGGGTTTCGGTACGACCTACCTCGGCGTGCAGGTAAAGGCCGGCGCACCGATGGTGGCGGCGTTGTATCGGGAGTTTACCGGCCAGGACATTTTGGACACCGATCAAAGGGAAATCTACTACTGCCGCGACGAAGTGGATCCGGGCGCACTTCGCATGCTGGACCGCTCGGCAGTACCGGAGACTGGCCAGATCTGGATCTATGTCAGCAAGCCCGAAGCAGTCGATCCACCGAACGCGGACTATCCGATCGTGCAGTCCTATGTGGACATCTTCATCACCGGGTGCCTGCAGGTCGCCGAGCGCGTGGTCGGCCAGAACGAAGACTTCGCCAAGCAATGCATCACCACGACTTCCGGCTGGTCACCATACTGGGTGAACGACCGCCTCTTGCCGCGGCGGCCCTTCATCCATCAGCCAAATGCATCCGAAATCGACCGGCTCCTGTCCGAAAACGTCCCCGATGAATTCAATATGATCCGCATCGAATAGATCAGATCCCCGCGGATCTTCAGCGCGCCTGACGTCGGCGCGAGCGGCGCCTGCAGGTCGACGGCGGCGGCACACGGGCCCGCGGCGCGCTAAGCAATTCGCCACCCGCTTCCGCTACCCTGGCGTCTGGGCTGGCACGACCTGCGAGATCGACATGACCCCCGAACGGACGGTGCTCTGCTATACGCTCGCCGTGGCGAGCGCGCTCGCGACCGCGCTCGGCGCGCAGCTGCTGGCCGGCATCGCGGGCGGCGACGTCGCGCGTGCGCTCGGGCGCGAGCTCGTCGATCTCGGCACCTACTGGCTGGTCAGCCTGCCGATCTGCTACGCGGTGGCGGGCGTGCTCGGCTACGTCGGGCCGGTGCGTACCTGGCGCTGGATCCTGACGATGATCGCGGTCCAGTCGGTCTACGGCATCCTCGCCGCCGGCAGCGGCCTGTCCCTGCTGCCGCTTGCCGCGGCCATGACCGCCGTGATCGCGCTGCCGGGCCTCGTCACCGGCTGGCTCGGCGGCCTGATCCGGCGTCGCCGCGACGCCGCCGCGCCCGGCTGAGGCCTGCTGCGCGCCAGGGTTGCATCATGCGGCCGCTGTGAGCGCGCTCACAGCGCCAGCCGCGACGCATCGCCTATCATCCCTGCCGACGAACGAGGTTTGCTCGCGACAGAACTCAATCCTATGCTCGCGCCGGGATTGATCGAGGAGACTGGCATGCCGCGATATGCTCCGATCCGCTTCTGGCGCGACGACGTCGCCAAGCGCCGCGCGCTCGACCGGCTGCTGGCGCTGCGCCGGCAGATGCGCAGCCGAGGTCGGCCCGCACCGGGGCGACGCCTCGCTGCTGCTCGCGACCTGGAACATCCGTGATTTCGATTCCAACAAGTTCGGCCACGGGCCGCGCCTGCCGGAATCTTTTCACTACATCGCCGAGATCGTCTCCTGGTTCGACCTCGTTGCGGTGCAGGAGGTCAACCGCGACCTCGCCGCGCTGAGCAAGCTCATGAGCCTGCTCGGGCGCGACTGGGACTACCTGGTCACCGACACCACCGAGGGCAGCGGCGGCAACGAGGAGCGGATCGCCTTCGTGTTCGACCGGCGACGGGTGCAGTTCCGCAACGTCGTCGGCGAGGTGGTCCTGCCGAAAAGCCGCATCGGCAGCGGCGACGGCGAGGGTGATGGCCTGCAGTTCGCCCGGACGCCGTTCGTCGTCGCTTTCCAGGCCGGCTGGTTCAAGTTCAACCTTTGCGCGGTCCACATCTACTTCGGCGCCGATTCCGGCGCGCGGCTGCAGCGCCGGGTCGACGAGATCCGCGAGCTGGCCGCGTTCTTCTCCGAGCGCCAGGACAGGGAGCTCGAGGACTACATCCTGCTCGGCGACTTCAACATCGTCAGTCCGGAGCACCGCACGATGGAGGCGCTCGAAGGCGAGGGCTTCGTCATTCCGGAGAACCTGAAGCGGGAGCGCACCAATCTTCGCGGCGACAAGCACTACGACCAGATCGCGCTCAAGGTCCAGGAGAAGCGCCTGGAGATCGGCGCATCCGGCGTGCTCGGCTTCGCAGCATCGGTCTTTCGCGACGACGACGAGGATTTTGCCGCCTATCTCGACCACATGCCGGCGGGCCAGCGCGCTCTCGAGGAGGCCGGGCAGCGCGCCTATTACGCCGACGACTGGCGCACCTGGCAGATGTCCGACCATCTGCCGATGTGGGTGCAGCTCAAGGTCGATTTCACCGAGGCCTATCTCGAGAGCCTGAAGCCCGGCCACGAGCCGCTCGCCGATCTCTCGCGAGCGCGCGACGACTGACCCGTGCCGGCGGCGGGTCCCGAGCGGTCAAGGAGGCAACCATGATCGGCGCTCGCATGCTCAGGATCTGTTCGGCAGCGTTGGCCGGATTCGCCGTTCTTTCGCCACACCTCGTCAGCGCCCAGATCGACAGCGCGGCGTCCGACAAGGAGGCATACGGGGCGCATCTCGACGCCGAGGGCTGGGTCCACTTCGGGCTGCACGCGCCCGACGCCGACCAGGTCGAGCTGCTGCTGTTCGATGCGGCGGACGCCACGACGCCGGCGCAGGTCGATCCCGCTGCAAAGGCATGGCGGCGACTGGCGGATCAAGATCAGAGGCCCGGATGTCGGGCCGGGATCGGCTTACATGTACCGGGCGCAAGGGCCGCAGGACATCTCAGCCGACGACCAGTTCGGGCGGATGTTCAACGAGCACTACGCTGCTCGGCGACCCGTACGCCTACAGAACCCAGAACGTCGCGTTCTCCGCAGCTGTTCGACGTCCACGCCGTTCACCGACATCAAGGTTCCGATCTATGCCGGTGGGGGCAAGAGCCTGGTCTACGACCACGCGGCCGACGCGTTTCCCGGCCACGTGCGCATCGAGCCCGAGGACCTGATCGTCTACGAGCTGCACGTCCAGGACTACACCGCCCGCCTCGAGGCCTTGGAGCCGGGCCTGCGGGGCACGTATCTGGGCCTCGCGCAGAGCGGCCTCACGACGCCGGGCGGCCTCGCCGCCGGCATCGACCACCTGGTCGAGCTCGGGGTGACGGCGGTCGAGCTGATGCCGGTCATGGAATACGACGAGGAGACCGGCAACGTCGCCGGGCGCCTGAACCACTGGGGCTACATGACCACGAACTTCTTCGCCCCCGAGGCGCGCTACGCCGCGGTGGAGGGCGAGCAGGTTATTGAGCTGAAACAGCTCGTGAAGGCGTTCCACGACAGGGGCATCGCCGTCTTCCTCGACGTCGTCTACAACCACACCGGCGAGCAGGGGCCGTGGGTCCGAGCAGGGGCGGCTGGCCGCCAAGTGCTACAACCTCATGTGCACGGCGCTCCCCCAGGTCTATCGCGCCACCCCGGACGAGCGGTTCTTCTTCAACAACACCGGCACCGGCAACGACGTGAGCTTCACGGGCGGCGACGGCCGCTACACCAAGCGGCTGGTCGACCGACTCGCTCGGCCTCTGGCACAACGCTTACGGCATCGACGGCTTCCGCTTCGACCTGGCGCGGATCCTCGCCGACGGCTCCGACAGCGCCGCCGACTGGGTCGACAACGATGCGGATTTCGCCGCCGCGCACCTGCATGCCGAGCCGTGGGACGTGGGCGGCGTCTGGTGGGACTTCATGGACAATTTCGGCTGGAGCGACGCCAACAATCGCTGGACGAAGTGGATCGGGCAGTACCGCGACCGCGTGCGGCGCTTCTCGCAGTCCGGGCCTGCGCGACAGGTCGGCGTTCAAGCGGCTGATCGAGGGCTACGGCCTCACCGACGACGGCTCGCCGGCCTCGACCAGGCCGTGGCGGTCGGTGAACTTCATCGCCGTCCACGACGGCTACACGCTGCGCGACTGCACGTTCTTCAACGACGCCGGCGGCTCGCACAACTGCTGGGACAGCGGCGGCGACGAGAACCTGCGGCGCGAGCGCTCGAAGCTGCTGCTGGGCGTGCTCCTCACCTCGCAGGGCGTGCCGCTCATCCTGCAGGGCGACGAGTTCGGCCGGACCAAGTCGGGCGCGCGCTCGCAGGCCGACGCCCACAACACCTACAACTACAAATCCGCCACGGGCGATCCCGCGATCAACCACGTCAACTGGATCGACTGGCGCCTCAAGGACGGCGACGCCGGCGGATCGCCCAATGCGCCCGCCTACGGCCAGGAGCTGTTCGACTGGACCAGGGGCCTGATCGCGCTGCGCAAGCAGTGGTCACATTTCCGGCGCGCCGATTTCGCCGACGTACGTCATGGACGCGCCCGCACGGGCGCCGCCAACGACGGCCGTTTCACCTATGCCTGGGAAGGGCCGGCGGAGGGCGAGCCGAGCCAGCTCGCCGTCATCTGGTGGGGCAAGGCGGGCGAGCCCGACCTCATGGTGGTCTACAACGAGCACTGGGAGCCGTTCACGCGTGACCAATCTCGGCGACTGGTCGCGGGGCAACTGGCAGGTCCTGGCCCGGTCGTGGTTCGGCGACGAGGCGGACCTCTGCGGCCTAGCGGACTGGGAGACAGCTGCCCCGATGCCGGCGGCGCCATCGAGGTCAAGGGCCGATCGATGGCGATCCTGATCAGCGACAACGACTGACGTGGATTGTGCTAACCCGCCAGGGGCGGGCGATAGCGGGGCGCCGGGATCTGGAATGCCCGCTCGCGCGCCGTCTCGAGCCAACCGGCAACCGCAACCTCCAGCTCCGCGACGGCTTCGGCCGGCGTCTGGCCGTGCGCCGAGCAGAACCGAAGATCCGGCGCATCGGCGATCCAGCACTGATCCTCGTCGCTCCAGAAGACATGGATGTGGTAGCGCGATTGCTGATCGGGTGGACTGATCGTCTCAGCTTCAATCCGTTCTCGGACCGCAGTCTCGAGCTGCCGAACCTGATAGCGCGCGGGTTCACCGCTACTTGAACTTGGAGACGTCGACCTCCTTGCTGGTGATGAACTCCAGCAGCGCCGGGCGTGCCCTGCCGCGTCTGCTCGATGCCGCGCCGGATCGCCGGGACGATCTCGTCCGGCTCGGTCACGCGCTCGCCATAGCCGCCGAACGCGCGCGCCATCGCCGCGTAGTCGCCGGAGATGTCGGTCGAGCGGTAGCGCTCGGTCGAGACCGGCATCACCTTCAGCTCGATCGCCATGGAAAAGTTGTTGAGCAGGATCGAGAGGATCGGGATGCGCTCGCGCACCGCGGTCTCGAAATCCATGCCGGTGAAGCCGATCGCCGCATCGCCCCAGACGTTGATGCAGAGCTTTTCGGGCCGTGCGAGCTTGGCGCCCATCGCGAGGCCGAGGCCGTAGCCGAGCTGCGTGGTCTTGCCCCAGCCGATGTAGGACAGGGGCGTCGTCGGACTTCCAGAACGGCGAGATCTGGTCGCGCGGGCTGCCGGCGTCATGGGTGACGATCGTGTTGTCGAGATCGACCGTGTGCGCGAGGTCCCAGAGCACGCGGTAAGGGTTGAGCGGCGACTCGTTCGAGGTGAGCTTCGGCATCCACTTGGCAAGCCACGGCTCGCGCACCGTCGCGATCTCCTGCGCGACCGGCTCGGGGTCCCGGCTCCGTGCCGGCGAGCTCCGCCTCGATCGCCGGCAGCAGCGCCTGCAGCGTCAGCCTCGCATCGCCGATCAGCGCGAGCTCGCACTCGACGTCCTTGTTGACGTCCATCGGCTCGAGCGTGGCGTGGATGATCGCCTTGCCCGCCGGCATGTCGACGCCGAAGTTGGTTTTGGTGAAACTGCAGCCGATGCCGAAGATCAGGTCGGCCTTCTTGAGGAAATGGTCGACGGTCGCCGGGATCGCGTTGCCGCCGGAGCCGAGCGAGAGCGGATGGTTCTCCGGAAACGCGCTCTTGCCGCCGAGGCTCGTGGTGACGGGTGCCGCCAGCAGCTCGGCGAGGCGTGCGAGCTCGTCCCAGGCCTTCGCATAGTGCACGCCCTGGCCGGCATAGATCACCGGCCGCTCGGCCTCGACCAGGCGCCTTGCCGCCTCGCGCACCGCATCGGGGTCGGGGCCGAAGCGCAGCGGCCGGCTCGGCCGGTAGTCGAGCTCGCGCGACCTCCTCGGCGAACACGTCGACCGGCACCTCGACCAGCGCCGGCGCGCCGCGGCCGCTGCGCAGGCGCGTGAAGGCGCGCCGCAGGATGTTCGGGATCTCGGCGGCCGTGGTGACGGGCTCCGCCGACTTCGTGACGCCCCGCATCTGGATGAACGAGCAGAAGTTCGGCTGCACATGCGCGATGCGGCGCGGATAGCCCATCGGCAGCACCAGGATCGGCACGGCATCGCCGTAGGCCTGGGCGACGCCGCCATACGCGTTCTCCGCACCCGGGCCGTGCTGCATCGCGAACACGCCGATCTTCTCGCCGCTGGTCAGGCGCGAGAAAGCGTCCGCCATGTGCAGGCCGATGCGCTCCTGGCGCACGATGATCGGCCGGATGCCCGCGCGCGCGGCGAACTCCAGGATGTGGTTGACGGGGTAGCCGAAGATGATCTCGACCCCCTCGCGCTTGAGGATCTCCGCGATCGCCGCACCTGCTTCCATGTCTCCCTCCCCCGGTTGCGCTTGCGCCATACAACCGACCGCCCGGCCGCTTGTCCAGGGTTAGGTGCCGCCGAATGACGACTGTGCATTCGGGCCGCTAGGCTTGACGGGGATTCCAAACCGGCAACATCCTCGTTCACGTGTGGTTGGACGGATCGGCCATGAAGACCGTCGGGATATTCGAAGCAAGAAGCAGCCTCTCGACACTGCTGGAGCGGGTTCGGCGGGGCGAGGAGATCGTGATCACCAAGCGCGGTAAGGCGGTCGCGCGCCTCGTGCCGGTCGGTGCGGTGAGCGGCGATCGGTTGGCGGACACGGCCGCGCGGCTGAAGGCGTTTCGGCGCGGGCGCCGGCTCGGCGATCTGTCCGCCAAGGCGCTGATCGCGGAAGGGCGTTGACGCGTTCCGCGTGGCGCGCACCCCCGACAAATCGAAAGTCCGGCTTTCAGTTTGCGAGGATAGGAGGCCCGACTGCGCCGGCGGCCGTCGCTACCTGATCCCCCTCGGGGATGCCTGGACGCCCGCCTCCGGCAGGGGCGCGGTCGGCGAGAGCATGCGCCGCAGGATGCCGTCCTTGCGGATCAGGTGGTGCTGCAGCGCGCCGGCGACGTGGAGCAGGACCACGATGTACAGCACCCATTGCAGCGTCAGGTGGGCGAGCTTGAAGCCCTCGGCCACCGGCTTGTTCTCGGGCACCAGGCGGGCGAGGTCGTAAAGCCCGAAGAACGGCACCGGAAAGCCGCCCAGGGCGGTATAGAGGAAGCCCGTGATCGGCATCGCGAACAGCACCAGGTAAAGCAGCGCGTGCGTGGTCCTGGCGGTCCTCGCCTGCCAGGTGGGCAGATCGGCCGGCAGCGCCGGCACCGGCTGCGACGAGCGCCAGCCGAGCCGCACGATGGCCAGCAGAAAGATCACGATGCCCGTGGTCTTGTGGATGTTGTAGAAGACGTTCTGCGCCGTGCCGGGATCGAGCGAGACCATGGTGATGCCGGCCGGCACCTGCACCAGCAGCACCAGGGCCGCGATCGTCCAGTGCAGCCCGATGCTGACGCTACCCCACCGCTCGCGCGTGTTCCCCCGCATCACCGCCTCGCCTTCCGATGCTTCTTTGAGTATAGGCCGGATCGCCCGCAGCGATACCCGTCTTCGCGCTTGTGCTGAGGCGCCTTGGCCCGAGCAGCCCACGCCTGTGATCGCCTGGTTCGGCGCTGCCGATCGCTCGACCGGTCGCTGAGCGCCGGCCTTAGCAGGCTCCTAGCGCTTTTGCTGCTGCACCTCGATCAGCTCGCCGAGCTGCTTCTGCAGCGTCTCGATGCGCTCGTTCAGCTCCTTGATCTGCGCCGATGTGTCATGCGCATCGTTGCCCGCCGCGCCGGCGCCCGCGGCATGCTGCTCGCCCTCGCTGCCGGTCATGGGATTGAGCAGGCTCGCCGCGCGCTGGAACAGCGCCATGTTCTGGCGCGCCATGTCCTCGAACTGGTTCATCGGGAAGAAGCGGCCGAGCGTGCCCTCGATGTAGCGCCGGATCTGCTCCTGGTTGCCGGAAAAATTCTCCATGCTGAGCTCGAGATAGCGCGGCAGGAAGGCGCGCAGGCTGTCGTCGTAGAAGCTGATCAGCTGGCGCAGGAAGCTGATCGGCAGGAGGTTGCGGCCCTTGCCGTCCTCCTCGAGGATGATCTGGGTCAGGATCGAGCGCGTCAGATCCTCGCCGCTCTTGGCGTCGTGGACCACGAAGTGATGGCCCTGCCGCACCATCCGGCTGAGGTCGTCGAGGGTCACGTAGCGGCTGGAGCCGGTGTTGTAGAGCCGGCGGTTGGCGTACTTCTTGACGACCGCGACCTTCGGCTCGGCGTCGTTGGTCGAATGCGCATCAGCCATGATCGAGCCGGCTCCTTCACGCAATGGTGCTCGAATCTAGTGCAAAACGGTTTGGCGGGGCCAATTCTTTTTTGCAGTGCGGCAGAAACGGTTGCAGTGCGGCACGGCCCCCAAACGGGCCCAGCCACGCGCCAGTCCGGAGGGAGCTCGAACTCCAACTCCGCAGCTCAGTCGCCGAGCAGCTCCACGATCGAGCCGCCGCCGTGGATCGCCTTGATCGCATCGGCGAACAGCGGTGCCACGGACAGCACGACGAGCTTTTGCGCGACCAGGCCGGCATCCAGGCGGAACGGCGGCACCGTATCGGTGACCACGGTGCCAGCCAGGCTCGGCGCCGCCACCACCGCGTGGGCGTCGCCGATGAAGAGGCCGTGCGTGGCGGCCGCGAAGACGCGGCTCGCACCCTGCTCGAGACAGGTGCGGGCCGCCCGGCCCACCGTCGTGCCGGTGCTGATCAGATCGTCGATGATCACCACCGTCCGGCCCTCGACCTGCGCGAACAGGGTCTCGCCCGAGACCTTGCCGTGCGCGCGCTTCTTCTCCATGAGGCCGAGCTCGAGGTCGCGGCCGAGCACAGCCGCCAGCGTCTCGCGGAACGCGTCGGCCCGCTTCATCCCGCCCACGTCCGGCGACAGCACCACCAGGGGCTCGTCGCCGAGCACCTGGGCGAAGTGCCGCGCGAACAGCGGGCGCGCCTCGAGGTGATCGGTGGGGCAGCGGAACGCATTCTGGAAGGCTGCGAGGTTGTGCACGTCGATGGCGAGGATCCGGTCGACGCCGACCGCTTCGAGCAGCATCGCGACGTAGCGCGTGGTGACCGGATCGCGGGGCCGGGTCTTGCGGTCCTTGCGCCCATAGGCGAGGTAGGGGACCACGGCGGTGACGCGCGCGGCCGAGGCGTCGCGCAGCGCGCCGATGAAGAACAGGAGCTTGCAGAGCTTGTCGTTCGCGCTCTGATCGGGATCGCCGTAGAGCGAATGCACCACGAACACGTCGCGGCCGCGGACGCTGACCAGGGGCCGCGCCTTGTGCTCGCCGTCCTCGAAGACGCGCTCCTCGTGGTCGTCGAGCGCGATGCCGAGATGCCGGGCGATCCGCTCGCCGAAGTCCCTGCTGCCGTCGAGCGCGAACAGGCTGATCGGGCGCATCGCACCTCACATGCGCTGAGCTGCCGTTACGGCATCACACCCCGGGGCCGCTGCGCAAGGCCCGCACGCCCGCGGTCCGTGCGCGCGGCAAGGTGCGGTGCAGAAAAGGCGAGCCCCGCCAGTGCTGCGATCACCGAGGCGCCCAGCACGCCCATCTTGGCCTGGCTCAGCATCGCGGGGTCCGGGAAGGCCAGGCTGGCGATGAACAGCGACATCGTGAAGCCGATGCCGGCGATCAGGCCGACGCCGATCAGGCCCTGCCAGCTGGTGCCGGCGGGCAGCCGCGTGAGCCCGGTCTTGACCGCCAGTGCCACGAACCCGGCGATGCCGATCGGCTTGCCCAGCAGGAGCCCCAGGAACGCGCCGAGCGAGACCGTGCCGAGCAGCCCCGCGCCGGCGCCGCCGACCGCGACGCCGGCGTTGAAGAACGCGAACACCGGCATGATCACGAAGGCCGTCATAGGGCGCCAGCCCGTGCTCCATCTTGTGCAGCGGGCTGCGGGCGCGCTCCAGCACCTCCTCGATATGCAGGATCATGACCTCGGTCTGCTCGAAGTCGCCGCCGCGTGCGGTGAGCGGGCGCAGCTCCTGCTGCAGCTGCTGCGGGCTCAGCTGGTGACGCAGCGGCACCGCGAGCGCCATCAGCACGCCGGCGATAGTGGCGTGCACGCCGGATTTCAGCATGAAGTACCACATCACCGCGCCGATCAGGGCGAACGCCAGCCCTCTGCCGCCGCCGAACCGGCCGTAGGCCAGGGCGCCGGCCCACACCAGGAACGAGAGGGCAAGCGCGCCGATGTTGAGATCGTAGGTATAGAACAGCGCGATCACCAGCACCGCACCGAGATCGTCGACGATCGCGAGCGCCAGCAGGAAGACCTTGAGCCCGAGGTTGACGCGGTCGCCGAGCAGGGCGAGGACGCCGAGCGCGAACGCGATGTCGGTCGCCATCGGCACGCCCCAGCCGCGCACCGCCGGCTCGCTCGGGTTGAGCGCCACGTAGATCAGGGCGGGCACGACCATGCCGCCGAGCGCGCCCGCGACCGGCAGCGACGCCCTGTGCCAACCGGCGAGCTCGCCGACCATGCACTCGCGCTTGATCTCGAGGCCGACCAGGAAGAAGAACACCGCCATCAGCAGGTCGTTGACCCAGAGGATCAGCGGCTTCTCCAGGCCCCAGGCGCCGAAGCCGACGCCGACCGGGATATCGAGGATCGCGAAATAATGCGCGGCCCACGGCGAGTTCGCCCACGCGAAGGCGATCAGCGCCGCGCCGATCAGCACCACGCCGCTGGCGCTCTCGGTGTTGATGAAGGCCTGGACCGGGCTCAGCAGCTTCGCGACCGTGGATCTCGGCGGTGCGGTCGTGCGCGCGGGCTTCTTGGCCATGCCGCTCCCTTGTATGCCTCGGTTGCCGACCTCGCCCGACCGGGCGAGCGGGCGCTTCAGTAACCCAGCGCCAGGCCGTCCTTGCGCGGATCCGAGCCGCCGATCAGCACGCCGCGGGCATGGTCGACCATGATCATCTGGCCGCCGCCGAGCGGCTTGGGGCTCGGCACCACGCGATGGCCGAGCTTGGCCAGGGCCGCGGCGGTCGCGGCCGGCACGCCGCGCTCGACCTGCAGCTCGCCGTCATGCGCGAACGCCCGCGGCGCATCGATCGCGGCCTGCGGATCCTGCCCGAAATCCAGGAGGTTGGTCAGCACGTGGGCCTGGCCCACCGGCTGGTAATGGCCGCCCATCACGCCGAAGCCGATGACCGGCAGGCCGTCCTTCTTCGCGAGCGCCGGGATGATCGTGTGCATCGGCCGCTTGCCGGGCGCGATCACGTTGGGATGGCCGGGATCGAGCGCGAAGCTCTTGCCGCGATTGTGGAACAGCACGCCGGTCTCGGGGCACACGAGGCCGCTGCCAAAAGCCTCGAACAGCGAGTTGATGAACGAGACCACGTTGCGGTCCCGATCGACCACGGTGAGGTACACGGTGTCGGCATGCGGCACCCCGAGCGGCGGCGGCAGCGCCGTCAGGGCCCTTTGCGGATCGATCAGCGCGCGCAGCTGGCCGGCATAGGCCTTGTCGAGCAGGCGCGCGACCGGCACCTCGGCCTGGGCGGGATCGGCCAGGCAGGCATCGCGGTCGCGAAAGGCAAGGCGGGTCGCCTCGGCCTCGAGATGCAGCCGCTCCGGGCCGTTCGGATCGAGGCCGGCGAGCTCCAGCCCTTCCAGGATGTTCAGGATCTGCAGCGCGATGACGCCCTGGCCGTTGGGCGGGCATTCGAACACCTCGAGGCCGCGATAGGAGGTCTTGATCGGCGTCACGAAAGCGCCGCCGGCGGTGTAAAAATCCTCGACCGTATGCAGCCCGCCCTGGGATCGCAGGAACGTCGCCATGCGCTCGGCGAGCTCGCCCTCATAGAAGGCGTCGCGGCCGCGCTCGGCAATCGCCCGCAGGGTCCCGGCCAGCGCCGGCAGCCGCACGCGCTGGCCGGCGACCGGTGCCGTGCCCGAGGGCAGGTAGTGCGCGCGGCCAGCCTCGCTGCGCGCCACCCGCTCGCGCGCCTCGGCCCAGTCGTAGGCGACCTTAGGGGTCACCGGGAAGCCGTCCTCGGCGTAGCGGATCGCCGGCTGCAGCAGCTCGTCCAGCCCCTTGCTGCCGTGCGCTGCGAGCAGCCGCGCCCAGGCGTCGACGGCGCCCGGCACGGTGATGGCGTGGACGCTGCCGTCGAGGCTGCTGACGCCCTGGGCGGATAGATGCTGCGCCGTCGCCGCGGCGGGCGCCCGGCCGGAGCCGTTCAGCGCCACCACCTCGCCGTCCGGGCGTCCCAGCAGCACGAAGCAGTCGCCGCCGATCCCCGTCATCCCGGGCTCGACCACGCACTGCACCGCCACCGCCGCGACCGCGGCATCGACCGCGTTGCCGCCGGCGCGCAGCACATCGAGGGCGGCGAGCGTCGCTGCCGGATGCGAGGTCGCCGCCATGCCGTGCTCGGCATAGGCGGTCGACCGTCCTGGTCGCTGGTAGTCGCGCATGGCCCGTCCCTGTCGCCGCGATGAACGCACCCTTGTACCGCGCCGGTGCGGATCACGCAAAGCGCCCGCATTTCGGGCTTTTCAACCCGGCCACAAAGCCTAAGATCGTAGAATCGTGCGGACGCGAGCCGCAGTAGCACAGGGTCGGGAGAGCAACGAAGAAGGGAAGCGGCGGACCGGAAGCAGGAGATGCCGATGCGCGACCTGGAGCTGATGATGCGGGACTACCGCCTGACCACGGCGGAGATCCTATACCACTTCCCAGACCATCCGAGCCTGTTGCAGACCTACGTCTGGCAGGCGATCGACCTGCCGCCGCGCTTCCCGCGCCTCAAGAGCTTCCTCGACTACTGGGAAGCCTCCCTCGACGGCAAGCTGCACAGCGTCAAGATCGCGAGCGCGCAACTGATCAGGCCCGGCCGCTTCCGCCACACCCGCCACCTGCGGGATTTACATTGAGGCCCGTCCGGATTGTGCCACGCTCAGTTCGCATGCCCTCGGGCCGCCGCCGCGATCCTCGGCGGCTGGTCGCTCTAGCGTGCGACCACGGCACGCGTAAGTGCCTCTAAGAAGCTGCGACCAGCCGGCTGAAAATCGACGGGCTAACCGGTTTGCCTCTCCGATCAAGCATTGCTCAAAAGTTAGGCAGGGGTACGGGGTGCCACCCAGGAGACAAATACGTCAGGATCTTGTGCCACCCGGGGCAGACCGCAGGTTGTGGCTTTGGCTGGACTTCCGGTGTACAAGACTACTGCTTCATCGAAAGTCCGTGCCGACCGGTGGAATTTGAAAGTAATCCTGCGGAACCGTTCGAGATCCGCCACTTCATCTGCAGCGAATTGAAGAACTAGCAATGTTTCTTGTTCGCCCTCCCCATAAGCGAGCGCCACGAACTGAACGTTTTCATAGCCTTACTTTGACAAAAATCTTAAACGCGCAGCTTTTTCTCCTGTAATCATGCTCAATTGCCGGCGCCGCCGGCACCTCCTGGCTGCTCGCTGCCGATGTGGATTCTGCGCATGACAAGATAGCGGCCGTCAATTACTGCGAACTTCAGCGCGCAGACGGACCTGCGCTCCAAGTTCGTCATTGGTTACCGAAGATCGGCTTTCGTTCATGTCGATGTTCATCTTACTTCTCCTTAGTTTGATCCAAACGTCTGCTTAGCTGTCGTTTGTTCATCACCGCAGTAATCTATGCCCCGTTAAGTCGGAACTGCCCTCCTATCTTTGCTCGTCCTTAGCGGATTCATCATCTTTCTAGCCCCAGTTTCTACCAATTTAGAGTTAATCTGGCTAGGATCTGCCGCTCTGGGATATATGGCCCGATTGAAGGTTGAGTAGCGGATTCCCGAAAGCTGTCATCCATATATTTGAAACTTTTGTCGAACAGATTAGAAATTGACAGGCTCACGATCCCGAAGCGCTTGGGGAGACGGTACCCTACCGCCGTGTCGACTAAGAAGAAATCATCCTGTCCGTCCGGAGACCCTTCGGCTCGGTTCACGTCCTGGTTGACGTAGGTGGCGCCGGCGCCTGCGAAGAACCCGGACGGATGGAAGTAACGGACCCCGAAGGGGACGCTGTAGGTTACGAGTCTTTCTGGAGAAGCCGCCGCTGGTGAACATCCCCGTTTCTGACGAATATTTGTCGTAAACGAATTCGACGCTGAGCGCTACCTGCGGGACTGGCAGCCAGTGGAAGTAGCTGCGATGCGTCTGCTCGTGCGTCTTTTCGAGCACTTTACCATTGGCATCGCGATCGAGAATCGGCACGGAAATCTCCCGCCAAGTGGCCTCAGCCCCGACGAAGAGGTTGCTCCGCAAGTTGTAGTCGAGACCGAGGCCGTAGCGCCACGAAGCCGCGCCGTTGAAGTCATCGAAGAACTGGTTGAACCCCGCTACCTCTGTCGGTTCCAGAGTTTGATCATTGATCAGCGCCGGCTTGACCACCCGGAAGACGGTACCGCGCAGAAGTAAATCCTCCGTGACATTCCATTCGATGCCAAGCTTTGGATTGATCTTGTCGACTTCTGCCGCATTATGCTGGAAGTGGTCGTAACTCACGCCAATCGTCCATATGACAGGGGCTGGAATGTTAAGATTGCCATACGAGTACCCGCCATATTCGGTAATGTGTTGCTTGTTCGAATCCTGAAGAATCGGAGTTGCGTCGAACTCCTGGAGGATCTCAAATCTCCTGTTGATGTCGCCGTATCCGAAACCCGAGGTTATGTTGAACAAGTCCGTCTTGTAGATGTGTTGCGCCTCGGTCAGAGAGCCACGATCTTTGACTCGGCCTTTAAGGAAGAACGAATCGAAGCTGTCTCTGAACTCGTCGCGCAGTTGACCGTAAGCAAAGGAGGCCAGAAAGTCCGAACTGGGGAACGGGGAATAACGTAGTCCTCCACGGTAACTGCTCTGGTCGAAGTTACGCCGCAGGTTCGGCAAGAAGTCGTCGGGTTCGAAGTTGAACGCGAGGTCGCCTTGGTCGGAGTGGCGGCGGCGGAACTCGACCTGGGCGTTGAGCTCAGGCGTGACGGCTGCCTGAAAGAAGACGTCCTGGACGTTCTGCTTGTTGTCGTTGTTCTTGCGCCAGCCGTCGGTACGGTAGCCGAAGGCGCCGGCACTAACTGAGTAGCGGTCATACAGCGCCGATACGACGCCCTCGCCGCCATAGGTGTTCTCGTTGCCCGCCACGCCGGTCAGATTGAGGTTCGCCTCGTTGCGCTCGAACAGCGGTGCGAACTCGCTGAAGCCGGCCTCCGCCGGGCCGCCCTGTGTCACCAGGTTGAGGTTTGGCTCGCTCAGGCTCGGCTGCACCGGGTTCGTGTTGATGTCCTGCAGCATCTGCGCCTGGAGCAGGTTGCTGACCCGCGCGATCTCACGGCGGCGCACGCCGACATAGATATCCGAAAGAAAGCGGTGCGCACCGGCGTTGGCGGGGTCGAACGAAAGCGACCTCGACGCTTCGTTGATGCCCGGCTGCAGGAAACCGAGGTCGTCGTAGATCAGCGCCAGGTTGGTGCCGCGGGAAGCGCGGTCGGAATCGAGCAGCAGGCTGGAGCGATAGACGGCGCGGTTGTCGTTGAGCTCGATCGACCTTTGCACGTCCGCGAGCGCTTCGCCCGGCCGACCCTGCGTCTGCTTCAGGATCGCGTCATAGAGCCAGGGCGTGGGGTCCAGCGGGTCGAGCCGCTTGGCGATCGCGTACTGTTCGCCGGCCTGCCCGTCGCGCTTCTCCTCGAAGAACGCCTTGCCGAGATAGCTCCGGAGCAGGGCAGTTGTCGGGATCGAGTGCCACCGCGATCTCGATCTCGTTGCGGCCCTGCTCGAGGTCGCTCTGGCGGATCATGGCGAGGCCCAGGCCCAGGCGCGGCAGCGGGTCGGCGCTGTCCAGCGCGATCGCCCGCTCGAACGCGCGTCTTCGCCTCGCCGACGTCGAAGCGGGCGAGGTCGGCAAAGCCCAGCACCGTCTGCGTCCGGCTGAGCTCCGGCGCCAGCGCGACCGCGCGGTTCGCCGCCTCGAGCGCCGCGCTTCAGCTCGCCGAACGACAGCTCGATCTCCGACAGGCGCGCCCAGGCCAGCGCGTCCTCGGGCGCGATCTCGACCGCCTCGCGCAGGGTCGCGCGCGCCGCCTCGAGCTGGAACGTGGCCTGCTGCGCATAGGACAGCGCGATGCGCACCGCCGCCGAATCCGGGCTCAGCTCGACCGCCCGGCGCGCGTCCGCCAGGGCTTCGTCGCGCCGGTCCTGCACGAGCGCGATGATCGCCCGCTGCGCCAGCGCCTCGCCCGCTGCCGGATCGAGCGCGAGAGCCCGCTCGATCGCAGCGCGCGCGTCGTCGACGCGACCGACGTTCAGGAGCACGCCGGCGCGATAGGTCGTAGTAGCGGGCATCGCGCGCGCCATCGGGGACCGTGTCGAGCGCGCGCAGGGCGCCTGGATAGTCGTTGGCCGCCACCCGGTCGACGGCGGTCTGCAGGCCCGGCGGCAGGCCGCGCGCCGCCGGCTCGCGCTCGGCCAGCGCCACCAGGATCGGCGGGTAGTAGAGCGTCCAGGCGACCGCGTCGCGCGGCTGCGCGACGATCTGCGCTCGGGGCGCCGCGCCGGCCGCAGCGACCGCGGCCTCGCCCGAGGCCAGCAGCAGCTCGCCATCGGGATTCTTGGCCAGGATCCGACCCTCGAACACGATGATCCGGGTCTGATCGGCGCCGACGCTGACCAGGAACTCCGTACCCTCGGTCGCGGCATTGACGAACGGGGTGTCGATCTCGAGCGCGCGCGGCCGGTGGCTGAACAGGTACAGCGTGCCCAGCAGCAGCTCGAGCAGCGAGCGCGTCTCCTCGGCCTGGGCGCGCAGCCGCACGGTCGTCTGCTGATCCAGCCGAAGCACCGAATCGTTTGGCAGCGCCAGCGCCGCCCGGCTGGATGGACCGACCCGTATCCAGTAGTCGGCGCACAGAAGGTCGTTCAGGGCCGCATCGGTCCACGGCTCGGTCTCGCTCGACCTGAACTCCACGGTCCCCTGCAGCGAGACGACCCGCGCCAGGACGGGCGCGCAGACCTCGGCAGCGTGGCTCGTTTTCGGGATCGGCGCGGCGAGACCCGCAGCCAGGAGCACGATCATGCCCAGGCTGTCCAATCGAGCGGGAGCCATGAACCAGTTCGCCATGGCCTTTAATCAGCGCTCCTGACGATATCGGATGCCGTCTAATCGATTTTCACGATAATGCAGACTGCATTTTAGTACAATTCAGTTTTTTCGACGGGGTCCTTGTTCAATCTCAACGTTGCAGCTTCCACCCCGGCAACCCCTCATTTGCGCTCGAGACGGATCACGGCGGGCTCCGCCGGCACCGTCGCGAGCGACAGATAGAGCCGGCAGCGCTCGAGGTAGAACCGGGCCGGGCCATCCGTGGGATGGTCGGCGAGGACGAGCTCGAACCGCCGGGCGGCATCCTGCCAGCGCTGCTCTTCGAACCAGGCCAGCGCCTGGGCGAAATTCGCCAGCAGGCGGGCGTCATGCGGTTCATCGGCAAGGCCTCGAAGCTCGTTGACCTGCAGCACTTCCTTCTTGCCGATCATCTGGAAGCGGCCGAGCGGTCGCACCAGGAATTCGTCGAGCTCGGCGACCACCGCTTCGCTCGCGAGGACGTAGGTGCCGAGCTGCTTGTTCAGCTGCTCGATCCGCGAGGCCGTGTTGACGGTATCGCCGAGCACGCTGAAAGCGAAATGACCGGCACCGCCGACATTGCCGAGCACGACCCAGCCAGCGTGCAGGCCGATCCGCGTCGGCAGTCCCGGGGGTCGGTGCCGGCCGTTGAAAGCGGCCACGGCGCGCCCGATCTCGAGCGCCGCCGTGCAGGCCTGGACCCGGCAGCGGCGCTCGGGCGTCGGCGACC
Source organism: uncultured Alphaproteobacteria bacterium (assembly GCA_963753315.1). Classification (GTDB taxonomy): domain Bacteria; phylum Pseudomonadota; class Alphaproteobacteria; order Geminicoccales; family Geminicoccaceae; genus DASUGG01. Next base: position 31,687 of record CAVWCI010000001.1, read on the forward strand.
GCCAGACGCAGGTCGTGCCATCCCCGACGATATCGGTCACCGCGCCGCCGCAGTGCTCGACCGATCCGATCACGATCTCCAGATAGCTGTCGAGGAACGGCTTCAACGCCTCGGGCGCCATGGTCTCGGCCAGGCTCGTGAAGCCTTGAGCATCCGAGACCATGCAGGCGGCATGGACCCGCTGGTGCAGCGTTGCCGGATCGACCGGTGCCTCTGCCAGGCCGGCGGCGATCTCGTCCGGCAGGTAGTAGCGGATGCCGAGGCTCATGCGGGTCCTGGCGCGGTGCGCGTCGGCATACTGCACCAGGAGGCCGGCAAGGAGCCCGAGGGGCAGCTGAACGAGGAGCGGAACGGCCATGGGCAGCCACAGATCGGCGCGCATGAAGGCGACCTGGGCGCCGGCATAGTAGGCCGCGGCGAGCACCAGGCAGAGCGTCACCGCGACGATTCCCGGCAACAGCCCTGCGATCAGGCCGACCCCGAAGCCGAAGGCGCCGAGCAGAGCCAGTTTCGCCCCGAAGCCGGCCGGCTCGAGGGTGCGGCCGTCGAGCAGGTTGGCGAACGCGGTCGCGGCGATCTCGACGCCGCTGAGATCGACCCCGTCCGGCCTCGAGAACACGGTCGCGAAATCATCGCCAAGGTGGCTGACCAGCTCCGACTGGCCGACGAACACGGCGCGACCGGACAGATCCGGTATCGCTTGCGAGCGCGCGGCCGCGCCGGGGCCCAGGAGGCTGTGCAGCGCTACGGTCGGGACGCGGCCGGCATAGCCGTAGAAGTTGAGGTAGCGGCTGTCTTCGCCGCCGAAGACGTCGATCAGGGCGCCGAGCAGGCGCCGGTCGGCGGCCTCGGGCACCGTGGCGCGCACGCGCGCGGCCAGCCTCCCGGCGAGCGTCGGATCGCCACGAAAGGCCTGGCGCACCGTGACCATCAGATGCTGCCAGTCATGCGCGCCGCCGATGTCGGCCGGGTCGTCCGGCAAGGCGCCCAGGCGATCGCCGACATGCTCCTTCAGGAGCGCCAGCCAGCGGCGATAGACCGGCATGCGCGTGGTGCTGCAAAGCGACGACCGGCAACGTCGGGCGCTCGCCGGCGACGTGCTGGAAGGTCCAGAACTGATTGACCCGGCTTGGCACCTTGGGCAGGGAGAACGGTGCGAGCCCCACGGCGCCCTCGGCCAGAGCCGGCAGCGGCGAGACCACGCGCTCGGTCGTCAGCCATTGCGGCGCCGGCGCGCCCGCCTCGGCAAGCGGCCGTCGGACCGCGTCCAGATACTCCAGGAGCACGACCCGGCGAGCGTTTGCGACCGCCTCCGCCAAGGCGCGGTCCTCCGCAGCATCCTGCGGCCTGGTGAGGATCAGATCGAACACGATCACCGAGGCGCCGGCCTCGACGAGCCGCTCGACCAGCCGGGCGTAGACCGATCGCGGCCAGCTGCGGATCTGCTCCGGCAGGTCAAGGCGGTCGGCCGAAGCGCGATCGAGGCTCACCACGGCGACCTCGGCGGGCGGCTCGGCCGGGCCGCGCACGCGGAACAGTTCGGCGAGCCCGACGCGTTCCTCGAGGAGCGCGCCCCACGGCGACAGCGCAACGGATATGCCCAGCCCGGCCACGCCGAGCCCGATCAGGCTCGCCTTGACGATCCTTTGCATCGCAGCGCCACTGCGTCCCGTCGTGCCGATCTCGTTGGCCGGCCGGGTAGCATCAACCGAGAGTGTGACCGCTGCGCGCAGCAGTCAATCACGCGCTCAGGCGCGGTGGTAGGGATGGCCGGAAAGGATCGTGCTCGCACGATAGAGCTGCTCGGCCAGCATGACGCGCACCAGGCGGTGCGGCCAGGTCATCCGGCCGAAGGCGAAGGTGGCCTCGGCGCGCTCGAGGACGCTGCGGTCGAGGCCGTCCGGGCCGCCGATCGCGAAGGCCAGCGTGCCGTATTCGCCCTGCCAGCGGGCGATGCGCCGCGCCAGGCCGGCGCTGTCGAGCTGGCGGCCCGCTTCGTCGAGCGCCACCAGCACGGCACCCGGCGGCACCGCCTGGAGCAGCCGCTCCCCCTCCTCGCGCAGGCGCCGCTCGATCGGCTGGCTGCTGCGCGGCGCGATCTCGACCAGGCGGATCGGCCAGGGCGAGCGGCGGCGGTAGTCCTCGAAGAGATCCCGGGTCGGGCCGGCGCGGTCGCGGCCGATCGCCGCGACGATCACCTGCATCGCGCAGCGCGCCGGCTCCGCTCCATCACGCGCCTGGGCTCAGCCGCCGGCACGGGCCTGGGCTCAGGCGCCGGCCTGGACGCGCACGTCCGGCAGCGGCGTGCCCCACAACCGCTCGAGATCGTAGAAACGCCGGGTCTCGTCCTTGAACAGATGGACGATCACGTCGCCGGCGTCGATCAGCACCCAATCGGACTGGCCGCGTCCCTCGGCGCCGAGGCCCGGCAGGCCTTCCGCCTTGAGGCGCTCGAGCACGTGCTCGGCCATGGCCGCGATATGGCGCTGGGAGCTGCCGGTCGCGATCACCATGGCATCGGCGAAGGCGGTTTTGCCGGTCAGATCGATGATCGACACATCGATCGCCTTGTCGTCGGCGAGCGAGGTCTCGATGAGATGCAACAACTCTTGGCTCGAAGATTGAACGATCGTCTCGGTGCCTATGATGCTTCCTCCTTTGCTTCCGGCCGTCGCGGCCCCGCCCTGCGCGCCCGGCGGATCGCGGTGCTCGACGTCTTGTGCCGGCGCAGCCTCAGATACACCCATGCCGGCGGGTCACCGTCCGCCAGGCCTGGCGCGTCGCGCTCGGGCCGCCGACTGGCCGCATAGCGGCGCGCCACCCGGCCTGCCAACGCCTGATAAGAATAAGGTTCGCGGTCGACCACCGCAATGGGCACCAGGCCTACCAGGCGACGCCAGTCGCGCCACTGCGGCAGCTGCAGCAGGATGTCGGCCCCGATCAACCAGACGAAGCGCGCTCGGCATCTTCGCGTCAACCATCGCAGCGTATCGATGCTGTAGCGCGTACCAAGCCTCTGCTCCAAATCCGTGACAACCAGCCGCGGATGCCCGGCCGCGACGCTTCGTGCCGACGCCATGCGCTTGCCGAGCGGCGCCATGCCCTTGGCTTCCTTCAGGGGATTTTGCGGCGAGACCAGCCACCAGACCTGATCGAGGCGGAGCTGCTTCATCGCCTGCAGGCTGACCGAGCGGTGGCCCTGATGCGCCGGATTGAACGAGCCGCCGAGCAGCCCGATCCGGCGCCGGACCGCCGGGCGCGGCGCTTCGTCCAGCCGAAGGGGCCGGTTGATCCGCGCCACCGGCCGCCGCAGAGTCATGGTAACCGGGTCATCGCGGCCGGATCTGGCCGCTGCCGCGCACGACGTATTTGTAGCTGGTCAGCTGCTCGACCCCCACGGGTCCGCGCGCATGCAGCCGGCCGGTCGAGATCCCGACCTCGGCGCCCATGCCGAACTCGCCGCCGTCGGCGAACTGGGTCGAGGCGTTGTGCAGCACGATCGCGCTGTCGACCTCGCGAAGGAAGCGCTCGGCGGCCGTCGCATCGCCGGTGACGATCGTATCGGTGTGGTGCGAGCCGTAGCGGTTGACGTGGTCGATCGCGCCCGCGACGCCGTCGACCACCCTGATCGCGAGGATCGCGTCCAGATACTCGGTCGACCAGTCGGCGGCACTCGCCGGCGCGACCCTCTGGTCGATCGCCTGCGCCGCGGCATCGCCGCGCAGCGCGCAGCCGGCCAGGGCCAGGTCCTCGATCACGCCCGGCAGCAGCCGCGAGGCGCCCGCGCGGTCGACCAGCAGGGTCTCGGCGGCGCCGCACACCGAGGTGCGCCGCATCTTGGCGTTCAGCGTGATCGCGCGCGCCATCGCCGGGTCGGCCGCGGCGTCCAGGTAGACGTGGCAGATGCCGTCGCGGTGCGCCAGCACCGGAATCCGGCTCTCCTTCTGCACCCGCTCGATCAGCGACGGGCCGCCGCGCGGCACGATCACGTCGACGAGGTCGTTCATCGTGAGCAGCACGCCGACCGCGGCGCGATCGGTGGTCGGCACGCACTGGATGGCGCTTGCCGGCAGGCCTGCGGCCTCCAGTCCCTCCTGCAGGCAGGCGAGGATCGCGCCCGACGAATGAAAGCTCTCCGAGCCGCCGCGCAGGATCGCGGCATTGCCCGCCTTCAGGCACAAGGCGCCGGCATCGGCGGTGACGTTGGGCCGGGACTCGTAGATGATGCCGACGACGCCGAGCGGCACGCGCACGCGCGCGATGTCGAGGCCGTTCGGCCGTTGCCAGCGCGCCATCTCCTGGCCGATCGGATCGTCGAGTGCTGCTACCGCCTCGAGACCGGCCGCCATCGCCTCGATGCGCGCCGCATCCAGCGCCAGGCGATCGAGCAGGGACGTCCGCACGCCACGCTCGCGCGCCGCGCCGAGATCGCGGGCGTTCGCCTCGAGGATGGTCGCGCTATCGGCGCGCAGGCGCTCCGCACCGGCGAGCAGCGCCCGGTCCTTGGCCTCGCGCGGCACGGTCGCGAGCGTCCGGGCGGCCGCACGGGCGCTTTCGCCGAGCTCCTGCATGGTCGCCTCGAGGTCGTGGCGCAGAGCGGTCGCCATCGCCGCCTTCTCCCGGATCGTCCCGAATCATCAGCGCATCGCTGCGGCATTCTAAGCCGGTCGGACGGTCGAAGTGAAGGCCGCAGGCCGACCGGCCGTCACGGCGTGCGCGGCGCGCTCGATTGCGCCGTCTGGGCGTCGGCCGCGGTGACGCGCCAGACCTTGTTGCCGACATCGTCGGCGACCAGCAAGGCGCCCTGCGCGTCGATGACGACGCCGACCGGGCGACCGAGAGCCTTCTCGTCGGCACTGAGGAAGCCGGTCAGCACGTCGACCGGCTCGCCGGCGGGCTCGCCGTCCTCGAACGGCACGAAGATGACCTTGTAGCCGCTGTGCGGATCGCGGTTCCAGGAACCGTGCTGGCCGACGAAGGCGCCGCTCGCGAAGGCCTCCGGCAGGCTGTTGCCCTCGGCGAAGGTGAGCCCGAGCGATGCCGTGTGCGCCCCCAGCGCGTAGTCCGGCACGATCGCCTGCGCCACCAGGTCGGGCCGCGGCGGCTGCACCCGCTCGTCGACGTGGTCGCCGAAGTAGCTGTAGGGCCAGCCGTAGAAGCCGCCGTCCTGGACCGAGGTCAGGTAGTCGGGCACGAGGTCGCTGCCGATCTCGTCGCGCTCGTTCACCACGGTCCAGAGCACGCCGGTCTCGGGCTCCCAGCCCATGCCGTTGGGGTTGCGCAGGCCCCATGCGAACACGCGATGGCGGCCGGTCGCGGGATCGATCTCCCAGATCGCGGCGCGTTCCCACTCCGCCGTCATGCCGTTCTCCGCGACGTTGCTGTTCGAGCCGACGGTGGCGTACAGCAGCGTGCCGTCCGGGCTCGCGATCAGGTTCTTGGTCCAGTGGTGGTTGAGCGGGCCGCCCGGCAGGTCGACGACCTTCTCGCCGGGCGCGGTGATCTCGGTCTGGCCTTCCTGGTATGGAAAGCGCACCACCGCATCGGTGTTGGCGACATAAAAATCGTTGCCCACCAGGGCCATGCCGAACGGCGAGTGCAGGTCCTCGAGGAACACCGTGCGCTGGTCCACGGTGCCGTCGCCGTCTTCGTCGCGCAGCAGGGTGATGCGATCGGCGCTCGGCACGCCGGCGCCGGCCCTGCCCATGAAGAAGCTCATCACCCAGCCCTGGATGCCCTCGTCGTCCTCCGGGCGCGGCGGCGCGTTGCTCTCGGCGACCAGCACGTCGCCGTTGGGCAGGACATAAAGCCAGCGCGGATGATCGAGGTCCTCGGCGAAGGCCGCGACCGCCAGGCCCGGCGCCGGCGTAGGCTTCGCCCCGGCCGGCCAGCCTTCGACCGGGGCGACGTTCACGGTCGGGAACATCGTCTCCCGGGGCGGCGGCAGGGTGGGATCCGGCCCGATGCCGGCGGACACCGGCAGTTGCGCGCGCTCGCCGCAGGCGGACAGGCCGAGCGTCGCGACGGCAACCGCCAAAGCGCAGAAAGCGGCCTTCCTCATGACTTGGATCCTATTGGCGATCCCGGGCGACCGCGTTGACAGATCGATCCAGCCGGACAACGAGCGCGCTGCGGTCCGGTTCCGCCGGCGAAAAAGGGCCGCGGCAGGGGTGTGTTCGCCGCGGCACGGTGCCGGCGCGCGCAAAGGCGGCCGCCTGCCGCGCCTCTGGACAGGCCGGAGAGCCGCGCCCATATATGCGTTCCACGAGCGCTCGGCCGGTTCCGGGCGGGGCTCCGACCAGTCCAGCTAACGGTCCATGGCCAGCCAGCGGTTGATGGGATGTATCAAGAGTGCACGCGCCTCATCCAGATCTCGGTCGAGCCATTCTATGTTGACGAGCAGTCGTCGCCCGAGCAGGGCCGCTTCGTCTTCGGCTATCGCGTCCAGATCGACAACCAGGGCACGGAGACCGTGCAGCTGGTGAGTAGGCACTGGCGGATCACCGATTCCCTCGGCCGGACCATGGAGGTGCGCGGTCCCGGCGTGGTCGGCAAGCAGCCCGTGCTCAAGCCCGGCGAGCGCTTCGAGTACACCAGCGGCACGCCGCTCACGACGTCGAGCGGCATCATGGTCGGCAGCTATCAGATGGTGACCACCGGCGGCGAGCATTTCGACGTGACGATCCCGGCCTTCTCGCTCGACGCGCCGGGCAGCGTCACGCGCCTGAACTGAGCGGCCCGCCCGTAGTGAGCGCCGGCGTGCGCGGCACGATGCGGCGGTAGCCTTGGCCTAGATCGTGCTCGACCTGCGGCCGATCTTTTTGGTGATCGGCATCCTCCTGATCATCCTGGCCGTCTTCATGGCGCCGCCGATGATCGCCGACATGGCGGTCGGCCATCCCGACTGGCACGTGTTCCTCGCCGCGGGCGCAGTCACCCTGTTCGCCGGCGTCAGCCTCGTGCTGATGAACCGGGGCCCCGACTTCGGCGAGCTGAGCGGCCGCCAGGCGTTTCTCCTGACCACGCTGGTCTGGGTCGTGCTGGCCTCCTTTGCGGCCATGCCGCTCGCCTTCTCCGATCTCGACCTTTCGCCGGCGGATGCGATGTTCGAGGCGATGTCCGGCATCACCTCGACAGGTGCCACCGTCATCGTCGACCTCGACTACGCGCCTCCCGGCATCCTGTTGTGGCGCGCGATCCTGCAATGGCTCGGCGGCATCGGCATCATCGTCATGGGCGTGGCGATCCTGCCGATGCTGCGGGTCGGCGGCATGCAGCTGGTGCGTGCCGAATCGTCGGACCTGTCGGAGAAGATCCTGCCGCGTGCGGCCCAGGTCGCTTCGGCGATCGGCCTGATCTATCTCGGCTTCACTCTCTTGTGCGCCGCGCTCTACTGGTGGGCCGGGATGACGCCTTTCGACGCCGCCGCACATGCCATGGCCACGATCTCGACCGGTGGCTTCTCGACCATCGACGCTTCGATCGGCGGCTTCGGCAGCCCCACCATCGATACCATCGCGATCGTCTTCATGATCCTCGGCGCCTTGCCCTTCGTCCTCTACATCCAGGCGGCAAACGGTCAGCTGCGACCGTTGTATGCCGACACGCAGGTGCGCTGGTTCTTCGGCATTCTCGTCGTCTTCGTCGTCACGATCACCCTGTGGCTCGCGCTCGCCGAGGACTACGCGCCAGGCGAGGCATTTCTCGACACCGCGTTCAACGTCGTCTCGCTGATCACGACCACCGGCTTCGTGTCGACCGACTACGGGCTTTGGGGGACCTTCCCGGTCGCCGCCCTCTTCTTCCTGATGGCGGTCGGCGGCTGCACCGGCTCGACCTCCGGCGGCATCAAGATCTTCCGCTTCGCCGTGCTCCACGCGGTCGCCAGCAACCAGTTCGCGCGCCTGATCCGGCCGCATGGCGTGTTCGTGTCGACCTTCAACCGCCGCCCCCTGCCGGAGGCGGCCGCGATATCGGTGATGGCGTTCATTTTCCTGTTCGGCCTGTCCTTCTCGATCGTCGCCATCGCCCTCTCGGCGCTCGGCCTCGACTTTCTGACGGCGATGTCCGCGGCGATCACCGCGGTCGCGAATGTCGGGCCGGGGCTGGGGCCGGTCGTGGGTCCGGTCGGCACGTTCGCGAGCCTGCCTGATAGCGCCAAGTGGCTGCTGTCCGCCGCCATGCTGATCGGCCGGCTCGAGCTGTTCACCGTGCTGGTGCTGTTCGTGCCGTCGTTCTGGCGCGGCTGACCGGTGCGGGGCCGTGCGGCTTGCATCGTCGGGGTGCTGCTGCCAGTCTGCCGGCCGTCGCGCCATGCCTTGAGCCCGAGATCGCGGGAGCGACCATGCTCGATCGTCTGAAGCAGCTCTTCCAGCCGAAAGCGGCGGACCGACCGTCCGGCGCGCACGGGTTCGACGAGCTGCAGCTTGCCGCAGCGGCCCTGATGGTCGAGGCGGCGGCCATGGATTCCGACTTCGATGCCGGGGAGCGGGCCCGGGTCGGGCAACTGGTCCAGAACCGCTTCGCGCTGAGCGCCGAAGAGGCGGCCGACCTCGTCGGCGAGGCCGAGCAGATGGCGGCGGCGAGCGTGCAATGGCACGGCTTCACCAGCGCGATCAAGGACGGCTTCGATCATGGCGAGCGGGTCCAGCTGATCGAGATGCTGTGGGAGGTCGTCTATGCCGACGGCGAGCTGCACGACTACGAGGCGAGCCTCCTGCGCCGGGTGAGCGGCCTGCTCTACGTCAGCGACCGCGAGAGCGGCGAGGCGCGCAAGCGCGTGCTCGCCCGCCTCGGCCCGCCATAGCCTCGCCTGATCGCGACGAGCTCGGCGTAGCAACGCCCCATCTGAGCCGACGGCGCTCGGCCGTACAGGCTCCACCAACGCAATTTCGCTGGCCAGTGAAATAAAGCGAACGTAAGATCAAGAACTTTTGAAATTGAGAGCGGCGGGCTGGTCGAATCACCTGTCCTTGCAGATGCTTATTTCGAGGTGCAAGTGCTGGCTCGCCTACGCGTCGCTCGCGGTAGGGAGACCGCGATGCTCACGGAGCAAAGTCGCCGCCATTTCCTGACCAGCGCGTCATTGGCCGCAGCCGCAGGCGTCCTCGGCCCCCGGGGATCGCTCGCCGACGAGGCGACCGCCGGAAACCACCACGATCCGCCTCGCATTCACGACCGCAATCTGCTTCGCCCCGTTCGACGTGGCCGAGACGTTCCTGCGCGCGGAAGGCTTCACGGACATCCAGTACGTGAGAGCGGCCGGCGGCTTCAGCGCACCGCAGATGATCGCCCGCGGCGAGGTCGACTTCGGCGTCAGCTTCGCGGGCACCGTCGTCTACTATCTGGATACGGGTTTGCCGATCACCGCGCTCGGCGGACTGCATGCCGGCTGCTACGAGCTGTTCGCGCGCGAGCCGATCCGCAGCATCAGCGACCTGAAGGGCCGACGCGTGGGCATCCAGACGTTGAGCAACAGCGGGCACCTCTACTTGTCGATCATGGCGAAGCATGTCGGCCTCGACCCAAAGGAGGACATCGAGTGGGTCGTGCCGGCGTCCGGCAACGCCATGGAGCTGTTCGTCGCCGGTGAGACCGACGCCTTTCTCGGCTTTCCGCCCGAGCCGCAGGAGCTGCGCGCCCGCGGGGTCAGCCGCGTGATCCTCAGCACCGTCATCGGATCGGCCGTGGTCGCAGTACTTCTGCTGCATGATCTATGGCAACCGCGCCTGGGCCCGCGATCATCCGGTCGCGGCCAAGCGTTTCCTGCGCGCGGTCTTCAAGGCAGCCGCGTTCTGCCAGGCCGAGCCCGAGAACGCCGCGCGACGCCTCGTCGATGGCGGGTTCGCCGAGCGATACGATTACGCCCTCCAGACGATCGAGGAGCTGCCTTACGACCTTTGGCACGAGTACGATTCGGCGGATTCGCTGCGGTTCTACGCGCTCCTCCTGCATGAGGCGGGCATGGTTGGCTCGGGTCCGAACGCGCTCCTCGCCGAAGGCACCGACTGGCGCTTCGTCGACGAGCTCAAGCGCGAGCTGAAGGCGTGAGCCATGCTATCGGGCTCGAGCCCGAATTAGGTATTGGCGGAGGACTTCTCATGCAGATCATTCAGCAGAATCGCCGCGATTTCCTGGCCAGCCGCGTCATTGGCCGCGGCCGCTGGCGTCTTTGGCGCCCGGGGATCGCTCGCCGACGAGGGGCCGCCGGAGACGACCACGATCCGGCTGCGTCACAGATTCCCGGCATCTGCCTCGCGCCGCAGTACGTCGCCGAGGAGCTGCTGCGCGCGGAAGGCTTCACCGAGATCCGCTATCGTGTCGGGAGCAGGGCGGCTCACGGAGCCGCAGATGGCCGGCACGCGGCGAGATCGGACTTCAGCTTGAGACTTCGCGGCAGCCGCTCGTCCATTCCGCTCGATGCCGGCGAGCCGATCAAGGTATTGGCGGGCGTGCACCCCGGGTGCTTCGAGCTGTTCGCGCACGAGCCCATCCGCAGCATCCGCGACCTGAAGGGCAAGAGCGTAGGCATCCAGGGCCTGGGCTCCAGCCCGCACCTTTTCCTGGCGGTCATGGCCGCCCATGTCGGGCTCGATCCGCGCAAGGACATCGACTGGGTCACCCCTCCGTCGGTCAGCGCGAAGGAGCTGTTCGCCGAGGGCAAGATCGATGCTTTCCTCGGCTTCCCGCCCGAGCCGCAGGAACTGCGCGCCCGCAAGATCGGCCACGTGATCCTCAACAGCGCCATGGACCAGCCCATGGTCGCAGTACTTCTGTTGCCTGCTGGCCGGCAACACGGACTTCGTCGCGCGAGCATCCGATCGCGACCAAGCGCGTCGTGCGCGCCATCCTCAAGGCGGCTGACCTGTGCGCCGCCGAGCCGGAGCGCGCCGCGCAACATCTGGTCGATGGCGGGTTCACCGCAGCAATACGACTACGCGCTCCAGACGCTCACCGAGGTTCCCTACGACCGCTGGCGCGAGTTCGACCCCGAGGACACGATGCGCTTCTACGCGCTGCGCCTGCACGAGGCGGGCATGATCAAGTCCAGCCCCAACGCAGCTCCTCGCCGACGGCACCGACTGGCGCTTCCTCAATGAGCTGAAGCGCGAGCTGAAGGCGTGAGCATGCTATCGGGCTCATGCCCGAACTGAATATTGGCGGAGGACTTCTCATGCAGATCATTCAGCAGAATCGCCGCGATTTCCTGGCCAGCGCGTCATCGGCCGTCGGCGCGCTGGCGTCCTTGGCGCCCGGGGATCGCTCGCCGACGAGGGCCCGCCGGAAACGACCACGATCCAGCTAGGCCAGTACCCGAACATCTGCGTCGCGCCTCTGGACATCGCCGAGGATCTGCTGCGGGCGGAAGGGCTTCACAGACATCCGCTACGTGCCGGCGCAGGGCCTCACCGGTGGACGCTGGTCGCACGGGGCGAGCATCGATTTCGACCTCGAGACCGCGGCATGGGTCGTCTATCAAGTGGATGCCGGCGAGCCGATCACGGCGCTGGCAGGCGTGCATCCCGGCTGCTACGAGCTGTTCGCGCACGAGCCCGTCCGAACCATCAGCGACCTGAAGGGCAAGCGGGTCGGCATCGCCAGCAGCTCGGCTCGAGCGGGCATCTGCTCCTGGCGGTCATGGCGGCACAGGTCGGGCTCGACCCGCACGAGGACATCGACTGGATCGCCAGTCCGACCGCCAGCCCCATGGAGCTGTTCGCCGAAGGGCAAGGTCGATGCTTTCCTCTGCGTTTCCCCCCGAGCCGCAGGAGCTGCGCGCCCGCAAGATCGGTCGCATGATCCTCAACACGGCCACGGACAAGCCCTGGTCGCAGTATCTCTGCTGCATGCTGTTCGGCAACAGCGGACTTCGTCCGCGCTCATCCGGTCGCGACCAAGCGCTTCCTCCGAGCCATCTTCAAGGCCGCCGACCTCTGCGCCACCGAGCCGGAGCGGGCCGCGCAGCAGTCTGGTCGATCGCGGGTTCACCGAGCGATACGACTACGCCCTCCAGACGCTGACCGAGCTCCCGTACGCCAGCTGGCGCGAGTTCGACCCCGAGGACGCGATGCGGTTCTATGCGCTTCGGCTCCACGAGGTCGGGCATGATCAAGTCCAGCCCCAACGCAGATCCTCGCCGACGGCACCGACTGGCGCTTCCTCAACGAGCTGAAGCGCGAGCTGAAGGCGTGAGCATGACAGCGCTCACGCCGCCCTGAACTTGCACAGAGGAGGCTTTCGATGCAGATCATACAGAGTCGCCGCGATTTTCTGGCCAGCGCTGTCATTGGCCGCGGCCACGGGCGTCCTTGGCGCCCGGGCATCGCTCGCCGACGAGGGGCCGCCGGAGACGACCACGATCCGGCTCGGCCGAGGATCCCACGCATCTGCATCGCGCCCGGTACGATCGCCGAGGACCTGCTGCGCGCGGAGGGCTTCACCGACATCCGCTATATCCGGCAAGACCGGGCTGCCGCAGCGGCAGATGATCGCGCGCGGCGAGATCGATTTCAGCCTTCGAGACTTCGCGCGCATGGGTCGTCTCTCGACTGGATGCCGGCGTGCCGCTCACGGTGCTGGCCGGTGTGCACGCCGGGTGCTTCGAGCTGTTCGCGCACGAGCCCATCCGCAGCCATCAGCGACCTGAAGGGCAAGCAGGTCGGCATCGCAGGCGCTCGGGCTCGAGCCGGCACATGTACCTCGCGATCATGGCGGCACATGTCGGGCTCGACCCCGCACAAGGACATCGACTGGGTCACCAATCCGATCGGCAATTCCATGGAGCTGTTCGCCGAGGGCAAGATCGATGCCTTCCTCGGCTTTCCTCCCGAGCCGCAGGAGCTGCGCGCCCGCAAGATCGGTCACGTGATCCTCAACACGGCGACGGACAGGCCATGGTCGCAATACTTCTGCTGCATGCTGTTCGGCAACACGGGACTTCGTCCGCGCAGCATCCGGTCGCGACCAAGCGCGTCCTGCGCGCCATCCTCAAGGCCACCGACCTCTGCGCCGCCGAGCCGGAGCGGGCCGCGCAGCAGCTGGTCGATGGCGGCTTCACGCGAGCACTACGACTATGCGCTCCAGACGCTGACCGAGCTGCCGTACGACACGCTGGCGCGAGCTACGACCCGGAGGACTCGATGCGGTTCTACGCGCTTCGGCTCCACGAGGTCGGGCATGATCAACGTCGAGCCCCAACGCAGATCCTCGCCGAGGGCACCGACTGGCGCTTCCTCAACGAGCTGAAGCGCGAGCTGAAGGCGTGAGCCATGTTGCCGGCGCTCGTCCTGGTGCTTGCGATGCTGGCGGTGGCCGACGCTGGCGCATGAGGCCGCACATCAGAAGGAGCAGCGGCTGCCGACGATCGGGGCGGCGCCCGATTTCGCCCTGACCTCCCAGGATGGCGCCGCGGTGACACTTGAGGACTTCCGCGGCAAGGTCGTCGCGGTGGCGTTCATCTACACGTGGTGCCCCGACGTCTGCCCCATGCTCACCGACAAGATGGCCCGGGTACAGGACGAGCTGGGCCCGGCCTTCGGCACCGACATCGCTTTCGTGTCGATCAGCGTCGATCCGGAGCGCGACACGCCCAAGGTCCTCAAAGACTATGCGGAGGCATTCGACGCCAACCTCGCAGGCTGGAGCTTCCTCACCGGTGAGCCGGCGGCGATTCGTGACGTGGCGCACGGCTACGGCGTGGCCGTGCGCGAGGCGGCGGACGGCCAGGTCGACCATACCCTGCTGACGACGCTCGTCGACCGGCAGCGGCACGATGCGCGTGCAGTATCTCGGCTATCGGTTCGATCCGGAGGAGTTCCGCCACGACCTCCTCGACCTCGTGAACGAGCCTTGATCGCGCCTGCGGAACCTCGCGGTCGACCTGGTCTCGCGCGTGCCGGCGCGCGTCCAGACCAAGCTGCTGGTCGCGTTTCTCGTGATGGTGGCGCTGCTCATCCTGCTGGGCGCGGTCGGCTTGCGCGTGCTCAGCGGGATGAACGAGCGGACCGAGGAGCTGATCGAGCTGCAGCGCAAGATCACGGCCTATCGGCAGGTGCAGCACGATACCACCCGCCAGCTGTCCGGCGTTTCCGCAGCCCTGTTGTCCCCGGACGAGCGGGTGCTGGACGGGATCCTGCGCCAGCTCAGCCAGTTCGGCTACGACCTCGACCGGCTGCAGCACGTGGCGCAGGACGAGGTCGATCTGCTGGCCGAGGTCAGGCAGGACTACGACCATTTCATCGGCGATCGTGACCCGTGCGGTCGAGCTGGCCCGCGCCGGCCAGGTCACCGAGGCGCGGCAGGTGCAGCTGAGCGAGGCCGGGCCGCTCGCCGACCGGCTCGAGCGCCTGACCAACCAGCTGGTCAACGTCGCCGAGGCCGACATGCTCGAGCGGATCGAGGCGAGCCAGCAGGCCTATGACACCTCGCGCATGGTCGTGGTCGCCCTCGCGCTCGGCAGCATCGTCCTGGCGCTCGGCCTCGGCTATGTCTTCTCGTGGTCGATCGTCGGGCCGCTGACCCAGATCGCCGCGCGGCTGCGCCAGATCGCGGCCGGCGAGTTCACCGGGCGCGTGGAGGTCGTCAACCGCGACGAGCTGGGCGCGCTCGCCGCCGACGTCAACCGGACCAGCGAGGAGCTGGGCAGCCTCTATCAGCAGATCGAGGAGCGGGCGCAGGAACTCCGCGAGGCGCTCGAGCGACAAACCGCGAGCAGCGAGGTGCTCAACGTGATCAGCCGCTCGACCTCCGAGCTGCAGCCGGTGCTGGACACGATCGTCGCCACCGCCGCCCGCCTCTGCCACGCGGAATGGGCGCACGTATTCAAGCTCGAAACCGACGGCAAGTATCACGTGGCCGCTGCCAGCGAGCCGACGAGCGCGTTCCTGCGGCTACATAGCGGAGAACCCCGTCGGTCCCGGGCGGGGAACGATCGTCGGCCGGACCGCGCTCGAAGGCAGGACGCGTGCACGTCCCCGACGTGCTCGAGGACCCCGAGTACACTTGGTACGAGGCGCAAGCCAAGGGACAGCTTTCGGACCATGCTCGGCGTACCGCTCCTGCGCGGTGATGCGGTGATCGGCGTGATCATCCTCGCGCGCAACACCGTCCGGCCGTTCACGGACAAGCGAGATCGAGCTGGTCACCACCTTCGCCGATCAAGCCGTGATCGCGATCGAGAACGTGCGCCTGTTCGACGAGGTCAACGCGCGCACCGCCGAACTGACCGAGGCGCTCCGGCAGCAGACGGCGACAGCGGACGTGCTGAAGGTCATCAGCCGGTCCACGTTCGATCTCGAAGCGGTGCTACACACGCTGGTCGAGTCGGCGGCGCGGCTCTGCGACGCGGATAAGGCCACGATCACCCGCCAGATCGGCGATCGATTTTACCGGGCCGAGGCGTACGGTTTCTCGCCGGAATTCATGGAACTGGTCAGGACCATCCCGGTAGAGCCCGAGCGAGGCTCGGTATCGGGGAGAGCCTTGCTGGAAGGAAAGGTCGTCCAAATCGCCGATATCGAAGCCGATCCGGAATACACCTTCGCAGAAGCCAAGAAGCTTGGCGGCTTTCGCACAGCGCTCGGGGTCCCGATACTGCGGGAGGTCGTTCCGATCGGTGTCATGTCCCTGACCCGCTCGGAAGTGCGGCCCTTCACCGATAAGCAGATCGAGCTCGTGTCGACCTTCGCCGACCAGGCGGCGATCGCCATCGAGAACGCGCGGCTGTTCGATGAGGTGCAGGCACGGACGCGCCAGCTGGCGCGCTCGGTGAACGAGCTGGAGACGCTCGGAAAGGTGAGCCAGGCCGTGAACTCGACCTTGGAGCTAGGCTCGGTTCTCAAGGCGATCGCTGCTCATGCCGTAACCCTCGGCGAGGCCGACGCCGGGATATTCTACGACTATGACGAGAACGCCCAGCTGTTCCACATCCAGGCAACGCACGAGCTGGACCAAGACGTGATCGAAGGGCTGACCCGCAAGCCCGTACGGCTTGGGGAAGGCGTGACGGGCCTGGCCGGCCTGCGGCGCTCTGCGGTGCAGATGCCGGACATCGACGACGAGCCGGAGTACCCCTTCCACGACATGGTGCGAAAGCCCGGCTATCGCGCGCTGCTCGCCGTGCCGCTGCTGCGCGAGGACAGCCTGGTCGGCGGGCTCGTGCTGTGCCGCAAAGCGCCGGGCGCTTTTGCCGCGGAGACGGTCGATCTCGTCCAAACGCTGGCCAACCAGTCGGTGCTGGCGATCGAGAACGCCGAGCTGTTCGAGGAGATCGAGCGCAAGGGTCAGGAGCTCGCGGTGGCGAGCCGGCACAAGTCCGAGTTCCTCGCCAACATGAGCCACGAGCTGCGCACGCCCATGAACGCGATCCTGGGCTTCACCGAGCTGATCCGGGACGGGGTCTATGGCGAGGTGTCACCCAAGGTCACCGCGATGCTCGAGCGGATCCAGGCGAACGGCCGCCATCTGCTCGGCCTGATCAACGACGTGCTGGATCTGTCCAAGATCGAGGCCGGCCAGCTCAACGCTCGAGACCGCTGACTATGCCCTGCGCGATGTCGTGCAGACCGTCCAGGCGACCACCGAATCCCTGGCCGCGGAGAAGAAGCTGGGGCTGCGCATCGAACTACCGGACGTTCTGCCGCCGGCCCGCGGCGATGAGCGGCGCATCGCCCAGGTGCTGCTCAATCTGGTCGGCAACGCGATCAAGTTCACCGAAGCGGGCGAGGTCATCGTTTCGGTCGCGGTCGACGAGACGACCTTCGAGATCGCGGTGACCGATACCGGACCGGGCATTCCGGCGGATGAGCAGCAAAAAATCTTCGAGGAGTTCCATCAGGTCGACAGCTCGTCGACGCGCAAGAAGGGCGGCACCGGCCTCGGGCTCGCCATCTCCAAGCGCATCGTCGAGCTGCACGGCGGAAAAATCTGGGTGGAATCCGAGCCCGGGCGCGGCTCCAGCTTTCGCTTCGTGATCCCGATCCAGGTCGAGCAGAGGGCTGCGGCATGAGCAGGCGCATCTTGGTGGTCGAGGACCAGGAGGACAATCGGATGATCCTTCGCGACCTGCTGCACAGCGCCGGTTACGAGGTGCTCGAGGCGGTCGATGGCGCCGAAGGGGTGCGCATGGCGCGGGCGGAGCGGCCCGATCTCATTCTGATGGACATCCAGATGCCAAACGTCGACGGCTACCAGGCGACCCGTTCGATCAAGGCGGAGCCCGGTCTGGCGGCGATCCCGATCATTGCGGTGACTTCCTACGCGCTCTCGGGCGACGAGGAGAAATCGCGCGCGGCCGGCTGCGACGATTACGTGACCAAGCCGTTCAGCCCGCGCGCCTTGCTCGCCAAGGTGGTCGAGTGGCTGGATCGGACCGGCTGATGCGCGATCCGCCGCTCGTCCTGATCGTCGACGACAACGCGGACAACCGCGAGATCCTGGAGGCGCGCCTGGCGAGCCAGGGCTACCAGACCGCGCAGGCGATCGACGGCGAGGAGGCCCTGCACGCGGTCCGTGCGCTGCTGCCGGACCTCGTGCTCCTCGATGTGATGATGCCCAAGCTGGACGGCTTCGAGGTCACCCGGCAGCTTCGGGCCGATCCGCCCTGCCGTACATGCCGATCATCCTGGTGACCGCGAAAGTCGCGTTGCAGGACGTCGTGCATGGCCTGGATGTCGGCGCCGATGAGTATCTGACCAAGCCGGTCGAGCATGCGGCGCTGGTCGCGCGCGTGCGCGCCAATCTGCGCGCCAAGGCGCTGCACGACGAGGTGCAGGCGCAAAAGGCCGAGCTCGCGGCCTGGAATCGCACGCTCGAACGACGTGTGGTCGAGCAGGTGGCGGAGATCGAGCGGGTCAGCCGGCTGCGGCGTTTTCTGTCGCCCCAGGTCGCGGACGCGGTGGTCTCGGACGGCGCCGAGGCGCTGCTCGCGAGCCGGCGGGTGGACGTCACCGTGCTGTTCTCGGATCTGCGCGGCTTCACCGCGTTCGCCGAGAGCGCCCCGCCGGAGCACGTGATGGACGTGCTGGCCGCCTATCATGGCCTCGCCGGGCCCCTGATTCACGCCCACGGCGGCACGCTCGAGCGCTTTCTGGGCGACGGTCTCATGGTGATCTTCAATGCGCCGATGCCATGCCCCGATCCGTCGCAAAGGGCGTTGCGCCTGGCGCGGAGCCTGCGCGACGGCTTCGCACCGGCGGTCGCCCGCTGGCAGCGCCCGGGCGCGCCGGTCGGGCTCGGCATCGGCATCGCGCACGGCCCGGCGACCGTCGGCCAGATCGGCTTCGAGGGACGCTTCGACTACGCCGCGATCGGCAGCGTCGCCAATCTCGCCTCGCGGCTCTGCGCGGAGGCCCGCGACGGCCAGATCCTGGTGAGCGAAGAGGTCCGCGCCGCGGCCGCCGATGCGGCCGATACCTTCGCGCTTGGCGCGATTCCGCTCAAAGGCTTTGCCGCATCCGTCAACGCGTACGAGGTGTAGGCTCGCCTTGGGCCGTGCGCGTAGACGGCGATGCCGTGCCCTTGTTGCCGATCGGGTAGCTGCAATACTGCGCGTTCCGCTTGACAGCCCGCGATGCCCGAATTCCTACTGTGCTCACCGAGCCAGGGGGAGGTCCATGAGAGCCAACCGGATACGTGCGGGTGTCGAGCGGGGCGAGCTGCAGATCGGCACCTGGGTCAACCTGATCCGCAACCCGGCGATCCTGCCGCTGCTGAAGTCCGCGGGGCTCGATTTCGCGCGCGTCGACATGGAGCATTCCTCGCCCTCGATCGAGACGATCGCCGACATGGCGGTGCTCGCCCGCGCCCTCGATTTCCCGATCGCCGTGCGGCCGCCCAAGGCGAACCGCGAGTGGATCACGCGCCTGCTCGACATCGGCGTCTGGAACCTGCATTGCCCGCAGGTCGAATCGGCCGCGCATGCCGCCGAGATCGTCGCGGCGTCGCGCTATGCGCCCGCGGGCCTGCGCGGCATGATCGGGCTCAGCCCCGGCAACGACTTCGGCACCGCCGGCACGCCGGCCGAGCGCAAAGCCTTCGCCAATCGCCAGGTGTTCGTGACGGTGATGTTCGAGACCGCGCGCGCGTTCGACGATCTCGACGCGATCGCGGCGATGGACGGGCATCGACGCCCTGACGCTCGGCCCCAGCGACCTGGCGCAGGACCTCGGCGTGTTCGGCACGCCCGATCAGGGGCGCGTGCTGGACGAGAAGCGCGAGCTGATCCTCGCCGCCGCGCGCAAGCACGGCAAGACCTGCGCCATGCTGGTGTCGAGCGCCGAGCAGGCCCGCCAGTGGAAGGACGCGGGCGCCCTGCTGCTGGTCTACGGCAGCGAGGTCGACATGCTGCATACGGGCTTCAGCCGCGCCATGGCCGAGATCAAGGGCGCGCGGCCGGGCTCGTCGTAGACGAGATCCAGGCGCTACTGAAGGGCGGCGAAGAAGGCGTCGATGTCTTCTTGCAGCCGGACGTTGTCGCGCTCGAGCGCCTCGATCTCCTGCTGGGTGGCGCCGCCGCTGCCGAGCGCGATCTGCCGATCGCCGAGCGCGGCCTCGCGCGCCCGCAGCCGCTCGAGCTCGCTCTGCTGAGCCGCCTCCTCGACCCGCGCCTGGCTCAGACGCTGGCTCTGGGTCGCGAGCTGGCGGTTCAGGCTGGCGAGCGCCTGCTGCAGCTGCTGCTGCTCCGGCTGCAGCCGGGCGATCTCGGCGTCGAGCCGCTGCGCCTCGGCGCGCAGCTCGGCACGCCGCTCCTCCGCGGCGGCCGCCTGGGTCTCCAGCTCGGCCGCCTGCTCGTCGTAGGTGCCGGTCGCGATGTTGTGCAGGCCGCCGAGAAAGCCCGCCTGGTTCGGGTCGCTGCTGCAGCCGGCGAGCACGCCGAGGCCGATGACGATCGGGCAAAGCCGCAGCAGCATGGGTCATCCTCCTCGCGATCCTTGCCTGCTCATGCGACCTCGCGCGCGCGGATGGTGGGCGCGTCGATCTCGGCCGGCACCAGATCGACCACCTCGGCGAGGTCGTCGTACTGCGCCACCAGCCGCTCGTTCTCGCGGCGCAGCGTGGCCAGGCGCTGCTTCAGGGCGGAGGTGTCGCGCCCGTTCTGCTCGAGGGCGGCGATGTCCTGCTCCATCACCTGGATGTTGCCCAGGCTCTCGCCGATCAGCACGCGCAGCGAGAGCGCCGAGGTCTCGACGTTGCTGAGCTGCCCGGCGTAGTCGGCCGCGGTGATCTGACCCGCCGCATAGCGCCGGTTCAGGCTGCCGATCTCGGTCTTGAGCTCGGCGACGGTGCGCCCGGCGGCGTCGGCGGCCTCGCGGTAGCGCGCCGCATCGGCGTTGGCGGCATCGATGCGGTCCTGGAGATCGGCCTGCTGGCTCGCCGCCTGCGCGTTGACCTCGGCGACATAGGCGCCGGCGGCATAGCCCGCAAAGCCCCCGGCGACGCAGCCGGCCGCGGCCGTGCCGGCGACCACGGCGGTGTCGTCGGTGAAGGCGCGACTGCCGAGAAAGCCCACCAGGCAGCCCCCGAGCGCGCCGATGCTGGCGCCCTGGATCCGCGTGCTCGCATTGCGCTGGGCGGCCGCGAGCAGCTCGGCCTCGGACGCGCTCAGGCCGTCCTCGCTGGTGCTCATCAGGCGGACGTCGTCGGCGATGTTGACGCTCGTGCCGTCCGAGGAGGAGGCGCAGCCGGCGCAAAGCAGCAGCACGACGGCGGTGACCATCCATCCGGCTTTGTTGCTCTTGTGCATCGATCACTGCCCTTCAAAATACACTGCATCATGGCATAGGGCCTGCGCGCCGCACAGCTTCACAGGCGCCCCATCACGACGTCGACCATGCCTTCGGTGCCGATCGAGGGATCGGCGCGATAGGCGCGCAGCACCTCGTCGAAGCGGCGCACATGCTCGACCAGGGCGCTCTGCTCGGCGAGCCGCAGCTCGCGCCCCAGAAGGTCGCTCTGCTCGCGCAGCTGCGCGATCGAATGGTCGTCGACCAGCGTGAACACGATGTTGGTGAAGCCACGGGTCAAGAGATCGACCCGCTCTTTCGCGTTGTCGGCGACCTGCTGGCGCTGGGCCAGCCGTGCTTCCAGGGTCAGGGTCGCGGCGGCATCGCCCTGCGCGCGGGCGTCGTCGAGCTGCGCCTGCACCTCCCCCTGCTGCTCGGGCCGCCAGCTCGGCGATCCGGATGTCCTGCTGCAGCCGGAAGATGAAGATCGTGCCGCTCAGGATCGACTGGCGCACCGCGCGCGCCTCGACCTCGTTGCGCGCCCGCCGCTCGCTCGCGACCAGCTCCTGGATCGCGCCGAGGCTGGCCTTGAGGTCGAGATCGGTGCTGCGCTCCTCGAGGCTGGCCAGGACCTCGAGCGGGTCGTCGGCGTCGCTGCGCGGGCTGCTCGCCTCGGCCTGCCAGGCATCGCTCACCGCCTGGGCGCGCTCGTCGCTGCTGCCGACCGGCGCCGAGAGCACCGGCCGCAGGCCGAAGGTGTCCAGGGCCAGCGGCCGGCCGCCCTCGACGTTGAAATAGCCGTACTCGTTGCGCAGCGCGCTGCGGATCTCCTCCGCGGGCGTCAGGATCGAGCCGCCGCGGGTGACGAAGCCGCCGGCCTGGCCATGCTGGCGGCCGACCCGATTGAGCCGGAACGGCTCGAGCACGAGCTCCTCGACATTGCCCAGCATGTCGTGCAGCCCGAGCGGGTTGGCGCCGCGCACGCCGACCGGCTTGATCGAGCCCTGCGCCGATTCCGGCCCCTGGTACCAGGCATAGGCGGCGAGATCGCCCTCCATCGGATGCACCCGCTCGCGGAACTGCGCCTCGCCGACCGCGGCACCGCCGCGCGCGGCGTACTCCCATTCCGCCTCGGTCGGCAGCCGCAGATAGGCATCGTAGCGCCCGGCCTGCGGCAGGCTGTCCGCATGATCGGCGAGCAGCCATTCGCTGAGCCGGCGGGTGAAGTCGATCGCATCGAACCAGGAGATCGAGGTCTGCGGCCGGGTGCCCGGCATGCCGGGCGTCGGGCATTCGGCGCCCATCACGGCCGCCCACTGGTCCTGGGTCACCTCGTATTTGGCGATGTAGAAGATCCAGTCGCCGGTCGCCGGATCCTGCAGCGAGCCCAGGATGTGCTCGCGGTGCAGGTAGTCGATGTGGCCGGTCGGCTGGTTGGCCCAGCCGAGCAGGATCGAGCGGTCGGACAGCGCATCGGCGCCGATCGGCGGGGTCGCGACCGGCCGGAACGTCATGGCGCCGCCGCAGGGCAGCGGCAGCACCAGATCGCCCTCCAGGGGTGCCGGGTTGTAGAAGCGCTCGGGCCAGGAGGCCTGGTCCTGCGCGTGCGCGCTGCCGCCGAGGGCGAGCAGGGTCGCGGCCACGAGAAGGGGGATCATGAGCTCTCCCGCATGCCTTCGGTGGGCTCGAGCCGGCTCGCCTTGAAGCCGCCCGCCAGCGCCGCGGCGGCGGCGGCGACCAGGGTGACGCCAAGTGCCAGCGCCAGATGCCACGGCACCAGGGTGCACACCGAGCCGAGGCCCGACTGGTCGGCAAAGCGCGCGTTGATCATGCCGGCGACCAGCGCCGCGGCGCCGGCCGCGAGCGCGAAGCCCAAGGCCGCGATCGCGAGGCCGTGGGTCAGCGGGAAGGCGACCAGCCCCAGGCGCGTCGCCCCCATCAGGCGCAGGATGCCGAGCGCTCGCCGCTTGCGCTCGACATTGCCCCAAAGGCTCGCCGCCAGCGCGGTGATGAAGCCCGCGCCCGCGACCAGGCCGATCAGCGAGAACACCGCGCCGAGATTGCGATCGAGTGCCTGGATCCGGCGCACCTCGTCCTCGGCCGCCCTGACCTGCAGGCCGAAGCTCGAGCGCAGCAGCAGGGCCAGCGGCTCGACCGAATCCAGGTCGCCCGCATAGATCCGCAGGTTCTCGTAACGCACCGGGCGCTCGGCAAGGCTCCTGCCGGCGATGCCGTGGTCCGGCAGCTCGAACGAGTCGCGGAACGCCTCGAGCGCATCGGCGACCGCGGGTGCTACCAGCGCCTGGCGGCCGATCAAAAAATCGCCGGGCACGACCTCGACCACCTCGAACGGCAGAGCGAGCCTGGCCGGCCATTGGCCGGTGCGGCTCGCATGGCCGGTCAGCCGGTCGCCCGGGCCGACCCCGAACCGCTCGGCGAGATCGGTGCTGAGCGCGATCTCGCCCGGCGCGAGCGCGTCCGCCCTTTGCAGCAGCGGATCGCCCGCCGAGCTCGGCAAAAGGTCGATCGTGTCGACCGCGCCGCCCGGACCCGCGAGCAGCAGCCGCGCCGCGATCGAGCGGCTCATCGGCTCGATGTAGCCGACGCCGTCGAGGGCGCCGATCGCGGCGATCGTCTCCGGGTTGAGCGCCAGGGTGCCGGGCAGATGGATGCGAAGCTTGCTGGGATTGCTCGTGAGCTCGTCGGTCAGGCCCTGGATCACGCCGGCGCGCAGCCCGTCCAGCACCAGGAGCGGCGTCAGGATAGAGGCCAGGGCCGCGACATAGCAGAGCGCCATGCCCCACTCGTGGCGCAGGTCGGCGAGCGCCAGGCGCGGCAGCACGGCAAAGCGCTCAGGCAGCACGCGCCGCCTCTGCGGCCGCCAGCCAGGCACGATGCGTGCGGCCCTCGGGCGCGCCGGCCATGCGGGCGCGCGGCAGCGCAAAATCGTCGAGCAGGTCGAGGTCGTGGCTGACCAGCAGCAGCGCCGAGCCTTCGGCCGCGGTCAGCTCGAGCAGCGCCTCCATGACGCGGCGCGCGTTGTCCGGGTCGAGCGAGGCGGTCGGCTCGTCGGCGAGCAGGAAGTCCGGCCGGTGCGCGAGCGCACGCGCGACCGCGACCCGCTGGCGCTGGCCGAACGAGAGCCGCTCGGGCAGCACGCGCTCGAGGCTGGCGATGCCCAGCCGGTCGAGCAGGTCGCGCACGCGCTCGCGATCGCGCCGGCCGGCGAGCGAGAGCGGCAGGTGGACGTTGTCCGCGACCGAGAGGAACGGCAGCAGGGCGCCGCTCTGCACGACATAGCCGAAATGGCGCGCGCGCAGGCCCGCCAAAGCCTCCAGGTCGCGCTCGCGCCACAGCTTCCCCACGTCCGCGGGCGCGCCGTCGGGCTCGAGACGGAACGCCTTGGCGCCGTCGGGAGCGAGCGCCAGGCCGACGATGTCGAGCAGGGTGCTCTTGCCCGAGCCGCTCTGGCCGACCACCGCGAGCCGCTCGCCCGGCCCGAGCGCCAGATGCTCGATCGTCAGCTCGAACACGCGATCGTCGGCGGCACGCCGCTTGCGCACCTGCTCCAGCACGAGGCGCATGAGTAGGGCGGTGCCCTAGCAGGCTGTTGAAAAAGGGATGGTCTGTGCGGGGGTGGCGTGATTCACTGTTGGCCGTGGTGATTGGCCGAGGTGATGATGCGCGGGACGGACAAGCGGTCGGGCGAGCTGTTCTCGTACGTGGATCTGGAGCAGCGGGTGCGGGCGGACCATCCGTTGCGGGCGATCCGCAAGGTGGTGGGCACGGCGCTGGCGGCGCTGTCGGGTGACTTCGCCGGGCTCTATTCGGGGATGGGCCGGCCCTCGATCGCGCCGGAGATGCTGCTGCGGGCGATGCTGTTGCAGGCCTTCTACTCGATCCGCTCGGAGCGCCAGCTGATGGAGCGGCTCGAGTTCGACCTGTTGTTCCGCTGGTTCGTCGGGCTCGGGGTGGATGAGCCGGTGTGGGATCATTCGAGCTTTTCGAAGAACCGCGACCGGTTGCTGGCCGGCGACATCGCGGCCAAGTTCCTGGCGGCGGTGCTGGCCCAGCCGCGGGTGAAGCGGCTGTTGTCGAGCGAGCACTTCTCGGTCGACGGGACCCTGATCGAGGCCTGGGCGAGCATGAAGAGCTTCAAGCCCAGGCAGGTACCGGGCGGTGATCACGGCGGCGATGACCGCAGGGACGGGGGCCGCAACGCGGCGGCCGACTTCAAGGGCGAGAAGCGCGCGAACGCGACCCACGCGTCGACCACCGACCCCGATGCCATGTTGTATCGCAAGGGACCGGGCATGGAGGCCAGGCTGTGCTTCATCGGCCACGGCCTGATGGAGAACCGCTCCGGCCTGATCGTCGGCACCCGGCTGACGCGGGTGTCGGGCCATGCCGAACGGCTGGCCGCGCTCGACCTGATCGCGCCCCATGGCGAGCGGCCGCAGGCGGTAACCCTCGGCGCCGACAAGGGCTACGACGCCAAGGACTTCGTGATGGAGCTGCGCGAGCTCAACGTGCGCCCGCACGTCGCCCGGCACAGCAACGGCCGGCGCTCGGCGATCGACCGGCGCACCACCCGGCATCCCGGCTATGCCATGAGCCAGCGCAGCCGCAAGCGGATCGAGGAGGCGTTCGGCTGGATCAAGACGGTGGCCGGCCTGAGGAAGACCCGGTTTTGCGGGCTGGCACGCGTCGACCTGGCCTTCACCTTCGCAGCCGGCGCCTACAATCTGGTGCGGCTGCCCAGGCTGTTGGCCGGAGCCCTACCGTGACGGCGCCGATGGACTGCCGGCTCGTCGGCCGCTGGCGGATCGTCGAGGCCGACCTGTGGGATCGTGACTACCTCGACCTGGTCGTCCCCGCCACCATGACCATCGGCGCCGACGGCCATGGCGAGATCGCCTACGGCGCCATGCAGGCCAGCCTCGAGCTCGAATACAGCCGCTCGATGGTCTTCTTCACCGGGGCCGGCTTCGACGAAGGCGACGAAATCACTGGTTCCGGCTCCGCCGAACTCAACGACGACGGCACCATCGAGGTCGCCTTCGCCTACCACCTCGGCGACGAGGCCGTCCTTAAGGCCGAACGCATGACTTCTTCAACAGCCTGCTAGCGCTCTGCACCAGAGGAAGGCAGCCCTTCGTCTGGCGTCTCAGGCGTGACCCGGCACATCGTCACCTCTGCGCTCAGCCGATTGTCAGTGCCGATTCTTACGGCAACGCGGCAGCGCCGCCAACTCCCGGTTGCCTCAGGCTGGCTCTTTCAGTCGGGTTGGAATCGCGTCGAGCTCCCGGCCGATCTCCCGCGCGGCCCTGCGGAGCTCGTAGCTTCTCTGCAAGTTGAGCCAGAACTCCGGGGTGGTGCCGAACCACTTGCCAAGGCGCAGGGCGGTGTCGGCGGTGATGCCACGCTTCCCGGCGATGATCTGGCTGATGCGGTTCTCCGGCACCCTGATCTGCCGGGAAAGCTCGGCGCCGGAAATGCCGATCTCCTCCAGCTCATCCCCCAAAACCTCGCCGGGGTGTATGGGTGTTCTACTCATCGTGCCATCCTTCTCCTCAATGATAGTCCGTTATCTCCACGTTTTCGGGGCCATCCGTCGGCCATTCGAAGCAAATGCGCCATTGTCGGTTGATGCGAATGCTGTACTGGCCTTCCCTATTTGCTCTCAGCGCCTCGAACCTGTTGCTCGGCAGCGCTGCAAGATCGCCTAAGGTCTCGGCAGCATCCAGTATCTCGAGCCTCTTTTCTGCTTGCCGGCTGAACCCCTGGAATTCTTTGACAAACTCGCCATTCGCAAAGGCTTCGGTCTGCTTGTTCCGGAAGCTCTTGATCATGGGTCATGGTGGCGAAAAATTGGCCTGACGTCAAGCGTCGTACGTCTAGCGTACTTTGATGGAGACAAGCTAAGGCAAAAAGCTCAGCGGCATGGCGTAGACGGTCTCGCCGGGCGGCGCGTCGTCGTACAGCACCGTCCAGTTGGCCGGATCGTCGTGCACCCGCTCGAACAGGCGCAGCCGGCTGCGCAGGCGATCCAAAATCACGCGCTGCTCGACGCTCGAGGTGTTGAGCCAGCGCTCGGGCGTCAGCTCCAGGAGCGGCGAGCGGTAGGGCAGGCCGTCGAGGAACTCGCCGAGCGCGCCGCCGAGCGTGTCGAACTGGGCGTTCACCAGGCGCTCCTCGTCGCCGCGCGCCATCGCGGCGAGCGCGCCGCGCACCTGATCGAAGAACGCCGCCGAATCGGTCCGCGTCGCCTCGCCGGCATCGACGATCTCACGCAGCACGTCGCGCAGGGTGTTGAGCTGGTTCTTGGTGATCAGGAGGCGCACCTCGACCGCGGTCTGGGTGGTGTTCTCGAGCGCGCGGTCGGCGATCCGAAAGCCCGGGCGGCACCGCGCTGGAGGAGGCGGTGCCGATGCGCGCGTTCTGCTCGACGTCGACCTGCAGGCCGTCCTGGCTGGACGCGTTGTCCTCGACCAGGCGGAAGAAGGCGAACACCCAGTCGGCGACGAAGTCCTCGCCGAACGGCACGGGCTCGGGGCCGATCGCGCGGGCGTCGTGGGCGATGCTGCGCGGCCGGAACACAGGCCGGCTCGCGCCGTCGCCGGCCTCGACCACCGGGCGCCGGTCGAGCGGCAGCCCGTCGAAGCCGAGATGGCTGACATAGCCGTTGATCATCCGGCAGGCCAGCAGCGCCGGCCGCGCCACCGCGGTCTCGCCCTTGTCGATGTAGCTGGCATCGGCGATCGCGCGCGCGATCCTGGCGCCGAGGCCCATGCGCCTGATCCCGGCCATCAGCTCGGCGGCGAGCTCGCCGAAGTCGCCGGCCGGCACCTTGAGGCGGTGCTCGAGATCGTCCGCCTCGGCGGCGGCGCGCAGCTGCCCGATCCAATGGCGCAGGGCGACGTCGGCGAGGAACTGCGGCCGGGTCAGCGCCAGGGGCCGGTCGTCGCGCGCCTCAGGCACTGGTGCTGCGCCGTTGCCGGCGGGGCTGCCCGGACGCGGGCGCGGCCGCGGCCGGTCGCGAGCGCCCGCACTGGCCGGTGCCGCCACGATGCGCACATTGGCATCGGGCTGGTTCTCCGCCCGGTACATCGCATCGCCGAGCCCGCCGGGCTCGATCTGCAGGCTCTCCAGCACGGCGCCGAAGCGGCCGTAGTCGGCCGCCTCGTACAGCCCGTCGACCACCCGGTGCGCCACCGGCGGCGCTCCTCGAGGCGGATCTCGACGTCGTCCGAGACGTGGAAGCGCTTGACGCGCTCGAGCATGTCGTGGCGGACCTTGCTCAGCCGCTCGTCGAGCTGCTCGTACTTGATGCCGGGCTCGCACATCGGCTCGAGCAGGCCGGCGAGATAGTCGATGCCGCCGTCGTTCAGCCGCAGCGCCTCGTCGAACGCGCGCTCGGGATCGCGGAAATGGGCGCGCACCTCGGGCACGGCGAGATAGCCCGCCCTGCAGCTCGGCGATGCGCTGCTGCTTGTCGGCCCGGATCGCCCGCTCGAGGCCGCCGTCGTATTCGATGATCGTCTCGGCCTTGAAGTTCGGGTTGCGCAGCCAGACGCAGTTGGTGAACGCCTGCGCCGGCGTCCATGCGCGCGGCCAGTCGTGCGCCTTGCCGAAGAAACCGAGCAGCGAGGCCTCCATGCGGGTCGCGAAGCGGTTGCCGGGATCGGCATCGGTCGAGCCCGCCTTCTCGCCGAACATCATGTCGAACATGGTCAGCACGAGGAAGAACACGCAGCGCCGCCTGGCGCGCTCCTCGGGCGTGGCGCCGTGCGTGGCCGCGATCCACTCGGCGATCATGTTCGGCAGGGTGGTCACTTCCTGGTTGCCGTAGCCGATGCACAGCAGCATCGCGGTGAGCTCCTGCTCGGCGACGTAGCGGTCGAACAGATAGGCGACCTTGCCGCGCAGGAAGGTTTCCTTCAGCGCATTCTCGTTCTGCGCGAAGTAGCGGCCGAGCGCGAGCGGCTGGCGCGAGCGCGCGCCCGGAAAGTCCAACAGGTCCGTATGCGCGAAGAACGGCCGCGGCGGCTCGCGCATGACGATGCGAAGCTCGGCGGTGATCGCGGTGACGACCGGACGCGGCAGCTCGACCGGCGCACCCGCGGGCGGCGAGACCTTCAGCATGGCACCGCCGGCAGCACCGAGCCCTCCAAGCGTTGCGACATCGATGATGCTCTCCTCGCGCGGGATCAGCGCCTCCAGCGGCGCGAACGCGTCGGCCGGGTGGCCCAGCCTCGCCAGCGCCTCGGCCAGCAGCCGGTAGAGCCGCGTGAACGGCTCGTGGCCGCCCCAAAGGATCGCCAGCAAAGCGCCGCGACCCTCCGGCTGGAGCCTGGGGGCGAGCTGCGCCGCCTCCTCCCAGAACGGCTGCAGGGCGCGCGCCTGCTCGCTGCCGCGAAAGTGCTTCTCGACATATTCCTGGATGTCGTAGACCTCGTCCTCGCCGAGCCCCGGCACGTCGCCGCCGGCGGCCGCGCGCGCGGCCTTGAGCGCCACGTCGATATCCTCGGGCGAAGGCACCGCCTCCTCGCTCAGGTCGCCGTCCAGGAAGAACGTGTTGGCGATGATCTTGATCACGTCCGCTTCCGAGAGCAGGCGCAGGCAGACCGGAAAGCCCTTCGGGTGCGCCTGCCGGGTCAGGCTGAAGCGGGTGACGAGGCCCGTGGATTCCTTGCCGCCCTCGGGATTGATCTCGGCGATGAAGTCCTTGCCCTCGCCGTCGAAGTCGGCGATCAGGGGCTTCTCGCCGGGCCGCGCCAGCACCGAGACCAGGTAGGACTTGCCGGCCTGGCTGGGGCCGAACACGCCGACGCACATCGGCCGCGCCACCGCCTGCTCGAGCTTGCGCGCGGCGGTGGCAAAGCGCCGGAACTCGCGATTGAGCGCTCGCTGCTCCTGGCCGACCGAGCCGGCATTGGCGGCGTCGTTGAACCACTGCAACGCCCGTTGCGCCGCATCCGCGGTCGCCCGCGCACGGCCGGTCAGTCTCTCCTCAAGCGCAGCTCGATCCATCGCCACATCGTCCGTCAAGGGTCAGCGCACGTCGAGAATGCCCGTATCCAACCAGTAGCTGTCCTCGAAGCCCAGGGTCTGCAGGCGCAGCCGCACGTCGCTCAGTTTGCACTCGTCGCCGGCGCTGTCCAACACCTCGGTCACGGCAAATGCCTCGCGCATCGCCTCGGCCTGGCGGCGGCGTGCCTCGAGGCGCGCCTGGCGGCGCGGATCGGCGACCCCGCCCTCGTCCTCGACCTCCTCGACGTCGGCGCGCTCGATGGTGACCGTGAACGGCTTCGAGCGCCGCCCGCCGCTGGCGGTGAAGTCGAGCCAGTAGAGCGGGGTCGCGGTCCAGCGCGCGTAGGGCAGCTGGCGGAAGCCGATGCGCAGCGGCGCGAACATGCGGATGCGCGCCTCCTGCGCCTGGCCGTTCTTCGCATCGAGATCGACGTCGGCGAACAGCAGCTTGTCGTCGGTGATCTGGCCGGTGCGCTCCATCTCGCCGATGAAGCGCGCGGTCGAGCGCATGCGCAGCCGGTTGGTGAACAGCGTGAAGTTCTCCAGGCGGCCGCCGTCGGCGCGCTCGGGATCGGCGAGCGAGCACAGCATGCAGCCGACCGCCGCGGTGGTCTTGGGATCGCTGATGCGCACGTTGTCGCGCGCCCGGAACGGGTACCAGGTGCCGACCCGATAGCGGTCCATCGCGACGATCCGATCCGGCGTGACCGCGATCTGCTCGCGCACCAGGTCGTGGATCGCGCGCAGCCGCGAGGGCCGGCCGGCGAGCAGCAGGACGTCGCAATCGAGCGCCCAGATCGCCTCGCCGACATGGTAGAGCACCTGGCGCATGACGCGGCCGACGACGGCATCGAGCCTCGCCTCGTCGACCGGGATGATGCAGTCGGCGACCCGGAATTCCGCGCCGGCGGCGCGCGCCGCGTCCTCGATATGGCCGAACAGGCTTGCCGCGGTCTCGGGGTCGTCGAGCGCATGCGGCCTGGTCGTCGACCCGGCGCAGGGCGTCGCCGATGCGCACGCCGCCGCCCGCCCGCTCGGGCCCGCGGGCCTCCTCGTAGGCGCGCAGCAGTGCCAGTGCCACCGGCAGGAGCACGCGGATGACGCACTGGCGGCGGCGGTGCCTGTCCTGCTCGCGCATCTGCGCCTGGTCGCCGCCGAACAGCTGTTTCAGCAGCTCGCGCGCGCCGCGCACGCCGGCCTCGTCGAGCTGGCGCTCGATCGCCGGCAGCACGACCTCCTCGATCACCGCCTTGACGATGTCGTCGCCCGCGACCCGAAAGCCCTCGCGAAAGTTCTGGGTCGGCTTGAGCGCGCGATTGGCCTCGACATGGTAGGTCGTGATCATCAGGTCCGTGGTGCCGCCGCCGATGTCGAGGCTCGCGACCCGAAGGCTCGGCTCCGCCTGCGCGCCCGCTGCCGGCTCGCTGCCCGGCACGTCGACGAACGGCCGCGGCTTGCCCATCGTCTCGACGAAGGCCTGCGGCTGGCCGCCGAATTTCTGCGTGATCTCGGTGTACAGCCAGACGAACTGGGTGCAGCTCGCCTCGTCCCAGTTGATCGCGACCTGCGGCCGCTCGGCGCCGATGCCGGCCTGGCGGCCGAGCAGGTCCCAGATCAGGCGGATGCCGGCCTCGACCCGGCTGCGCATGATCTGCTGCTCCTGCAGGGGCGTCGCCGGCGGCAGGGTCAGGATCACGTTGCGAAGGCGGCGCGGCACATCCGATTCGCGCCGCCCGTGCCGCACCGCCGGGTCGTTGATCAGCACCAGCGCCTGGTAGACGATCTCGGCGATCATGAAGCTGTAGAGCGATGAGCGCGAGAAGCGCGAGCGCATCGTGCCGTCCTTGCCCACCTGGCCGCGGCGGCGGATGCCCTGCTGCTCCTCGGCCTCGACCTGGCTGATCACGTCGCCCTGGTCGTTGACGTAGCGGCGCACCGCCATCAGGACCTGCGGCTCCTGGCCGGGCGAGGGGTAGTCGCGCTCCTGAAAGCGCCAGTCCTGGTTGACCATCTGGTCGTCCCAGAGATAGCGCTTGGGGCTCGACATGCCGGTGGTGGTCTCGGTGCCCTGGGTATCGCCGACGATGCGCAGGGCCTCGGGGCCGACCCGCACCAGGCTCGGCCAGACGAAGCTGCGGCCGCGCCCGGCGCGGCGCGCGACGTGCTCCTTGCCGAAGCTCGCCTGCGAGAACTCGATGCGGCTCTCGAACGGCTCGCGGTAGACCCGCTCGGGGCGGCCGAGGTCGCGCAGCTCGAGCACGTAGCTGTTGTTGAGGTCGACCCGCAGCTGGTCGGGGTGGCTCTCGACCAGCATGCCGCAGGTGCGGCTGTTGCCGACGTCCAGGACCAGGTCGACCTTGACCGGCGCGTAGCGGTTGGCCGACGAGGGTATCCAAAAGCTTCACCGGACGCGGCGCGATGGCGTGGTCGAGCAGCGCCAGGAAGGTGAGATAGCGCGCCCAGTGCTCGAGCCGCCGCGGCAGCTCCTCGAGCCGGGTCGGCCGGCCCGGCCGCTGCGCGTTGCGGAACTCCAGGAACAGCTCGGTCAGCCAGTCGTCGACCCACTTCTGCGGATCGTAGCTGCGCTCCTCGCCCGCCGGCGCGGACAGGAACCACTGCATGTCCTCGGGCGTGGCGACGAAGCGGAAGCTCACCTCGTCCTCGGCATCGGCAGGGGCCGGCACCAGATAGGGCCGGTTCTCGACCCGGGCGGCGAGCTCGGTGTCGAACGCGAGCACGACGCGATGCGTGTTGCCGCGGTCGGGCGCCGTGATCGGGATCACCCGCACGCGCGCCCAGTTGGTCGGGCCGCGGTCGTACAGCTCCTCGCCGAAGCTGCCGCGGCCCGGCAGGATGCGCAGGAACGGCACCGGCACCCACTTGTCGAGGAACGGCTCGAGCGCACGCTCCTTGTTGATCGCGAACTCCTCGTCGTCGGGCTGGCGCTGGCCGAGCCGGCGCGCATCCTCCACGTCCTCGCCGGTCAGCGGGATCAGGGTCTTGAGGTCGTCCTCCTCGCGCCGCGCCTCGGTGCGCTCGACGAAGCTGCGGCCGAGGCGGCCGATGGCCTCGACGTCGAACGCATAGTCGACGAACTGGATGCCGCTGAACGGCACCAGGCTGATCGTCGGGCGCCAGTCCGTCAGAGGCTTGAGCATCGCGACCTTCCCTGGCTCATCGGCGGCTCCCGCTCACGGCACCTGGACCGTGGTCACGTCGACGACGTCGCCGTCGTTGGCAATGCTGCCGTCGAAATACTGCTCCTGCTCGCCGATCGTCACCCGGACCTGGAACGGTATCGGGCCGCCCTGCTCGCGTCGAGCATAGAGCTTGACCCCGACCTCGTAATCGCCCGGCTGGACGCTGCCCTCGGGCCAGACGACGTGCTCGATCGGCGTGTCCGACATGACGTTGGCGTTGGAGTTCATGTCGATCTGCAGCTGGCCGCCACAGGCGCTGGTGCGGTTGTAGTCGATGACCTCGCCGGTCGGGCAGCGCACCAGCAGATCGAGATCCGACTGGCCCTGCCACACCAGGCTGATGGTCATGGCGCCGGTCTCGCCGCCCTCGCGCTCGACCCGCTCGTCGAAGGTCCTCCTCCGGCGCGTCCGGGGTCCGGCACCTCGGCCCCCGGAAGCCCGCCGGGATCGCCCTCGGGCTCGCGCGCCGCGAAGACGAGCGGCACTCGTTGTCGCGCAGTGCGAGGTCGCGGCGCAGGCGGTCGATCTCGCTCTCCAGCACGTCCTGGCGCAGCGTCTCGCGCTCGAGCGCGCTGCGATCCGGGGTCGCGGCGAGCACGCCCGGGCAGCGATCGAGGATGCCGGCCCCCTCGAGCGCCGCCCGGCCGGGAAAGCCGACGCCGCAGGCCGGCAGCAGCTTCAGCGCGATCGCCAGCAGCAGCAGCAGGAGCAGGAGCCACAGCAGCAGCCCGAGCCAGGGCGAGCGGCGTTCCTCGACCAGCAGCACCGGCGCGCTGAGCACCGTGGTGGTCGCCGCGGCACCGGGTGCTGTGGCCATGCCGGGCGCCGGTGCTGCCGCAGGTGCTCTCCCGGCGCGCGGCGGCTCGCGCCTGACCCAGGCCGAAAGGCTCGCGGCCGGGCGGCGGGCGTCCTCGTGCACATGCGCCCAGGCGGTCACCACCGGATGGCCGTCGACGGTCCAAAGGTAGCTGTCGTCGGGATAGCGCAGCGCATGGCGCAGCGCCGCGGCGCGCTGCTGGTCCTCGGCGGCGGGGCTGCGCTCGAGCTGCTCGGCGAGCCGCTCGATGTCGGCGACGAGGCGGCCGAGCTCGGCCTGGGCGCGCTCGCGACCGGCAGGATCGGCCTTCTCGATCGGCGTCGCAGGCCCTTCGATCGCCGCATACCAGTCGATCTGCGCCCCGTCCGGCGTCGGCACCGGCTCCGCGAACAGGTCCGCATGCGCCTGGCTCAGATGGCGCCGCAAGGTGTCGACCAGCAGCGCGTGCGAGCGCTGGCCGGACGCGCCGAGCGGCCGCAGGCCCGCGGTCGTGGTGGTGACGATCCGCTGGCCGTCCATCACCGCCGGACCGGCGCCGGCTCGCCCTCCGGCGATGTCGGGTCCTCGGGCTCCGGCGCCTGCGGCTCGGCCTCCGGCGCCACCTGCGGCTGCGGAGCGTCCGGGGCCCGGGCCAGCATGGGCTGGCAGGAGTCCTCGGAGAGGTCGTAGGCGACGCCGGCGCCATCCAGGAAGCGCTGCAGCTCGCGCGTGTGCAGCGCGTAGTTCAGGCGGCGAAGCGTGCCCTGCTGGTCCGGGTTGACGAAGGTGTTGACGCCGACCACCCGGCCGCAGGTGTCCACAAGGGGCCGCCGCTGTTGCCGGGCGAGATGTCTGCCGAGTGGATGATGATCTCGGTGCCGGTCGGAAAAGTCTGGATCACGGTGACCGCACCCGACTGCGCGGTCAGCTCCGGCGCCGCCGCCGCATCGCCTTCGAGCAGCGCCTGGTAGTTGGCATCGGTCTCCATGATCACGCCCGGGAAGCCCGGCGCCACCACGTTGTCGAGCTTGTCGACGGTCGGGCTCAGCACGAAGGTCGCGGTCCCCTCGCCGACGTCGTCGACCTGCAGGATCGCGAAGTCCGGCCGGCCGATCTCGGGCGGGCCGGTCGATTGCGCCAGGCGCGCCGGGTGGACCTCGTGCAGCGCCTCGCTGGTGACGAAGATGTCGGCGCCGGCCCCGTCGACGACGTGGGCGTTGGTCACGATGGTGTTGGGGCCGACGAAGAAGCCGGTGCCGGTGCTGAGGCTCTGCTGATCGGCCGAGGGTGCGATGACCAGCACGGTCGCCGCGTCGATCAGATCGGCGAGCGTCCGGGTCGGCGCGGCGTCCGGGCCGCTGCCCGGCTCGGCTCGAAGGCGGCTCGGGCACGGCGAGCTGCGAGGGTGGCGGTGCTACCAACTCGCGCGGCGAGATCGGCAGGGCCTGGCCCCCCGGGGCCCGCGCATCGCCGGGGCCGGGCGGCAGCAGCTCGCCCTGGATCGTGCAGGCGTTGCCCTCGAGCTCCTCCTCCAGCGCCCGGCGGCGCTCCTCCAGGGTCTGATTGATGTCGCGCTGCAGCGCCAGCGCCTGGCCGTCGTCGAGGACGAGGTCGGGCTCGGGCGGATAGATCAGCACGCCCGGCAGCAGGATGTAGAGCAGCACCAGCGCGGCGACGAGACAGGCGATCGCGACCGGCAGCCAGCCATGGCCGCGCCGATGGCCGCCATCGTGACCATCATGGCTCGGTGGCTGCGGCGGTGGCGGCGTGCCCGCGCCGGCCATGGCGGCGCCTGTCACCCCGGCGCCTGCCACCCCGGCACCAGCGGCGCCGGCAGCAGCCGCCACCCGGCCCCGCCGGGCGCTGCGGCTGCGCTGGCGCGCGCGTGGCGGGCGCCCCACGCATCCTGGTCCAGCGGCGGCGCCTCCGTCAGGCCGAGATAAGGGCCGAGGGTGGCCGCGAAATGGGCATCGCGCGCGCCCGGCGAGCGCATCGCCGCCTCGGGCACGAGGCCCCACTTGGTGATCACCGGCTGGCCGTCGATCACCAGGATGTCGTCCGGCGAGGCGATGTGCAGGGCGCCGCCGAGCAGCGGGCCGACCTCGGGCGAGGCGAGCAGGCCCGCGACCTTGCCCAGGCGGTCGCGCAGCAGCGCCTCGGCGCCGGCGCGCGCGGCAGGGTCCAGCGCCTTGAGCGGTGTCGCCTGGCCGTCGCGCGAGCCGTACCAGGAGATCGAGGTCGCCACCTGGCCGTTGCCGCGCGTCACCACGGGCTCGGCGAACAGCGCCGCGACGTCGCGGCCCAGCCGGCTTTCCAGGGCCGCGCGGATCGAGGGCGCGGCATCGAGCGGCGAGCGGCCGTCGACGCGCACCTCGACCAGGCCCTCGAGGTCGGACTTGGTGATGTAGACGTCCTCAGCCATCCTGCTGTCTCCTGCTCGCGCGCGCGCTCATCGGCCCGTTCGCCGCATGGTCACGGTGGAGGCGTTCTGCGGGTTGTCCTGGTCACTCCTGACGCACTGAGCAGTCCCGTCGCCGGCGAGCTTGCAAGTCGTCGTGCTTGCGACATTGTAGCTGCCGTTGTCGCATCTCATGTCGTCAGTATCGTCGATTTGCAGCGTGCCATCATCAGGAAAGCCCGCGACGACGCGGCCATGACATTGCGCTCCGCTGGTGAGCACCATGGTCTGGCGGCCCTGACCGTCATCGGCGAAGCAGACCTCCCAGCTCCTCACACTGATCAGCTCGCCCGTCTCTCTGATCTGCAGCGTGAGGTCGGAGGCCTGTTGCCAGCAACCTTCCAGCGCTTCCACGTCGCCCTGGCGGATCGTGTCCTCGATCGACGGCGGCTCCGGTCTCGGGCTCCGGCTCGGCCTGGGCCTGGGCCGTTGGCGCGCAATAGGGACGCTCGAGCAGCGCGATCTCGAGGTCGCGGACCGAGCCTTCCAGCGCCCGCTGCCGCTCCTTTTCGGCGGCGAGCGCCGGATCGACCTGGCGTGCCGCGACATCGACCGGGCAGAACACCAGCATCGGCCGGCCGGCGGGCCATGCCAGGCCGCAGGCGGCGAGCACGATCCAGAGCACCGCGGCGATCAGGACGGCGAACCCGATCCAGAGGAGCAGTGCTACCGATTGCCCGGCGCTCATGAGCGGCACCTCATCGGCAGTGCTCCGGCAGGTCCTGGCCGGCGGCGCGCACCAATTGCTCGGCCAGCGCCTCGGCGTCGTCCGCCTGCACGAAGGCGCCGCCGGTCGCGTCCGCCACGCAACGCACCTCCTCGGCACCGACGCTGATGCCGATCGTGTTGACGTAGGCGTGCGGTGCTGCCGCCTTGAGCGCCGCCGCGGCGGCACAGGGATCGCCGCCGCAGCTGTCCTTGCCGTCCGAGACCAGCACGATGTTGACCGGCTCTTCCTCGCTCTGGCCGCCGCGGATGATCTGCGGCAGGGCGCGGATGGTGTCGGCGAGGGCCGTGAAGTCGCCGAGCCCGATGCTGCCGAGCCGCTCCAGCAGCCGGGCGCGCTCGCCCGGCGCATAGTGGCCGTGGTGCTGCGGCGCGCCGCAGGCATTGAAGCTCACGAGGCCGAACACGACGTCGTCCGGGGCCGCCTGGACCACATCGGTCAGCGCCTGCCTGGCGACCTCGATCCGATCGATCTTGGCCGGGTCGTCGACCGCGCGCTCCAGCGCCTGGCGCTCGCGCAGGATCGCCGCATGCTCCTGCTGCAGCGAGACGATCTCGGCCATGAGCTGGAACAGGTTGCCCGACTGCTGGAGCGCTTCGATGCGCTGGGCCAGTTGCCGGGCGCGCTCGTCGGCCGCGACGATCCGCTGCTCGACCGCGGGGTCGAGGTCGAAGTCCCAGTTCATGCTGGTCGAGGCGTCGAGCACCAGGACCACCTCGGTCGGCCGACGCTGCGGGCAGGGCTCCAGGGGCTCGGCCTGCTCCTCCTCGGGCTCCGGCTCCGGCTCCGGTTCGGGCTCCGGCTCCGGCTCGGGCTCCGGCTCCGGTTCGGGCTCGGGCTCGATCTGCGCCTGCTCCGGCTCTTCCGGGGGCGGGCAGTAGGGGCGCTCCAGCAGCGCGATCTCGAGGTCGCGGACCCTGCGCTGCAGGGCCCGCTGGCGCTCCTGCTCGGCCGCGAGCGCCGGATCGACCTCGCGTGCCGCTATGCCCTCCTGGCAGAACACCAGCATGGGCCGGCCGCCGGGCCATGCGAGGCCGCAGGCGGCGAGCAGGATCCAGAGTGCCGCGGCGATCAGAACGGCGAACGCGACCCAGAGCAGAACGCCAAGGGGTCGGGTGCTCAAGCTGCCTGCTCCCCGGGGCCCTTGATTACCGGGCGCTCCCCGAAGGACCGGTCAGCGGGAACGACAAAGCCCGAATCCATGATGTCCGCGTATCAACGCTCTATCCTTTTTCGCTCGTTTGTGCCGCCACTGCGCAACCGCAATTTTCTTGGCAATAAGCCACGGCGGACGCGGGGTTTCAAGAGGTGGTGCCTGAGGCGGCGCCGGTCGAGCGTAATCGGCCGCGGCGGGTTTCGCGAAAGCCGGTCTTTGGCCTATACCGGGCAGGCGGCGCAGAAGGGGGACAAAGCGGTGGATCAGGACGAGGTGCAGCGCATCGCGCAAAAGATCTTCGAGGCCAACCGGGCGCGCGAGCGTTTCTTGCGGCTGCGGGGCGCCGATGCGCCGGGCTCGATGGAGGCGGCCTATCGCATCCAGGACGAGGTGCACCGGCTGTTCGAGATCGAGGGTGGCTTCGGGCCGCTCGGCGGCCACAAGATCGCGCTCACCTCGCGCGCGGTGCAGGAGCTTTGCGGCGTCGACCGGCCGGCCTACGGCGCGATCTTCGCCAGCGTCATCCAACGCTCGCCTGCCGTCTTGAAGGCGAGCAGACTTCATGCATCTGGGCCTCGAGTTCGAGCTCGCGGTCCTGATCGGCCGCGACGTGCCGGCCTCCGGCGCGCCGTACGACCGGGCGACGATCGCGCCTCATGTCGAAGCCTGCATGCCGGCGTTCGAGCTGATCGAGGACCGCCACGCCGACTACCGCGATCTGGATGCCGAATCGATCCTGACCGATCGCTGCTGGTGTGCTGGCGTGGTGCTGGGCGCGCCCGGTTACGGGCTGGCGCGAGGTGGACCTCGCGGCAACGCCGGTCGAGCTGCTCTGGAACGGCGAGGTGGTCGATCGCGGCGTCGCCGGCGATTCGCTGGGCCATCCGCTCGAAGGCCTGGCCTGGATCGCCAATCACCTCGCCGCCCGCGGCCGCGCCATGACCAGGGGCGAGATCGTCATCACCGGCAGCGCGCTGAAAACCCGCTTCCCCGAGCCCGGCGACGAGGTCACCTACCGCATCGCCGGCCTCGGCGAGACCACCGTGCGGCTGGAGGCGTGATGTCTGCTTCAAGCCGATTCTTCCACGCACGCCTGCCCTTCGAGCAGAAAGTGCCAAACGCCAAGACGCGCTGTGCCATGGCCGAGCTAGACAGGGCAAGGCAAAGCGCTTCGACTCTGTTGACGCGCTGTTCGATGACCTGGGCATCTGAGGTAGCAAGACGCCCGACGACATCGCCAGACTAGATTGCTGGTCCGAGCACGGAAGGCAAGTCGTTCCGTCGCTTGTTTCGACTGCAATGTTAACCTCAACAGATCTTCACGATGCCGGGTCTGTTGATCCGTATACGTCATAGAAAGCATCATTGGTCTATGCTTGCCGACGTACATTCGGTGCAGAGAATGCATGCTTAAATTATTCGCCGCAAATCTTGTCGATTTCTTGGGGTTCTCGTGGCGGCCGGATTGCCTCACCGGCCCCGCCAGGGTGATTGACGGCGACACGATCGTCGTGGCTGAACAGCTCGTGCGGCTGCAAGGCATCGATGCCCCCGAATTGGACCAAACCTTCTGGTGGCGGGGCAGGTGCATATCCTGCGGCACGATGGCGATGGCCGCGCTTGAGGCCTCACGGCCGGTGTCAGCATCCGTTGCGAGGTTGTCGAGCGGGATCGGCACGGCCGCCTCGTCGCAAGTGCTTCTCTCCCAACGGGGTCGATATCGGGCGGAGGCTGGTGTCGGCGGGCTGGGCCCTGGCGTACCGGCAGTACTCCACCGACTATGTCGACGCCGAGGACGAGGCGCGAAAGGCCGGACGCGGCATGTGGCGGGGAAGGTTCGTGAAACCATGGGAGTGGCGTATCGCCGCGGCGCGCAGAGACGTCCACAAGCGCTCGATCGCGTAATGGATCGTGTAGAGCATGATGACTCGGCGCTGAGCACGTCGCTCAGCGCGAAGCAGCCGCGCCGATCCGCCGATCGATCATGGGGGCACGACACCTCCTCGATCACCTCGTAGTGCCGCACGGTGTCGTCGAAGTCGTCGAGGGCAGCGACGGCGCCGGGCTCGACGACGGCCTTGTCGACCGCCGGGCCTGCGAAGGCGCGAATCGCCTCCATCGACTGCCAGCGCGTGAGCACGAGAAACTCCAACTCGGTCACCCTCCGCACGCCGGCTCAGCTGCGCGCCGAGAAAGCCCGGCATGTCGCGCAGCGCTGGAACGACTGCCTCGCAAAAGTGCCTCGGATACGCGTCAGATCTCGACCGGCTCGCCCGGCCACGCCACGCCCGGATGATCATGCGACCTCCTTTCGTGCGTCGCCTCGGGCAGCGCTCAGCCTGGAACGGCGGCGCGCTCGAGGCCGATGCGGGCGAACGCCTCGTCCGGGGCCTCGTTCGCGGTCATCAGCTCGGCCATCAGCCCGCTCAGCCGCCCCTCGACCTCGGGGCTGTGGACCGGGCGAAGCTGCTCCGGGTCGGCCTGCAGGTCGAACAGCACGGTCTCGCGATCGAGCAGCGCGCCCGGGCCGTAGTTGGCGTACATCGGCGAGCGCTCGATGACCGGCACGCGCAGCAGCGGCACGCCCTTGGTGAACGGGAACGGCGGCGCCAGCGTCGCCGTGCTCAGCTCCTCGGGCGTGAACAGCTCGCGCAGATGGGTCGGCATCACCGTGTACTGAAAAACCTCCTGCGAGCCGATGTCGCCCGGATAGCGGAAGTAGGTGTAGCGGCCGTCGGCCACGTTGACCGCGCCGCCGAAATAGCCGAACAGCGCCCCCTCGCGCAGCCGTTCATCCTGGGCCAGGACCGGCAGCAGCGAGCGGCCCTGCACCTCGGGCGGCGGCGTCACGCCGAACAGGTCGAGGAAGGTCGCCATCAGGTCGATGTTCTGCGTCAGCGCCGTGCGCCGCTCGCCCGCCTTGCCGGCGAAATCGGGGTGCCAGACGAACAGCGGGATGTGGGCGACCTCCTCGTACATGTTCATGCGGTTCTTGGCCCACCAGTCGTGCTCGCCGAGCAGGAAGCCGTGGTCGGTGGTGACCACGAGCGCCGTGTCCTGCCACATGTCGCGGCGGTCGAACTCGTCGAGCAGGCGGCCGAGCTGGAAGTCGCACAAGGCGAGCACGGCGCAGTAGTTGGCGCGCAGCTCGGCGATCTCGTCGGGCTCCTCGCCCACCTTGGCATAGGGCGGCCAGTCGAAGATCGGGCCGCGATAGTTGGTCGGAAAAGCCTCGCGGAAAGCGCTCGGGCGCGAAGAACGGCTCGTGCGGGTCGAAGGTCTCGATCTGCAGCAGCCAGTCGTCGGCGTCGCGGTTGAGGTCGAAGAACTCCATCGCCCTGGTGAAGCACTGGACCGAGGTGAAGTCTTCCTCGTCCTTGATGAACTCGCGATTGATCAGATGGTGATAGTGCTTGCTGCGGCGGCGCTCGTCGACCTGCTTGGCGTGGTACATCTCGCGCAGGCGCTCCCAGGGCGGCTGCACCATCGCCTTCCAGGGATCGCGCTCCTGGCCGCGGATGAACTCGAAGGTGTCGTAGCGATTGTGGTAGGTGGCGCCGCCGTCCTCCCAGTAATGGTAGTGGTCCGAGACCAGGTGGCTGTAGACGCCGTGCTGGTGCAGGAGGTCGGGAAAGGCGTTGTCGAACGGCTCGATCGGGCCCCAGCTGCGGTGCAGGAAGGTGAGGCGGCCGGTCAGCATGTCGCGCCTCGCCGGCATGCACGGCATGCTGCCGATATAGTGCCGGTCGAAGGTGACCGCGCGCTCGGCCAGGCGCTTGAACGAAGGCGTTTTGATCGCGGTGCCGCCATAGGGCTCCAGCGCCTTGCGGTTGAGCGAATCGAACAGCGCGAACACCACCCTCATCTGGTCCTCCCTCGTAGCAGCATTGAGCGCACCCGCCGTCAGGCCGCGCACATGTCAGCGAAGCTCACGCCCTGGCCTTGTGGACCTCGCTCGACCACCTGCGCGATCAGATCGGCGATCAGCTGATCGTCTGCCGTGTATCCATAGAGCCCCGAGTGCGACGGATCGAGGGGTTCCGGCTCGTGGTGGGCGCTGATAGCGCGCGCATCCAGCGACCATGATCGGACCTGGTCGATCACGGTCTGGACGTGGAGCACCGCCAGACGTGCGTTGGCCGATAGTTTCATACCCTTGCCGGCCAGATGTCGACGAACGACAGCGAGCTGATCCCTTTGCATCGGCGCCCTGGTTCCTTCCAACCAGTTCGTCGAGAGATACCCTTCGGCCGGGCGCAGCATGAAGGCGTCGCCGACCGGACGGCCGTCCTCATCGCATTTGGTGGCGCCGCAAAGGCGGCACACATGGTCGGTGCCCGGGATCTCAGGCCCCGGCATCGGCCGCCCAACGGTGGACCTGGTAGGTCTCGATCGCCTTCATGGCATTCGCTGCGCTCACAATTCCGCTCACACGTTCGACGCGCTCGGGATGGCCGGGATCGGGGGCGAAGACCACGAAGCGGACCTGGCCGTCGGGAACGAAGTCGACGGCAAAATGCTTGGCCGGATCAGCTCGCCACTGCGCCCGAAACGTCGCGAAGGGCGTAACGGTGACCGTCGGGCATCGGAAATCGGGCAGGGCCTCCAGGAACAGCAGCATCTGGCGCAGGAATTCCGGCAGAGTCGTCTGCCAGAGGCTCCTCTTCCTCCTCGAGCGCCCGCAACAGGAAATCGAGGCGTCGGGCAAGATGTTCGCGATAGGGCAGGCCCGAGCGCCTGCGCAGAGCCCTCACCTGCTCCCGAATCCGCTCCTTGGGCGTCCGCAAGACATCCAGCACCATCGCATCCAAACCCGTCCAGCGATCTCGGATCGGCCTCGTGCAGGAACAGTAGACCATGCCAGGCGCAGCGCAAACCCACCGGCAGGAGCCGGAGCTCGCCTGCCTGGTTCTCTGTCGCGGACCGCGCACCCGTTGCATGCATCACGTGCGATACCGGACGCGCCGCGCCTGACGAAGCTAAGGGAGCCGCCCGATGCCAGCACCCGCCAACCTGCTGTTCTTCCTGTCCGACAACCACAATCGGGCGCTCGCCGGCTGCTACGGCCACCCGAAGGCGACCACGCCCAATCTCGATCGCATCGCGGCAAGCGACGTGCGCTTTGCCAACGCCTACTCGGCGAGCCCCTTGTGTTGTCCGGCGGGAGGCCATGCTCGATCGTGCCTCCGTTGCGCTCCGCAGCTATTCAGCTCCATCGAGACCGATGATGGAGCGGATATGCCTGTCAACCTGTCCATCAAGAACGCGCCCGATGACACGGTAGCTGCGCCTCAGGCGCGGGCCGCACGTCACCACCGCTCGCTGCAAGGTGAGCTCATGGCCATCATGGAGGAGGCGGTCGGCCCCTCGCGGGCGCTCACGCCGGACGAGGTCCTGAGCAAGGTCCGACAGCTCGGCCTGTCGACTCCCGCGGGCGCTGCCGCCATGGTCCGCGAGGATCGTGATGGTCGGTAATGGCCGTCGACGCTTGCGCGCTCGGCGCCCTGCCGACGCCCCTTACCGCTCGACCATCTTCTTCAAGCGCAGCGCGTCGTGCGGGGCGTAGGCCTTCTCGTCGTTGTCGAAGTAGCAGTAGACGTCCTTGCCGGCCTCGCTCCAGCCCTGGATGCGGCGCGCCCAGCCTGACAGGGTTCGGCCATCGTAGCTGCCCTGGTAGGCGGCACCCGGCCCGTGCAGGCGGATGTAGACGAAGCCCGCCGTCACCTCGATCGGCGAGCGCTTGCCGGCGAGATCGAAGATGCAGAAGGCGGCGTCCCGGCTCGACAGCAGCTCGAAGATCCGCTCGTCGTGCCAGGAGGGGTCGCGGAACTCGAACGCGTAGCGGTGCCGGTCCGGCAACGCCTCGAGAAGGCGCTCCAGGCGGTCCGGGTTGACGCGCCAGCGCGGCGGCAGCTGGAACAGCACCGGCCCGAGCTTCTCGCCCAGGTGCTCGACGCAGCCGAGCAGCCGTGCGACCGGCTCCTCCGGGTCCTTCAGCTTCTTCCTGTGCGTGAGGTAGCGGCTCGCCTTCGCGGCGAACAGGAAGCCCGCCGGCGCCTTTGCCCGCCAGGCGGCCATGGTCCCGGCCGCCGGCAGCTTGTAGAAGGTCCGGTTGATCTCGACGCTCTCGAAACGCTCGGCATAGACGGCCAGCAGGTCCTGCTGGCGCGTGCCCTTCGGGTAGAAGGTGCCGAGCCAGTGGTCGTAGCTCCAGCCCGAGGTGCCGATCCGGATGCGGCCCTTGGTCATCGCCCTCTCCCCACCGGGAAGGTCGTGGCCCTCAATCGAGCCCGGCCGACCACTCCGCGACGATGCGCGCCAGCTCGGCCAGGACCTCGTCATCGCTGCGGCCGGAGCGCTTGGGGACATGGAACGAATGATCGGCCTCCGGCACCACGTGCAAGGTCGCGCGCTCGCCGAGCCCCGCGCAGACCGGCCGCAGCAGGTCGATCTCGGCGAGCTTGTCGCGCTCGCCCTGCAGGAACAGCATCGGCAGCCGCACGTT
Source organism: uncultured Alphaproteobacteria bacterium (assembly GCA_963753315.1). Lineage (GTDB taxonomy): Bacteria > Pseudomonadota > Alphaproteobacteria > Geminicoccales > Geminicoccaceae > DASUGG01. The sequence goes on from CAVWCI010000001.1 coordinate 76,282, forward strand.
CCCGAGATGGTCCGCGCGCTCGGTCGATGGGCGTCCGGCCGGGTGCAGGGGAAAGCCGAAGAAGACCAGGCCGCGCACGCCCGAGAGCGGCGCTTCGGCTGCGGCCTGCGACGTCATGCGCCCGCCCATCGACTTGCCGCCGGCGAGCAGCGGCAGGTCGGGTGCCGCCGCGGCCGCCGCGCGCACGGCGGCACGCACGGTCGCGAGCAGCGTGGCGCGGCTGTCGGGTCGCCGGCTGCCGGCCTCCATGTAGGGGAACTGGTAGCGCAGCGTGGCGATGCCGTGCCCGGCGAGCCTGGCGCTCGCCGCCTCCATGAAGCGGTGCTGCATGCCGGCGCCGGCGCCGTGCGCGAAGACGTAGAGGCAGCGCGCGCCAGCCGGCCGCAGGAGCAGTGCTGCGACATGGCAGCCGGCGCTTGCCTCGAAGCGCAGCTTGGCGATACCTGACACGGGCGCAACCTCCTTCCTCGCAGACGTGAGGCCATGGGAGCAGATGCGATGCCGTCCGCCAAGGATGTCGAGGCCGCAGGCGAGATCGATGCGATCCGCGACTGGATCGTGCAGCAGGGGCTGGCGAGCGACGACCTTGCGGGTCTGCTGCGCGGCTTTTGCGAGCAGATCGTGGCGCTCGGCGTGCCGCTGTGGCGTGGCCACATGTCGCTCGCCACGCTGCATCCGATGTACGAGGCGATCGGCTACTCCTGGCGCCGCGGCCAGGGCCTGACGCACGACCAGTACCAGCACGGCTCGACGTCGGGCGATGTTTGGCAGCGCAGTCCGCTGCGCGTCCTGGTCGAGAACGGCGTGCCGCGCATGCGCAACCGCCTCGAGCGCGGCGAGGGCATCGACGCGTTTCCGGTGCTGGCGGACCTGCGCGGCGAGGGTGCGACCGACTGGTTCGGGCGGATGATCGCCTTCGGCGACCCGCACGCAGCGCGCCGGCCTGCCGGGCATGGTGACGTCCTGGACGAGCGACCTCCCGGGCGGCTTCGACGATGCCGACATCGCCCTGATCGACGGCCTGCTGGCCACGCTGGCGCTCGCGGTCTATCGCATCGCGCTGCTCCAGGTCGCGGTCGACCTGCTGGACGCCTATGTCGGCGCCGAGCCCGGCCGGCGCATCCTCGGCGGCCAGATTCGCCAGGGAACCGCGCAGCAGCTGTCGGCGGCGATCGTGATCGCGGATCTGCGCGGCTTCACCGCGGTTGCCGACCGCACGCCCGCCGAGCGGCTGGTCGCGGGGCTCAACGAGCATCTCGGCGCCGTCGTCGAGGCCGTCGAGCAGCATGGCGGCCAGGTCCTGAAGTTCTTGGGGGACGGCCTGATGGCGGTTTTTTCGCTGGAAATGCGCCCGGCCGAGGCCGCCTGCGCCGATGCCCTGGCCGCCGCAGAGGCGGCGCTCGCGGCCAATGCGGCGATCAATGGCCGGCGCGAGGCCGCCGGCGAGCCGCTGCTCGCGCTCGATATCGCCCTCCATCTGGGCGCGGTGATGTACGGCAATGTCGGCTCCGCGCGCCGCCTCGACTTCACCGTGATCGGCCCGGCGGTCAACGAGGCGAGCCGCATCGAGGCGCTGTGCGAGCCCCTGGGCTGCCACGTGCTGACCTCGGCCGCCTTCGCGGAGCGCCTGCCCGCGAGCGCTGCGCTCGCTCGGCCACCACAGCCTGCGCGGCGTCGCCAGCCCGCAGGAGCTGTTCACCCTGGCGTGACGGACCGTTGAGCTGAAGCTGTCCGATGATAATAGTTATCACTACCATCCTGTGCGGGAAAGGATCGATGCCAAGAAGCTACGCCTTGGGAGAGCGTTTCGAGGCGTTCGTCGACGCGCAGGTGAGGAGCGGTCGCTACAACAACGCGAGCGAGGTCGTGCGCGCAGGATTGCGGTTGCTTGAGGACAGCGAACAGCTCCGTGAGCTGAAGCTCGCCGAGCTTCGCCGTCTGGTCGAGGACGGACGGCTGAGCGGCGAGGGCAATCCGGCCGAGGAGGTGTTCGCTCGCCTGGAGGCCAAGTATCGGGCGATGGCCGAGCGCGCGTGACGCGCTGCGTCTTCTCTCGCTTGGCGGAAGCCGATCTTGAGGCGATCGGCGACTATATCGCGAACGACAACCCGAGGCGGGCCCTGTCCTTCGTCGGCGACCTGCGCGACCGCTGTCGGGCGATCGTCCGGCATCCGCGGGCGGCGCCGCTTCGGCCCGAACTCGGAACGGGCATGCGCATGGTCGTATTCCGCGACTATCTGATCTTCTATCGCCACAGCCGAGGCGGGGTGATCATCGAGCGCGTCCTGCACGGTGCGCGACATCAAAGGCCTGTTCTGAGCCGCCCCCGGGAAGCGGCCTCTCTGCCGCTTTTTGCGCCGACGTATGCAGATGAGATATGGCTGGATGTAAGTCGGAGAGCCGAGCATGAGCGACACTGCCGAACGTCTTTCCTGCGCCGAGGCTCAACAACACTTCGAGGATCTGCTCGACCGCGCGGTGAAGCGGAAAGAGCGCGTGGTGTTGACCCGTCGGGGTCGGCCGATGCAGCTCTGGTGCCGATCGGCGACGTGGAGTTCCTTGAGGCGATCGAGAATCTTCTCGATACCGAAGAATATCGCCACGCCAACGAGGAGTTCGAGCGCAGCGGCGAGGCCGCCATTCCGTGGGAGAGGATCAAGGCGGAACTCGGCCTCTGAACGCAGTGGCGTGACCTATCGGCCCCTCACGCCGCTTGGAACTTGCCGAACTGCCAGTCGCGGCCGGGGGCGGCGTCGAGCAGTGCCCGGGTATAGGCATGCCGCGGATTGCCGAACACTTCCGCCGCGCTGCCCTGCTCGACCACCTCGCCCTGAAACATCACCGCGACCTGGTCGCATACCTGGGCCGCGACGCGCAGGTCATGGGTGATGAACAGCATCGCGAGGTCGAACCGCCGGCGCACCTGGTCGAGCAGATCCAGCACCTGGGCCTGGACCGAGACGTCGAGCGCCGAGACCGCCTCGTCGGCGACCAGCACCTCGGGCTGCATGGCGAGCGCGCGGGCGATGCAGATGCGCTGCCGCTGGCCGCCCGAGAACTGGTGCGGGTAGCGGTCCAGCGCCTTCGGATCGAGGCCCACCAGCGCCATCAGCTCGCTCGCCCGCTGCCACGCCTCCCGCCGGCCCAGGCCGAAGTTGACCGGCCCCTCGACGATCGACTGGCCGAACTCTTCGCCGCGGATTGAGCGAGCGATAGGGGTCCTGGAAGACGATCTGGACGCGGCGGCGGTGGCTGCGCAGGCGCCGGCCCGGCGCCTGTGCGATGTCGTCGCCCTCGACCATGATCTGCCCGGCGGTCGGCGCGATCAGCCGCACGATGCAGCGCGCCACGGTCGACTTGCCGGAGCCCGATTCGCCGACGATCCCGAGCGTCTCGCCGCGCCGGATCGCAAGCTCCACGTTCTTCGCCGCCTCCACCACCCGGCCCGCCCCGAGCATGCCGCCGCTGCGGTAGGTTTTCGAGAGCCCACGCGTCGAGAGCGCGACCGGCGCGTCGTCAGCCGGCCGTCGCGGGCGAGGCGTCATGCTCGGCACCGCCGAGATCAGCATTCTCGTGTACGGATGCTCGGGCGCGCGAGAGCACCTGTCTCGCGTCGCCCGCCTCGACGATCCGCCCGGTCTGCATCACCGCGACCCGATCGGCGATCTCGGCGACCACGCCGAAATCATGGGTGATGAACAGCACGCCGGTGCCGCGCTCGCGCTGCAGGTCCTTGATCAGCCGCAGGATCTGCGCCTGGGTGGTGACGTCGAGGGCCGTCGTCGGCTCGTCGGCGATCAGCAGCGCCGGCTGCAGCACCAGCGCCATGGCGATCATGATCCGCTGGCGCTGGCCGCCGGAGAGCTGATGCGGATAGGCGTCGACCAGCGCCGCGGGCTCCGGCAGGCGCACATCGCGCATGATGCCGAAGATGCGCTCGCGCCTCGCCGCCGGATCGAGATCGGTATGCGTGCGCAGCACCTCGTCGATCTGGCGGCCGCAGCTCATCACCGGATTGAGCGCGGTCATCGGCTCCTGGAAGATCATCGACATCCTGGTGCAGCGCAGGTCGCGCAGACGGCTTTCGGGCGCGCTGAGCAGCTCCTCGCCCTGCAGCGCGATGCTGCCGGCGACGGCGGTAAGCTGGCCCTTGGGCAGCAGCCCCATGACGCCATGGGCGGTCACCGACTTGCCGGAGCCGGATTCGCCGACCAGGCAGACGATCTGGCGCGGCTCGACGACCAGGCTCACGTCCTCGACCGCGTGGCGCCGATCGGCGCCCTGCGGCAGCGCGATCGTCAGCCCCTCGATGCGCAGGACCGGCCCGGTCATCAGAACCGCTTGGCCATGCGCGGGTCGAGGGTGTCGCGCAGGCCGTCGCCGAGCACGTTCACGGCCAGCACGGTCAGCGCCAGGAACAGGCCCGGGAAGAAGATGTTGTGGGGATAGACCTGAAACAGCACGCGGCCCTCGGCCATGATGTTGCCCCAGGTCGGGATCTCGGGCGGGATGCCGGCGCCGAGGAAGACAGGATCGCCTCGACCAGGATCGCCGAGGCGCAGACATAGGTGCCCTGCACGATCAAGGGCGCCACGGTGTTCGGCAGCACGTGGCGGGCGAGGATCAGCGGCAGCCGCGTGCCGACCGCGATCGCCGCCTCGACATACGGCTCCTCGCGCACCGACAGCACGATCGAGCGGACCAGGCGGACGACGCGCGGCACCTCCGGGATCGTGATCGCGATGATCACCGTCAGGACGCCGCCGCCCCACAGCGAGACCAGGCCGATCGCGAGCAGGATCGCCGGGATCGCCATCAGGCCGTCCATCACCCGCATCACGATCGCATCCAGCCAGCGGATGTAGCCGGACACCAGCCCGATCGCGAGGCCTGCCGCGATGCTGAGCACCGCGACCGTGATCCCCACGATCAGCGAGACGCGGGCGCCGTAGATCACCCGGCTGTAAACGTCGCGGCCGAGCGAATCGGTGCCCATCCAGAACACCCGGACGGTCTCGCCGCCGCCTTGCAGGCTGACCTCGCCTTCGGCGCCGGGCGTGAGGTTGCGCTGCACCGGGTCGATCGCGGCCGGGTCCAGGGTGCCGAGGATCGGCGCGCAGAGCGCGATCAGGAGCATCAGCAGGAGGATTGCACCCCCGAAGGCGACGCCGGAATGGCGCAACAGCTGGCGCCAGACGCGCGGGCCCTGCGCGGCCGCCGCGGCGGTGATCGTCTCGCTGCGCGCAGCACTCAATAGCGGATCCTCGGATCGAGCAGGCTGTAGCTGAGGTCGATCAACAGGTTGATCAGGACGTAGACGAACGAGAACAGGAGGATCACCGCCTGGATGGTCGGGTAGTCGCGCCCCAGCACCGCATCCACGGTAAGGCGCCCCAGGCCCGGGATGTTGTAGACGCTCTCGGTCACCACGACGCCGCCGATCAGGAGCGCTATGCCGATGCCGATCACGGTGACGATCGGCACGGCCGCGTTGCGCAGCGCATGGCGCATCAGCACGACGCGGCTGGTCAGGCCCTTGGCATAGGCGGTGCGGATGTAGTCCTCGCCCAGCACGTCCAGCACGCTCGCCCGGGTGATCCTCGCGATCAACGCGATGTAGATCACGGACAGCGTGACGCTCGGCAGGATCAGGCGGTAGAGGAAGGGCCAGAAGCCGTCGGCGATGCTGCGATAGCCCTGGACCGGGAACAGCTTGATCTCGATCGCGAGCAGCCAGATCAAAAGGTAGCCGAGCACGAACACCGGCACCGAGAAGCCGATCACCGAGAAGGCCATCACCAGCCGGTCGATCCAGGAGCCGTGCCGGTAGGCGGCGAGCACGCCGAGCGGGACGGCGATCACCACGGTGATGATCGTGGTGACGGTGGCGAGCGCCAAGGTGGGGCCGACCCGCTGGCCGATCAGCTCGCTCACCTGCGCCTTGAAGAAGAACGACTCGCCGAGATTGCCGCGCAAGAGGTTGCCGAGCCAGATCGCGAACTGCTCGACGATCGGCCGCGCGAGGCCCAGCCGGTCGCGGATCTCGGCGATCTGCGCGGCCGTGGCGTTGTCGCCGGCGATGATCGCCGCCGGATCGCCAGGGGTCAGCCGCAGCATCAGGAAGACGAAGATCGCCACCATCGCCAGCACCGGCACGGTGGCGAGAACGCGGCGAGCGACGAAGGCTAGCATGGTGCGCTTGTGCTCCAGGCGGTGCCGACCCGTAAGGCTAGCACCGGCCCGTTGCCCCGGTCACGGGTAAGATGCCCTCAGCCCTCGTGGCGGCCGCGCAGCCAGTTGGTGATCAGGATCGAGAGGATCAGCACCGAGCCGATCACGACGATGGTGGCGTCGCCCTTGACGCCGGTCAGCGCCAGGCCGTTCTTGAGCAGCTGGATCAGGATGACGCCCAGCACCGTGCCGAGGATCGTGCCGGTGCCGCCAAAGATGCTGGTGCCGCCGAGCACCACGGCGGCGATCACGTCGAGCTCCAGGCCCGTGCCCATGTCCGAGCGCGTGGTGCTGACGCGCGAGACGAAGATGTAGCCGGCGAGCCCGGCCATCAGGCCCGAGAGCGTGTAGATCGCGAGCTTGTAGCGGTCGACCGGGATGCCGGAGAAGCGCGCCGCCAGCTCGTTGTGGCCGATCGCGTAAAGGCCGCGGCCGAAGGTCGTGCGCGCCAGCACCACGGCCGCCACCAGGATCGCCACCACCAGGATCCAGAGCTGGGTCGGCACCCCCAAAAACTCGCCCTGGCCGAGCTGAAAGAACCATTCCGGATAGCCGCGCACCGAGCGCGCCTGGCTGATGCCCTCGGCGAGGCCGCGATAGAGCGCCAGCGTCGCCAGCGTCATGATCAGCGGCGGCACGCCGATCCGGGTGATGAACCAGCCGTTGACCGCGCCGGCGAGCGCGCCGACAGCCAGCGTCACGACGATCGCAAGCTCGAGTGGCAGCCCCAAGTTCTGCCAGGCGACGCCGAGCACGATCGCGCACAGGCCCATGATCGAGCCGACCGAGAGATCGATGCCGCCGGTGATGATGATGAAGGTCATCGGCAAGGCCACCAGCCCGACCTCGGCCATCAGCCGGCCCTGGTTGAGCAGGTTGCCGGTGGTGAGGAAGCGGTCGGTCTGGGTCGCCAGCACCACGAGCGAGACCAGGAGGATCACCGCGAGCACGATCTCGTGGCCGATCAGGTAGGACGGCATGCGGTTGGCCGGAGCGGCCTGGGAGGGCGTGGCCATGTCAGCCCCTCGCCTGGCGCCGGCGGCGCATGAGGTCGGCGAGCACGGTCGCGAGGATCAGCACGCCCTGCACCGCGCGCAGCCAGTAGGGCGAGATGTTGACGAAGATCAGCGAGGAGCCGATCGCGGCGAGCAGGATCGCGGCGAGCGTCGAGCCGATCACCGTGCCGGTGCCGCCGAGGATGCTGACGCCGCCGACCACCGAGGCCGTGATGATGGTGAGCTCGAGGTTCGGCGGCACGGTCGACTGGATCACGCTGAGCTGGGTCGCGAACAGCACGCTCGCGATGCCGACGAACACGCCGTGGATGAGGAACACCGTCATGATCGTGCGCCGCCGCGAGATGCCGGAAAGGCGCGCCGCCTCGGCATTGCCGCCGACCGCGTAGATCGCGCGGCCGGACAGCACTGTAGCGCATCCACAGCGCCGCGAGCGCGGTCAGCACGACCATGAACCAGACCGCCATCGGGATGCCCAAGGGCCGCATCTGGGCGAGCGCGTAGCCCTCGGGCAGATTGCTGATCCAGGCGCCGCCGGTGACGCTGATCAGCCCGCCCTTGAGGATGCTGAGCATGCCGAGGCTCACCACGATCGCCGGAATGCGCATGTACGCGACGAGAAAGCCCATCAGCCCCGTGACCATCGCGCCGACCACGAGCGGGGCGAGCCAGCACACGATCAGCGGAAAGCCCGAGACCGCGAGCGTGCCGCTCAGCGTCGCCAGCACGCCGATCAGGGAGCCGACCGAGATGTCGATGTTGCCCGAGATGATCACCATCGACATGCCGATCGCGGCGACCGCGATGTAGGCGTTGCCGAGGAACATGCTCTGCAGGTTGCGCTCGGCGACGAAGCGCGGGTTGATCGCGCCGACCACCACCAGCAGCGCCACGATGCTGAGCAGCAGGATCATCTCCTGGCTGCCGAAGACGCGGCGAAGGCCGCCCCGAAACCCGTCCTGTGCGCCGCCCAGGCGCGCCGCGACGGCCATGCCCGCTAGCCCGCCATCTGTTCTTGTGGGGCCACGCGCTCGGCATCCGCCGATGCGCTCATCATGGCGGTCGCGATCATCTCCTGGGTCGCCTCGCCGCGCGCGAAAGTGGCGACGATCGTGCCGCCGCGCATCACCAGGATGCGATCGCTCATGCCCATGATCTCGGGCAGCTCGCTCGAGATCATCAGGATCGCCAGGCCCTGCTGCGCGAGCTCGCTCATCAGGCGGTGGATCTCGGACTTGGCGCCGATGTCGATGCCGCGCGTCGGCTCGTCCATGATCAGGACGCGCGGCTTCGTCGCGAGCCACTTGCCGAGCACCACCTTCTGCTGGTTGCCGCCGGAGAGCTTCTCGGCGACCTGCTCGACGCTGCTGGCGCGGATGCGGAACTGCTCGACGCTGCGCTCGGCGAGTGCCACCTCGGCGCCGCGGTCGATGAACCAGGCCGGCGCCACCTGGCGCAGCACCGCGAGCGAGATGTTCTCGCGCAGGGTCATCTGCCGGATCAGGCCCTGGCTGCCGCGATCCTCGGGCACATAGGCGATGCCCAGGCGCTTGGCCTGGCCCGGGCTCGTGATCCGGACCTGCCGGCCGTCGATCAGCACCTCGCCGCGATCGGGCGGCCTCAGGCCGAAGATCGCCTGGGCGAGCTCGCTGCGTCCCGACCCCACCAGGCCCGCGAAGCCCACCACCTCGCCCGCGCGCAGCACCAGGTCGACGTCGTGGAAGCCCGGATGCTGCGAGAGGCCGCGGACCTCGAGCAGCGGCTTGCCGATCTTCGCCTCGAGCTTGGGATACAGGTTCTCGATCCTGCGGCCGACCATCATGTTGACGAGATCGTCCTCGCTCACCTCGGCGACGTCGCGGGTCGCGACATAGGCGCCGTCGCGCAGCACGGTGACCCGGTCGGCGAGCACGAAAACCTCCTCGAGGCGGTGGCTGATGTAGACGATGCCGACGCCGCGCTCGCGCAGCAGGCGGACGATGCCGAACAGGCGCAGGACGTCCGCCTCGGTCAGCGCCGCGGTCGGCTCGTCCATGATCAGGATGCGGGCGTCCTGCGAGAGCGCCTTGGCGATCTCGACCCGCTGCCGGTTGCCGACCGAGAGCGCGCCCACCAGGCGCGAGGGGTCGAGATCGTGGATGTCGAGCGAGGCGAGCAGCGCGCGCGCCTTGGAGCGCATCGCCGACCAGTCGATGCCGCCGAAGCGCGTGCGCGGCGCATGGCCCATGAAAATGTTCTCGGCGACGGTCAGCTCCGGGAAACAGCAGCAGCTCCTGGAAGATCGTGGCGATGCCGCGGCGCTGGGCGTCATGCGGGCTCGCGAAGCGCACGATCTCGCCGTCCAGGCGGATGGTGCCGGCGTCGGGCTGGTAGAGGCCGGAGATGATCTTGATCAGCGTCGACTTGCCGGCGCCGTTCTCGCCGAGCAGCGCATGCACCTCGCCGGCGCGCACATCGAAGCCGACCCCGTCCAGCGCGCGCACGCCGGGAAACGACTTGGAGATCTGGTCGAGCGCTAGAACCGCTTGCATATGGCCGCTTCGTGGTGGATGCCGCCCCGGCCGCCCCGATCCGGGACGAGCCCCTTGTATGAACCCCGTGGCGGCCGATTTGGCAACAGGGCGTGCGCGGACGGTGGCCCCGCGGTTATGCGAGCGTGCCGGTGTGCTCGCGCCGCAGGCGGTCCCAGTCGATCGCATAGCCGAGGCCGGGCTCGGTCGGGGCGTAGGCCCAGCCGTCGTCGAGGGCGATGTCCTCGACCAGGCCGTACATGTTCGCGCCCGTGCAGGGAAAGAACTCGAAGAACTCGCAGTTCGGCACGGCCATCGTCACGTGCAGGTTCGCGACGTTGTTCAGCGAGTTGCCGCCGTGGTGGATCTCGCACCGCATGCCGAAGCCCTCGGCCATGTTGCAAAGCCGCACCATCGGCGTGATGCCGCCCGTGACCGCGACGTCGCCGCGCAGGATGTCGGTGGCGTATTCCGTGATCCACTGCGTCATGCCGTAGTAGCGGCCGGGCGCGTACTCGGTCGACATGATCGGGATGTCGAGCTTCTGGTGCAGCTTGACGTAGCTGTAGATGTCCTCCTCGACCAGCGGGTCCTCGTACCAGTAGAAGTCGAGCTCCTCGATCGCGCGCCCGACCCGCAGGGCGTCCTCGTACTTGTAGGCCCACATCGAATCGAGCATCAGCTTCATCTCGTCGCCGACCGCCTCGCGCACCGCCTTCGAGATCGCGATATCGGCCTTCGGCTGGCCGTGCGGGTGGATCTTGTGCGCGCTCCAGCCCTTCTCCTTGAAACGCAGCGCCTCCTCGGCATAGGCCTCGACCCTGTCGTGATGGGCGGTGCTGGAATAGACCGGCACCTTGTGCTTGCACGTCCCCAGCAGCCGATGGATCGGCTGGCCCGCGATCTTGCCGTTGATGTCCCAGAGGCAGATGTCGATCGCGCCGATCGACGTAGGTCGAGATCGAGCGGTTCTCCTTCCACAGGTCCCACCAGATCGCGCCGATGTCCTGCGGATCGCGGCCCATGACCAGGGGCTTGGCGAACGCGATCAGGCCCGGCGCGTAGTGATCGGCGCCGACCCGGGAGGAGCCCAGAAACGCGTTGCCGCTGACCCCCTCGTCGGTCTCGACCGTGACGACGCCCAGCTGCTGCGTGCTGCCGAACGTCGTGCCGACGCCGGTCTTCCACGGCGCGGTCGTCCAGTTGAACATGTCGACCTTGACGTTCGTGACCTTCATGACGGCGTTCCCTGTGCTTGCTTTTGGTCGGCTAGTCGCCCTCGGCGAGGTCCTCGTAGAGGGCCTGCGCCTCGCTCGCCGGGCCCCGCCTTGTGCCGAGCGCCAGGACGCGCACGACGCGGATCGTGCGGCCCTGCGGAAAGGTCAGGACGTCCCCCGGCCGCAGCCGGTAGTGCGCCTTGCTGACCGGCACCCGGTTGATCCTGATGCGCCCCTTCTCGGCCAGCTCCGCCGCGAGCGGGCGGGTCTTGAAGAAGCGCGCGTGCCAGAGCCACTTGTCGAGACGAAGGCCGTCGTCCGGCCGCGTCTCCTTCATGAGCCGACCAGCATCTGGCGCAGCGCCGCGAACGGCGACGTGCCGGGCTCGCTCTTGCGCCGCGGACGGGACGGGCTCGGGCGGCGCCTGGCCTTGGCGCGCACGTAGCGCTCGCCCTGGCGCTCGAAGCCCAGCGCTTCGGCCACGGCCGCGAGCTGATCGCCGGCAAGGCCGGTCATCGCCATCAGGTCCGGCCCGAGCGCGAACGGTCCCTCGCGCGCCAGGGCGCGCAGGCGGGCCGCCAGCCGCTCCGCGATGTCGATCCGCACGCAGGAGCCGCCCAGCGCGTCGAAGCCGATCGCCTCGGCAAACCCCTTGGGCTGGCCGGCATCGGCCGAAAAGGCGACGGCGCCCGCTGGCGGTGCCGCGAGGCCGGGCGCGCGCCGATGCGTCGCCCACAGCCGTGCCCGCAGCTCGACCACGCGCGGCTTGAGCATGGCCGGCAGATAGATCTGGCGGACGCCGAAGCGGACGCCGAGCCGGCCGAGGCGCGCCCGATCGGCAGCGCTCAGGGTCTTCAGCAGCGACCTCGCCTCCTGGGCACGCACGTTGCCCAGCCCCTCGACCAGCAGGAAGCACAGGCCGCGTCCGGCACCTTCCAGCCCGGCAGCGGCCTGCAGGCGGCGCAGCGGCAGGGTCAGCGTGGCGAGATGGGCGTCGAGCCAGCGCGCCACCCGGCGCCGGACCGCCTCGCGCGCCTGGCTGCTCAGGCTGTCCGCGAGCGCCAGCTCGAGGCGCGGCACGAGCGGCGCCGGGCCTGGCAGCAGCCGCCCGATCGGCGCCGGCTGCGCGCCCGCCTGCCACAGGATGCGGCCCTGCGGATCGAGCGCGAAGGCGTCGTCGTCCGCCGCGATCAGCGCCCTCGCGCGGCGGCCGATCTCGGGGCCGAGGACGCGCCGCGCGGCGGCGCCCAGCGCCCGGCGCTCGGCATCCTCGCGGCCCGGCTCCAGCTCGTAGCGCAGCCCCTCGATGCGGCCGATCGGGTGGCCGTCGACCAGGATCGCGCCGTCCTCCTCGATCGCCGCCAGCGGCGCGCCGCTCTGCAGGCTTTTCAGCAGCGCCTGGGTGCGCCGGTCGATGAAGCGCTGGGTCAGGCGCTCGTGCAGCGCGTCGCTCAGCTGATCCTCGACGGCGCGCGCCCGCTCCTGCCAATGGCTCGACGAATCCAGCCAGTCCGAGCGATACGCGACGTAGGTCCAGGTGCGGATGTGGGCGAGCCGCGTGATCAGCGCGTCGATGTCGCCGTCGGTGCGTTCGAGCCGGGAAATCTGGTCGGCGACCCAGTCGGTCGGCAGGCGGTCGCGCAGGGCGAGGTTCTCGAACACCGTGTCCAGAAGGTTCAGGTGGGCGTCGGTCAGGGTCTTGCGAAAATCCGGGATCTGGCAGACCGACCACAGCAGGCGCACGCCGTCGCGCGAGGTCACGCGCTCGCGGATCGCGGCCCGGCGCGCCAGGATCTTCAGGCTCACATGGTCGAGCGCGTCGCCGGTGCGCGCCAGGCAGCGCAAGGGCGGCGGGGCGTCGAGCGAATCCTGCAGCGCCAGCAGCGAGCCGAAATCCAGCTCCGCGTTGCGCCAGTGCAGCTGGCGCAGCGCCGGGAAGCTGTGGGTCTCGACGGCCTCGACGATCCTGGCGTCGAGCCCGCCGACGTCCTGGGTGGTGCCGAAGGTGCCGTCCTGCATGTGCCGGCCGGCGCGCCCGGCGATCTGGGCGATCTCATGGGCATGCAGCGGCCGCCGCTCGCGGCCGTCGAACTTGTCGAGGCTGGCCAGCGCCACGTGGCGCAGGTCCATGTTCAGGCCCATGCCGATCGCATCGGTCGCGATCAGGTAGTCGACCTCGCCGGCCTGGTAGAGCGCCACCTGGGCGTTGCGGGTGCGCGGGCTGAGCGCGCCCAGCACCACCGCCGCACCGCCGCGCCGCCTGCGGATCAGCTCGGCGAGCGCGTAGACCTCCTGCGCCGTGAACGCCACCACCGCGCTGCGGCGCGGCAGGCGCGTGACCTTGGCGGGTGCGGTGTAGGTGAGCGTCGAGAAGCGCGGCCGCGTCACCACCTCGGCCTCGGGCACGAGCAGCTTCAGCAGCGGCCGGATGGTGTCGGCGCCCAAGAACATCGTCTCGTCGCGGCCGCGCGCGTGCAGCAGCCGGTCGGTGAAGACGTGGCCGCGCTCGGGATCGGCGCACAGCTGGATCTCGTCGACCGCGAGGAAGCTGACGTCGAGGTCGGACGGCATGGCCTCGACCGTGGCGACGAAGTAGCGCGCGTTCGGCGGCTGGATGCGCTCCTCGCCGGTGATCAGGGCGACCAGGCCGGCGCCCTTCTGCACCACCATGCGGTCGTAGATCTCGCGGGCCAGGAGGCGCAGCGGAAAGCCGATCAGCCCGCTGCGATGGGCCAGCATCCGTTCGACCGCGAAATGGGTCTTGCCGGTGTTGGTCGGCCCGAGCACCGCGAGCACGCGGGCTCGATCGTGCGGCATCAGCGCCATGGATTGACTATTGTGGCATCGGCGCTCCGGCGCAAGTGCCGTTGCCGCGAGCAGGAGCGCCGCTCGCGCCATCCGAACGTTGAATGGCGCCCTCGATCTGCCTACATCCCGGCCAGTTTGGGCCGGCCAGCCTCGAGGATGGCCAATCGCCGCATGACCGCTACCGGGTATGTCGAGGGAACGACCATGAGCGCAGACGTGCAGCCGTTCGAGGCCGAGGTCGGCCGGGTTCTCGATCTGGTCATCAATTCGCTCTACCAGCATCGCGAGATCTTTCTGCGCGAGCTGATCTCGAACGCATCGGACGCCTGCGACCGGCTGCGCTACGCGAGCCTGACCGAGCCCGCGCTTCTGGGCGACGATCCGGCGCTGAAGATCCTGATCGCGCCGGACAAGGCGGCGGGCACGCTCACGATCACCGACAACGGCATCGGCATGAGCCGGGACGAGCTCGCCGACAATCTCGGCACGATCGCCCGCTCCGGCACCCAGGGCTTCATGAGCCAGCTCAGCGGCGATGCCGCCAGGGACGTGCATCTGATCGGCCAGTTCGGCGTCGGCTTCTACTCGGCCTTCATGGTCGCGACCGAGGTTTTGGTCGTCTCGCGCCGGGCCGGCGAGGAGCACAGCTGGCGCTGGCGCTCCGATGGCCGCAGCGGCTTCACCATCGAGGAGATGGGCGAGCCCGCGCCGCGCGGCACCGCGGTGACCCTGAAGCTGCGCGACGACGCCAAGGAGTTTCTGGACGAGTACCGCCTGCGCCAGATCGTGCGCAGCTATTCCGACCACATCGCCGTGCCGATCCTCTTGCAGGGCGAGGCCGCGCCGGACGGCAAGGAGGCGCGGCCGAAGGAGCCCGAGCAGATCAACGAGGCGAGCGCGCTCTGGACGCGGCCGAAAGCCGACATCAGCGACGAGCAGTACAAGGAGTTCTACCACCACGTCGCGCACGCCTTCGACGACCCCTGGGCGCGCCTGCACGTCCAGGCCGAGGGCATGGTGTCCTATCAGGCGCTGCTGTTCGTGCCGGGCACGCCGCCGTTCGACCTGTACGACCCGAAGGGCCAGCACGGCCTCAAGCTCTACGTCAGGCGGGTGTTCATCACGGGCGACCTCGAAGGCCTGATGCCGCGCTATCTGCGCTTCGTCAAAGGCGTGGTCGATTCCGAGGACCTGCAGCTCAACGTCTCGCGCGAGACGCTGCAGCACAGCCCGGTGCTGTCCAGGATCCGGCGCGACCTGGTCAAGCGCACACTCGATGAGCTCGATCGCCGCGCCAAGGCCGACGAGGCCGACTACCAAAAATTCTGGGAAAGCTTCGGCGCGGTGCTCAAGGAGGGGATGTACGAGGACCACGAGCAGCGCGAGCGGCTGCTGGAGCTGGCCCGCTTCCGCAGCACCGCGGGCGACGGCTGGGCGAGCCTCGCCGACTACCTCGGCCGCATGAGGCCGGGCCAGGATGCGATCTTCACGATCAGCGGCGAGAACGTAGAGGCGCTCAAGGCGAGCCCGCAGCTCGAGGCCTGCCGCGCCAAGGGCGTCGAGGTCCTGCTGCTGAGCGATGCGATCGACGAGTTCTGGATGCCCACGGCCCACGACTACAAGGGCAAGCCGTTCCGCTCGCTCA
The DNA here is from genome assembly GCA_963753315.1 of uncultured Alphaproteobacteria bacterium. Classification (GTDB taxonomy): domain Bacteria; phylum Pseudomonadota; class Alphaproteobacteria; order Geminicoccales; family Geminicoccaceae; genus DASUGG01. The sequence continues at coordinate 91,709 of CAVWCI010000001.1, forward strand.
CCCGCGGCGACGTCGACCTTTCCAAGATCGAGAGCCCCGAGGGCACGGACAAGAGCGAGACTGCGAGGGCGAGGCGGGCGAGGTCGCGGGCGATGCCATGGACCGCCTGATCGCGGTGATCAAGGCGCGGCTCGGCGACAAGGTGCAGGACGTGCGGCGCTCGGCGCGCCTGACCGAGAGCGCGGTCTGCCTGGTCGCCGAGGAGCACGGCATGGACCTGCGCCTGGAGCGTTTTCTCAAGCAGCACCAGCAGCTCGACCAGCTCTCCAAGCGCGTGCTCGAGATCAATCCCAAGCACGCCCTGATCAAGGAGATGGCGCGCGCCGCCGAGGCTGACGGCCAGCAGGAGGCGCTGGGCGACCTCGCCGAGCTGCTGCTCGACCAGGCGCGCATCGTCGAGGGCGAGCCGGTGCCCGATCCCGGCGCCTTCTCGCGCCGGATGAGCGCGTTCCTCACCAAGGGCCTCGCCGCCTAGCGCGGCGGGCGCCGTAGCAGAGCACGGGCAGGCGCGGCCGGGATGAGCCGCGCCGAGCTCACCACCAGGCTGCGGCTGGCATCCGGCCTGGTGCTGATGGCCTATGTCGCCTCGCACCTGGTCAACCACGCGCTCGGCATCCATTCGCTCCAGGCGATGGAGCGCGGCCTCGGGCTGTTCGGCGCCGTCTGGCGCAGCTGGCCGGGCAGCGTGCTGCTCTACGGCGCCCTTCTGACCCACGTCGTGCTGGTCGTGCACAAGCTCTATCGCCGTCGCAGCCTGAAAATGCCGGTCTGGGAAGTCGTCCAGATCGCGCTCGGCCTGACGATCCCGTTCTTCCTGGTGGCGCACGTCATCGGCACGCGCGGGCTGCACCAGCTCGAAGGCGTCGACGACAGCTACGCCTACGTGCTCGCGGTGCTGTGGCCGGATGGCGCCGCGCGGCAGAGCCTGCTGCTCATCATCGTGTGGCTGCACGGCTGCATCGGCCTGCACTTCTGGCTGCGCCTCAAGCCCTGGTACGGGCCTGCGAGGCCGCTGCTGCTGGCGGTCGCGGTGCTGCTGCCGGCACTGGCACTGATCGGCTTCGCCAATGGCGGCCGGGAGCTGCGGGCGCTCGCCGCGGCCGACCCGGCGTGGCTGCAGGCGAAGGCCCAGGCCGACAACTGGCCGGATCCGCCGACCGCGGCCTGGGTCTACGAGGCCGAGCGCCAGGTGCTGACCGGCTTCGTAGCACTGCTGCTCGTGACGTTCGGCTCGCGCGGGGTCCGTGCGCTGGTGGCGCGGGCGCGCGGGCGCGTGCGGGTGCGCTATCCGGACGGCACCACGGTGGCGATCGGCCCGGGCGCCAGCCTGCTCGAGGCGAGCCGGGCAGGCGGCATCCCGCACGCCGCGGTGTGCGGCGGGCGCGGGCGCTGCTCGACCTGCCGCATCCGGGTGACGGAAGGCGTCGAGCAGCTGCCGCCGCCTGCGCGCCGGCGAGGCGCGCGTGCTGGCGCGCATCGGCGCTACGCCCGGGATCCGGCTCGCCTGCCAGGTGCGCCCGACCCACGACCTCGCGGTCGTGCCGCTGCTGCCGGCGTCGGCCGGGCCGGCCGAGGGCCAGGTGCGGATCAATCCGGGCCACGGCATCGAGCGCGAGGTCGCGGTGCTGTTCGCCGACCTTCGCGCCTTCACCCGCATGGCGGAGGGCCGTCTGCCCTACGACGTGGTGTTCGTCCTGAACCAGTATTTCAAGGCGATGGGCGGGGTGATCGAGCAGCAGGGCGGCCGCATCGACAAGTTCATCGGCGACGGCGTCATGGCGCTGTTCGGCCTCGAGCGCGGGCCCGAGGACGCCTGTCTGCAGGCGCTGAGCGCGGCGCGGGCGATGGCGGCAGCGCTCGCCCGGCTCAATCGCCGGCTGGAGCACGATCTGCGCGAGCCGCTGCAGATCGGCATCGGCCTGCATGTCGGGCCGGTGATCCTGGGGCACATGGGCTACGGCCGGGCGGCCACGCTCACCGCGATCGGCGATACGGTCAACGTCGCCTCGCGCCTCGAGACGCTGACCAAGGAGCTCGAGGTCGAGCTGGTGGTGTCGTCGCGTCTCGCCGAGGCGGCCGGCGTCGACCTCGGCGCGCTTCGAGGAGCGCCGGATCGAGATCCGCGGCCGCCGCCGGCCCCTGCGCGTGCGCCTGGTGGGCGAGGTAGGCGCGCTGCCGCTCGAGGCGGTGCCCGAGGGCGTCGCGAGCGCGCCGGCCCGGGCCTGGCTTGCGAGCCTCGGACGGGTGATCGGCGCCCCGCGATCGTGATCGGCACGCATGTTGGACATCGCGCTTCGCCGACCTAACCTCATACCGATACCTCGTCTCCTCATACCGCATGGGGACAATCCAGCGATGCCCATCACCGATTGGTCGCGGCGGATCGCGTTGCTTGTCGCTCTGCTCGGCGCGCCGGCCTTGCCGGCGACGGCGCAGGAGATCCCGGTCGATCTCGAGCTGGTGCTCGCGGTCGACATCTCGGGCAGCGTCGACCAGGTCGAGGCGCTGCTGCAGCGCGAAGGCTACATGGCCGCGCTGCGCCACCCGCAGGTGATCGAGGCGATCGAAGGCGGCATGTATCGGCCGCATCGCCGTGGTCTATGTCGAATGGGCGGGCGACTACTACCAGCGCACCATGCTGAACTGGAGCCTGCTGGAGGGCGCCGAGAGCGCCTTCGCGTTCGCCGATGCGCTCGCCGAGACGCCGCTTGCGACCGCGCACTGGACCTCGCTCAGCGGTGCCATCGACTATGCGGTGCCGCTGTTCGAGAACAACGGCTTCGAGGGGTTTCGCCGGGTGATCGACATCTCGGGCGACGGCCACAACAATCGCGGCCGCCCGGCCGAGCAGGCGCGCGACGAGGCGGTCGCTGCCGGCATCACGATCAATGGCCTGCCGATCATCAACGACCGGCCGAACCCCTGGGGCGGCCGCCCGGCGCTCGATCTCGACCTCTACTACGAGCAACGGGTGATCGGCGGCCCCGGCGCCTTCATGGTGGTGGCCGAGGACTACACCGCGTTCGCCTCGGCAATCCTCTCCAAGCTCCTGCTCGAGATCGCGGGCGAGACGCCACCGCAGCGCATCGTCGCAGCGCGGTAGCCGTGCGGCAGACCCGAACCACGGTCACCGGCGATAGTGGTCTTTGCCCGACAAGCGTAAAGCCTTCATGGAGGGCCGTACGGTAACGCATACGATCTCTAGTTGTTTTGCGCGGCATGTTACGGTTCCTTAGCTATCAGAAGTTTCGACCGAAGTCCTCAGCTTAGAGCTTCGACGCATAACCTCTGCTGAATGTCATAAGCCAAGTTCGCTCCATGGTAGAGGCGAGACATCGGCTGGACGGCTCGCAGCAGCGATGGGCGGGCATCTTTGATGCCTGGCGGCGAAACGATGCGTTGAGAGCGGCGGGTCCGCCGCTGCTGTTTGGCCTGCGGCTGTGGGCCTCGGTCTGCCTCGCCCTCTACGTCGCGTTCTGGCTCGAGCTCGACAATCCCTCTTGGGCCGGCACCACCGCTGCGATCGTGTGTCAGCCACATCTTGGTGCGTCGCTGCGCAAGGGGTGGTACCGCATGATCGGCACCGTGGTGGGCGCCGTGGCGATCGTGGTGCTGAGCGCGTGCTTCCCGCAGGCGCGCGCTCCGTTTCTTATCGGTCTGGCGCTGTGGGGCGCCGCCTGCGCGCTCGTCGCCACGCTTCTCCGCAACTTCGCGGCCTATGCCGCGGCGCTGGCCGGCTACACCGCCGCGATCATCGCGCGCGATACCCTCGGTGCGACCGGCGGCCCGGACGGGCAGGTGTTCATGATCGCCATCACCCGCGCGAGCGAGATCTGCATCGGCATCGTGTGCGCCGGGATCGTCCTCGCCGGGACCGATTTCGGCGGCGCCCAACGCCGGTTGGCCGCGCTGTTCGCGAACCTGTCGGCCGAAATCGCGGGCCGGTTTGCCGGCACCTTGGCGCTGGCCGGGCCGGGATTGCCGGAGACGCAGCCGGTCCGACGCGAACTCGTCCGGCGGGTCATTGCGCTCGATCCGGTCATCGACGAGGCGATCGGCGAGTCCTCCCAACTCCGCTATCATTCGCCGGTGCTGCAGACGGCCGTGGACGGCTTGTTCGCCGCTCTGGCCGGCTGGCGCACGGTCGCGGTGCACCTCGCGCGGCTGCCGGACGATGCGCGCCCGGGACGAGGCGGCGGCGGTCCTGCGCAGCGTGCCGCAGGAGCTGCGACCGGGGCCGGAGGCGGGTGGGCCGACCCGCTGGATGGCCGACCCCAGCCGCCTGCACGGGGTCTGTGAGGCGGCGGTGCCGACGCTGATTGCCCTGCCGGCCGGCACGCCATCGCTGCGGCTGCTCGCCGATCAGACCGCGAAGGTGCTCGCCGGCATGACGCGGGCGCTGAACGGACTCGCGCTGCTTCTTGCCGAGCCAGTTCGATCTCCGCCGCGGCGGCGCGGCGTCCGGCTCCGCGTACCCGACTGGCTGCCTGCCCTCGTCAACGCGGCGCGCGCCTTCGTCACGATCGGCGCCGCCGCGCTCTTCTGGATCGTCACCGCATGGCCAAATGGCGCCTCCGCCATGACGTTTGCCGCGATCGTGGTCATCCTGTTAGCGCCGCGCGGCGATCAGGCTTATGCCATCGCCATGGGTTTCATGGTGGGCACCGTCCTCGCCGCCGTCTTCGCGGCAATCGTCAAATTTGCGGTGCTGCCGGGACTGACGACCTTCGCCGGCTTCAGCATCGCGCTCGGTCTTTACCTGGTGCCGGTCGGCGCACTGGCCGCCCAACCCTGGCAGACGGCGATGTTTGGCGCGATGGCATTCAATTTCGTGCCGCTGCTCGCGCCCGCGAACCAGATGAGCTATGATACCGAGCAGTTCTACAATGCGGCGTTGGCGATCGTCGTCGGCGTCGGCGCCGGGGCGCTTTCGTTCCGCGTGCTGCCGCCGCTGTCGCCGGCGTTCCGCACGCGCCGGCTCCTGGGCCTGACCTTACGCGATCTGCGCCGCCTCGCGACGGGCGCGATCACGCGGACGCCCGACGACTGGGAGGGCCGTATGTACGGCCGCTTCTCGGCATTGCCGGATCAGGCCGAGCCGCTGCAGCGCTCACAGCTCGTGGCGGCGCTCTCGGTGGGTACCGAGATCATTCGGCTTCGCCCTATCGCTCCCCGGCTCGGCCTGGGCGCGGACCTCGACGCGGCGCTCGCGGCCCTGGCGCATGGCAAGAGCGCGGTCGCGACCGCACGCCTGGCTCAGCTCGACCATCTTCTCGCCGCTCGTCCCGGTGCTGGGCCAGAGGCCCAGCTCGCTCTGCGCGCGCGCAGCAGCATCCTTGCAATCTCGGAGGCGCTTACCGAGCATGCCTCCTACTTCGATGCAGGAGGCGCCCTCGTGAGGTTCTCTGACATCAACCTGCTCGGCGTCTACGTCGCGCCGATGTCCTTGCTGATGGTCGCGGCGTGGTTCGTCACGATCGCGCTGCGCCGGGTCGCTGCGCGCTTCGGCTTGTTGCGCCACGTCTGGCATCCGGCGCTGTTCGTGTTTGCCGTCTACATGATCGTGCTGTCGTCGATGACACTCGTCGCCGCTCGGTGAGCTAGCCACATGTCCGCAGCCGAGACCAAATCGAAGCCCGGCAAGACCGTAGGTGATCGCGACACCGTCTGGTCACCCGAGACGCCTTCCCGCGACACCGTCTCGGTCGCCGAGCCGGCTGCCCGCGACCAGGTGCGGCCGCGCGTGCGGATCGCTCCGATCTTGATCACCCTGGCGACGATCGCGGTTGCCGTGCCGCTCGGTTGGGCGATGTGGGACGCTTACATGGGGGCGCCCTGGACGCGCGACGGCACGGTGCGCGCCTACGTGGTGACGATGGCGCCGGAGGTCGCCGGGCGCATCGTCGAGCTGCCGGTGGTCGACAACCAGTTCGTGCACAAGGGCGACCTGTTGATGGTGATCGACCCGACCGACTTCCGGATCGCCGTGAGCCTCGCCGAGGCGGCGGTGCAGCAGGCCCAGGCGAACGCGCAGAACGCAGCGGTGGAGGCAAAGCGCCGGCAGGAGGCCGGCGAGGCGGTCAGCGTGGAGGACCTGCAGACCGCTGAGACGAACGCGGTTGCTGCCCAGGCCCAACTTCAGCAAGCCCAGGCCAACCTGGCGCAGGCGCGGGTCAACCTCGAGCGCACGCAGATCCGCTCTCCGGTCAATGGCTGGGTGACCAACTTGCTGGCCCAGCTCGGCGACTACGCCAATGTCGGGCGAGAGTCGAGATCTCCCTCGTTGATGCCGATTCGTTCTGGGTCGACGGCTATTTCGAGGAGACCAATGTCGCCCCGATCCAAATCGGCGATCCGGCCACGATCAAGCTGATGGGCTACAGCCAGATCGTTCGCGGCCACGTCGGCAGCATCGCGCGCGGCATCAACGTCGCGAATGCGCAACCCAACGACGCAAGGGCTCGCTACGGTCAACCCGATCTTCACCTGGGTGCGCCTGGCCCAGCGCATCCCGGTGCGGATCGAGATCGATCAGGTGCCCGACGGCGTGGTGCTCGTGGCCGGGATGACGGCCACCGTGCAGATCGATCCGCGACCCCGACTGCCAGCCGTCAGCGGGCCGTAGTGCACGGCGTTCCTTGATCGGCTCGGGGCGACGGGATTCGGTCTTAGGGGTAGTAGGGCGAAGGTACCCGCGTAGCCGGTTAGTGCGTAACTGCTTGCCGAGGCGTTCAACGTCTAAGCGTGGGCGAGTTTGAACGCGAACGGTCGTGAAGCACGGCTTCCCGTAACACAACGCTTCCTTGGTCGCCGGATCGGTCCGATCCTCGGAGACATTGGTGAACGTGACCATCACTTTTAGGACTGTGACGGATTTTGTTTCATTGTCCATTCCGCAATACGAAAGGAGCTAGCTTCCTTGCCACATTCCAGCGCTGCCATAAACCAAGCGGCTTGGCTTTGTTGAAGACGGTCCTTGGACTTTCGCTTGGCTTCAATGAACAGCAGTTTGTCGCCCTTCCAGCACAAGAGGTTCCACGATCCACCGAATTCCCCTCTTGATATTTTTGCGTTCCGATATTGTGTCGAGATTTGCCGGTAGATAGACCGGATTACTCGGATTTCTTCGGCAACATTGGCTGGCAGCTCAACTGAAAGGTTTCTGCTCGGCATTGAACATAGAAATTTGCGATGGAAGCTGTCGACCCAGAGACCTTCCCACCCATTACTTTTCACTATCTCTAAAATAGCTAGCTCCGCATAGAGAGGCTCGCCGTTCCAATCAATTAGCGGTTTGACTCCGTAGGTTCTCGGTAAGCCGGTCATAGAACTGCCCGACCAAGTATTCCACACCAAGTTCCACTTAGGAATTTCGCACAGCGAACCGTCGAGAAGCCTAATTGGCTCGGCCGCATTGATCACAGCCTCTTGTTCGAGCTTAGCCATCGTGATCAAGATTCGCTATATCCCAGATGCTGAGTTATCAACCGCCATCAGAACGCCAATCTTCCTTGCTGCTCCTTGGCCGGTTGGGACGGAAGGCCACGTGTCGATATTTTCCACTTCCATCGACATATCAGGCCGCCGAGCGGCGGGTCGGCTCACGACCTTCGAACAGAGCCCTGTCCGCGGCGAGTCCGGCGCCGACGACGTCGAAGAAGGCGCGCACGCGCGCCGTCCGCTTGAGGTCGGAGTGGGTGACGATCCAGAGCTCGCGCGCCAGCTCCGGCACCGGGTCCGGCAGGGCGCGCGCGAGCCTCGGGCTCGAGGTCGCCGAGATAGCAGGGCAGGACCGCAAGGCCGATCCCCGCCTTCGCCGCATGGAGCTGGTTGACGAGGCTGCTCGACCGGTAAACGAAGGCGGAGTCGGGCGCGATGCCGCCCAGCCACTCGGCGGCGTTGATGCCGGCTGCAGTGGCCTCCCAGCCGATCAGCGGGTGAGCTTTGAGATCGGCCGGTGAAGCGAGGGCGCCCTGCGCTTCCACGTACCCGCTCGAGCCATACACCGTCCAGGCGACGTCGGCGAGCTTGCGCCCCCACAGGTCGCCCTCCTTGGGGCGCATCGGGCGCAACGCCACGTCCGCCTCCCGGCGGGTCAGGTTGAGGACGCGATTGTCGATCGTGAGCTCGACCGCGATCCCCGGGTGGGCCCGCCGGAAAGCCGCCAGATGCGGCGTCAGGATGCGATGGGCGAGCGTCTCCGACGAGGTTATCCGCAGGCGCCCGACAAGGCGGTGATCGCGCCCGGCGATGTCGCGGCCAAGCGCCAGCACCTCGTCCTCCATGCGCTCGCCTGCGGCGGCCATCCGCCTGGCCAGGGATGTCGCCTCATAGGCACCGCCGGGAAGGCGCTCGAACAGCTGCTGGCCGAGCCGCGCCTCGATCGCCTGCAGGCGCCGGAACACGGTGGAGTGATCGATCCCGAGCGCTCGGGCAGCACCGATCAGGCCCTGCGCGCGGACCACCGCGAGCACCAGCCGCAGCTCGTTCCAGTCATCGCTCATCGCTTGCGGTCTTGCAAATGACGCTTGGCCAGACGCTTATCGACTTGCGCGCTCGCAGCCTCCAGCTTCCTCGGCATCCTGTCAACCGGATGCCGACGCTTGGACCGAAGGAGGCCTGTCATGAAGCTCTACTACGCGCCCGGCGCCTGCTCGCTGTCGCCGCACATCGTCGCCCGCGAGGCGGGCATAGCCCTCGACCTCGAGCGCGTCGATCTCGGCACGAACCCCCACCGCACGGAAACCGGCGCCGACTTCACGCAGATCAACCGCAAGGGCTCTGTGCCGGCGCTGCGCCTCGACGATGGCCAGCTTCTCACCGAAGGTGCTGCCATCGTCCAGTATCTGGCCGATCTCGCTCCCGAGTCGGGCCTCGCGCCCGCGGCCGGCACGCTCGAGCGCTATCGCCTGCAGGAATGGCTGATTTCGTCGGCACCGAGCTGCACAAGATGTTCAGCCCCTGGCTGTTCCATCCCGAGTACGGGGAGCAGGCGGCACAGGTGGCGCGGGCGAAGATCGCGCAGCGCTTTGCCTTCCTCGACGCGCATCTCGCCGAGCACCCCTACCTGCTCGGGCCGAGCTTCACCGCCGCCGACGCCTACGCCTTCACGATTGTCGCTTGGGCCCGGCCGATGCGCATCGACCTTGCGCCCTTCGCGCACCTGAACCGCTACATGGACCGCATTGCGGCGCGACCGAAGGTCCGCGAAGCCATGCAGCTCGAGAACGCTCGGACCGACCGTCTGGCCACGGCCGCAAATTGAACCCCAGACTGGAGGAACGGAACCATGGGAGCCCCTTCACCCGATCTCTGCAACCTGTGGCTCGCGCGCGCCTTCAACGCCCAGGACGTCGAAGCCGCAGCCGCCATGTACCACCCGGACGCCGCCATCGTGCAGGTCGACGACGTGCACGGCGGCACCACGATCGCACGCGGCGCGAGCGGCATCCGCGCCACCATGGCGGCCTATATCGACCTGAAGCCGCATATGGACGTCGTGACCCATCACACGACCGTGGCCGACGACTTCGCGATGACCCGCTCGCAGTGGCGCATCACCGGCGTCGATCGTGAGGGCAGGCCGGTCGAAGTGCATCACCACGGCATGGAGGTGCACCGCAAGCTTGCCGACGGCACATGGGTCTTCTTCATGGACCATCCGTCCGGCGCCGACCCCGACTGGGCGCGTCGCGCGGCCGCCGCACACCGAATGACCCTCGCGGCAGCGCGGTAACGCTGCGTCAGGGGCGGCGGGCCCGCCAGGCGCGGTAGAGGATCGGCGCCAGGACGAGCGCGCCGAGGCCGGCGAGCGCCATCAGGATCTGCGGCGTCAGGAGGCTCGAGAGCCGGATCGCCGTTCCCTGCGCCAGCACCTCGCCGAGGCCCGAGCCGAACTGCGCCAGCAGCAGCGTGCTCGGCAGCACGCCCAAAAAGGCCGCGAGCACGAAGGTGCGCAGCCGCACGCCGCACGCCGCGGGCAGGGTGTTGACGACGGCGTAGGGGAGCACGGGCACCAGGTGCAGCACGAAGACGTAGCTCGGCGCGTGGTCGCGAAAGCCGTTGGCGAAGCGCTGCGCGGCCGGGCCGGCCCGATCGCGGAGCGCCTGCGCCAGCGCCGAGCGCGCCAGCAGGAACACCGCCGAGGCCGCGATCGTGGCCGCCACCGCGACGTAGATGGTGCCGTGCAGCCAGCCGAACAGCCAGCCGCCGATCACCGCCAGGAGCTGCACGCCCGGCACCGAGATCGCGACCGCGAAGGCGTAGATGCCCATGAACAGCAGGCCGGCGAGCAGGGGCTCGCCGCTCACGAAGCGCGCCAGGACGGCGTGGTGGCGGCGGACCGCGTCCAGGCCGAGCTGGCCGTCCAGCCCGAGCGCCACCATGGCGACGAGCCCGCCGGCCAGGAGCCCGACGAGGACGATCATGCAAAGCCGTGAGACGCCGGCAGTGCCGACAGGAGACCCGTTGAGCACTCGCTCGAACAGACGGCGCACCGAAGCAGACCCCAAATTTACGAGACCATCCCTCACGTGGGGATAAATGCGCCTTCTGTCCAGTTATTCCCTCTTGCGGGCCTTGAATCTGCCGATAGACGATCGGCAGCAGCGCGAGCACTGCCAGCCCGACGATCGGCAGCAGGATCGCGGGCGCGAAAATGATCCCGAGATCGGGCGTGCCGCCGGCATCGAACACGGCACCCAAACCGTTGCCGACGCTGGCATAGACGAAGCCGCCCGGAATGATCCCGACGAAGGTGCCGAGCACGTAGGTGCGCAGCGGCACGCCGAGAAACGCCGGCACGATGTTGACCAGCCAGAACGGGAAGATCGGGATCAGGCGCAGCACCAGCAAGTAGCTCAGCGCGTCGCGGCGAAAGCCTTCCTCCATGCGCCGGATGCGGGGCCCGGCCTTGGCGCGCAAGGCATCGCCGAGCGCGGTCCTGGCGATCAGGAAGACGATGGTGGCGCCGACGGTAGCGCCGACCAGGACGAGGAGCGTGCCGGGCACGATGCCGAACAGAAAGCCGCCGGCGATGGTGAGGATCGCGCCGCCGGGCACCGAGAGCGCGATCACGGCGGCATATAGGCCCATGAACCCGAGCGATGCCAGCAACGGGCGCTGCTCGACCAGCGCCAGCAGCTCCTCGCGATGCTGGCGCAAGGCCTCGAAGCTCAGATAGTGGTGCAGGCCGAGCGTGAAGAAGGCGCCGATCGCGATCAGCAGGAGCGCGAGCGGGGCGAGCCGCCTGATCGCCGAAGATCTGCTCGGGGCCGAAAGACCCGCAGCAGGCTCGATGCCGGAGCGGCGGTCCATGGCGTCAGCCCAGCCGTGCGAGCTGGCGCACCAGCCAGCGGGTCCGAGGCGCGAACAGTTTTGGCGTATAGTAGCTCGCCGCGGCGCGCTTGCTGACCTCGCCCAGCGTCGGGTAGGGCACGATCACGTCGGCGAGCGCTCCGATCTTGAGCTTCTGGCGGATCGCCAGGACCCAGGGCAGGATCAGCTCGCCGGCATGGGCGCCGACGATCGAGGCGCCGAGGATGCGGCCGCCCTTGCCGACGACCGCCTTGATCAGACCCTGTGTCTCCCGCTCGGTCCGGGCGCGATCGTTCTCCTCGAAGGGCCAGCGCAGCACGAGGGTGGCATGACCCTGCTCGCGCGCCTGCGCCTCGCTGAGCCCGACATGGGCGAGCTCGGGATCGGTGTAGGTGACCCACGGCAGGGCGCGATAGTCGACCTTGGCGGGCAGCCGGAACAGCGCGTTGCGGATCACGATGCCGGCGTGATAGTTGCCGACATGGGTGAACTGATAGCCGCCGATCGCATCGCCGATCGCGAAGATTTTCTTGTTGGTCGTGCGCAGCCTGGCGTCGACCTTGATGCCGTGGCGGTCGAAGGCGACCCCGGCCAGCTCCAGGTTCATGCCCAGGACCTCGGGTGCCCGGCCAGCAGCCACCAGCAGATCGGAGCCCTCGATGCGCTCGGCGCCGGCGTCGCCCTGGCCGGACAGGACGACCGCGACGCCGTTGCCGGCGCGCTCGACCGCCTGCACCTGGACCCGCTCGCGCAAAACGATGCCGTCGGCCTCGAGGCTCGAGCGCACGACCGCGGTCAGCTCCGGGTCGTCCTTCGGCAGGATCGGCCCCATGTCCAGGACGGTCACGGCCGAGCCCAGCCGCCGGTGCGCCTGCGCGAGCTCGCAGCCGATCGGCCCGCCGCCGATCACCACCAGATGATCGGGCGCCGCGCGGCCCTCGAAGATCGTCTCGTTGGTCCGATAGGGGGTCTGATCGAGGCCCGGGATCGGCGGCGCTACCGGCCGGCTGCCGGTGGCGAGCACGAACCGCCTGGCGCGGACCCGGACATCGCCCGCCTCGATCTCGTCCGGTGCGCAGAAGCGTCGCATGCGCCCGGATCACGGTGACGCCCAGCCCCTCGAAGCGCTCCTGGCTGTCGAGCGGGGCGATCGCCGCGATCACCTCGTGGACGTGATCGTGCACGCGGCCGAAGTCGACCTCCGGCACGTGGCCGTTGACGCCGAAGCGGCCGGCATGGCGCACGGCGTCGGCGGCGTGTGCTGCCGCGAGCAGCGCCTTGGAGGGCACGCAGCCGTAGTTCAGGCAGTCGCCGCCCATCTTGCCTGCCTCGATGAGCACGGTCCTGGCGCCCATCTGGCTGGCGCCGGCGGCGACCGACAGGCCGGCGGAGCCGCCGCCGACGATGCAGATGTCAGCCTCGAGCCTTCTCGGCATGATCGTTCCCGCAGGCCGGGGCGGCGAACGCCGCCGCTCGTCGCGTCCTGAGATAGCGCATATGGGCGAGCCGGCGAGCGGCGCAAATAACGCGCTATGACATCTGCGACAGTCGCGCTTGAGCGCGCGGCGTGCGACAGCGGCCTGACGCCGGCTGCGGCCTCAGCCCTGCTGATTGCCCGCCGCGATCAGGGTGTTGCGCAAGAGGCAGGTCACGGTCATCGGGCCGACGCCGCCCGGCACCGGCGTGATCGCGGCCGCGACCTCCTTCGGCCTCGGCGAACGCGACGTCGCCCACCAGGCGAGGCTCGCCGCCCTGCTCGACGCGGTTGACGCCGACGTCGATCACCGTGGCGCCGGGCCTGATCCAGTCGCCGCGGATCAGCTCCGGCCGGCCGACCGCCGCGATCAGGATGTCGGCGCGCCGGCATTCGCCCGGCAGGTCGCGGGTCTTGGAGTGCGCGAGCGTGACGGTGCAGTCCTCGCCGAGGAAGAGCGCTGCCACCGGCTTGCCGACGATGTTGGAGCGGCCGACCACCACGACCCTTCGCCCGGCCAGGTCGTGGCCCAAGGTCTCCTGCACGAGGATCAGGCAGCCGCGCGGCGTGCACGGCACCAGGAGCGTCGGATCGAGCGCGCCGCGCGCCGAGAACAGCCGGCCGACATTGATCGGATGAAAGCCGTCGACGTCCTTCTTGACGTCGATCGCCTCGATCACGCGCGCGGCATCGATCTGCGCCGGCAGCGGCAGCTGCACCAGGATGCCGTGCACGGCGGGATCGCGGTTGAGCGCGTCGACCCGTGCCAGCAGCGCCGCTTCGGTGATCGTCTCGGGCAGCTCGATCAGCGCGCTGTCGATGCCGGCCTCGGCCGCCATGCGATCCTTGCCGCGCACGTAGGAGCGGCTGGCAGGATCGTCGCCGACCAGCACCACCCGCAGGGCGGGCGCTGTGCCGTGCCGCTCGCGGAACGCCGCGACCTCGCCGGTCAGCGCCTCGCGCAGGCCCGCGGCCACCGCCTTGCCATCGATGATCTGGGCCTTTGCCATGCTGTTCTCCCCGTGCTCAGCGCCCGGCCGCGAGCGCTCGCAGGCGCTGCGCCAGGACGTCCGGCTCGCCGCGGACGTCGACCACCTTGCGCCGGCCGGCGGCGCCGCTCACCAGGGAGAGCGCGCCGGCGGCGACGCCGCAGCATTTCGCCAAAAGCTTGATCGTCGCGGCGTTCGCCTTGCCGCCTTCAGGCGGTGCTGCGACCTTGACCACCAGGTGCGCGCGCTCGCCCTCGACCTCGACGCCCTGGATGGCCGCCCGCGCGGCCCGCGGCCTGACCTTGACCGACAGGCGGACGCCGTCCTGCCGGCTGGTCAGCCAATCGCTGCCCTGGCTCATGCCGCTCAGGAGAACAGCTGCCAGAGCAGGCGCCGGATGAACACCAGCAGGAGGATCAGCACGATCGGCGAGATGTCGATGCCGCCGAGATTCGGCATGATGCTGCGGATCGGCCGCAACGCCGGCTCGGTCGCCCGGTTGAGGAAGTCGGCGACCTGGTGGACGAAGCTGTTGCGCGTGTTGATGATGTTGAAGGCGATCAGCCAGCTCAGCACGACCGACGCGATCACGACCCACATGTAGAGCTCGAGGACGGTATCGATCAGCCAATGGACGGGATTCATGGGCAGCACCAGGCGAAGCTTTGCGGGCCAAAGCGTTCGCCGGCCCGGCTCGAAGCGATTTCCGGGCGGGACTATAGCAGCTGAGGGGAGCATCGCCAGCCCCGAGCGGCAGCCTTGCCAGCCCCGAGCCTCACCCTTGACACTGCCTGCCCCCGCCACCATACAAACGTCGCGGGGCGGGGCCGTAGCTCAGCTGGGAGAGCGCTAGAATCGCACTCTAGAGGTCGTGGGTTCGATCCCCATCGGCTCCACCAACCCCCAAGCAGCCCCGCCGGCAACCGGCGGGGCGTCATTGTATCGTGTGGGGCCGTAGCTCAGTTGGGAGAGCGCGACGTTTGCACCGTCGAGGTCGTGGGTTCGAATCCCATCGGCTCCACCAGCACCCAGCAGGCAATGTGCGTTCGCTGCCCTATGGCGATGGCACTTGGACAAAGATGGGCACCGTGAAGGTCGGCTAAGGCCGTCCTGTCCCGTTTGCTGAGGCTCACATGCGGCTACCAGCGGGCAACCGGTAAGCGCCGGCGGCTCCAACCGAGGCGAGCGCGGCAAAGGCGATCGGGTACCAGGTGGCCACGAAAAGCGGAGAATCGTCCGTGCAATGGGCGGCGTAGAAGGTGCCGGCGATGCCGCCGGCCAGCAGCCCCGCGGCTGCGCCCGCAAGGACCGGCCTCGTTGGCGCCCCATGGCGTAGCGCCAGCAGGACGATGGCGAGCGGGCCAATGCCGATCAGCGGAATGAAGGTGAGACAAGGAACGATGTTGGTGCCGACCAACCTAGCTGGCCAGGTGTCCGGCGGCGCGAGCAAGAGTTCGACACTGACCGCCATCGCGATGAGCGCAGGAGCAGCAGCGAGATAGGGGATCGCCTTGCGCCAAGGCGCGCCCGGGCGCGACAGCGCGCGGACCAGGCCAAAGGCACTTGCCGCCAGCGTGATCGTGACGATGAACTTGAACAGGAAGCGAGGGGTTTGGGCAGCGATCGGCGATGTCGGGCCTCGGTCCGAGTGTCGCAAAGAAGACGAGGGCGGCGAGCCCAATGGCGAGGGCGGCCGCGCCCCGCCAGACCGAGGAGAGTGAGGCGGCGGGCGGGCGCCGGTCGGCTGCCAGGGCCTGGATGAGCTCGTTCGTGTCCATCTCAAATCCGTCCGAAGCGCTTGGCGATCGCGGCCAGGCCGCGATGGAGCGCCACCCGAACCGCCGTCTCGCTCATGCCGAGGCTCTTGGCTGTCTCGCGGATCGAGCGGCCATCGACGGAAACCGCCGCCACCACTGAGCGCTGACCGGGCGCCAGCGTCTCGAGAGCGCGACCGATCTCCCGCTCGCGGACGATCTCAGGCTCCGGCGCGGCCAAGGTTTCGACGATCTCGCCGAGCCCGATCTCGACGCGACGGCCGCGCCGACGAACGGCGTCGATGAGCTTATGGCGTGCGATCGCATAGAGCCATGGCGTGACCGGCATGTCGTCCCGCCATGTGTGGCGCTTCACATGGATCGCAAGCGCGTCTCCTGCACGACATCCCCGGGTCCACCCCGCCCTGCACGATCTCTGCCTGGCGAAGGATGTTCGAGGTCGGCCGCCGCTGAGGAATCGCGATAGGATCGTTTCGCCCACGGTTGCCGCGCGCATCAGCCGAGCAAGCTCGTTCTCGTCCCCGCCGTCCAAACCTGCCTGCCTTCCGAATTCGTTTGCGGGCGGCATCTTGTTACGGGGCGGCCAAGATCCTGTTCAAGCCGTCGACATTGCCGATCACGAACTCGTGTTACCGGGAGAGTGTAACACGTGGCCCGCCTGGATCGAACTGACCATTGCGCGCCGATGGAACGGCGCGCTGCGTAGCCAACCGGAGAAGAGGAAAATGTCGACGAGATCAACCGTTAGCGGAGCCGTTCTGGCCGCCGCCGTCGCGACTGCGGTTGCGTCGCTCGCGACCGCTGCGCCACTGACCGAGGCAGAGGTCAAGGCAGCCACGGACCAGGGCATGGAGAAATGCTTCGGGGTCGCGCTGAAGGGGCAGAACGACTGCGCCGCGGGACCGGGCACGACCTGCCAGGGCAGCTCGACCGTCGATTACCAGGGCAATGCCTGGAAGTTCGTCGATGGCGGCAGCTGCGCCACGATGGAGCTGCCGGGCGGCCGAACGGGCTCGCCCGAGCCGCTGACCCGCGATCTTCCGGCGTAAGAAGAAGCGGCTTGCCGGAAAGCGGAAACCACGATGAACGACGGGCGCACACGCGCGGATTCAAGCGGATGCGGAGGGTGCCGCTTTCCGGCTCATCCCGTTGCGGGCCTCGCCGGCACGAGTTCTCAAGCATGAGCATCTGTCGGCGATCCTGGCTGACGGACAGCAACGATGCTTCTTCGAGGTTCACGCCGAGAACTATATGGGGGCGGGTGGCCGGCCCCACGATGCGCTGGCGCGGCATCCGCCGCGACGGCCCGGTGTCGCTCCACGGCGTGTGCATGTCGATCGGCGGGCCGCAGCCGCTGGACAAGGCACACCTCGCGCGCTTCAAAGCGCTTGTCGAACGCTACGAGCCAGCACTCGTCTCCGAGCATCTCGCCTGGTCGACCCACGACGCGATCTACTTCAACGACTTGCTGCCTCTGCCCTACACAGAGGCGACGCTCGCGCGCGTTGCCGATCACATCGACGAGGTGCAGGCCGCGCTCGGCCGCCCGATCTGCTCGAGAACCCGTCGACCTATGTCTGTTCCTGAAATCGACGATGAGCGAGACGGACTTCATCCGCGAGCTGGTTCGGCGCACCGGATGCGGCTTGCTGCTCGACGTCAACAACGTCTTCGTATCGGCCACCAACCACGGCTATTCCGCGCTCGCCTATCTCGCCGATTTTCCGCTCGAGCAGGTCGGCGAGATCCATCTGGCCGGACACGCCGAGCAGACGGACGACGAGGGCGATCTTCTGCTCATCGACAGCCATGATGGTCCGGTCGCCGACGCGGTGTGGCAACTCTTCGACATGGTCATCGGCCAATGCGGACCCATTCCGGCGCTTGTCGAATAGGACAGCGACATACCCGACTGGTCGTGCTCAAGGGGAAGCCGCCGCCGTTCAAGTGGTCCTCGACCGCCACGAGAAGCGCTCAACTCGGGACAACCGATGTTGCCCGTTGAGGATCGTGAGGAAGATGGAGCGCCGGTCTATGCGGAGCTTTTACGGCCGCGCTACCGATCCCGCTCGCGAGGCGCCCGGATCGATCGCCGGGTCGAGCGGCAAGGCGCGAGGAAATGCTAAACGGCGATCGCAACAACATCACTCTGCTGATCGAAGCGTTGGCAGCGGCGTTCGGCGACGCTGCGCATTACCGGCGAAGAATTATTCCGCGCGATGGCAGGTCAGTGCAGAATACGCCGAGCACGGCGCTTCTGTTCGAATACGGTCACGGCTTTCCGGGCTTCATCGAACGCTACGAATACGCACAGTCGATGCCATGGCTGGCCGACGTGGCACGGATCGAGCGCGCCTGGCTCGACGCCTATCACGCCGCGGATGCGCGAGCGGCTGGCGACCCATTTGCCCTCGATCCCATTGGAGCGCGACGCCGGCACCGCCTGACCCCGCATCCTGCGACCAAGATCGTACGGTCACGGTTTCCGGCGGCTACCATTTTCGCGGCAAACCGGAGCGCCGGCCCGGTCGGCCGGATCAGACCCGACCAGCGCCGAGGCTGCGCTGGTGACCAGGCCAGGTCTGGAGCTCATGGTCGGCAACTGCCGCCGGGCGGCGCGGTCTTCTGACGCGCCTCATCGCCGGTGAGCCGCTCGGCGCAGCCGCCGCGGCAGCGCTCGCGCACAGCCCGGCATTCGATCTCGCCACCAACCTCGCCGGCATGCTTGCGGCGGGCGCGTTCACTGCCGCAAGTCCCGGAAGCTGATCACGATGGCCTTGAACCGCAAGCCGCCAGCGGCGACAGAAGGCAAGGGATCGGCGGGCTCATGGGCCGAGTGAACGCCATTCTTCGGGCCATCGCCCAACCATCTCTCACTCAGCTTACCTTGCGCTTCGGTCTCGCGATTCCGTTCTGGCGGTCCGGCGTCAACAAATGGGACGGCTTTCTGCAACTGAACGATGTCGCGGTGCTGCTCTTCACGTCGGAGTTCAAGCTGCATCTGCCGGGCGGTCCTTATCCCTTCCCCGCACCCGGGGTCATGGCGTTCGCCGCCGGTTCCGCGGAAATCCTGTTGCCCATCCTCCTCGTTCTCGGTCTCGCGACACGACTGGCCGCGTGCGGGCTTCTGGTGATGACGCTCGTCGTGCAGCTTACCGTGCCGGACGGCTGGCCGGTGCATGTGACCTGGGCAGCGATGGCGCTGGGCCTCATGGCCTGGGGGGCGGGGCGGATCTCGCTCGACTACTGGATCGAGCGACTGAAGGATCGGCTATTCCGTCAAAGCTGACCGCTTCCGCTCTGCGTCGCCAAACGATAGACGAGCTCACGGGGGTGGTGTAATCGTGTAAATGAAATTAGAGTAATTCTAAGGAACTTTACTTCCTTGATACTGCTGCCAAGTCTCGCTAGTGTCCACGCGAAAGAACATGGGGCACCTGCTTGCGCGCGCGCCGCCGGCGACGAGGCGCACGCCGGTACACGCGCAAAGAGAGGTTCATCATGATGCGAAGCCTGTTGCTCGCGGCCGGCACGAGCTTGGCCGCGATCGCGGTCCAGGGCCCTGCCCTCGGCGCGGATTCGGTCGATCGCGCTGCGGTGGTCACGACCTACGCCGACATCGCCCAGGCCATGTACGAGGATTCCCTGGCCGGGGCGCAGAAGCTGCAGGGCGCGATCGCGGGCCTCGTCGCGAAGCCGAGCGACGCCACGCTGGAGGCGGCGCGCAGCGCCTGGCTTGCGGCGCGCGTGCCCTACCAGCAGACCGAGGTCTACCGCTTCGGCAACCCGATCGTCGACGACTGGGAGGGCAAGGTGAACGCCTGGCCGCTCGACGAGGGGCTGATCGACTACGTCGCCGCGAGCTACGGCGAGGAGTCCGACATCAACGACCTGTACACGGCCAACGTGATCGCGAATCCAGAGATCACGGCGAGCGGCGAGACCCTCGACGCGTCGACCATCGATGCGGACCTTTTGCGCTCGCTGCACGAGATCGACGAGGTCGAGGCCAATGTCGCGACCGGCTACCACGCGATCGAGTTCCTGCTGTGGGGACAGGATCTGAACGGCACCGACGCCGGCGCCGGCACCCGCCCGGCGACCGACTTCGATCCCGCCAACTGCACCGGCGGCAACTGCGACCGGCGCGCTGCCTACCTCACCACCGCCGCCGACATGGTCGTCACGGACCTGCAGGAGATGGTCGGCTACTGGGGCGAGGGCGGCGAGGCGCGCGCCGCCGTGACCGGCAACCCGGACGATGGCCTGCGCGCCATGCTGCAGGGGCTCGGCAGCCTCTCCTACGGCGAGCTCGCCGGCGAGCGCATGAAGCTGGGCCTGCTGCTGCACGATCCCGAGGAGGAGCACGACTGCTTCTCGGACAACACCCACAACTCGCACTACTACGACATCGCCGGCATGCTGGCGGTCTACGACGGCCGCTACGAGCGGATGGACGGCAGCGTGGTCGAGGGGGCGAGCCTCGCCGACCTGGTCGCGGCCGCCGATCCGGACCTCGCGAGTGCCACGCAGGATGCGCTCGACCACACGCTCGCAGAGGCCAAGACCCTGAAGGAGGTCGCCGACAGCGGCAAGATGGCCTACGACCAGATGCTGGCCGAGGACAATGCCGAGGGCAACGCCATGATCGAGGCGGTGATCGCGGCGCTGCTGGCGCAGACCAAGCAGATCGAGCAGGTGGTGAGCGCGCTCGATCTGGGCTCGCTCGAGTTCGAAGGCTCCGACAGCCTCGACGATCCCGAGGCGGTCTTCGAGTAAGCTTGGCAAGCGTTCGAGGGCCGGCTTGAAGGCATGCTGCCTGTCATACGGAGCGCTGGGCGCGGGCGTCGCTGGCGTCCTCACGCTCGTCGTGGTCGCGCTGCCGCTCCTGGGCGCCGATGTGGCCGAGGTTCTGAAGCCCGCCACCGATTTCAGCGAGCCTGAGCCGTTCGAGCGCCATCCGGGCGGTGCGACGACGCAAAAGGAGGTCCATGGCAGGAATGCCTTCTCGCAGCCGGCCGCCAACCTCTCGTTCGAGGAGCGCGCCGATTTCTTCGTCGGCAACGGCCTGTTCAAGCGCCTGTGGGTGACGCGCACCCTCCTCGACCCAGGCGGCCGACGGGCTGGGGCCGCTCTACAACGCCCGCTCCTGCCAGCGCTGCCACCTCAAGGACGGCCGCGGCCATCCGCCCGCTGGCCCTGACGACAGCGCGGTGTCGATGTTCCTGCGCCTGTCGGTGCCGCCGGGCGAGGCGGAGGTGGAGCAGGAGCTGACCGCGCGGCGCGAGAGCGTGGTGCCGGAGCCGACCTATGGCGCGCAGCTGCAGGACCTGGCGATCCCCGGACACCAAGCCGAGGGCAAGATGGTGATCGACTACGAGGAGCTGCCCGTGACGCTCGAAGGCGGCGAGGTCGTGCATCTGCGCAAGCCGACCTACGGCGTGGCCGATCTCGCCTACGGTCCGATGCACCCGGACGTGATGCTCTCGCCCCGGGTCGCCCAGCCGATGATCGGCCTGGGCCTGCTCGAGGCGATCCCCGAGGACCAGATCCTGGCGCATGCCGACCCCGACGATCTCGACGGCGACGGCATCTCGGGCCGTCCGAACCAGGTCTGGAGCGAGGAGCGCGACGCGCCGATGCTCGGGAGGTTCGGCTGGAAGGCCGGCCAGCCGACGCTGGCCCAGCAGAGCAGCAGCGCGCTCGCCGCCGACATCGGCGTCTCCAACCCGCTGGCGCCGGTCGCCTGGGGCGAGTGCAGCGAAGCCGAGATCGCGTGCCGCGAAGCGCCGGACGGCAACAGCCCCCAATACGAGAATCTCGAGGCGCCGGACGAGGTGATGGAGAAAATCCTGTTCTATGTCCGCCACCTGGCCGTGCCGGCGCGGCGCGCGCTCTATGACGAGCAGACCCTGCGCGGCAAGGAGCTGTTCTACGGCGCCGGCTGCAGCGCCTGCCATATGCCCAAGTTCGTGACGGCCCGCGATGCGGCCGAGCCCGCCCTGCAGTACCAGCTGATCTGGCCGTATGCCGACATGCTGCTGCACGACATGGGCGAGGGGCTGGCCGACCATCGCCCCGAAGGGTCTGGCCGACGGCCGCGAATGGCGCACGCAGCCGCTCTGGGGCATCGGCCTCACCGAAGCCGTCAACGGCCACACCCATTTCCTGCACGACGGCCGGGCGCGCAACCTGACCGAGGCGATCCTTTGGCACGGCGGCGAGGCGCAGGGCGCGCGCGACCGCTTCGCCGCGATGAGCAAGGAGGAGCGCGAGGCGCTGATCGCCTTCGTGAATTCGCTATGAGAAGCACCCTGCTGCTTGCCCTGCTCGTGCTGCTGGCGCCGGGTCCCGGCGATCGCGCAAAGCTACGACGAGCTCAACGCCGCGCTGGTGAACGAGGTCGTGGTGCCGGCGTACGAGCGCTATGCGGATGCGATCGCGCGCCTGCCGGCCAGCCTCGAGGCGCTGTGCGCGAGCCCTGATCAGGAACGGCTGGAGGCGGCGCAGCAGGTCTGGCGCGAGGCGATGCTCGCCTGGCAGCACGCCCAGCCGATCAGTTTCGGGCCGGTGGCCGACCAGGGCCTGGCGCCGCAGATCGAGTTCTGGCCGGACAAGCACGGCACCGCCGGCAGGCAGTTCAGCCAGGCCATGGCAGATCGCGACGCCTCGCTGCTCGATTCCGGTCAGCTGACCGGAAAAAGCGTCGGGCTGACCACTCTCGTGAGCCTCGAGCGGCTGCTGTTCGACGACGCCCTGCTCGAGCCGGAAAACCGAGACTATGCATGCGCTTATGCGCTCGCGGTCGCGCGCCATCAGGTAGGGTTGGCGGGCAAACTCGCCGACGCGTGGACGGGTCCGGACGGCTTTGGCACGGTGGTGACCGGTGCCGGCGCCGGCAACGACGTGTTCTTCAGCGCCTACGATCCGGCGGCCGCCCTCTACCGCAGCCTCGCCGACACGCTCGATGGCGCGATCCAGGTCAAGCTCGAGCCGCCGATGGGTGAGAGCCTGGATTCGGCGCGCGGCCGGCGGGCCGAGAACTGGCGAAGCCAGCTGGAGCTGCCCTCGGTCGCAGCCAATCTCGAGACCGCGCGCGACCTCTACGCCACAGCCGGCGGCTTCGGCGACCTGTACCTGGCGCTCGGCGGCGATCCGGCGCTCGATGAGCAGGTCCGCACGGGCTTCGACCAGACGCTGCAGACGGCGGCAAGCATCCCGCTGCCGCTTTCCGAAGCGGTCGAGGATCAGGCGGCGCGCGACCAGGTCCAGCGGCTGGTGGACCAGATCAAGCAGCTTCGCGAGCTGATCCGCGGCCCGATCGCGGCCACGCTCGGCTTGTCCATAGGCTTCAACGCGACGGACGGTGACTGATGTCGGATTCGGACCAGACCGGCGCGCTCGATCGACGGCAGCTGCTGCTGTGCGGCGGCGCGCTGGTCGCCGGGCTGGCGCTGCGTGCCGGCCGCGCGCGCGGCGCGGAGGGTGCGCTGTTCGTGAGCTGCCGGGTCGATGCCGAGGCGGCCCATCACGTGACCGGCATCGACGCGAGCGGGCGCGTGCGCTTCGATCTGCCCCTGCCGGAGCGCGGCCACGGCGTCGCCTTCCGGCCGGGCGCGGACGAGGGCCTGGTGTTCGCGAGGCGGCCCGGCACGTTTGCGGTCGCATTCGACCCGGTCGCCGGGGTAGCACTGCGCCGGATCGACGCCGCCGCGGGCCGGCATTTCTATGGCCACGGCGCTTTCTCGCCCGATGGCCGCTATCTCTTCACCTCCGAGAACGACTACGAGGCCGGCCGCGGCGTGCTCGGCGTGCGCGACGCCACCGACGGCTATCGCCAGATCGGCGAGCTCGCCTCGTTCGGCGTCGGTCCGCACGAGGTCGTCCTCATGCCGGATGGCGCCACGCTCGCCATCGCCAATGGCGGCATCCGCACCCATCCCGAGCGCGACCGGGCCAAGCTCAACCTCGACAGCATGGCGCCCTCGCTCGCCTATCTGGACCTGTCGGACGGCAAGCTTCGGGGCGATTACCGACTTGCCGAGGCGCACCATCAGCTGAGCATCCGGCACCTGGCGGTGCTCGGCTCAGGCGGCATCGCGATCGCGATGCAATATGAGGGCGACATGCGCGATCGCGTGCCCCTGGTCGGCATCCACGACGGCGATCGCATCCGGCTGCTCGAGGCGCCGGCCGGGGTGCAGGCGCAGATGCGCCAGTATGGCGGCAGCGTGGCGGTCGACCGGGGCGGCAGCCTGATCGCCGTCTCGGCGCCGCGCGGCAACCTGATCACCTTCTGGGATGGCGCCGCTGGCGCCTATCTGACCTCGACCATGGTGGCGGATGGCTGCGGCGTCGCACCGACCGAGCGGCCGGGCGAGTTCCTGATCACGAGCGGTCTTGGCCAGGTGATGCGCTTCGAGCCGCAAAGCGGCCGGCGCACGATGCTGGCAGCTGAACCTGTCGGAGTTCGGGCTGGGACAACCATCTGCGCATGGCCGTCCAGCAGGCCTGAGGCGCCTCGCTACATGGCGCCGTTGTGGCCCATGGCCAAGAACTTCTGGCGGCGCCGATGGCGAAGCTCGACGCCGTCGACCGCAAGCAGGGGCTCGAGTGCCGCCTCGAGCGCATCCCCCACCGCCTCGATGGCCGCTGCCGGCTGGCGGTGCGCGCCGCCGATCGGCTCCGGGATGATCTCGTCGACCACGCCGAGCTGGCGCAGGTCCTGCGCGGTCAGGCGCATCGCCTCGGCCGCCGCCGGCGCCTGCTCGCCGCTGCGCCACAGGATCGCGGCGCAGCCCTCGGGCGAGATCACCGAATAGACCGCATACTCCAGCATCAGGACGCGATCGGCGACCGCCAGCGCCACCGCGCCGCCCGAGCCGCCCTCGCCGATGATCACGCCGACCACCGGCACCGCGAGCTGCAGGCACGCCTCGATCGTGCGCGCGATCGCCTCCGCCTGGCCCCGCTCCTCCGCACCGAGCCCCGGATAGGCGCCCGGCGTGTCGACCAGCGTGATCACCGGCAGGCGGAAGCGCTCGGCCATATGCATCAGGCGCACCGCCTTGCGGTAGCCTTCCGGATTCGCCATGCCGAAGTTGTGGCGCACCCGGCCCTCGGTATCCGTGCCCTTCTCGTGGCCCAGCACCATGATCGAGTGGCCGCGAAAGCGCGCCAGCCCGCCCTGGATCGCGCGGTCGTCGCCGAAGGTCCGATCGCCCGCGAGCGGCGTGTAGTCCTCGAGCAGGCCCGACACGTAGTCCGAGAAATGCGGCCGCTCCGAACTCGCGCGCGACCTGGGTCTTCTGCCAGGGCGTGAGCTTGGCGTAGGTCTGCCGCAGCAGCCGCTCGGCGCGCGCCTCGAGCCGGTTGATCTCGTCCGAAAGATCGAGCTCGCTGCTGCTGGCGCTCAGATGGCGCAGCTCCTTGACCTTGCCTTCCAGCTCGCTGATGGGTTTCTCGAAATCGAGCAGCTTGCGTCACTCCCGCATATGGGCGCTGGCGGCCGCCGGCGCGCCTCAGTTCTTGGCCGAGATCTGCTCGGCCTTGGCGACCAGCGCCTCGGCCTGGCGGATCGAGGCGATGTCGATCAGCCTGCCGTCCAGGCTGACGGCACCCTTGCCCTCGGCGCGCGCCTGCGCCATGGCCTCGAGGATGCGCCTCGCCTTGGCGACCTCGGCCTCGGGCGGCGTCATGACCTCGTGCGCCAGCGCGATCTGGCTCGGGTGGATCGCCCACTTGCCCTCGCAGCCCAGCGCCGCGGCGCGGCGCGCCGCGAAGCGGTAGCCGTCGGGGTCGGAGAAATCGCCGAACGGGCCGTCGATCGGCCGCAGGCCGTGCGAGCGCGCCGCGACCACCATGCGGGCAAGCGCATAGTGCCACATGTCGCCCCAGTGCACCTGGCGCGGCTCGCCCTCGATTGGGTCGGTCAGGATCGCATAGTCGGGATTGGGCCCGCCGATGTTGGTGGTACGCGCGCGGGTCGAGGCGGCGTAGTCGGCGACCCCGAAATGCAGCGCCTCGTTACGCGGGCTCGCACCTGCGATCGCATCGACATTCGCCATGCCGAGCGCGGTCTCGATGATGTGCGAGAGGCCGAGCCGCTTGCTGCGGCCGATCGCCGCCTCGCACTGGGTGATCAGCATGTCGACCGCGTAGACATCGGCGGCCGTGCCGACCTTGGGCACCATGATCAGGTCCAGGCGCTCGCCGCCCTGCTCGATCACCTCGATCACGTCGCGATACATGTAGTGGGTATCGAGGCCGTTGACCCGCACGGTCAGGGTCTTGGCGCCCCAGTCGATCTCGTTGAGCGCCGCGATCACGTTCTTGCGCGCCTGCACCTTCTGATCGGGCGCCACCGCGTCCTCGAGGTCGAGGAAGATCGCGTCGGCCTCGGAGCGCGCCGCCTTCTCGAAGAGCTGCGGCGAGCTGCCGGGCACCGCCAGCTCGGAGCGCTGCAGGCGTGGCGGGCACTGCTCGACGATCGTGAAGCTCATCCGGCTCTTCCTTCAGTCGACATCCTCTGCCGGCCGACGCGCCCGCGCGAGCGGATGGTGCGCGTGCACCGCGGCGGCCAGGCGATCGCCCTGAACATGGGTGTAGACCTGCGTCGTCGCAATGTCCGCATGCCCCAGCATCATCTGCACCGCGCGCAGATCGGCGCCGCCGGCGAGCAGATGGCTGGCGAACGCGTGCCGCAGCACGTGCGGCGAGAGCCGCGCCGGATCGATCCCGGCCTGCCCGGCCAGATCCTTGAGCAGCTGGGTCAGGCGCTGGCGGGTCAGGTGGCCCGTGCGCGCCCGGGACGGGAACAGATAGACGCTGGCTTTCGCGTGCCGGCCGAGGAAGCGCTCGCGCACGCCAAGATAGACCTCCAGAGCGGCGCGCGCCGCCCGGCCGATCGGCACCATGCGCTCCTTGCCGCCCTTGCCCAGCACCGTCAGCAGGCTGCGGTCGGGCGCCAATGCCGACAACGGCAGGCCGACCAGCTCGGAGACCCGCAGGCCGCTCGCATAGAGCAGCTCCAGGCAGGCCGTGAGGCGCAGGCCTTCCGCGTCGTCGCGCTGCCGTGCAGCCTCGATCAGCGCCGCGATGTCGGCGTGGTCGAGGAGCCTCGGCAGGGGCCGCTGCCGGCGCGGGCCCTCGACGGTCTGCGTCGGATCGTCCGGCCGCGCACCCTCGAGATAGAGAAAGCGATGCAGCTGGCGGATCGCCGACAGGCGCCGCGCCATCGTCGCAGCACTCAGGCCCTCGGCCGAGAGCTGGGCGAGCCACGCCCGCACCGCAGCGACGTCCGCGCTCTCGCATTGCAGGTCGCGCCGGCCGAGAAAGCCCTCGTAGCTGGCAAGATCGCGCCGGTAGGCGTCGATGGTGTGGTGCGAGGCGCCGCGCTCCGCCACCATCATCTCGAGAAAGCTCTCCGCCCAGAAGCCCGCCATGTCGAGCCCCGCGCCGGGCGTCAGAGCCCCATCTGCAGCGCGGTCGCCATCGCGATTGCGCGCGCTTCCTGGTTGAGACCGACGTCGCGCAGGGCCTGCAGGGCGGCGGTTACCGCCTCGGGATGCGTGGCCTGGGGCGCGCCGCCCAGCATGTGCAGCGCCAGCAGCACGGTCTCGCCCAGGCGGCGCTCCGCCGCGGCGCGATCGAGCATCCGCCACATGGGTGCTGGCGGCGCCGGCGTCGGTCCCTGGCCCGGCGCTGCGATCAGGCGTTGCCATGCGGTCGCGGGCACCGGCACGCCGATGCCCTCCAGCAGGGCCAGCAGATGGGCGGCCTTCGCCTGCGCATCGGGCGTGCCGGCGAGCCACGCGTCCATGGCCTCGCTGTCGAAATCGGGCACCGCGACGCTGCCGCCGAAGCCGGCGAGCGCGAACAGCGGCGTCAGGCTCACGAGGTCATCGCGCGCCTGCGGGTCGCCGGCCGCATCGCCGCTCAGCAGCGAGTACCAGCGCGCCGCCGGGATCGGCCGCTCGGCCGCGAGCAGGGCGCGGGCGGCGCTTGGCGCCAGCCGCAGCCGGCCGCGCTCGACCGCCAGCTCGGCGAAGGGTGCTGCGAAAAGCTCGGCGATCAGGAAACGCTCGCTGCCCTGCGCTTCGCGCCACAGCGCATCCAGCACCTGGCCACGCTCGGGCGTCCCTTGCTCGGGCAGCGCGACATAGGCGAGCGCCCGGGTGCGCGGACCCCAGGCGGCCGCGATCTCCCGCAGGACGTCCCCGCCCTGATCGCCAGCGGCCGCGCGATACTGCTCGGCGAGCCCGTCAGCCGACAGCGCGCCGAGCAGGAAGGCGCGCTCGGCCACCGCGAGGCGGTCGTCGCCGACCAGGCGCGGCTCGCGCGCCGCCGCCGCCAGCAGCTCCGGCGATGCCGAGACCAGCGCCTGGCGCGGCAGCGGCAGGTCGGCGAGACGGTACAGTGCCACATGCACCGCAGACGGCCCGCCCGGTCCCAGCGGCACGGCTGCCGCCTCGCCGTCGGCGATGCTCTCGGCCAGGGCGAAGAAGGCCTCGTCGTCGGTCTGCCCCTGGTCGCGCAACAGATCGATGGCCAGTCTGGCACCGTCCTGATCGCCCTCGACCAGCCGGCAATAGATCGTGACCTTCGCCCAGAAGGCGGCATCGCTCGCCGGTGCTATGTCGGCGGCGCGGCTGCAGGCGGTCTCCTGGTCGCCGCGCAGCAGGGCTGCCTGCACGACCAGGCGCGCGATCTGCAAATCCTCGCCCGTCGCCGGCACCCGGTCGAGCAGGGCCGAGGCGCCCTCGAGGTCGCCCATCGCCAGCAGGCGCCCCGCGCGTGCCCCGAGCACGCTGCCGGGCTCGGCCAGGCCTTCGATCGGCGCGCCGGTCATCAGCAGGCGGCGGGCGAGGGCGCGCAGCGGCGGGTTCTCGGTCGCGACCGGAAGGTCGCCAAGCAGCGTCAGGATCAGCTCGCTGTCGCTGCCGGCCCACAGGCTCTGGTCGAACCCGCCCTCGGCGGGACCGGCAAGGCCGATGGCATCGATGCCGGGCGCCGCCAGACCCTCGACGCGAAAACCCCTGGGGGCG
The DNA here is from genome assembly GCA_963753315.1 of uncultured Alphaproteobacteria bacterium. Lineage (GTDB taxonomy): Bacteria > Pseudomonadota > Alphaproteobacteria > Geminicoccales > Geminicoccaceae > DASUGG01. Next base: position 120,309 of record CAVWCI010000001.1, read on the forward strand.
TCGGCCTCGCCTTCGGAGCGCAGGGTGGTCGGCGCCTCGGCCGGGGGCGGCGTCTCGGTCTCGAGGCCGGGGAACAGCTGGATCGGCCCCCCTTGCGCTGCGGCAGGCGGGGCTGCGAGCAGGAGCCATGCGACGCCCTGCGCCGCGATGCGATGCTGCAGTCGCCGGGCGGTCGGTCGCGGGCGCTTCATCGGCAAGAGGGCGTCAGCGCGGCAGCGTATCGTCCGGGATGACCCGTTCGATACGCGCGGTCGGCGCCGGGATTTCCCAGGTCAACAGAAACATGGCCCCCCCCAGCACCACGACCAGCACCACCGCCAACAGAACCCGACTGATCGTGGACATCGTTCCCAGCGCTACATCCATCGGATCCGCGCGAAAAGGTTGCCTCGGGCGCGGATCGCCGCTTTATATCGAGTGCATGAGCCAGTTTCAACGCCCGGTCGCACGAGCCGACGGCGAGCCGCTTTGGTGCCCTTGATGGGCGATGCCATCGACCCCGAGCCTCTGCCCGATCTGGACATTGATCGCACGATCGTGCTGGTCGGCATGATGGGTGCGGGCAAGTCGGCGGTCGGGCGGCGGCTGGCGGCCGCCCTGGGATGGCCGTTCACCGATGCCGACTGGGCGATCGAGGCCGCCGCCGGCACCACCATCTCCAACATTTTCGAGGAGATCGGCGAGGCCGCGTTTCGCACCAGGGAGCGCCAGGTGATCGCCCGGCTGCTGCGCGGCGAGCGGCAGGTCCTGGCGCTCGGCGGCGGCGCCTTCGTCGATCCGAAGACGCGCGCCCTGGTGCGCGAGCGGGCGCTCTCGATCTGGCTGTGCGCCGATCTGGACGTGCTGGTCAGGCGCACCGCGCGGCGTGACGACCGGCCCCTGCTCGCGGGCGGCGATCCGCGCGCGAGGCTGGCGGCGCTGCTCGAGCAGCGGGCGCCGATCTACGCCCAGGCCGATCTCGTGGTCGACAGCGGCAAAGGGCCGATCGGCGACGTGGTGGCGCGGGCGCTCGAGGCGCTGGCGACGACAAGAGAGAGGGCATCGTGAGGGACGCCACCCGTGTGCGGGTCGATCTCGCGGACCGCAGCTACGACATCCTGGTCGGCGGGGGCCTGCTGGCGCGCGCCGGCGAGGAGCTGGCGGTGCAGGGCGCGCGCGATCTGGTCGTCGTGACCGACGACAATCTCGCCAAGACCGGGCATCTGGCGAGGTTCGAGGCGGGCCTCGATGCTGCGGCGCTTCGCCATCGCCGGGTCGTCCTGCCGGCCGGCGAAGCCAGCAAGAGCATGGCGCAGCTCGAGACCCTGCTGGATTCTCCTGCTCGAGGCCGGGGTCGAGCGCTCGACCATGATCGTCGCCTTCGGCGGCGGCGTGATCGGCGACCTCGCCGGGTTCTGCGCGGCGATCCTGCTGCGCGGCATCCCTTACGTGCAGGTGCCGACAAGCCTGCTCGCCCAGGTCGACAGCGCGGTCGGCGGCAAGACCGGCGTCAACGCCCGGCACGGCAAGAACCTGATCGGCGCCTTCCATCAGCCCCGGCTGGTGCTGGCCGACACCGACGTCCTGGCCACGCTGCCGCCGCGCGAGCTGCGCGCCGGCTATGCCGAGGTCGTGAAGTACGGACTGATCGACCAGCCGGATTTCTTCGCCTGGCTCGAGTGCCACGGCGCCGCGCTGCTGGCGGGCGATGCTGCGGCGCAGCAGCACGCGATCGTCACCAGCTGCGCCGCGAAGGCGGCGATCGTGGCGGCCGACGAGCGCGAGGCCGAGCGCCGCGTTCTGCTCAATCTCGGCCACACCTTCGCGCATGCCTACGAGGCGCTGGCGGGCTATGGTGAGCTGCTGCTGCACGGCGAGGCGGTGGCGCTCGGCATGGTGCAGGCCTTCGCGCTGTCGGCGCGCCTCGGCCTGTGCCCGCCTGCCGACGTCGCGAGGCTGCGGGCGCATCTGGCTGCCGTGGGCCTGCCGACCGATCCGCGCGCGGTCCGCCCGGGCGGGTTCGAGGCGGGCGCGATGCTGGCAGCGATGGGCCGCGACAAGAAGGTCGCCGCGGGCAAAATCCGCTTCGTCCTCGCCCGCGGCATCGGTGCGGCGTTCGTCAGCGACCAGGTTCCTTTCGAGGTGCTCCGCGACGTCCTCGACCACGGCACCGACTGAGGCAATGCCAAGGCCGCCAAGGCCGAACCATCATGCTCTTGACCATCACCGAGATCATCCTGCTGCTGGCCGCCAACGGCTTCTTCGTGGCTGCCGAGTTCGCGATCGTGAAGGTGCGCGGCATCCGCATCGAGGCGCTGGCCGAGCAGGGCAACGTCGTCGCCCGCATGTCGCTGCGCATCCTGCGCAACGTCGAGGCCTACCTTTCGGCCTGCCAGCTCGGCATCACCATGGCCTCGCTGGGCCTCGGCTGGATCGGCGAGCCGGCGGTCAGCGCCCTGCTCGAGCCATGGTTGCATCCGCTCGGGCTGGGCGACACGGCGGTGCACACGATCTCGTTCCTGCTCGGCTTCCTGATCTTCTCCTCGCTGCACATCGTGGTCGGCGAGCAGGTGCCCAAGACCTTCGCGATCCGCAAGGCGGAGCCGATGACGCTCTGGATCGCCTACCCGCTGCACGCCTTCTACCTGCTCTGCTTCCCGCTGAACTGGCTGTTGAACAAGGCGTCGCGGGGCATCCTGGCGATGTTCGGCGTTGCCGAGGTCAGCCACCACGACGTGTTCTCCGGCGAGGAGCTGCGCGGCCTGATCGACGTCTCGCGCGAGCACGGCATGGTGCTCAAGCAGGAGCGCGACATGCTGGGGGGCATTCTCGATCTCGCCGACGTCGAGGTCAGCGACATCATGACCCACCGCAAGGACATCGTGAGCATCGATGCCGACGCGCCGCCCGATCAGATCTTCGAGCGCATCGTGACCACGCCCCATACGCGCTACCCGCTCTGGCGCGGCGACCCCGACAGCATCATCGGCGTGCTGCACGCCAAGGACGTGCTGGCGCAGGCCCGCCACCAGCCGCACGATCCGGCGGCGATCGACGTCGCCGCGCTCGCCACGCCGCCCTGGTTCATCCCGGACACCACGGCGTTGCTGCACCAGCTCCTGCTGTTCCGCCAGCGGCGCTCGCACCTGGCGTTCGTGGTCGACGAGTACGGCGCGCTGATGGGCCTGGTGACGCTCGAGGACATCCTCGAGGAGATCGTCGGCGAGATCACCGACGAGAAGGACATCGAGACCGTGGGCGTGGAGCCGCAGGCCGACGGCTCGGTGCTGGTCGGCGGTTGGGTCACGGTGCGCGACCTCAATCGCCAGTTCGGCTGGAAGCTGCCCGACGACGAGGCGGCGACGGTGGCCGGCCTCCTGATCTACGAGGCGCAGAAGATCCCGGAGGCCGGCCAGACGTTCTCGTTCCACGGCTTCCGCTTCGAGGTGCTGCGACGCCAGCACAACCAGGTCGTCCTGCTCAGGATCATCCCCGCCTCGACCACCGAAGCGGCTTGAGCCACGGCCGGCGAGCGTGGCCTCGGCCCGCGGCGGCGTGACGCGCGCTCAGGCGGCGTCTGCGACCGCGAGCGCCGGCGTCGATGGCGGCGCGAAGGCGCAGGCCGATCTGCTCGAGATCCGCATCGGTCACGATGAACGGCGGCGCCAGCATCAGGTGATCGCCGTGGCGGCCGTCGATCGTGCCGCCCATCGCATAGCAGATCAGGCCACGCTCCATCGCCGCCGCCTTGATCTTTGCGTTGACCTTGAGCTCCGGCGCGAACGGCCGCTTGCTGGCGCGGTCCGCCACCAGCTCGATGCCGAAGAACAGGCCGCGGCCGCGAATGTCGCCGACATGGGGGTGATCGTCGAGGCGCGCGCGCAGCAGCTCCCGCAGTCGCGCGCCCTGAAGCCTGACGCGGCCCAGCAGCTGCTCGTCGGCCAGGGTCTCCTGCACCGCCAGGCCGGCGGCGCAGGCGACCGGATGGGCCATGTAGGTGTGGCCGTGCTGGAAGAAGCCCGTACCCACCCGGATCGCCTCGCAGATCGTGGCGGATGCCAGGGTCGCGCCGATCGGCTGGTAGCCGGCGCCGAGGCCCTTGGCGATCGTGACGATGTCGGGATCGATGCCTTCCTGCTCGCTGGCGTACAGCGTGCCGGTGCGGCCCATGCCGCACATCACCTCGTCCAGGATCAACAGGATGCCGTAGCGGTCGCACAGCGCCCGGACCCCGGCGAAATAGCCGGGCGGGGCGGGCACCGCGCCCATGGTCGCGCCGACCACCGGCTCCGCGACGAACGCGATCACCGTCTCGGGCCCGAGCCCGATCAGGGTCTCGTCCAGCTCCTGGAGCAGCCGTCCGACATAGGATTGGTCGGACTCGCCTGCCTCCCGGCCACGATAGGCGTAGGCGGGGCTGACCTGCTCGACCTCGAGCAGGAGCGGCTTGAACTGCTCGCGGCGCCAGGCATTGCCGCCGACCGCGAGCGCGCCCAGCGTGTTGCCATGATAGCTCTGGCGCCTGGCGACGAAGCGGCGCCGCTCCGGCTGGCCGATCTCGACGAAGTACTGACGCGCGAGCTTCAGGGCGGCCTCGACCGCCTCCGAGCCGCCCGAGGTGAAGAACACCTTGTCGAGCCCCGCGGGCGCATTCGCGATCAGGTGATCGGCCAGCGCTTCGGCCGGCTCGTTGGTGAAGAACGAGCTGTGAACGAACGCCAGCTGCCCGACCTGGCGGCGCACCGCATCGACCACGCGCTCGTGGCTGTGACCGAGACAGGACACGGCGGCACCGCCGCTCGCGTCGATATAGCGCTTGCCGTCGCGATCGATGAGCTCGACGCCCTCGCCGCGCACGGCGACCGGATAGTCCTGATCGAACCTGCGATAGAGAACGTGGCTCATGGGTCTCCTACCTCAAGGGGCGAGATATGGGGTGAGGCTCGGGACTTGCGAAGAGGCAAGGACCTGCCCCAAGTCGATCAGGGAGCCAGGATGTCGGCGAAATTGGCGCGCACATTGGCGGTGAGGCCCTCGTCCAGGTCGTCGACCAGCTTGCGCACCAGCTCGTAGCCGATCCTCTGGCGCTCGGCATAGCCGATGCCCTCGGGGATCGAAGTGGTGCGCGTGACTGCCGTGCTGACCGACTTCAGGACCTCGCCGGTCGCGGACAGGCGATCGACCTGCACCTGGAAGCGCCCTTCGAGCCGCGCCGCGGGCTCCTTGGTGAACAAGCCACGCACGCCGGACTGGGTCTGCAGCGCCTCCTCCTTGACCGCTGCGTCGAGGATCACCGCCTGGATCGAACCCTGCCCGCCGGTCGCGACCAGGCGCGCCTCCAGCATCTGGCGGATCGCGTCCTCGGGCTTGAGCGGCATGACGTTGTCGACGTAGGGTGCCGTGTCCTGGGGCCGGTAGGCGCTCTGCACGATGACCCGCTCCACGGCAAGGCGCAGCGGCGCGCGACCGGAGAAGTCGAGCGGCGGCGGCCGGAACGTATCGTACGAGCTGCTGCAGGCGACCACCAGGCCGGCCGCGACAGCCGCAATCGCACTACGCATGGCGCTCACAGCAGACCCTCCCCATGGACGGCCTCAGTGCGCGCTGCGGGCGTGCAGGCGCGCCAGCTGAGCCTCGTCGAAACGAAAGCCGGCATTGCAGAACTGGCAGGTCACGACGAGCAGGCCGTCGTCCTGCCGCATCTCCTCGACCTCGGCGTCGGGGAAGCTTTGCAGCAGCTTCTCGACCCGCTCGCGGGTGCAGCGGCAGCCGAAACGAAGGTCCTGCGGCGCGAACACCCGCACCCCCTCCTCGTGGAACAGGCGGTAGAGGAGGGCATCGGCCGGCAGGCCGGCGTCGAGCAGCTCGGCGTCGGTCGCGGTGCCGAGCAGCAGCATGGTGCGATGCCAGTCCTCCAGATGCGACCTCGTCGACCGGCTGGTCGGCGAGGCGCTGGACCATCAGCCCGCCGCCGCGCCAGCGCCAGGTGCCGTTGTCGGCCACCCGGCCGACCGCGATCTTGAGCCCGGTCTTGAGCTGCTCGCTCTGGCGAAAGTAGGTCTGCATGCACTCGGTGAGGCTGGCGCCGCTCAGCTCGACGATGCTCTGGTAGGCAGCGCCGGCGTCGCCCTGGTCGACGGTCAGCGCAAGGCGGCCGTCGCCGAGCAGGGCGGCGATGTCCGATCCGGCGTCGATCCGCTCCGCATCGAACCTCGCGTAGCCGCGCATCGCGCCATCGTGGGTGTAATCGGCGAGCAGCAGCGAGACCGGGCCGCTGCCCTTGGCCTGCAGGCTGAACGTGCCCTGGAATCGCAGGCCGCCGGCGAGTGCTGCCGCCAGCACCAAAAGCTCGCCGAGCAGCTGGCCGACCGGCTCCGGATAGTCGTGCCGCGTCAGGATCCGGTCGAGGGCGTCGCCGAGCCGGACGAGGCGGCCGCGCAGGGCGGATCGCTCGAGCTGGAACGGGCGGAGCAGGTCGTCGGCAATGCGTTGCGCGCTCATCGGCAAGCGAATACCCGAAACACGTGCCTGCCGGCTACTCCAGGCACCAGGCCAGGATGCCCTTTTGCGCGTGCAGGCGGTTCTCCGCCTGATCGAACACCACCGACTGCGGGCCGTCGATCACCGATGCGGTCACCTCTTTGCCGCGATGCGCCGGCAGGCAGTGCAGGAACAGCGCTTTGGGCTGCGCGAGCGCCATCAGCCCGTCGTCGACCCGGTAGGGCGCCAGCAGGCCGCGGCGCTGATCGGCGTCGACATCGCCCATCGACACCCAGACGTCGGTCATCACCGCATCGGCGTCCATCACCGCCTCGCGCGGATCCTCGACCACCGTGACCCTGGCCTGGCGCTCGGCGGCCCAATGCAGCACCCGCGGGTCGGGCGCCAGCTCCGGCGGGCAGGCGAGGCGCAAGGTGAAGTCGAAGCGCTGCGCCGCATGGATCCAGGAGGTGGCGACGTTGTTGCCGTCCCCGGTCCAGGCCAGGGTCTTGCCGCGCACCGGCCCCCGGTGGTCCTCGAAGGTCATCACATCGGCCATGATCTGGCAGGGGTGGGAGCGGTCGGTCAGGCCGTTGATGACCGGCACGGTGGCGGCTTCGGCGAGCTCCAGGAGCTTGCTGTGATGGTCGGTGCGGATCATGATCGCGTCGACGTAGCGGGACAGGACGCGCGCGGTATCGGCGATGGTCTCGCCGCGGCCGAGCTGCATCTCCTTGGTGTTGAGGACCACCGCGTCGCCGCCCAGCGCCTTGATCGCGACCTCGAACGACACCCGCGTGCGGGTCGAGGGCTTGTCGAAGATCATGGCCAGCGTCTTGCCGCGAAGCTTGCCGGCGCCGTTGGTCATCAGCTCCTTGGCGCGCCCGAGGATGCCGCGCAGCGTGCCCGTGTCGAGCGCGTCGATGTCGAGGAAGTGGCGGGGCTCGCTCATCGCGCCGCTTCCTGCGCGAGAAGCTCCTGGCACAGCTCCTCGAGGATCCTCACGGCCTCGTCGACCTCTGCGCGCTCGATGATGAGCGGCGGCAGCAGGCGCACGACGTTCTCGCCCGCCGGCACCGTGATGAGACCACGCGCCATCAGCTTCGGCACGATGTCGGTGGTGGGCGGCGCAACGCGCAGGCCGATCAGCAGGCCCTCGCCGCGGATCTCGAGGATGATGCCGGGATAGCGCGCGGCAAGCTCCACCAGCCTGGCGCGCAGATCGCCCGCGACCTTCGTCACGCGATCGAGAAAGCCCTCCTCGAGCAGCACGTCGAGCACCGCGTTGGCGACCGCGCAGCCCAGCGGGTTGCCGCCGAAGGTCGAGCCGTGGGTGCCGGGCAGCATGCCGGATGCGGCGCGCGCGGTCGCCAGGCACGCGCCGATCGGAAAGCCGCCGCCGAGCCCCTTGGCGAGCGTCATGATGTCCGGCGTGATCCTTGTCCACTCGTAGGCGAACAGCTTGCCGGTGCGGGCCATGCCCGACTGGACCTCGTCGAAGATCAGCAGGAGGTCGTGCTCGTCGCAGATCCGCCGCAGCTCCTCGAGGAACGCGATCTGCGGCTGGCGGATGCCGCCTTCGCCCTGGATCGGCTCGATCAGGATCGCCGCGGTGCCCTCGCCGATCGCGGCGACCACCCGCTCCAGGTCGCCCAGCGGCAGCTGGTCGAAGCCCGGCAGCCCCGGCCGGAAGCCTTCCAGGTATTTTTCCTGCCCGCCCGCCGTGATGGTGGCCATGGTGCGGCCGTGAAAGGCGCCCTCGAAGGTGATGATGCGGAAGCGGTCGGGCTGGCCGCGGTGATAGAAGTGGCTGCGCGCCATCTTGATCGCGCATTCGAGCGCTTCGGCGCCGGAATTGCAGAAGAACGCCGTGTCGGCGAACGAGTGCGCGACCAGCCGGTCGGCGAGCTTCTGCTGCGTCTCGATGCCGTAGAGGTTCGAGCAGTGCCAGAGCTTCTCGCCCTGCTGCTTGAGCGCCGCCACCAGGTGCGGGTGGCTATGGCCCAGCAGGGACACGGCGATGCCCGTGCCGAAATCCAGGTAGCGTCGCCCGTCGCGGTCGAACAGGTAGGCGCCTTCGCCGCGCTCGAACTCGATGGGGGAGCGCTTGTAGACCGGCAGGAGTGACGGCATGGGGGCGTTCGTCATGGCTGCTTCTTGGGGCAAGAGGAAACGATGAGCTTGCCGGAGATTGCGCGACCCTGTCAACGACTGGTCGCGGCCCCCTCACGCTGTGGCGGTCGCCCTGCTGCCCCGCCAGAGGTTGAAGGCTGAACAGCGCGAGGAAGAACAGGAAGGCCGGGACGTTGACGATGGGGCCCGTCGGCCAGAGCAGCGCGGTGCCGGTAGCGGCCAGGAGGATGCGCTCGAGCCAGGACAAGGGCGCCTCCATCCAGCCCGAGATCGCCGCGGTGAGCGCGTAGATGCCGACCGTGCCGAAGGCGAAGATCCACAAGGACAGCCAGAAGTCGCCGGCGAGGAACGGCGTGTAGGCGAACAGGAGCGGCATGATGTAGAGGCTCTTGGCGATCATCCACGCCGTGAAGCCGGTCGCCATCGGCGGGGTGTCGGCGATCGCGGCGGCGGCGAAGGCGGTGATGCAGACCGGCGGGGTGATGTTCGAGTCCTGCGCCAGCCAGAAGATGCACATGTGCGCCGAGAGAAGTGCCGTGGTGAGTGCTGCCGGAGACAGCGCCTGCTGGAGGAGCTGCGTCGTGAACTCCGCCGGCACGTTGGCCAGCAGCGCCCAGGCCTGCGCCTCCGGCATCGGCTGGCCGAGGGCCGCGACCGCATCGGGCGCGGTCAGCATGAAGATCGCCTTCGCCTGCTCCGGCAATGTCCCGGACGCGATCAGGTCGACCAGCTGGCCCTGCGCGATCAGGACGTAGAGCGCTGGCGCCGAGAGCGTGGCGAGGATTACGTAGGTCGCGGTCACCGGCAGGCCGAGGCCGAGCACGATCGCGGCGAGCGCGACCAGGAACAGCGTCAGCAGCAGGCTGCCGCCGGCCCAGTCGCTGATCATCAGCGACATCGTATTGCCGATGCCGGTCGTGACGATCGCGTTGACCACGAGCCCGACCGAGACCAGGAGCAGCCCGGTGGTCACCATGTTGCGCGCGCCGAGCGCCAGGGCGTCCAGGATGGCGCGCGGGCCCATCGGCGTCTTGCCGAGCCAGGACGCCGCGATCACCGCGAGGATGCTGACCCCGGCAGCGTAGGTCGGGGTGAAGCCGACGACCAGCAGCACGATCAGCATGACGAGCGGCAGCAGCGCATAACCGCCGGTCCGCAGCACCTGCGCCAGGCTGAGCGAATCGTCCCTGACTGGCGCGACGCCCTTCTTGAGCGCCTCGATGCGCACCCAGAAGGCGACCGAGAGGAAGTACAGGATCGCCGGCAGGAACGACACCGCGACGATCGCGAGATAGGAGATCTGGGTGTAGGTCGACATGATGAACGCACCGGCGCCCATGATCGGCGGCATGAGCGGGCCACCGGTCGAGGCCGCCGCCTCGACGCCGGCCGCGAACCGCGGCGTGAACCCCGCCCGCTTCATCAGCGGGATGGTGATCACCCCGGTGGTCACGACGTTGGCGACCGAGGAGCCCGAGATCGAGCCCATCAGGCCGGAAGCGAGCACGGCGACCTGGCCGGGCCCGCCGACGAAGCGGCCGGCTGCGACGCGCGCGAGGTCGATCACGAAGTCGCCGGCGCCCGAGCGCAGCAGGAAGGCGCCGAACAGCACGAACATGTAAACGTAGGTCGCGGAGATCTGCGCGATCGGCCCGAACATGCCGTCCAGCCCGTAGTAGCTGCGGTAGAGCACGGTCTCCCAGGTGAGGCCGGGGAAGTGGAACATGCCGCTCGTGTACTTGCCCCACCAGGCGACGTAGGTGATCGCAACCACGGTCATGATCGGGATGGTCAGCCCCGAGGTCCGGCGCGCGAGCTCGATCGCGAGCAGCACCGCGATCGTGCTGAACACCCAGTCGCCGACGCTGAAGGTCTGGCCGCGGTCGTACAGGGCCTGCTCGAACAGGATCAGATAGACCGCCGTGGCCAGGGCGAGCAGGCCGAGGACGAGGTCGAGCCCGAGCACGGCCTGCCGGACGCCGGGACGGCGGGCCCGCCAGGCCGGGTACATGAGCGCCCCCATGAAGGCGAGGCCGCCGAAATGGAGCGCCGAGACCCAGAGCTCGGGCAGCGTAGCGATGGTGTTGAAGTAGATGTGGGCGAGCGAGACGACGACGCCGGTCCCGGTCACCAGCCAGCCGAGGCGCGCGCGCAGCTCATCGGGCGCCGGCGCCTCGTCGGGGTCGGCGGGGAGGCCCGGCACCGCGCCCGCGACGGAGCCCGCCGGGGGCGGCGAGGGGTGCACCGGGGCGCGCTCAGGCCGGCGGCTTCAGCCGGTCGGGCACCTCGATGCCCTGCTCCTCGTAGAAGCGCAGCGCGCCCGGATGCAGCGGGATCGGCAGGCCGGCCAGCGCCTTCTCGAGCGCCATGTCGTTGGTCGCGGCGTGGATGTTCTGCAGGAAGGGCAGGTTCTCGTACATCGTCTTGGTGATCAGGTAGACGTCCTCCTCGGGGATGTCGTCGCGCACCGCGAGGAAGTTGGGCTGGGCGATCGTGGTCACCGCCTCGCTCTGGCCGGGGTAGGTGTCGGCCGGGATCTCGTAGGCCGGCCACAGCTCGAACTCGCTGTTGGCGCGCGCGATCTGCTCTTCGGTGAAGCCCAGGATCGTGAGGTCGTCCGTCGAAGCGAACGCCTGCGACACCGCGGACACCGGCACGCCGCCCGGGATGTTGGCGCCCTTGATGGTGCCGTTCTGCAGCGCTTCGGCGGTCGGCGTGTAGCCCATGTAGACGACCTCGAAGACCTCGTCGGGGTCGATCCCGAGGCCGTCCATGATCGCGCGCCCGGAGCCTTCGGTGCCGGAGTTGCGGGCGCCGATCGAGAACGGCGCGCCGCCGAACTCCGCGAGGTCGTCGACCGTGCCGGTCTTCGCCATGTCCTTGCTCACGACGAAGTGCTCGACGTTCACCCAGAGCATCGAGATCGAGCGCAGGTGCGGCTGCGGCCCCTCGGCCTCGAGCATGCCGCTGCCATCGGCCGCCCAGGCGCCGAACAGGCCCTGCAGGATCGAGAACTGCGCCTGGTTCTCGCGCATCAGCTTGACGTTCTCGCCCGAGCCGGCCGAGCTGATCGCCGCCATCGAGAGGTTCTCGGTCGGCTCCAGCTTGACCTTGACGAGGGTCGCGAGCGCCACCCCGACCGGATAGTAGGTGCCGCCGGTGGTGGCGGTCGCGAGGATGTAGGAACGGGCGTCCTGCGCCTGGCTGGTGGTCGCAGCGCTGCCGAGCAGCAGCACGCCGCCGACGGTCAACGCCAACGCACGCCGTGAGATTTTTGGCATCGATGCCCCCCTCGAGTGTTCGCCCGCGCTTCGGCGGGCCTCCTGAAGCAAAGCTTAGTGCATCCCGGCGCCGGCGCCAAATCCGCGCCGGTCAGATGTCGGTGACGGCGTCGAGCCAGGCGGGATCGCGGCGCAGGACCGGCAGCGGCGCGTGGTCGGAATCGATCCGCGGCAGGGCCGCCAGCAGGCCGCGCGTGTAGGCGTGCTTGGCCTCGTGCAGCGCGCTCGCCGTGCAGGTCTCGACCACCTGGCCCGCGTACATGATCAGCACCCGGTCGCAGAACGAGGCGACCAGATTGAGGTCGTGGCTGATCAGGATCAGCCCCATGCCGCGGGCGCTCACGAGGTCGTCGAGGATCGCCAGCACCTGCATCTGCACGGTGACGTCGAGCGCCGAGGTCGGCTCGTCGGCGATCAGGATGTCCGGATCGCCCGCCAGCATCATCGCGATCATCACGCGCTGGCCCATGCCGCCCGAGACCTCATGGGGATAGCATTGGTAGACGCGCAGGGGATCGCGGATGCGTACGGCCTCCAGCACCGCGAGCGTGCGGCGCCTCGCCTCGCCGCCGCCGACCCTGGCATGCGCCCGGCAGGCCTCGCGGATCTGGCGGCCGACGGTCATGACCGGATTGAGCGAGAACTTGGGGTCCTGCATGACCATGGCGATGCGCCGCCCGCGCACGGCGCGAAGCGTCGCCTCGTCGGCGCGCAGAAGGTCGGTGCCGGCGAAGCTCAGGCGATCGGCGCTGACCTCGCCGGGCGAGGGCACCAGACGCAGGATGGCGCGGCCCACCGTGGATTTGCCGGAGCCGGATTCGCCGACGATGCCGAGCTTCTCGCGCCCCAGCGTGAAGGAGACGCCGCGCACCGCCTCGATCACCCGCGCCGGCGTCGGATAGCGCACCCGGAGATTCTCGACGATCAGCTGCGCGCCGTCCACGTCACTCGCCCGTCGTCGCGCAGCATCTGACCTGGTCGGATCATCGGCAGGCGGCCGCCCCTTACTGATAGTAGCCGACGACGCAGACCTGTTCGCCGACCTTGGTCACGTAGGTCGCCTTCGGCACCGCCTCGGTCTCGCCCGGGCGCGGCCAGACGTACTCGACGACGTTGAACTCGCCCTCGGTGGCCACCGCATGAATGTCTTCGCCGAACTTCTTGCCGGCCCCGTCGGTCAGATCGTAGATGCTTTGCCCAAGCAAGGCGGGGTTGGCGCCATGGGCCGTGACCGTACCATCGGCGGCACTGCTGCACGCCACATAGAGATCGCGGTCCCTGAAGCCATCGGTGCCGGCGGTGAATGCCGCGAGTGCCGCCGCCTCGTCGGCCTCGACGGCGGCGACGGCGCGCTCGAGCATCGCCTTCGCCTCCTCGGCGGTGCCGCTCTCGCCAGCGGCAATGCCTGCATGCGCCGCCAGGAGCAACCCAGCCATGACTACGCCGGCGACCAGTTTCCGCATCGTCAGTTCCCTTGCCCGCGCCGGAACGCGCATGTCGGCCGCGGACTACAGCCGCTCAGCGCTGAAGGTGTCGCAAGCATTCAGCGTGCCCTCGTCGTAGCCCGCCTGGAACCAGCGCATGCGCTGCTGCGAGCTGCCGTGGGTGAACGATTCGGGCACGACGTAGCCCTGGGACTGCCGCTGCAGCCGGTCGTCGCCGATCGCGCTGGCAGCCGCGAGCCCCTCCTCGATGTCGCCCGGGTCGAGGACCTGGCGCATCCTTTCGGCATGATGGGCCCAGATGCCGGCGAAGCAGTCGGCCTGCAGCTCCTGCCGGACCGAGAGCGCATTGGCATCCGCCTCGCCGAGGCTCGCGCGCACCGAGCGGACCTGGTCGGAGATGCCAAGGAGCGTCTGCACGTGATGGCCGACCTCGTGCGCCAGCACATAGGCCTGGGCGAAGTCGCCCGGCGCGCCGAAGCGATCGCCCAGCTCCTCGAAGAAGCTGAGGTCGATGTACACCTTGCGATCGCCCGGGCAGTAGAACGGGCCGACCGCGGCGTTCGCGTAGCCGCAGGCCGAGCTGACCGCGCCGGAGAACAGCACCACCACCGGCTCCTGATAGGGGCGGTCGACCTGCTCGAACAAGGCGTGCCAGGTGTCCTCGGTGTCGGCCAGCACCACCGACATGAAGGCCTTCAGCTCCTCCTCGGTCTCCGAAGGCGGCGCCTGGGGCTCCTGGAACGACGGTCCCGGCGTCGGGCCGCCCTGGAACAGGAAGCTCGGATCGACGCCGAGGAAGATCGCGATCAGCGCGATCACGATGATGCCGATCCCACCGATGCCGCCGGCACGGCCGGCGCGGCCGCCCGGCATCCGCATCCCGCTTGGCACGCGCATGCCGACCGGCGTGCCCATGCCTCGCCGGTCCTCGATGTTCGCGCTTCGTCTGCCCAGGCGCCAGCGCATCCGCGTCACTCCCAGCCAATGGTCCGACCATCTGCGGCTTGCCGGTGCGCGTCAAGATACGGGAAGACGGCGGCGAACGCCGCCGTGCGGCACCGCGTGGGCGGCACGCTCGAGCACGGTCCTCGATGACGCTACGTCGAATGGCTTCCGACGACGGCAGGAGCAGGCAGCCAAACCTCGATGTTGCCTCGGCGCGGCTTCGGCGAGAAGTGGCTGAAGTCGGCTGCCTCGTCAGGCGCCCGGCCGGGGGCCTTGGCATAGAAGGCTCCGATGGCCTCGACCAGCTGCCGGCTCCCGGGCTGGTCGCCGTCGAAGAAGTAACGCACGCTTGGCCGTTCGATCTCGAAGTCGACCGGCCGGATGTCGATCACGTCGAACCCTCGTGCCTGCAGGAACGCTGCGAGCTGGATCGCCGGCAGCGCATTCGCGGCCCCGGCAGAGTGATGGATGAAGACCCGTATCGGGGTCGGCCCGGCCGCGGTGGCCTCGTCTGCCGGCTCGCTCCTGGCCAGCGGTCTGGAATCGGACAGCGGGGGCCGCTGGAGCTCGGCGCTCCGGCCGGTGCTTTGGGAAGGCTCTTGCGCCTGCTGTTGGGCCTGCGGCGCGCCGATCTCCCTCTCGGCGGTCGGTGCCGGGGCGTCCGCTGGCGAAGCCTGACGCCGGTCTTGCGGCGATCCGCCGCGGTTGAGGTCCGAGGGGATGAGGACCTGAAGCGATCCGACGAGGATGGCGAGAGGCACGATCACGTAGCCCGCCCGCCACGAGCGCTGTTCCCGATCGATGACCCGCCATCCGGGCGCGCCCTCCAAGGGTCTGCCTTTGGGCAATGCGTTGTCCCGCCAGTTGAAAGGTGCCGCCTTCTCTCTCGACCGTGAACGCACGGGCGCGCCTGTTTTGCTCCCGCGCACGCCGATTTTTTTCGGCCGGCGCGCAGCCGCCCGGCTGCGGCGCCCGAGCGGTTCATTGCTTGGGGTCGAGCACGTCGCGCAGGCCATCGCCCAAGAGGTTGAAACCGAGCGAGACGATCAGGATCGCGATGCCGGGCATGGTCGCGACCCACCACTGCTCGAGCAGATACTGGCGCCCGGTCGAGATCATGGCACCCCACTCGGGCAGCGGCGGCTGCGCGCCAAGGCCAAGGAAACCGAGGCCTGCGGCGGTCAGGATGATCCCGGCCATGTCGAGCGTCAGGCGCACGATCAGGGACGAGGTGCAGAGCGGCATGATGTGGCCCCAGATGATGCGCGCGCTAGAGGCTCCCTGCAGTCGGATCGCAGCGATGAAATCGGAGTTGCGCACGGTCAGCGTCTCGGCGCGCGCGATCCGGGCATAGGGCGGCCAGGCGGTGATCGCGATCGCGATGATCGCGTTCTCGATGCCGGGGCCGAGGGCCGCGACGAAGGCGAGCGCCAGGATCAGGCGCGGAAACGCGAGGAAGATGTCGGTGATGCGCATCAGGACGGTGTCGACCCAGCCGCCGAGATAGCCGGACACGGTGCCGATCAGAAGCCCGACCGGGCCGACCAGGATCACCACGAGGCCGACGATGTAGAGCGTGATGCGCGAGCCGTAGACGATGCGCGAGTAGATGTCGCGGCCGAGCTCGTCGGTGCCGAGCCAATGCGCCGCCGACGGCGCCTGCAGGCGGTCGGCGAGATTCTGCCCGGTCGGCGAATGGGTCGCAACCCACGGCGCCAGCGCCGCGACCAGCACCAGCGCCAGCACGATGCCAAGCCCCGTGACCGCGAGCGGGTTGCGGCTGAAGGTGAGCCAGGAGAGGTAGCCGCGGCCGAGCCGCGCCTGCAGGCTCGATGCCGGCTCGTCGGCGAGCAGCCACGCCCGCCAGATCGTCGCGCGCGAGGGCAGGGCGAGGCTCATGCGGGCACCATCAGGCCGTGCCGGCCCCGGGGCGTCGTCAAGCCTGGCCCTCGTGGCGCGGCAGGTCGTCGTCGATCGCGAGCCAGGCGGCCTGGCTGCTCGTCCACATGTGCAGGATCGGGGCGATCTGCGCGGGATCGTCCAGGCTGGCGAGCGTGATGCAGACATACGCGTCGTCATCGGCAAGGGTGCAGAGCGAGGTGCCGCAGGTCGGGCAGAAGCCGCGCCGCAGCTCGGGCGAGGACCGGTACCAGGCCGGCTCGGCGGTCCAGGCGAAGCCGTCCGCCGGAAAGTTCACCCAGGCGGGCAACGGCGCGCCGACGGCGAGCTGGCACATCCGGCAATGGCAGTAGTGGGGTTTGTGCGGCGCGCCCCGCGCGCTGTAGCGAATGGCACCGCACAGGCAGCCTCCCTCATAAATCCGGTCGTTCATTGTCGGTTGCTCCAAGCTCGCCCCCAAATCACCGTTCTGATCGCGATCACCTCGAGGTATTCAGCCTCGGCGACCAGGGTGCCGTCATCGGCGCGGTTGACGCGCTCCAGCTCGGCCAGGATGTCGCTTGCGAAGCGCTTCTTCCCGTCCGCGTCGAGCGCCGCCAGCACCGTGATCATCGGGCCGAACCAGGTCTTGAAGAAGTCGAGCCACGCCTGCGCCGATGCCGCGCGGAACAGGGCCCTGCGCTTTTGCAGGCGCAGGTCGCGCACCGCGCCGCCGAAAAGCTCACGCATGCGCGCCTCGGTCCCCCACATGGGCGGCGGCCGGACGCCCGGCGGCGGCGGCAGGTACTGGCCGTGCAGCTTGAACAGCCGGCCCCACATGCCCTCCGGCGTCCAGTTGGCGAGCCCGATCTTGCCGCCCGGCCGACACACGCGCAAAAGCTCGGCCGCCGCCTTCTCCTGGTCGGGCGCGAACATGCTGCCGAAGATCGAGAGCACGACGTCGAAGCTCGCGTCCTCGAACGGCAGGCTTTCGGCATCGCCGACCTCGAAGGTCGCCGGCAGCCGCTCGGCGGCCGCGCGCTCGCGCGCCCGATCGATCAGGGCCGGCACGAAATCGACGCCGACGGCATCGCAGAACCGCCGGGCCGCCGAGAGTGCGACATTGCCGGTGCCGCAGGCGACGTCGAGCACGCGCTGGCCGGCGCGAAGGTCGACCTCCTCGCACAGCACCTCGCCGACAAACGCCGTGTTCCAGGCGATCATGCCGAAGTCGCCGGCGGCCCACATCGCGCGCTGGCGGCTCTTGATGGCTTCGAAATCAGTCATGGCCGTTTCTCCCTAGCGCGCCCTCGGGTCGAGGAGCCGGTAGAGCAGGTCGGACAGAAGATTGAGGCCGATGAAGACGCAGCCGACCACGATCGTGCCGCCGAGCACGGCGTTCATGTCGGCCTGGCGCAGCGAGTTGGTGATGTAGAGGCCGAGCCCCGGCCAGGCGAACACCGTCTCGGTCAGCACCGAGCCCTCCAGAAGGTTGGCGTAGGACAGGGCGATCACCGTGGCCAGCGGCACCCCGGTGTTGCCGAGCGCGTGCCGCCAGACCACGCGCGCCTCGGACAGGCCCTTGACCCGCGCGGTGGTGACGTACTCCTGGCGCAGCTGCTCGATCATGAAGCTGCGGGTCATGCGGGCGATGTAGGCGAGCGAGAAGTAGCCCAGGATCGAGGCCGGCAGGATCAGGTGGCTGAGCGCGTTGCCGAACACGTCCCAATCGCCGGCGAGCGCGGCGTCGAGCAGGATCACGCCGGTCTGCGGCTCGACCAGATCCTCGAAGTAGATGTCGAGCCGGCCGGGTCCGGCGACCCAGTCCAGGGTCGCGTAGAACAGCAGCAGACCGACGAGGCCGAGCCAGAACACCGGGACCGAGAAGCCGATCAGGCCGATCACCCGGATCACGTGGTCGATCCAGCGGCCCTGCCAGACCGCGGCCGCGACCCCCATCGGGATGCCGAGGATCACGCCGATGAAGGTCGCCACCGTGGCGAGCTCGAGGGTCGCCGGAAACACCCGCCGGATGTCCTCGAGCACGGGCCGGGCGGTGAGCACCGAATCGCCGAAGTCGCCCTGCACGACGTTGCCGACATAGATCAGGAACTGCTGCCAGAGCGGCAGATGCAGGCCGAGCTCGATCCTGACCTGCTCGTAGACCTGGGCCGGCGCGCGATCGCCGACGGCGGCCAGCACCGGATCGACCGGCACCACCCGGCCGATCAGGAAGGTCACCAGCAGCAGGCCCAGGAAGGTCAGCGCGAGCTGGATGACGATCCTGAGGGTGGCGAGCAGCGGGCCAGGCAGCGTCATCATCGCATGCCCGGCCCGCTCGTCATCGGCGCAGCTTGTCGCCTACTCCTTGTGGACCTTGCCGTACTTGTTGTCGTCGAACGAGGGGCCCCAGATCGTGCCCTGGACGTTGTCGCGCTCGGCGATCACCTCGATGTCCTGGAACATGATCACGAAAGGCGAGGTCTTCTGGTGCTCGCGCTGGATCTCCTCGTACATCTGCGCGCGCCGGTCCGGATCCTGCTCCAGCACCGCGGCCTCGGTCTGCTCGGTCATCTCCGGGATCTCCCAGGAATTGCGCCAGGCGAGCTTGCCGGCAAGGCCGGAGTTGTCCGAATTGTCCGGGTTCGATGCGAAGGTGTCGGCATTGGTGTGCGGGTCCTGATAGTCCGGGCCCCAGCGGCCGATGTAGATGTCGTGCGTGCGGGCGCGATACTTGGTGAGCGTCTGCTTGTTGTCGCCGGGCAGGATCTCGAGATCGATCCCGGCCTCGGCCCAGTTGGACTGCAGGACCTGCGCCATCTCGGGCAGCGGCGTGGCGTTGCGCGTATCCATGGTGACCGTGAAGCCGTCTGCGAGACCGGCCTGCTCGAGCAGCGCCTTGGCCTTCTCGACGTCCAGCTTATAGGGCTTGTCGTCGATCGCGCCGAGGAAGCCCTGCGGCAGGAACGATTGGTGCACCACCGCCGAGCCCTTGACGATGCTGTCCGCGATGCCGTCGTAGTCGACCAGCCACTTCAGTGCCTCGCGCACCTCGGGCCTGGCCAGATACTCGTTCTTCTGGTTGAGGCCGAGATAGTAGATGGCGCCCTTGGGCACCTGCTTGACGTTGATGTCGGGGTTGTCCTGCAGGCTGTCGAGCTGGTCCGCCTCGAGGTTGCGGGCGATGTCGACGTCGCCCTTCTCGAGCAGCAGAAGCTGGGTCGCCGATTCCGCGATGTGCCGCGAGATCACCCGCTCGACGCCGGGCGCACCGCCCCAGTAGTCCTGATTGGCCTCGATGATCAAGCTCTCGTTCGGCTTCCAGGAGCGCAGCTGGAAGGGGCCGGAGCCGGCAGATGCAGTGCGCAGCCAGGCGTGGCCCATGTCGCCGTCCTGCTCGTGCTCCATGACCAGCTGCTTGTCGACCACCGAGCCCACCGTTGCGGTGAGGCAATAGAGGAAGAAGGTCGACGCGTAGGGCTTGTCGAGCTCGACCTCGAAGGTCTCGTCGTCGATCGCCCGGATGCGCTCGTCGACGTTCTCGGGCGTGAAGCCGAACTGGGTCAGGATGAACGAGGGCGTCTGGTTGAGCTTGATCACGCGCTGCAGCGACCAGGCGGCGTCCTCGGCGGTCAGCGGATTGCCGCTGTGGAACGTGATGCCCGGCCGGATCTTGAAGGTGTAGGTCTTGCCGTCGTCGGCGATCTCCCAGCTCTCGGCGACGTGGCCCTGCAGGTTCGAGACGTCGTCGGGCGGGTAGGTCACCAGGCGATCATAGACGTTGGCGGCATATTCGGCGCCGCTGAACTCGAACACCTCGGCCGGATCGAGGGTGATCAGGTCGTCGATCTGCCAGGCCTGCACCAGCGTGTCCTTGGGGACCTCGGCCTGCAGCGCCGGCATGTAGAAACAGAGCGACAGGCAGACGAAGCTGCCGAAACACCACCGTGATCTCATCGTCGTGCACTCCCTGCACGGCGCCCCGGCACGCCGCGGACGCCGCTTTTGACGGCCGCGGACAGGCTCAGCTTTTGCCGGCCGGCTGTCAACGGGGCGGTGGCGGACCGCCGGCTTGCTCATCTCCGGGTATTTCCACTCCACGCCGCTGTGCTACCTTCGGTTTCGTACTTGCGGTGTTGCGCGCGGGAGGCGATCGTGACGAGAGACAAGCTGCCAGGAATCGGTCCGGTCGGCGTCGACCAGCTGGAGAAGGCCAGCCAGGCACGGCATGCGGACCAGGGCAGCGCCGCGCTCTGCGCCGCCGAGCGCGTGGCGATCCAGAGCCGCCGGGCCCACTACGAGCTGCCCGCGGCCAGCGACGACAATCTCTTCGGCCTCGCGCTGTCCGGCGGCGGCATCCGCAGTGCCACCTTCGCCCTCGGCGTGCTGCAGGCGATGGCCGGCCGCGACCTGCTCAAGCACGTCGACTACCTCTCGACCGTCTCGGGCGGCGGCTACATCGGCAGCTCGCTGCTGTGGTGGCTGTCCGGCCTCTCCGGCCGCACCTTCGGTGCGAGGCCATATGCCGAGAGCGTGCCGGAGAAGGAGTGGTTTCCCTACGGCACCGATGATCCCAGCAGGTGGCGCGACCGGGCGGGGCTGGCCGCCGGCCCCAAGCTCCTGCGCAATCTCAAGGAGAACGGCAACTACCTGACCCCCGGCGGCGGCATCAACATCATGTCGCTGATCGCCGTGGTGCTGCGCGGCGCGATCCTCAATCTCCTGTTCTGGATCCCGCCGATTGCGGTGCTGCTCGGCGTGCTGCACGTGACCGGCGGCTACAGGATGGTGCTCGGCCTCGCGATCGGCCTGGTGCTGCTGTTCGTGCTCGCGGCGCTGGGCTACTCGCTCGCCACCGGGCACGCGGCTTTGGCGCAACGGCTCGGCTACAAAGCGCGCCGCTGGACCGAACGCTGGGCGGGCCTGCTCATCGCGGTCGCGCTGATCGCGGCACTGATCGCCTCCATCGATCTGGCCCACGAAGAGCTGGTGAACGGCAGCCGGGCCGAGGGCGAGGAAGCGGACGCCGGTCAGCTGATCGCGGGCCTGACCTCGACGTTCGGCGGCCTGATCGCGGAACTCGTCACCTATTTCCGCACGATGCGCGGGTTTGCCGGCACGGTGCGCAAGCTGCCGAGCATGACCACCGACGTGATCGCCTTCCTGGCGGCCGGCCTGATCATCTACGGCGTCCTTTTGTTCTGTCACGGGCTCGCGGTGATCGTGGTCGAGCACGGGATCTGGAAGGACGGCCTGCTGCTCGCCGTGGTCTTTCTGTTGGCCAGCATCTGGGTCAACATCAACCACATCTCGGCGCATCGCATGTATCGCGACCGGCTCATGGAAGCCTTCATGCCGGCCTACGATCTCGCGCTGAAGGGTGCCAGCAGGGAAGCGCCGTCGGAGGCCGACGGCATGACGCTGGATCAGGTCGACGAGCGCAACAGCCCGTTCCCGCTGATCAACACCAACCTTTTGCTGGTCCAGAGCAAGGAGCGGCGGCGCAAGCTGCGCGGCGGCGACAGCTTCGTCCTGACGCCGCGCTACTGCGGCAGCAACGCGACCGGCTGGGTCGACTGCCAGGACCTGATGGGGGGCCGGATGACGCTGTCGACCGCGATGGCGGTCTCGGGCGCCGCGGCCAACCCCAACACCGGCGCCGGCGGCGTCGGCCTGACCCGCAACCGGCTGATCGCGGTGCTGATGGCGTTCATCGGCCTGCGCCTGGGCTACTGGCTGCCGAACTTCGGCCGCGACCGGCCGCCGTTCTGGCTGCCGAACCACGTCTGGCCGGGCTTGAGCACGGCGCTGCCGTTCGGCCATCACGAGGACGACTGGTTTCTCGAGCTGAGCGACGGCGGCCACTTCGAGAATCTCGGCCTGTACGAGCTGGTGCGCCGGCGGCCACGGCTGATCATCGTCTGCGACGGCGCCCAGGACCCGGACTTTGCCTTCGAGGATCTGCAGTGCGCTCAGCGGCGCGTCACCGCCGACTTCGGCGCTACGGTCAAGCTCACCGTCGCCGAGCTCGAGCGCCTGATCCCCTGCAAGACCGACCACCGGTTTCCCGAGAGCGACCTCAGGCTCGCGGAAAAGGGATACATCGTCGGCACGATCCGCTACGCCGACGAGCAGACGGCGACCCTGATCTACCTGAAGACGACCTTGATCGAGAATCTGCCGCTGGCGCTGCTCGGCTATCGCGGCGCCAATCCCGCGTTTCCCGATCAGTCGACCGCCGACCAGTTCTTCGACGAGGAGCAGTTCGAGGCCTATCGCGAGCTCGGCTTCATCATCGCGACCGCCATGATGCGAGATCGCGATGTCCAGGCGGCGATCAGCGAGGCACTTGGGCCCGAGGCCACATGGGATGCGCCCGAGCCCGCAGCGGCGAAATCTAGAGCCGCGCCAGCCGCTCGGTCAGCAGCGCAAAAAAGCCCTCCGCATCGACCTGGTGGATGACGGTCGCATTGGCCGTGCCGGCGCCGCGACCCGACCAGTCCACGACGGTGCGGCCGAGCGTGTGCTCGCCCGCGGTCTCGATCGCAACGTGGCAGTCGCGGCCGGCGAACAGCTCGGGTCGCAGCAGGTAGGCGATCACGCACGGGATCGTGCATCGGCGCGCCCGGCCGGTTGCGCCTGGTCTGGTCGAAGATGTTGTAGAACTCGAGCAGGCCCACGACCGCCCGGCTCACGGCGGTGTCGGGCTCGGCGATGGCACGCACGCGCGCGGGCGTGGCCAGCACCTGATGCGTCACGTCGAGGCCGAGCATGATGAGCCTGGCGCCCGATTCGAACACGATCGCGGCGGCGTGCGGGTCCGCGAAGATGTTGAACTCCGCCGCAGGCGTGACGTTGCCCTCGCCGATGGCGCCGCCCATCAGCACGATCTGGTCGATGTGGGCGACGATGTCGGGCGCCCGCTGGATCGCGCTGGCGATGTTGGTGAGCGGGCCGATCGGGCAGAGCGTGACGGCGCCAGGCTGCGCCCGCACGAGATCGATGATCACGTCGACCGCGTGAGCATCGGCGAGCGGCGCCCCGGGCTCCGGCAGCTCGGCGCCATCGAGGCCGGTCTGGCCGTGGACGTGCGTGGCGGAGACCGGGTCACGTTGCAGCGCCCGATCGCAGCCGGCGTGCACCGGGATGTCGGAGCGTCCGGCGAGCTCGACGATCTTGCGCGCGTTCTTCTCGGTCAGCGCCAGGGGCACGTTGCCGGCCACGGCGGTGACGGCCAGCACCTCGAGGTCCTCGGGCGAGGCCAGCGCCAGCAGGATGGCGAGCGCGTCGTCCTGACCGGGATCGCAGTCGATGATGATCGGGCGTGGCGGCATGACGTTCTCCAGGCGCGGCAGCGGCGCAACCCTGCCCGCACTTCGCCGTCGCACGTGGAAGCTTTGGCGTTCCCGCCTGTTTACTGATTAGCAGAAGGTCGCGTCGGCGACCACCGCCAAGCACTACTGTCAGCGACTGCGAGCGGGTCGAGCATGCGCTACGGCACGACGTTCCCACTGTTGCTCCTGACAGCAGGCCTCACCCTGCTGCCGACAGGGCCTCTGCGGGCGGATGAGGCGGCATCCGGGTCCGGCTGCAACGATCGCTTGATCGGGATCGAGCAGCGGCTCGGCGATGCCGATGTCGCCGCCCGCAAGCAGGCGCAGATCCGGCAGATCATCGATGGCGCGCGCACGCTCGACCAGCTGGGCGATCGCGAGCGCTGCGCCGATCTGGCCGACCAGCTCGACCGCCTGCTGAAGATCTTTTAAGGCCGTCGCAAAAGCCGATGGCAGAGGCGCGCCCGGAAGCGCGCCTCTGCCTGGGATGCCTCGCCGGTCGCCGAGGAGCGGCCGGAACCAGTGATCCATGCTCACGTTGTTCCTGCGTGCGCTTGGCTGCGGGCCAGCACGACCAGGCGCTCGCTTTGGAATTCACGAGGCATAGGAGCGCAACCCATGAAACTCAGTGTACTTCGTTCGTGGCTGATGGCTAGTACCGGCGTGGCGGTTATGGTCGCCGGCCCGGCATGGGCGCAGCAGGACAGCGAATGCGCGCGGCAGCTCGATCAGATGCAGGAGGAGCTGCAGCAGGGCAACGTCCCGGAACAGCGGCGCGGCGACGTTCAGTTGGTGATCGAGGGCGCCCGCACGCTCGCCGAGAGCGGCGACGAGCAGGGTTGCGAGCGCGTCTCGGCCGAGCTCGACCAGCTCATGCAGACGCTGACCGGGACGGGTGCGCAGGCCGCCGGCCAGACCCAGGGCGGCGATCAGCAGGCCCAGGGCGGCGCGACGCAGCAGGCCCAGGGCGACGACCAGCCGCAGAACGATCCGACGCCGCAGGCCAAGGAATCGATCCAGGTCCAGGGCGAAGGCTCCCAGGCCACGGGGGCACAGCAGGCCCAGGGCGCCGAACAGCCGCAGGGCACCGGGGCGCAGCAGGCCCAAGGCGCCGAGCAGCCGCAGGGCCAGCAGGCCGCCGGCCAGCAGGGTCAGCAGCAGGCCGACCAGCCGAGTCAGCAGCAGACGAGCCAGGATGCAGGCCAGCCGACGGCCGGTCAGGGCCAGCAGGCGACCGAAGCCGAGGCCGACATGACGGCAAGGCTCACGATCGAGCAGCCGCAGCCGCAGGTCACCGTGCATCAGCAGCCGCCGAAGGTGACGGTCCGCATTCCGAAGCCGATCATCACCATTCGGATGCCGCCGCCCGAGATCGACGTCCAGATGCCGGAGCCGGACGTCCAGGTCGAGGTGCCCGAACCCGACATCCGGGTGTCCATGGCGCCGCCCGACGTGCAGGTGGAAGGCGCCGCGGCGGAGGCCTCTGCGGCCCGGGGCGAGGGTCAGCAGATGCAGGCCAACGTCGAGTACGAGCGGGCCGAGCAGCAGCAGCCCCAGATCGACGTCCAGATGGAGGAGCCCGAGGTCAGGATCGAGCAGGCCGAGCCGCAGATCAACGTTGTCGGCGGCGCGGCCCAGGGACAGCAGGCCGGCCAGCAGCAGGCAGGTCGAGCAGCAGGCCGCCGCCGGGCAGCAGGCGGGGCAGCAGCAGGCCGATGCCGGGCAGCAGCAGGCTGAGGCGGGGCAGCAGCAGGAGCCGCACACGGCAGGCCAGATCGCCAGCGAAGGCGACGTGTCGACGCCTGATCACCAGGTGCGGCAGGCGATCGACGAGGCCCAGATGGCCCTCCAGCAGGACGACGTCGAGACGGCGCGTGGCGTGCTGGAGGATGCCCAAGAGAATATCCAGCAGGTCTCGGAGCAGGCCGGCGACAAGGCGCAGCCGGAGCTGGGCGAGGTCGATCAGTCGATCCAGCAGGCGCTCGATGCGCTCGCGCAGGACGACCTCGAGGCGGCGCAGCAGGCGCTGGAAGACGCCAAGGTGCCGATGCAGCGGGCGATGCTGGAGCCGGCCGGTCAGCGGCCGAGCGGCCAGCAGCCGGCCGGTCAGCAGCCGGCGAGCACGGCGCAGCCCGAGACCGCCACGGCCGCGGGCAGCCAGCCGTCCGACCAGCAGCCGGAGATGGCCGCTCAGCAGCCGGCCGATCGGGAGCCCGCCACGACGGCGCAGCCCGAGACCGCCACGGCCGCGGGCAGCCAGCCGGCCACCCAGGAGCCGGCGACCACGGCGGAGCCCGAGATCGCAGCAGCCGAGGGTAGCGAACAACCGGGCGCCACCACCGCCGCCAGCCCGCTCGCCGAGATCCCGGCCAGCGAGCTGCTCGGACAGGAGGTGGTCAACGCAGAGGGCGACACCGTGGCCGAGATCGTCGACATGGTGAAGCGACAGGACGGCGACGAGGTCTTTGCGGTGCTGAGCGTCGGCGGCTTCCTCGGCCTCGGCGAGAAGGAGGTGGCGATGCCGCTGGACCGCTTCGATGTCGGCGCCGATCAGGCGATCGTCCTGAGCAACGCGACCGAAGAGGAGCTGAAGAACATGCCGGACTGGGAGGACGACGGCACCTTCGAGAGCGTCAGCCAGTAGGGTTCGTGCTCGTCCGCGAAGGTGGGGCCGGCTCCGTGCCGGCCCCATTTTCATGGGCCTCCGTCATGGCCGGCAGCGATCGCGCCGCGGCAGCATCGCCACCCCCTGGGTTGAGGTCACTTCCTGATGATGCCGATCCGGCCGCCTGCGATCAGCGACGCCACGTCGGCCAGGACGGTCGCAAGGGAACGCCTGGGATAGATCAGATAGACCGGCTCCCAGATCGGATCGAATTTGTCCTTGAACGCGCGCAGGCCCT
This sequence comes from uncultured Alphaproteobacteria bacterium, assembly GCA_963753315.1. Lineage (GTDB taxonomy): Bacteria > Pseudomonadota > Alphaproteobacteria > Geminicoccales > Geminicoccaceae > DASUGG01. Next base: position 146,687 of record CAVWCI010000001.1, read on the forward strand.
CGAAGTTGTAGAGACTGGCACCGTGCCGATAGACGAAGCGCCCGAGCTTGCTCCAGAGTGGCGCCAGGCGATGGCCAGGCAGCCCCGCGAGCGGTGCCATGCCGAGCTCAAACCAGCGATAGCCCTGCGCTTTCGCCCACAGCATGGTCTCGACCATCAGAAAATCCATGACGCTCCTGGGCGCGCCCGCGCCGTAGCGCATCAGATCGGGCGAGCAGGAGCTGCGGTCGCCGGCCGGCCAGATGGTGACGAACGCTACGATCTCACCATCGTGCCGCGCGACCGCGACGGGGACGCGGCCCAGGTAAGCCCGGTCGAAGTAGCCGAGTGAGAACCGCTTCTCCCGGGCCCTGTGGCTGGCGAGCCAGTCATTCGAGATCGCCTCCAGCCGGTCCATGCAGGCGAGGGTCCGCTCGGGCGACAGCAGCTCGAAGGTCGCGCCCTCTTTGGCGCCGCGAGAGTGGCCGTGACGGAGGCTGGCGCGCCGCCGGCCGCTGAGCCCGAAGCCGGCAAGGTCGACCCGGGCGCTCTCGCCGAGCTTCAGCATGCTAAGACCGAGATCCATGAAATACGGCAGGGCATGGGCAGGCACCTCGTAGAACACGGTGCGGCCGCCGTGGCGGTTCGCCTCCTCATGGAACCGCCAGATCAGGTCGGACCACGCCGCCTCCGGACCAACTGGCTGGCCCATGGCGACCCAGGTGCGACCGATCACGCCATACATGATGAAGGCGTCCTGCGTGTCGTTGAACAGCAGCGACTTGTCGCCGGTCAGCGCCAGCCAGTCGTCGTTCGACGTACCACGCACCACCAGCGCCTGTGCATCGTCGAGCTCATGGCCGGTCGGCGGCCGGGGACGCGTGAGCGAGGGGCGAAGAAGCCGCATGATGCCGAATGCTCCGAGCAGCACGGCGGCGCCCACTACCGCGCGCAGCGAGCGCGGCGCATCCGCCTGCAGCTCGAACTGCCACCACATTTGGTGCGCGTACTCCACATGCCGGTAGGCAAAACCGAACAGCCAGATCGTGCCGAGCAAGGCCGCACCGACCGCGATCAGCCAGCCGACCGACGGCCGCTCATCGAACAGTGAGGCGCGCCGGTAGAACTCCTTCCGGCTGGCGAGCAGGGCGCACAGCGTGAGCGCAAGGACAATCGCTTCCTCATAGTCGAAGCCCTTCATCAGCGATGCGACGACCCCGACCGCAAGCAACGCCACGGTCATGCTCCAGGCCTCGGCAATGCGCCGGTCGAGACTGCGGGCGAGCAGCAGCAGCGCCATGCCGATCAGGCTACCGGTGAAGTGGGACAGCTCGATCAGGGGCTGCGGCGTCAACTCGGCGAGCACGGCGAGGCGTCCGGGCTCTGCCGGCAAGGCTCCGGAGACCAGCAGCACGATGCCGGCAATGAAGCTCACCATCGCGAACAGGCGCGGCGCCATCGGCGACACCACGCGCAGGCCAAGCCCAAGCGCCCGGCGCACGGACTGTCGCGATTCCAGCGCGCCGAGCACGCCGGTGCCGATCAGCAGCGGTAACACGTAGTAGAGCAGACGAAACACCACCAGGCCGCTTATCACGGCCGGTAAGTGCTCGGGCGCCGGCTGCAGCATGAGCAGCAGGAGCGATTCGAACACCCCCAAGCCGCCCGGCACGTGGCTCAGCACGCCGACGATGATGGCCGCCGTGAACAGGCCGACAAACGCGACGTAGCCCACGTCGAGACCGGGCAGGAGCACATAGAGCGCACCGGCGGCCGCGGCGAGATCGATCGTCGCCAGCAGAATTTGCAATGCGGTCGTGCGCGATCGCGGCAAGCTGAGGTGATGACGGCCGAGCCGGATCCCGGCGAAGCCATCAGCCGAGCTGAGCACCAGATAGCCGGCCACCCCGACCAGCAGCAGCACGCCGATCAGACGCCAGATCTCCACCGGCATAGCGACCGCCGCAGCCACGGCCTGGGGCTCGAACGCGAGCGCCAGCCCGGACAGCACCATCACGCCAAGTACGAAAGTCGAAGAAAAGAACAGCTGGACCTTGGCCACGTCGGCAAGATCGAGCCCGTCGGCCGCATAGATCCGGTAGCGCAGGCCTACGCCGACGAAGGCCGCGAACCCGGTGGAGTGCGCGATCGACTGTGCGACGAATGCGACCAGGCTGGTGTGCGGCCACGGCAACCGCTTGCCGATGAATTCTGAGCGCACACTGCTCGTAGCCAGCAAGCGCGATGAAGCTCAGCGCGGTCAACGCGAGCGAGAGCGCGATCCGCCAGCCATCGAGCGCAACGATGCGCTGACTGAACTCGCTGTAGGTGATCTGCTGGAACGCCCGGTCCAGGACCAGCACGGCGATCACGAGCAGGAGAAACCCGAGGACCGGAGGACCATATTGCCGGACCCGGGCCAGGATTCGGGCCAGCCCGGCCCGGCTTGGATCGGGGCCGTTTGGCACGCCGGGAGCCGGCACCGGCTCTTCGATCGGCGAAACGCGTAACGGCCGCTGATCGACCACCACAGTGCTCACACCCGCTTTCGCCGCTCGTAGCCGTCGATGATACGACGCGCCAGCGCCTGATAGTCACCGTCGAAGTGATGGCCGCCTTTGGTCTCGATCAGCTCGGCGCTGGCAAGCACCGGGGTGCGGCAAAGGCTGTCGTCCTCCTCTTCGCCGTAGAAGCACTGCACCTTGGCGACGTCCAGCCTTGCGACTTCCGGCGCAATCGGCAGGGCGTCCGAGCCGGTGAGACCAAGCCAGCCGCTCACGTGAAACTCGAACAGCGCCTCCTCGGCAAGTCCGAGCAGAGAGACCTCCACAACCGCGGACTGTGTTGCCGGGCTCATCCGATTGTACGACGCCGGCAGCACGTCGGCGCCGAACGAGTAGCCGATCAGCAGGACATCGTGGACACCCCACTCGGCCTGATAGTGCGCGACGATCCGGTCCAGGTCGCGGCCGACTTGCTCGGGCGTCTTTGAACTCCAGAAATAGCGCAGCGAGTTCGAGCCCCACGACGCCGATATCGCCGTTGGCAAGGACCTGGCCAATCTGCTTGTCGATGTCGCGCCAGCCACCGTCGCCGGAAAGGATCACAGCGAGCGCGACCGGCGAGTGGGTGGCGGGAACCTCAGCCAGAGGTAGATCGTCGAGCCCCTGGCCGGTCGGCATGACGAAGCCGATCATCGGCAGAAGCATCGCCACGAGGGCGCCGGCGGTATCGCTCCCGCCGGGCACCGTGATCTGCTCGACCCATGGCATGTTGGAGGGCGCATGTCGGTCGGCAACCCGGAGCCAACCCGGCATGTCGGGCATCGGCCCATAGCTGAAGCTGCCAGGCGCCAGGCTGCTGGCCGGCGCGCCAGAGCAAAGCGGCAGCCGCGTGTCGAGCGAGGATGCTGGATCGAGCACGAGCGCGCCGGCGATCGTGGCGTCCGGTGCCTGCGCGGCGGCGCCATAGGCGAGGACGCCGCCGGCTCCGATTCCGGCCAGAATTGGCCAGCGATACTGGGCAATCCCAAGCCTGCTCTGGAGCTGTTTGCTCAGCTGCTCGATGTCCGAGTTGAGATAGTGACAGTCCTGATCGTTGCTGTCGGCGAGCGCTAGAAGGTAGCGCTTCAGGTCGACCCCGACCACGGCAACGTCGCGCGCTGCCATGTCAGTGGCGGCTGCTCCCATCCGATCATTCCAACCGTCTTGATCGGAGAACAGAAAGACCAGCTCTTTGGGCGTCTCCCCGCTTTCGAACAGACGCACGTCGCCCAGCCGCGTACCGGTTTCGATCGGGGTCGGTACGGCCGCCGCATCGGCGGACGAGAATGGGATCGCGCAGCCAAGAAGCAGCGCCAGGGCGAGACCGACCCTGGACCTCTCAAATCCAAGCATCATGAAGCGCCTCTTATGCACCCGCCTCGAGGCCACGCCGGCATCAGTCGGCGCGACTGCGACGACGATCCTGTTGGCGTGACGTTGGTCGGCAAGAAGGATGGTGGCCAACCTGCCGATTTCAACGTCCATGTGCAGCGCCGCGCGGGCCGTTCAAGTCACGGTGAGCGGCTCGATCTGCGCCGTTCGCGGCCCGACGGCTTTACGAAGCGCTCGGTCGATGCAGGGAAGCCCGCCAGGGCGGCCGGCGGGCGGATCGGCCGGCGCACAAGCTCGCCGCCGCAGTTCGGGCAGATCCCGGCGAGCCTCTCGGCGGCGCAGGTCGCGCAGAACGTGCACTCGAACGAGCAGATCCTGCGCGTCCTGCGAATCCGGCGGCAGATCGCGATCGCAGCACTCGCAGCTCGGCTTGAGCTTCAGCATCTCGCCCTCCCTCATTCGACAGGTGCACCACGGTACGCGCTTCAGCATGCAGTAACCACTGCGCGGTCCTCCGGCGCTTGTACAGGCGAGCTCGGGGCTCAAAAGTGCAGCGCTGGAAGAAATCCAGGGGGAAGGGTTGGAGGCGGGAGCACGGCGGATGCAGGTTTTGCGGCAAGCCCTCAAGGATCTGCGGCGTCACTCCCCTTGGGAGATGGTGCAGACTGCTGTGGCGGTCATCGAGGACGAGGCGTTCGACTGGAGGTACGGCGTCGACACCAGGGGCATCACGCCGCTTGCGGAGCTCGCGATCGACAGTCGCCATGTGGCTCATGGCGTGCACTACGCGCCGACGCGGGTGCGCTATTTCCGAGCGGTCCTGCGCGCGCTACCGATCCCGCGCGACAGCGTCTTCGTCGATCTTGGCGCAGGCAAAGGACGCATGCTGCTGCTCGCGGCACAATCCGGCTGCTTCCGGAAGGTCGTGGGCGTTGAGTTCTCGGGCGAGCTTTGCCGCACGGCCGAACGGAACATCCGCCGCTTTCAGCGTCACTACGCCGGCAACGTGACGGTCGAGGTCGTGCACGCGGACGCCGCGGACTACGAGGTGCAGCCCGATCAGAACGTGTTCTTCATGTTCAATCCGTTCGGCCCCGTCGTCATGCAGCAGGTCATTCAGCGTATTGGGCAATCCCTGGAGGAACGGCCGCGCCGCATCTGGGCGATCTGTCTTGGCCTCAGGACAGGCTGCCCGAGCATCCTTGCCGAAGGCGGATACAAGGAGACAGGTCGCGTCACCTACGGCAGTGCGAAGATCTCAATCTTCACCAACGATGCAGGACAGGCCGAACCTCGCAGCTACGACCCGGCACGCGACGGTCTGGCCGTCGCCACTCGCCGCTCGGCTTGAGCTTCGGCATCGCTCAGTACGTCCCGGGATACAGGCCGCCGTCGATCAGAAAATTCTGGCCCGTGATGTAGCTCGCCTGGGCGCTGCAGATGAAGGCGCAAAGCTCGCCGAACTCCTGTGGGTTGCCGAACCGCCTGGCCGGGATGGAGGCGATCGATTCCGCCTCGATCTCCTTCTCGGCGCGGCCGGATTTTTGGGCCGCGAACGCCATGCCCGAGCGCAGCCGGTCGGTATCGAAGCGGCCGGGCAGGATGTTGTTGATGGTGACGTTGCGATCGACCGTCTGACGGGCGAGGCCGGCGACGAAGCCGGTGAGGCCGGAGCGGGCGCCGTTCGAGAGGCCGAGCTGCGGGATCGGCGCCTTCACCGAGCTCGAGGTGATGTTGACGATCCGGCCGAAGCCGCGGCCGCGCATGTCGTCCACCACCGCCTTGATCAGCATGATGGCGGTGATCATGTTGCCGTTGCAGGCGCTGATCCAGTCCTCCTCGTCCCACTCGCGAAAGTCGCCGGGCGGCGGGCCGCCGGCGTTGTTGACGAGGATGTCGATCTGCGGACAGGCGGCGAGCGCTGCGGCGCGGCCCTCGCGCGTCGTGATGTCGCCGGCCACCGTGTTGACCGCGGCGCCGGTCTCGCGCGCGATCTCATCGGCGGCGGCCTCGAGCGCGCTCTGCGTGCGCGCGGTGATCGTGACGGCGACGCCGTTCCTGGCGAGCGCCAGGGCACAGCCGCGGCCGAGCCCCTTGCTCGCCGCGCAGACCAGCGCTTTCTTGCCGGCAATGCCGAGATCCATTGGCTTCCTCCCTCGGTTTATGGGCTTGCGGTCGCGTCCGTGCCCTCCAGATCGGTCTGCCCGAGCACGGCGCGCACCAGGGGGACGGTGATCGCGCGATGCTGCTCGAGCGAGCGGGCGTCGAGCGCTGCGACCAGCGTGCGGGCCGCGGCGAACGATCGCTCCATGTGCGCCAGCATATAGCGGATCACGTCCTCGGCGACCACGAGCTGACGATCGCCGAACAGCTTTACCAGGAGCGCGCCGAGCAGGGCCTCGTCGGGCAGGCCGATCGCGACCGCAGGGGCGGCGCGCAGCCGCGAGGCGAGGTCGGGCAGGCCGATCGGCCAGTCCGCCACCGGCTGTCGCGCGGTGAGCAGGATGTGGCCGCGCTCCTCGACCAGCCAGTTGTAGAACTGCAGCAGCCCGACCTCGTCGGCGAGGCGACCCTCGGCCAGGACGTCCTCGAAGACGAAGGCGCGCACCGCCTCGGGCCGCGCTCCCGCCGGCAGCGGCCGCTCGAGCCAGCGGGCCTCGGCGCGCGTCGCCCAGATCCTGGCGAGGTGGCTCTTGCCGCAGCCGGCAGGACCATACAGCACCAGCGCGCAGGCGGGCCAGCTCGGCCAGCGCTCCAGCCAGGCCAGGGCGTCGCGGTTGCAGGGTGCGGGCATGAAGTTTTCGAGATCCGAGGCCGGGCGATGCCCGAACGCGAACAGCAGCTGCTCGCTCACCGGCCCGCGTCCTGCTCGCGGGCGCCCACGGCCGCAGGCCCGTTGTAGAGCGCGCTGGCGCGGTAGCGCTCCAGGGCGAAGCGGATGAACACGCCGATCACGGCCGCCGCCGGCACCGCCAGCAACGCGCCGACGATGCCGAGCAGGGCGGCACCGGCGAGCACGGCGAAGATCAGCCAGACCGGATGGACGCCGATCCGGCTGCCGACGAGGCGCGGCGTGACGAAATTGCCCTCGATGAACTGGCCGGCGGCGAACACCGCCGCGACCACCGCGACCATGAACCAGTCCTGGAACTGGAAGATGGCGACCACCAGGCCGACACACAGGCCGAGCGCCATGCCGATGTAGGGAATGAACGAGAACAGGCCCGTCAGCAGGCCAATCACGACGCCATAGCGCAGCCCGGTGAACCACAGTCCGGTGGCGTAGAAGATCGCCAGGAACAGGCACACCAGCCCCTGGCCGCGGATCACGCCGCCCAGCGCCTCGTCGATCTCGCGGCTCAGGCGCTCGATCGTCGGCAGCTGGTCGCGCGGCACCATCGTGCGCAGCCGGCCGACCATGCGGTCCCAGTCGCGCAGCAGATAGAAGGTCACGACCGGCGTGACGAAGATCAGCGAGAGCAGGTTGAGCAGGGCCATGCCGGACTGCAGGACCTGCGAGAGCGCGGTGCCGACGAAGCTGATCACCCGGTCCGAGAACTGCTCGATCAGCCCCTGCGCCGACCAGCTCTCGTCCATGCCCAGGGTGGTGGCGAGCTCGGACAGGCGCGGCGTGACGCGGGCGCGCAGCTGCTCGAGGTTGCGCGGCAGCTCGTTGGCGAGCTCGGCCGCCTGCGTGGCCAGCGCCGGCAGCACCAGCACGACCACCACCACCAGGAACACGAAGAAGCTGAGGGTGATCGAGATCGTCGCCGCGGTACGGCTGAAATGCATGCGCTGCAGCCAGTCCGCCGCCGGGTCGAGCAGGTAGGCGGCCGCCATGCCGACCACGAACGGCAACAGGATGCCGTGCAGCAAAATCAGGCCCAGCAGCAGGATCGCCAGCGGCAGCGCTCCGAGGAGCGCCAGCCGCGCACCATGGCTCAAGTAGCGCGCTCCCGGCCGAGCGCGCGCAGTCCCTGGGCAACATAGCTGGCCGCGGACACCACCGTGGTCAGCGAGACCACCACGATCAGCACCGCGACCAGCATGCCGAGATCGATCACGCCGCCGGCATGCGCCAGCGCGCACGCCGCCAGCGAGAGCTGCGCGAACGTGTTGGCCTTGCCGATCAGCAGGGGCTGCGCGCGGAACACCGGGTCGCGCCGCTGCATCAGGATGACGCCGAGCACGATCAGCACGTCGCGGCCGACCACCAGCATGGCGAGCCAGGGCGGCAGCCACCCCGCCAGGGCAAGGGCGACATAGATGCCGTCCAGCAGGGTCTTGTCGGCGATCGGATCGAGATAGGCGCCGAGGTCGGTGCGGGCGTTGAAGTTCTTCGCGACGTAGCCGTCGAGCGCATCCGAGAGGCCGGCCGCCAGCAGCAGCCAGAAGGCGGCATGGACGCGCTCGGTGGCGATCAGCCAGATCAGCGGGATCACCATCAGCAACCGGCTGATGGTGATCAGATTGGCAAGATTGCTCGGCGAGCGATCTAGGATGCGGTCGACGTCGCGCTCGGCTGCCCGCCTTGGCCGGGATTTCTCCCTGTCGGAAGCAACAGCCATGATTCCCCTTCCCGCGTTAGCGCCAGGCCCAGCCGCGCCAGCGCCTGCTCGAGATGGACCTCGTCGCCAATATAACGAATCTGGATGCCCACGCGATCCCTGGCGAAGCTCGCCATCACGATCTCGCTGACCTCGGGCAGGCGCTCGAGGCGCTGCTTGACCGCGACCCAATCGGCGAGCCGGGCGATCGGCACGCCGACCAGCATGAGCCCGCCTTGATCGAAGCGCAAGAGGTTGGCGCTCTTCCAGCGCTCGTCCAGGCTCGCCTGGATCTGCTCGACCGCCAGCGCCAGGGTCGCGTCGAGCGGCCGGTCCGGCCCGACCGCAAGCGACAGCGGCTGGCCCTCCGCCTGCTGCGCACGGCCGATCCGCGTGGCCTCGAACCCGACCGCGCTCACCTGCTCGGGCTCCGGGCCGCCCTCGGTCCGGGCGGTCACCACCAGCGTGTCCTCGGCGCCGTAGCGTGCGGCCAGAGCGGCCAGCGCCGCCGGATCGCCTGCCTGCGCCTGCGCCGCCGACACCATGGCCATGTCCTCGAGATCGCCCAGCGGCAGCACCAGGCGGAGCAGCTGCTCGGGGTCCATGTGCTCGGCCCAGGCCTGCCACCACGGATTGTCGTCCGGCCACAGGCGCGCAACCTGCCCGGTCTCGTACAACGGCAGCACGACCACCGGCATCGACACGGACTGGGCGAAGGCGAAGCCGCCGTCGCTCAGCAGGGCGCGCACGGCGTCCGGATCGTAGGCCACCGTGAGGTCCGCGATGTAGCGCGTGCTCGAGAGCTCCTCGTCGGCGATCTCGAAGCTCTGCACGTAGTCGTCGATCGGCAGGCTCGCAGCCCGCGGCAGGCGCGCGGCGTCCTCGGCCGCGACCAGCCGGCGCAGCAGCCGGTCGAGCCCGGCCTGCTGGCCCTCGCGGACCGCCTGCGCGCGCGCGCTGACCGCATCGGCCGCGGTCGCGTCGACCGCGATGTCGCTGACCGTGAACACCGCCGCGCTCTGCGCGGGTGTTCCCTGGGCGCCGGCAGGCTGCGGCGCGCCGCCCGCCGCGAGCCCGATCGCCAGCGCCACGATCAGGCCGCGCAGCGGCCGATCCTCAGCGCAGCCGCGCGCGGCCGGCGCGGGTCGGCGATCGAACGGAACTGCCGGGACTGGAGCATTGCAATGCGATCCTGATGCCCTAAGCTGACGCTCCGCCAGCAAACTTCATCTCTGTAGGCGAAAACCTTAGCCAAGTCCTGCCTCATGACACAAGAGACGCTGGAGCCGCCCGACGCTGTCCGATATCGCGAGGCGGGGGTGGACATCGACGCCGGCGAGGCTCTGGTGCGCGCCATCGCGCCGCTCGCCCGCAGCACCGCGCGGCCTGGCGCCAGCGCCGAGATCGGCGGCTTCGGCGGCCTGTTCGATCTGAAGCAGGCCGGCTTTCGCGACCCGATCCTGGTCGCCGCGACCGACGGCGTCGGCACCAAGCTCCAGCTTCTGGCGCAGAGCGGGCGGCATCGTGTCGCCGGCATCGACCTGGTCGCCATGTGCATCAACGATCTCGTCGTCCAGGGCGCCGAGCCGCTGTTCTTCCTCGACTACTACGCCACCGCGAGGCTCGTGCCGGAGCAGGCTGCCGAGGTGATCGCGGGGATCGCCGAGGGCTGCCGCGAGGCGCGCTGCGCGCTGATCGGCGGCGAGAGCGCCGAGATGCCGGGCCACTACAAGCCGGGCGACTACGACCTCGCGGGCTTCGCGGTCGGTGCTGTCGAGCGGGCCTGGCGCCTGCCGCGGACCGACATCGCCGCCGGCGACGTCCTCCTCGGCCTCGCCTCCAGCGGCATCCACGCCAACGGCTTCTCCCTGGTCCGCAAGATCCTGCGCGACCGTGCAGCTGGACCTGCCGGATCCGGCGCCGTTCGCGCCCGGCGAGAGCCTGGCGAGCGCGCTGCTGCTGCCGACCCGGATCTATGCCCGCAGCCTCCTGAGCCTTCTCGGCCATACCGACGTCGTCAAGGGGATGGCCCATATCACCGGCGGCGGCCTGATCGACAACCTGCCGCGCGTGCTGCCGGACGGCGTGGTGGCGCGGATCGACGCGAGCAGCTGGCGCGCGCCGCCCGTGTTCCTCTGGCTGTACGAGGCGGGCCGGCTGCGGCCCGAGGAGATGCTGCGCACCTTCAACTGCGGCATCGGCATGGTGCTGGTGGTGGTCGCCGACTACGCCGATGCGACCATCACGTGGCTCAGCGAGCGCGGCGAGACGGTCTCCTATCTCGGCGAGCTGATCCCGGGCGAGGGGCCTGCGCGCGTCCGGATCGACGGCATGGACGCCTAGATGGCGGCACGACGGCGCACGGCCGTCCTGATCTCGGGGCGGGGCTCCAACCTGCGGGCCCTGATCGAGGCGTGCGCGCGGCCGGATGCCAGTGCCGAGATCGTGCTGGTGATCAGCAATCGCGCCGATGCCGCCGGGCTCCGCCACGCCAGGGATTGCGGCATTGCCACCGAGATGATCCCGCATGGCGCCTTCGCGACCCAGGTCGGGTTCGAGAACGCGATCGACCGCACCCTGCACGAGCACGGCATCGCCGTGGTGTGCCTGGCCGGCTTCATGCGCGTGCTCAGCCCGTGGTTCGTCGAGCGCTGGCGCGATCGCCTGCTCAACATCCATCCCTCGCTGCTGCCGGCGTTCCGCGGGCTGGACACGCATCGCCGCGTGCTCGCGGCAGGCGTGCGCTTCACGGGCTGCACGGTGCATCTGGTGCGCGCCGAGGTGGACGATGGCCCGATCGTCGTCCAGGCCGTGGTGCCGGTGCATCCGCACGACGACGCTGACAGCCTCGCTGCCCGCGTGCTCGATGCCGAGCACCGCTGCTACCCGATGGCGCTGGAGCTCGTGGCGTCGGGTCGGGCGCGGGTGATCGACGAGCGGGTCATGATCGACGGCGCCACGACGGCGGACGCCGTTCTGCTCAATCCTGCGGATATCTGACGCCTGTCGGGCATGCACAAACGCCGCGCGGGGCCTAGGCCGGCACGGCATGCAGTCGCGCCCGCGGGCGCCTCGACGGCGGAGCTGTGGTCCGCGCGAGGCGCCGCGTCAGCCCCTTACTGTGTCTTCTGCTCCTCCTCGCCGGATTCATCCAGGTCCTCGCCGGTCGAATCCATCCCCTCGCCGACTGCTTCCATGTTCTCGCCGGTATCCTCCTTCATGCCCGACCAGGTATTGCCGCACGCGGCAAGCATCGAGCCGAACAACAGGATCAGCGCAAGTCGTCCTGCACCCTTGAGTGTCATCGATTCCTCCATATGCCATAGCCTGAGGTGGTAATAGGCGGATTCAGGCCTGTCCAGGACTATCGATCGCTGCCATCAGCCAACGATGTCGACGCCCGCGAAGAAGAACGCGATTTCGGCGGCGGCAGTTCCCGGCGCATCCGAGCCATGCACCGAGTTCGCCTCGATCGATTCCGCAAAGTCCTTGCGGATCGTGCCCGGCGCCGCCTGATCCGGATTGGTCGCGCCCATGACCTCGCGGTTGACCTCGACCGCGTTGTCGCCCTCCAGCACCTGCACCACCACCGGCCCCGACGTCATGAAGGCGCACAGGCTCGCGAAGAACGGCCGCTCCCTGTGGACGGCGTAGAACGCCTCCGCCTGGGCGGCCGAGAGGCGGACCCGGCGCTGCGCCACGATCCGCAGCCCGGCTGCCTCGAGGCGCGCGTTGATCTGACCGGTCAGATTGCGCCGGGTGGCGTCGGGCTTGATGATCGAGAGCGTGCGCTGGGTGGCCATGGGTCCCTCCTGATGGTGCCGCGCCTGCTTATAGCGACCCCTCGGCGCGGGTCAAAAAGGATTGTCCGCCAGTACGGCGCGCTCACGGCTCGGGGCCGGCCGGCGCCGCCTTCTGCCAGCCGCGCTCGGTCTGCTGCCAGTAGGTCAGCGCCATGCCGCGCTCGCGCCAGCGCCGCCACAGGTCGCGGGCCCGCTCGACCGCCGGCTCGTCGTTGCCGTCGAACAGATAAAGGCAGCGGCGGAAGGCGGCCGGATCGGCCTCGGCGCCGTCGACCAGCACCAGCACCGTGGCACCGTTCGGATAGTCCTCGCGATCGGTCAGGAACACCGGCTGGTCCTCGGCGCTGCCGTCGGCGCGCGTGCCGTGCGGCAGAAAGCTGTCGCGGCCGAACTGCCAGAGCGCGCGGTTGAGCGCCTCGGCGCGCTCGGCCGACGGCGGCGCGCACCACGGCGCGCAGGCCGCTCTCCAGCACCCGCTCCAGCAGCCGGCCGAGCGCCGGCTCGAGCGCGCTGCGGGTCAGATGGTAGAAGCCGACCTCGGTGCCGGCGCCCATGTCGCCGCCCCCGCCTGCCGGCGGGCTCAGCCCTCGAAATGCTCGGCGATCAGGCGATCGAGCAGGCGCACCCCGAAGCCCGTGGCGCCCTTGCCGGCAAGCGGCAGATCGCGCTTGGTCCAGGCCACGCCCGCGATGTCGAGATGCGCCCAGGGCACGTCGCCGACGAAGCGCTCGAGGAACACGGCACCTGCGCTGGCGCCGGCCTCGCGCGCCCGCCCGACGTTCTTGATGTCGGCGATGTCGGACCTGATGTGCTTGGCGTAGTCCTCGCCGAGCGGCATGCGCCAGAGCTTCTCGCCGACCGCGGCGCCGGCCGCGGTGAGCTGCCCGGCGAGCGTATCGTCGGTGCTGAAGATGCCAGCCTGCTCGTGGCCGAGTGCCACCACGATCGCGCCGGTGAGCGTCGCGAGGTCGATCATCAGGCGCGGCTTGAAGCGATCCCTCGTGTAGTGCAGCACGTCGGCCAGCAGCAGCCGGCCCTCGGCGTCGGTGTTGACGACCTCGATCGTGAGGCCCGACATCGCCGTGATCACGTCGCCCGGGCGCTGGGCATGGCCAGAGGGCATGTTCTCGGTGAGGCCGAGCACGCCCACCACGTTGGCCTTGGCCTTGCGGCCGGCGAGCGCCGCCATGGCGCCGTAGACCGCACCGGCGCCGCCCATGTCCCACTTCATCTCCTCCATGCCGGCGGCGGGCTTGAGCGACAGGCCGCCGCTGTCGAAGCAGACGCCCTTGCCGATCAGTGCTACCGGCGGCTGGTCGGCGCCTGCGCCGTTCCAGCGCATCACCGCGACCCGGGATTCGCGGTGGCTGCCCTGGCCGACCGCGAGCAGGGCGTTCATGCCGAGCTCGCGCATCGCCGCCGGTCCCAGCACGTCGACCTCCATGCCGAGGCGCTCGCCGAGCGTGCGGCAGGCCTCGGCGAACTGCTCGGGCGAGAGCACGTTGGCGGGCTCGGAGACGAGGTCGCGCGCCTCCCGCACGCCCTCGGCCACCGCCGCGGCGGCCCTCCAGGCGGCCTTCGCCGCGGCCGGCTCGGCGAGGTGGAAGGTCAGCCGTTGGACCTCGTCCTGGTCGTCGTCGTCGTCCTTGCCGGTGCGATACTTGTCGAAGCGGTAGCTGCGCAGCATGGCGCCCTCGGCGAGGTAGACCGCAAGCTCCGCCGGGCCGAACGGCAGCCCGTCGATCGCATCGACCGCGACGCTCGCCTCGGCGACGCCCAGCGCCTTCAGCTTGACCGCGAGGCTGCCGCCGAGCGCCTCGAGATCGAGCCGTTTCGCCTCGCCCGGCGTGCCGACGCCGAGCACCACGACGCGGCCGAGTTCGATCCCCGCCGGACACAGCAGCTCGACCGCGCGACCGCGTTTGAGCTTGTTGCCGGCCAGCTCGATCGCCCGGCGCACGGCGCCGCCGGTCCGCCGGTCGAGGTCGGCCGCCGTGGCGCCGAGCGCGCTGTCGGCGGCGAGCACCACGGCTGTGCCGGTATCGGGCAGCGCGGCGGTGGCAAAGGCGATCTTCATGCGGCAGGCCTCCGATGCTGGCGCGGTTCCGGGCGGGAATACCAACGCCATCGTGTCATTCGGACGGTAGCCTGATCGCGGCGGAATTGTATGATGGGGGCCCATGAGGCTCACCATCCGCGATCGCTTCGGGCTCCGAGCAGCCTGGCTACCTGCGTCGGACCCGATCGATCCGGTCGGCGGCCGGCCGCTGTCGTTGCATAGCGGCATTCGCAGCACCTGGCTACTGCCAGCACTGGCCGTGGTGCTGCTCGCGCATGTGCCGGCGGGGCAGGCGCTGGACATCGGCGAAGGCCCGGTGCTGATGTTCGCGAGGGAGGTCCGCCTCGAGCCCGACGATGTCATCGTGGCCGAGGGCGAGGTCGAGATCCTGCGCGGCGAGCGCCGCCTGCTTGCCGATACGGTGCGTTACGACCAGCGCTCCGACCGCATCGAGGCGCTCGGCAACATCACCCTGGTCGAGCCGACCGGCGAGGTGCTGTACGCCGATCGCGTCGTGTTCAGCGGCGACCTGCGCAACGGCGTCGCGAGCGAGCTGCGCGCGCGCCTCGAGGACGATTCGCTGCTCGCCGCATCCGAGGGCCGCCGGATCGAGGGCACCCGCACCGAGATGGACGAGGCGGTCTATTCGCCCTGCCCGGTCTGCGAGGACTCCGACGAGCCGCCGCTCTGGCAGATCACCGCCGAGCAGGTGACCCACGACCAGGAGACCCGCGACATCACCTACAAGAACGCGTTCCTCGAGATGTTCGGCGTGCCGATCGCCTACACGCCCTTCTTCTCCCATCCCGACCCGACGGTCGAGCGGCGCTCGGGCTTTCTGCCGCCGATCTTCGGCAGCGACAGCAACCTGGGCTTCACCCTCGAGACGCCGTACTATTTCGACCTGGCGCCGAACTACGATCTGACCGTGGCCCCCATCTTCACCACCATGGAGAACGCGGTGCTCACGGCGGACTATCGCCACCTCCTGGAGAGCGGCCGCTTCGATCTCGGCGGCAGCATCACCTATGCGACCGAGGCCGGCAGCGATTCCGATCCCAACCCGAGCGGCCAGGCGTTTCGCGGCAACATCGAGGGCGAGGGCGACTTTCATCTCGGCAACTACTGGGGCTGGGGCTTCGACCTGGCGGTGGCAAGCGACGACACCTATCTCGACCGCTACAACTTCAGCGACGACAACGTCCTGCAGAACCGGCTGTTCACCGAGCGCATCTGGAGCCGCAACTATGCGGTGATCCAGGGCTACGGCTTCCAGGGCCTGCGCGAGGACGACGACCAGGGGACGATCCCGATCGCGGCGCCCGAGGCGGAGCTCGAGCTGACCAGCCAGCCCATGCTGTGGGACTCGCGCGTCGGCCTCAACAGCAGCGCCCTGACCCTGACCCGGACCGAGGGCCTGGACACCCGGCGCCTGTCGACGCGGGTGGCGTGGGAGCTGCCCAAGCAGGGCCCGATCGGCGATCTGTATCGCCTGACCTTGAGCGCGCGCGGCGACGCCTACAACACCGACGGCGACCCCGAGACCTTCAGCGACGACGGCGGCGTCGACAATGCCGGCCGCTTCGTGCCGCGCGCCACCCTGGACTGGAGCTGGCCGTTGCTGGGCGATGGCTTCGGCGTCAGCCACATGATCGAGCCGATCGTCAGCGGCACCTGGACGACCACGGGCAACAATCCCTCCCGCATTCCCAACGAGGACAGCCAGGACGTCGAGTTCGACGACACCAACCTGTTCAAGCCGTCGCGTTTTCCCGGCATCGACCGGGTCGAGGGCGGCGGCAAGATCAGCTATGGCGTGCGCTACGGCCTGTTCGGCGAGAGTCGCGAGACGGTGAGCGGCCTTTTCGGCCAGCTCTACAAGTTCAGCGACGACCCCGACATCGAGGGTGAATCGGGCTTCGAGGGGAAGGGCTTCTCGGACTATGTCGGGCGCATCGCCGTCCAGCCCACCGACTGGCTGAACCTGCGCTATCGCTTTCGCCTCGACCAGGACAGCGCGAGCCTGGAGCGCAACGAGGTCGGCGCCAACGTCGGCATCTCTTGGCTGCGCCTCGATGCGCAGTATCTCTTCCTGAAGGGCGATGCCGACGATCTCCAGTTCGAGGACGATCCCGACGATCCCGACGATTTCGTGAGCGACGAGAGCGAGGAGCTGATCCTCGAGGCCGAGCTGCGGGCGACCTCGTGGCTCTCGCTCCACGGGGAGTTGCGGCGCGACCTCGACCAGGATGCCTGGATCTACTATCGCGCCGGGCTGACCTATATTCACCCGTGCCTGGAGGTGTTCGCCGGCATGCAGCGCAAGTTCACCGACGACCGCGACGCCGACGCCGACACCAGCGTCGCGATCAGCGTGGCGTTCAAGAATCTGGGTGCGGTAGGTATCGAGGAGGGCTTGTGAGGTCGATGATGTTCCGGCTGGCCCGCCTGCGCCCCGGCAGCATGCCGGGCATGGCGGCGACGCTGGCCTGCCTGCTGCTGCTCGGGCAGGGTGCATGGGCGCAGCAGCGGATCGCAGCCGTGGTCAACGACGAGGTGGTGAGCGTCCAGGACCTGAACGACCGGCTCGACCTCGTGATGTTCACCAGCAGCGTCGACGACACCCTCGAGGCGCGCCAGGGGCTGACGCCGCAGGTCCTGCGCGGCCTCGTGGAGGAGGCGCTGCAGCGCCAGGAAGCCGAGCGCCTCGGCCTCAGGGTCGAGCCTCAGGAGGTCGAGCAGGCGATCGCCAACATCGCCGAGCGCAACAATATGGACGTGCCGGCCATGCGCCGTCTGCTGGCGAACGCGGGGGTCGACTTCGATACGCTCGCGGCGCAGCTGAGCGCTCAGATCGCCTGGGTCAAGGTCGTCAATCTGCAGGTCCGGCCGCGGGTCAACGTGACGGTCGACCAGCTCGACCTCGCGGTCCAGGAGGCGCGCCTGAGCGAGCGGCAGACCGAGTTCCTGCTGTCCGAGATCGTGCTGCCGGTCGACAGTCCGACGCAGGAGGAGGCGGTCACGGCCGATGCGCAAAGGCTGATCCAGGCCGTGCGCGAGGGCGGCAGCTTCGAGTCGCTGGCGCGCCAGGTGTCGGCGGCGGCGAGCGCGGAGCAGGGCGGCGATCTGGGCTGGGTGCGCGGCGCCATGATCCCGCCCGATCTGCTGGTGGCCCTCGAGCAGCTCGAGCCCGGCGACGTGTCGGCGCCGCTGCGCTCGCCGGTCGGCTACCACGTGTTCTGGCTGCGCGACCGGCGCCTGGCGGCGGCCCAGCTGGCACCCAGCGACGCCCAGGTCGAGGTGTCGCTCTCGCAGCTCCTGTTTCCCTTCAACGAGGCCGAGGGCCAGGCGGGTGCTCCGCGGCTGCGCGAGGAGGCGCTGGCCGTGCGCCCGCAGCTGGTCGACTGCGATGCCGTCAACCGGATCGCCACCGAGCGCCAGCTGCCAGGCTCGGGCGCGCTCGGCTGGGTCCGGATCGGCGAGCTGCCGCCGGATTTCGCGCGCGTCCTGATCGACCTGCCGCCCGGTGAGGTCAGCGAGCCCCTGCAAGGGCCGGCCGGCATCCATCTGATCGTCGTCTGCGACCGCCGTGGCGCGGTGCAGTCGGCGCCGCAGCGCGACGAGATCGCCGAGCGCCTCGAGAGCGAGCAGATCGATCGCCTGGCGCGGCGCTATCTGCGCGATCTGCGCACCCAGGCCTTCGTCGACATCCGGCTCTAGCGAGCGGCTCCGGTGGCGGCCGATCCGACGCCGTCCGGCCGCGCGCCTTTTGGGGCAGCCGGGCCCGACGGCGCCGGCGCGCCTGGCTGGCCGCCGCTGCGTACCGTGATCGAGCGCTTCGGCCTGCGCGCCGACAAGCGCCTCGGCCAGCACTTTCTGCTCGATTCGAACCTTCTGCGGCGGATCGTGGCCGCGGCCGGGGACCTTTGCGGCCGGACCGTGCTCGAGATCGGGCCCGGGCCCGGCGGGCTGACCCGGGCGCTGCTCGCCTCGCCGGCCGCAAGGATCATCGCGATCGAGCGCGACCCGCGCTGCCTGCTGGCGCTGCAGGAGCTGGCCGAGGCGGCTGGCGGGCGGCTGCAGCTGATCGAGGCCGACGCGCTGGCGATCGATCTCGCCGATCTCTGCACGGGGCGGCTCTCGGTGGTGGCCAATCTGCCCTACAATGTCGGCACGCCGCTGCTGCTGCGCTGGCTCGACCGGCTCGATCGCCTGGAGCGCCTGACGTTGATGTTTCAGCGCGAGGTCGCGGCACGCATCGTGGCGCCGCCGGGCAACCGGGTTTACGGGCGCCTGTCGGTGCTGGTGCAATGGCTGTGCGAGGCCCGCAGCCTGATGCACCTGCCCGCCCGGGCGTTCGTGCCGCCGCCCAAGGTGGCCTCCAGCCTGATCCAGCTGACGCCGCGGCCGCAGCCCCTGGCGCCGGCCGACAAGCAGTGCCTGGAACGGGTGCTGGCGGCCGCCTTCCAGCAGCGGCGCAAGATGCTGCGCGTCAGTCTCAGGAGCCTCGGCGAGCGGCCCGATGCCCTGCTGGAGGCCGCAGGCGTGCCGGCGACGGCGCGCGCCGAGGAGATCGACGTGGCGGGCTTCTGCCGCCTGGCGCGCTGCTACGAGGCGTCGTCCGGTCGCGTCAGCCCGGCTGCGAGCGGAACTGGCTGACGAAGTCGGCGAGACCGGGCTGACGCCGGCGCCTCAGGCGCTCGGCCGCCAGGATCGCGCGTGCGCTCTGCACGCTCTGGGCGAGGTTGCTGTTGATCACCACGTAGTCGTACTCGGCCCAGTGGGTGACATCGGCCGCCACCTTGGACAGGCGTTTGCGAACCTCCATCTCGCTGTCCTGGCGCCGGTCGTGCAGACGGCGCTCCAGCTCGACGGTCGAGGGCGGCAGGATGAACACGGTGACCGTATCGCCCGCGAGCTCGCGCAGCTGCTGGGTGCCCTGCCAGTCGATGTCGAACAGCACGTCGCGCCCCGCCGACAGCGCCGCCTCGACCGCGCGCCGCGGCGTGCCGTAGCCGTGATCGTAGACCTCGGCGTGCTCGAGCAGCTCGCCTTCGCGGACCATCGTGTCGTAGCGCTCCCGGTCGATGAAGTAATAGTCGACGCCGTCCCGCTCGCCCGGCCGCCGCGGCCGTGTCGTCACCGAGACCGAGAGCGTCAGCTCGGGCTCGAGCTCGAGCAGGCCGTGCGCGATGCTGGTCTTGCCGGCGCCCGATGGCGACGACAGCACCAGCATCAGACCGCGCCGCCTGATGCTGGGCACATGGCCTAGGGGGCCTGGGGTCGTGGGGCCTGGGGTCGTGGCGCCCGCGGTCATGGCGCAGGCGCTCAGCCCGCCGGGTCCGGCTTGACCGGCGATGGCGTCTCAGGGTCGGACTGGCGGCCGTTCTTGATCTGCCGCCACCTGGCGACGTTGCGGTTGTGCTCGTCCAGGGTGCGGCCGAAGGCGTGGCCGCCGCTGCCGTCGGCGACGAAGTACAGATAATCGACGTCGTCCGGGTTGAGCGCCGCCTCCAGCGCGGCGCGCCCGGGATTGCCGATCGGTCCCGGCGGCAGACCCTCGATCAGGTAGGTGTTGTAGGGGCTCTCGTGCAGCCAGTCGGCCCGGGTCAGCTCGCGATCGAGCGGGCCATTGCCTTGGGTCAGGCCGTAGATCACCGTCGGATCGGACTGCAGGCGCATGCCGTGTCGCAGCCGGTTGTAGAATACCGCGGCGACCGCGCCGCGTTCCCCCGCCACCCCGGTCTCCTTGTCGACGATCGAGGCGAGGACCAGCGCCTGCTGCCGGTCGGTGAGCGGCAGGGCTTCGGCACGCGCCGGCCACAGCTCGTCGAGCAGCCGGCGCATGCCGTGCTGCATGCGCCGCACCAGCTCGGCGCGCTCGTCGCCCAGCGCGTAGAAGTAGGTCTCCGGCAGCAGGCTGCCTTCCGGCGGCGGCTCGGGCAGCTCGCCGGTCAGCCCGTCGGTCTCGGCGAGCAGGCGGAACACCTCGGCCACGGTCAGGCCTTCGGCGACCGTCAGCCGGCGCGGCACGGTCTCGCCGCGCGCCAGCATGTTGATCACGCTGGCCGGCGTGGCCCCGGCCGGGAAGGCGTACTCGCCGGCCTTGAGCGCACGGTCCTGGCCCTTGAGCCGGACCGCGAGGCGGAACAGCCACGGCCGCTCGATCACGCCGGCGGCGTCCAGTTGGGCGGTGATCGCGTCGAGACCGGCGCCGCGCGGCAGCACGACCACGGTCTCGCTCACCGACGGGCCGCGCTCGACCAGGAACGCGCGGGTCTGGCTCCACACCGCGATCGCCACCGTAGCCGCCAACGCGACCAGCATGGTCAGGACGGCGAGCAGCTTCAGCGCGCGCGGGCTCATGCCGCCGGGCCCCTCAGTGCTCGGGAGGACGGACGAGAATCAGGCTGGCGTTGGTGCCGCCGAAGCCGAAGGAATTGGACAGCGCGGCGCGCACCTCGCGCCGCCGTGCCTCGTGAGGCACCAGGTCGAGATCGCAGCCCGGGGACGGGCGATCGAGGTTGAGCGTCGGTGGCACGATCTGATGGTGCACCGCCAACAGTGAAAAAATCGCTTCGACGCTGCCGGCGGCCCCGAGCAGATGGCCGATCGCCGACTTGGTCGACGACATCGAAACGCGGTAGGCGGCATCGCCGAACAGCCGCTTGACCGCGCCGAGCTCGATCTCGTCGCCGAGCGGGGTCGAGGTGCCGTGCGCGTTGACGTAGTCGATATCCGCGGGCTGCATGCCGGCGCTCCGCAGCGCGGCCTGCATCGAGCGAAAGCCGCCATTGCCGTCCGGGCTCGGCGCGGTGATGTGATAGGCGTCGCCCGAGAGGCCGTAGCCGACCACCTCGGCGTACATCCTGGCACCACGGGCGCGGGCGTGCTCGAGCTCCTCGAGCACCACGACCCCCGAACCCTCGCCCATGACGAAGCCGTCGCGGTCCTCGTCCCAGGGTCGCGAGGCGCGCTCGGGGGTGTCGTTGAAGCGGGTCGACAGCGCGCGCGCCGCGGCAAAGCCCGCCACGCCGATCCGGCAGATCGCCGCCTCGGCGCCGCCGGCCACCATGACGTCGGCATCGCCCAGCGCGATCATGCGGCTGGCATCGCCGATCGCATGCGCGCCGGTCGAGCATGCCGTCACGACGGCGTGGTTGGGGCCCTTGAACCCGAAACGGATCGAGACCTGGCCGCTCACCAGATTGATCAGGCTCGCCGGGATGAAGAACGGGCTGACGCGGCGCGGTCCGCGCCGCTCGAGCTCGACCGCGGTATCGGCGATGGTGCTCAGCCCGCCGATGCCGGAGCCGATCAGGACCCCGGTCCGCTCGCGCTCCCGCTCGTCCTGCGGCGTCCAGCCGGCATCCTCGACCGCCTCGCGCGCCGCCGCGATGCCGATACAGGATGAAGGGGTCGTTCTTGCGCACGTCCTTGGGCTCGAGCACCTCCTCGGCCCGGAAGGCGCCCTCGCCCTCGGTCGGCACCTGGCCGGCGATCTTGGCCGGCAGGTCGTCGACCTCGAACCTCGTGATCCGGCGGATACCGCTCTCACCCCGGATCAGGCGTCGCCAGACGCGCTCCGCGCCACAGCCCAGTGGCGTGACCAGGCCGAGCCCGGTGACCACGACACGTCTCATTGCATACCCAAAATCTGCCCGGCCCAAATCCGACAGCGTCCGGCCCGACAGGCTCGGGCCCCGCGCCGCGGGCTAGCTGTGCTCGTCGATGTAGGTGATGGCGTCCTTGATCGTGAGGATCTTCTCGGCCGCCTCGTCCGGGATCTCGCAGCCGAACTCCTCCTCGAAGGCCATCACCAGCTCGACCGTGTCGAGGCTGTCGGCACCCAGATCGTCGACGAAGCTGGCGTTGTCGGTCACCTTGCTCTCGTCGACGCCCAGATGCTCGACGACGATCTTCTTGACGCGCTCGGCGGTGTCACTCATTTGCAGGCTTCCTCGATTGCTGTATCTGAGGCTCGGACGGTTGTCGCGGCACGCCGCCAGCAGCAATCCCCTGCTGCAGCCTTCGTTTGGTAACACAGGATCGCGAAGGTTGACTAGGCGTTAGCACGGCTCCGAATCCACGCGCAAGCACGGCTAGACCATGGCCATGCCGCCGTTCACATGCAAGGTCTGGCCGGTGACGTAGGCAGCCTCGACGCTCGCCAGATAGGCCACCGCGGCGGCGACGTCGGCGCCGCTGCCGAGATGGCCTGCGGGGATGCGGCCCAGCAGCTGCCCTCGCTGCGCTTCGCTCAGCGCACCGGTCATCGCGGTCTCGATCATGCCGGGCGCCACGCAGTTCACCGTGATGCCCCGGCTCGCGACCTCCGCCGCCAGCGCCTTGCTCATGCCGATCAGGCCGGCCTTGGCGGCGGCGTAGTTGGCCTGGCCGGGATTGCCGGTCACGGCCACCACCGAGGTGATGCTCACGATCCGGCCGAAGCGGCGCTTCATCATGCCGCGCAGGCTGCTGCGGATCAGCCGGAAGCCGGCCGAAAGGTTGACGTCGAGCACGGTCTGCCAGTCGTCGTCCTTGAGCCGCAGCGCGAGATTGTCGCGGGTCAGCCCGGCGTTGTTGACGAGGATGTCGAGGCCACCGCCGCTCTCGACCGCCTCGATCAGGCTTTCGGCGGCGCCCGGCACGGCGAGATCGGCCCTCTGCACGGCCGCCCGCTCGCCCAACTCGGCCGCCAGCGCCTCGAGCGCCTCCTGCCGACGGCCGGTCAGCACCAGCCGCGCGCCCTGGCCGTGCAGCTGCCGCGCGATCGCGCCGCCGATGCCGCCCGAGGCGCCGGTCACCAGGGCGGTCCGGCCGCTAAGATCGAACATGTGGCTTCCTAACCCGCGGCGGCGCGGCGCGCCGTCCCGACCGGCAACGCGGCGACGTAGGCGTCGATCTCCTCGGGCGTGCCGAGCGCTTCGGTCGCGACGCCCTCGAGGGTCCGCTTGGCGAGGCCGCAGAGGACCCGGCGCGAGCCGAGCTCGACGATCGTCCCGACGCCGTGCCCGGCCAGCGCCAGCAGGCTCTCGCGCCAGCGCACCCGGGCCGTGACCTGCGTGACCAGATGGCTCGCCAGGGTCGCCGGGTCGCGCTCCGGCGCGGCGCTCACATTGGTCACGACCGGCACCGCCGGCGCCCGCAGCTCGATTCCGGCGAGCGCGGCCTGCACGGCCTCGGCGGCCGGCGCCATCAATCGGCAATGGAAAGGCGCGCTCACCGGCAGCAGCATGCTGCGGGCGCCCTTGGCCTTGGCGATCTCGACGGCCCGCTCGACGGCGCCGCGCGCGCCGCTGACGACGGCCTGGCCGGGCGCGTTGTCGTTGCCGACCTCGCAGACGCCCTCCGCGGCGGCCTCGGCCGCGATCGCCTCGACCTCGGCGAGATCGAGGCCGAGCACCGCGGCCATGGCGCCCTCGCCGACCGGCACCGCCGCCTGCATGGCCTGGCCGCGCAGCCTGAGCAGGCGCGCGGCATCGCCGATCCCGAGGCTGCCGGCCGCGGCCAGCGCCGAATATTCGCCGAGCGAATGGCCGGCGACGAACCGGCAGAGCTGTGCGACCGAGCGGCCGCTCGCGGTCTCGAGCGCGCGCAGCGCCGCGATCGAGGCTGCCATCAGAGGCGGGCTGGGCGTTCTCGGTCAGGCGCAGCCGCTCGTCGGGCCCTTCGAACATCAGGCGGCTCAGCGGCAGGCCCAGCGCCGCGTCGACCTCCTCGAACACCGCTCTGGCCGCCGGCACCGAGGCGAACAGGGCCTGGCCCATGCCGACCGCCTGCGAGCCCTGGCCCGGGAAGATCAATGCTGCGTGCATGCGACCCCGCTTAAATTCCGTGCGGCGCTTCTTACCGCCTGCGCCGGGCCTGTCAAGGCGCAGATCCCCCGAGGCGGACCGGGCGGCGCCGCGATGGAACCTGGCCCTTGCCGTGCACCGCATTTTTTGTATAGTGCGCCCCGTTCTCGGATCCTCTAGATCCGCCGATCGCGACCGACGGGCAGCGAGCACGCGAGTGTCTCGGCCGTCTGTGTGCGCGTTTTTTGCCTGACGTGGCGGTCGTCTGCCGAGTACGGGGGAGTTCTAAGCCGATCATGCGCTGCTACGAGCATACCTTCATTGCGCGCCAGGATCTCTCGCCGCAGCAGGCCCAGGCCCTGGCGGAGACCTATGCCGGGCTCGTCGCCGAGCACGGCGGCGAGGTCACCAAGAACGAATACTGGGGGCTGCGCAACCTGGCCTACCGCATGCGGAAGAACCGCAAGGGCCATTATCTGCACCTCAATCTGAAGGCGGACGCCGCCACCATCGACGAGCTCGAGCGCCAGGAGCGGCTGAGCGACGACGTGCTGCGCTACCTGACGGTCAAGGTCGAGGAGCTCGAGGATGGACCGTCGGTGCTGATGCACGCGCGCACCTCGCGCGAGGAGCGCTCGCGCCGCCACGACGACGGCCGCCGCGGTCGCGACGACGACCGGCCCAGGGACCGGGACGAGAGGCCCCGGGACCGCGACGAGCGGCCGGATCGCCCGCGCCGCGAAGAGGCCAGGGACGCCGGCGAGGTGAGCGAATGAAGCCCGACAGCAGACGAGAGCCGAGATGATCGACCGACCGTACCGAGATCGAGACCGGGACCGAGAAGGCGGGGATGGCTCGCGCCGCTCCTCCGAGCCGCCGACCATCACCATCCGCCGGCCGTTCTTCCGGCGCCGCAAGACCAGCCCGTTCGCCACCGCCGACGCGCCCAAGATCGACTACAAGGACATCAAGCTTCTGCAGCGCTTCGTGTCCGAGCGCGGCAAGATCGTGCCGCGGCGGATCACGGCGGTGACGGCCAAGGAGCAGCGCAGCCTCGCCCAGGCGATCAAGCGCGCCCGCGAGCTGGGGCTGATGCCGTACCTGGTCAAGTGACCACCGCCCGGTCCACGGCCGCCGGCTGGCGGTCGGCCCAAAAGGTGATCGCGGGCCGGGCAGATCGGGACCCCAGATCGGAACGATAGCGCGCCATGCCGCAGATCTTGGGTCTCGCCGTCCTCGCCGGGGTCGTCAGCAGTGCCTTGTTCCTGTGCCTGCTGACAGGCGTGCCGGGCATGGTGCTGTTCGCCTATTTCGTGCAGCTGCCGCTGATGCTCGCCGGCCTGGCGATGGGGCTCACCGCCTCGATGGTCGCGGTCGCCAGCGCTCTCTTGATCAACGGCCTCATCGCGGGCGCCGTCGCGACCCTGATCTACGGCGTCATCCAGGCCCTGCCGGCCCTGATCGTGGTCCGCCAGGCGCTGCTCGCGCGGCAGGACGGCGGCAACGTCGAGTGGTATCCGCCGGGCCTGCTGCTGGCCCAGCTGACCTGCGTTGCCGGGCTCGGCATCGGCCTTGCCTTCCTGCTGCTGCTCGACCATCCGGGCGGGCTGCAGGGCGCGATCGAAGCCTTCCTGGCATCGGCGCTGGTCGAGATGGGCGCGCTCGAGGCGGAAGCCGTGTCGTCGTCGGAGCTGGGCCCGTGGATATTCCTGTTTCCGGGGCTGATGGCGACCTCGTGGCTGGTGATGGTCGTGCTCAACGCGGTGCTGGCACAGGCGCTCGCGGTGCGGCTCGGCTGGAACCGCCGGCCGAGCCCGGATCTGACCAGGCTCGAGCTGCCGAGCTGGCTGTGGCCGGCGCTGGGCGCGGCCGGGCTGGTGGCGCTGCTCGGCGAGCACGGCTGGGGCTTTCTCGGGCGCTCGCTGTTGATCGTGTTCGTGGTGCCCTATGTGTTCCTGGGTCTCGCGGTGATCCACACGCTGGTGCGCCGCTGGTCGCATCCGAGCTGGCTGCTGGCGGCGCTCTATGCCGCGCTGGTGCTGCTCGGCTGGCCGATCCTGGCGGTGCTGCTGCTGGGATTCGTCGAGGATTGGGCGCATCTGCGGCGTCGTTTGGCTTAGCTCCCGGAGGGAATCAGCATGCAGGTGATCCTGCTCGAGCGGATCGAGAAGCTCGGTCAGATGGGCGACGTGGTCGCCGTCAAGGACGGCTTCGCGCGCAACTTTCTGGTGCCGCAGGGCAAGGCGCTGCGCGCCACCAAAGGCAACCTCGCCGAGTTCGAGCGGCGCCGGGTCCAGCTCGAGGCCGCCAATCTGCAGCGCAAGGAGGACGCCACCGCCGCGGCCTCCAAGGTCGAGGGCCGCAGCGTCACGATCCTGCGCCAGGCCGGTGAGACCGGGCAGCTGTACGGCTCGGTCAACGCCCGCGACATCGCCGAGGCGTTCACCGCCGACGGCGTCACGATCGACAAGCGCCAGGTCCGCCTCAACAGCCCGCTCAAGTCGCTGGGCATCCAGGCGGTGCGGGTAGCGCTGCATCCCGAGGTGGTCGTCCAGGTCTCGGTCAACGTCGCCCGCTCGGCCGAGGAGGCGGAGCTGCAGGCCGATCCGGAGCTGGCCGCAGCGGCGGCCGAGAGCGAGCGCGAGGCCGAGCGTCTGGAGCGCGAGGTCGAGGAGGCCGAGCAGGCCGCCGACGCGCCGCGCCTGGTCCTGCCGGACCAGGACGCTCCAGGCGAGGGGTGGCGGCCTTAGAGGCGAGGCGCGTCAGCGTCGATCGGGCGACTGCGCGCCTGTCAGGGCATCGAGGCGGGCGCGCTCCTCGGGACTGAGGGGCTCGGGGCCGAGCGGCGCGCTCGCGCTCTCGCGCAAGGGCCGCCTGCGAAGGTAGACGACGATGCCGCCGCCCGCGATCAGCAGCACCGCCAGCGGCCCGAACCACAGACCCCAGGTGGCGGGCTTGACCGGCGGTTTCAGCAGCACGAAGTCGCCGTAGCGCGCGGTCAGGAAGGCGATGATCTCGGCGTCGCTGTCGCCTGCGAGCAGGCGCTCGCGCACGAGCTGACGCAGGTCGCGGGCAAGCTCGGCGTCGGAATCGTCGATCGACTGGTTCTGGCAGACCAGGCAGCGCAGCTGCCGGGAAAGGGCGCGGGCGCGCTCCTCGAGCACCGGATCGGCCAGGATCTCGTCCGGGCTGGTCGCGGCCTGCGCCGCCGGCGCCAGCAGGCACGCCGCCAGCAAAGTGGCGCCCAGCCAGCTTCGCATGGGCCAGCGCCTCATGAGCGCAGCTCCGCGAGGATCGGCAGCAGCGTCCGCTCGAGGTCGCGCGCCTGGATGGGGCCTACATGGCGGTGCCGGATGCGGCCCTCGGCGTCCACCACGAACGTCTCCGGCACGCCGTAGACGCCCCACTCGATGCCGACCCGGCCGTTGCGGTCGGCGCCGATCTTCTCGAACGGATCGCCGAGCTCGGCGAGCCAGGCCTTGGCCTGGTCGGGCGGGTCCTTGTAGTTGATGCCGAAGATCGGCACGCCCTCCTCGGCCAAGCGCATCAGCACCGGATGCTCGACCCGGCAAGGCACGCACCAGGACGCGAACACGTTGACGAGGCTGACGCGGCCCTTCAGGTCCTCGCTGGAGAGGCCGTCGCCACCTTCCAGCGCCGGCAGCTCGAAGGTCGGCACCGGCCGGTCGAGCAAGCGCCGACGGCAGCGTGCCCGGATCGCGGGTCAGGCCGACCGCAAGGCCGATGCCGACCGCGCCGAACACGATCACCGGGATCAGGTAGAGCAGGCGCCGCATGGTCATGCGCCCGTTGCGGCCATCAGGCGCGCCCAACTGATCCAGGGCCGCTGCCGGCGCCAGGCGTGGGCGCGCCGGGCTCGGAGCGCCGACCCGATGGCGGCGATCGGTCAGCGAGATCAGCCCGGCCACGCCCATGATCGCGATGCCGCCCCAGATCCACATGACGAGCGGGTTGACGTAGATCCGCATCGTGTGCGCGCCCGCCGCACCCTCCGCCGGATCGCCCAGCACCGCGTAGAGATCGCGCCAGAAGCCCATGTCGATGCCGGCCTCGGACGTCGGCTGGCCCTCGACCGGGTAGTAGCGCTTCTCCGGGATCAGGGTCGCGACCGGGCTGCCATCCTGCGTCACCTCGACGATCGCGCGGCGGCGGACGTAGTTCGGCCCCTCCTGGTCCTCGAGCCGCTCGAGGGTGAAGCTGTAGCCCGCGAGCTCGGCCGTCTCGCCCGGTTGCATCACGAGGATCGCCTCGCTCTGCCAGGCGCTCGACGCGGTGACGCCGGCGACCAGCACGCCGACGCCGAAATGCGCCAGGCTCATGGCATAGCTCGCGCGCGGCAGCCCCCGGGCGCGCTGCCAGCTGCGCGCAGGGTGCAGCCGCAAGAGCTGCACCCGCGCGACCAGCTCCCAAAGCGTGCCGGCCATGACCCAGATCGCGATGGTCATGGCGCCGATCGCGAGCAGGTCGGCGCCGCGCCTCGCGCCGAGCTGCGCCAGCAGGGCGACGAACGCGATCAGCAGCACGACGCGGAGCCTCCCGATCACGCCTGCGAGGTCGCCGCGCTTCCAGGCCAGCATCGAGCCGATCGGGATCGCGATCAGGAGCGGCACCATGAGCGGCACGAAGGTCATGTTGAAGTAGGGCGCACCGACCGAGATCTTCGGCCCGCCCACCGCCTCCAGCAGCAGAGGATAAAGCGTGCCGAGCAGGACCGTGGCGCAGGCGGTCGCGAGCAGCAGGTTGTTCAAGAGCAAGGCACCCTCGCGCGAGATCGGCGCGAACAGGCCGCGTCCCTGCAGAGCCGGCGCACGCCAGGCATAGAGCGCCAGCGAGCCGCCGATCGCGACCGCCAAAAGCCCCAGGATGAACACGCCGCGCGCCGGGTCGACCGCAAAGGCGTGCACCGAGGTCAGCACGCCCGAGCGGACCAGGAAGGTGCCCAGGAGCGACAAGCGAGAAGGCCAGGATCGCCAGCAGGATGGTCCAGCTCTTCAGGCTGTCGCGCTTCTCGACCACGATCGCCGAGTGCAGCAGCGCGGTCGCGGCGAGCCAGGGCATGAACGAGGCGTTTTCTACCGGGTCCCAGAACCACCAGCCGCCCCAGCCGAGCTCGTAGTAGGCCCAGTAGCTGCCGAGCGCGATCCCGAGCGTCAGCGCACCCCAGGCGGCGAGCGTCCAGGGCCGCACCCAGCGCGCCCAGCTGGCGTCGACCCGGCCCTCGATCAGCGCCGCGATCGCGAACGCGTACGCCATCGAGAGGCCGACATAGCCCGCGTACAGCATCGGCGGATGCGCGGCGAGCGCCGGGTCCTGCAGGACCGGATTGAAGCCCTGGCCGTCGAGCGGTGCCGGATCGATGCGCTCGAACGGGTTGGAGGTGAGCAGCATGAAGGCGAGAAAGCCCAGGCCGATGAGGCCCTGCACCGCCAGCACCCGCGCCCGGAACGGCGGCGGCAGGTTGTTGCCGAGCAGCGCCACGCCGGCGCCGTAGAGCGCCAGGATCCAGACCCAAAGGACGAGCGAGCCCTCGTGATTGCCCCAGGCGGCGGCGACCTTGTAGATCAGCGGCTTGCTGGAGTGCGAGTTGGCGGCGACGTTGGCGAGCGAGAAGTCGGAGACCACGAAGCCCTGGATCAGGGCGGCAAACGCGATGGTCAGGAACAGGAGCTGGCCGAGCGCGCTCGAGCGGGCGAGCGCCATCAGGCCGGCATCGCCGCGCGCGGCGCCCAGCAGCGGCAGCGTCCCCTGGATCAGGGCGAGCCCGAGCGCCAGCACCAGGGCGTAGTGGCCGATCTCGCCGATCACGGCGCCACCTCCGGCTTTGGCCCGGACTCTGGCTTAGCCCCCGCCTCGCCGGCGACCGCCGCGTTGGGGCGCCACATGCCCGTTCGCTTCAGCGCATCGGCGACCTCTGGCGGCATGTAGGTCTCATCGTGCTTGGCCAGCACCTCGCTCGCGACGAATACGCCGTCCTCGCCGAGCGTGCCCTGCGCGACGATGCCCTGGCCCTCCCGGAACAGGTCCGGCAGCAGGCCCTGGTAGCGCACCTGCACGACATTGGCCTGGTCGGTCAGCGCGAACAGGACGAGCCCGTCCGCGCCGCCGCGCTGCACGCTGCCCTCGACCACGAGGCCGCCGAGGCGAAAGCGCCGGTCGCGGTCGACCTTGCCGGCCGCGATGTCGGAGGGCGAGGCGAAGAACGCGACGCTGTCGGAGAGCGCCATGAGCACCAGGGCCGAGGCGCCGCCGAGCAGCAGCAGGGCCACCAGGAGCAGGACCAGGCGCTGACGCTTGCGCAGGCGCACCTACTTGGCTCCCGTGACCGGGCGTGCGGCGGGATCCTGCCGCCTGCGCGCCTGCGCCTGGGCGGGCCCGGCGCGCCCGGCGCGCACCAGCTGGCGCAGCTGGGCGAGCTCCGCCTCGCGCTGGTGCGCTGCCCGCCAGCTCTGGCCGAGCAGCCCCAGCAGGACCACGAGCGCAAAGCCGAACGCCGACCAGACATAGGCCGCGTAGCCGCCCATCGCCAGAAACTCGCTCAAGCCCTGCTCCCTCGGGTGGCCCACCTCATGACGGACCCCACCTCTATCTAGGTCGGTTGCCCGACATGGTCGAGTGTCATGGACAGCACGGGCGGGCCCGCCTGGGCCGAACCTTGCTGTCGCAAGCGCAGCGCGCCATAGTACCAGCCATGAGCCTGTCGCCGAAGCATCGGCTCCGAGCACTGCTCCTGGCGCTTTTCCTGGCGCTCGGGACCAGCCTGTCGCCCGTCCAGGGCGGCCTGATGGCGGCCGAGATGGCTCTCTCGGCCGAAGCTGCCGAACCGTGCCCGCATGGCTGCGACGGTTGTGGCGACGGCGCCGGCGACCTCGACGCAGGCACGTGCCTCTCGCTGTGCGCGTCGGCCGCTCAGGGCATGCCTGCCGGGCGAACCGGCGGCGCTGCCATCGGCATCTCGAACGAGCTTCCAGGCTGGCCATCCCGTCCTCGGCGGACGCTGCCACAGCCCCGACCCCGGTCCTCCCAGATCCATCGCCCGTCGGCTGACGCCTGATCGCCCGCGCCCGCGGGGAGATCTGGTGTCAACACGTCCGCCTGCCGCGCGCGCACTTCGCTCAGCTGAATCGTCGCCATTCGAGGGTGGGATCTCAAGATGCAGACCTCAGCGGTCGCCTCCCTGTCGCGCCGGTCGTTTCTGGTTGCGAGCGGCGGCGCAGCCTTCGGCGCCGTGCTCCCGATCCGGCCGGCCCGCGCCGATGCTGCCAACTACAATCTCGTTGCTGGTTCTGGGCGCGCGCATCTCGTCGGCGCGCCCCATCCCGAGACCGCGGTCTGGTCCTACAACCGCGCGGTCCCGGGCCCGGAGATCCGGCTGCGCCAGGGCGAGCACGTCCAGATCACGGTCGAGAACCAGCTCGCCGAGGAGACCACCGTCCACTGGCACGGCCTGCGCGTGCCGAACGCCATGGACGGCGTGCCGCATCTGACCCAGCGGCCGATCGCGCCGGGCGAGACCTTCGTTTACGCGTTCGACGCCCCCGATGCCGGCACCTACTGGTACCACCCGCACCAGCGCAGCTACGAGCAGGTCGGGCGCGGCCTGTACGGGCCGCTGATCGTCGAGGAGCGCGAGCCGATGCAGGTCGACCGCGAGCTGACCTGGGTGCTCGACGACTGGCGTCTGTTGCCCGACGCCCAGATCAGCGACGACTTCGGCGGCTTCATGGACGCAAGCCACAACGGCCGGGTCGGCAACACGGTCACACTCAACGGCCGCATCCCGCAGACCTTCGCGGTGCGCGCCGGGGAGCGCCTGCGCCTGCGCCTGATCAATGCCGCCAACGCGCGCATCTTCGGGCTGGAGCTCGAAGACCACCGGCCAACCGTGATCGCGCTCGACGGCCAGCCGGTCGAGCCGCACGAGCCGGATGGCGGGCGCGTCGTCCTCGGCCCGGCCATGCGCGCCGATCTGATTCTCGACATGAACGGCGATCCGGGCCAGCGCTTCGCGGTCGCCGACATGTTCTACCGCGACCTCGAATACCGCCTGCTCGACCTCGTCTACGAGGACGCGCCGCCGCTGCGCGCCCATCCGCTCGACGCGCCAATGCGGCTTGCCGCCAACACCATGCCCGAGCCTGACCTCGCGGCGGCCGAACGCCACGAGGTGACCTTCGGCGGCGGCATGATGGGCGGCATGATGATGGCGACGATGGACGGCCGGCCCGCCGACATGCGCGCGATGATGCAACGCGGCATGGCCTGGGCGATCAACGGCGTCGTCGCCAGCGGCCACGTGATGGAGCCATTTCTGATCCTGCAACGCGGCCGCTCCTACGTGCTGGCGATGCGCAACGATACCGCGTGGCACCACCCGATGCACCTGCACGGCCATGCATTCCGGGTGATTGGCCGCGACGGTCGGCCGACCCGCTACCGGGAATGGCAGGACACGGTGCTGATGGCGCCGCGCGAGCGGGTCGAGATCGCCTTCGTCGCCGACAATCCCGGCGACTGGATGTTCCACTGTCACATCCTGGAGCACCAGGCCGCCGGCATGATGGGCGTGATCCGGGTGGCGTGAGGCCCCCTGCGGCCTGCCAGCATGATTGAAAGGAGAGATCCCGTGCCTAATCTGTTTGCTCTAATCGTCCTGGTGGTCGCTCTGAGCGGTGGACCGGCGAAGGCCGAAGGACCGCGCACCGCGACCTTGTACAAGAACCCCGCGTGCACCTGCTGCGAGACCTACGCCGACTACCTCCGTGAGAACGGATTCGAGGTCGCGGTCGAGGCGACGCACGACTTGCCGCTGATCAAGCGTCTGCACGGCGTGCCCACGCCGCTCGAGGGTTGCCATACCACGCTGATCGAGGGCTACGTGGTTGAGGGCCACGTGCCGGTCGCCACGATCCTTCGCCTGCTGAGCGAGAGGCCGGCGATCAAGGGCATCTCCCTGCCCGGCATGCCCGCAGGCTCGCCCGGCATGTTCGGCGAGAAGGCGGAGCCCTTCACGATCTACGAGATCGGCGACGGGCCGGCCAACGTCTACGCGGTCGAGTGAACGTGCCGGCCGGTCGCGACACCTGCCGAAAATCAAAGGACACCGTCATGAAGATGCTGAGGACAGCCCTCATCGCAGCCGTTCTGGTCGCGCTTTCGGGCGCCTCCTTCGCGATCGAGTACGAGCACGACGAAGGGACGGAGGCGCACGTGCCGACGGTCGTGCACGACCTGGCGCTGGTCGGGCCGGAGGAGACGGTCGATCCCCGCACCATCCGCGCCGACCTCGACTATGCCGCGGGCATGCAGCGGCACCACGAAGGGGCGCTCACGATGTCCCGCGACTACCTGGACGACCCGCGCGGCACGAACCCGCTTCTGCGCAAGATGGCACGCGGGATCATCGCCAACCAGCGCTTCGAGATCGCGGTGCTGGAGGTCATCTTGAGCCATGCGGCAGCCGAGCCGGAGACCGTCCTCGACCTCGGCTTCGCGCGGATCGTGCGCCGGCCGACAGGCGTCGACGGGCTCGAGCACGAGTGGCAGTTCGTCGAGCGGAAACCGCCCGGATTTCTGGACCTGGCGCTGGCGCCCGGGCTCGAATCGTCCGAGCGCGACGTGAAGTTCGCCAAGGAGATGATGATCCATCACCAGGGTGCGGTCGACATGGCGCGGCGCTACAACGCCGATCCAGAGGCGACCAACCTGATCCTCAGGCGGCTCAATCTCGACATCATCGTCGACCAGTCCTACGAGATCGGCTTCCTCCAGCAGATCGTGGACCGCTTCCCCGGCGACCCCGATGCCGTCGCGATCGCCGACCAGATCCCCGGCATGGAAGGCATGGACCACGAAGGCATGGACCATGGAGCCGGGCATGGAGCCGGACACTGATCCGCGGGACGTTCCGAGGCTGCGAGGTCAGGCGCTGCGCGGGCCGAACAGGATGATCGCGGCACCGCCCAGGCAGACGCTGGCGCCGATCAGGTCCCAGCGGTCCGGCCGGGCGCCCTCGATCAGCCACAGCCACATGAGCGAGGCCACGATGTAGACGCCGCCATAGGCGGCATAGGCGCGCCCGGCGAACGCGGCATCGATTCTTGTCAGCAACACCGCGAACACGACCAGGGAAAAGATGCCCGGCACGATCCACCACGGGCTCTGCCCCAGCCGCAGCCAGGCCCAGAACGCGAAGCAGCCGGCGATCTCGCCGACCGCCGCGGCGACATAGAGCAGGGCGGACGTCACGTATGATCCTCACGCTGATCAAGCTCGGCAGTCGCAGAGCAGGACGCCGTCGAGCGTGCCCGAGAAGGGCGTGCTCCGTACCTGTGCGCCGGGGTCGAAATCGATCGCATAGGCAGCCACGAGGCGGCATCCCTTGTGCTCGCCGTCCGCCACGACCGCATCCAGCCGACCCTCGATGTGGCCGCGGGGGTCGTACGGCTGCCAGTCAGGCAGCGGTCGACGGTGCGTGCCGGCGTTGGTGACCCCCGACAGCTGCCCGATCAGGATCGACCCGCCGGCGCGCCACTCGACCCTGCCGATATGATAGCCACGGAGCTCGCCATCGTCGACGCAGGCGAACACGATCTCACCCCCCAGCTCGCCCTCGAGCGGCCGTGACATGATGGAATCGCCGGGTGCGTGATGATGCACCTGCGCTTTCAGCCTGACCTGGCCCTTCAAGGTCAGGCAGTCGGACTTGCTGCATTGCTGCCGCTCCTGGTCGGCGACGCCGAGCTCGCCGCGCAGGTCCTTCGAGATCGGCCAGATGCAGATCCGCTCCTGGTAGTAGCCGCCAAGTTCGCGGCTCTCGATTTCCGTCTTGAGGTGCTGGCTTATGTGGCTCACTTCGTCCATTCCCTGCAGCGGCAAGATTGCTTGGGCGAACGATGCATGCGATCGCCGTTGCACGCTGTGAGCCAATTCACTGGTCCCGCTCGGTGATCGCCGCCGTCAGTCTGACGCCCTCAGGGCGGGCGCCACGACCCGACGGAGACGGAGCGTCAGGCCCGCGCGCCCCTCAAATCGGCACGCCTGCCCGCATCGCGAGACCGAGATTGTCCAGCATGTCGGCAAAAAAGCCGCGCTGGGGGCCGGCGTCGCCGAGCTGCTCGCGCGCCTCGATCAGCAGGCCGTTGACCGCATCCAGGCGGCTCGCCAGCACCGTCATGACGTAGAGCGCAAGCTCGGGCTCGGCCCGCAGCAGCCGCGCGGCATCCTCGACGACATGGCAGCGCGACGGTGCTGCCGCCCGCACGTCGGCCGAATGCGGCCGGCCGAGGATCACCGCCATGTCGCCGAACACCGCGCCCGGCTCGCTCACGCGCGCCAGCGTGACCTGGTCGCGCACGATGTCGACGGCACCCTCGCAAAGGAACAGCAGGCGCTCGCTGACGGTGCCCTGGCGCAGCATCAGCTCGCCCTCGGCGAAGGCCACGGTCGGGCAGAAGGTCAGGCGGTCTCGCACGGCACTCGGCTCGATGATCGGCATGGCGACTTTCCAGCGCTGGTTGAGGACGCTCGAGCCTCGCCGGTTTCGCCGCCGCTGGCAAGCTTGCGTGCGGTGTCGCCCTCGCCACACAATGGCCGGTCGCAAGGCAAGGGGAACCTGAATGCGCAGCAAGGCACGCCGGTCGACAAGGGCCTGGACGGTCGTGCTGGCCGGCACCTTGCTCCTGGCCTTGGCCGCGCCTGCCAGCGCGCAGGACGATGCCGCCGGTCAGGTCCGCGCGGTGCTCACGCAATGGCGCGACGACTTCAACGCCGGCGAGGTCGAGCGTCTGTGCGACATCTTCGCGCCCGATCTGGTGGTCACCTATCGGGGCACCGCGGATCGCGGCTACGCCGCCTTCTGCCGGCAGCTCGAGACCGCGGTGGCCGATCCGGCGCTCGAGCTGCGCTACGACCTCGAGATCGAGGAGATCATTCCGGCGGGCGATCTGGTCGTCGCGCGCGTGATCTGGACCCTCACCAGCAGTGCTGCGGGCGCGGACCCCGAGACCCGGGTCGAGCGCGGCATCGACATTTTTCGCAGGCAGCCCGACGGCGCCTGGCGCATCGCCCGGTTCATCGCTTACGACGATGCGCCGTAGCCGGGATCCGGCTCAGCCCCAGGGGCCCGGGCGGCGGCGGCTCACGTGCGGCAGATAGGAGCGGCCGCGGGCGCGCGGGCCGCGCCACAGCCGGCGGCTGCGGTCGCGCATCACGAGGATCAGCGCCATGCCGGCGACGAAGCCGCCGACATGCGCCCAGAACGCCACGCCGCCCTGGCTCGAATCGCCGAACACGCCGCTCAGCAGCTGAAAGACGAGCCACAGGCCGAGCAGCCAGCCGGCCCGGATGGTGTGCAGGAACATGAAGCCGAACGGGATGATCACGTGCACCCGGGCGTGCGGGAAGAGGATCAGATAGGCGCCGAGCACGCCCGAGATCGCGCCGCTGGCGCCGATCATCGGGATCTCGGAGGTCGGATCGGGCAGCGCCTGGGCGAAGGCCGCGGCGATGCCGCACAGCAGGTAGAAGACCAGGAAGCGGGCGTGGCCGAGATTGTCCTCGATGTTGTTGCCGAACACCCAGAGGTAGATCATGTTGCCGGCCAGGTGCATCAGCCCGCCATGCAGGAACATCGAGGTGAAAAGCGTCGCGAACGGCGGCAGCACCGCGAGTTCCGCCGGCAGCTCGGCATCGCCCAGCAGCACCGCCGGGATGAAGCCGTAGCTGTAGACCGCATAGGTGCCCGCCCGCGCGCCGAGCGATGCCTGCCACCAGAAGATCAGGACGCAGCTCGCGATCAGCCCGACCGTGACGATCGGCCAGCGCCGGCTCGGAATGTCGTCCTTGAGTGGGAACACGCGCTCGTCGCCCGTGGACAGGCCCCTGCAGCGGGCGCCGATTGAGCATCTGCTTGCTTGCCAGATGTAGCGTGCGAGGGGCGCGGTTAAAAGGCGGGCCGCCGCTTGCGCCGCTCAGGCCTGCAGATCGGTGCGCTCGCGCAGCGTGACGTAGAGCGTCGCCGAGAAGATCACGGCGGCGCCCACGAGGGTCCAGAGGTCGGGCAGCTGGCCGAACAGCGGGTATGCGATCGCGGCTGCGAGCGGCATGCGGGCGAAGTCGAACGGCATGCAGAACGAGGCGTCGGCATGGCTGAAGGCGTGCGCCATGCAGACGTGAGCGAGCGTGCCAAGCGTGCCGAGCGCAGCACCGAGAGCCCACATCTCGAGGCTCGGCCACTGCCAGTCGAGCAGCGCCAGCGCGAGGCTGAACGGCAGCACCATGAGAACATTGAGCGCTACGATCTGCTCGGTGCCGTCGGTGCGGGTCAGCAGCTTGTTGCACAGCTCCCATCGCCGCCCAGCCGGCGGCAGCGCCGACCACCGCGAGCAGCGCGATGCCGGCCTGATCGAAGCTCGGCCGGATGATCAGGAGCGCGCCCGCGAAGCCGATCGCGAGCGCGCCCGCGCGCCGCGGCCCGAGCCGCTCGCCGAGGAACAGCACGGCACCGAGAGCGCCGAACAGGGGGCCGGTGAACATCAGCGCCACGCCATCGGCCAGTACGATGTGCGGCAGCGCCCAGAACCAGGCGAGCATGAAGGTGAGGTTGAAGGCGCTGCGCACGAGATGCAGGCCGGGCCGCGTGGTGCGCAACGGCGCAAGGCCGCCGCGCACCAGCATCGGCAGCAGCGGGATCAGGCCGAAGGCGTTGCGCAGCAGCGCGATCATCATCGCGTTCAGCTCCTCGGCCATCAGCCGTGCGATGTTCGCGGTCGTGGCGTAGCACAGCGCCATGCCGAGCATCAGCAGTGCCGCCGCCACGGGCGCCGCCAGGCGCACCGCGCCGGCGGGCTCGGCGCTGCGCTTCATGACAACGTCACCATCGCACCCGGCAAAACCGCCTCCAGCACCTTGCCAAACCCGCCACCGGCAGGCAGATTGCCTCGGCATACCAAGAACATGGTGCCAGGGACACCGCCGATGACGTGAGCGTGCGACCCAATATCCTGTTCATCACCGCCGACCAGCAGCGAGGCGACTGCTTCGGCGTCGAGGGGCGCAAGGTCAAGACGCCCCATCTCGATCTGATGGCGCAGGGCGGTACCCGCTTTCGCGCCTGCATCACTCCCAACCTGGTCTGCCAGCCGGCGCGCGCATCGATCCTGACCGGGCTGCTGCCGCGCACCAGCGGCGTCGCCGACAACGGCATCGACCTGCCCGAGGCGACCGGCGAGAAGGGCTTTGCCGGCCAGCTCGCGCGCGCGGGCTATCGCACCGGCTTCGTCGGCAAGGCGCATTTTGCGACCTCGCACACCTTCGAGGCCACCGGCACGCCGGAATGCCGCCACAGCATGGACCGCTACGGCGCCGACTGGCACGGGCCCTACATGGGCTTCGAGTATGTCGAGCTGGTGGTGGAAGGCCACAATCAGTGGCTGCCGGAGCGGCCGCCTTCCGGCCAGCACTACGAGCGCTGGTACTACGGCGACGGCCTGGGCGACCTCAAGAACGAGCTGTTTCGCACCAATGCCGGGCCCGACACCCACGGCGCGCCGCAGACCTGGCACTCGGCCCTGCCGGTCGCCTGGCACAACTCGACCTGGGTCGGCGATCGCACCATCGCCTATCTGAACGCGCACAAGGACGAGCCGTTCGCGCTGTGGGCCTCGTTCCCCGACCCGCACCATCCGTTCGACTGCCCCGTGCCGTGGAGCCTCCTGCACGATCCGGACGAGGTCGACCTGCCGCCGCATCGCACGCTCGATCTCGACCGGCGCCCCTGGTGGCATCGCGCCAGCCTCGAGGGCAAGCCCAAGATCCGCGCGGACCTCGCCAAGATCCGCGAGGAGTATTCGCGCATCCCGGAACTCAGCGACCTCCAGCTGCGCCACCTGATCGCCAACTACTACGGCATGATCGCCCTGATCGACCACAATGTCGGCCGCATCCTCGCCGAGCTGAACCGGCTCGGCCTCGCCGAGAACACCCTGGTGATCTACGCCACCGACCATGGCGACTGGCTGGGCGATCATGGCCTGATCCTCAAGGGACCGATCCCCTATGAGGGACTGCTGCGGGTCGGCTGCATCGTCCAGGGGCCCGGCGTCAGTCGAGGCCGCGTGGTCGACGAGCCGGTCTCGACCCTCGATGTGCCCGGCACGATCCTCGACTATGCCGGGGTCGCGCCGGGCGCGCCCATGCACAGCCGCAGCCTGCGGCCGCTGATCGAGGGCACCGGCGGGCGCGACTTCGCCTACATGGAGTGGGACCTGAACGCGTCGCGCTGCGGGGTCGAGCTCAGGCTGCGCACGGTCAGGACCAGGACCCACAAGCTGACGCTCGAGCTCATCTCCGGCGCCGGCGAGCTGTACGACCTGGAAAGCGACCCCCACGAGACGACCAACCGCTTCGACGATCCGGGGCTGCACAATCTGCAGCGCGAGATGACCGAGATGATCATGAGCCGGCCGGACGACGCCATCGCGCCGATCGCACCGGTCGGAATGGCCTGAGGCTTTTCGCAAACGCCGAGGGGGATTCATGCAGGAAACCGTCGGCGTGGTAGGCGTCATCGGCTTCATAGGCTTGGGGGCGATGGGCTTGCCGATCGCATGCCGGCTGGCACGCGCGGGCTTTCGCCTGGCAGCATTCGATACCGACCCTCAGGCGGTCGAGGCGGCACGCGCCGAGGGCAGAGTGCAGGCTGCTGCGAGCCCGCGCGCGGTGGTCGAGGCGAGCGACGTCCTGATCACCTGCCTGCCCAACCCGCAGGTGGTCGAGGCGGTCTATGGCGAGGTCGCGAGGCCCGGCCTGCTCGCCTGCGACTGCTCGACGATCGGGCCCTCGCTCGCGATCCGGCTGCACGAGGAGCTGGCCGCGCGCGGCGTGCGCTACCTGGAGTGTCCGATGCTGGGCGCGCCCGCCCAGGCCGCGGCCGGCGAGCTGTTCCTGATTCTCTCGGGCGACGAGGCGGCGGCCTCGGAGCTTGCCCCGATCTTCGATGCGATCAGCCGCGGCCGGCGCTTCGTGGGCGGTCCCGGCCAGGCGAGCCGGATCAAGGTCGTGCAGAACGGCCTGGGCCTGATCCAGGCGGTCGCGATCGGCGAGGCGCTCTCGATCCTGGCCAAGGCCGGTGCCGATCTGCAAACCTTCTGCGAGGTGGTGGCCGAGGGTGGCGGCATGGCGGCTTCGCCGCTGTTTCGCGCCAAGGCCAGGACGATGCT
Source organism: uncultured Alphaproteobacteria bacterium (assembly GCA_963753315.1). Classification (GTDB taxonomy): domain Bacteria; phylum Pseudomonadota; class Alphaproteobacteria; order Geminicoccales; family Geminicoccaceae; genus DASUGG01. Next base: position 186,985 of record CAVWCI010000001.1, read on the forward strand.
CGAGGCGGAACCGCAAGTGCTTGCCAAGCTTCGCATCGGCGCCAAGGACATCGCCCTCGCCTTGGCACTGGCCGCCGAGGAGGACGTGCCGGCGCCGCTTCTGCAGGAAACCGCGGAAGTGCTGCAGGACGCCATGCGCATGGGCCTTGGCGAAAGCGATCTGGCGGCACTCGCGCGCGCCATCGAGCGCCGCGCCGGCGTCTCCTTCACCGGGGACTGAACGCATGCTCGAGCGCGCGGTCGAGCTCGAGACACCCGATGGCCGGATGCCGGTCTTCATCACCCATCCCGAGGAGGGGACGCATCCGACCGTGATCCTCTTCATGGACGCGCTCGGCATCCGCGAGGAGCTGCGCGACATGGCGCGCCGGATCGGCACGGTCGGCTACTACGTCATGCTCGCGAACCTGTTCTACCGCGACGGCGGCCCCTCGTTCGACCCGGCGCTGTTGCCGACGCAAGGGCCCGACCCCGAGATGATGCGGATCAACATGGCGACGACGCATGCCATGGTGCTGGCCGACACCGAGGCGATGCTGCGCTTTGCCGCGGACGACCCCGCGGCGCGGGATCCGGTCGGCACGATCGGCTACTGCATGGGCGGCCGCCACGCCTACGCCGCGGCCGGCCGCTTCCCGGATCGGGTCGCCGCCATGGTCTCGCTGCATGCGGGCTTCCAGGTCACGGATCGGCCCGACTCCGCGCATCTCTCGACCCGCAACATCAAGGCCGAGTGCTACTTCGGCTTCGCCGACGGCGATCCGCTCTCGCCGCCCGAGCACCAGAAAGTCATCGCCGAGGAATGCGCGACGATGGGGCGTCGCCCACCGGCTCGAGATTTTTCCCGGCGCACAGCACGGCTTCACCTTCCCCGAGCGCTACTGCTACCACAAACCTTCCGCCGAGCGCGCCTGGGAGCGCGTCTTCGCGCTGTTCGACCGCCGCCTGCGTTCCAGCTGAACTCCGTTCGCCCCTGCGCGCTGCGGTCTTCTTGCGCTCTCACGCCTCCAACAGTTCGATGCCCATCTGGCGATCGGGCTCCAACAGCGCGTCCGGCAGGCCTCTTTCCACCATGACGGAGGAGATTTCTAGCAAGGAGACGATCTTGTCAGGGTGAGGCCGCGCCCATCTTCTCGCGCGACGCCAGCACTACGGTTTCGCCTGCCTGACGCCACAGGGCGCGCTTGATGGCAGCCTCCTCGGCATCGCCCGTGGTCAGCCCGACTTCGGCGTGAACACCGGTCACGCCCATGAAATACAGATCGGCTCGAACTCGATCGATCGCGTCGGCTGCAGCGGTGCCGACGGCGACGATCGAGTGTTTGAACAGCCGGCCGCCGATGATCTGCACGTCGATGTCCGGAGGGCCGACAAGCTCCACCGCCACGCTGGGGCTGTGGGTCACGATCGTTGCCCGCAGATCGTATCGAAGCTGCCGCGCCAGCTGCACGCAGTGGTCCCGCCGTCGAGAAACACCACCTGTCCGGTGCTGCACCATCGCGCGCCGCGGCGCGACCGATCGCGGCCTTGCCCTCCGAGTCCACCGCTGACGACCGGCAAAGTCGGCGAGTGCGGGCGAGGCCGGCAGCGCGCCGCCATGGACCCGCTGCAGCCGGCCCTCGCCCGCCAGCTCGCGCAGGTCACGCCGAATCGTGTCTTCGGAGAGCGCGAGCTCCTGGCTCAGCTCCTTGGCGACGATCCGGCCCTCGCGATTCAGGATCTCGAGGATGTAAGCCTTGCGCTGCCGCGTGAGCATGCGGCCTCTACTCTGCGCGATATTTCTTGACTCTGCACGTAATTGCACGCTTTTTCGAGGCCGCGGCGAATGCCTCAAGGCAGCACCGCTCGTCAGCAATGACCATTGCAGACCGGGTTCGCATCCAGGACGTCAAGGATCCTCTCGGATGACTGGTACGTCCTGAAGAAAACCACGTTCGCGTTCCTCCGCCGCGACGGCTCCTGGCAGGACCAGAGCCGGGAAACCTATGATCGCGGCAACGGCGCCACGATCCTGCTCTACGACCTTTAGCGGCGGACCGTGATCCTGACCCGCCAGTTCCGCTTCCCGGCGTTCGTCGAACGGCTATGACGACCTGCTGATCGAAACCCCGGCCGGCCTCTTGACGACGCCGCGCCCGAAGAACGCATCCAGTGCCGAGACCGAGGAGGAGACGGGATATCGCGTGCGCCGACATCCGCAAGGTGTTCGAGGCCTTCATGAGCCCGGCTCGGTCACCGAGAAGCTGCACTTCTTCGTCGGCCGATAGCGCCCACGACGCATGCGCCGGGCGGTGGCAACAAGGCCGAGGGCGAAGACATCGAGACCTGGCAGGTCACGATCGATCTAGGCGCTTGCGATGATCGAGCAGAACTGCATCGTCGACGGCAAGACGGTCATCTGATCCAGCATGCGCCACTCCACATCCTTTGCTAATGACTTCACTGCTTGACCGCGCCGGCGGCGAGGCCCGAGGCGAGGCGGGTCTGCAGCGGCAGGAAGAGCAGGAGCGTCGGCAGGGTGGTGAGCGCCGAGGCCGCCATGATGTTGCCCCACTCGGCCGTGTCCTCGCCGAAGAACGCGTACAGGCCGAGCGGCATGGTTTTCAGCGGCATCTTGGTCAGGAACGCGAGCGCGAACAGGTACTCCGTCCAGCACAGCATGAAGGCGTAGGTCGCGGTCGCGACCACGCCCGGCAGCATGATCGGGAAGACGATCCGCCAGATCACGCCGAAGCGCGAGCAGCCGTCGATGATCGCGGCCTCGTCGAGCTCGCGCGGCACCGATTCCAGGTAGCCCACCAGCAGATAGATCGAGAACGGGATGCTGATCGCGGTGTAGACGAACAGCATCGAGAGGTGGTTGTTCAAGAGGCCCAGCTGCGCGAACAGGATGAACAGCGGCGTCACCAGGATGATCCAGGGGAAGCACTGGCCGAGCAGCACCGAGCCGAAGATGTAGCGCTTGGCGCGAAAGCGCATGCGCGAGAAGGCATAGGCCGCGAGCACCGAGACGAAGGTCGAGATCAGCACGGCGCCGATGCATAAGTAAAGGCTGTTGAAGATGTTGCGGGCAAAGCCGGTCTGGAACAGCGTCACGTAGTTCTGCAAGCGAGAAATCGCCGAATTCGCCGGAGAAAATCGCGGCCGGCGACTTGAACGAGGCGATGATGATCCAGGCGGTCGGATAGACCAGCACGAACAGCACGACGAGCGTGAGGCCGACGAGCGCAAGCTCCATCGGCAGGCTGAAGCCGGTGGCGGTCGAGATCCGAAAGGCCGGGGCGAGCGCCTGCGACGCGCGCGGCCATCAGAACGCCTCCTTGAGCTCGCGCTCGGCGATCAGGCGCAGATAGAGGATGCCGAACAGCACCATGATCGAGGCCATCGCGATGCCGACGGCCGACGAGTAGCCCATGCGGCCGTCGATGAACGCCTTGATGTAGACCTCGGTCGCCATGACGTTGGTGTAGAGCCCGGGGCCGGCCGCCGTCGTCAGCCAGACATAGACGAAGTTGTTGAAGGTCCAGAAGGTCGACATCAAGGTCATGACGATGATCGCGGGCTTGAGGTGCGGCAGGATCACGTAGCGCAGGCGCTGCCACTTGCCGGCGCCGTCGACCTCGGCGGCCTCGATCAGGTCGCTCGGCAGCGACTGCAGGCTGGCGAGAAACGCGAGCGTCACCAGCGGCAGCGTGTTCCAGGTCATGATCGTGATCAGCGCCGGCCACACCCAGGCGGCCTCGGCGAGGAACGCGATCGGCTGGTCGACCACGCCGAGCCAGAGCAGCAGCTTGTTGATCTCGCCGAGCTGCGGATTGAGCAGCCAGCGCCAGGCGACGATCGCGACGATCGGCGGCGTCGCCCAGGGCACCAGCAGCAGCACCCGCGAGACGCTCGTGAGCCGGTATTTCACGAGCACCTTGGAGTTCAGCAGCAGCGCCAGCAGGAGCCCCAAAAAAATCCGCACGGTGACCGAGACGAAGGTCAGCCAGAACACCGTGTTCCACAGCACGTGGCGAAAGTCGCTGCTGGTCAGAAGCTCGACGTAGTTGGCGAAGCCGACCCACTCGCCGCCCTGCTTGAGGCCGAACAGGCTGAGATCGGTGAAGCTGTTCACGAGGTTGAACAGCGTCGGGTAGACGTAGAACATCACCAGGAAGAAGAACGCCGGCACCAGCACGTAGACGACGAACGAGCGCTCACCCTTCATGATGCTCACGATCCCGGCGCGGACGGAGCGGCGCTACGCACGCCGCCCCTAAGCGAAGCTCAGAGCTGGTCCTCGACGAATGCCAGCAGGTCGTTGGCGGCCTCGAGCGGCGTCTTCTGGCCGATGAACGCGGCGCCGAACTCGCGCGAGGTCTGGTTCCACATGGTCGCGATCGCGGCGGGCCCGCGCGCATAGGGCCCCCAGCTGCGCGCGCCCTTCTCGAACTGGTCGCGAAAGCCCTGCAGCTCCTCGGGGAACGGCCGCTTCGCGAGCAGGGCCTCCTGCGCCGGATAGTAGGCCGTGTTGTAGCTCTCGAAGAACTCCCAGGAGTTCAGCCACTGCATCAGCTTCCAGGCTTCCTCGGGATGCTCGGTATTGGCGTTGACGCAGAGCGACTGGCCGCCCAGATGCGTGGTCGGCTCGCCCGAGCCGTGCGGCGTCATCGCGGTCGTGAACGGCAGGTCCTTGTCCGGGATTGCGCTCGCGCCAGTCGTCGAACATCTGCACCGCGGTGAACACCGGCAGGACCGCCGCGAGCTGCTCGCCGCGGATCATCGGCTCGAGCACCTCGGGCGCTGCCCAGTTGTCGAGGCCGAGGCTGCCCTCGGTGGTCAGGCCCTCCTTGAGATAGGTGTCGAAATACTCGATCACTTCCGCGACCTGCTCAGGGCTGATGCCGACCTCGTAGCCGCCCTGGCCGTCGTCGACCACCAGGGAGCCGCCATCCGACCACCAGTTGAAGTTGGCCAGGAACCAGATGGTGTTCGCGCTCGACGCGCCGGCGGCGAAGCCGAAGCCCACCTTGTCCGTGTTCTGCTTGACCTTGCGGCTCGCCTCGAGCAGCTCGTCCCAGGTCTGCGGCACCTGCTCGATGCCCGCCTCGGCCATGACGTCGGTGTTGTAGACCATGGCCCAGGTGTCGGTCGCGAACGGCACGCCGTAGATGCTCTCGCCGTCCTCGCCGAACACCAGGTCGGTCGCGATGAAGTCCTCGAAGCCCACTTCGCCAATGCCCTGCTGCTCGATCAGCTCGTTCAGCTGCATGCAGGCTTCGGCGGCGCCGAGGTCCTTGATCCAGACGAAGGCGAGGTGGAGCACGTCGGGGCCGCCGCCGGTCGCCGCCTCGCGGATGAACTGGTCGCGCGCGTCCTTGAAGGCGATGCGCTCGAGGGTGACGCCGATGCCGGGGTTCTGCTCCTCGAAGACATCCAGTCCGGCGCGGATCTCGTCGACGTTCTCATAAGCGTAGCGGAAGGTGAGCTCGACCTCCTGTGCCGGCGCGCCCGTCGCACCCAGCGCCAGGAACGTCGCCCCGAGAAGCAGCCGCCGGTAGAATCGCATCGTTGGTGTCTCCCTGATTTTCCCGAGCCCGATTCGGGCGACGATAGCCGTATCGGCGCACCCCCGCCAGCGGTCAGCGGCGCGCCCACGCGCTTCGCGGCCCTTGAATGTAGCAACCTTTGTTGCTACATGCACGATATGTTCGAATGGGACGAGCAGAAGAACGCTTCCAACTATCGACAAGCATGGAATCGATTTCGAAGATGTCATTCCGGTCTTTTTCAACAGGGAAGCGCTGATCGCGCAGGACAACCGCAAGGACTACGGTGAGGATCGCTTTGTCATTCTCTGTGCCTTGGACACCAGGGTACTTCATGTGACGTACACGCGACGCGGTGCGGTTGTCCGGATTATCTCGGCCCGTCCTGCGAACAGCCGGGAGAGGAGGTGCTATGAGCAACGCCAGACGTAGGACAAAGGCGGTGATGACCTCGGACGGCAAGGTGCTGACGGAGCGTCCCGACGGCACCTACGGCCCGGCGCCGGCCGGCCGGAGCGACTGGGCGCGCGTCGATGCCATGAGCGAGGAGGAGATCACGGCGAACGCCTTGTCCGACCCTGATGCCCTGCCCCTCGATGAGGCCTTCTGGCGCACAGCGAAAATCCTCAGTCCCCCCGCACTCGGCAAGAAACACGTCGGCATGCGCATCGATGCCGACGTGCTGGAGTGGTTCCGAGGCCAGGGCAGGGGCTGGCAGACCCGCATGAATGCGGTGCTGCGGGCCTACTATGAGGCCCAGAAAGGCAGCCACGGATAGGGACGTTCCCGTCGTCGGAGCCAGGGAAAGATGCTTGCCAGGCGAGGGCGATCTGTGGCGTTCTGCCGGGCCTGCTCTACACCGCTGGAGGAACCGCCCCGATGGACGACGCGCCGACCGAACGCGCCCCGCGCCCTGCCGCCAACACCGGCGGCGTCGCCGCCGAGCGGCTGCGCTCCTTCATCGAGCGGGTCGAGCGCCTCGAGGAGGAGAAGGCCCAGCTCGCGCACGACATCCGCGAGGTCTACGCCGAGGCCAAGGGCGAGGGTTACGACGTGAAAGTGCTGCGCCGCATCGTCTCCCTGCGCAAGAAGGACCCGGCGCAGCGGCGCGAGGAGGAGGAGCTTCTGGAGCTCTACCTCTCCGCGATCGGCGAGTAGCCGCACGCCGTCAGCGCCGGCCGAGCATGGCCTCGCGGCGCTCGAGGCTCGCGGCCGGCCAATGGACCTTGCGGTCGTAATATTCGGGCACCGCGGGCACGCCCGGCGGCAGCAGCACCCAGGGCTGCTTGGATGACGTGAAGATGTGGATGTCGGGCGGCAGCCGGTCCGGCTCGTCGAGCGTGCCGACGCGCACGAAGCAGACCAGCTCGCCCGCCCCGGCATAGTGGCTCCACAGCGCGATCCTGCACCTGGGGCAGCGAAGGATTTTTTGGCCCTTGCCGCTGTTCGAAGGCGTGTCGACCGGCTCCGGCTCGCCCTGCAGCAGCACGACCCGATCGGCCTCGATCATCGCGTTCAGCGCGAAGGCCGTGCCGGTCTCGCGCTGGCACCAGCGGCAGTGGCAGCAGTGCACGAACAGCGGGCCGCTGGTCATGCGGTAGCGCACCTCGCCGCAGGTGCACCGGCCATCCAGGTGATGCTCGCCCGGCATGCGATCGTCTCACGAAGGAATTGCGCGTCTGCAGACGGGATGGACGATCGCAGCCGGGCCTGCAACCCAAAACTCGCTCGAAGCCTACGCGGCCGTGAGGCGCTGCTCGTACTCGGCCTCCAGGGGTGCATACGTCGACCAGAAGGGCTGCGGCGTCCTGCCGTTCAGATGGTCGACCAGGATGCCGAGATGGGTGTGCCAGCCGCCCGCGACGCCCAACATCTCGGTCGGCGTGAGCCGGCGGTGGGTCAGCACCAGCAGCACGTCGCTCGCCCTGCGGCGTCAGCTCGAAGGTCACCTCCGAGCCATCCGCCCAGGTGTGGCTCAAGAGGCAGGGCGGCTCGCAGCGCGTGACCTCGGCGGTGAAGCTCGCCCCGTTCTCATACTTCCGGTACTTCTCCGGGATCTCCTCCTTGTGCGGCGAGAGATCGGCATGGCGGAAGTGCAGCTCGACGCTGCCGCCGACCCGGGGCTGCACGGCCCCGCTCGCCAGCCATTTGCCGCGCTTGTCGGCGTCGGTCAGATAGTCCCACACCCGCTCGATCGGGCCCGGGCAGCCGTCGCTCGAAGCGGATCGCACCGGATTCCAGAATCGTGCCGTAGTCGTTCACGGCGTGTCTCCCTCTGCTCTGAGCTCCTGTTCCAGGGCGTCGAGCCGGCCGCTCCAAAAGCGCCTGATGTCGCTGAGCCACGCGTCGATCTCGCCGATCCCTTCGGCATCGAGCGTGTAGATGCGGCGCTGCGCCTCGGCGCGCACGCGCACCAGCCGCGCCTGGCGCAGCACCTTCAGATGCTGCGAGATCGCGGGCGCGCTGACCTCGAACTGCCGGGCGATGTCGCCCGCGGTGCGCTCGCCGGCCGCCAGCATCTCGACGATCTGGCGCCGGGTGGGGTCGGCGAGTGCGGTGAACGCGATCATGCGCCCATCATAATGGCGCCACTTAAATAAGTCCACACTTAATTAACATTGCCGATCAGGTTTCCTCGTGCGCTGCCGCCGGTAACCCGCGCCAGGATCAGCGAGACCAGGATGATCAGCCCGTAGGCGGCATCGATCCAGAACGCGGCGATCTGCGAGAGCGTCAGCACGTTCTGCAGGATGCCGAGCAGCAGGACGCCGGTGAGCGCGCCGACCAGGCGGCCGCGGCCGCCGTTCAGGCTGATGCCGCCAATCACCGCGGCGGCGAACACGTAGAAGATCATGTTCTGGCCCTGGCTCGCGACCACGGACGCGATCCGGCCGGTCAGCATCAGGCCGGCGAGCGCTGCGAGCAGTCCGCCGACGATGTAGAGCACCCAGACGATCCGCTCGACCCGGATGCCCGCCGCCCGCGCCGCCTCGGCGTTGCCGCCGATCGCATAGATCGCGCGCCCGGTGCGGTGATAGCGCAGGAACAGGCCCACCATCAGGTAGAGGATGCCGGCGATCCAGATCGAGACGGGCACGCCCAGCCATTTGCCGCTGCCGAGATAGAGGAACTCGCTCGGCAGGTCGAACAGGGTCTTGCCGTTGGTGATGCCGAGCGTGACGCCGCGCAGAAGGATCAGCATCGCGAGCGTCACGATGAAGGCATTCAGGCGCAGCCTGACCACCAGGAAGCCGTTGATGAAGCCGATCAGCGCGCCGGTCGCGAACAGGATCAGGATGGCGAGCCAGACGTTCAGGCCGATGCCGGAGCCGCCGAACGTGGTGTCGCTGACGATCAGCCAGGCGGCGAGCATCGGCGGCAGCGCCACGGTCGATTCCAGCGACAGGTCGAACCGGCCGGCGATCAGGATCAGCGTCTCGGCGATCACCAGCACCGACAGCTCGGACGACTGCTGCAGGATGTTCAGGAAGTTTCTCGTGGTGAGAAAGGCGTCGCTGATCAGGGCGCCGGCGAGGATCGCGATCACGATCGCCGGCACCAGGGTCAGCTCGCGAAAGCGGAAGGCCGAGGCGCGCCGGCGCAGCGCTTCGCCCATGCTCGCCTCGCGGATCTCCCTCGCCTCACTCGCCACCTGCCACTCCCTCGATCGCTGCCACCAGCTCGTGATCGCGCCAGTCCGCGCCGAACTCGGCCACCAGCCGGCCGCGAAACATCACCAGGACGCGATCGCACGCGACCAGCTCGTCGAGATCGTCCGAGACGATCAGCACCGCGGCGCCCGCGGCGCGCGCGTTCTCCAGGATGCGCGAACAGCGCCGCCTTGGAGGCGATGTCGACGCCCTGCATCGGATGCAGCACCACCAGCACCTTCGGCTCGGAGGCGAGCGCGCGGCCCATCACGGCCTTCTGCTGGTTGCCGCCGCTGAGCTCGGCGATCGGCTGCTCGGTCGAGGCTGCCACGATCTCGAGCGAGCGCACGAGGCGCGCCGCCTCGCGGTCGCGCTCGGAAGGCCACACGAGCCCCGCGGGGCCGAGCCGCTCAGGTATGGTGAGCGTCAGGTTCTCGGCGAGCGAGAGCTGCGGCACCATCCCGCGCCGGTGCCGATCGCGCGGCACGTAGCCCACGCCCTTGCGGCGCGCTTCCGCCACCAGCCCCGGCCGCAGCACGGCACCTGCCACCAGGATCTCGCCGGCCGACGGGATCACGAGGCCCGCGATCGCATCGCCCACATCCTCCTTGCCGGAGCCCGCGAGGCCGGCAAGCCCGACCGTCTCGCCGGCGGCGACGTGAAAGCTGATGTTGTCGGCGCCGCCCGGGATCGCGAGGTTGCGGACCTCGAGCATGCGAGCGGGCGCGCCGGCGGGCCGGCCGTGGCGGCGGCGGGCGCCCGCGTCGCGCAGCGCGTCGCCCACCATCGCGGCGACCACCCGGTCCTTGGGCATCTGCTCGAGCGGCGCCTGCGCTACCACCGCGCCATCCCGCAGCACCGTGACGCTGCGGCAGACCTCGTAGATCTCCTCCAGATGGTGCGAGATGTAGAGGAAGGTGACGCCGCCCTCCTGCAGGCGGGCGATGCGCTCGAACAGCCGGGTCACCTCGCGCGCCTCGAGCTGTGCGGTCGGCTCGTCGAGGATGATGAAGCGGGTGCCCTGCAGCAGGGCGCGCGCGATCTCGACGATCTGGCGCTGCTCGACCGAGAGGTGTTCGGCATCCGCATCGACGTCGACCTCGAGGCCCCAGTCCTCGAGCACGCGGCGCGCCTGGCGCCGGAGCGCTGCCCAGGCGATCCAGCCGCCGGCCGTCGGCTGCGCGTTGAGGAACAGGTTCTCGGCGACGGTGAGCGTCGGGATGACCGTGGACTTCTGGTAGACGCAGGCGACCCGCTCGCGCCAGCCCTGGCGGTCGGCGAGGCCGGGCGCATCTTCGCCTGCGAACCGGACCTGGCCGGTATCGGGCGCCAGCAGCCCGGTCAGCACGCCGACCAGGGTCGACTTGCCGGCGCCGTTGCGGCCGACCAGTGCGCGCGAATCGCCGACCGGGACCGTCACCGAGACGTCGTTCAGCGCCTGGCTCGCGCCAAAGCGCTTCGAGACGCCGATCGCCTCGGCGACCGGCGATGCAGCAAAGGCCGCATCGCCGGTGCGCAGGCTCGCACCATCCAGATGGGTTGCCGGCACGTCCGGCGATCGCGCGCTATTTGACCTGGTTGGCCCAGAGCGTCGGATCGTCGACGTTGGCGGCGGTCACGACCGGCGCCGGCAGCAGATCCATCAGGTTGCCGTTGAAGTCCTCGATGCGGCTGTCGTGATCGGTCTCGCCGACCTCGAAGGTCTCGCCGGCGACCGCCGCCTGCAGATACTCCAGCCCATGCTTGACATAGAGATTGAGCGGCTGCGAGATCGCGGCATCGAGAAGGCCCTCCCGCACCTGCTCGAGCGCATAAGGCGTGCCGTCGATGCTGACCAGATAGATGTGCTCGGGCTCGCCGACCTTGGTCAGCCTGTCGGCGCTCTTGAGCACGTTGAGCACGCCCGCGAGCATGACCGCATCGCTCTGCATGTAGATGCCGGCGAGGTCGGGCGTCGAGGTGACGACGGTCTGGGCGACCGAGGTGGCGCGGTCGGTCTTCCAGTAGGTCGGCTGCTCGATCACCTCGATGTCGGGGAAGCTCTCGGCCATGCACTGGTTGAAGCCGGTGGTGCGGTCGCGGCCGTTGGTGGTCGCCTGGTCGCCCATCATCGAGAGGACCTTGCCCTGGCCGCCCAGCGCCTTGCCCATCTCCTGGCAGGCGTCCTCGCCCATGCGGATGTTGTCGGCCCGCACGATCATCGCGGTCTTGCCGCCCGACGGCCCGATGTCGATCGCGACGACCGGCACGTCCTGCTCGGCGGCATACGACAGCGCCGGCACGATCGCATCGCTGTCGGTCGGCACCACGATGATGCCCTGCGCGCCCTGCGCGATCAGGTTGTGGAAGTCGGTGATCTGCTTGCCGGCATCGCCATTGGCGTTCGCCACCGGCAGGGTCTGCAGCCCCGCCTCCTCGGCCGAGGCCATCGTCAGGTCGACCTGGATCGCCTGGAACGGATCGGTGAGGAAACCGACCGAATAGCCCATCGTGAACTCTTGGCCCTGCGCCGCGGCGGTGCCGCATGCGCCAGCCAGGGCGACCATCGCTGCGCGCCGCGCCGCGGTGCGAAGACGGTTGCTCATCAAGGGACCTCCCATGCTTTGTTGTTTCGAGCAGGCGTCGGATCGACCCTCGATCCTATACCTGCGCCGCGGCCAAAGAACAGCGTCAAATCCGGGTCCAGATCCCAGATCTGCCCGCCCCGAAACCTTCTCGCCGCGCCTTGACAGAGGGTCGCTTGGCGGTACCGTGGTGCTCGCAAAGCGGGACCAGAACGACTGGCGAGCCTCTGCGCTGCCAGGAGCGGTCGGCGTTTCCGCAAGCCACCAGGGAGACATGGTATGACCAGCGACCGCCGCCCCGATTCGCGCCCCGGCCTCGACCGCCGCGCGCTTCTGAAGTCCAGCGCCGGCGCCGCCGCCATCACCGCGGCCTCCATCCCCTGGCTTGGCCCCTGGCTTGGCCGGTCCGCCTTCGCGCAGTCCGACTTCGACTGGCGCCAGTTCGAGGGCGAGCAGATCGAGGTCCTGCACACCAAGAACCCGCGCGCCGATCTCCTGCAGCAGTACGAGCCCGAGTTCACGGAGCTCACCGGCATCGAGGTCGGCTCCGAGCAGGTGCCGGAGCAGCAGCAGCGCCAGAAGCAGGTGATCGAGTTCACCTCGGGCGGCACCAGCTTCGACGTCACCGACGTCTCCTGGCACGTGCAAAAGCGCCTGTTCGGCAAGGGCAAGTGGCTCGAGGATCTGCGCCCCTATCTCGACAACGCCGCCTTGACGCCGGCGACCTACGACTTCGACGACTTCTCCAACGCCGGGATCACCTATGCGACCCAGGCCGACGGTCGGATCGACACCCTGCCCGCCTTCATCGACTACTGGATCGTGTACTGGAACAAGGAGCTGTTCGACGCCAAGAACATCGCCTACCCGACCACCTATGACGAGCTGCTCGAGGCCGCGAGGGCGCTGCACGACCCGGCGAACGGCGTCTATGGCTGGGTGAGCCGGGGGCTCAAGAACGCCAACACCCCGGTCTGGACCAGCCTGCTGCTCGGCTGGGACATGGATTCGGTGAACGAGCAGGGCGAGCTGCAGACGACCACGGAGGAAGCGATCCGGGCCGCCGAGATCTATACCGAGCTCAACGCCCAGTGCGCTCCGCCGGGCGTCGCGGGCTTCAACTGGTACGAATGCCAGTCGAACTTCATGCAGGGCAACGTCGCCATGTGGTTCGACGGCATCGGCTTCGCGCCGCCGCTCGAGGACCCGACCAAGTCGCGCGTGGTCGGCAAGGTCGGCTACGGCGTGACGCCGGCCGGTCCACGCGCGCAGCATGCCGGCATGTTCGGCACCGGCATTGGCGTCTCGGCCTTCTCCGAGAAGAAGGAGCCGGGCTATCTCTACGCCTTGTGGGCGACCGGCAAGGAGAACCAGGCCCGCCTGCTGGCCAATGGCGCCGGCTCGCCGGCGCGCGAATCCATCTATCAGGACAAGGAAGCCCTGGCCAATCTCACGGTGCCGCAGGGCTGGGTCGACGCCCTGATCGAATTGGGCAAGATCGGCCGGCCGGGCCTGCCGGTGATCATCCCGGTCACCGAGTTCCGCGACATCTTCGGGGTGGCGCTGACCAACATGATCGGCGGCGCCGACCCGAAGGCCGAGCTCGAGAAGGCGACCGAGCAGTTCCGCCCGGTCCTGGAGAAAAGCGAGCAGACCTAGCGGATCAAGGGTCCCCGTGGCCACCACCGCAACAGCACCGGCCGTCTTCGCGGCGGCCGGCCGCGGCCGTGCGTACGCGCGCCGCGGGCGCTACCTCGTGTTCGCTCTGCCGGCGCTCCTGGTCATCCTCGCCGTCGTCGTGTTCCCGTGGGTGTTCACGGTCTACATGTCGACGCAGGAGTGGGACATCGTCGGCGACACGGCCTTCGTCGGTGCGGGCAACTACCTCAGTCTTTTGAGCGACGCCCGGTTCCTCGAATCGATCTGGCACACCTTCTACTTCACCGCCCTGGCGGTGGTCCTGCCGCTGCTGCTGGGGATCGCGGCGGCGGTGGTGTTCCACCGCGAATTCCCCGCGCGCGGCTTCCTGCGGGCGGTGTTCATCATGCCGATGATGGCGACCCCGGTCGCGATCGCGCTGGTCTGGACCATGATGTTCCACCCGCAGCTCGGCGTGCTCAACTACCTGCTCTCGCTCGTGGGGATCCCGCCGCAGCTCTGGGTGTTCTCGGCCAATGCCGTGATCCCGAGCCTGGTCCTGGTCGAGGTCTGGCACTGGACGCCGCTCGTCATGCTGATCGTTCTGGGCGGGCTCGCCTCGCTGCCGACCGAGCCCTACGAATCGGCGCTGATCGACGGCGCCAGCCAATGGCAGATGTTCCGCCACATCACCCTGCCGCTGGTCCTCCCCTTCATCATGGTCGCGCTCGTGATCCGGACGATCGACGCGCTGAAGACCTTCGATACGATCTTCGTGATCACCCAGGGCGGGCCAGGGACCGCGTCCGAGACCATCAACATCTACCTCTATCTGCAGGCCTTCTCGTTCTACAACATGGGCCACGCCTCGGCGGTGGTGGTGGTGTTCTTCGCGATCATCGTCGCCCTCTCGCTGCTCCTGTTGTGGGTTCGCCAGCGCACGCTCTGGACCTTGAAGACATGACGCCATCGCTGCGCTCCGCCTTCGCCCATTCGCCGGCCTTCGGGCTCAAGGTGCTCCTCCGCAAGCTCGGCTTCGCGCTCGCCGTGTTCGTGATCGTGTCGCCCGCGATCCTGGTGTTCCTCTGGATGCTGTCGCTCTCGCTGAAGAACGAGATCGAGAACACGTCTTATCCGCCGGTCCTGATCCCGACCGAGTGGGCCTGGCGCAACTACGTCGCCGTGTTCGAGCAGAACCCGTTCCTGCTCTACACCTGGAACAGCATCGTCGTCTCCGGCGTCTCGACGGCGGTGGCGCTGCTGCTGGGCGTGCCGGCCGGCTACGGCCTCGCCAAGGCGCGCGCCTCCGGGATCGCCGTGCTGATCCTGATCTCGCGCATGACGCCTGGCCTCAGCTACCTGATCCCGCTGTTCATCCTGTTCCGGCTGATCGGGCTCACCGGCACGCTCTACCCGGTGATCGTCATCCACCTCGTGATCACGCTGCCGATCGTGGTGTGGATCATGATGAGCTTCTACGAGAGCCTGCCGCGCGAGCTCGAGGAGGCGGCGCTGACCGACGGCGCCTCGCTCTGGCAGGCCTTCTTGAAGGTCGCCCTGCCCCTGTCGCGGCCGGGGATCACGGTGGCGGCGATCCTCGCCTTCATCTTCTCCTGGAACAACTTCATCTTCGGCGTGGTGCTGGCGGGGCGCGAGACCCGCACGCTGCCGGTGGCGGTCTACAACGCGCTGAGCTTCGAGCAGGTCGCCTGGGGGCCGCTCGCGGCGGCGGCCCTGATCGTCACGCTGCCGGTCCTGATCCTGACCGCCTTCGTCCAGCGCGAGATCGTCGGCGGCCTCTCCGCCGGCGCCGTCAAGGGCGGCTGACACGTCCGGTCGTGCTTGTGCGCATCCATGTAGGAGCGCAGGACAGCGTTCATGCGGGTGAGGTAGCGGCCCGCGATCTGAACCACTGTAGGACGTCGGCATCGACACGCAGGTGAATCGACTTCTTGCCCGGCGGCACGACCACGCGCGCGTTGCGCCAGAACGCTTCGTCCGGCATCACCTCCGGGGCGTCGCGGTCGCGTGCGCGTCTCACCACGCTCGCGCATCGCCCTAAGCTCCTCCAGAGAGTATCGCCTGATATCTTCGCTTGCCATCCTCGCCTACCTTCCATGCGCTGATGATGTGTCGGTTGGCGCCTCGCCATGTGTATGCGACGACATAGTATTCGTCGACGACATGAGACGCCGTTCGCGCCGATGAACGCTGATGCTGTTCCGTAAGCCGGTGCTGGAGCGGATCGCGGCGGGGGAGATCACGGTGGCCTTCCGCCGCTGGCGGCGTCCGACGGTGCGCCCGGGCGGCCGGCTGCGCACGCCGGCAGGCGAGCTCGCGATCGAGGCGGTTGCCGAGGTCGCGGAGGAGGACATCTCCGAGCAGGACGCGCGGCTCGCCGGCTTTCGCCGATCGCGCCGCGCTCCTTTGCGAGCTCGGCCGGCGCAGCGAAGGCACGCTGTACCGCATCGCGTTCCGTCTGGCCGGGCCCGACCCGCGCCTGGCGCTGCGGGCGCAGGAAAAGCTTTCGCCGCAGGAGCTGGCCGCGATCGCCGGCCGGCTCGCAAGGCTCGATCGCGCCGCGCCCTGGACCCGGGCGACGCTGGCGCTGATCGGAGCACATCCCGGCGTGCGCGCCGAGGACCTCGCCCGCCGGCAGGGTCTCGAGAAGGCGCCGTTCAAGAGCCGGGTGCGCAGGCTCAAGGAGCTCGGCCTCACGGAAAGCCTTGCGGTCGGCTATCGGCTGTCGCCGCGCGGTACCGCCGTGCTGCACGCCGATAGGCCGCCCGCGGATTGACGTCGCCCCGGAACCCGTTACAACCGCTGGCAAGGAGGCTGCCGACCGCCGGCCCGAAGGGGTGCCGGTACCGGGCCGCGATGCCGGACGGCTACGCCTCTCGCGCAAACCCAACGAGTGGAGGCATCTCGATGAACAATCACCTCGGGAGAATTGCGGCCCTGGCGCTGGCGGGCACCGTGTCCCTGGCGGCCGGCACGGCGCTGGCCGAGTACCCGGAGCGGCCGATCACGATGATCGTGCCCTGGGGTGCCGGCGGCGGCACCGACGCCACCGGCCGCATGCTCGCGAGCCTGCTCGAGGCGGAGCTGGGCCAGCCGGTGAACGTCGTCAATCGCACCGGCGGCAGCGGCGTGGTCGGCCACTCGGCGATCGCGACGGCGGCGCCCGACGGCTACACCATCGGCGTGCTCACGGTCGAGATCGGCATGATGCACTGGGCCGGCCTGACCGAGCTGACCGGTGCCGACTACACGCCGATCGCGCTCTACAACTACGACCCCGCCGGCCTGCAGGTGCGCTCGGATTCGGAATGGGAGACCGCGCAGGACGTGCTCGATGCGGTCGCGGCCGCGCCCGGCGAGCACAACTCGTCCGGCACCGGCCAGGGCGGCATCTGGCATCTGGCGCTGGCCGGCATGCTCGACGGGGCGGGCATCGCGCCCGATGCCGCGCCGTGGGTGCCCTCGCAAGGCGCTGCGCCGGGCCTGCAGGAGCTGGCCGCCGGCGGCGTCGACATCGTCACCTGCTCGGTGGTCGAGGCCGCGGCCCTGATCGATGCCGGCAAGGTCAAGTCGCTCGCGGTGATGGACAGCGAGCGCCTGGAAGCCTTCCCGGACGTGCCGACCCTCAAGGAGGCGACCGGGATCGATTGGGAGATGGCGGCGTGGCGCGGCATCGGCGGTCCCAAGGACATGCCGGAAGACGTCACCGCGACCCTCACCGCGGCCCTCGAGAAGGTCTACAACTCCGACGACTTCCAGAACTTCATGAAGGACCGGGGCTTTGGCCTGGTCTGGGCACCGAACGAGGAGTTCGCGACCTGGATGGCGGACAGCGATAAATCGCTGGGCGAGGTGATGGCCGCCGTCGGCCTCGCCAAGTAGCGCTCCACTCAGCCAACGAGAGCGGGAGCCGGCAGCGCCGGCTCCCGTCCGGCTCAGCACATTCCATGCGCTTCAACGATGCCATCTTCGGCGTTCTGCTGATCGCGTTCGCGATCGCCGAGATCGCCTACACGCGCACCTTCCCCTCGCTGCACGGCCAGGCCTACGGGCCGGACCTGTTCCCGATCCTGATCGGCGTGGGTTTCCTGATCACCGGCGCGGTGCTGACGGTGCGGGGCTTCGCGCTGCGCGCCGCAGCACCACTGGTCGAGGTCGGCGCCTGGGCGGCCGACCGCCGCAACGTCGTCAACTTCGCCCTGGTCGTGCTGGCGCTGCTGTTCTACATCGCGGCCTCCGACTGGCTGGGTTTCATCCTGACCGCCTTCCTCATCATGCTCGTGCTGCTCAAGAGTTTTGGCAGCGGCCTGGTGACGTCCGTGGTGATCGCGGTCCTGAGCACGCTCGGCATCCACACGCTGTTCGCGCGCGTGCTGCTGGTGCCGCTGCCGTGGGGCCTTTTGCAGCCGGTGGCCTGGTAGGCCCGGGGCAGCCATGGACATAGCACTCCAGGCGGCCGGGCTGCTGTTCGATCCCTACGTGCTGGGGGTCATGCTGTCGGCCGCCCTGTTCGGTCTGTTCGTCGGCGCCATGCCGGGCCTGACCGCGACCATGGCGACGGCGCTGCTGGTCCCGGTCACCTTCTTCATGGACCCGGTGCCGGCGATCGCCTCGATCGTCACCGCGACGGCGATGGCGATTTTCGCCGGCGACATTCCGGGTGCTTTGCTGCGGATACCGGGCACGCCGGCATCGGCCGCCTACTGCGACGAATCGTATGCCATGACCCGCAAGGGCCAGGCGGAGCTGGCGCTCGGCACGTGCCTCGTGACCTCGGTGATCGGCGGGCTGATCGGCGCGCTGGTGCTCGCGGTCACGGCGCGCACGCTCGCCGAGTTCGCGATCCAGTTCTCGTCGTTCGAATATTTCTGGCTCGCCTGCCTCGGGCTGTCCTGCGCCGTGATCATCTCGACCGGGTCGATCGTCAAAGGCATCGTCTCGCTGCTGATCGGCCTGTTCATCGCGACCATCGGCATCGACATCACCGCGGGCCACCCGCGCTTCACCTTCGGCAGCGTCGAGCTGATGGGCGGCGTCAGCTTCATTCCGGCGATGATCGGCATGTTCGCGATCTCGGAGGTGCTGCGCTACGTCGCCTCGAGCCACGAGCGAAGGCCGCTGCCGCAGCAGCGCATCGGCAATGTGTTCAAGGGGCTGGGCCCGGTGCTGGCGCGCTACAAGGTCAACCTGTTGCGCGGCAGCGTGCTCGGCACCGCGGTCGGCATCCTGCCGGGCGCCGGCGCCGACATCGCGGCGTGGATCACCTACGCCGTGGCCAAGCGGTTCTCCAAGGAGCCGGAGAAATTCGGCACCGGCCATGTCGAAGGGCTGGTCGATGCCGGCGCCGCGAACAATGGCGCGCTCGCGGGCGCGTGGGTGCCGGCGCTGGTGTTCGGCATTCCCGGCGATTCGATCACCGCGATCGTGATCGGCGTGCTCTACATGAAAGGCATGAACCCCGGCCCGACCGTGTTCCTGTCGCAGCCGGAGCTGATCTACGCGGTGTTCATCGCGTTCTTCGTCGCCAACATCGCGCTGATTCCGCTGGGCTTCGCCGCGATCCGCATGTCGCGCCAGATCCTGCACATGCCGCAGCGCGTGCTGATGCCGATCATCCTCTTGTTCTGCATCGTGGGCTCGTTCGCGATCAACAACACGGTGTTCGGGGTCACCGTCATGCTGATCCTGGGCGTCATGGCCTACCTCATGGAGGAGAACGGCTTTCCGGTCGCCCCGACCATTCTCGGCATCGTGCTCGGTCCGATGCTCGAGGACAATTTCATGTCGTCGATGATCAAGGCCGACGGCGACCTGATGGGGTTCTTCTCGCGGCCGATCGCCGCGACGCTCGGCGCGCTGTTCATCCTGCTCTGGCTGGTGCCGCTGATCGGCCTGCTGCGCCGGCGCAACATCCCTGCAGGGCAAGAGGCTCCATAGCCGCTCGCCTCCGGGCGATCGCTATTGCCTGTGCAGGGCGAGATTGGCGCCGAGCCCGATCAGGATGGCGCCGCCCGCGCGCCGCGCGATGCGTTGTGCCCGGCTTGAGCGGCGCAGCCGTTCGACCGCGGCACCTGCCAGCAGGACGCAGACAAGATCCGCCGACGAGAACATCACGTTCACGATCGTGCCGAGCAGGAGGAGCTGCGTCCAGATCGGCAGCACGGCCGAAGGGTCGGTGAACTGCGGCAGAAAAGCCAGGAAGAACAATGCCGTCTTCGGGTTGAGGACTTCCACCGCGATGCTCTCGAGGAACGCGGATCGGCGCGGCTTGGCTTCGACCTGCGGCATCGCGGCGGAAGGTTCGCCCGCCCGCCGTATAAGCCGGATGCCCAGCCAGACGAGGTAGGCCGCGCCCGCGAGCTTCACCAGCGTGTACAGCACGGGCACCGCATGGAAGAGGACCGACAGGCCTGCCGCCGCCGCGATCACGTGCGCATAGCCGCCGAGGTGGATGCCGAGCGAGGCCACGAGTCCGGCGCCGCGGCCGCCCGAGACCGTCTGCGCCGCAGCGTAGAGCATCGCCGGCCCGGGCATGTAGGCGAAGACGGCGGTCGCCGCGAGGAAAGCGAGGCAGAGCTCGGTTGAAGGCATGAGCGTAGTCCTGCGCAGAGCGATTCGCCGAATCCTTGGCACGACCCTTCACGTCGTGGCAAGCGGCATGGCAGCGAGCAGGCCGCCTTGCGCCTCGGTGCCCCAGGGGATCAGGCGTCGCCCGGCGCGATCAGCGTAATCGTCGGGAAGTAGCTGCGATAGCGCTGGACGTCACGAGTCAGCAGGCCGAGGCCTTCGGTAGCGGCATGGGCGCCGATGAAGAAATCAGACAGCACCCCCGTCTTCGTGCCGCCCCGCGCCCGATAGGTCTGGAATGCTTTGCCGGCCAGGAACAGGGCAGGTCGCGGCATCTCTTCGACCTCGATGCCCGCGCCGCGGAGGAAGTCGTCGACCTCCTCGGCGCGATCAAAGCTGATCGAGAGCTCGGCATAGACGATCGGGTTGATCACCAGTCGGTCGCGCAACGCCTGCATGTCGATCTGACGGAGCGACCAGTCGGCCCAGATCGGATCGTTCGTGATTAGATCGAACAGGACATTGGTGTCGATCAGCGGCACCGTCAGTCGTCGCCGCGCAGCATGGCCATGAGCTCGTCGGTAGTCAGCTTGGTCTTGGCGATCCCGCGAAACCGCTCGAACCGGCTCAGCTCCGGTGCCGCACCCGCCTTGATCAGCACGATGCGGCCATCGGCCCCAAGGTCGAAGTCGACGACGCTGCCGGGCTCGATGCCGAGATGATCGCGAACCCGCTTGGGGATCGTGACCTGGCCTTTGCGCGTGACCCTGCTGCCCACGGCTTCGCTCCATTGGTAATACCTGATTTCATAGATGTAATACTGGCGCCCGTCTCCTGCAATGTCCGCGTCAGGCCAGAGACGAGCCTCAGCTCAGCGAGAGGAGCAGCATCGCCACGACCGTGACGATCCGGGCGAGGTCGGCCACGCCGGCCCGGCCCTGGTAGCGGGCGGCCGAGCGCCACACCCCGACCAGCGCCACGACGTTGTAGGGCACCGACAGGACGTGCCCCACGAACAGGGCGGCCCAGGGCCGGTCGTACGCGATCAGGGCCAGGAACAGGACGGTGGTGGTGAGGTTGACCAGCAGGCCGATGCCGATCGCCCACGTCCAGAACGCCTCGCCGAGCGGCAGTTCGCCCGCCCACAGGGCGCGAAGCTTCCTCATGCGCGCACATCCTCCCAAGGGTCTCGGGCCAACACATTCGTGAGTTGCGCCAGCAGCCACGTGCCGGACAATGGGGCGCTTGCGCAGACCGGCGAACCAATGTTCGTAACACGGCAGACAGGGAGAGGCCGATGCCAAGAATGACGCTCGCGATCGCCATGGCGGGTTGCATGACCGCCGCGGCGACGACATCCACCTGGGCGCAGACCGTCAAGGTGACGCCGCTCGGCAGCCACGAGGGCGAGTTCTGCGCCAGCGACCGCGCCATCGTGTTCGAGGATCCGGACGGCACGCGCATCCTCTACGACGCCGGCCGCACGGTGCGCGGCCCCGATGACGAGCGCCTGGGCGAGATCGACGCGGTGCTGCTGAGCCACGTGCATGGCGACCATCTGGGCGATGCCATCGCGAGCGGTCCCGACGCCGGCGATTGCAGCATGCCGGACAAGTCGGTCGCCGTGACGCCCAACTCCAACAGCGTCGACATCGTGGTCGGCAAGAACGCGAAGTTCCTGGTCGGCGGCGAGATGGGCTCGTTCTTCGAGAGCAAGGTCGCAGCCGCAGGCGGCAATGAGGAGCAGGTCCAGCTCGTGCGCTTCGGCGGCGAGCGCGAGGTCGGCGCCGTCAAGGTCGCGAGCGTGCCGGCGGTGCACAGCAACGGCATCAGCCCGGCCTTCCTCGAAGGCGAGCTGGCCTCGCAGCTCGAGGCGAACGGCCTCACCGCCTACCTCGGCCCGCCCGGCGGCTATGTGCTGCAGTTCAGCAACGGCCTCGTGGTCTATCTTTCCGGCGATACCGGCATCACCGCCGAGCAGGACGCGGTGGTGCGCCGGCATTTCGGCGCCAACCTCGCGGTCATGAACATCGGCGGCATCTTCTCGACCGGACCGACCGAAGCCGCCTGGGTGATGAACGAGCTGGTCCAGCCCGCCGCCGTGATCGTCTCGCACGCCAACGAGGCGGCGACCCAGGGCGGGCAGGTCCAGCCGGGCAGCAAGACCGCGACCTTCATCGAGGCGGTCGAGGTGCCGGTCCACGTGCCGCTCAGCGGGCGCACCATGGAGTTCGACGGCAAGGCCACCTGCGTCGCCGGCTGTTGAGATGATCCGGGCACGCAAGTTGTGACGATTCTACCGCTTATTTGGCTCTCGCCACGCTTGCGACATTGGCCGCGCTGTTGCCGACGCGCCGCCATGGCCCACACCGGGGTCGGCGCCGCCGGCGGTTTCGCGCATGGGTTCTGGCATCCGATCACCGGCCTCGACCATGTGCTGGCCATGGTGCTGGTCGGCGTGCTCGCATGGCAGCTTCGCGGCCGCGCGCTTTGGCTGGTGCCGGCGACCTTCGTGCTGGTCATGGCGGCAGGCGGCGTGCTCGCGGTCGCGGGCGTGGCGCTTCCCCTGGTCGAGGTCGGCATCGCGCTGTCCGTCGTGGTCCTCGGCGCGGCGGTGGCGTTCGGCATCCGGGCGCCGGTCGCGGTCGCGATGGGCGTCGCCGGCCTGTTCGCGATCTTTCACGGCCATGCGCATGGCGCCGAGATGCCGGGCGATGCGAGCGGGCTCGCCTACGGCATCGGCTTCATGATCGCGACGGCACTGCTGCACCTCGGCGGCCTCGGCCTCGGCTACCTGGTGGGCGCCGCGGGCGAGCGCTACGCGCTGGTGGTCCGCTCGGCAGGCGGCCTCGCCGCGCTCGCCGGCATCGCCATCCTGACCGGCGCGCTCTGAACGTGGTTCGAAGGACGCTCCAGCACGCGCCGGGGCGTCCCCTCGACAAGGGGCGAAAGGGGTAGATCCGATGCAGCGGATCACGATCAGCCTCGACGACGACACGGCCCGCGCGCTCGATGTCCACGTCGCGCAGCGCGGCTATGGCAATCGCTCCGAGGCGGTGCGCGACCTGGTGCGCGAGGCGGCCAGCCGCGATGCGGCAGGCGTGCTCGGCGAAAGCTGCATCGGCGTGCTGAGCTACCTGTTCGACCATGAGCGGCGCGACCTCGCGCGCAGGCTGGTCCACACCCACCACGACCATCACGCGATCAACCTCTCGACCCTGCATCTGCACCTCGACGCCAGGCGCTGTCTGGAGGTCGCGGTGCTGCAGGGCAGCGCTGCACGGCTGCGCGCGCTTGCCGACCAGGTCAGCGCCGAGCGCGGCGTGCGCCTGGGCGACCTTCGCCTGATCGCCGAAGCCCCGCCCGAGGCATAGCGGCTTTCGGCCAAGTCGGCGTTGGGCCTCAGGCAGCGCGGGCGCGCACGGCCTGATCGTCGATCACCCGCCAGTCGATCGCGAGCACGGCCAGCGACAGGCAGCCGGCCACCAGGAAGACGGCCTCGAACGCGCCGGTCATGGCCAATAGCGTGCCGCACACCGCCATGCCGATCGTGCCGCCCATCTGCTGCGCGCCGCGCCCGATGCCGGCCGCCTGGCCCTGCTTGTCGGAGGCGACCGCGTTCATCATCGCGCGCTGCGAGGGCCCGAACATGAACGGGATGCCGACGCCCCAGACGACCATCGGCGCCACCATGAACGCATAGCGCTCGAAGGCGACGGCGCCCGCCAGCAGCAGCATGCCGACGCCGGTCAGCGCCAGACCCGCGATCGAGGGCCAGTGCTGGCCGAAGCGGTCGGCGATCCTGCCGGCGGGCACCGCCACGAACGGGATCGGCCCGACCGCCACCAGCATCGCGAGCCCGGCCTGCAGCGCGCTCATCTGCAGCACGTCCTGCAGATAGAGGGCGCCGAACACGATCATCGCGATCTCGTTGAACTGCGCCGTGAACAGCATCAGGCTGGAGACGGCGAACAGCGGGCTGCGGAACAGGTCGATCTCGATCAGCGGCAAGGGCGCCTGGCGCTCGGCCAGCACGAACAGGGCCAGCAGCATCACGCCGCAGGCCAGCAGCGCCCAGATCAAGGGGTGCTGCCAGCCCCAGTCCGGACCTTCCATGATCGCGAACACCAGGGCGCCCAGCCCCAGGACCAGGGTGACGAGGCCGTGATAGTCGAACCGCCGGACGTGCTGGGCAGGGGCCGGCTCGGTCCAGACCACGAGCACCGCGAGCGCGATCGCCGCGACCAGCGGCAGGTTGATCCAGAAGATCCAGCGCCAGGACAGGGTGTCGGTGAAGAAGCCGCCGACCAGCGGGCCGAGAGCTACGAACACGGTGCCGATCGCGGCGTAGATGCCGAGCGCCAGGCCCCGCTCGGCGGGCGCGAACACCCGCGTCAGGATGGCGGTCGAGGCGGGAAAGATCACCGCAGCCCCGACGCCCTGAACCGCGCGCGCAGTAATCAGCCAGGCGCTGCCGTCGGCGAAGCCGGCCATCATCGAGGCGAGCCCGAACAGCATCACGCCGCCGACGAACAGCCGGCGCAGGCCGACCATGTCGCCGAGCTTGCCGCCGGCGATCACGAGGCCTGCGAACACCAGGAGATAGGCGTTGACCACCCAGTGCGCGGTGACCTGGCTCATGCCGAGGTCGTCGCGGATGGTCGGCAGGGCGACGCCGACCACGGTCTCGTCGAGCAGGATCAGGCCGAGCACGCCGCCCATGGCGGCCAGCACCCACCATTTGCGGCGACCGTCGTCGATCTCGAGCATCCGCCCGCACACCCCCTGCGCTGGTTGCAGCCTCCGCCCATGCCTCGGACCCCGGCCGGCGGCGGCGCGATCTTGACCCGCCTCGCGCCCGACGCCAAGCGTCCCGATCTCTTACGCGGTCGCGAGGCTCGGAATCTCGAGCTCGGCCGCGATCCTGCCGAGCTCCGCCAGCAGGGCGGCGTGGATCGGCAGCCCGGCCGCCTGCCGCTCGCGGTACATGGCGCCGCGGCCTTCGCCCGGGATGCGCACAGGCTCGTGGCCGGGCAGCGGGGCGGACGCGCGCATGTCGTCGAAGGCGAGGTCGACGGCCGCCAGAAACGTGTCGGGATCGCCGAACGCGTCGATCGCGATCGCCGCGACGAACTGGCCGGTGTTGGTGGCGCTCGTGGTGTCCTTGGTGAAGTCGACGACGTCGCGGCCGAAGGCGGCGCCGTTCAGCACGCCCGCGAGCAGGCCGATCGCGACCGCGAGCCCGTAGCCCTTGGGCCCGCCGATCGGCAGCAAAAAACCCTCCTCGCGCCGGTTGGGATCGGTCAGCGGCCTGCCGTCGCGCCCGACCATCCAGCCCTCGGGCATCGGCTCGCCGCGCTGGGCCAGCGTCCTGATCTTGCCGACCGCGGCGACGGTCGTGGCCATGTCGAGCACGAACGGCTCGTGCCGGCCGGCGGGTGCCGCGATCGCGATCGGATTGGTGCCGAGCAGAAGGTCCGAGCCACCGAACGGCGGCACGTGGTTGGCGCTGCCGACGGCGGCGGCGAGGCCGATCATGCCGCGCTCGGTCTGCGGCCGGACGTAGAGCGCGGCCGGGCCGGCATGGTTGTTGTTGCGCACGCCGACCCAGCCGATCCCCGCCTGCGCGGCCTTCTGCATCGCAAGCTCGACAGGCGCGCCGCATCGCGAGGTGGCCGAGCCCGTTGTCGCCATCGACCAGCGCGGTCGCCGCGGTCTCCCGCACGACCGCAAGCCTGGCGCTGGGGTTGATGCCGCCGTCCCGCAGCCGGTTCACGTACTGGCGAAGGCGGAACACGCCGTGGGTGTCGTAGCCGAACTGGTCGGCGTCCACCATCAGGCCGGCCACGGCCTGCGCGTCGGCCTCGGGTACGGAGAGGCGCGCGAACGCGGCGGCGACGAAGCGGCGCAGCTCCTCTGCGGCGACGCGCGCCTCAGCCATCCGCCGCGGCCCGCACCTCGGTCGCGGTGCCAGAAGACGAAGCGGCGCTGCATCCAGATGACCGAGCGCGAAGAGCGCGAGGCCGACGAGGCTGAGGTAGAGGATCAGCGAGAACACCCGCGGCGTGTTGAGCTGCGAGGCCGGCGATCCGGATCAGCTCGCCGAAGCCCTTGCCGCCGCCGAGGAACTCGCCGGTGATCGCGCCGGCCATGACGCCGACCGAGCCGATCTTGAGCCCGGTGAAGAGGTGCGGCAGGCCGGTCGGCAGCTTCATCTTGACCAGAGCGTCTGCCAGCGGCTCGCCCCCATGGTCTTGAACAGCATGCGCGCGTTGTCGTCGGCGGCGTGCAGGCCGGCGGCGGTGCCGACCACGATCGGGAAGGTGGCGATGAACGCGGCGAGCGCGACCTTGGAGGCGATGTCGAAGCCGAGCCAGGCGACGAACAGCGGCGCGAAGGCGATCTTGGGCATGGTGTCGATCGCGACGAGATAGGGCATGCATCGGCGCGCTCGCCGAAGGCGGTCTCGCCGACGATCACGCCGAGGGTGAAGCCGATCGCGATGCGCCAGCGCGAAGCCGTAGATCACCTCGCTTGATGGTGATCCAGAGCGCGGCCAGCATGTAGCCGCCGGTGAGGAGATTGGTCGCCGACGAAGATCAGGTCGTAGAGCGATCTCGAGCGGGGTCGGCAGGATGATCGGCGAGATGAGGTCGAGCCGCGTCACGAACTGCCAGAGCGCGATGAAGCACGACGAACACGACCGATCATCGACACCGAGCGCGGGATCGCGATCGATCCAGCGAGACGTGCTCGACCCAGACCGTGTCCGCGGTCGCTTCGGCGGGGCTCGGCGACGAGCTCGACGCTGGCTCATAGGAAGGCCTCCTTGTCGAGCCGGCCGCGGATCGCGCTCGACGAGCGCGCCGAAATGCGGCGTGCTGATCATGTCGAGGGTGCGCGGGCGCGGCAGATCGATCGTGCACCGCCTCGACGATCCGGCCGGGCCGCGGCGACAGCACGTAGACCACGTCCGAGAGGATGACCGCCTCGGGGATCGAGTGGGTGACGAGGAAGGCGGTCGCCTCGCTGATCGATGCAGATCCGCTGCAGCTCCATGTTCATGAACTCGCGGGTGAGCTCGTCGAGCGCGCTGAACGGCTCGTCGAGGAGCAGCACCGCGGGCTCGGTGATCAGCATCCGGCAGATCGCGGCGCGCTGCGCCATGCCGCCCGAGAGCTCGTTCGGGTAGACGTTCTCGAAGCCGGTGAGGCCGACGAGCTCGAGCAGCTGCGCGCGCCGCGGTCGTGCGGCGCGCGCGCGCCGCCTTGCGGCCGTCGCGGATCTCGATCGGCAGCACGACGTTCTGGATCGTGGTGCGCCAGGGGAACAGCGTCGCCTGCTGGAACATCATGCCGATGTCGCGGCGCGGGCCGGTGACCGGCTTGCCGGCGAGGACGACGCTGCCCCGGTCGTTGGCGGGATCAGGCCCGCCATGATCTTGAGGAGCGTGGACTTGCCGCAGCCGCTCGAGCCGATCACCGAGGAGAAGCTGCCCTTGGTCGAGCGTGCAGGTCGATGTCGTCGAGCGCCGTGACACGTTGCGGGCGCGTAGGTCTTGCTCGACGCCCCGACAGCTCGTAGACGGGCGGTGCCGCCTGCCGGGTGGTCGGGCGAAGAGCGGCTGCGGCAGTCGAGGCCAATTACTGGCAGGCCTTCGTTCCAGGCCGGCACGAAGTCGTTGGTGTAGGCGGCGCTCGAGATCGTCGCAGCGGCTGCTCGAGTCGCCGCCGGTCTCGACCAGGCTCTCGTGCCAGCGCTCCCAGTCGGCCGGGTCCTGGTAGCCGAGGCCCTTGCGACGCGTCGCGCGGGATGGTCTTGGAGCGGACCGCGTCGAAGAGCGCCGAGGCGAACGCCGGATCCTCGCTCTCCTGCGGCATTGCCGGCCGCCAGATGCGCGAGCACCGTCTCGCGGTTGGCGTCGTCGAGGGCGAAGGTCGTGCGCCGCGCACGAAGGCGCGGCCGAAGCTTCTCGACCAGCTCGGGGTTCTCGTCGATGATCGCGCCGCATGGTGACGTAGCCGTTGCCGAAGAAGCGTGGTGAACTCCGCCGGCGTGATGTCGCGGACGGCGAGGCCGCGCTGGTTGAGGATCGCCGCGTCGGCGGTCGATGCGGAATAGGCCGCGATGTCGCCGCGGGTGAAGGCGGCGGTGGCCGGCCCGCCGTCGCCGACGGTCAGGAACGTCGTAGTCCTGGTGCTCTCGGTCATGCCGAGCGCCGATGAGCACGTCGCGGGCGAACGACGACCTCGGCGCCGTCGGCGGTGCCGATGCCGATCACCTGGCCCTTGAGGTCGGCCGGCGTCTGGTAGGTCGCCTCCTCCTTGACCACGATGCCGAAGTTCGAGCGCTTCGGCATCTGATTGTAGATGAAGACGACGTCGACGCCGCGGGCGCGGGCGCTGAGCACCGGCCCCGGGCCCGGGCGGCCGAACTGGGCCTGGTCCGCGGACAGCGCCTGCAGCACCGGGCCGACGAGCCGTTGACCGATTCGACGGTGACGTTCGAGGCCCTCGTCGGCGAAGTAGCCCTCGCCGATCGCGACGTAGATCGGGAAGGAGTTGATGGCCGACGGGCTCGGCTGGACGAAGGTGATCGTCCTGCAGGTCCTGCGCCGCGGCGGGCACGGCCGCCAGCGCCAGCAGCGCGATCCCTGTCGCCGCTGCGGCTCGTCGATCGAGGTTCAACATGCTCGAAGTCTCCCTTGGTTGGTTAGCTGGCGTGCCTCGACCGTCAGGATCGGCGCTTCATGGTGGCTTGCGTGCGGGCGATGCCTGGCCTCAGGCGACGCGCCGCGCGGCGCCGACCTCGCTGACCGGGTTCGACGAGCCGGCCGATGCCGCTCGATCTCGCACCTCACGACGTCGCCGCCCTTGAGGAACTGCGGCTCGCTCATGGCGTAGCCGACGCCCGACGGGGTTCCGGTCGCGAGCAGGTCGCCCGGCTCGAGCGTGAGGCCTTCGGAGAGCGAGGCGATCAGGTCGGCGATCGGAAAGATCATGTCCTTCGTGTTGCCGTCCTGGCGCAGCTCGTCGTTGACCCAGAGCCGGATCGCGAGCCGGCCGGGGTCGGCGATCTCGTCCCGGGTCACGATCGCCGGCCCCATCGGGCAGGAGCCGTCCAGCCCCTTGCCCTTGAGGAACTGGCCGCCGTGGCGGCGCTGCAGGTCGCGGGCCGTGACGTCGTTGACGATCGTGTAGCCGAAGACGTGATCGAGGGCATCGCTCGCCTTGATGTTGCGGCCGCGCCTGCCGATCACGACCGCGAGCTCGACCTCGTAGTCGATCTTGGTCGACACCTCGACCTGGACCGGGATCGCCTCGCCCGGCCCGATCACCGCGGTCGGCGGCTTGGAGAAGAAGACCGGGAACTCCGGCAGGTCGAGCGAGATGCGCTGCGCGCGCGCACCCTCGGCGATGTGCTCGACATAGTTGCGGCCGACGCAGAAGACGTTCTTGGCGGGGCGCGGGATCGGCGCCAGCAGGCGTGCCCGCTTGAGGGGCACGGTCGCGGCCTCGAGCTCGCCGCCCGCGGCCATCTCGAGCAGCTGCTCGATCGCCTCGAGCGCGGCGGCGCCGCGCCCGATCAGCTCATGCAGCGAGCCGAACGGGGCCTGACCGACCGCGGGCGCGCGCTTGAGCGCGGCGTCCAGGTCGAGGATCCTGGCCTCGTCCAGGCCGACACCCGGCCGGCCGCCCTGGCCGGCATCGAACGTGATCAGGCGCATCGAGCGCTCCTCCTTGTTTCGCCCCGCCCTCGGGCCCAGTCCGACGGCCGGACGCGCTCAGCAGGTGACGTTGCGGCCCTCGCTGCCGAAGGCGGCCAGGCGCACGGCATCGTCGGTCTGCACCGCGTCCGCCGGGCGATAGTGGTACTGCACCGCCCAGCGAAAATCGTCGGTCCGGTTGATCGGCGTGCCGTGCGGCAGCTTGCCGTCGAACAGCAGCACGTCGCCGACGCGCATCGGCACCGCGACCCGGCCGTTGGCGGGCACGTCGGTGTCGCAGATCTGCCAGTCGCGCCGCTTGAAGTGGATGCGCGCGCCCGCCTTGTGGCCGCCCGCCAAAAGGTGCATGCAGCCGTTCTCGGGCGTCACCTCGCCCATCGGGATCCAGACGCCGACGATCGGCGTATCCAGCGCCACGTTGAAGAAGGCGTGGTCCTGATGCCAGGGCTTCTCGCGGCCCTGCGCGGGCTTGACCAGCGCCATGTCCTGGAACAGCGCCGGCGGCGCGCCGACCAGCCGCTCGACCAGCGCCATCAGGCCCGGCTCGCGGGCGAGGCGGCCGAGCGCTGCCTTGCGCTCGACGAAGCCCGCGAACTTTCGCACATGCCGGGCGCGCAGCTCGGGATCGAGCGCCGGCAGGCCGATTGCCCTCCTGGCCGTTCACGAAGCCGGCCCCGCCGCCGGCCTTGGCCGCCATCTCGCGATCGCGGCCGGGGTCGAGCGCGATATGGTCGCGCAAGGCGCCCTCGTACCAGATCATGGCGCAGCCGGGCGCATCGGCGCGCGCCATCGCCTCGAGCTCCGAGCGCGCCGCGAGCACGTCGCGCTCGGGCAGCAAGCCGCGCACCATGAGGAAGCCGTCGTCGCGATAGCGCTCGAGCGAGGCCGCGAGCCCGGCCTCGGCCGCCGGCACGCCGTCGTCCTGCCGCTCGAACGCATAGAGGTCCGGGTCGTGCAGCGGGATCTTCGGCTCGAAGAAGACGCGGGGTTCAGCCGACACGCGATTTGCCTCCTTGAATCACCTGCATCCGGGCGGGCGTCGGGTGCCCCTCCTGGACGCCTGCGAGCGTCAACTCCTCGGCGCGATGGCAGCGCGCCAGATGGCCGCCCGCGAGCTGGCGCAGCGCCGGCTCCTCCTGCCGGCAGCGCTCGATCGCATAAGGGCAGCGCGGGTGAAAGTGGCAGCCCGACGGCGGGTTGGCGGGGTCGGCGACCTCGCCCCCGAGCACGATCCGCTTCGAGCGCCGCCTCGGGTCCGGCACCGGCACCGCCGACAGCAGCGCCTCGGTATAGGGATGCAGCGGCCGCGCGAACAGCTCGGCGGTCGGCGCCAGCTCGACGATCTTGCCGACATACATGACCGCGACCCGGTCGCTCACATGCTTCACCACCGACAGGTCGTGGGCGACGAACAGGTAGGACAGGCCGAGCCGGTCCTGCAGGTCCAAGCAGCAGGTTGACGATCTGCGCCTGGACCGAGACGTCCAGAGCCGAGACCGGCTCGTCGGCGACGATCAGCGCGGGATTGAGGGCGAGCGCGCGGGCGATGCCGATGCGCTGCCGCTGGCCGCCGGAGAACGCGTGCGGGAAGCGGTTCATGTAGGCCGCCGGCAGCTGCACCAGGTCGAGCAGCTCGCGCACCCGGGCGCGCCGCTCCTCGAGGTCGCGCATGCCGTTCACGTACAGAGGCTCGGCGATGATCTCGGTGATCGTCATGCGCGGGTTGAGCGAGGAGAACGGGTCCTGAAAGATCATCTGCATCTGGCGGCGCAGCGGCCGCAGCTCGGTCTTGGGCAGGGCTGCGACGTCGACCTGGCGGCCGGCCTCGGTGCGAAAGCGGATCGCGCCCGACGTAGGGGTGAGCGCGCGCAGAATGCAGCGCGAGGTGGTGGTCTTGCCGCAGCCGGATTCGCCCACCAGCGAGACGGTCTCGCCGCGCCGGATGCTGAAGCTCACGTCGTCGACCGCGCGCACGTGGCCGACCACGCGGCGCAGCAGGCCGCGCCGGATCGGGAACCACTTGCGCAGGTTCTCGACCTCGAGGATGGAGGACCCGGCCGGCATCGAACCCTGGATCGCGCTCACGGCGACGGGTCCAGCAGCGTCGGCACCGGTGCGGTCGCTCCCGTCATGCCCTCATGATGCAGGAAGCAGGCCGCATCGCGGCGGGCGCCGAGCGCCACCGAGGCCGGCAGCTTCCGATCGCACACGCCGGCCAGCGCATCGGGGCAGCGCGGATGAAAGGCGCAGCCCTGCGGCCGCGCGTAGGGGTGCGGGATCGAGCCCTCGACGGTGCGCAGGCGCGAGCGCGGCTTGGCCAGCACGCTCGGGATCGAGCGCAGGAGCGAGCGCGTATAGGGATGCTTGGGGTCGTGGAAGATCGCATCGACCGGGCCGCGCTCGATGTCGTGGCCGAGATACATCACGACGACGTCGTCCGTCATCTCGGCGATCACGCCCATGTCGTGGGTGATCAGGATCACGGCGAGGTCGCGCTCCTCCTGCAGCTTGCGGATCAGGTCCAGGATCTGCGCCTGGGTGGTGACGTCGAGCGCGGTCGTGGGCTCGTCGGCGATCAGGATGCGCGGCTCGGCCGCGAGCGCGAGCGCGATCATCACCCGCTGGCGCAGCCCGCCCGAGAGCTCGAAGGAGTAGCTGTCGACGCGCGCATCGGGGCGCGGGATGCCGACCAGGCGCAACAGCTCGGCGGCACGCGCGCGTGCGGCCCGCTTGGAGACGTCGGCATGCAGGCGGATCGCCTCGATCAGCTGGTTGCCGATGGTGTGAAAGGCGGACAGCGAGCTCATCGGCTCCTGGAACACGTAGCCGATCTCGCCGCCGCGGATCGCGCGCATCTCGCGGCCCTGGCCGTCGAGCTTGGCGAGGTCGACCCGCCTGCCGTCGGCGCGCCGCAGCCAGATCTCGCCGGCCTCGACCCGGCCCGGCCGCTCGACGATGCGCAGGATCGAGCGCGCCGTGACGCTCTTGCCGCAGCCGGATTCGCCGACGATGCCGAGCGTGCGGCCGGGCTCGAGGTCGAACGAGGCGCCGTCGACCGCGCGCACGATGCCCTCGTCCTGGTGGAACCAGGTCTTCAGGCCGCGCACCGAGAGGATCGGCTCAGCCATAGGGGTCTGCGGCATCACGCAAGCCGTCGCCCAAAAAATTGAAGGCGAGGATCACCACGATCACGGGCAAGGCCGCGATCAGCAGCCAGGGCGCTATGCCGAGCGACTGGATGTTCTGCGCGTCCTGCAGCAGCACGCCCCAGCTGATCGCCGGCGGCCGCAGGCCCAGGCCGAGGAAGGAGAGCGTGGTCTCGGAGATGATCATCGCCGGCAGGGCGAGGCTCACGGCGGCGATGATGTGCGACAGGAAGGAGGGCACCATGTGCCGGAAGATGATGCGCATGCGCGAGGCGCCGGCGAGCTCGGCGGCGGTCACGAAATCCTCCTCGCGCAGCGACAGGAAGCGGCCGCGCACGACGCGCGCAAGCTCGGTCCAGCCGATCAGCGAGATGATCACCGTGATCGCGAGATAGACCTGGAGCACGCTCCAGCTCGCCGGCAGCGCCGCCGCCAGGCCCATCCACAAGGGGATCGTCGGGATCGAGCGCAGGATCTCGATCAGGCGCTGGATCGCGGTGTCGAGCCAGCCGCCGTAGAGGCCGGAGAGGCCGCCGAGCAGCACGCCCAGGAACAGCGAGATCGCGACGCCGGCGAGGCCGATGATCAGCGAGGTGCGGGTCGCGAGCATCAGGCGCGACCAGAAATCGCGGCCCAGCTGATCGGTGCCGAGCAGGAACAGGGCGTCCTGGGCATCGCCGCGATCGAGGCCGATCAGGTGCCGGTCGGTCGGAAACAGGCCTAGGAACTTGTACGGGAAGCCGTGCGCGAACAGGGTCAGGTAGCGCTTGTCGTCCGGGTCGGGCACGTAGACCAGCCGGAACGTCTTCATGTCGCGCTTGCCCGTGAGCGCAAAGACATAGGGGCGAAAGCTGCCGTCGTCGAACCAGTGGATCTCCTGCGGCGGAATGTAGCTGCGGCCGGCCTCCGTGGCGTGCGGGTTGGAGACGGCGAGGAAATCGGCGAACACGGCCACCAGGTAGAAGAAGGCGACGACGAAGGCGCTCACCACGGCGACCTTGTGCTTGCGGAAACGCCACCAGGTGAGCTGCAGCTGGGTCGCGACCGCGATCTTCTCCTCGGCCGCGATGATCGCCGGCCCGGGGGCTGCCTCGATGACGGTGCTCATGCCTGCATCCCCGCCCGGATGCGCGGATCGATCCACATCAGCATCAGGTCCGAGAGGAAGGTGCCGATCACGGTCATGACGCCGAGCAGCAGCACGATCGCGCCGGCCAGGAACATGTCCTGCGCGACCAGCGCGCGCAGCAGCACCGGCCCGATCGTCGGCAGCGAGAGGACCAGCGAGACGACGATGCTGCCGGACACCACGAAGGGCAGAAGATAGCCGATCGTGCTGGCGAACGGGTTGAGCGCGGCGCGCACCGGATACTTGACGATCACGCGCCATTCCTGCAGGCCGCGCGCCCGCGCCGTCGTGACGTAGGGCCGGCGCAGCTCGTCCAGAAGGTTCGCGCGCATGATGCGGATCAGCTGGGCGGTGCCGGCGAGCGCCAGGATCAGCGCCGGCAGCGGCAGGTGCACCGTCAGGTCCCAGACCTTGCCCCACGACCAGGGTGCCAGCGCATACTCGGCCGAGAACAGGCCGCCGACGCTGGTGTCGAAGAACCGGAAGCCGAGATACATGATGATCAGGGCGAGCAGGAAGTTGGGCACGGCGAGGCCGACGAAGCCGACGAAGGTGAAGATGTAGTCGGCGATCGAGTATTGCCGCACCGCCGAGTAGATGCCGATCGGCAAGGCGATGCCCCAGGTCAGGATGATCGCCGCGATCGAGATCACGATGGTGAGCCACAGCCGGTCGCCGATCACCTCGGTCACCGGCCGGTTCCATTCCAGGGACACGCCGAAATCGCCGCGCACGACCCGGCTGATCCACTTCCAGTACTGCACCCAGATCGGCTGGTTGAGGCCGTACTGCTCGCGCATCGCCTCGGCCTCCTGGGCGCTGACCATCGAGCCCGAGGAGGAGAGCCTGGCGATGTAGCTGTCGACGAAGTCGCCGGGCGGCAGCTGGATGATGGCATAGGAGACGACCGAGATCGCCCAGATGGTGGCGATCGCGATCAGGAGGCGCCTGGCGACGTAGGTGATCATCGACAAGGCTCCCCGGGCCTGCTCGGCCCGGGGAGCTCCTCACCTACTCCTTGTAGTACCAGGTCTCGGGATGCGCCCCGCCGGGCGTGCGGCAATGCTGCGCGATGCAGTTGCGCGACGGGATGTTGCCGAGCTTGTTGCTGACCAGGCGCACGCCCATCAGCGCCGGCGACTGGCCGACCGTGCCGATGCCGTACTGCTGGTCGATCAGGATCTTCCAGATCTCCTTGGCGGTCTCGATCCGCTCCTCGCTCTTCTGGCCGGCGGCGCCGCGGAACAGCTCGAAGATCTTCGAGCATCGCCGGATCATCGGGCTCGCGGCCCTGCTCGCCGTTCGAGGCGTACCACTTGGCATACTCCGGCCCCATGAACGCCTCGGTCGGGTCGACCGGGATGGAGTGCCGCGGGAACAGATAGAGCAGCTCGGTGCCGCCGTTGTTCCAGACCATGATCTGGTGCTCGTTGGCGATGGTGCGGGTGAAGGCGAGCGAACGCTCGGTGTCCTTCACGTCCGCCTGGATGCCGACCGCGCGCCACTGGTCCGCGACCATCTCGCTGATCCGCGGCCACGGCAGGAAGGCCTGCACCGCCTGGATCTCGAGACGCAGCCGCTCGCCGTTGTCGGTGCGCAGCCGGAAGCCCTCCGCGTCCTTCTCGGTGAGCCCGATCTGGTCGAGCAGCGCGTTGGCCTGCTCGGGATCGTAGGTCGACCACTTCTCGCGCCAGCCCTCGCCCGGGAAGTAGGCCAGGTCCTCGCCCGGCGCCGGCGAGCCCGGCGTCGCGACGCCGAGCCAGAAGGTCTCGTTGAGCTGGTCGCGGTCGATCGCGAGCGACAGCGCGCGCCGGAAGTCGGTGTTCTGCAGCCACTTCGCGATCTCGGGATCGGCGTCGTAGGTCTGGTTGAACTGGTAGATCGCATCGGCGCCGTTGAAGGCGAGGTCGAGATGGACCGTGTAGTCGCCCTTCTCCTGGTTATCGAGGATCACGGGCAGCTTGCCGAGATCGACATGGCGCTCCTGCAGGTCGTACTCGCCGGCGATCGCGCGCAGGTTCAAAACCTCGAGGTCCTCGGCCAGCGTCATGACCACGCCGTCCAGGTAGGGCAGCTGATTGCCTTCGGTGTCGACGGCCCAGTAGTAGGGGTTGCGCTCCATGACCCAGTTCGGGTTGTTGATCGGCTGCACGGTCCGGAACGGCCCGAGCACCGGCAGCTCGGGGTTCAGCGTCCAGTCCTTGAGAAAGTGCAGGTAGGCGACCCAGTTGTCGTAGCCCGCCGCCCTGCGCCGCCTCATTGGCCGCGTCCTCGCCGCCGGCGTATTCCGGCAGGTACTGCTTGAGGTAGTGCGCCGGCGCGTAGGCGCCGTAGCTGCGCTTCTCCGACTGCCGCACCGCCTGGCCGCCGCCGATGAGGGTGTCGCCCATCATCAGCTCCTCGAACAGGTAGAAGGGCACGTCGAACTCGAAATTGACGGTGTAGTCGTCGACCTTGACGATCCGCCCGGGCTTGCCCTCGGGCGACATGTCCGGGATCGGCGTCGGCACGATGTCCTTGTTGCCGTAGATGTCCTCGTACCAGAACACGAAGTCGTCGGCGGTCATCGGCGCGCCGTCGGACCACTTCAGGCCCTCGCGCAGATGCAGCGTGTAGGTCTTGCCGTCCTCGCTCATCTCCCAGCTCTTGGCGAGCGAGGGCCGCGGCACGGCACCGGTGTGGTCGACCAGGACCGGCCGGTCCGAGGCCTGGATGCGGTTGCCGTTCTCGTTGTCGCCGGGGCCGGTGAAGCCGCGCCGCCAGACGCCGCCATAGGTGCCGATCTGGTCGACCGGCTGGATCACCATGAGGTCCTTCGGCAGCCGCTCCTCGACCGGCGGCAGCTCGCCCTTGGCGACCAGCTCGGCCAGCTCCGGCGCCTCGTTGAAGGTCGTCGGCCACTGCGACTGGGTCCTCGATGATCGTGATGCCCTCGAGCTCGCCGATCAGGCCCGATTCGGCGAGCCCGCCCTGCGCCCACGCCCGCTCCGCGGGCATCGCGCCGATCAGGGCCGCCGCGCCGAGAAGGACGGCGAGCCTTCCTTTGGTCCGCATCCCAAGCCTCCCTGTTTGTGGTCGGCACACCCCGCCCAAGCGCCCGAGCCCGGCCGGCTGGATGGAAACGTCTTCAGCAAACGCGCCGATCGCCCCTTTGTCAAACGGATCGTCACCGTCAAAGAAAGAGCCGAGCATCGCTCCAGCCGATCCCTTTCGGTCCGGGGCAGGATATCGCGTCGCCGCCCTTGACGTGATTACGATCGTAATCATATTATGGAGTCGGTAACCGACCAGATGCCAGGACGCCATTGATGTCGACGACGACCAAGCTCCGCCAGATCGGCAACAGCGACGGCCTGACCTTGCGGGCCGAGCAGCTGCGCGAGGCCGGCTTCGCGCGCGGCGACGAGATCATGGTCGAGGCGCAGCCGGGCCGGATCGTGCTCAGCAAGGCCGACAGCACCTACGCCAGAGCCATGGAGGCGCTGGACGCCTGCCTGGCGCGCTATGACGCGACGCTGCGCCGCCTGGCGCGATGACGGGAGCGATCATCTACCCGCCGCTCGAGGCCATCCTCGAGGCGCATGCACGACTGCTGGAGCGGTATGGCGGAGCCGGCGGCGTTCGCGATCCGGGCGGGGTCGAGGCGGCGCTGGCGCGTGGGGAGCAGCGTCGCGCCTATGCCGACGAGGAGCCATCCGTCTTCGCGCTCGCGGCAGCGATCGCTTATGCCTTCGCCCGCATCCACCACCCGTTCGTGGACGGCAACAAGCGGATCGCGTTCTATGCCGCGTTCGCCACCCTTCGCATGAATGGCTGGATGCTCGACGCAGCCGAGCGTGAGGCGGCCGAGCTTTTCGATCAGGTAGCCGCGGGCGAGCGTCGACGAGGCCGCGCTCGCCGCCTGGCTGGAGCGGAACTGCGTCCCGCTCTGAATGGGAGCAGCACTCCAGATCGTGGCTTGAGGGGCTGGCGGCGGGCGGTGCCGGCGCTAAGCTCGCCGCGCAATCAACCTGGAGGAGGCAGACGCCATGGCCACGATCCGCCCCAACAAGGTCAAGCAGAAGCTCGCAGCTGGCGAGACCGTGATCTCGCTCGCCGGCATCGATTCGCCCGATCTGGTCGATCAGGTCGGCCCATTGGGTCCCGATGCGATCTGGATCGAGGCCGAGCACGGACCGATCGACTTCGGCCGCATCCCGGACCTGACGCGGGCCTGCGACCTCTGGGGCATGACCTCGGTGGTGCGCGTCAACGCGCTCGACTACGGCACGATCTATCGTACCCTCGATCTCGGCGCCCAGGGCATCTGCGTGCCGCATATCGACACCGCCGAGCATGCCCGCGCGTTCGTCGAGGCGGCCAAGTTCGCGCCGCTCGGCAAGCGTGGCCTGTACACGAGCCGCCAGGGCTACGGCGTGCCCGACTATCTCTCGGTCGCCAACGACCAGACCCTGCTGATCGCCCTGATCGAGGACATCCGCGCCGTCGAGAACCTCGATTCGATCCTCGAGGTCGACCACATCGACGTGTTCTTCGTCGCGCCCTCCGACCTCGCCGCCTCGATGGGCCTGATCGGCAAGATCGGCGATCCGAAAGTGGTCGAGACGATCGAGACGACGCTGAAGCGGATCGTCGCGGCCGGCCGCAACGCCGGGACGCTTGCTGGTCAACAACGAGGGGGGCGAGCACTTCGCCGCCATGGGCGTGCGCTTCCTCGCGACCGCGATCATGCCCTGGATCTCCAAGGGCATCCGCGAGGTCAAGCAGCAGGTCGGCGGCCGCTGAGCATGCGCGTCTTCACCGCCTCGCTCGCGACCGAGACCAACACTTTTGCGCCGATCCCGACCGATCTGCGCAGCTTCCAGGAGGCCGGGCTCTATCCGCCCGGCACGCATCCCGACGGGCCGACGCTCACCACCTCGCCGCTCTGGGTGCTGCGCCGGCGGGCGGCGGAGCCGAAGGCCTCGAGGTGGTCGAGGGCACCTGCGCCTGGGCCGAGCCCGCCGGCACGCTCGCCCGGGCGGCCTACGAGGAGCTGCGCGATCGCATCCTGGCCGAGCTCGAGGCGGCGCTGCCGGTCGATGCCGTGGCGCTCGGCCTGCACGGCGCGATGGTGGCGCACGGCTACGACGACTGCGAGGGCGACCTGCTCGCCCGCGTGCGCAAGCGGGTCGGGCAGGCCGTGCCGATCGGCGCCGAGCTCGACCCGCACTGCCACATGACCGACCGGATGGTCGACGCCGCCGACCTCCTGATCTGCTACAAGGAGTTCCCGCACACCGACTTCGTCGAGCGCGCCGAGGAGGTGGTCGATCTGACCCTGCGCACGGCGAGCGGCGAGATCCGGCCGCGCATGTCGCTGTTCGACTGCCGCATGATCGGCAAGCTTCCCCACCTCGCGCGAGCCGATGCGCAGCTTCGTCGACGAGATCAAGGCGCTCGAGGGCAAGGACGGCATCCTGTCGATCTCGATCGCGCACGGCTTCCCGTTCGGCGACGTGCCGGGCATGGGCACCAAGGTGCTGGTGGTCACCGACGGCCATGCCGAGCTCGGCGCGCTGCTGGCCAAGGAGCTGGGCGAGCGGCTGTTCGCCATGCGCGGCCAGACCGCGCCGCCCTTCCTCGGCGTCGACGAGGGCATCGACCGCGCGCTCGCGATCGAGGGCGGCCCGGTGGTGATCGCCGATCCGTCCGACAATCCGGGCGGCGGGGCGCCTGAGCGATGCCACGGCGATCCTTCGCGCGCTGATCGAGCGCGGCGTCGCGCGACGCGGCGATCGGGCCGATCTGGGACCCGATCGCGGTGCAGTTCTGCATCGCCGCCGGCGAGGGTGCCAGGCTCGCCCTTGCGCTTTGCCGGCAAGACCGGGCCGGCCTCGGGCCAGCCGATCGATGCCGAGGTCGAGATCCGGCGCGTGGTCAGGGGCGCCACCCAGACCTTCGGCCAGTCGGTCGTCGACATGGGCGACTGCGCGGCCGTGCGGATCGGCGGCATCGACATCGTGCTGACCACGCGCCGCCGCCAGGCGCTTCGGCACCGACCTGTTCGGCAATCTCGGCATCGATCTGGCGGCCAAGAAGATCGTGGTCGTGAAGTCGACCAACCACTTCTATGCGTCGTTCGCGCCGATCGCCAAGGAGGTGCTGTACGTCGATTCCGGCGGGCCCGCTGCCGCGCGATCTGCGCACGCTCGCCTTTCGCAGGATCGAGCGGCCGAAATGGCCGTTCGACGAGCAGCCGTTCGGCTCAGCCGAACGTCTGATTGCGCTCGACGTCCTCCCACGTGATGTCGTCGAGCGGGCGCAGCGGCCGGCGCACCTTGCGATAGTCGGTCTTCTTGTAGTCGCTCGGATAGACGCCCGGGCATTCGACATAGAGGATGTCGGCGCTGATCGCGGCGAAGCCTTTGTAGAAGTGGTTGGTCGACTTGACGACGAGGATGTCGCGCTCGGTCGCCGGAATGCCGAGGTTCGTGAAGATCGTCGGCTCGAACGGTTGGGTGCGGTAGCTGTTGAGGATCACCTCGATGCCGCCGACCTGGATCACGGCGCTCGGGCCCAGCGACACCACGGCGTCGACGAAGGTCTGGGTCGCGTTGTCCTGAACGGTCCTGACCAGCGACCTCGGCATCGATCGGATCGCCGATGCCGGCGCAGGATTTGCCGCCGAAACGCAGGTTGATGCGAGCGCCTTCGCCGGCCGCATGGCAGACCCGCACCGCCATCGGGTCCCAGATCGTGGCGAACGCCGCGTTCTCGACCCCGGCGCGCAGCATCGCCTTGAGCAGCACCGTGTTGTCGCCCGGCACGCCGCCGCCGGGATTGCCCCAGATGTCGGCCAGCACCACCGGCCGGCGCGGGCAGGCGCGCGCCTTCGCGATCGCCTCCTCGGGCGTGAGCAGCGGCGGCATCGAGCGGCCGTGGTTGTCGAACAGCTCGCTTGCGCGAGCGCCTTCGCGAGCGCATGGCCATAGGCATGATCGCCGTCCGCGAGCACCACCACCTTGGTGCCCATCTCCGGCACATCGGCGGCGCGAAAGCCGTGCACGACCGAGATGTCGAGCACGCGGTCGTCCTCACGCTCGATCCGGCGGATCTTCTCGACGAAACCCTGCATCGGCTCGCGCGAGGTCGGCAGCACGTCGATCATGCGGCAGTCGTAGGTGGCAAGGCGCGGCGCGATCTCGCCCTTCAGCGTGCGATCGACCAGGCCGATCAGGTCCTCGGCGCGCTCGTAAAAATCGACATGCGGGAATTCTTTGTAGAACACCGCGATGTCGAGCGCCTGCGCCATCTCCTTCGTGAAATGGCAGTGCGGGTCGAACTCGGCGGCGATCAGCACCTCTGGCCCGACGATCTCCCGCGCGCGCTGCAGAAGGTCGCCCTCGCAGTCGTCGTAGCCGTGCGCGACCATGGCGCCATGCAGCCCGAAGATCGCCGCATCGAGCGGCAGGGCGGCCCGCAGCTGCTGCAGGATCTCGTCGCGCAGCGCCTCGTAGGTCTGGCGGTTGACCGGCCCGCCGGGTGCTGCCGAGGCAGCCGTGCCCTCGATCACGCGTCCAGCCCGCGGCCTTCGCATGGCGCCGCGCGGCGACGATCGGGCCGGTGACGATCGATGGCTGCTCGGGATGCTCGCCCGGCCGCGCCAGGAGGCCCTCCCGAAAGCTTTCCAGATCGACCGGCAGCGGCGAGTAGGTGTTGATCTCGGTCGCGAGCGCTGCGGTGAAGACGCGGGTCACGAGGGGCCTCCGTTCGGCTGCTGGTCGACGCCGTCAATCTGTCTTGCCTTGACACCTTCCGCCAGCCCCTACAACCTCGCCACGGAGGCAAAGACGGTCCAAAGTGGTCTCGTTCGGGACCCTTGCACGCAGACCCAGAAAGCGGAGGCATCGATGAGTGCGTTGGAAGGCAGAGCACGGCTCGGGCCGGCGGCCTGGCTCAAGACGGCGTCCGTGGCTGCGGCCCTGACCCTGGCGATGGCGAGCCCGGCCTGGGCGCAGGGCACGTTCAACTTCGCGATGACCGACGAGCCGCCGCATCTGGACGTGCAGGTGACGACCGCGACGCTGACCACGCTCGTCGACATGCACATCCTCGAGACGCTCTACACCTTCAACAGCAACCTGGAGCCGGTGCCGCTGCTCGCCGAGAGCGAGACCGTGAGCGACGACGGCAAGACCGTCGTCATCACGCTGCGCCAGGGCGTGCCCTTCCACAACGGCGAGGAGATGCTGGCCGACGACGTGGTCGCCTCGCTCGATCGCTGGGGCGCGCACGGCGGCCGCGGCAAGGTGCTCTACGACCATGTCGAGAGCGTCGAGGCGACCGGCGATCACGAGGTCACCATCACCTTCAAGGACGTGTTCGGCCCGTGGAAGAACCTGCTCGCCTTCAACAATGGCGGGCCGGCGATCCTGCCGGCCGAGATCGTGGCCGAGGCGACCGCCGAGCCGCTGGCGCCCGAGCAGATCATCGGCACCGGCCCGTTCAGCTTCAGCGAATGGCGCCCCAACCGCTACATCGAGGTGGTGCGGTTCGACGACTATGCGCAGCCGCCCGGCGAGGCCGACGGCTACGCCGGCGCGAGGGACGTCACCCTGGATGCGATCCACTTCATCGCGGTGCCCGACGTCGGCACCCGGGTGAGCGGCGTGCAGGCCGGCGACTACGACTATGCCGAGCTGATTCCGGGCGATCTGTACGAGGAGCTGAGCAACGACGACAGCGTCGTGACGATCCGCGCCGGAATCCCCGAGTTCCCGCTGATCTTCTTCAACAGCTCGGATGGCATCTTCAAGGACAACTATGCGCTGCGCCGCGCGATCATGGCCGCGCTCAACCACGACGAGGCGCTGCGCATCGCGGTCGGCCCCGAGGAGCTGTGGGACGCGAACGGCGCGATCTATCGGGACGGCCAGTACTGGTACAACGACGCCGGCGTCGAGGCCTATCCCTCCGGCGATCTCGAGGAGGCCAAGCGGCTGGCCGAGGAGGCCGGCTACAACGGCGAGCCGATCCGCTTCATGGTCTCGTCCTCCTACCCGCTGCACCACGACACCGGCACCGTGTTCGCGCAGCAGATGCAGAACGCGGGCTTCAACATCGACCTCCAGATCTACGACTGGCCGACCCTGGTCAACCGGCGCGCCGAGCCGGGCCTTTGGGACATGTTCGAGACCACCCATGGCGCCATGCCGGATCCGGTGCTCTACACCTTCATGAACGACAACTATCCGGGCTGGTGGACCTCGCCCGAGAAGGAGGAGCTCGAGGCGAAGTTCACCGGCACGCACCGATCCGGAGGAGCGCCAGCAGATCTGGACCGACATTCAGGGGCTGCTGTACGAGCAGGTGCCCGTGGTCAAGGTCGGCGACGTGTTCACCGTTCGACATCGCCTCGCCCCAGATCGAGGGGCTGCCGGAACAGCAGACCATGTTCTGGCCGGTGTTCTGGAACGCCCAGAAGAGCTGAGCACACGCTCGCGGTCCCGCCCTTCCGCAGGTGGGGCGGGACCGTCGCTTCTTTTGAGCCGAGACCGGAAACGGCATGGGCATCTACGTCCTGAAGCGGCTGCTCGGCGCGGTCCCGACGCTCGTCATCGCCTCCCTCCTGGTCTTCGCCTTCATCCACCTGATCCCGGGCGATCCGGCCTCCGTCATGCTGGGCGACATGGCGGACGCCGAGGACATCGCGGCGCTGCGGACGCGAGCTGGGTCTCGATCGCCCGATCTGGGAGCAGTATCTGCTCTGGGTCTCGCGCGTCCTGCAGGGTGATTTCGGCAGCTCGATCTACTTCCAGGAGCCGGTGCTGCGCGTGATCGGCGAGGGTGCCGAGACCAGCGCCTTCCTCGCTCTGTTCACGATGATCCTGATCATCGCGATCGGCATCCCGGCCGGCATCGTCTCGGCGAGCTTTCACGGCACCAGGATCGACCAGAGCCTCTCGGGGCTGACCATGCTGTTCGCCTCGATCCCGACCTTCTGGCTCGGCCTCTATCTGATCTTCACCGTCGCGGTCGGCCTCGACCTGCTGCCGACCTCCGGCTTTCCGTCGGTGCTGGAGAGCGGCGATCTCTCGAACCTCCGATATCTGATCCTGCCGGCGATCACGCTGTCGGCGCCGAACTCGGCGCTCGTGATCCGGCTGGTGCGCGCCGGCATGCTGGACGTGATGCGCGAGGACTACGTGCGCACCGCCCGCGCCAAGGGCATCGCCGAGCATGCGGTGATCCTCAGGCACGTCTTCCGCAACGCGCTGATCGGCGTGGTCGCGACGTTGGGCTTCACCTTCGTGGGCCTGGTCTCCGAGGCGGTGGTCACCGAGACCGTGTTCGCGCTGCCCGGGCATCGGCCGGCTGGTGGTGCAGTCGATCCTGCGCCGCGACTACCCGGTGATCCAGGGCATCATCCTCGTGATCATCCTGTTCTACATCGTGGTCAATCTGGTGGTCGACATCGTCACCACCTACCTCGATCCGCGGGTCAAGCTGCAGTGAGCGC
The DNA here is from genome assembly GCA_963753315.1 of uncultured Alphaproteobacteria bacterium. GTDB lineage: Bacteria > Pseudomonadota > Alphaproteobacteria > Geminicoccales > Geminicoccaceae > DASUGG01. The sequence goes on from CAVWCI010000001.1 coordinate 231,459, forward strand.
GGTCCTCGAGTTCCTGACCCCGTTCGGCCAGCGCAAGGTGGCGGGCGTTCGGGCTCGCCTTCCTGGTGGTGGTGCTGGCCGCGGCCCTGCTGGCGCCCTGGATCGTGCCCTACGACCCGCAGCAGATCGACGCGATCGCGCGCCTCTCGCCGCCCAATGCGGAGCACTGGTTCGGCACCGACCATGCCGGCCGCGATCTGCTCTCGCGGGTCATCTACGGCGCCCGCATGGCGCTCCTGACCGGCATCGGCGTCGTGGTCATCGCGCTCGTGTTCGGCGTGCTGCTCGGCACGCTGTCCGCCTATTTCCCGACGGCTCGGCATGGTGCTGATGCGGATCGTCGACGTGCTGATGGGCATTCCGGCACTGCTGCTGGCGCTGGCGCTGGTCGTGATCCTCGGCAAGGGCCTGTTCAACTCGATGATCGCGGTCGGCGCGATCTACGTCACCACGACCGCGCGCATCACCTATGGCCTGACGCGAAAGATCACCGCCGAGACCTATATCGAGGCGGTGACCTCGCTCGGCGCCGGCCATTGGCGGATCATCCGGCGCCACGTCCTGCCGAACCTGCTCTCGCCCCTGATGGTGCAGGCGACCTTCATCTTCGCGTTCGCCCAGCTCTCCGCGGCCTCGCTCGACTTTCTCGGCCTCGGCCTGCCGCCCGACGTGCCGAGCTGGGGCAACATGATCGCCGAGACCCGCCGCTACATCACCCGGGCACCCTGGCTTCTCATGTTCCCGGGCGCTGCGATCATCCTGACGGTGTTCTCGCTCAACCTGGTCGGCGACGTCCTGCGCGACCGCCTCGACCCGCGCTTCAAGGACGATCTGGCGAAGTGGTGACCTCCGCGCCAAAGCCTCTTCTGGTGGTCGAGGACCTGCAGGTCGGCATCCGCTCGGCGCGCGGCTCCTTCCAGGCGATCGAGGAGGTGGGCTTTGCGCTCGGCGAGGGCGAGGTTTTGGGCCTGGTCGGCGAATCCGGCTGCGGCAAGAGCATCACGGCACTCGCGGTCATGGGGCTGCTGCCGCAGCCGGTCGCGCGCGTCACCGCGGGCCACGTCTGGTTCGACGGCACCGATCTCGCGGCGCTCTCGAACGAGCAGATGCGGCACATGCGCGGCGACCGCCTCGGCATGATCTTTCAGGAGCCGATGACCTCGCTGAACCCGGTCTATCGGGTCGGCGACCAGCTGGTCGAGGCGCTGCGCGAGCACCGCCCGCTCGGCCGCGGCGAGGCCTGGCGCGAGGCCGTGGCCATGCTGGACATGGTCGGCATCCCGGCGCGCGCGCGATCGCGCGAACTCCTATCCGCACGAGCTGTCCGGCGGCATGCGCCAGCGCGTGATGATCGCGATGGCGCTGATGTGCCGGCCCAAGCTTTTGATCGCCGACGAGCCCACCACGGCGCTCGACGTCTCGACCCAGGCGCAGATCCTCGACCTGCTTTTGTCGCTCAAGCGCGAGCTCGGCATGGCGATCATGATGATCACCCACGATCTCGGCGTGGTCGCCGAGGTCGCCGACCGGGTCGCGGTGATGTATGCCGGCCGCATCGTCGAGACCGCGGACGTGTTCGAGCTGTTCCGCTCGCCGCGGCATCCCTACACCGATGCGCTGCTGCGCTCGATCCCGCGCCTGGACAGCGGGCAGGACCGGCTGGTCGCGATCGAGGGCACGGTCGCCTCGCCGCTCGAGCGGCCGTCCGGCTGCAGCTTTCGCGACCGCTGCCCGCGCGCGCGACCGCGTTGCGCCGATGCCGTGCCGCCGCTCGATCCTCTCGCGCCCGGCCATCGCGCCCGCTGCTTCTTTCCGGTCGAGGCGAACGAGCCGGAGACCGAGCCGCGTATGACGCGCGCTGCTCGAGGTGCAGGACCTCAAGACGTACTTCCCGGTGCGCTCGCCCCTGCTGCGCCGCACGATCGGCCAGGTCCGCGCGGTCGACGGCGTGGGCTTGCGGGTCGAGGCCGGCCGGACGCTCGGCCTGGTCGGCGAATCCGGCTGCGGCAAGTCGACGCTCGGGCGCACCATCGTCCGCCTGCTCGAGCCGACCGAGGGCCTGATCCGGGTCGACGGCGTCGACGTCACGCGGGCGCGCGGCCGCGACCTCTTGGCCATGCGGCGGCGCGTCCAGATGGTCTTTCAGGACCCCTACGCCTCGCTCAACCCGCGCCTCCAGGTCGGCGATGCGATCGGCGAGGCGCTGGACATCCACAAGCTGGTGCGCTCCCGCGGCGAGAAGCGCGATCGGGTCGCCGCCCTGCTCGACAAGGTGGGGCTTGGGCGCCGAGGCGATGGCGCGCTATCCGCACGAGTTCTCCGGCGGCCAGCGCCAGCGCATCGGCATCGCCCGCGCCCTGGTCCTGAACCCGGAGCTGCTGGTCGCCGACGAGCCGGTCTCGGCGCTGGACGTCTCGGTCCAGGCCCAGGTGATCAACCTGATGCGCGACCTGCAGCGCGACTTCAATCTCGGCTATCTGTTCATCGCCCATGACCTCTCCGTGGTGCGCCACATCAGCGACGAGGTCGCGATCATGTATCTCGGCCGGATCGTCGAGACCGGCCCGAAGGCCACGCTGTTCGCAAAGCCGCGCCATCCCTATACGCGCGGGCTGCTGCTGTCGGTGCCGGTGCCCGACCCGACGAAGCGGCGCGGCGCGCAGGCGCCACTGGCAGGCGGCCTGCCGGACCCGGCCGACCCGCCGCCGGGCTGCACCTTCCATCCGCGCTGCCCGTACGCCACCGAGGTCTGCCGGCTCGAGCGGCCCGAGCTTCGCCCCTTCGGCGACGCCCAGACCGTCGCCTGCCACCACGCCGAGGAGGTCGCCGCGTCCGGCTGAATTCAGAGCGTCACGATGCCTTCGTCGATCAGGGCCTTGACCATGGTCGCGGCACCGGCCTGCTTGCTCCTGGCATTCGGGTCGAACTGGTGGTCCGCGACGAACCGCCCCTTGTCGTAGAGCGTCGAGAAGCTCCAGAGGTAGGGCGTCGGCACGCCCCGGCTCCGATAGCCGAAGCCGTTGTAGCCCTCCCAGCGGTAGAGCAGGCGCGGCAGCGACCAGTCGCCGTCCAGGTCGAAGCCTTTGTGCCGCATGGCGGCCGTGGCGCTTTCCTCCCAGGTGTAGCGCTCGCCGTTCGCGGGCGGCGTCTCGGGCTGACCCCTGGGCACGCGCACCGTCCTCGCGGTCAGCGGATCGCCGTTGAACATGTGGGTGTTGAAGTCGAAGCCGCCTTCCAGGGCGTGAATGCAGCCGATGAAATACCAGGGGATCCCCAAGGGGGTCGCCCACGGCCTCGTAGCGGTCGCGGTGCTTGTTCAGCCTCGTGAGGTAGAAGCCGAGATCGCCGGCCCGCTCCGGCCTCGGCTGCGCGGCGCTGGAAGCAGGCGACATATTCGTCCTTCAGGTCGCCGTAGCTCGTGCTGTTGACCGGGGACGGCCCGGCCGCGCCGGCGGCGACATGCTCGCCGTCGGAGCGGGGCGCCAGGTCGTGCGCGTCCCTGACCGGCAGGGTGATCGTGAAGTCGTCGGCGCCGTCGGTGGCGCTCGCCAGGCGCTCGGGTCTCGCGACCGCGGCGTAGATGGTCGAGCTCGCCGCCAGCAGGTCGTTGAAGGTGCGCAGGGCCGGCATCGCCGGCGAATCGACCCTGATCTGATCGATCACGTCCTGCAGCAGCTCGGTCTGCTCGACGAACGCCGGCGTCGCCTTGTTGAACTCCGCCAGGAAGAACTGGCTGCGCAGCGCGTGGAGCCTTCGCAGAGCGTCGTCCGCGGCCTGCATCTGCGCGCGGGTTGCAGCGGTGTCGCAGGAGGGCCCGCAGCTCGATCTCGGTCCTCGACTGCAGATCTTGCAAATTCCTGTTCGACGGCCATCGGTTCTCTCCTGATCCGGAGGGAGATCACATCAAGTCTCGAGGAGCTTTTGGATCTCGCGCGCCTGGTCCCTGATCTCGGTCGCCTGCTGCGACAGCGCGGCGGGACTGATCGTGATCGCCTGCGGCGCCCTGGCCGAGGCGGTCACCGTGGCCAGCGTTTCGTTGACCTCGTGCAGCATCGCGACGTATTCGCCGAGCGCCTCGTAGTAGCGGTTCAGCGTGTCAGGACCTGCTCCTGGTATTGGTCCGCGAACGACTTCCAGCTGCGCGACCTGGTCGTCGATCTGATCCAGCGTCTGCTCGGTGAACGGCTGCCCGCCAGGACCGGCAAGAGCGGCCAGGGACTGGAAGGCGAGACCCATGCGCTCGCGCGCGTTGTTGTAGCGCAGGTCGCGCTGCGCCAGCTCGGCGACCATCGGACCCTGCGGCGCAGCATGGGCCCGCATGATGTCCGCGATGTCGAACTCGATCTCCTTCGCCTGGGCGGTAAGGGCGTCCGCCTGGGCGGCAACCTCCTCGCGCTTGAGCGCGTACATGGTCGAGGTGTCGTCGATCAGCGCGACGAGGAGCTGCTCGATCAGGGGGCTGCCGGCATCGAGCGCGGCGCGAAGCTCCTGGTCGGCGCGCAGCGTCTCTGCCCACGTCGCAAGCCGCGCTGCGAGATCGGTGGTGAGGCCGATCAGCGGCGAGCCATGGCGCCGACCCCGCTCAACGTCGGCGAGGCTGCTGGCGTTGGATCCCAGCCGCCGCACCTCCGCACCGAGCTCCTGGGCGGTCTCGCCGGACGCCAGGCGCAGGGCGACGGTGTTGAAGGTCGTGATCGTCGCGAGGGCGCGGCGCCGGACGAGCAGGCTGTCCGGCTCGCCGGCCAGGCGGCCGGGCGCGAACCGGGCCGGATCGAAGCAGGCCGGATAGGGCTCGTTCGAGCCGCCGTCTGCGGGGCAGACCGCGATCGTCCGCAGGCCCTGCCGCCGGCATGATGACCGGTATGTTGCGTGGCGGCCTGCGTGGCGGCAACCTGCGCGGCTTGAGCGTCGGCGATGGCCTGCTCCTGGATGACCTTGGCGCTGATGCCGTCATACAGCCGGTTGCCGGCTGCGCTCGCTTCGATCGAACGCCTGGCTGTAGCCCTCGACATGCTGGACCGGGACGGTCGAGCACGCCGCAAGCAGCAGCATGATCGCCGCCGCGGCCGCCGCGTTTCGCTGTCGCGCATCGCAAGCCTCCCTATTCTCGGACCATCGGACGACATGCCGATGACCCGCACCGTTGCCGTTACTTATACGGCATTTCCGACGCCATCGCCGTGTGAGCTGTTTCACATCGGAGTGGGGATGCGCCTAGCGGATCGTCACGAGGTCGAGCTGGACGTGATACTCGTCGCCCGAGAGGCCGCGCTGCAGCTTCAGCACCACGGCCGTGGGCGGCAGGGTGCTGAGATCGACCCAGGTCTGCTGGCGCTCGTCCATCGCGAAATCGAACGGCTCGTTCCTGTGCCAGGTGCGGGGGTGCCAGCCCGGCTTGCCGAGACAGGCGTCGATCTGCTCGCTCAGGAGCGCGAACTGGCTGGCGGCGCGGTCGCGCCGGTCGGCGCGCACGGGCGCCCCGGCGCACTCGTAGCGCGCCCGCGGCCAGGCATCGCCCTCGATCACGCATTGCTCGGTGCCGGGCAGGGTCCTTTGCCCGGTCCAGCTTTCGCCGCCGATCGGCCGGCCGCGCAGCGCTGCGAAGCCGTCGCGATCGGCCTCGAGCAGCCCGGTCAGCGCGTTGCAGAACGCGGCTTGCGGGATTCTCGGCTCGACCGGCGTCGGCGCGACCCGTGCGACCGGCGGCGGTGCCGGTGGCGGCGGCTCGGGCGGCAGCTTCTCGCGCGCGCAGGCGGCCAGTCCTGCAGCCAGCGCAAGCCGGAGCAGCCAGCGGACGGGCCGGATCGGGACGCGGGGTTGCACCGCTCAGCGTCGGTTCGGCTCGTCGACCAGCCAGGTGGCGCGGCGCAGATCCGGCCAGCCATACGCCATCTCGCGGATCGCGGGATAGTCGGTGCCGCGATAGGCGAGCGCCTTGGCGATGCCGAGCGCGCGGCCATCGAGGCGCTCGTAGAAGCGGCGGCCGAGATGGTTGTCCTCCAGCACCCAGACCGCGGCGCCGAGCCGGCGTTGCCGCACCAGGCAGCGGGCGGCGTGCGCGATCAGCGCCGTGCCGATGCCGCAGCCCTGCGCCTCGGGCAGGACGTAGAGCGCATAGAACTCGCCGTTGTAGCCCGGGATCCGCTCGCGGATCGGGCCCGCCGAGATGAAGCCCAGGATCTGGTCGCCGAGCTCGGCGACCAGCACCAATTCGGCGGGCGCCTTGGTCAGCACCCGCTCCCAGAAGGCGCCGCCCTGCGCTTGCCCGAACGCCGCCAGGATCTCGTGCGGCAGCATGCCGAGATAGGCGGTCCGCCAGGTCTCGCCCTGCACCCGCGCGATCGCATCGGCATCGGCCGGCTCGGCCGGGCGAATCCGGATGCTGTCCCCTGCCATCGGCCTCGATCCCATACCGGCACGCAGCATCCCACGCCTTGGCGCGCAAATCCAGCGCGCCTTGCGCCGCGGCCGCGCCCGGTGCTCGCCCTAGAGCGTGATCGGCTCGCCGGGCTCGGGCTGCAGGACCTTGCCGCGCCGGACCAGCGAGGCAAAGTGCCCCGGGTCGCCGTGCAAGCAGATCGAACGTGCCCCAGTGGATGGGCACGATCACCTCGAGATCCAAAAGCTCGTTGCACGCCAGCGCCGCCGTCTCGGGACCCATGGTGAAGCGGTCGCCGACCGGGATCAGGCCGACCGTCGGCTTGTGGATCCGCTGGATCAGCGCCATGTCGGAGAAGATCTCGGTGTCGCCGGCATGATAGACGTTGCGCTCGGGCGTCTTGATGACGAAGCCCGCCGGATCGCCCATGGTGATCGGCACGCCGTCCTTGATGATCGCCGAGCTGTGCAGGGCGTTGACCATCGAGAAGGCGATGTCGCCCCTCGTCACCGTGCCGCCGATGTTCATCGGCTCCATCTTGGTGACGCCCTGGCCGCCCAGATGCATGCAGATCTCGAACATCGCGACCACGGTCGCGTCGTGCTTCTGGGCGAGCCTGGCGGCATCGCCGACATGATCCTCGTGGCCGTGGGTCAGGACGATGAAGTCGACCTTGCCGAGACTGTCCTCGAAGCCTTCGGGGTGCTTGGGATTGCCGGTCCAGAACGGGTCGATCAGGATGTCCTTGCCGGCGCTCGTCAGATGAAACGCCGAATGGCCGAGCCAGGTGAGCTGCATTGCGGGGCTCCTCTCGTTGCGGATGCGTCGGGCATGCTAGCGCGAATGCCACGCCCCGGTCTTGCCGCAAGTGGGGCCCCGATGCCGCTCACATGGCGGGCCATCTACAACCAGCCCCGCCGCTTGAAATACAGGTAAGGCAATATCGCCGAAAAGAGCATCAACCCAAGTGCCCAGGGGTATCCGAGAAGCCACTGCAGTTCAGGCATCTGCTCGAAGTTCATGCCATAGATCGAGGCGACGAGCGTAGGCGGCAGAAAGACCACGGCTGCCACCGAAAAAATCTTGATGGTCTGGCTTTGCTCCAGATTGATCAGGCCAAGCGTGGCATCGAGCAGGAAAGTGATCTTGCTGGACAGAAAGGTCGCATGGTCGCTCAAGAAAGCGACATCGCGCTGAACGAGCTTCGCTCTCTGTCTGGCCTCCTTGTTCATGCGGTGAACGGTGGTGTCCAGCGCGGTATAGTAGGCGACATGACGCGCGATGCTGACCAGGCTCTCGCTGATCATGGTCAGGAAGTCGCCCTTGCGGCCGATCTGCTCGATGACCGACCGAAGATCCCGCGTCTTCTTGGTCACGCTCGAGGCCTTGTTGCGGAATACCTCGCGCGAGAGCCCGTCCACCTCGGTCCCGACGGTCTCGAGCGCATCGGCGATCCGGTCGATGGCCGTCTCGAGCAGGCCGGCCATGACCTGCTCGCCGCTCGCGCAGGGCAGGCCACCGGGCCGCTGCGCGCGCGTCGCGAACATCGCAAAGGCCTTCGGCTCCATGTAACGGACGGTGACGAGGCTGGCGCCTTTGAGGATGAAGGATATCGGGGTCTTGACGGGCTCGTCCGTGTCGAGCTTGGTGACCGCCGTCATGGTCATGTATTCGGCGCCGCCCTCGTGATAGAGGCGGGCCGACAGCTCGATCTCCTCCATCTCGTCGCGGGTCGGCACCGAAACGCCGAGGCGGCGTTCGACCAGATGATCCTCTTCCGGCGTCGGATTGAGAAGATCGAACCAGACGATGGATTCGCCGTCCGCTGCTGGCGACGAAGTCTCGACAAGGACGAGCCTGTCATTTTGACACGTGTAGCTGCGCAGCATACCGAGGCTCCTTTCCGGCAAGGTCTGCGGCCTTGCGGGAGCCTCGCGAACGTCAGGCTACCCGCAGCGCAGGCGGGCTCGACGATCGACTTCGACTGCCCGGCTCCATAGGCGTGCGGTCCTTGAATTCCCGATCGGCCAGATCGGCGTCGATCGATGCGCCCGCTGCAAAGCCCCGTCAAGAGTTCCCGTCAGGAAAATCAGGCGCGTGGTTCGCTTGCGCCCGCACGGCGAGCATCGACACGTCTTGAACCCCGCCCGGGCGCCGCCACATTCACCCTTGCGCAGGGACGACCCTGCCTCCCCGATCATGGATGAGGACGACCTCGTCTCGGCAAAGGAGATGGGGCATGGCTTGGCTGATCCTCACGGTCGCCGGTCTGTTCGAGATCGGCTGGGCGGTTGGCCTGAAGTATACGGAGGGCTTCACGCGGCTCTGGCCGACGCTCGGCACCGTGGCCTCGATGATCGTGAGCCTCGGGCTGCTCGGGCTGGCGCTGCGCAGCCTTCCGCTCGGCACCGCCTATGCCGTCTGGACCGGGGTCGGCACCATCGGCACGGCGCTGCTCGGGATCGCCCTGTTCAGCGAATCCGCCGACCTGGTCCGGCTGGCCTGCATCGGCCTGATCGTGGCCGGCATCGTCGGCCTCAAGCTGGTGACGCCTTAGGGCTCGTTTCGCCCACGATGTGAGACGAGCCGCACCTCACGACGGCTGCGCGTGCGTGCCGTTCAGGCAGCGTCCCACGGCCTGCAGGATGTCCTCGTCCGTATAGGGCTTCCTGACGATGGCACAGGCGAAATCGTCGACGCCTTCGCGTTCCTGAAGGAATCCGGGAAGCCCGTGGTGATCATGATCTCGAGGCCATGCTTCTGCTTCAGCGAGGTCGCGGTCGCGATGCCGTCGACGTCGAGCTCGAGCATCATGTCGACGATCGCCAGCGCAGGGCGGTGCTTGGGGCAAGCTGATCCGCGCCGGCGGTGTCCCTGGCGATGCCGACCACGTCGTAGCCGGCGTCCTCGATCACGATCCGCAGACCTTCCGCGAGCAGGGAATCATCCTGGACGAGCAAGATCTTTGCATGTTCATGCCCGTAGCCTCCGATGCCCGGACGCATCGTTGTGCGTTGCGCGCAAGTTTGGCGGGCGGCGTTCTGTCCCGCAACCCTTTCAGGGTGCGCATTGACATATCGCTGCGTTGCGACGCAAAAAGCTCCCGGCCTCGCGCGGGCTGCCGAATGCTACGACCTCGAGATGCGCGAAGGCGGCCTGCTCGAACAGCTCCGGGTATTCGCGCCGACGGCGCCCCCAGGTGGTGACGACCCACCAGAGGATCGAATCGCGGCTCAGTAGTGCTCTTCCGGAAGGTCTCGCGATTGCCGCCGTACAGCTCCTCGCGCAGGAGTGCACGGCGCGCGGTACGGTACAGCGCGCGCCGCAGCACCGTCGCGAAGGGGTAGTCGAGCCAGACCACCGCGGTCGCCCGCCCCCAGACCAGGTCGCGCACCACGCCGTAGTTGCCATCGCTCACCCAGCGCTCAGCAGCGACGGCCGTGGTGACGGCCTGCCTGAAAACCTCGCCTGGTGCTGGCACCCAACCGGCGCGCCAGTGCAGCGCGTCGAGCTCGATATGCGGAACCTGCAGCTGCGCCGCGAGCGCTGCGGCGAATGTGGTCTTGCCCGCGCAGCTCGTGCCGACCACCGCGACCCGACGAAGATCCATCTCGGCGCTCCCCGCGAGCAGCAGGCCGCGGCTCGCCCCGTCCCCTCAAGGAGACACGCGCGGGAAGCGCGGAACGACTTCAGGTGGCGATCGTCTCTAGCCGAGCATGATGGCGGGGGCAATGCTCGCGGCGACCAGACCGAGCGCGGCGAGCAGCGGCGCGATCAGGCGAAAGCGCCTGGATGCGCGCGAGTCAGATGCGACAGTCGGGGTCAATGCCATTGCAGCGACTCCTGCAATTCGATCGTGACAGTTTTCACCGTGCCGAGGCTCGCGTCTGTGATCATGGTCACAATCGGCGATTTTTTCTGGCTGCTGCGAAGCAGCGTCAGCTTGCGGGCGCGACCCGCCTTTCGCGCATCCGGCAAAGGCGCGTCAAGTCGGCCGTCATGCCGTCGTCTGGTTCAAAACCGCCTGCTCGCCGCGGACCCAGGCGCGGAACAGCTCGTAGCCGAGCGCAATGATCACAGGTCCCAGAAACACACCGATCAGGCCATAGGCCAGCAGGCCGCCGACGACGCCGATCAGGATGATCACGGTGGGCACGTCGACGCTGCGGCGCATCAGGAAGGGCTTGAGCACATTGTCGACCAGCATGACCGGGATGCTCCACGCCGTGAACAGGATCGCGGTCGTCGTCTCCGCGTTCCAGAACAGGTAGATCATCGACGGGATCAGCACGAGTCCGGGCCCGATCTGCACCGTGCAAAGGATCAGGCAAAGGAAGGCGAGCAGGCCGGCCGCCGGGACTCCCGCGACCACGAGGCCGGTGCCGGCGAGCAGCGCCTGGATCATGGCCGTGCCGAGCACGCCGCGTGCGACGCTGCGGACCGTGGCCTCGGCCAGCGTGACGAGGCCCGGGCCGCGCTCGCCGGCCAGGCGCGTCGCCACGGCGTGCGCAGCCCGCGCCCCACCGTCTGCCTGCGGCAGCAGCACGCCGGCGATGATCACCGCGATCACGAACTGCAGCATGCCGAGGCCGGCGCTCGCGATCGCGGTCAGCAGCACGGCGCTCAGCGCCCTGATCTGGGTCTCGATCTGCGCCAGCGCAGCGCCGAGGTTGGTCGATGCGAGCGCCCAGAAGCGATGCGCCGGCTCGCCGACAAACGGCCAGGTGGCAATGACATCGGGCGGTGCCGGCACGTGCACTCCCTCCGCACGCAAGTGCTCGGCGAGGCTCTGCACATTGTCGACCAGCACGCCCGCCAGCATGCCGATCGGCCCCAGGACGAGGATCAGGCCTATGATCGTCCAAAGGATCGCCGCGAGACGTGCCTTACCACCGAGGCGGCGCTCGAGGCGCACGAAGCCCGGATAGCTCGCGATCGCGATGATCGCGCCCCAGATCAGCGGCAGCATGAACGGCCGGACGATCTCCAGGCACCATACCGCCAAGAGCGCTACGAGGCCGATCTTGATCGCCGCGTCGACCGCCCGGCCGGCGAAGCCGGCATCGCCATCGCCCGCCATGAGCGCCATCCTTCCCTCAAACCTTCAGCGGCAGAGCCGATCGAATGTTCAGCTTGCGCCGCCGGAAGGCGACCGACAAGGCTGACGCGCTCGCGCATCTGTCAAGCACAATGGTTTTCTGCTAAATCCTGCGTTGGGGAGGCGGCGAGTTGGGGACGTGGGCTCGGACGGTGGGCGCATGAGCTATATCGAGGAAATTGCGCGCGGTGCGCTGCAGGCGGCGCACGCCGACCTCGCCAGGGCGCGGCGGAGCCTGCTGCCGGTCGCGGGCGTGCTGGCGCTGATCCACCTTTTGACCGTCTACCCCTATCTCGAGACCTCGCGCGAGATCGTCGGCATCGAGGCGTCGATGGCGGCCAACGCCGGCCTGTTGGCGGAGCTCGGGCCCGAGATCGAGGCGCTGCAGGAGGCCAGTGCCAGCGCCGGCGCCCAGCTGGACCTGCTGCTCGACGGCGTCACCACCGAGATGGTCGCGAGCTTTGCCGGCCTGCGCAGCCTGGTGGCGCGCGCCACGGCGGCCGAGACGCCCGATGCGCAACCGACGCCGCAGGTCGACTTCGCCTCACCCCAGCAAATGCAACAGATGCCGATGCAGATGCAGGCTCCGCCCGTGCAGATGCAGATGCAGATGCCGCAGGCCAATCTGCCGCTCGATCCCCAGGCGTACCCGCCGCCCGGGAGCGCGGGGCCGATCGTCGTGTCGCCCGAGCTGCAAGAGATCCTGGAGGCGCTCGCCGCCGGCGAGCCGGCCTGGGAGGACCTGATCGCCTATGCCCGGCGCGACATCGTCGAGGCGGCGTACGCGCGCGCCGAGCGGGAGTGGGGCCGGCACATCCGCCCGGCCTATCTGCGCGCGCTCGCGGCGAGCACGGAAGGCGCCAGACGGATCGCCGGGCAGGCGCCGGCATCGGCGGCGCAGACCGCTGCCGCCCTGCAAGCCGCCGCCGACGAGATGAGCGCGCAGCGCGCGATCCTCGAGGCGATCGTGCTCCGCCACGACCATGTCGTCGACGAGGCGCTCGGCACCGACTGGTGGCGCACCGTCGAGGGCAAGGGCGCCTATGCCGATGCGGTCGCGCAGAGCGTCGCCGGGCAGATGGACGCCATCATGCAGACCGCACAGGCGCCGTCCGAGGCGATCCGCGCGGCCCTGGCGCTGCAGGAGGAGCTGCGGGATGCCCTCGTGCTGCGGCAGGATGAGCTGGCACAGCAGTTCGCCGAGCAGCGCGCGCAGCTCGCGAGCCTTTCCGGCACGGCCGGCGTGGTGCCGGTCGACCTCGCGAGCTTCATCGGCCTGTTCCCCCTGGCGCTGGGGCTCGTCCTCGGCTTCATGCTGTGGCGCGCCGGCGAGGCCCGGCACCAGGGATCGCTCGCCGCCGCCGACCTCGCGCGGGCAGCTCCCGAGGCGGCCGATATGCGGGCCTGGCTCGCGAGGCGGCTGCTCGGCGGCGGCGCCCATGCTGCCATGCTGGTGACGATCGCGCTCGCGGCGGGCGCGCTGCTCTGGATCGCGCTCGCCGCCTGGCAGGTCGCTCATAGCCCGGGCGAGCCGCCGCTGGCGCCGTGGACCAGCGGCACGCTCGCTGCACTCGCGGTACTGGTCGCCGCGGCCTGGGACGTCGCCGCGATCCGGCGCCTCGCCGCCGAGCTTCGCGCCTGACATGCGGGTTGGCCTCGCGGGATTCGGCACGGCGGGGCAGGAGGTGGCGCGGCGCCTGGTCGCCGGCGCCGTTCCCGGCCTGCGCCTTACCGCCGTCACCGCACGCGACCTGGACAAGGCTCGCGCCAACGCCGCAAGGCTCGCCTCCGCGCCGGCCGTCGTGCCGCTCGACGAACTGCCCGACCACGCCGACGTGATCGCCGAATGCGCCACCGCCGAGGCACTGCCAAAAATCCTGCGCGTCTGCCTGGGTGCTGGGCGCACCTTGCTGGTGGTGAGCGCTGCGGGCCTGCTCGAGGTGCCGGAGGCGGAGGAACTCGCGCGCCGCGCCGGCGGCCGGCTGCGGATCGCCAACGGCGCCCTGCCGGGCCTCGATTCGCTGCGCTGCGCCCGCGAGGGCAGCATCCGCAGCGTCCGCCTGACCTCCCGGTTGCGGCCGGATTCGCTGGCGCACGAGGACTACGTCCTGGCGCTCGGCCTCGATTTCGCCAGCCGGCCGCCAGCCGCGCCCGTGCGCGTGTTCGGGGGCTCCGCCCGCGAGGCCGCCGCCGCGTTCCCGCGCCATTTCAACGTCGCGGTGGCGCTGAGCCTTGCCGGCATCGGCTTCGATCGCACCGAGATCGAGGTCTTTGCCGATCCCGAGGTCGCGGGTGCGGTGCACCAGGTCGACGTCGATGCCGAGGACATCGGCCTCACCATGATCAGCCGCAACCGCCCCTCGGCCAACCCGCGCACGAGCCGCATCGTGGCACCCAGCATCGTCGCGGCCCTGCGCGCCATGGTGGCGCCGCTGGTCGCGGGTGGATGAGGCTCTCTCGTTTTGCGGACCCCCGCGGTCACGCCACCCATTCGCTGACCGGGGCGCGGGCTTCCTGCAGCGGCTGCGCGATCACGTCGACCAGCGTCGGGCCGCCCGCCTCGAGCGCCTTGCGCAGGGTCGGCGCGAGCTGCTCCGGGTCCTCGACCCGCCACGCCCTCAGGCCGAACGCCTCGGCGACCCGAGCGTGATCGGTGCGCGAAAAATCCACCGCGAAGTAACGGCCCTGGTAGCCCGTCTTCTGGCCCGCCTTGATCCAGCCGTAGCTGGCGTTGGAGAACACCACGAAGGTGATCGGCAGCCCGAGGCGCACGATGGTCTCGAGCTCGCCGCAGGCGAAGCCGAAGCTGCCGTCGCCCATGACGCTCACGACCTTGGCGCCGGGCCTGCCGATCTGCGCGCCGACCGCGCCCGCGATCGAGTAGCCGAGGGCACCGTGCGCCCGGTTCGGATGAAGTGCCGGCCGGTGCGGTTGCAGCGGTAGAACGCGGAAAAGTACGGGCAGGGCGTGCCGGGATCGGCGACGATGATCGCATCCTCGGGCAACAGGGCGTTCAACGTCGCGACCACGCGCTCGGGCCGGATCGGCCGCTCGTCCGAGCGCGCCAGCTCCTCGAACGCCGCGAACTTTTTCTGCCGGCGGCGGCCACGGCAGCTCGCCCGCGCGTGCGCGCCGCGCACTGCGATGCGCTCGCCAACGCCGCCAGCAGGGCCGCGAGCGTGAGCCTGGCGTCGCCCAGCACCGCGACCTCGGCCGGGTAGGTCGCCCCGAGCACCGCGGGGTCGGCGTCGATCTGCACGATGCGCGCCTTGCCCGGCTCCGGGTAGCGCCAGCGCTCGGTGGTGACCGAGCCCGCGCGGCAGCCGACGAAGAAGACAAGATCGGCGCCCGCACCATCTCGCGCGTCGCCACGACGCCGCCGTTGGTGCCGACGACGCCGAGGGCGAGCGGATGGTCGTCGGCGATCGTGCCCTGGCCGCTCACCGTGGTCGCGACCGGCGCCTCGAGCAGCTGGGCGATGGCCGCGAGCTCGCCTCGGCGCCCGCGATCGCGGCCGCCGCCGCAGATGAACATCGGCTCGCTCGGCGGGCCAGCGCATCGGCCGCCGCCTCGACCTGGCGCCTGGTCCGGCCCGATGCGGCGCGCCGGGAACATGCCGAGCGCCGGATCGCCGCGCACATCGGCCTCGTCGACCGGATGGCGCTGGACGTCGAAGGGCAGGCCGATGTGCGCAGCTCCCGGCCGCCGGCGTCATTGCCCGAAACGCGGCTCTGAAGGCGCCGGGAGCTCGGAGGCGAGGTCGATCGTCGTGTTCCATTTGGTGAGCGGCCGGAACAGCGCCTCCTGATCGAGTGCGGTCAGCGTGAAGCGTCCGCGCGACGAGACGGGGATGTCGGAAGTGATAGCCGAGCGCCGGGATAGAGGACTCGTTCGCCTCCGCCAGGCCCGGCAGGATATAGGTCGCGCCACCGCCGGACGGCCCCTCGCATACCCCGACCCGGCCCGATACCCGCGCGTAGCATCGGCCATATAGCCGGCGTTGCGCTCGTCGCGGGTCAGGACGTGGGTCATGCCGTGATCCAGCCGTTCGAGCGCGTCGTAAACGGAAGGCTGGTATCGCCGCACAGGCCGAAGATGTGCCTCACGCCGTGCGCCTTCAGCATCAGCACCGCGGCCTCGCCGCCGCTCAGCTGGTTCATGGTCCCGCCCTCGATGGTCATACCGACGGCGCCTGTTCATTTCCCGGCCATGAAGCTCTCGCGCCGCGACGAGGAGATGCTGGACGGCCGCCACGGCCTCGCCAATCGGCGCGCCATGGAAGGCCTGGTGACCCTCGGCGAGGCCTGCAATGCCCGAGGATATGGTCGACATCGGCTACGCCCACGTCCACGCCGGATGGCGACGGACAAGGCCGGCGTCGAGCTGATGAAGGGGCTGGCCAACGCGGGCGCCACGGTCGCCATGCCGTCCTCGGCCAACATCGCCAACGCCGATACCGTCGACTGGCGCCAGACCGGCGCGCCCGAGCCGCTCGCCCGCCTGCAGCAGCGCGCCGCCGGCGCCCACAGGCGCATGGGCCGCGCCTGCTCCTTCACCTGCACGCCGTACTGGGCCCGAAACTGGCCGCCTGGAACGTGCGCGTCGGTCTCGATCGAATCGACCGTGACCATCTTCTGCAAGTCGGTGCTCGGCGCCCGCTCGAACCGCGACGGCTTCTTCGCCGTCTACGCCGAGATGGTCGGCCGCTATCCGCGCTTCGGCTCCATCTCGACGAGCGGCGCCTCGGCACGCATGGGGTCCGCGTCGAGATCCGCGCCCGAGAGCATCAGCGACTTCTCCGCGCTGGTTCCATGTAGGGAGCACAGGTCGGCGGCGGCGTGCACGGTGTTCGAAGGTTTTGCCGGCCGGCCGGCCTGGACGGGCTCGATGCGCTCGGCGCGGCGCTCGGCACCTCGGGCGGCGTCTCGATGTTCATCGTGCCGGGCGTCGCGCCGCCTATCGCGAGCGTCGAGCAGTACTTTAGCGGAACGGGTTGCCGGACGATGCAATCGTCGCCGACGAGGCCGGGATCCGCGCCACCTACGAGCATTTCACCGATCCCGGCGCCGCGTTCGATCTGGTCCATGTCGGCTGCCCGCACGCCTCGTTCGAGGAGGTCGAGGACTACGCCCGCCTGCTCGACGGCGAGCGCGTCGACGACGGCGTCGAGCTTTGGGTCGCGACGGTCGCGCAGCGTGCGCGGCATGGCGCGCCGAGGCGGGCCTGGTGGAGACCTCGAGGCGCGCCGGCGCCAAGGTGATCTCCGATGCCTGCCCGATGTCCTGCCATTTCGCGCGCCCCGTCCTCGCCCGATCCAGCACTCGGCGTCCGGCCGCCGGATGTTCGCGGCATCGTCGTCGAATTCGGCGCAACAGGCCAAGTACGTGCGGGACATGATCCGCTGCC
>CAVWCI010000002.1:0-28974 GCA_963753315.1 uncultured Alphaproteobacteria bacterium
AGGTGATGGCGCCGCCGGCTACGCGGCGTGCTCGACCACAATCCGGGCGCGCCGGTAACTTTCGGCAGTGAGTGCCCAATTCCGGTGCCATCTCGGGGCGCTGCGCTCCCAATCGGCCCGGAACAGCGTCTCGAGCGCAGCCGCGCGCCGCGTGACCGGCGCGCGCGCATCGAAGGCTGCTGCCCGGAGTGAGGCCGCACGGCATCTTCCTGCCCGGTCGACCGGTAACTGCTGCCTCGAGAGGGGCATCCTCGAGCCCTCCGCAAATCCGATCCCAGGGGCTGCACCGCCGCGCGCTGTAGCGGCGGCTCGCCTATTGCGCCAAGGTCGCGTCGTTGACCTGCGCGGTTTTCTCGGTCGTGGAAATCTCACGTTTGGCAAGCTCCGCGGCGCACAGCCCGGCCGCCTTGCGGTCATCGACACTCGCGGCAGCACTCGCCTTAAGGTCAGCCGTGTTGCTGGCGGGCACGATCACTGCCCAGCCGCCTTCCTCGACGAACTTGCCCTGCGCGTAGGAGCTCGTGATCTCCTGCAGCGCGATCAGCTGGACGTCGGCGTCTTGCGCAGCCATGAAGCGGTCGACGCACACCACCGCCGCCAGCTCCTGGCGCGCGCTCGCGGCCGCCTTGTCTGCCATCGCCTGGGCACCGCCGCCGGTCGTCCAGCCGCCCCAGGAGAAGCCAACGATGGTCGCCACGATGACGGATCCCGCGCAGGACCAGAAGAGCGCCGTCTTGCTCGCCCGGTACTGTTGGAAGCGCTGCGATCGAGTCTGGTTCTGTTGCATGGCAACCTCTCTGGATTGGTCTGCCTCGCACTGAAGCAGACTTATCGTAGGTTCTCTCCGACACTTGCGGTCGTGCTGCAGGGTAGATCGGTCGATCTCAGCAGGACGAGCAATGCCAAAGACCTGATGGCCAGTCGCTAGCGTATCGGGCGCTCCTTTACGTCGAACACGCCAGGGCATCGCCGGGAGTCCTTTCAAGATCAAGTCTAGGCTCCTGAAGCCGTGCGCCGCTAATCTGGATCAGCGCCGTCCAAACTTCTTTTTAGGAACCTTCAAAGACATGTACTATTTCTCATCGTACTTTGAGTGATGACCAGGGTGATTGCCAACAGATGGCAGAGCGGGCATCGCGGAACCCCACCAGCCGCCGCTGATCCTCGTCCCACAGGGCGAGACGCAGGCACCGAAGCTCCTCCTTGAGCGTCAGGCGACTGACGCGCGGAGCTCCGGATGCGCGCGCAGCGCGCCTCGGGTTGGCGCACCAGCCCGCAAGCGAGGCCTGGGCTGCGGTCGACCTTGCGGCATTCGCTGCAGCACGGCTGGTATCGCTGCAAGCCGCTCGTTGGGGAGACGTCGGCATCAGGCTGGCTATACCCGCCTCACATGCCGCTTCGGTGAATCAGGCCGTGGACGAAGCGCAGCTTGCCCATGACGGTCGGCGCCAGAACGAAGGGATAGAGATCCGGCTGGCCCATGCTCTGGTTGAGGCTGTTGACCGCATAAGTGAGCGGCAGCCATGCCTGGACAAGGGCGTCGAAGTCGCCCTGCTGATAAGGATCGAAATCGATCGCCATGGCGAGCGCGGGATCGCGCCGACCTTGGGATTGACGCGCAGACCGAACGCATCGGCGGTCTCCAGGGTGTCCACCATGTGGAGGTAGTGCGCCCAGGTCTCGGCGAAATCCTCCCACGGATGGACGCTGGCGTAGCTGCTGACGAACCGCTCCTGCCAGCCTGGCGGCGGACCCGCGGCATGATGCGCCTGGAGGCGCGTACCGTAATCCTGGCGCTCGTCACCGAACAGCGTGCGGAACAACTCCAGCCAAAGGCCGTCCCGAACCAGTCGCTCCCAATAGTAGTGACCGACCTCATGGCGAAAGTGTCCGAGAAGCGTGCGGTACGGCTCCGCCATGTCCTTGCGCGCGCGCTCGCGCTCGGCGTCGTCGGCCTCGGCGATGTTGATGGTGATCAGCCCCTGCGCATGGCCCGTCATAACCTGCGGGGTGTCCTGGAACGACCCGGCGGAAGCTGCGAGGAAGTCGAAGGCAAGCCCGGATTCCGGATTTTCCGCCTTGCTGACCAAGGGCAGGCCGAGCCGAAGGAGGGCGTAGATCAGCCGGTGCTTAGCGGCCTCCAGGCGCTGCCAGCGCAGTAGGTGCTCCGGCGCGCCGAGGTCCGGGATCGTGCGGTTGTGTCGACAAGCCCGGCAGAACGCATCCGGGCCTTCCGCCGGCACCAGCCAGTTGCAGGCGTCGTAGCTGGCGTTGGCGCAGAACCGGACGAGCCGCAAAGGTGCGGCCAGAGGGCGCCAACGATCGCCATCCTTCCGGGTCAGGGCGCTCAGCACCGCACTGTCCGGCAGATAGCCCAGGACCTGTCCGCAGCGCTCGCACCGCGTGTTCTCGAAGTACAGCAACTGGCCGCAATGCTGGCACTCGAACAGCTTCATGCTCGCATTGTCACCCCTGTAGTCCCCCGTCTGCTGGAAGACAACCAGACCAGCAGCGCCGTACCCAGCAGCGCGGAAACGACCGATGCCGACAGGATCCCGAACTTCGCGGCGTTGAGGTGATCGTCGCCGAACGCCAGCCCTGCGATGAACAACGCCATCGTGAAGCCGATGCCGGCGAGGATGCCGCCGCCCGCCAGCATGCCCCAGTCGAGGCCCGGCGGCCGAACAGCGATGCCCGAGCGGACCGCCAGCCAGCTGAAGGTGATGACGCCAAGGGGCTTGCCGAGCGTGAGTCCGAAGAATACGGCGGTCGCGATGGGATCCCTCAGATCTGCGCCGGATATCGGTACGCCGGCATTGGCGAACGCGAACAGCGGCATGATGACGAAACCCACCCAGGGGTGCAGCATGAATTCCAGCCGCTCGACCGGCGAGAGTGTCTCCCGAGCGGCTACTTCCGCCAACCTCAGCGCTTTGCGGTCCTCGGTATCCCCGCTCCAATGGTCGGCCGGATAGGCGACCACCCGATCCAGGATCGCACGGAGACGTTCATCGCTTACCCATCTCCGGGTGGGCGCCAGCAGACCGAGAACGACGCCAGTGACCGTGGCGTGGATGCCGGATGCATCCACGGCCAGCCAGGTCAGCCCGCCCACCAGAAAGTAGATCGGAATGCTTCGGATGCCGAGCAGAGTCATCCCGCGAACGATCGCGATGCCGAGCCCGCCGACAGCAAGTGCAGCCCAGTCAAGCTGGCTGCCGTAGCCGATCGCGACGACCACAATGGCGCCGATGTCGTCGATGATCGCCAGCGAGAGCATGAAGACCCGCAAGCCCTGCGGAATGCGGCGCCCGAGCACAGCCAGGCAGCCAATGACGAATGCGGTGTCGGTCGCCATGGCGATGCCCCAGCCATGGGCGCCCTCCTGACCCCACTGCATCATCACGTAGATGGCGGCAGGGACGAGCATGCCACCCGCGGCCGCCGCGATCGACAGCGCCGCCATGCGTGGGTTTCGCAGCTCGCCCAACACCAGCTCACGCTTGAGCTCCAATGCGACCACGAAGAAGAACAGCGTCATCAGGGCGTCGTTGATCCAATCCCGCAACGAGCGGGCGGCCTCCAGCGAGCCGATCCGGATGCCGACGGGCAGCTCCCAGAAGCCGAGAAACTGGTGGGCCCAGGGGGAATTGGACAGGACGAGGGCGGCGATGGTGACCGCCAGGAGGATTGCGCCGGCCGCGGCCTCGATGCGCAGGAACGACGCAAACGGTTTCATCAGCCAGTCGACAACTTCTCCAGGCAGCCGATCAAAACCGGGATCAACTTGTCGACCTTAGTCATGCCGACCTCCTCCGATGCATCGTAGTCGTAACAGTAGTGACGCCCGGCCCGTTCGCTGATGGCCGCCGTCGAGAGCTTGCCCTGCTGCGCCCGATCAGCGCAAACTCGGCCTCAAGCGAACGGCGGTCTGGGGAGGCTCGGTGATGTTCAAGCGGTCCTTGTTTGTTGGCCCCCTCGCCCTTGCGCTGATGTTGGCCAGCAGCCCGGCGGGCGCGCAAAGCGATCGACGGGCGGCGGCGGAAGCCTATGCCCGCGTCGTCGACTATCCCTTGTTGATTGAGAAGGCTGCGACCCGGAGAGCCGCCGAGCTGCCGGCAGCAGAGCGAGAGGCCTTTGTCGAATTCATCACCGACCAGGTGGATTTCGACATGACCCGCTTCTACGCGATCAGCGCGATGGTCGACCTCTTCGAGGCAGATGAGCTGGAGGCGCTGGCATCCTTCGCCACCACGCCACAAGGTCGATCGGCCCTTGCCAAGCTGCCTGCCCTCGGCGCGATCCTCATCCCGATCGTCGAGCGTCAGATCGAGGACGCCGAGCGCGACTTTCGGGCACGCTGACCGAATCTCTGAGGTCGGCCGTTCAGCGGACTGATCGAACCTTCGACCAGGGCCTTGCCCCTGAGCCGTGTTCCTCGCTCAGGTTGTTCTCATGGTCGGGCGACGCCGGCCATCGCATGCCGCGCACCTTCCAGCGCCGCGATCGCGGCATCTCTTTTCTGGACCGCTTGCAGCTCCAACGGGTCGATGTTGACAACGCGCTCCACGAAAGGGCCGCCTGGTCGCGAGGGCAGGAAGATCAGGGTCTCAACTCGCCGGTAAGCGGGAAACGACACACCTTGAAGCGGCTCCTCGTTTGTCTCCACGGTATAGGTTCCGGCTGCCTGGACCTCGTCGATCCCGTTCAATGAAAAGGGCTGCGTGAACGTGACCGTCTTGTGGCTCGTGCGCATCGTCATTGCGTGTCTCCAAATTCGTTGGCACCCCACGACCCGAAAGGGCGCCCGCACACGGGCGGACGCCCCCGATTGCTGCCCCGTGCGAGACAGCGTGTGGCGGTCAGGCGGCCTTTTTGCCCTCGACCACCTTCTTGCCCTCGATCATCTTCGTGCCCTCGACGACCTTCCTGGCCAGAGCGGGCCTGCTCTCGACAGCGATGCGGCGCGGCTTCATCGTCTCGGGCAACTCGCGCTCGAGGTCGACCTGCAGGACGCCGTCGGCCAGCTTCGCACCGACGATCTTGACGTGGTCGGCGAGGCTGAAGCGGCGCTCGAAAGCGCGCATCCCGATGCCCCGATAGAGGTAGGTCGCGTCGGCATCGCGCGGCTCACCGACGTTGCCGCTGACGACGAGCAGGTTGTCCTGCGCGGTGACCTCGATGTCGTCCTCGCCGAACCCGGCGACCGCCATCATGATCCGGTATTTGTCGTCGCCCATCTTCTCGATGTTGTATGGCGGATAGCCGGCACCGTTTTCATCGGCACGCAAAGCGGCGTCGAACAGGTCGCTCCAACGGTCAAAACCGATGGTCGAACGGAACAGCGGCGTCAAGTCGTAGGTACGCATGGCTCAATACCCTTCTTGAGAAGCGGTATCTCAGGTTTGCGGCGGGTCCGCCGCCCATGCGGCCGAACTCGGGATCGGACCCGCTCGCGGCTTCCGATCGCTTGGGAAAGATTTGCCGCTGATTGTTAAGTGATGTTTCTTTGGCATCTTTACAAGAGACCATTTAATAATATTTGGGATAACAATACTACAAAAGAAAACAACGATGACATTGCTGGCGTTCTACATGGATCAAGGGAGTCGGCGTCCTCAACACGCCGGCCACGTCGCTCTGGCGCTGGCCACATGGCGCCCTGTTCCCAGGTGGCGGCAGGCGCTCCGGCATCCCATATTGCATCGATGATCGCCAAGACACCAAGGAGACGGAAGGCGAGCGCGAGCAATCTGCTGGCCAGCGCCCTTGCAAGATGGGAGAGCGAAGGAGGTGCTCCTGGGCCGGCAGCGGAAGAATCGAGCCCCCACCAGGCCATGCCCCTCTCAGAGGGAGAGAAGCGTATCCTGCAGTGCCTTGGGGCGGCCGCGCTCCTGCAGTGGAATGATCTGCCTACTCCCATCCAGCAGCAACTTTTCGACCGCGCCGCTGCGATGGCTGAGGGGGGCCAGACGGCGCAATTGAAGGAGCAGATCGCGCGTTTTCTTCACACGCACAAGCACGACGCGCGCGCATCGCGGTGAGGCGCCGCCCGCTTCCCGCCGCTGCTGCCAAAGGAGATCTGGGCCAGAATGATGTGAGCCATGAGATGCTGCGGTGATTGCAGCGGCTAATGGCACACCAGCAACTGTCTTTTCCACTGTCCGAGCGCTACCCGATAGCGGACGGCAGCAGCTGGGTCGCTGCGGCAGATGCTCGAGGGGCGGCGACACATTTCGCATCGAACAAATGGACATGGGAGGATCCATGATGGCGGAGAATGCTGCAAGTCCCATCGAGGGTTTGAGCCAACGAGACGTGGTGCTCGCATCTGAGACGGAGAGCCGGCGGAAGCTGCTCACGGCTGCAGGGCTTGCGTTTCGGATCGTAGAGCCGGACGTGGACGAGGCGGCGATCCATGACGCGCTCCTCAAGGACAACGGGGAGACGGATCCGGGCGATGTCGCCGAGCTGCTCGCGCGGGCGAAGGCCCAGAAGGTAGGCGCGCGGCTCCCCGGAGCGCTTGTCATCGGGGCCGATCAGGCACTCTCACTCAACGGAAAGATGCTGCACAAGCCGAAGGAGCCAGACGCCGTCCGCGACAGTGTGATCGCGCTGCGAGGCAAGATGCATCAGCTGCACTCGGCAGTCGCGCTGCCGAAGGACGGAACACCGGTGATGGCGAGCTCGGCGAAGCTCCGGCCAAGTCTCGGCTCCCGGTAGGGAGCGAGGAGCGTCAGCCAGTGACGCGCCTCCGGCTCGGCCGGCAGGTACTCCCCAACATGTCGACGGCCGGCCTCGATCGACTGCTGCTTCACAGCCTCCACTTCACCATTTGCTGCGAAACCCTATCGGCAGCCTCGGAGCGCCGGGCCGGCCCATTGCAGGACCGACCCGGCAGCCCGACACACCGGCGCTCTAATTGCGAGGGAGTTCCTCAACACGCATCTGTAGCGACCCGGTCGCCGGGCGGCGCTAACCTGGATTAGCAGGGAAGCGCTGCTTTCGACCGGGCTCCGTCAAGCCCGGCCGGCTCGGGGCGCGGAACGGTGACCAGGTAGCGGGTTCCCGCGGTCGCCCCCGAAATTTCCAGCCGTCCGGCAAGTCGCAGGACGAGCAGCCGCGCGATCATCAGGCCATTGTCGCGCCGGTCACCATGGGGTCGTAGGGCGATGCCCCCGTCCTCGACGGCCAGTTCCCAGGCCTCCGGAGGGGCCGTGAAGGACACGGCGATCCAGCCGGGCAATCCCGATGGGAACGCATGGGCGAACGCGTTGGTGATGAGCAGGTCGGCGACGAGCCTGAGCGTGACCGCTGTGCCGACGGGCAGGGCTGCGTCGGCGGCCGCACAAATCAGCCCGGGGCCGCACGGTCCGCCGAAGGTGCCGTCAAGGTCGTCACAAAGGTCCCGCAGATAGTGACCAAAACATAACGAGGTCGCCCCCGAGATCCGCGAGAGCACCGTGCCGAGGGTGGTCACGGCCATGACCCCGCCCGGGTGCTCGCTCAGGGCGAGCAGCCCGTTCATCGGCCGAATGCTCGGTCTAGTGGTGGGCGGTGGGCGCGCATTGATGGTAGTCTCACGGTCGGCCTTGGGTGCAAGGAACGCGGTTGAGAAGGCCGGCGCGATCACCATCGGAACCTCCGCATTCAATCTGTGGTTGGCCGGCAATCTAGGCGGCCGGGGACCGCGCTGCGCTAACCTGGATTAGCAGGTCGAGTCCGCCCGCCGGAGCGAGGCCGGCGGGATCGTCAGATCCCGAGCCCGTTGCTCTGGTCGAGATAGCCGCTGTGGTATTCGGCGAGGTCGCGCAACCCCTCGAGATCGTGAAATTCAACGTGACCTTCCCGGAAGGTCACCAGGTTCCGCTCGCGCAGCTGCCGCAGAACGCGGTTCAGGTGGATCGCGGTGAGCCCCAGCGCATCGGCCAGGAGATACTGGTTGAGCGGGCAGGTGTAGCCGCGTTCCGAGCCGAGCCCCACGAGCTGCAGGCGCAGCCCCAGCTCGAGCAGGAGATGGGCGGTGCGCACCAGGGCGCTGCGCCGGCCGATGTTGACCAGGTGCTCGACCACCATCGCCTCGTCCCGCGAGGCCGCCCACAGGATCGCCGCTCCCAATCGCGGCATCCGCTGGAAGGTGTCGATCATCTGCCGCGCCGAGACCTCGGCGACGACGATGTCGCTCACGGCCGCGAAGCCGTGGTCCGAGGTGCGCAGAAGCACGCTGCGCAGGCCCATGAAGTCGCCGGGGACCGAGAAATCGATCACCTGCCGGCCGCCGTCAGGCAACAGCTTGTACGCGCACGCCCAGCCCTCCTGCAGGATGTACGCGTGGTGACCCTCCTGGCGCTCGTGAACGACCTCGGTGTGCGCGGCGATCGGGCGGCGCCGCGCCTCGAGCCCGGCAAGGCTCGCCAGCTCATCCTGGTTCAACGGAAAGAACCGGTTCAGCTTTTGGACCAGGGCGCTCGCGCCGGCTGCCATGGGCTTTCCGTCCTCAACCATGACCGCCACGGCCGCGGTCCTGCCGCCCATCGCTTGGCAACCAGAGACGAAAGGGCGACGCTACTACTCTAGATTAGTCTGGCGCCGCTCTCAAACGGATAGTCTCCGCTGCCACCAGGACCGGTGAACACATCGCGATGCCGTCCGGTCCCCACGATCCGCTCACAGGAGGAAGCCATGAGCAGCGTTTCAGGTGCGGCAGGGCACGCGGCGCTTGCCATTTGTGAATCCATGCTGCTGTCGCTCACCGAGAACAAGATCATCGACGGCGCCGAGGCGAGGGCCATTCTCACGGACGCGGCGGCAGCCCATCGCAATTCCATACCGCTGGTGACCGACGGCGGGACCGCGGCCCACGAGGAAGCCGCCTCGCTGATCGACACGATCCTCAAGGGCGGCAACTCGGTGCGGCATGCCTAAGCCCGAAGGAGCGCGCAGACGTGCAGACTTCGCGAAGGCTATCCGATGATTCTGCTCGACCCTCGTCATTCCGGCGCAGCGTTGCGCGCCGGTTCCCTCAAAGGCAGGGAGCCGGTGCGGGCCTGCAAGCGGTCTTCGATCCGGACCTCGAGCAGCGCGGGATCCATCATCCTCCCACCGAGACACCCGCAGCGGAGATGCCGCCGGGCTATGGTATTCGAATTGCGGGCGCAGGCTTCTTGAACGATGCGCTCATCACGGCTGCGTCGCTTTCACGCACAACATTGATCTCTTCCAGCAACTCATTCCGACGGTCGGTCATTGCCCCCGTGTCTGATGGCGGGATGGGTCTGCCAAGCAAGAGGGCCGCTCCCAGGGAGCGGCCCGAAGCCCTCGCGAAGCACGGCTGGGCTTAGTAGTCCATGTCGCCCATCCCGCCCGGCATGCCGCCAGGGCCACCGGCCGCCTCTTTCGGCCGCTCGGCCACCGCGGCCTCGGTGGTGATGATCAGGCCCGCGACCGAAGCGGCATCCTGAAGTGCGGTGCGCACCACCTTGACCGGATCGACGATGCCCGCCTTGTACATGTTGACGTACTGGTCAGTCTGGGCGTCGTAACCCCACTCGAAGTCGCCCCTTTCCATGAGCTTGCCGACCACGATCGAGCCGTCGGCGCCGGCGTTGACGACGATCTGCTTGGCCGGCGAGGCGAGCGCCTTGCGCACGATCTCGATGCCGACCCGCTGGTCCTCGTTCCTGGGCTTGAGCTTCTCGATCGCCTTGGCCGCGTACAGGAGCGTGACCCCGCCGCCCGGCACGATGCCTTCTTCGACCGCCGCACGGGTCGCATGCAGGGCATCGTCGACGCGGTCCTTCTTCTCCTTGACCTCGACCTCGGTCGACCCGCCGACCTTGATCACCGCGACGCCGCCGGCGAGCTTCGCCAGCCGCTCCTGCAGCTTCTCGCTGTCGTAGTCGGAGGTGGTCTCCTCGATCTGCGCGCTGATCTGGCCATCAGCGGCCCTCGATCGCCTTCTTGTCGCCGGCGCCGTCGACGATCGTGGTCTCCTCCTTGGTGATCAAGACCCGCTTGGCGCGGCCGAGCATGTCGATCGTGACGTGCTCGAGCTTGATGCCGAGGTCCTCGCTGATCACCTGACCGCCGGCCAGGACCGCGATGTCCTCGAGCATGGCCTTGCGCCGGTCGCCGAAGCCGGGCGCCTTGACCGCGGCCACCTTGAGGCCGCCGCGCAACTTGTTGACCACCAGCGTGGCAAGCGCCTCGCCCTCGACGTCCTCGGCGATGATCAGCAGCGGCTTGCCGGCCTGGACGATCTGCTCGAGCACCGGCAGCAGCGGCTGCAGGCCCGAGAGCTTCTTCTCGTGCAGCAGGATGTAGGGCTCTTCCAGCTCCACGTTCATCTTCTCGGCGTTGGTGATGAAGTACGGCGAGAGATAGCCGCGGTCGAACTGCATGCCCTCGACCACCTCGAGCTCAGTGGCCAGGCCCTTGGCCTCCTCGACCGTGATCACGCCCTCCTTGCCGACCTTCTGCATCGCCTCGGCAATCATCTCGCCGATGCTGGCATCGCCATTGGCCGAGATGGTGCCGACCTGGGCGATCTCGGACTCGGTGGAGACGGTCTTGGAGTTCCTCTTGATCTCCTCAATCACCGCTTCGACGGCGAGGTCGATGCCGCGCTTGAGGTCCATCGGGTTCATGCCCGCGGTGACCGACTTGAAGCCCTCGCGGACGATCGCCTGCGCCAGCACGGTTGCAGTGGTGGTGCCGTCGCCGACCTCGTCCGAGGTCTTGGACGCCACCTGGCGCAACATCTGCGCGCCCATGTTCTCGAACTTGTCGGAGAGCTCGATCTCTTTGGCGACGGTCACGCCGTCCTTCGTGATGCGAGGCGCGCCGAACGACTTTTCCATGACGACGTTGCGGCCCTTGGGGCCGAGCGTCACCTTGACCGCGTCAGCCAGCATATCGATGCCGCGTAGCATACGATGCCGGGCATCGGTGTTGAACCTGATGTCTTTGGCAGCCATAGCTGTCAGGCCTCCTTCACTTTATTGATGATCGTTCCGGAGCTCACGCCGCCTTGCTGGCTGCACCCGGCCTCTCGATGATGCCCATGATGTCGGACTCCTTCATGATCAACAGCTCATCGCCGTCGATCTTGACCTCGCTGCCCGACCACTTGCCGAACAGGATGGTGTCGCCCTCCTTGACGTCCGGCGGGATCCGCTTGCCGCTCTCGTCGCGCGCGCCCGGCCCGACGGCCAGCACCGTGCCCTGCATCGGCTTCTCTTTGGCGGTGTCCGGGATGATTACGCCGCCCGGCGTGCGCGCCTCCTCATCGATCCGGCGCACCACCACGCGATCATGCAATGGCTTGATCTTCATGACCTCTCCTCATGTTCCACGTAAAAGACGACGGTCGAACCGCCACGCCGGAAGATTTCCGACGTCTTTATGCTTTGCTTGTCGAGGTCTTCTTAGCACTCCCGGGCGATGAGTGCTAACAGCTTGAATATTGGGGTCGGCGGATCGTCTGTCAACTCCGCCTGGCGAAATTTTCACCTGCCTGTTCATGTGGCAGAAAAGTTTACGGCCCGCACGCCGGACGTCATGGTCCTTTTTCGATGGTCGTTCCGCGCAACGGAATACCCTTGCACGGCTAGCCCCGACAAAAGAACTACAGAAACGGAAATCGTCTTGGCCGTCTTCCGTTCAGCCGAACCAACAGCGTCGCCGGGCCGCGACCTGCAAGAACCTTCATTCAAGACAGGATCGGGATGCTCGTCCACCGCTTAGCGCCAGCTAAGCCGCCGACCCGAGGCGGAGTCCGGTTCGGATCGCCATGACACGTCCCCGGCGCCGACAGGAACGGTCTCTCCTCGTGGCCGTTCGTGCCCTCCTGACAACCTGTCGCCGACCCCTCGCCGCGCGCTTGATTTGGATTAGCGGGGGCGCGCGGCTTTGACCGAGCGTTGGAGGCAGCGCCAGTTACTAGAGCCTTTGAAGGAGCGGCCGCGCTCGCCACACGCCGTCGTCCATACCTTCGAGAAACCTTAGAGGAGGGGAGCGTCGGCCGACGCTATGCCTGGTCGTGACGGGTTGGGGGGCGCTTAAGCTGCCACCGCACCCGGAGAGGGGCCGAGGGCGCCGCCGCGTGCAGACCGACAGCATCGGCGATGAGATCAGGTAGTCAAGCCGGGCTGGACACCGGCGCTCACATCAACATCCCGACGGCTATCACGCCAACGGCGACCAGTAGTGCGATCCAGGTCAGTTCGTTGCTGTTCAGCGCGAACCAGTCCGCGATCGATAGTACGCTGCGCTACTATTAAGCCTAGTTCATGCCCGTGCATGACTCGTCTCCTACAGCTGCCTGAGGGCCACCGAGTGTGGCTCTACCAAGTGAGGCCTTGCGGGCGAGGGCGATCGCCCGCCTCGCCGGTGCCGGATACTAAGCGTTCTTCTCGGGCGCGCCGTGCCTCTCGGCTTTGCCCGGCTGGAGCGGGGGCGTCACATGCGTCTCCGCTTTGCCCGGCTGCTGCGCCCTCGGCCTTTTGTCCGGCCGGCGCGGCCCTGCCAGGCTCGACGGTGCTGAGCTCGGGCACGGCGGACCGCGTTGGTGCGCAGGCCAACGACGCCTGCTGCCCTTGGTCTGTACAGAACGTTCGCCCTCACCCCATCAGGCAGACGACCACACCGGCGCCTGCCAGGGGTGGCGGCTCGCCGTCCCCATCTTCCCGCTCCTCGGCCCCTGCCGCCGAGAACGCACCGGGGTTGCTCATGTTGTTCCAGGTGGTCGCGATCCAGCCGTCGGAGCGCTGGACGTGGGAGATGCGGAACTCATCGATGTGGCCGTTGAAGGGATCGGCGATGCCGCTCACATGCCGGCCGATGCCAAGGGCGGTTGATTCAGATCGATGGGGAGCGCATCGCTCATCTTCGCGACAGGGGTGCCATTGCCCGATTGGAATGCCGGCGCGGTGAAGACGACCATCTTGATGCCGCACCGCCGCGGCCAGCTGCCCGCGGTCCGCGCGGTCGTCGACTTCCTTGCAAAGCGCCTCGGCGACGCCGTGGGAGCAGGTCGGGAGCGGCCCTGGTAGGTCAGGCCGCCGGCTCGCTCGCGGCCAAGGGAGCGAGGATCAGCTTTCCATGGCCTGCATCAGCGCGGCGATCTTGATGGTCGCGAAGTTGCAGAACGTGTCGGAGACCGCATACGGCAGGATGATCTGGTCGTTGTGGCGCATCGCGCCGCATGTGTAGACGACGTTGGGGACATAGCCTTCGCGCTCGGACGGGCTCGGGGCGGACCAGCGGCTCGCGCGAGCGTGCGAGGACCTTGGAGGGATCTGCCTTGTCGAGCAGCACCGCGCCGATCGAATATTTCCGCACCGGACCTACGCCGTGGGTCAGCAGCAGCCAGCCTTCGTCGAGCTCGATCGGCGAGCCGCAATTGCCGATCTGCACGAACTCCCAGGGGAACCGCGGCTTCAGAATCGCGACGCCGCCGTTC
Organism: uncultured Alphaproteobacteria bacterium; assembly: GCA_963753315.1. GTDB lineage: Bacteria > Pseudomonadota > Alphaproteobacteria > Geminicoccales > Geminicoccaceae > DASUGG01. The sequence continues at coordinate 13,463 of CAVWCI010000002.1, forward strand.
CAGGCGTACAGGTCGTCCGAATAGATCAGATAGAGGTTCTCGTTGTCCTGCCGCGCGATCATGGCGAACTTGCCGTCGATCTTGCGGGGAAACAGGGCCATGCCCTTGTTCTGCGCGGCGGTTCCCTGCAGCGGCGACATGCGGAAGGACAGGAAGTCGGTCGTCTCGATCAACTCGGACCTGATCGCCCTGCCGCTGTAGGCGGTGTACGTCGCGTAGTAGATCGTGCGGTCCGCCGTCGTCGAACTTCACGAAGCGGGCATCCTCGATGCCGTTCGACTGGGATTGCGTGACGGGAAAGATCACGCGCTCGCTGATGTCCTCGTCCGGCCTGAAGACCAGCTCGACCTCGTCGCCGTCCGGACCCGATATGCGGCTCTGCACTTTCGGGATGGAGGCAAGCCGTGCCGGTCGGATCGACGCGTCACGCTGCCATCGGCCGCGATGGATCCCGATGCGAAACGTCAGCGAGGAAATATGCCCTTCGCCGACCGCGCGCAGGCTCAGGATGAAGCGACGCCCGCCTTCGGCGGCGCCGGACTGATCGGGATGATCGACGATGCTCGGATTGAACAACGCCGCCGCCTCGAAGGAATACTCGTGCAGGAAATAGGCGCCGACCAGCTGGCGCTGCGCCTTGGTGAAAGTCGCATGCGACGCAAAGGCGTCTTCCATTTCATCGGCGCGCGCTTCGAACGTCTCCGAGCAGGTTGCGATGGCGACCCTGAAAGTTCTCAGCACATCGGCCAGCTGCTGCGCGGCCGTCGTCGGGATCGAGCGCCAGGACGCGGTCGACGATATGGTTCGCCCGCGTCTTGTCGGTGGGGTTGAGATCGCGCGGTTCGGTCGCGGGCCTGAACGGGCGCACGACGACTCTCGCCGGGTCGGGGCGCAGCGAGAGCGCCTGCCGGTTCAGGAACGTGGTTTGTGACAAGGCACCCTCGGCTCGTGCGGGTGGAGTTCAGGAAGGACTCAGGCGCGCAGGACCCGCAGCGGCGCCGGCTTCGTGCGATTGCCGCCGAGCGCGGGCAAGCTGGCGGATCTCGGCGAGGCCGAGCAGATAGGACACGACGGATTCGCCGCCCCTGTTCTCGTTCGCGCGGTCGGGATGCAGCCCATCGCGGCAGCTGCCCGTTTCGAGATCGACCAGCGGCACCGACAGATCGTTGCTGCCGAGAAACCACGCGAACGCCCGCGCCGCATCGGCCTTCCATTCGGCATCGCCATCGGCGCGCCAGGCGGCGAGGCAGGCCGAGATCGTCGCCGCGGCTTCCAGCGGCTGCTGATCGAACGCCCGCGGCGGCTTGCGCTTGTCGCCGAAGCTCTCCGAACCGACGGGCCGGAAAAGCCCTGCCGTCGTCGTCTGCAGCGTCATGAGCCAACGCAGGGATCTCAAGCCCGGCTGCGACATACGGCGGGCGCTCCGGTAGAAATTCCGGTCACGATCAGGGCCTGCGGCAAGCGCGCGTTGTCGTAGGCAAGCCTTCCTCGAACCAGACCCAATCCTTCGTCTCGACCGCCGCCAGGAGGGACATCAGTCTGTCCGCGAGGCAAGCCGACGCATCGCTCGGCGCGTGCAGTCCTCCGCAACGGCGGCGCAATAGGCATCCAGTCCGAGCAGCGTGAAGGCCCAGGCGCGCGGCGAGCGAAAGCTCTCCGCAGTCGGCAGCGCTTCGGCGAACAAGCGAGGCGGCCCATCGACGCCGCGACGGGCTGGCATCGTTGCGCGCGCACTCGCCCAGGGCCCAGAGCGTCCGCCCGTGGCTGTCCTCCGAGCCGCTGTCTTCGAGCCAGCGACGATCGAAGCTCATGAAGTTGCGAAACCGCCGCGTGTCCGGATTCCACGCATGCTGCACGAAGGCCGCGAGGCGCGCCGTCAACGCTTCGGGCAAGCGCTGCTCGCCCGCGGTCATTGAGGGCACAAGCCACCAGCAGCGCGCGGGCGTTGTCGTCGACGCAATAGCCGTGGGAACGATCGGGCACCGAATGGATCGCGTGCTGGAACAGCCCGGTGTCGTCGCACATGGACAGAAGATGGCCGAGCTGCATCTGCGGCGGAGCGGACTGTCGCGTGCGGCACTGCGCTTTCGGTCGTGCCGACGCAACGACCTTGAGCCGATGCGCCACGCCGGACCTTCTCGAAGGTGGCAAGGTAGCGCTCCGCGGTTCGCTCCCATGTCATCGAGCGGCTGCTCGAATAGGCGTCGCTTGCGCATGGCCTGCCGCCGGGCATCGTCGGTCAGCAGATCGCGCGATCTCGGTGCCGATGGCCGTGGCATCGCCAAACGGCACCAGAATGCCGCGCCCGTCGGCCAGCAGCTCCCGCGCATGCCAATAGGGCGTGGAAACGACCGCCTTTCCCAGCCCGAAGCTGTAGGCCAGCGTGCCCGACGTCATCTGCGCCTCGTTGAGATACGGCGTGACGTAGACGTCGCACATCGAGATGAAGTCGAGCAGCGTCGCGCTGATCGACGAACTGATCGAGAAAGACGACGTGGTCCTCGACGCCCAGTGCTCGCACGCGGGCCATCAGGCGCTCGCGATAGGCCTCGCCTTCGCCGCGAACGAGATTGGGATGCGTCGCGCCGAGAACGACATACACCGCATCGGGCCGGCTCTTCAGGATCGACGGCATGGCATCGATCATGACTTCGATGCCCTTGTTGGGAGAGAGCAGGCCGAAGGTCAGGATGACGGCCTTGCCGCCGAAGCCGAGCTCGGCCTTGGCCTGCATCGGGCTCGACGAATGCGGAGTCGGGAATCCCGTGCGGGATGACTTCGATCTTTTCCGCCGGCACGCCGTAGACGCTGCGCAGCAGCTCCCGGCCTTTCTCGGCCATGACGACGACCTTCGACGAGACATCGACGATCCGCTCAGGACGCTGCGCTGCGCCGGTTTCGGCTCGGCAAGAACCGTATGCAGCGTCGTGACGATCGGCATGGTCAGCCGCGAGAGCAGCGCCATGATGTGACTGCCGGCCTCACCGCCGAAAATGCCGAATTCGTGCTGCAGGCAGACGACGTCGAACTGGCCCGCATTCAGGAAGTCGGCGCGCATGCGCGTAGTCCGCCTGATTCTGTCATCGTTGATCTGAAGCCGAACGACGGGCGGATAGTCGTAGGCGTGACCATGATCGGTCATCGCCACGATGCAGGACTCGACGTCCGGCGCGCGACGTTGCAATCGCCTGTTGCAGATCGGTCGTGAAGGTGGCGATTCCGCAGCGGCGGGGGAGCGAATTGCCGATGAATGCCAGACGACTGAGTGGGTCACGCTCGCGCCTCGGTGGAGCCGCGCGACAACCCCGCCGTTGCTCGGTGACGGAGAGGCTGCCATTTCGGTTGATGGGTGCTGGTCGCCGAGGGGCTCATGGAACATCGCGGCGACCGGCGTTGCGATCAGCCCAGGTCCTTCAGATTGTCGGCCGACATCTTGCCGCTCTTCTGGTCGGAGACGAGGTCGAAGCCTACCTTCTGGCCTTCGCGCAGATCGCCCATACCCTGCGCGTTCCACGGCGCTGATGTGGACAAAGGCGTCGTTGCCACCGTCATCCGGCACGATGAAACCAAAGCCCTTCTGGGCGTTGAACCACTTCACGGTTCCCGTCGTCATGGATAACCCCTTTACGAACGTAGTTTTTGCTTACCCGCGAAGCCGCAGGTCGTCGAAATCGCATTTTCAGGTTAGAAGCACGTCAGCCAAGCGCAAGTTTTCTTGGGCCAGGCTAAGTCATCTTGCCGTCTATCGACCTCATGAATGTGGCCCGACGCGAATGGAAATACAAGAAGGTTTTATGAATTTCCTCACATTGATCGGGTTGGCCCCTCAGGAGTCGAGCAGATACTCGATGGTCGAGACCACGCGGACCTTCTTGTCGATCTGGCCGGCCTCGCCGATGCCGGGTGCCGCGTCGCGCGGCAGGATCTCGAAGATGCCCTGCGAGGCGCGCCGGATGCCGGCGAGCGTGCGGTCGACGTCGGCGGCGAACTGCGCGGCGGCCTCGCGCGCATTCGCGCTCGCGTCCGCCAGCATCTGCGGCTTGATCGCGTTCAGGCCGGTGAAAACGTAGGTCGGGCCGCCGGTATCGACCAGCACCACGCCGCGGCTGACCAGCTCGCCGGTCGCGCAGTTGAGCGTCGCCACCAGGTCGACCTGCTCGGTGCGCACCAGGATCGTCTGGGCGATGATGAAGCGGTTGTCCGCGGCGCCCTCGGGCCGGTACGCCTGGGCCAAAAGGTCGGTGACCTCGACCCGCTGCGGTTGGATCGCCTCGGCCGGGATGCCTTCGCGGGACAGGAACGCCGTGATCTCGGCGCCGTCGGCATCGATCTTGGCTTGCACCTGGTTCAGGTCGTCGCCGGTCGCGGTGTAGGGCAGCGGCCAGATCGCGAGGTCAGCGCGCACGAAGGTCTCGGCCAGTCCCTTGACCGTCACGTAGTGCTCATCCGTGCGGCCCCTCTGAAAGCCTTCGCCGATCAGCCAGCTCGCCCCGAACTCGCCCGACCTGCCGCCGCCCTCGACCGCGAGACGGATGGCGTAGGTGCTGGGTGCGTCGGGCCATGATTCAGGGATCTTTCGACGGTTGCGCGCGAGAAGGAGCCGAGGCCACGCTGCGGCGTCCGGTATCAGCCTCATTGCGGACCAGCTGTCAGCCGGGTCCGATGGCGAGAACTAGCCAGGGACGGTCGTGCGCCACGGTTGCTACGTGGTCTTCCAGCTGGCCGAGGTGGCGGTGCCGCGCGCCCTGTTCGCGGAGGTCCTGCGCCGGATCGATCAGTTCAGGCCAAAGCCGCCGCCGCTCGCAGAGCTGAGACAGGAACCTTCCCAACGCGCGTCCGTTTCTTCGCTCTGCCCTCCGCGCGGATCACACGAAATGACCAACCAAACCCGGAAGAAGCAAACGCAGAAACCCGGTGAATTATCCTCACTCCCATCAGGAGAGAGGGCGGTGATTGCGGGAAGAGGCGTTGCCCATTCAAATTCCGAAACGATACCGCCCGATCTCATCCAGATTGAACTGGAACGAATTATCGCGAGCAGCGCATTCGATGTGTCGCGCAGGAATCGCTCCTTTCTGCGCTTTATTGTCGAGGAGACCCTAGCGGGGCGGGGTGATCGGATCAAAGCTTACACGATCGGTACCAGCGTGCTTCAGCGCGACGAAACGTTCGACCCGCAAGCAGACCCCATCGTGAGAATCGAGGCGAGCCGGCTCCGTCGAAGCCTCGAACGCTATTATCTGATCGCAGGTCAGGGCGACCTGATACGCATTGAGATTCCGAAAGGGGCCTACGTCCCTACGTTTCGGCGCTTGCATTCCATCCAAGATGAGAGCGCAGCTCCCCAAGATGCCCCCGCGCCGGGACTTCCGCGTGGACAGCCGCCAATTCTCGCAGGACGTCACGAGGCGCGAACGAGGCGCCCCGGCATCTACACCTCTTTGAGGTCCAGGCGAGTCATTGCTCGGGGCGGCGGGGCAGCCGTGGCGCTGGGGACGGTCGCCATCGCTCTCGCGATCGGCCTCTCGGTCTGGCACGAGACGACCGAGCCGGAGGCCATGGTCGCGGAGCCGGCCGGCCACGGCCCTTCGATCATGGTGTTGCCGTTCGACAACCTCAGCGATGAGCCGGCGAAGGCTTACCTGGCCGGGGGCTTCACAGAGGAAATCCTTACCGGTCTGGCGCAGTTCAAGGAGCTGTTCGTCTATGCGCACGAGACTGGCGCCCGCTACGGCTTCGCCACGAACTATCGGGAGCTTCATCGCGAGCTCGGGGTCCGCTACGTCCTGCGAGGCAGTGTCAGAGAGGCTGCGGGACGCATCCGTGTGACCGCTCGTCTGGTCGACGCCACAATCGGGGCTCAGCTGTGGGCGTCCGCCTATGAGGAAGTCGGAAGTGGAGCGGATCTATTCCAGATTCAGAGCGACATCGCCCGGCGCGTGGTGGTCGAGGTCGCGCAACCGTATGGAATTATTGCCACAGCGGACCTGAAGCTCATGCGGGGCAAGGCACCGGAGAGCCTGAGCGCCTACGACTGCGTTCTGCAGGTTCTTGACCACTATCGTCACATGTCGGCTGCTCGGGTTGAAGAGGCGCGTAGCTGCCTGGAGCAGGCGACCAAGAGCGACCCTGAATATGCCGATGCTTGGGCTCTGCTCGGAATGAGCTACCTGGACCAGATCCGCCTACGAATGGCGCCACGATCCCAAGACAAGGAATTGCTCGATCGCGCACTGTGGGTTGCACACAGAGCGGCAGACATCGCGCCCGACAGCGCTCTCGCACAACGATCGTTGCTGCTCGTGCATTCTTTCCGGGGCGAGGTCGACCAAGCTCTGGAAGCTGGTGAGCGCGCGATTACCCTGAGCCCGAATAACGCAGAGATCCTTGCCGAATTCGGCATGCGCGTGGCGATGATGGGACAGTGGGAGCGCGGCATCTCGTTGATCGGCGAAGCGATCGCGCGCAACCCGGCGCACCCCGGCTGGTATCACACGGCGCCGGCGCTTAACTTCTATCGACAGGGCAGGTATGCTGAGGCGCTCGAGGAGGCCAGGCAGATCGACGCGCCGGGCTGGCTGCACAATCACACCATCCTAGCAATGATCTATGGGCAACTCGGACGAGAAGAGCAGGCGCGGGCTGCGGTCCGGCAGATCCTGCAGTTGGATCCGGATTTCGAGGCGAACGCCTGGTACGAGGTCCAGCTGCGTAATATCCCAGAGCATATGGCGGAGCAAATGATCGAGGGCCTGCGCAAAGCCGGCTTGCATATTCCGGCGCGTCCGCGTCAGCAATTGCTCCGGGCAGCTGGTCTCGGTCGATAGCGATTCATTCTTATTCAATCGACGCCTGGGTCTACTCCGGTCGGTTCAATGTCGGTTTTCAACCAACGAGACGGCCGGTGAATGACGGCTTTGGGGTCACGACCAGCCCATCGAGACCTCCTCATGGCAGGTCCGCTCACCGGCCTACAGCAGTCGAAACAAGTCCGCGTGGTTCTCAGCTCGCACGTCGGACGGCTGCCAAGATTACTGGCGAAAACGCACGGCGGTTCTGCGCCGCTGGGGCGGGGTCAAACAGCTCTATTGCTCGCGGCGATGTCGGGATCGCGCGAGCGGGCGACGCAAGACGAACGGCGCCCGCGAGCCCGCCGGAGCCCCTTGGCGGCGGCGGCTGGCTGCGCAATATTCAACGTCCGAAATCGCTCGATTGGAGCACCGCCATGGCGAGTTCGATCGCATCGCTGTGCGTCGTGGCGCTAGGCCTGCTGCTCGCCGCCTGTGCCGGAAAGCCGACGCCCTATCAGCCGGCGCAGGGCGGTTTCGGCTACAGCGAGCAGCAGACCGAGGAGAACCGCTACCGGGTCAGCTTCGCCGGCAACTCGGCGACCTCCCGGCAGACCGTCGAGGACTACCTCCTGTACCGGGCGGCCGAGCTGACCGTGCAGATCGGCCACGACTGGTTCCAGGTGGTCGTGTTGATGCCGGAGTGATCTTCCCCAGAAGTGCCGTTTGAATTTTCCCCAGGCTCGTGGTGAGGGTCGACCTCCCGGGGCGAGCCCCGGGAGGTCGGGCGGCGGAGCGATCATCGATGCTGTCCCTTCATGCGGGAGGGGACAGGCCGGTGATCAAGCTTGGGGAAGTCGTCATGATCTTGGATCTGCATCGGCAGGGCCTGTCCGTCTCGGCCATCGCCCTTCAGCTCGGCATCGATCGCAAGACCGTGCGCAAGTACCTCGCGCGTGGCCTGGAGGTGCCGGTCTATGGTCCGCGGCAGCCACGCCCTCGGCGCATCGACCCGTTCGTCTCGTACCTGCGTGAGCGGGTTGAGGCCTGGCCGGGCCTGACCGGCCGGCGCCTCTTTCGGGAGCTGAAGGAGCGTGGCTACCGGGGCGGCTACACTGCCGTCACCGACGCGCTGCGCGACCTGCGGCCGCCCGCGGCGCCGCCCTTCGAGGTCCGCTTCGAGACCGCGCCGGGCGACCAGGCGCAGGTCGACTTCGCCCAGTTCCAGGTGGCGTTCGCCGACGAGCCGGGGGTGACCCGGATCGTCTGGCTGTTCTCCCTGGTGCTCGGCTACAGCCGCCTGCTCTGGGCCCGCTTCGTCCTGCACCAGGACCTGCAGACCGTGCTGCGCTGCCACCTCGCCGCCTTCGCGGCGCTCGACGGTGTGCCGCGCCAGATCCTCTACGACCGGATGAAGACCGCGGTCAGCGGCGAGGACGCCCAGGGCCACATCGTCTACAACCGGGCGCTGGTCGATTTTGCCCGCCACCACGGCTATTACCCCAAGGCCTGCCGGCCCTACCGGGCCAAGACCAAGGGCAAGGTTGAGCGGCCGTACCGCTATATCCGCGAGGACTTCTTCCTCGCCCGCTCGTTCCGGAACCTTGACGACCTGAACGCCCAGCTCCGCCATTGGCTCGATACGGTCGCCAACCCACGCACCCACGCCACCACCGGGCGGGTCGTCGCTGAGGCTTTCACCGAGGAGCAGCCGCAGCTGCAGCCGTTGCCACTGGTGACGTTCCGCTCGGTTCTCAGGCTCGAACGGCGCGTCTCCCATGAGGGCATGGTCAGCGTCGGCGGCAACTACTACAGCGTGCCCGACACCACCCGCCGGCGTGTCCTCGAGGTGCATGCGCTCGCCGATGAGATCCGGATCTACGAAGCCGGCCAGCTGGTCGCCTGCCATCCCGTGCTCGAAGGCCGCCACCAGCGCCGCGTCGCGCCCGGTCATCGCAAGGCGCCTGCATCGGCCCCCCGACGGCATGCTGCCGACGAACGGATCGTGATCGGCCGTGCCGGCGAGGTCGTGGCCCGGCGCTCGCTCGACTTCTACGAGGCCGTCGCTCTTCGGCTCGCCGGTACGGAGCAGCCGTCATGACGGTGCGCGCCGATCCCAACGGCTCGGTGCTCGACCGCATCAAGCGGACCCTGGTCGGTCTCAAGATGCCGCGTGCGCTCGAGATGATCGATGCCACCGTCCGCCAGCTCGAGCAGGGCGAACTCAGCCCGCTCGAGGCGATCGAGGGGCTGCTCGCCGAGGAGTTCTCGATCCGCGAGAACCGGCGCGTCAAGACTGCGCTGGTGATGGCCAGGCTCTCGACCATCAAGACGCTCGCCGGCTTCGATTTCACCTTTCAGCCGTCGCTCGACCGCAACCGCGTCCTGGCTCTCGCCCAGCTCGACTTCGTCGACCGCCACGAGGTGGTCCACCTGCTCGGGCCCCCGGGCACCGGCAAGAGCCACCTTGCGATCGCCCTCGGGGTCGAGGCGGTCAAGGCCGGGCGCAGCGTCTACTTCGTCACCCTCGCCGACCTCGTCGCCGCACTCGCCCAGGCCGAGCGCGAGGGCCGGCTGCGCGACAAGATCCGCTTCTTCTGCCGCGCCGCCCTCCTGATCGTCGATGAGATCGGCTACCTGCCGGTCGTCCCCGATGGCGGCAGCCTGTTCTTCCAGCTGGTCAACGCCCGCTACGAGCGGGGCGCGATGATCCTCACCTCCAACCGGGGCTTCGCCGAATGGGGCGAGATCTTCGGCGACCCGGTCGTCGCCACCGCGCTCCTCGACCGGCTCCTGCACCACGCTGTGGTCATCCAGATCGAAGGTTCCAGCTACCGGCTGCGTCAGCACGCCGAGCTCGTGCCCGAGCACATCCGCTCCAAGGCTCTCATCACCCCGCCGCTGCCGGCACCGCGCCGGCGCGGCAGGCCGCCCAAGCCCAGAGACTCCGCTCCGGCCACCGCCTGATAGGCCGAGCGCACCGTCACGTGGGGAAATTTACTTCGGCGCTTCTGAGGAAAGTCCGTTCGGCATTGACAGGTCGACCGCAACACCGTGCAGGAGTACTCCGGCTACGGAGGATCGCCGGCGTTCGGGGTAGGGGCCGGCAGTGGGTCGGACGTGGGGGTTGGGCTGTCTTTTCCAATGTCCGGCGGGGGCGGTTCCGGGCGCTACAGTGCGGACATGGGCATCCTGGTGCAGGACGGCGAGAAGCCGCAGGACGACCCCGATGCCTACGACGCCTTCTCGGTGATCAGCCGGCTGCAGCCAAAGGTCCTCGCCGGCGGCTCCTGAGAGGACGAGCGCCGCCCGATCCTTCCGGGCAACGCCGTCCGATGGGCGCGGGAAAGTCTTGTGCCACCTAATGGATCGAACCTAACGCTCGACGGGTCACGAACAACGGGCAATCCCTGGGCGGTGCCGGCAGCTGCGACTATGGCTGCTTTTGCGGCGCCCGGTTCGAGCCGCGTCGGGGTGGTGCCAAGCAGAAGTACTGCACGCGGCGGTGCCGGGATTGCGCAACGGGCGACAGGCGGCGTCAGGCGGCCGGTGCAGCTCCAAACCGGCAGGGTCCGGTCAGAAGGTCGTGGAGGCCTCCGCCAGCGCGCTAGCGCGACACGGCGGGCTAGACACACCGGGCGCAGCGTCGCTGCGCGGCCTGAGCCCTCTGCACCTGCGGCAGCGGCCGTTTCGCAGGCGGATTCGGTGCGGGCGCCGCTGAGCGACATTGGGCGGCTGCCACGGGCGACGGTGTTGTTGCCGCCGTTGAGTTTCTGCTTCGGGGTCAAGACCTGCCTATCGACACCTGCCCGTAGCAGGTCCGCTCTACGGCGTACAACAGCTGTAGCGTGCCCAAATGTCTGGTGTGAGCCCTATTCCAGTTGTGACGAGGCGAGGCTCCGAAGGGCAGCCTCTAGCCAAGAGCTGACATCACAAACTGGCGCCGACGCAAGCCTACCACTTCTCGAAGGCAGCGTGCGCAAGCTCGATGATCGTATCTGGATCATTGCGCGGCTGATCGACAGCGGAAGCGGCGAGCACATTTGGGCGGGAGGTTTGGCTCCTTCCACCGTTCAATGGTACGCGGGATCCTGAGTGGAGGCAGACAACCGTTGGCCAACGACGCCGCTATTCTGCCGGATGCGGAGGAAGCCAGGATGCTCGCCGAGGGCATCGTCGACACGATCCGGCAGCCGCTCCTCATTCTGACTGACGACCTGAGCATCCATTCCGCCAACCGCGCCTTTTACCAGGCGTTTCAGGTCGACCAGGCCCAAACCGAGGGTCGCCCGATCTACGAGCTCGGTAACCGACAGTGGGACATCCCACGCCTGCGCGAGCTGCTCTCACAAATTTTGCCTCAGGAGGGGATGGTTGAGCAGTTCGAAGTCGAGCACAGCTTCCAAAATATCGGCGAGAAGATCATGCTGGTCAGCGCACGAACACTACGGCGTGCCGGCGATCGCCCGTTCTTAATCCTCGTCGCGATTGAAGATGTCACCGAGCAGCGGCGCAGCCGGTGGCTGCTGGAGCATCAAAAGGAGCTCGCCGAGAAGATCATCAACACGGTCCGCGAGCCACTCCTGGTCTTGCACCAAGATCTCCGGGTGCAGTCCGCCAATCGCGCCTTCTACGATACCTTCGAGGTCGAGCCTGCCGAGACCGAGGGGCGCATGGTCTACGACCTTGGGCGCGGCCAGTGGGACATGCCGGATCTGCGCCGCCTGCTATCGGAGATTCTGCCGGACAATGATTTCTTCCAGGATTTCGAGGTCGAGCACGACTTCCCGACGATCGGCCACCGCGTCATGCTCCTCAACGCGCGCCGGGTCGATCACCTGCAGCTGATCCTGCTTGCGATCGAGGACATCACCGAGCGCAGGCGGGCAGAGCAGGAGCGGGAGATGCTGGTCGGCGAGTGGACTATGGTCAATTTTGGGGGATGAGGTCAGGCAGCGGCCTGGTCCTCGGCAGCGGTCACGGGCTCGCCGTCGCGGAAGCGGACACCGCGAACGATCTCGGCGAGGCGGTCGGAGCCGTTCAACCGGCGCCAGTGGCGCTCGGCTGACCTGGCGAGCTTGAAGACCATGGCGAGCGCGGTCGCACGGGACAGGCAGCCCTTGGTCTTGGCGGTCCGCAGGCGCACGGTCGCGAAGGTGCTCTCGACCGGATTGGTGCTCCGGACGTGCTTCCAGTGCTCGGCGGGAAAGGCGTAGAAGGCGAGCAGGGCCTCGCGATCCTTGGCCAGGCAGTGGGCGGCCTTGTCGTACTTGGCCTGGTACTTGGCGAGGAAACGCTCGAACGCCGCGTCGGCGTCGGCCCGGCTCGCGGCCTCGTAGATCGCGTGGAGATCGGCCTTGGCCTTGTTCTGCACGGGCTTCGGCAGGTAGTTCAGCACGTTCGCCGTCTTGTGAACCCAGCATCGCTGCGCCCGGGTGGTCGGCCAGACCTTCTTGGCCGCCTTCCAGAAGCCGAGGGCGCCGTCGCCGGTGGCGAGCTCAGGGTCGATGACCAGACCGTTCTCGTCGCGCAGGCGGACCAGGAGCTCGTGCCAGCTCTGCTCACTCTCGCGGAAGCCGTCGTCGATCGCGAGCAGCTCCTTCTTGCCATTCGCGTCGGCACCGATCACGACCAGCACGCACTGCCGGGCGTGCTCGAGGCGTGGCGCGAAGTAGACCCCGTCCGCCCAGACGTAGACGTACCGCTTGGCCGAGAGATCGCGTCCTTGCCAGCGCTGGTGCTCGTCCTGCCACGCGCTCACCAGGCGCCGGATGGTGGCCGCCGACAGGCCCGGCGCGTCCGGACCGAGCAAGACCGTGAGCGCTTCCTCGAACTGCCCGGTTGAGATGCCTTTCAGGTAGAGCCAGGGCAGCAGTTCCTCAACGTTCCTGGCGCGGCGCAGGTAGGCCGGCAGCACCGCGGAGGTGAAACGGATGCGACCGCTCTCGTCGTCCGCGCCGCGATCGCGCACCCGAGGGCGCCGGACCTCGATCGGGCCGATCCCTGGTCTGGATCGATCGCTTCGGCGCATGGCCATGGCGGACCACTATGGGAGCGAGCGACTCCCTGAGTAGGCTCTGCAGGACGCCCCGTGCCTCCGAAAGCCGGTGAACGGCAAGCAGCTTGCGCGCGCCATCTCCGACGTCCTGGCGCGCACGGAGCGCCGCTAGGTACCGCGGGCCGCCTGCAGCACTCCCGTGCAGTTGCCGGTGGCCCAGCCAGTCCACTGCACCCGTTGACCGCTACGGGTCACGACCAGCCTGTCGAAGCCCTGCCACGCGCAAGTCAACTCTGCGGCCTACGGCGGTCGAAATGCGGCCGAACGTCCCGTCTGAGCCGGATTCCGGACGTACTGAGGTCAAGCTGGTTCATGCGTTCAGATGTTCTACGGGCACCGACAGATGGACAACTAAGCCATCACGCCCCCAGTGGTTGGAAATCCGGCCCCGAAGATGATCGACGAATTTGACGGACGAGCATGCTGCCAAATCCTTCGGCATCCGGCGGACCGTCGAGCGAAGGCCCGCCGCGCTGCTTCCATGTCAGCGAGAGCTCGTCGTTCTGCAGGGAACAATCGATGTGAACCGCGCCTCCTGGAGACGATAGTGCTCCGTATTTCGCTGCGTTCGTGGCCAGCTCATGCACGACAAGGGCGAGATTCGTGATCGCATTTTCTCCGATCGGCACGTCAGGTCCGATGAGGATTATGCTCTCGCCACCCTTGGAGCGTCTATTGACGTAGGGAGCTAAGATCGTGCCGATCAAGGCATGCAGCGTCCTCTCTTGAAGGGCTTCGTCGCCTTTGCCGATCAGGCCGGGCCGCGTCAGTTCTTGGGCGCGCGTGAGCGCGGCAAGCCTTTCTCGAACCGCCGTTGCCATATCCTGGGGCGTACGGGCGGAACGCGCGCTCAGCGTCACCAAGCTGCTGGTTACCGAGAACAGGTTCTTGACACGGTGGCTCATTTCGCGAAGCAGAAGGTTCTGCTGTTCCTGCGCCCGTCTACGCTCACTGATGTCCCGCGCAATCTTTGACGCGCCGATAATCGTGCCCTCCGGCGTCCTGACAGGGGACATGGCGAGCGAAATATCGACCAGGCTGCCGTCTTTGCGCCGTCGAATGGTTTCATAGGGGTCGATGCGCTCACCGCGCCTGATGCTCTCCAGAATTCCGGCTTCCTCGTCGAGCCGGTCTGCAGGAATCAACATCGTGATCGGCCTGCCGATCGTCTCTTCGGTCGTATAACCGAAGAGGTGCGCAGCACCACGGTTCCAACTGGTAATGATGCCATCGAGGTTCTTGCTGACGATTGCATCATCAGACGAACTCGACGATGGCGGCGAACCGCTGCAGCGTCAGGGCGGATTGCCGCAATTTTTCGTTGGCCTTCGCCTCCGCCTTCAGGCTTAGCCACGTTTGGTAAGCCGCCGCGGCAAAGCTTCCTAGACTCGTCATTACGCGAAGGTCTTCCGCGTCGAAACGATGATCTCATCATGGGATATGACCCAGATCGTTCCGACTGCATCCCCACCAATGTAGAAGGGGATCAATAGCCCTTCTTCGACATAGGGCGTTACCTCGGCGAAGTAGGGAAAATCGAGTTCGGGGTGTGAAAATACTTGCGTGGCATTACGATCCAGGACTGTGCCGCAGGGACCAAAGTCGCGGGGTGTGCCGCCGCCCAGGTGAGACGCCCATTGCCCGGCGATGGCACGCCAGTGGAATTTCTCCTCTGGTCCCCCGCCTCCAGCAGGCTGAGCCCAGCCGAGTGCGCGACACAGGATCAGGGCGGTTTCCACTAGCCTTTGCAGAATGCCCTCGGGGTCGCGTGCCATCTCCTGCACCAGCGCGATCAAGGCCCGGTTCTCTGCCTCATGGTCTGCAGGTCGCGAGGGCCGACGGCACAGCTCTTCCGTCGATGTGATCGATCGCGGATCAGGCGGTCCTCCGGCCCATGTCCTAGGCGAAACTCTGGACACGGATCCTCCCTGTAACTCCTACGCAGCATTGGCGCCCAAAAGCGCGCCATTGCCGCGCGGGCATGACCTGTCCGGAGGCGAATCATCATCCTTCCCGCCGAAAGGACGTGTCAAGCCTGCCGATCCCTCCTCGCCTCAGCCGGCGCGCCCAAGGCACTCCGCTACTTGCGCCCGCTGTTGGTGGAAGCGAAACGGGCTACCGTTTCCCGCCCGGACACAGTCGCTACGCAGCGCCTCGACCAGACCCGCCTCGGCTGCCGGCAGCAGCTCCGAGAGCACCACGAGGTCACATCCGAGGGCTGCGCCGATCTTCAGCGCTGCGTCCATATCGATGCCGATCACGTTCCCGGTCGGCGCAAGCCGCACTTGTCCCTGGCACGCCAGGAGCACCTGCCACGCCTCGTGCTCCTGCTGGCTGATCAACGCATGCTCGCGGTACGGGCAGAGCCGTCCGTCAGCTTCGGGCTCACCTCGGGCGCAGGGCAGGTTGCTTTCGCGGCAGGCGTTGCAGTACTCGGGCCCTCCGCCCTGCTGGAAGTGCCAGCGGCAGAGAGCCCTGATCCGTTTTTGCCGCGTTCAGGAGCACCTGGCGGAGCGTAAACTCCTGGAAGAAGCGCTCGCCCACCGGGTAGAGATCCATCACCGCGGCGACGTTCTCGGGCGTCGGCGGTGCCGGACCGCCCTCTCGCTCGACGCCGGTCCAGCTCGTGACATGCCGGACCGCCAGCTCGCGGATCAGCTGCGCTT
>CAVWCI010000003.1:0-363338 GCA_963753315.1 uncultured Alphaproteobacteria bacterium
CGATCCCAGTCAAGCTACCAGCGACGGCCAAACCAGAAGAGGATGCGGGCCGCAGAAGAGGCTGCAAAAAAAGCCGCACAGGAAGTCAAGACTGCGGCCGCGGCAGAGCTGAAAACCTTCGCAGAGAAGGGAGATTGGGGCGCAGCGATTGGCAAATGCCGCGGTGGCAAAGGATCTCCCATGCTCGAAGGGCCTCAGCCAGTCCTCGCTCTTCACAATAACGGGGGTGGCGATTTCAAATTCAAGAAGTTCACGGGGGTAGCAGAGAAGAACGAGCCGAAGGGAACTCTGCCCAAAGGGTTGGAAAATCCCTGCCGGCCAGAAAGAGAGCAGCGACTTTTTCCTGGTTACCAAACAGAAGGATTTCCTTGAATTGATGAAGACCCGCAATGTCGTATTGCAGGCCAATCCTGTGCCGGCCAAAGAGGAGGATGGGTCGCTTTCCGTGGCGCTTCAGAGCGAGCGATTCATCAATGTGGAGAAAAAGGGACGAGGCGGCAAGACACCAGGCGAAGTGACAGAGGAGAGCGTGAAAACCAGCGGGAAAACTCAGAAGTGGAAAGTCCATACCCAGGCTTATCTGACCAGTATGGCATGGCCACCGAGGGGCTTGATCTTTTCAACGTCCCTGAGGGCCCTTGCCCGCTCTCTACCGCGACACCTGCGGGAAAGACGACGGTTCCAGCTGCTGGTTCACCGCCAAATGTGGCTGCTCCTGCTCAGCTGAAAGAGGATGCTCCCGTTCTCGAAAGAGAGGTGGTGGATCCAAAAAGCCTCCGGCTGGTTGTAAGTTTGTCTTTTCCAGTCAATCTGACCTCAACAGCCAGAAGGATGTCTGGGCAGCCAAGATTGCCAGGATGCCGATACTTGATACTATCAACTGGATACTAGGCGGCCCAGACAAGCTTTCCAGCGCAGCCCGAACGGAAATTGTGGCACAGCAAGCGTGCATGATCAAGGCCATGCGCGGCTCTATGAAGGCACAGAAATTGGCTCTGCCCGCAGGAGATATCGTGAAATCGGATGTCCGGCCATACGGAGAACAGAAGGAAGACATCTGGCTGAAGAAGTTGAGAGACGTTTCGAACGAAGTTCGGCCATATCTCAGATAGTGCGAGGACCAAGTGTGGCAAGCTCATCGGCGCCGAAGTGGAATGGGACCCAAAGAGCAAAGATCACAAGGATTGCTGGGACAATCAGCTCGATTCTGAGGAGAAGGCAAAAGAGATTCTCATGACTTCAGCTGCACCTGGGATCTCGCGTCACCACGCCGGGACGGACTTCGATATTGGTCTGATTGATACAGATCTCGAGGCAGGGGCCTGGACTGGCACGGGACTATTTGCGGATGCCTTTCGCTGGCTTGCCAAAAATGCCTCAACCTATGGCTTTATTCAACCCTTTGACACGAAAGGGGGTTATGGCAAAGGATACCTGACCGAGCGCTGGCACTGGTCTTACTACCCGATCGCCCAGGCGCTGCTGGATTTCTCAAGGATCCATCAGAATGAGATTCAGCAGGAGTTGAAGGCGCATTGGTCGGATTCCGCAGGCGCAATAAAGCCTGAGTTCAAATTCATCTGGGATACTGGAAGAATTATATGTTCAACGTCGAAGAGAAAGGACGGTTCTAAGTGTTCTAATCCAGAATATGGCGGAGATCGTCTGATCGGCGTACAATTTGAAAGTCCGGTGAAATCCGTGCAGAAGGAATCCTTCACGCCAGCCAAGCTACCTACGGCGGCGCAAGTGCGCTTGCGGTAGACACATTGTGAGCGGCGGCGAGTGCGAAGAGTGCAAGAAGAACCGCCAAGCCACATTGCAACGCGCAAAGACGAATGCTGCGTTGATGAGCGCACCCCGCCCATCGTGCATGAGGTACTGCGTTCGCCGGGCCAACCACTTGACGTTGCGACGCGATCATGCATGGAACCACGCTTCGGCCATGACTTTAGCAACGTGCGTGTGCACGCCGATGCGAAGGCAGCAGAATCGGCGCGGGCGGTGAATGCGCTGGCATATACGGTTGGGCGCGACGTGGTGTTTGGCACGGGACAGTTTTCACCCGCGTCCACTGCTGGCCGCAAGCTCATAGCGCACGAGCTAACACACGTCGTCCAGCAGCAGCAAGGCGCATCGGCGACTCGATTCCTGACGAGTTGCAAATTGGTTCACCGAGCGACGCTTCGGAATTGGAGGCTGCCACAGCGCCAGACAAGCTGGCGTCCCTCGGATCTATCGCCGGAGCGGCTACGAGCCGGGCAAGGCAGCAGGTGAACCGGCAGATCAACCCCATGGAGGAGCGTGAGTCGTCATTCGAGAGTCGCGGCGGCGCGCCGGCTCGACGCTGCCCTATCGTCAGGCCACTGAACTGGCCGAGTGCATACGGATCATGGGCGATGCGAACGCGGCCTACTGCCGCCAGACGGTGTTGGGTGAGGCGCCCATCCCGTCCCCGGTTGAATCGCACGCCAGGGCGGTACTGGTCTCTCATTCATTTCAACTGACAGGATCACGTTGACCGCGAGCGTGAGTGCCAATTGGACCGTGCGTGGCGTGAGCTCCAACGCTGGTGATGGCAACCCGCATCAAGCGAGGAATCGGACTCAGTTCTCTTTTAGACCCAATCCGAGCCGGCGGCCCACCAGCGGGTCCAGAACACCTAATGACCCAATCCAATATCGCGTGGAGGCGCAAGCGGGAGGCCGAACAGGCACGTTCGATCTGACGCAGGATGAAACCGACATCATTCGGCAGGAATACATCGACCTGGGACCCTCGGACGCCCCCGGATCGCAATAGCATCGTCACGCCCACAATCGCCACGTACAACACCGGCAACTACTCCCTGATCGTCGATGGCGGCATGGACAATGCCTTCAATAACACCGAGACGGCGTTTCAGGCGCTTACCCCGGCGGGGGCGGTCGCGCCGCAGATCGGAGTGTCCAGCGGTTACCGGAACCCTCGGCGTAATGTAGATGTGGGAGCAACTTCCCAGTGGGCAGCCGCCACGTGTGGGGCACTGCGCTTGACCTGACTGTGCCGGGCGCAAACGCCACCCTGTGGACCAGATTGCGCACCGCTGGCGCGAACGCCGGGAATAGCAGCATCTGCGAGAACGGCCCGATCCAGGTTCTCTGCACCAACCCGAACGTCAACCACGTGCACATTCAGTGGTAGAGTCAGATCGCCAGCAAGCGGGACTGATGAGAGAAGTAAACCGATGACTTTGCAGAAAGCCAATTTAGCACGGCAACCGCCGCCAGCGTGAGGACGACGCTCAGCAGCGTGCAGCGCAAGTGTGCCTGCGGTAACCGCGCAGACGCAGGCGGGGAATGCGCCAAGTGCCGTCAGAAGCGCGAAGGCGCGTTGCAACGTGCGGCTGTGAGTGCGTCGCCGGTGAATGACACGCCGCCTATCGTGCACGATGTGCTGCGTTCGTCCGGCCGGCCGCTGAACGAGGCCACTCGCGCCTTCATGGAGCCTCGCTTCGCGCATGACTTCAGCCACGTGCGGGTGCATACGGATGCGGAGGCGGCGGAGTCCGCGCGAGCGGTGAACGCTCTGGCGCACACAATTGGCGCCAACGTGACATTTGCTGCAGGACGATACCAACCTACGAGCGAGATGGCCGGAGGCTGCTCGCCCATGAGCTGACCCACGTGGTGCAGCAACGACACGCCCCGGCCGTTGTTCGGGGAGCGTCGTTGAAAGTCGGCGCCCCAGGCGACCGTGCCGAGCGCGAAGCAGACCAGGTCGCCGATGCGCTCGTTAGCCGGGGCATTGCGCCACCGTCCATCGCGCCGGCATACTCCCAGGCACCTAACCTGACGCTCCAGCGACAGCCCGCAAAGACTACTGTCCGGGTTGACTACACAGGATCAATTTCCATCAGGCAGCTTGCGCAAGGAAAGGGCGGCAGCGGCGCCGTCGTTTACGACTATCCCGCCCGAGCACAGAACGCGCCCAAGGACAAGGACGCCAGCACGAAGGGATCGCCCTTTGACATCACCCTGCCGCTACTGGTCTATCCGCCGGCCATCCTCGACCCGACCAAGGTCGATCTGTTCGTCTTCTTTCACGGAATGCGCGCGGATTACGGAGAGGGCAAAGGGAAGCAGGGTTCGGAGCCGATAGCGCTCTGGTCGCACCTGCAGGAGGCGGTTGCCGGCACCGACCGGCTCGGGATTGCGCCCCAGGCGCCCGCAACATGGCGGCTTGGTGATATCGATGATCCGGAGAATCCGGGAAAGAAAAAGAAAGGGTGGGAGCCGGTCACCGCCCAGTGGCATGAAGCGCTCGCCAAAATTGGCTTCGACGGGTTGATCAAGATCGCCTTGGACAACCTCAGGCGTGACCTCGGGCTTCCCGACCCCCTCGTGCCCGGCGAGATCCATGTGGCTGGCCACAGCGCGGGCGGGCTAGGGATGATCGAGGCGACCAAGCGCGATGCCGGCGCCAAGACTTACGGGGACATGGTCCAGAACGTGACCCTTCAGGACGCCGGCTACGACTTCGGCTGGAGGCCGCTTATGGATTGGTTCCTCGAGGGGAGCCCGGGAAAGACGGTGCGGGTGCTGATCTCTCAGGCGGAGGGCAACAGGGGTGCTACGCGCTCTGTCCTCAACAAGTGGTTCAACGTCACAAAGATCAACCACGGACTTCCTCGGCGAGGCCAAGCCGGGGCAGTACCCGGGTCATCAGCGGCAGCACCGCGGTGTTCGAGGACAAGGATCTGAGCAAGCCGACGAAGCAAGCGCCTGCCGGCAGGGGCAGCAAGGCGAAGAACCTATTCCTTCCGCGTGACACGATGGTCGACGTCACAGCGCTGGAGCTTGAGAAGCCCCAGAGCGGGAGCAAGCAAACGACTCCACGCTTCATCGCCAAAATCAAAAGCTCCGGTGTCGAGGGCTTTACGCCTCTCACCAGTCTGGCCCCGCGCTGATGAACGTTCACCTCAAATGAATCAACGTGAATACTCCGAGAAAGGAAATAGCGCCGGGAAAAATGCTGCCAAGTCGGCCTCGCAATAGTTCTCATGCGAATGCGCCAACAACTTCTATCGTCGGCGTGTCCTAAGCCTCCACTTGCACCCGTGCGAGGCTGTGCTCTACAACGCAAGTGTGCTTGCGGGGTCCCGAGCGGCTTGAGCGGCGAATGCGAAGAATGCCGCAGGAGAGAGCTTACGGGCGAAGGCAGAATGCCGCAGCGTGCCGTCGCGACGGTGGAGGGACGCGACCAAGAGACAGCACCGGCAATTGTGCATGAAGTGCTTCATTCCCACGGCGCGCCACTGGATGCTGACGCGCGACTGTTTTTTGAGCCGCGCTTCGGCTTCGACTTTTCCCGGGTTCGAATTCACGCCGATTCTCGTGCGGCTGAGTCTGCACGCACCGTAAACGCCCTGGCGTATACGGTCGGCAATGATATCGTTTTTGCCGCTGGTCAGTATGCACCTCGCGCCGCCCCTGGGCAGCGGCTCTTGGCGCATGAACTGGCTCACGTCGCCCAGCAGCCTCTAGGGCCTCGCGCGAATCCCAATTTGCGACTGGCGTCTCCGACCCATCGGGGAGAGTTGGAAGCCAACCGTGCCGCGCGCCAAGTTCTTGCAGATTCCCAGCCGTCGGCAATGGCTCGGGTACCGCCGATGGTGCAAAGGTTTACAGCTTCCTTAGGATCGGGAGACAAAGTTTTGATCCATCCCGAAAAGGGAGATAAGGACGCAGATCTCGACAAGGTCTTGTGCCCGGCCATTACGGACCGAAAGATCGGAAAACGCAAAGATATTGACGTGACGGAGTGCTGCCCAAGTCCACCGTCAAGGCGATGGGCCTGGGCCCTTACAACTGCTCCGACTTCGTTCGGAGCTGCCTGGGAGATTTTCCGGCACCTAAGTCGAAAGACCTGGATCGGATGTTGACCCCCAAGCTCTGGGACGAGCTGCTGAAGAAAGCCTTCACCATTCGAGGGCTCGCAGTGGTGAAGAAAGACGGTACGGTCGAGCCTGCCGAAGGCACTAGTTGGAAGCAGCGCGATCCGCGAATGGGCGACATTGCCTTCATGCGAGGCGAAATTCGTTTGAACAAAAGTGAAAAGGAACCTTCAGCCAAGGGCGACAACTTTACGGTCACCTTTGACCACGTCGGAATCTTCATCGTTCGGAGTCGAAAGGGTTTTGACTACCACTTTGCCAAAGACGGGGACGAAAACCCGATTGGCGTCTATCACACCGGATCCGGAGAAGAAGAAGGAATGATTCCCGGCGCATATGTGAAAGGGGCTGCAACACTCGCTGCCTATCTCGCCCCGCCGGCGGAGCCGAAAAAGGAAAAGAGGACGGAAGCACCTCCAAAGAAGGCACCGGCACCGAAGACCCCGGAGCCGAAAAAGTCGCAAGTTGAAAAATAACCGAGCGGGAAGAAGAGGAATGCGTCCAGCAGGGCCTAAAAAAGAATGACCAAGGCGGAACGCGCGGTGGAGCCTGACGCACGCGAAGCCGCCCATCGTCGCGCCCGGCGCCGGTGGCGGCGTTCTCGCGGCCTCCCGGCTGGGGCTGGGGAGAGGGGCCGTGCTTGAACACGCTGGCGACGGGGCAGCACCCGAGTGCACGCCGAGCGAGGCGGGCGTCGTCGGCTGACCGTTCATTTCCAAGGTCAACTGCGACGACCTTCTGCCCGGCGAAGCGACACCACCAAGTTCAAAGCCGGCAACAAGCTCAACATCCACGGCTTCGCCAGCATCGAGGGCCCGCCGGACTTCAACCTGGACCTGTGGTGCCACCGCGCGAACCAGGTCGCCGAGCTGGCGCGCGCCACGCGGCCCGACTGCCCCGTCGCCGGCATGTTCAAGCACGGCCCCTCTCCCAGCCCCAGCCGGGCGCGGTGCCCGACTCCAACCCGCGCTTCTCCTGGCGCACCGTCATTGTCGAAGAGGTCGAGCCCGAGCCCGAGCCTCCCCAGCCGAAGTCCGCGTGCGGCCCCGACTCCCCCTCTTTTTCCTACTGCCTCTCGCCAACGATCACCGTTCTCAGACGCCACCGATTGGCTCCTCGACCAGGTGGTCGCAGCGAAGAAGAACGCCAAAGTGCTCGCGGTCAGAAACAAACTCGACGTGGCGGCCTTCTTCGTGCCGGGCACTAGAGCAAAGCTGCGCCTCAAACCGACGAAGGTTGGTCGAACAATCCACAGATGGACGCAGATTGCAGGCCGCAGATTGAAGGCCGCCTGTAATCGAGTCGCGGGCCCGGTGCCGTTGTAGATGTCATGGGTTGTCGAGTGGGCGAGTGAAACGCCACACTCGACAATCATGAATAAAGGAAGTGACATTTTAGAGAAGAAGGCATCACTGGTCAAGATTCCGATCGACATGCACCTGAGGAACTATCGGGTGGTTCGGCAGATAGATCACAGTACCCCGCAGCCGGCACAGAAGTTTTTGCCGCAGGCATTTGACCATTGGCTGGAAAAACAGCGGCATTTGGCAGAGCGGGTGGTGGTTTGCTACGAGGCGGGCTGCTTTGGGTATGAGCCGGCACGGCGCATGCGAGCAATGGGGGCGGAAGTTTACGTGATTGCGCCGCAGGACTGGGATGAGCAAGGCAAGCGCCAGGTCAACGACAAGCTCGACGCGCAGGTGATGTGCCGGCGGCTAAGCGAATATCTTGCCGGGCATCGCAAGGCGCTGAGCGTAGTGCGGATTCCTTCGCCCGAGGAGGAGGCAAGACGCGCCCAGGGGCGGATGCGCGAGCAATTGCGGCGGCAGATCCGGCGCATGCAGGCGATGGGACGCAGCCTTTTGCTGCAAAGGGAAATGGCGGTGACCGGGCGCTGGTGGAAAGGCACAACCTGGGTGCGGATTATCCAGGGGATGCCGTCGTGGGTGGTCGCGCAGCTGGAGAGCTGGAAGAAGCTCATCGAGCTGACCGAGAAGGAGGCGCTGGAAAACGAATCGCAGCTCAAGGCGGCCGCGCCGCGGGAGCAGCTGCTCTTTGGCGAAGGCGAGCTCACTCACGAATTGCTCGCCCGGGAACTGATCGATCTGCAACGTTTCAAAAACGGTCGGCAGGTAGGCAACTATTTTGGACTTTGTCCGAGCGAGAGCACGACCGATCAGAGACGTCGGATGGGTTCGATCACCAAGCACGGCAATCCGAGATTACGGCGCTTGATGGTCGAACTGGCCTGGCGTGTAAGCCGCTTTCAGCCGCGGTCTCGGGCGGTTCGCCGATGGGGAGCGCTGCTCCAAAATCCCAAAGCCTCAGCCGCGGCCCGCAAGAAAGCCATCGTGGCGCTAGCCCGCCGTCTGTCGGTGGACCTGTGGCGCATCGCCACCGGGCGTGTGAAGGCCGAAGAATTGGGCCTTGTTCAAAAAATAACCTCAAAGTGAATCCGGAGGCAGGTGCTGCGCGCGCTGCGCCCGCACACCGCGGGCCGCCTCGTCGTGGTGTTCGGCTGCGGCGGCGATCGCGATCGCGGCAAGCGCCCGATCATGGGCAAGATTGCGGCGGAGCTGGCGGACCGGGCCTTCGTCACCGACGACAATCCGCGCGGCGAGGACCCGGCCGGCATCCGCCGGGCGGTGCTCGAGGCCTGCCCGGACGGCATCGAGATCGGCGATCGCCGGAGCGCGATCCGCACAGCGATCGGCGGCCTCGAGGCGGGCGATCTCCTGGTGATCGCGGGCAAGGGCCACGAGACCGGGCAGATCGTGGGCGACCGCGTCCTGCCGTTCGACGACGCGAAGGAGGCGTGCGCAGCACTCGCCGAGCTGGCCGCCACGGCGCGCGGAGCGACGGCTTGAGCGGCGCGCTCTGGAGTGCCGCCGAGATCGCCGCCGCGACCGGTGGCAAGGTGCGCGGCGACTGGTCGGTCAAAGGCGTCTCGATCGATTCCCGCAGCGTGCAGCCGGGCGAGCTGTTCGTAGCCCTGCGCGGCCCCAACCACGACGGCCACGACTTCGTCGCGCAGGCGCTCGAGCGCGGCGCCGCGGTCATGGTCGACCGGGCTCCGGCCGGGCTCGAGGGCGATGCGCCGCTGCTCCTGGTCGAGGACACCATGGCGGCGCTGACGGCCCTTGGCCATGCCGGCCGCAGGCGCTCGCGCGCGCGGATCGCCGCGATCACCGGCAGCGTCGGCAAGACCGGCAGCAAGGAGGCGCTGCGTCTCGCGCTCGGCGAGCAGGCGCCGACCCATGCCAGCGCCGCGAGCCACAACAACCACTGGGGCGTGCCGCTGAGCCTGGCGCGCGCGCCGCAGGGCGCCGCCTTTGCCGTCTACGAGCTCGGCATGAACGCGCCCGGCGAGATCGCCGCGCTGGCGCGGATGGTCCGGCCGCACGTCGCGCTGATCACCACGATCGCGCCCGCCCATCTCGGCTTCTTCGATTCGATCGACGCGATCGCCGAGGCCAAGGCCGAGATCTTTCGGGGCCTCGAGCCCGGCGGCAGCGCGGTCCTGAACGCCGACAACGCCTATTTCGGCCGGCTGCGCGAGCTGGCGCAGGCGGCCGGCGCCGCCCGGGTGATCGGCTTCGGCGCGAGCGAGGCGGCATCGGCCCGCCTGCTCGATGCCCGCATGGATGCGCAACGGCAGCGACATCACGATGGCGCTCGATGGCCGGAGGCTCAGCTTCCGGATCGGCGCGCCCGGCCGCCACTGGGTGAGCAACAGCCTGGCGGTGATCGCCACCGCCGCGGCGCTCGGCGCCGATCCCGAGCGCGCCGCCACGGCACTGGCCGGCTTCGGCCCGCCGCGCGGGCGCGGCCAGCGGCGCCGGATCGAGCGGCCGGACGGCGTCATCACGCTGATCGACGACAGCTACAATGCCAACCCGGCCTCGGTGCGCGCAGCGCTCAGCGTGCTCGCCACGGCGCAAGGCCGCAAGCTCGCGGCGCTCGGCGACATGCTGGAGCTCGGCGACCACAGCGCAGCCCTGCACGCCGAGCTGGCCGGCCCGATCGAGGAGATGAGCATCGACCGCGTCTTCACCGCCGGCGCCGCCATGCGCCATCTCCATGACGCGCTGCCGGCGTCCCGCCGCGGCGCCCATGCCGACAGCGCGCAGGCGCTGCTGCCGATCCTGGAGGCCGAGCTGAGGGACGGCGACACGCTGCTGGTCAAAGGCTCGCTCGGCAGCGCCATGGGCCAGATCGTCGATGCGCTTGCGGATCCCGGCGCGCGCGCGGCCGGCCGGCGTGAAGAGGGGCTGACATGCTGTTCAACCTGCTCTTCCCGCTCGCCGACCAGGTCGGCCTGTTCAACCTGTTCCGCTACATCACCTTCCGCACCGGCGGCGCCGTGCTGACCGCGCTGGTGATCAGCTTCGTGGTAGGGCCGCCGCTGATCCGCTGGCTGCGCGCGCGCCAGGGCGAAGGCCAGCCGATCCGCCCCGACGGGCCGCCCTCGCATCTCTTGCGCAAGCGCGGCACGCCGACCATGGGCGGCACGCTGATCCTGCTCGCGCTGACGCTCGCGACCCTGCTCTGGGCCGATCTGTCCAACGGCTATGTCTGGGTGGTGCTGCTGATCACGCTCGGCTTCGGCGGCATCGGCCTGGTCGACGACTGGATGAAGCTCACCCATCGCTCGAGCCATGGCATCTCGGCCCGGCTCAAGCTGCTGCTGCAGTGCCTGATCGCGCTGATCGCGGCGCTGTGCATCGCGCTCCTGACCGGCTACCCGCTCGGCACGGGCCTGGCGATCCCGTTCTTCAAGGACGTGCTGTTGCCGCTGCACGTGCTGTTCTTCCCGTTCGCGGCCCTGGTCATGGTCGGCGCCTCGAACGCGGTCAACCTCACCGACGGCCTGGACGGCCTCGCGATCGTGCCGACCATGATCGCCGGCTCCTGCTTCGCGCTGATCGCCTATCTGGTCGGCAACGCGATCTTCGCCAACTATCTCGGCATCCCGTTCGTGCCGGGCGCGGGCGAGCTCGCCGTGTTCTGCGGCGCCATGGTGGGGGCCTCGCTCGGCTTTCTCTGGTTCAACGCGCCGCCGGCCATGGTGTTCATGGGCGATACCGGCTCGCTCTCCGCGGGCGGCGCGCTCGGTGCCGTCGCGGTGGTGACCAAGCACGAGCTCGTGCTCGCCATGGTGGGCGGCCTGTTCGTGCTCGAGACCGTGTCGGTCGTCGTTCAGGTGGCCTCCTTCAAGCTGACCGGCAAGCGCGTGTTCCGGATGGCGCCGCTGCACCATCATTTCGAGCAGAAGGGCTGGGAGGAGCCGACCATCGTGATCCGCTTCTGGATCATCGCCATGATCCTGGCGCTGATTGGCCTCTCGACGCTGAAGCTGCGCTGAGGAGCCGGCATGCTCGCGGTCCCCTCGATGCACGACAAGACGGTGGCGGTGCTCGGGCTCGGCCGCTCGGGCCTGTCGGTCTGCCGCGCGCTCGCAGAGAGTGGTGCTCGCACCTGGGCCTGGGACGACGCGCTACGAGCGCCGCGCCAGTGCCGCCGCCGCCGGCACGCCGATCGTCGACCTCGCCTTGTGCAACTGGGCCCGGGTCGACCGGCTGGTGCTGAGCCCCGGGATCGCGCACCGCCACCCCCGCCCGCACCGCCTGGTGCGGCGCGCCCGCGCGGCCGGCGTCGAGGTCGTCGGCGACATCGAGCTGCTGGCCGAGAATCAACCGAAACGGCGGATCGCCGGGATCACCGGCACCAATGGCAAGTCGACCACCACGGCGCTCGTGGGCGCCCTCCTGCGGGGCGCCGGCATCGGCGTGCAGGTCGGAGGCAATATTGGCTTGCCGGTACTAGATCTATTGCCTAAACCATGCGATGACATCTATGTGTTGGAGTTGTCGTCGTACCAGCTGGAGTTGACCGAGCATCTGGCCTGTGCCGTGGCGGTGATCTTGAACCTGACCCCCGACCACCTCGACCGGCATGGCGGGATGGCGGGCTACGTCCAGGCCAAGAAAAGGATCTTTCGCAACCAGGGGGCGAGCGATTGGGCAGTGGTTGGCGTCGATGACGCCCATGGTCACGCATTGGTGGGCGAGCTGGCGCAAGGTCGCCGGGTGGTGCCGATCGCGGTCGGCCGGCCGCTCGAGCGTGGCGTCTACGTCACGGACGGGCTGCTGCACGACGCGATCGACGGGCCGGGCCGCGAGGTCGCCGACCTGCGTCCGATCGCAAGCCTGCGCGGCGCCCACAACTGGCAGAACGCAGCCGCCGCCTACGCCGCGGTGCGCGCGCTCGGCGTGGCGCCGCAGGCGGCCGCGGCGGGCCTGGCGCACTTTGCCGGCCTCGCCCATCGCATGGAGCAGGCGGGCGTGGTCGAGGGGGTCCGCTACGTCAACGACAGCAAGGCGACCAATCCCGAAGCCGCGGCGCGGGCGCTCGCGAGCTTCGACCGGATTTACTGGATCGCAGGCGGTCGGCCGAAGGAGGGCGGGCTCGAGCCGCTCTGGCCCTTCCTCGATCGCGTCCGCCACGCCTACCTGATCGGCGAGGCGGCGCCGCGCTTTGCCGAGGCGCTGGCCGGGCGCGTGGCCTGCAGCCAGTGCGGCGACCTCGCCACCGCCTTCGCGCAGGCGACCGAGGCGGCGCGGCGCGATGCCGGCAACGAGCCTGTGGTGCTGCTGACGCCGGCCTGCGCATCGTTCGACCAGTTCACCGATTTCGAGGCCCGCGGCGAGGCCTTCAAGGCGCTGGTGGCCGGGCTCGGCGAGCCTGCGCGCGCCGCGGGCGGGCGCCGATGAGCATGTTCGAGCGCACCGAGCGAGGCCTGCTGGCGCGTTGGTGGTGGACGGTCGACCGGCCGATGCTGGCCGGCATCGGGCTCCTGGTGCTGAGCGGCATGGTGTTCGTCTTCGCCTCCAGCCCGCCGGTCGCCGAGCGCCTCGGGCTGCCGCATCTGCATTTCGCCGGCCGGCATGCGCTCTATCTGCTGCCGGCGGCCGTGCTGCTGCTCGGCAGCTCGCTGCTCTCGCCGGTCGGCGTGCGCCGGCTGGCCTGGGGGCTGCTCGGCCTCTCGCTGCTGATGATGGTCATGACCCTGCTGGTCGGCCCGGAGATCAAGGGCGCGCAGCGCTGGCTGCCGCTCGGCTTCGTGGTGCTGCAGCCGGGCGAATTCGCCAAGCCCGCCATGGTGGTGATCATCGCGGCCCTGCTGGCCAGGGCGCAAGGCATCGGCAACGCTCTGCCGGCGATCCTGCTCGGCGCCCTCGTGGCCGTGCTGCTGCTGGCGCAGCCCGACGTCAGCATGGCGCTGGTGGTGGTAGCCCTGCTCGGCATGCAGCTGTTTCTCGCCGGCCTGCCCTGGCTCCTGGTGATCGCCCTGATCGGCCTCGGCGCCGTCGGGTTCTGGCAGACCTACCTCATGTTCCCGCACGTCGCCGAGCGCATCGACCGCTTCATCGACCCGGCCTCGGGCGATCACTACCAGGTCGGCCTCGCGATGAAGGCGATCAAGAGCGCTGCCTGGTTCGGCAGCGGCCCCGGCGAGGGCACGGTCAAATACGCGCTGCCCGATGCGCACAGCGACTTCGTGTTCGCGGTCGTGGCCGAGGAGTTCGGCCTGGTGGCATGCCTGGCGCTGCTCGGGCTGTTCGGCTTCGTGCTGCTGCGCGGCCTCGCCCGCACGCAGCGGGTCGGCGACCGCTTCGCGCTGCTCGCAGCCGCGGGCCTGCTGGCCCATTTCGCGCTGCAGACGATCATCAACCTCGGCGTCAACGTGAGCCTCTTGCCGGCGACCGGCATGACCCTGCCGTTCATCAGCTACGGCGGCTCCTCGCTCTGCGCGCTGGCGATCGGCATGGGCCTGTTCCTGGCGCTGACCCGCCGGCGCGCCGGCACCGAGGCCTACGCATGAGCAGGCCGGTCGTGATCGCGGCCGGCGGCACCGGGGGCCACATGTTCCCGGCCCTGGCGCTCGCCGCCGAGCTGGAGCAGCGCGGCCAGCCCGTGCTGCTGGCCTGCGACCAGCGCGGTGCCCGCTATCTGCCCGACGGCATGCGGGCGCGCATGATCCGGGCGGCGAGCCCGTCGGGCAGCATGTCGATGCGGCTGCGCGGCGTGGCCGAGCTTTCGCTGGGCTTCGCCCAGAGCATGGCGTTCCTGCAGCGGCAGCGGCCGCCGGCGGTGGCGGCCTTCGGCGGCTACGCCTCGGTGCCGGTCGGCCTTGCCGCCCAGGTGCTGGGCATCCCGACCCTGGTCCACGAGCAGAACGCCGTGCTCGGCCGCGCCAACCGGCTGATCGCGCGCCGTGCGCGCCTGCTCGCCCTGACCTTCGCCGCGACCCGGGGCGCCGAGGCCGTGCCCGCGCCGGCGCGTCTGCTGACCGGCAACCCGATCCGCGCCGAGGTCGCGGCCCTGCGCGATCGGCCCTACAGCCTGCCGGCTGCCGGCGAGCGCCTCAGGCTGCTGGTGATCGGCGGCAGCCAGGGTGCTCGCGTGCTGAGCGAGGTGGTGCCGGCGGCGATGGCGCGGCTCAGCGCGCGGCTGCGGGCACGGATCGCGCTGACCCAGCAATGCCGCCCGGAGGACCTCGAGCGCGTCGCCGCCGCCTATGCCGGGCTCGGCTACGAGGCTACGCTGAGAACCTTCTTCGACGACCTGCCGGTGCGGCTCGCGGAGGCCCATGCGGTGATCTCGCGCTCGGGCGCCTCCAGCGTCGCCGAGCTGCTGGCGCTGGGGCGGCCGGCGCTGCTGGTGCCGTTCCGGCTGGCGGCCGACGACCACCAGCGCGCCAATGCGGAAGCGGTCGCGGCCGCCGGCGCGGGCCTGCTGATCGGCGAGAAGGAGATCGAGGCCGCCTGGCTCGCCGACCAGATCGCCGCCTGGCTCGACCAGCCCGAGCAGCTCGCCGACATGGCGGCGCGGGCGCGCGAGCTCGGCCGGCCCGATGCGGCGCGCACGCTCGCCGATGCGCTCGAGGGCCTGGCGCGCGCACCCTCCCGCCTGCAGCGGGAGGCGCTCGCATGAGGACGCTGCCGATCGACGCCGGCGGCATCCACTTCGTGGGCATCGGCGGCATTGGCATGAGCGGCATCGCCGAGATCCTGCACAATCTCGGCCATCGCGTGCAGGGCTCGGACGTCGCCGAGAACGCCAACACCGAGCGCCTGCGCGGGCTCGGCATCCCGGTCGCGATCGGCCACCGCGCCGGCAATCTCGGCGAGGCGGGCGTGGTCGTGGTCTCGTCGGCGATCCGGCCGGACAATCCCGAGATCGAGGCGGCGCGCGGCGCCCGCGTGCCGGTCGTGCGGCGCGCCGAGATGCTGGGCGAGCTGATGCGCCTGAAATGGGCGATCGCGATCGCCGGCACCCACGGCAAGACCACCACGACCTCGCTGATCGCAGCGCTGCTCGATGCCGCCGACCTCGACCCGACCGTGATCAACGGCGGCATCATCAACGCCTACGGCACCAACGCCCGGCACGGCCAGAGCGACTGGATGG
Source organism: uncultured Alphaproteobacteria bacterium (assembly GCA_963753315.1). GTDB lineage: Bacteria > Pseudomonadota > Alphaproteobacteria > Geminicoccales > Geminicoccaceae > DASUGG01. The sequence goes on from CAVWCI010000003.1 coordinate 15,410, forward strand.
TGGTCGAGGCGGACGAGTCCGACGGCACCTTCGTGCGCCTGCCGGCGAGCATCGCCGTGGTCACCAACATCGACCCCGAGCATCTCGACTTCTGGGGCAATTTCGACGCCGTGCGCGCCGCCTTCCAGAGCTTTCTCGAGAACCTGCCGTTCTACGGCTTCGCGGCGCTGTGCATCGATCATCCCGAGGTCCAGGCGCTGTTCAGCAGGATCACCGACCGGCGCCTGATCTCCTATGGCTTCAGCCCGCAGGCGGACGTGCGCGCGCTCGATCCCGTGTTCGATCCCGAACGGCGCCGAGTTCGACGTCGAGCTGCGCGATCGGGTGAGCGGCCTGGTGGTCGAGCGCCTGCATCGCCTGCGCCTGGCCATGGCCGGCCGCCACAATGTGCAGAACGCGCTGGCCGCGATCGCGGTGGCGCGCGAGCTCTCGATCTCGGAAGAGGTGCTGCGCCAGGCGCTGGCCCGCTTCGGCGGCGTCAAGCGGCGCTTCACCCGCACCGGCACGGAGGGCGGCATCACGGTGGTCGACGATTACGGCCATCATCCGGTCGAGATCCGCGCCGTGCTCGAGACGGCCCGCCAGGCCTACCCGGGCCGGATCGTCGCGGTGGTCCAGCCGCATCGCTACAGCCGCCTGCAGTCGCTGTTCGAGGACTTCTGCACCGCGTTCAACCATGCCGACTGCGTGCTGGTCGCCCCGGTCTATGCCGCCGGCGAGACGCCGATCGAGGGGGTCGACCGCGACGCGCTGGTCGACGGCATCCGGCGCCACGGCCATCGCGACGTGCGCCCGCTGGATGGTCCCGAGCAGCTGCCGGCGCTGGTGGCGGCGATCGCCCAGCCGGGCGACCTCGTGGTGTGCCTCGGTGCCGGCAGCATCACCGCCTGGGCCAATGCCCTGCCCGAGGCGCTCAAGGCGCTGCGCGCCGGGGAGCACGCGGCATGACCGGCGCGCAGACCCTGCCGCCGGTGCGTGGCCGCTGGGACCGGGACGTGCCGCTGGCGCCGCGCACGTGGCTGCGCGCCGGCGGCCCGGCCGAGGCGCTGTTCGAGCCGGCCGATGCGGGCGACCTGGAGGCGTTCCTGGCGGCCCGGCCGGCAGGCCTGCCGGTGACGCCGATCGGGGTCGCCTCCAACCTTCTGGTGCGCGATGGCGGCATCGAGGGCGTGGTCGTGCGCCTGCGCGGGCCGCTCGCCGCGATCTCGGTCGAGGGTCCATGCCTGCGGGTCGGCGCCGGCGCCACCGATCGCAGCATCGCGATCCACGCCATGCAGGCCGGCCTCTCCGGCCTCGAGTTCTTCATCGGCATCCCGGGCACGCTGGGCGGTGCCGTGCGCATGAACGCCGGCGCCTTCGGCGGCGAGACCGCCGAGGTCGTCGAGCAGGTGATCGCGCTCGATGCCCACGGCCGGCGCCATGTGCTGCGCCCGGCCGAGCTCGGCTTTGCCTACCGGCACTCGACCCTGCCCGCGGACTGGATCGTGATCGAGGCGGTGCTGAAGGCCGTGCCGGGCGATCCGGCCGCGATCCGGGCCCGCATGGCGGCGATCAAGGCCGAGCGCGAGGCCTCGCAGCCGCTGCGGGTCGCAACCGGCGGCAGCACGTTCAAGAATCCGGCGGGCGAGCGCAAGGCCTGGCAGCTGATCGATGCCGCCGGCTGCCGCGGCCTGCGCCATGGCCGCGCCATGGTGTCCGAGAAGCACTGCAACTTCCTGATCAACACCGGCGGCGCGCGCGCGGCCGAGATCGAGGCGCTGGGCGAGCTGGTGCGCGCCCGGGTGCTGGCCGCAGAGCGGCGTCGCGCTCGAGTGGGAGATCCATCGCATCGGCCGCCCGGACCATCACCTGGAGGCGGCGGCATGAGGCATGTCGCGGTGCTCATGGGCGGCTGGTCGGCCGAGCGCGAGGTCTCGCTGGTGAGCGGCGAGGCGGCGGCCGCGGCGCTGCGCCAGCGCGGCTATCAGGTGAGCGCGCTCGACGTCGGCCGCGACCTCGCGGCGCGGCTCGCCGAGCTGCGCCCCGACGTGGTCTTCAACGCCCTGCACGGCCGCGGCGGCGAGGACGGCACCGTCCAGGGCCTGCTCGATATCATGGGCATCCCCTACAGCCATTCCGGGCTGCTCGCCTCGGCCCTGGCGATGAACAAGGCGATGGCCAAGCGCCTGTTCGAAAGCGCCGGCCTGCGCTGCCCCGAGAGCCGCCTCACCACGGTCGAGGCGCTGCGCAGCGGCGAGCCGCCGCTGCCGGTCCCCTATGTGGTCAAGCCCAACCAGGAAGGCTCGAGCGTCGGGGTCAGGATCGTGCGCGATCCGGGCGAGCCGGCGATCGATCGCAACGACTGGCCGTATGGCAGCGAGGTGCTGGTCGAGCGCTACATCCCGGGCCGGGAGCTCACCGTCGGCGTGCTCGGCGACCGGCCGCTCGCGGTCACCGAGATCGTGCACGCGCACGGCTTCTTCGACTATCACGCCAAATACACCGCCAACGAGGCCCAGCATCTGATCCCGGCGCCGCTGCCCAGGGAGCTCTACGAGCGCGCCCTCGACCAGGCGCTGCGCGCGCATCGGGCGCTCGGCTGCCGCGGCGTGACCCGCTCCGACTTCCGCCTCGACCCGGACGATCCCGACGGCCTCTATCTGCTCGAGCTCAACACCCAGCCGGGCATGACGCCGATCTCCCTGGTGCCGGAGCAGGCGGCCCATGTCGGCATCGGCTTCGCCGACCTGGTGCACCAGCTGGTGGAGGAGGCGCGATGCGACGCATGACGCTCGCCGCGCGCCGGGCGCGCATCTACCTGCGGCGGCCGCCGCGGCCGCGCTGGTGGCAGCCGGCGATCTTCGGCGGCAGCCTGGCACTGGCGCTTTGCCTGGTCGGCGGGCTCGGCTTCTGGCTCGGCAGCGCAGGCGTCGCGGTGCATGCCGGCAGCGCGCTCACCGACCACCTCCTGGCGCTGACCGCCCGTCTCGGCTTCGCCGTGCGCGAGGTCTACGCCGACGGCCGCGTGCGCACCGATCCGGAGGCGCTGCGCAGCCAGCTCGGCATCGCGGTCGGCCAGCCGATCCTCACGATCGATCCCACGCTCACGCGCGCGCGCCTCGAGCAGCTGCCCTGGGTCGAGCGCGCGAGCGTCGAGCGCATGCTGCCCGATCGCGTCCAGGTCCGCCTGATCGAGCGGCAGCCGCTGGCCCTTTGGCAACGGGCCGGCCGCTTCGCCCTGATCGACCGCGGCGGCGAGGTCATCGCACCGGACGTCGCCGCGCTCGACGGCATGGGCGAGGGCCCGGGCGTTGCCGATCCGGAGGCCGATCCCGCGATCCGCTGGGGCCAGCTGCGCGTGCTGGTAGGCGACGAGGCGCCGCGCCACGCCGCCCGGCTGTTCGCGCTGCTCTCGACCGAGCCGGAGCTGTGGGCGCGGGTGGCGGCCGCGACCTGGGTGGGCGAGCGGCGCTGGACGCTCCGCCTCGACAACCGGATCGACGTGCTGCTGCCGGAGCGGAACATGCTGCGGGCCTGGCGCCTGCTCGCGCAGAAGGCGCGCGAGGACGCGCTGCTCGAGCGCGCGATCTCGGTCATCGATCTGCGCTTTTTGCCGACCCGGCTGCGGCTGCGGCTGGACCCCGAAGCCCTGCAGGACACCAAGGCATGAAGTCCGACAACGTCGTGGCACTCAATCGGGTCGAGCCGCGGCCGGGCGGCCGGCGCGAGCCGATCGGCGTGCTCGACATCGGCACGACCAAGATGTGCTGCCTGATCGCGCGCCCGCGCGCCGGCGCCTTCGAGCTGCTCGGCGCCAGCCATCAGCTCGCCGAAGGGCTGCGCGCCGGCGAGATCGTCGACGTCGAGGCGGTCGAGGCGTCGATCGTGGCGGTGGTGCACGAGGCCGAGCAGCAGGCCGGCCAGACCCTGCGCGAGGTCGTGCTCGGCGTCGCCGCCGGCCGGCCGCACTCGCGGCACGCCCCGATCGAGCTCGAGATCGGCCATCGCCCGGTGACCGCGGCCGACCTGTCGCGCGCCCTAACCCATGCCCAGGCCGAGGCCCGCACCGGCGGCGTCGAGGTGCTGCACGCGCTGCCGGTCGAGATCACCCTCGATGGCGGCCAGCCGCTGCGCGACCCGTGCGGCATGATCGGCGGCCGCCTGCGCGTGGGCGTGCATCTGATCTGCGCCGCCGCGGCGCCGATCCACAATCTGGTCGCGGCGGTCGAGCGCTGCCATCTCGAGGTCGCGGGCGTGGTCGCAGCGCCATACGCCTCGGGGCTCGCGAGCCTGAGCGACGACGAGGCCAGCCAGGGCGCCCTGGTGCTCGATCTGGGCGGCGGCGTCACCGGCGTCGCGCGCTTCGCCGAAGGCCGGGTGCAGGAGATCCACGCGGTGCCGCTCGGCGGCCAGCACGTCACGCAGGACCTGGCGTTCGGGCTCTCGACCGGCCGCGCCCAGGCGGAGCGGCTGAAGAGCCTGTACGGCAGCGTCCTGTCGCGCGCCGGCGACGCGCGCCAGCAGCTCGAGGTGCCGGGCATCGGCGACCCCGGCCAGCCGCCGGTCCAGATGGTCTCGCGCGCGCGGCTGACCGAGATCATCCGGCCGCGGGTCGAGGAGACGCTGCAGCTGGTGCGCGCGCGCATCGACGGCAGCCCGCTCGCCGGCCGCCGCCTCGTGCTGACCGGCGGCGCCAGCCAGATCGAGGGCATCGTCGAGCTCGCCGAGGAGCTGTTCGACATGCCGGCCCGGGTCGGTCGGGCGCGCCCGTTCGTGGGCGGCCCCGGCCTGCAGGATCTTACCGCCGCGACCACCGCCGCCGGGCTCCTGGCCTGGTCGGTGCGCGACGAGGGCGGCCTGACCTTCGGGTCGCGCCGCTGGAATCCAGCAGCCACCAGACCGCTTGCCAAGTTCGGCCAGTGGCTGCGAGAGAACTTTTGAGCAAAGAGCCGAAAAAGGCCTGCTCAGGAGGAAGGGGCCCGAAGCTCGGGCCACAACGGAGGAGGATGTGTAACAATGACCATCAATCTGAGTATGCCGGTGACCCATGAGCTTCGACCACGGATTACCGTGATCGGGGTTGGTGGCGCCGGCAGCAATGCCGTCAACAACATGATCACCTCGCATCTCGAGGGGGTCGAGTTCGTCGCCTGCAATACCGATGCGCAGTCCCTGCACCACGCGCTGACCGAGCGGCGCGTCCAGCTCGGCTCGACGATCACCCAGGGTCTCGGTGCGGGCGCAAGGCCCGAGATCGGCCGTGCCGCGGCCGAGGAAGCGATCGACGAGCTGCTCGACCAGCTGCAGGGCAGCCACATGGTGTTCATCACCGCCGGCATGGGTGGTGGCACCGGCACCGGTGCCGCGCCGGTGATCGCCCGGGCGGTGCGCGAGCAGGGCATCCTGACGGTCGGCGTGGTCACCAAGCCGTTCCACTTCGAGGGCGCGCACCGCATGCGCGTCGCCGAGGGCGGCCTCGCCGAGCTGCAGCAGTATGTCGACACCCTGATCGTGATCCCGAACCAGAACCTGTTCCGGATCGCCAACGAGCGCACCACCTTCGCCGACGCGTTCAAGCTCGCCGACAACGTGCTGCACATGGGCGTGCGCGGCGTCACCGACCTGATGGTGATGCCGGGCCTCATCAACCTCGACTTCGCCGACATCCGGACCGTGATGAGCGAGATGGGCAAGGCGATGATGGGCACCGGCGAGGCCAACGGCGAGCGCCGCGCGATCGAGGCGGCCGAGGCGGCGATCTCGAACCCGCTGCTCGACGAGGTGTCGATGCGGGGCGCGCGTGGCGTCCTGATCAACATCACGGGCGGTCCGGACATGACCCTGTTCGAGGTCGACGAGGCGGCGAACCGGATTCGCGAGGAGGTCGATCCCGACGCCAACATCATCGTCGGCTCGACGCTCGACGAATCGATCAACGGCGAGATGCGGGTCTCCGTGGTCGCGACCGGGATCGAGGCGCACGAGGACAAGGGCGGCAGCAGCGCCGGCAGCGGCCAGTGCGACCCCGCCCGCACCGGCGGCACCGGCGCCCTCGTTCCGTCTGCGGCCGCAGGCGGCCAAGGCGCCGGCGGGTGCCGGGTATCCCGGCCCAGCCCGCGCCGGAGCACGTGCCGGTCGAGCCGCAGGCGCAGGCGGCGCCCCAGGCGTACGCCCAGCGCTCCCAGGTGGTGGTGCCGCCGGACACCATCCGCCAGCCCGCGCAGCAGCCGCCCAGGCTCGGTGAGCCCGGCTATCCGCCCCTGCCGCCGCACGAGCGGTTCCAGGAGTGGGGCACGCTGCGGGCGCCGGTCCGCGACGTCGAGCGCGCGCCCAGCCTGTTCGAGCGGGTGACGGCGAGCTTCGGGCGGCAGCGGGCCGAGCCTGAGCCGGAGCGGGCCGTCGAGCGCGTGCCCGAGCCGGCCATGGCCGGTGAGGCCGAGCAGCGCCGCACGCGCGTCGAGGAGGACGTCTACGACATCCCGGCGTTCCTTCGCCGCTAGCCTTCCGGAGATGAGCCCCTTCCTCAAGGATCGGTTGTAACAAACTGTCACCAAGAGTGATTTGAGCTCTCCAGACGGGATTGGTTAAATCCTGTCTGGAGGGTCTCTGTCACCCTCGAGGACGGTTTGTTGCGCCGATCCCGGGCGCTCGTGGCGGGCGCTGGGGTCGGCAACGGACGGGGAGCGAATGGTGCTGACGCCTGATCTGTCGTTGGGCGAGCCTGCCGGCGGTGCGCAGCGTACCCTGCGCAACCCGATCGGCTGTGTCGGTACCGGCCTGCACACCGGTGCCAAGGTCTCGCTGTCGCTGCGTCCCGCCGCGGCCGACAGCGGCATCCGGTTCGTGCGCTACGATCAGCCGGACCGTACGCCGGTGGCGGCGTGCTACGACCAGGTGTGCGATACCACCATGTGCACCAAGCTGGGCCGGCCTGGCGGCCCGACGATCGCCACGATCGAGCATCTGATGGCGGCCCTCGCGGCGTGCGAGATCGACAATGCCCTGGTCGAGCTGGGCGGGCCGGAGCTGCCGATCATGGACGGCAGCGCGCAGCCCTTCGTGTTCCTGATCGAGTGCGCCGGCGTGGTCGAGCAGGACCGGCCGCGGCGCTGGATCGAGATCCTGAAGCCGGTCACGGTCTGCGGCCAGGACAAGAGCGCCCGGCTCGAGCCGGCCGCCCGCTTCGAGATCGACTGCGCGATCCACTTCGACCACCCGCTGATCGACCACCAGAGCCTGCAGTTCACCTTCACGCCCGACGGCTTCAAGGCCGAGATCGCGCGTGCCCGCACCTTCGGCTTCGCCGAGCGCATCGAGGAGCTCTGGTCGCGCGGCCTGGGCCTCGGCGGCTCGCTCAAGAGCACCGTCGTGGTCAGCCACGATCAGGTGCTGAGCGACGGCGGCCTGCGCTTCCCGGACGAGTTCGTCCGCCACAAGGTGCTGGATACCATCGGCGATCTCTACACCGCGGGCGGGCCGATCATCGGCCGGTTCATAGGCCGCCGCGCCGGCCATACCCTGCACAACCAGCTGCTGCGTGCGCTTGTTCGCCGACCCGCGCGCGTGGCGCGTGGTCACCGAGCGCGGCGTGGTGGAGCCGGTGGCGCCGGCGCGCCGCGCGGCGATCGCCTGACCGGCGCTGGCGGCGTCTCAGTCGGCGCGGTCGACGATCGTCTTGACGAGGCCCGCGATCGCGGCGCGCACCTCGGGGTCCTTGATCTGGCCGAACTTGCGCACCAGCTCGATCGCGGAGCGCTGGCGGCCGCCATGCTCGAGCGGCAGGGCGGGGTCGTCGTCGCTCACGCCCTCGAAGAAGTAGCCGACGTCGACGCCGAGCTTGCGCGCGATCTCCAGGATCCGCCCGGCGCTGACGCGATTGGCGCCGGTCTCGTATTTCTGGATCTGCTGATAGGAGACGTCGAGGGCGGCGGCGAGCTGCTCCTGGGTCAGGCCGAGCTCGGTCCGGCGCAGCCGGATCCGCTCGCCGACATGCGCATCGATGCGCTTGGTCCGGCCGCCCATGTGCTTCCTCGTGATCGCCCCTGCGCCGTCTTGCGACGTTGCCCGCCGTCTCGCCTCGAAGGTCCGGCGAAGCGAGCGTAGGATTTGATTAGCCGGCGCGCAACCACCGCCCGCTAGGCTATGATGCTGGGGGGATGCTGGCGGGCGATGCGGCTTTGCCCCGTCCAGCAGCTTGACAGGGTGCGAGCACCTCAGAATGTTGGAGCCCGCGATGAGCCAGAGCCTGATCGGACCCCGCGGCGCAAGGAGAGCGGCCATCGGCCTTTTCCTCGGCGTCGCTCTTGAGCCTTTGCGCCTGCGCGGGCAATGGCGAGCAGGAGGAGTACGTCGAGGAGCCCGTGGACGATCTCTACAACCGGGCCATGGATTTTTTGCAGCAGGGCGAGGACCGCCAGGCGGCGCAGGCGTTCGAGGAGGTCGAGCGCCAGCATCCCTACTCCGAATGGGCGACCCGCGCGCAGCTGATGTCGGCCTACGCCTTCTACGAGGCCAACGACTATGACGAGGCGGTCGCGGCCGCGCAGCGCTTCATCGACCTGCACCCCGGCAATCGCGACGTCGCCTACGCCTACTACCTGATCGGCGTGTCGCATTACGAGCAGATCTCGGATGTCGGCCGCGACCAGAAGATGACCGAGCTCGCGCTCGAGGCCTTCGACGAGCTGATCCGGCGCTTCCCGGAAAGCGAGTACGCCCGCGATGCCGAAATCAAAGCCGATCTCGCCCGCGACCACCTCGCCGGCAAGGAGATGGAGATCGGACGCTACTACCTGCGCCGCGGCGAGTATGTCGCGGCGATCAACCGCTTCAACAACGTGATCGACCGCTACCAGACCACCACCCATGTCGCCGAGGCGCTGCATCGGCTGACCGAGTCGTACCTGGCGCTCGGCGTGCAGCAGGAGGCGCGCCGGACCGCCTCGGTGCTGGGCTACAACTTCCCCGGCAGCGAGTGGTATCAGGACAGCTACTCCCTGTTCGCCGGGCTGCCGCAGTGAGAGCGTGAGGCGGAAGGGGAGGATGGAAAGGCCCGGCGACAGGGCGGTGGGCGTCCCGCTGGGCGCGAGCGCGCCACGCCCATGCTGACCAGCCTTGCGATCCGCGACGTCGTCCTGATCGAGCGCCTCGACCTCGCGTTCGAGCCCGGCCTCTGCGTGCTGACCGGCGAGACCGGTGCCGGCAAGTCGATCCTGCTCGATGCCCTGGGACTGGCGCTGGGCGGCCGGGCGGACCGCGATCTGGTGCGCCGCGGCGCCGCGCAGGCGAGCGTCAGCGCCGTGTTCGCGCCGGCGGCGGGCGATCCGGTGGAGGCGCTGCTCGCCGAGCACGGCATCGCCGCGGAGGATGACCTGGTGCTGCGCCGCGTGGTCGGCGCCGACGGTCGCTCGCGCGGCTTCGTCAACGACCAGCCGGTCGGCACCGGCCTGATGCGCCAGATCGGCGGCCTGCTGATCGAGGTGCACGGCCAGCACGAGCAGCAGGGGCTGTTCGACCCGGCGATCCAGCGTGGCCTGCTCGACGCTTACGGTGGCCTGGAGGGAACCGCAGCAGAGCTGCGCCAGGCGCATGCGGCGCTGGCGCGAGCTGGAGCGGTCGCGTGCCGGGATCGCGGCGCAGCTCGAGCGTACCGCCGCGGAGGAGGACTATCTGCGCCACGTCCTGGCCGAGCTCGAAGCGCTGGCGCCGGAGCCGGACGAGGAGGAGACGCTGGCGGCGCTGCGCGCCCGCCTGATGGACCGCGAGAAGCTCACCGCCGCGATCGGCGAGGCGCTGGCGCTGCTGCGCGACCAGGGCGGCGTCGAGGGCCGGCTCGGCAGCGCCCGGCGCGTGATCGAGCGGATCTGCGAGCGTGCCGGCGACACGCTGGAAGCGGCGGCAGCCGCCCTCGATCGCGCCGGCGTCGAGCTGGCCGAGGCCGATGCCGCGCTGGAGCGCGCGGGCCATGAGCTGGCCCATGGCGACGAGCGCCTGGAGCAGGTCGAGGAGCGCCTGTTCGCGCTGCGGGCTGCGGGCCGCAAGCACCGCGTCGCGGTCGCGGACCTGCCGGGCCTGCGCGACGAGACGGCAGCACGCCTCGCGGCGATCGATGCGGGCGGCGAGCGCCTGACGGAGGCCGCCAACGCTGCGGCGCAGGCGCGCGCGGCGGTGGACGAGCAGTGCCGCCGGCTGTCGGCCGCGCGCCGCAAGGCGGCGACAGCACTCGGCAAGGCCGTGATGGCCGAGCTGCCGCCGCTCAAGCTCGACAAGGCGAGCTTCGTGGTCCGCCTCGCTGCCGTTGCCCGAGGCGCAGTGGTCGGCGGATGGCGCCGAGCGCGTGGCCTTCGAGGTCGCGACCAACCCGGGCCAGGAGCCGGGCCCGCTCGCCAAGATCGCCTCGGGCGGCGAGCTCGCGCGCCTCATGCTGGCGATCAAGGTGGTCCTCGCGCGGGTCGGCTCGGTGCCGTCCCTGGTGTTCGACGAGGTCGATACCGGCATCGGCGGCGCCACGGCCGCCGCGGTCGGCGAGCGCCTGGTCCGGCTGGGCCGCACGGTCCAGGTGCTGGTGGTGACGCACGCGCCGCAGATCGCCGCCAGGGCCGATCATCACTGGCGGGTCGAGAAGATGACGCAAGGCGCCCGCGCGAGCGTCACGGCGCGCGCGCTCGAGCCGGAATCGCGGCGCGAGGAGATCGCCCGCATGCTGGCCGGCGCCAGCGTCACCGATGCGGCGCGCGCCGCCGCCGACAGCCTGCTCGCCCGCTCGGCCTGATTTCTTTTTCGCGCATGACCGAGCCTGTGCCTGTGGACCAGCTGACGCCCGAGCAGGCGCGGCGCCGAGCTGGAGCGGCTCGCGGCCGAGATCGCCCATCACGACCGCCGCTACTACCGCGACGACGCGCCCGAGGTCTCGGATGCCGAGTACGACGCGCTGCGCCGGCGCAACAGCGCGATCGAGGCGCGCTTTCCCGAGCTGGTCCGCCCGGACAGCCCCACGCATCGCGTCGGCGCAGCACCGGTCGATGCGTTCGGCAAGGTCACCCATCGCGTGCCGATGCTCTCGCTCGACAACGCCATGGAGACGGCGGAGGTCGTCGAGTTCCTGCGCCGCGCGCGGCGTTTCCTGAGCCTGGCCGAGGACGCGCCGCTCGACCTCGTGGCCGAGCCCAAGATCGACGGGCTGTCGTCGAGCCTGCGCTATGAGGACGGTCTGCTGGTGCAGGGAGCGACGCGCGGCGACGGCACCGTGGGCGAGGATGTGAGCGCGAACCTGCGCACCATCCGCGACATCCCGCAGCGGCTGCATGGCGAGCGGCCGCCGCCGGTGCTGGAGGTGCGCGGCGAGGTCTACATGGAGCGCGAGGACTTTCTGGCGCTGAACGCCGCGCGCGAGGCGGCCGGCGAGCCGCTGTTCGCCAATCCGCGCAACTCGGCCGCGGGCTCGCTGCGCCAGCTCGACCCGGGCATCACGGCGAGGCGCCGGCTGCGCTTCTTCGCCTATGCCTGGGGCGAGGCAAAGCCGCCGATCGCCGGCAGCTACAGCGACTTCCTGGCGGCGCTGCAGGGCTATGGCTTCCGGGTCAATCCGCTGACCGAGCACTGCGCCGGCGAGGCGGCGCTCGCCGCCTACTACGAGAAGATCGCCGAGCAGCGCTTCACGCTGCCCTACGACATCGACGGCATCGTCATCAAGGTCGACCGCATCGACTACCAGCGCCGGCTCGGCTTTGCCGGACGCGCGCCGCGCTGGGCGATCGCGCACAAGTTCGCCGCCGCCCAGGCCGAGACCAAGGTCAAGAAGATCGGGGTCCAGGTCGGCCGCACCGGCGCGCTCACCCCGGTCGCCGAGCTCGAGCCGGTCACCGTCGGCGGCGTCGTGGTCGCGCGCGCGACCCTGCACAACCAGGACTTCATCGAGGCCAAGGACATCCGCGAGGGCGATGCGGTCGTGATCCAGCGCGCCGGCGACGTGATTCCCCAGGTCGTGGAGGTGCGCACCGACCGGCGCCCGGCCGGCGCCAAGCCTTACGTCTTTCCCGAAAAATGCCCGGTCTGCGGCAGCCTCGCGGTGCGGCCGCCGGGCGAGGCGGTGCGCCGCTGCACGGGCGGGCTGATCTGTCCCGCCCAGATCACGGAAAGGCTGCGCCATTTCGTCGGCCGCGACGCCTTCGACATCGAGGGGCTGGGCCGCAAGCAGGTGCCGCAGCTGCTCGAGGCGACCTTGATAGCCCAGCCGGCGGACATATTTAAGCTGAGCCAGCGGCAGGAAGATCTCGCCGAGCTGCCCGGCTGGGGGCAGAAGAAGGCGGAAAATCTGCGCCGCGCGATCGAGGCGCGCCGCAGCATTCCGTTCGAGCGCCTGATCAACGCCCTGGGCATCCGCTTCGTCGGCGAGGCCAATGCCCGCTTGCTGGCGCGTCACTATGCCGGCCTGGCGGCTTGGCGCGAGGCGATGCAGAAGGCGGCGCAGGGCGACGAGGACGCCCGGGCCGAGCTCGACAACATCGATGGCATTGGCCCGAAAGTCGCGGAGGCGATCTTTGAGTTTTTCGCCGAGGCCCACAACCGCCAGGTGCTGGACGACCTGGCGGCCGAGATCGAGGTGCGAGGACGCGGCTGCGCCCGCGGCCGGCGCTTCGGCGCTCGCCGGCAAGACCGTGGTGTTCACCGGGACGCTCGCGACCATGAGCCGGGCCGAGGCCAAGGCCACCGCCGAGGCGCTGGGCGCGAAGGTCGCGGGCTCCGTGTCGGCGAAGACGGACTTCGTGGTGGTCGGCGCCGATGCCGGCTCCAAGGCCAGGCGCGCGGCCGAGCTCGGCGTCACGACGCTCAGCGAGGACGAATGGCGCGAGCTCGCAGGCAGCGCATGAAGAACATCGCTCTCCAGATCATCGGCTACCTCTTCCTGGTGCTGGGCGTGCTCGGCCTGTTCCTGCCGTTTCTGCAGGGCTTCCTGTTCATCGTGATCGGCCTTCTGATCCTCGCCAAGCAGGCGCCATGGGCGCACAACCTGCTGCAGCGCTTTCGCGACCAGCATCCGCGGGCGGGCGAGCTGATCGACCGGGCCGAGATCAAGATGGCGGAGTGGTGGCAGCGCATCGTGAGCTGCGGGCGCCGGTCGGGCTAACGCCGCGAACGTCAGGCGCTCGACGGCACTGAACGGCGTCAGTGCCATGATAAAGTCTCGGCGCTGCGCGCTCCTTGCGGCAGCGGATCGCCACCGCGGGGAAAGACGTGTTCGACTGGATCACGGAAACGGTCTCTCAGGGCGGCTACGTCGGCATCACGTTGATGATGCTCGCTGAGAACGTCTTTCCGCCGATCCCCTCGGAGCTGATCATGCCGCTCGCGGGCTTCGTCGCCGCGAAAGGCCAGCTGAACCCTGTGCTGGTGGTGCTGGCGGGCACGCTCGGCTCGCTGCTCGGCGCCCTGCCCTGGTACTATGCCGGCGTGTGGCTCGGCCAGGACCGGGTCTGCGCCTTGGCCGCCCGCCACGGCCGTTGGCTCACGCTGGGCGAGAAGGAGATCCGTCAGGCGATCCGCTGGTTCGAGCGCCACGGCCGGATCGCGGTGCTGATCGGCCGCCTGGTGCCGACCGTGCGTACCTTGATCTCGCTGCCGGCCGGCATGGCGCGCATGCCGCTGCTGTCGTTTCTGGTCTACTCGTCGATCGGGACGCTGGCATGGACCGCGGCGCTCGCCGGCGCCGGTTACCTGCTGGAATCCGAATACCAGCGGGTCGGCGGCTATGTCGACCACGTCTCCAAGGCGATCATCGGCCTGATCGTGCTGATCTACCTCTGGCGCGTGGTCGCCGGCGGCGCGCTCGGCGAGCGCCTGCGCGGCTGGGCGGAGCGCCTGCGACGCGACGTGTATGCCATCTATCTGGCGGCGCGCGATCCGCGGGTGCCGTGGTATGCCAAGGCGGCGGCGCTGCTGGTCGCGCTCTATGCGGTGAGCCCGATCGACCTGATCCCGGATTTCATCCCGGTCCTCGGCCACCTCGACGACGTGATCCTGGTGCCGCTGGGCGTGCTGCTGGCGGCCCGCCTGATCCCGGACGAGCTGCTCGAGGAGCATCGCCGCGCCGCCGCCGCGATGGCGGAGAAGCCCACCGACTGGCGGGTCGGCGCCCTGTTCGTCGCGATCTGGGCGATCGCGCTCGCCTTCGCCCTGCGCTGGCTGATCGAGCTGTTCGGCGGGTAGCGGATCCTTTGACAATGGCCGTCAGGCGGGCGACGTATGCGAGGTCGCGGCACAACGAGACGTCAGGGGGATTCGGGGTGGATCTGGGCTTGAGAGACAAGGTGGCGCTGGTCACCGGCGGCAGCAAGGGGATCGGCCGGGCCTGCGCCGAGCGCCTGGCGGCCGAGGGCTGCGACGTGATGATCGTCGCGCGCACCGAGGCCGATCTGGAAGCTGCCGCCGCGGCGATCGCGAAGGCCAGCGGGCGGCGCATCGAGACCTGCGCTGCGGACCTGCGCTCGCCGCAGGGCTGCGAGGCGGCGGTCGGAGCGCTGAAACACGCCTTTGGCCGCCTCGACATTCTGGTCAACAACGCCGGCGCGACGCAGAGCGGCGACTTCTTCCAACTCGACGATAGCGTCTGGGAGGACGGTTTCGGGCTAAAATTCTATGCCGGCGTCCGCCTGTCGCGCGCGCTGTGGCCCCTGCTGAAGGACGCGAAGGGCGCGGTGGTCAACGTGGTCGGGGGCGCCTCGAAGACGCCCAGCGCCAACTTCATGATCGGCGGTGCCGTCAACGCGGCGATCACCAACTTCACCAAGGCGCTCGCCGAACTGGGCCTGCGCGACGGCGTCACGGTCAACGCGGTCCATCCCGGCAGCACGGTCACCGGCCGCCTGGATGTGCTCCTGAACCAGCGCGCCGCGGCCGACAACCTCAGCCGCGAGGAGTACGAGAAGCGGGAGCTTGCGCGCTCGGGCCTGCGCCGCTACGGCCAGCCGGACGATGTCGCGAGCCTGGTGACCTACCTCGCCTCGCCGCTCGCCGAGCAGATCCACGGCGCCGACCTGTTCGTCGACGGCGGCGCCACCAAGACCATCCTGTGAGGCGCGAGGCCAGCCGATGAGCCAGGTCACGGAAACGCTCTACGTCGATCCCGAGACCGCCCTGCTCCTGCGCGAGATGGAGCAGGCGGGCCTGCTGCCGGTCTCGAGCCTTTCGGTGGCGGCGGCGCGCGCCCAGGCCGAGGAGGGCAACCGCGCCTGGAACCAGGACCCGCCGGCACTCGCCAGCGTGCGCGAGCTCGCGATGCCAGGGCCTGCCGGCCCGATCCGGCTGCGCCACTACCGGCCGCGCGAGGCCTCCTCCTTGCCGCTCGTGATCTACTTCCACGGCGGCGGCTTCGTGCTGGGCTCGCTCGACACCCACGACCGCGTGATGCGGCTGCTCGCCCTGGACAGCGATGCGGCGGTGATCGGCGTCGACTACCGCCTGGCGCCCGAACACCCGTTCCCGGCCCCGCTCGACGACTGCGTCGCGGCGGTTCGCTGGATCCGCGCCGAGGCTGCCGGCCTGGGCGTCGATCCGGATCGGGTGGTGCTGGCGGGCGATTCGGCCGGTGCCAACCTGGCCCTGGCGAGCCTGCTCGAACTGCGCGATGCGGGCGAGGTGGACGGCATCAGCGGCGCTGCGCTGTTCTACGGCTGCTTCTGGCGGCGGCTCGATACGCCCGCGCACGGGCGCTTCGGCAATGGCTCCTGGCGGCTCGGCACGGCCGAGATGCGCTGGTTCTGGCAGCACTATCTGGGCGATCCTTCGACCCCCGATCCGCGCGCCGAGCCGCTCCATGCCGACCTTCGCGGCCTGCCGCCCCTCTACCTCACGGCGGCCGCGCTCGACCCGCTGTACGACGACACGCTCGAGCTCGACCGGCGGCTCGAGGCGGCAGGCGTCGCGCGCCGGCTCGACGTGTATCCGGGGCTGGTGCACGGCTTCATGCAGATGACGCCGCGCTGCGCGGCCGCGCGCGCCGCGGTGCGCGACGGCGGCCACGCGATCCGCCGGATGCTGGCCTAGCTCAGCAGCAGGATCAGGATGCCGCCGATCACCAGGGCGATGCCGAACAGCTCGACCCGGTTGGTCTTCTCGTGGAAGAAGAAGTACGAGGCGGCGAAGGTGAACACGAGCTCGATCTGGCCCAGCGCCCGCACATAGGCGGCATTCTGGATGGTCATCGCGGTGAACCAGCCCGCCGAGCCCATCATGCCGCTCAAGCCCACCCACAGCGCCACCTTCCAGGACTGGAGCACTTTGGTAATCTGGCCCGGCTCGCGCAGGCGCATATAGACCGCCATGACCAGGGTCTGGAACACCGTGACGCAGGCGAGCGTGAACGCCGCCTGCATCAAAAAACCCTCGCCGCCCAGCGAGAGCGAGGCGCCGCGATACGATACCGCCGAGATGCCGAAGAACGCGCCGGACGCGATGCCGATCAGCGCCGTCTTCTCGGTCAGGCTTTGCAGCAGGTTGCGGGGGGCGATGTCGGTCGTCGCGACCGAGATCGCCATCACGCCGACCAGGCTCACCAGGATCGCGACGCTGGCGCCTAGCCCGATCGGATCGCCCAGGATCACGACCCCGAAGATCGCGGTCTGCACGGTCTCGGTCTTGGAGTAGGTGGTGCCGACCGCGAAGTTGCGAAAGCCGAACAGGTAGAGCAGCAGCGCCGTCGCGATGATCTGGGTGAGCCCGCCCACCAGCGCATAGCCGACGAAGGTAGGGTTGGGCTGCGGCACCGGATAGCCCGCGAGCACGGCGAGGCCGGTGGCGTAGAGCGCTGCGAACGGCACGCGCGTAGAGGAAGCGCGAGAAGGTCGCACCCGAGGTGCTGAGCCGCCCCCGCAGGTGCTTTTGCAGCGCCGAGCGCATGTTCTGGCAGAACGCTGCGAAGATCGTGATCGGGACCCAGAGCTCCAAGCGGACGGCCTTCTTCTGCTGCGGGATGGCTCGAGCGTCCCGATCGGGCGGCGATCAGATCAGAAGATCGCGGCCCGGACAAGCCGGGGCGCCCATCGGTCGCGGCCTGGGCCAGCGCTGCCCGGTTTGCGAGCCCTGGCGTTTGCGGCTACCTTCGCCGCCGGTCGGGAGGGCCGCAGGCGTCGTGTCGGGCGCGGTCGCGAGGAGGGGCAGATGAGCGAGCAGGACTACGGCTTCGAGACCCTGGCGATCCACGCCGGTGCTGCGCCCGATCCGACCACCGGCGCGCGCGCCACGCCGATCTACCAGACCACCTCCTTCGTGTTCGACGACGTCGACCACGCCGCCGCGCTGTTCAACCTGCAGCGCTTCGGCAACATCTACTCGCGCATCACCAACCCCACGGTCTCGGTGCTCGAGGAGCGCATCGCAGCGCTCGAGGGCGGCACGGCGGCATGCGCGGTCGCGAGCGGCCACGCCGCCCAGTTCATCGCGTTGCTCAACCTGATGCAGCCGGGCGACGAGATCATCTCGTCGAGCAAGCTCTATGGCGGCTCGATCACGCAGTTCGGCGAGACTTTTCCCAAGTTCGGCTGGCGGGTGCGCTTCGTCGATCCGACCCGGCCCGCCGAGTTCAAGAAGGCGCTGCGCAAGCGGACCAAGGCGATCTTCGTCGAGAGCGCCTCGAACCCGGACGGCGTCGTCTGCGACCTCGAGGCGATCGCCGGGGTCGCGCACGAGGCGGGCATTCCGCTCGTGGTCGACAACACCATGCCGACGCCCTACCTGTGCCAGCCGATCCGGCATGGCGCCGACATCGTCGTGCACTCGATGACCAAGTATATCGGCGGGCACGGCAACTCGATGGGCGGCATCATCGTCGACGGCGGCAGCTTCGACTGGTTCCAGAACCAGAAATTCCCGGCGATGACCGAGCCGACCAAGGCCTATCACGGCATCCGCTTCGCCGAGACCTTTGGCGACTTCGGCTTCGCCATGCGCTGCAAGACCGTGGGCCTGCGCGACATCGGCCCCTGCCTGTCGCCGTTCAACGCGTTCATGCTGCTGACCGGGGTCGAGACACTGCCGCTGCGCATGCAGCGCCACGTCGAGAACGCGCGCACGGTGGCCATCTGGCTCGCGGAGCATCCGGCGGTCGCCTGGGTCTCCTATCCCGGCCTGCCGGACAGCCCGCATCGCGCGCTGGCCGAGCGCTACATGCCGCGCGGCACGGGTGCCGTATTCACCTTCGGCCTCGTCGGCGGCTACGAGATGGGCGTGCGTGTGGTCGAGGCATGCGAGCTGCTCTCGCATCTGGCCAACATCGGCGACACGCGCTCCTTGATCATCCATCCCGCCTCGACCACCCATCGCCAGCTCGACGAGGAGCAGTTGCGCAAGGCGGGTGCGGGACCGGAGGTCATCCGGCTCTCGATCGGCCTCGAGACCGCGGCCGACATCGTCGCCGACCTCGACCAGGCGCTGCGCGCCGCCACGAGCACCACCACCGCCAGCGCCGCGTAAGCCCGCTCGACCTTGTCAGGGCAACGATATTTGGGTAGAATGGAGCCATAGATAGGTACCAAGCAACCGAGGACGGCATGAGCCTGAACATCAAGAGTGCAGAGGCGCACGAGCTAGCCGGCGAGTTGGCGCGCATCACCGGCGAGAGCATGACCAAGGCGGTTACCGAAGCAATCCGCGAGCGCTTGGAGCGAGAGCAGCGACGCCGCGATGAGGAGGCGGTCGTCGCCAAGGCAATGGCAATCGCGCGGCGTGTCGCCAGCTATCCGCGCAAGGACCGGCGGCCGCACGGCGAGTTCCTCTACGACGAGCGCGGTCTGCCCCGCTGATGGTGGTCGACACGTCTGCGCTTCTTGCGGTTCTGTTCGACGAACCGGAGGGGGAAGATCTCGCCCGGGCGATCGCGCGGGCGGAGGTGTCCAGAATGTCGGCCGCCAACCTGTTGGAGGCGGGCATCGTCGCCGACTGCCAGACCGACGCGCGCACGGGACGCCAGCTGGATGCCTTGGTCACCAACTTTCACCTCCGCATCGAGCCGGTCACCGAGGAGCAGGTAGGCATCGCGCGACAGGCCTATCTGGACTATGGCCGAGGGAACCACCCGGCCAAGCTCAATTTCGGCGACTGCTTCGCCTATGCCCTTGCCAAGTCGAGCGGCGAGCCGCTGCTGTTCAAGGGCAACGACTTCGAGCAGACCGACATCGAGGCGTACCGGTCTCCGGGCCACTGATCGCCCGGACGCTTCGAGCCATCCAGCATCTGGAAGAATCATCTTGTGATTGATTCCGGGGCTGTTCTGGCATCTGCTGGGTTGCCACCTGATGGCCAGCGGAGAGACCGATGTGGATCCTGGCGCTCATGCTTCTTGCTTGGCCTCTGGCCGCGGCGCAGGCTGGTGCACCAAACGATCTTCTGCTGCCGATCGACTGCGAGCCCGGCATCGACTGCTGGATCCCCCGCTACGTCGACCATGATCCGGGGCCCGGCGTGCGCGACTATGCCTGCGGCAAGCTTACGGGCGATGCTCACAAGGGCACCGATTTCGCGATCCCTGACCTCGCCGCGATGGTCGCGGGCGTCGAGGTGCGTGCGGCGGCCGCGGGAGTCGTCGATGCCTTGCGCGACGGCATGCCCGACCAGAGCCTGGACGAGGCCGGCCGCGAGGCCATGAGCGGCCGCTCCTGCGGCAACGGCATCCGGCTCGATCACGGCGACGGCTGGACCACCTGGTACTGCCATCTGCGGCGCGGCAGCCTGATGGTGCAGGAGGGCGACGTCGTCGCGGCCGGCCAGGCGCTGGCGCTGGTCGGCCTGTCGGGCGAGACGACCTTTCCGCACCTGCATTTCGACCTGCGCCAGGGCGAGCGCGCGGTCGACCCGTTCGTCGGCGCCGGCGCGCAAGGCTGCGGCCAGGGAGAGCGGCCGCTCTGGCGCAAAGACGTGATGGCAGCGCTCGACTACCAGCCGGTCGTGCTCACCAACGCCGGCTTCGCGCCCACGCCGCCTGACGTGGAGGATGCCCGCAGGGGCTATCACGACCGTGCCACCCTTGCCGCCACCAGCCCGGTGCTCGAGCTGTGGGTCGACGGCTATTGGGTCGAGGCGGGCGACCGGGTGCAGTTCGCGATCACGGGCCCCGACGGCGCACCGGTCCTGGCGCACACGGTCGAGCTGGACCGGGGCTTTGCGCACTGGTTCCAGTTCGCGGGCGCGAGGCGTCCGGGCGATGCCTGGCCGGCCGGCACCTATGTCGGCGAGGTCACGCTGCAGCGCGAGGGCCTCGATGCGGTCAGCCTCGAGCGCGCGGTCGAGCTGCGCTGACCCGTCTCAGAACAGCTTGCCGCCGTTCGGCACCGGCCGCTCGATCGCCACCAGCACCACCCGGCCCTCGGGGTCGGGAAAGCCGAGGACCAGCACCTCCGACATCACCTTGGCGATCTGGCGGGGCGGAAAATTCACCACCGCCGCCACCTGGCGGCCGACCAGATCCTCGGGCCGGTACAGCTCGGTGAGCTGGGCAGACGTCTTCTTCACCCCGATCTCGGGCCCGAAATCGACCTCGAGCACCAGCGCGGGCTTGCGCGCCGCCGCATTGGGCGCGGCGCTCAGCACGGTGCCGACCCGGATGTCGACCCGGGCGAAATCGTCGTAGCTGATCGTCAAGGCTTCAGCGCTTCGTCTTGATCAGCGTCCTGATCTCGTCGAAGCCCTCGATGGCGCGCTTCTGGATCACCTCGAGCGCATCCTGGTTGGCCCGGGTCGCGGCCTCCGAGATCTCGCGGATGTTGCTGATCGCCTTCTCGAAGGAGCTCTTGGCGTGCTCCAGACGCTTCTCGGCGGCGGCGCGCGCATCGCCCTCCTTCATCATGTCCCTGGAGGCCTCGGCGGCTTCCGCGAGCGCGCTCTGCAGGATCTCGACCTCGCGCTGCACGACCTTCTGGGTGCCCTCGAGCCACACCTTGTTGGCCTGGCCGAGCGCCGCCCAGTTCTTCTGCTGCGCCGCCATCAGCTCCTGCCAGTCGATCTCGGGAAACTTGAGCTCGCCGAGCCGCCGCGAGAGATCGTTGAAATCGAAGGGTTGCTTCGGGTCGGCCATGGTTGTCCTCCAAAGATCGCAAGGACCCGCCCGGATCTCAGGCCGGCTGGGTCGCCTCGCCATCGGGCCTGGGATCTCGGCCGGCCTTCTGCCGCGGCTCGCGCAGGCCCGCCAGCCGCTCGACCCGGCGCAGCAGGGTGTCGAGCTCCGCCATGGTCTTGGCGAGATCGCTGCTGTCGTCCGCGAGCCAGGTGCGCATCGCCTGCAGATAGACCGCCAGCAGCGCGCGCCGCTGCAGCCGCGCCCGCAGGCCGTGCGCGCGCAGTCCGGCCAGCTCCTGCATCCAGCGCAGCGAGCGGTCGAGACGGCAGCCGATCGACAGCAGGATGCAGGGATCGCCGCGGGCGTCGCGCGCCAGGCGGGCGAGGCCGCTCGCGATACGGCGCCAGCGCGTCGAGCCGGCGCAGGATCAGCTCGAACAGCTTGTCGCGCGGCGGCAGGCCCTCGAGCTCGGCCCGGTCGACCGCGAGCATCGCCTCGTCGACCCGCTCGCTCAGCGCGCGCAGGATCGCGCGCCGGTCCGGCAGCTGGCGGTGGACCTCGATCAACGGCAGCCCCGCCCGCTCCGCCAGCGCCAGCAGCGACAGGCCGGCCCAGCCCCGCTCCGCCAGCAGCGCGAACGCGCTCGTCAGCAGATCGGGCCCGGGTGCGCTGGCCGCCGTCATCCTCGGCTCCCCGTCAGGCAAGCTCGCGCGAGCGCTGCGCGGCGGCGGCGACGGCGCGCTCGAGCAGGGGCTGCATGCCGTCTGGCGCCATCAGCACCTCGAGCGCCGCCTGCGTGGTGCCGTGCGGGCTCGTCACCTGCTGGCGCAGCGTCTCGACCGTCTGCTCGCTCGCGGCGGCGAGTGCCGCGCTGCCCGCGACCGTCGCGCGCGCCATCGGCCACGCCAGCGCTTCCGGCAGGCCGCTGCGGACCGCGGCCTTGGCCATGACCTCGATCAGATAGAAGACGTAGGCGGGCCCGCTGCCCGACAGGGCGGTGATCGCGTGCATGTGCTCCTCGTCGTCGATCCAGAGCACCTGGCCGACCGCCGCCATGAGCCGGGTGCAAAGCTCCCTTTGCGCGGCGCTCGCTCGCGGATTGGCGACCAGCGCGGTGACGCCCTGGCCGATCGCCGCCGGCGTGTTGGGCATCGCGCGCACGATCGGCGTGTCGGCGCCGAACGCCGCCTCGAACCGTGCGATCGCGGTGCCGGCCGCGATCGACAGCACCACGCCTGATCCCGCCAGCTGCTCGTAGGCCGGCAGCACCGCGGCCATCGCCTGCGGCTTGACCGCAAACACGATCGCCCGGGGTCGCAGACCGGTCGGCAGCTCCCTGGGCTCGGCGAACGCCGCCACGCCGTGCCGGTCGCGCGCCTGCGTGCGCAGGCCGGACTCGGGCTCGACCACGTAGGTGTCGGCCGGCGCCAGGCCCTTGGCGATCCAGCCCGCCAGCAGGGCGCCGCCCATCTTGCCGCAGCCGACCAGGAGCAGCGGGCCGGCAAGCCCGGCCATCAGGCCTCCCCTTCGGTCTCGAGCATTGCGGCCGTCATCGCCTCGACCGGCGACTTGCCGCCCCAGATCACGAACTGGAAGGCCGGATAGAACCGCTCGCACTCGGTCACCGCGATGTCCACCAGGTCCTCCAGCAGCTCGCCGTTCATCCCGACGCCCTCGCGCAGCAGGACGGCGTGGCGGAACACCGGCAGATTCTCCTCGGACCACAGGTCGAAATGGCCGAGCCACAGCTTCTCGTTGGCCAGCGCCAGCAGGCCGTGAATCGCCGAGCGCTTGTTGGCCGGCACCTTCATCTCGAGCGCGCAGGACAGATGCAGCACTCCGAGATCGGCATGCCAGCAGAACCACAACCGGTACTGGCACCAGTGGCCGCTGAGATCCGCGGCCAGCTCGTCCTCGTTCTGGCGATGGAACGGCCACTCGTTGGCAATCGCAACCTGCTCGACCAGGTCGAGGGGATGGCCGAGGGTTTCTTCGGGTTCCGGTAAGAGCGACGACACCATGGCGCAATCCTCACAAGCGATCCCGGCGGCCGGGACGAGCAGTCTTCGATCGGCGCCGCCGCAGGCCTGTCCTGCCTGCTCCCGGACCACGCGTCAGGAGAGCCGCGGCTGCTGCCCTGGCTCGAAGACTGCCAAAAGGATGGTTCAGCCGCAAGGCGGCAGGTAGTGCGCTGCCGCCAGCGGCACGGGAGGCGCAAATGCTCAATCGGCCGGTTTCGCCTTCGTCGTGCGACGACGGGTCGCGGGCTCGGGCTTCGGCTTCGTGGCGGCCCTGGCTGGCGGGCTGGCGGCCGTCCTTGTCGGCCTGGGCGCGGCCTCCGGCGCGGCGCTCATGGCGGCGAGCTTCTGCTCCAGTGCTGCTACCTTGACGGTGAGATCCTCCTGCTCGGCGCGCGCCTTCTGGGCGAGCTCCTTGATCGCCTCGAACTCCTCGCGCGGCACCATGTCCATCTCGGCGAGCCAACGCTCGACCCGCTCGCGCAGCCGGCTCTCGATCTCCTCCCGCACGCCCGAGAGCGTGTTGATGGCGCCGTTCGCCATCCGGGCCAGATCGTCGAACAGACGGTTCTCGGTTTGCATGCCAGATCTCCCGCACGGACAGGGCGGCCAGCGCGCCGCCGCGCCCCACGACATGTAGGATCGACGGCCACGGGAACAAGCGCGCAGGCCGGCAGCCCGCCGCCGCCATCTTTGTTTGAACGGGCTTAAGCAGGCGTTGACGACGCCGCCTGCCGATCGAAGCGTGCGGGGCGCTTGTGAGGGCTCGGGCTCAGACCGGCGCCTGCATGAGCAGCACGTCGCCAGTGTGGCGGATCATGGCGTGCGGCACCACCGGGCGCCAGTCCACCACCACGAAGCCCGCCCGCTCGTACAGGCGCCTCGCGCCGGTATTGCCCGCAAAGCAGAGCAGGCTCAGCTCGCGCAGACCGAGGCCGCGCGCGCGCTCGCGCGCCGCCTCGAGGAAGCGCGTCCCCACTCCCTGGCCGCGGAAGCCCGGCCAGACGGCGATGCCGGCGATATAGAGCGTGCCCGGCGCCTCGAGCTCGCTGTAGGGCCTGAGCACCGGATCGACCGGCTGCGGCGCCGGGGCCGGATCGCCCGGCGGCGGGGCGGCGTAGGCATGCATCATGCCCTGCACCTCGCCCTGATCCTCGGCCATCAGGCAGTTCTGGTACGAGAATGCCGTGCCCTCGCGCTCGTAGCGGCGGCGGCCGATCTCCAACAGCGGCAAGCCCGGATAGTCGGCCTGCAGCATGCTCCAGACGTAGCTCGCCACGCCGTCGGAAGAGATCTCGAACAGCTCGGCGATGCTGCGGCTCTCGTCCTTGCGCGCAGGGCGCATGATGAGCGTGCTCACGGCGCGACCCGCTCGTTCGCGCGCACTTTGCCGCCGCCCGGCAGAACTTCGCGCAGCCACTGCTCCTCTGCACCCCAGTCCGGCATCCCCCACAGGCGCCCATCGCAGCCAGGATCGAATTGCTCCAGCTCTAGGGCCGGATTGTTTCAGCGGGATGTCGGCAGATCCAACCTCTGTGACAGCCGCGTAACAATTGTTTCAGCTACAGGTGCTCTGCGCGACGCGGGCCCTGGACAATCCGGCCGCGACCAAGTGAGATGGCGGCGGCATCCATCGGGGAGGTAGCGACATGGCGAGCCATTCCCTTCGGCGCACGACGGCAGGCCCATCGAGCGATGTGGCTGGTGAGCGTCCTGCCGTGGCCGACACCGTCTTCACCGAGCGGGCGCGCTACTTCGATTCCAGCAACGCCTTCGCCCTCAAGCATCCGCCGGTACCCTGCCATCAGTTCCTCGCCGAACGGGATCGCGCGCTCGATCCGGCAACCGGCACGGCGATCATCCCCCTCGACCTCAGCCATCGCCTGGAGACCGAGTTTGCGGCGACGACGCCCCTGATCCTGACCAGCTACCTGCGGATCCGCGCCGACGACCGGCTGTCGACCCACTTCAAGGCGAGCGGCGAGCTGTACTATGTGATCGCCGGATCGGGCGAGACCAGCAAAGCGCTCGATGCGATCCGCTGGGGCCCTGGCGACGTCTTCTGCCTGCCGGGCGGCGGCGAGACGATCCATGTCGCGGGCGAGCAGGACTGCGTCCTGTGGCTGATCACCAACGAGCCGCAGCTCGCCTTCGAGCATCTCGAGCCGGCACCGCTCGACAACGCCGTCACCGGCGCGGTGCACTACCCCGCCGCGGAGATCCGCTCGCAGCTCGCGCGCGTCCAGGCCAAGCTCGCCGGCGAGAAGATCGCGGGCCTGGCACTGATCTTCTCGAGCATGCAGCAGGCGCACCGGCGCAACATCCTGCCGAGCCTGACCCTTGCCATGAACCAGCTGCCGCCCGGCGACTTCCAGCGGCCGCACCGGCACAACTCGGTCGCCGTCACGCTCAACATCGCGTGCAAGGGCTGCTACTCGATGATCGACGGCAAGCGGGTCGACTGGCAGCCGTTCGCGGCGATGGTGACGCCGCCGGCGGACGTCCACTCGCACTACAATGACGGCGACGAGACCATGACCTGCCTGATCGTGCAGGACGGCGGCCTCCACTATCACTGCCGCACGATGGATTTTCGCTACGCCGACTGAGGCGCTCAGGCGGCGCCGGTGCGATCAGCGCAGCGCGTCGAGGTTCAGCGCACGGCTTTCGCCCAGCCAGATCACATGGGCGCTGTGATCGGCCAGCGCCTCGCCGGTGTTCGGATGCACGAACACGGTAAGGTCGCCGCGATTGAGCGCCAGCCACGGCACCAGGCTCGCGAACAGCTCGGGCGCAAAGGCGATCTGGTAGCTGCCGCACGGATGCGGCCCGACCGGCGCATCGTGCCAGCGCCCGAGCTCGACCGTGAAGGCCACGCCCACCTTGTCCCGCAACGCGCCTGCGGCGCTCTTGCTCGCCTGATCGTAGTAGACATGGGCGTGGTAGCCCCCGATCTGGTCGATCGCTCGTCATCGTGGTTGTCCTTCAGGAGGCGGCCGCCAGGCGCGCGTCGAGCCGCTCGCCCGAGCCGGCATCGAACAGGAAGCCGCGCTGCAGCGGAAAGCGCACCGCGACGCGGCGATCGAAATCGACCTCGTACTCCTTCGGCATCTTCACGGCCAGGCTCTCCTGGCCAAGCGAGATCGTCACCAGGGTGACGTCGCCGGTGAGCTCGGCCGCATAGACGGTGGCATCGAACAGGCCCGTGCCCGGATCGACGATCTCGGCATCCTCCGGGCGAAAGCCCAGGACCGCATCGCGCGCTAAGGGGTCGCCTTCCAGCGGCAGGCGGATGCCGTCGCTCTCGAACCGCCGCTGCTCGATCCGGCCGCCGACCAGGTTCATCGGCGGCGAGCCCATGAAGCCGGCGACGAACAGGTTGGCCGGACAGTCGTAGACCTCGCGCGGCGTGCCGACCTGCTGCAGCACGCCCTGGTCCATCACCGCCACCCGGTGTGCCAGCGTCATCGCCTCGACCTGGTCGTGGGTCACGTAGATCGTCGTCACGCCCAGCTCGTGCTGCATGTGCTTGAGCTCGGCGCGCATGTAGCCGCGCAGCTTGGCATCGAGGTTGGAGAGCGGCTCGTCCATCAGGAACACCGGAGGGCCGCCGCACGATCGCGCGCGCGAGCGCCACGCGCTGGCGCTGCCCGCCCGAGAGCTGGCGCGGATAGCGCTCGAGCAGCCCTTCCATGTGCACCTGGGCGGCCGCCTCGCGCACCACGGGTGCCCGCGCCGCAGGCGACATGCCGCGCACCTTCAAAGGGAAGCCGATGTTCTCCGCCACCGTCTTGTGCGGATAGAGCGCATAGGACTGGAACACCATGGCGACGTCGCGGTATTTGGGCAGCATGTTGGTGACGTCGACCTCGCCGAGCAGGATCTGGCCGGAATCCGCGGCCTCCAGCCCCGCGATCATGCGCAGGCCCGTGGTCTTGCCGCAGCCCGACGGCCCGAGCAGGACCAGGAACTCGCCGGCCGCGACCTCGATGTCGAGGTCCTTCACGACATGGTTGGCGCCGAACCACTTGTTCAGGCCCTTGACCCTGAGCGGCTGCGCGCGCGAGCCGCTCATCCCTTGACCGCTCCCAGCAGCACGCCCTTGGCGATGAAACGCTGCAGCAGCAGCGCCATGAGGATCACCGGCACGATCATGACGATGATCACGACGCACATCGTCCACCACAGGATGCCTTTTTCGCCGGCATTCATCGCCGCGACCAGGATCGGCATGGTCTGGGCGTTGCTGGTCGAGAGGAACAGCGCCAGCACATACTCGTTCCAGGACAGGATCAGCACCAGGAGCGTGGTGGCGGCAAGGCCGGGCCTGGCCAGCGGCAGCACGATGTCGAAGAACACGGTCAGGCGCGATGCGCCGTCCAGCTGCGCACTCTCCTCGAGGTCGATCGGGATGCCCATGAAGAAGTCGTGCATCAGCCAGATCACGATCGGCAGGTTGACCACCGTGTAGCAGAGGATCAGGGCGATGTGGGTGTCCAGGAGGCGCACGCTCTGGAACATCATGTAGATCGGGATGACCGTCACCACCGGCGGCAGGATGCGCTGCGAGATCATCCAGAACAGGATGTCGCCATTGCCGACCCGGCGCTCGAAGCGGCGCCCGAGCGCGCGCGCCAGCAGCACGAAGATCGCCGCGGCGACCGCCGCCGAGATCCGCCAGTCGACGCCCCACACGCCGACCGCCGTCGCCATGGCGAGCATCGCCGCGACGAACAGCGCGATCGTGCCGAACTTCGGCCGGTATTCGATCCGCGCCAGCGCATAGGCCGCCATGCTGCCGATCAGCATGCAGAGCGCCGTCGAGAGGAAGCCCACGATGATCGAGTTGAGATAGGGCCGCAGCGTGTCGCCCAGGCCCGTGACCAGGAGGTCCCGCCAGGCGTGCGGGTTCGGCTCGAAATCGAGCCAGGGCACGTAGACCGGCCCGGCGTTGACGTCGATCGGCAGCTTCAGCGAGGTGATCACGACCCAATAGAGCGGGAACAGCACGAAGGCCGTCCACAGCAGCAGCAGGCTGTAGACGACGACCTTGCCGCCGGCCGACATCTCGCCGATCGCGCGCCGGCTCGAACAGGCGGGCGAGGCCCGTGGGCCGGGGCGGGGCGCTGCCGAGCGGACGCGCTCATGCCTGCGCTGCCCTGTGCCGCAGCACCACGAGGTTGAAGAACGAGACGCACAGCACGACCGTGACGAACAGCAGCAGATACGAGACCGCCGCGGACTGCGCGAGATCGGGCGCGCGCCAGGCGAAGAAGGCGTGCAGCGTCATGGATTCGGTGGCGATGCCGGGGCCGCCCGCGGTCATGATGTTGGGCAGGTCCACCAGCTTGAAGGCCTCGATCACCCGGATCAGCATCACGGTCGCGGCGACCGGCGCGATCTGCGGCCAGGTGATCTCGCGAAAGATCTGCCAGCCGCCGGCGCCGTCCACATGGCCTGCCTCGACCTGGTCGCGCGAGACGCTCTCGAGGGCGGCGAGCAGCACCACGAAGATGAACGGGATCCACTGCCAGGAATCGCCGACGACGATGAAGATCCGCGCCGCCCAGGGGATCGCTCGACCCAGGCGAAGTCGCCGAGCCCGACCCACTGCCAGACCGGCGCGAACGGCCCCTTGGTGGTGTCGGCCAGCATGCGGAAGGCGTAGCCGATGCCGATCGGCGTGATCATCAGTGGCAGGAAGAAGACGACGCGGAAGAAGGCCCGGCCGCGGATCGGCTGGGCGCAGAGCACGGCGAGCCCGAGGCCGATCAGGAACTGCACCGTGCAGCCCACGAAGACGTAGAACAGGGTCACGCCGAGCGTGCCGAACTGGGTGCCGCTGAACAGCGTCGCGGCGAACAGCAGCGTCAGGCCGAACAGCACGGCGGCGGTGATCATCCGGCCGATCAGGCCGAAAATCCAGATCGGGCCGCGCAGGTAGCGCACCAGCCACCAGCCGAGCAGCGCGCCGACCGCGATCGTGACGACCCAGCCGAGCGGGCTGATGGGCGCAAAGGTGCCGAGGAAGTGGAACTGCTCGGAGCCGAACAGCTGCTTCTCGAAGTTGGCGAGGCCCACGAAGGTGATGTTGTAGCCGCCGGCCCGCAGGCGGACCCGCGACAGGGCCAGGATCGCCGAGGCGATCAGGGGAAAGATCGAGAACACCAGGATCATCAGCACGGCCGGCAGGATGAACAGCGACCGTGCATGATGGTCGAGCCATGTCGCGAGCCGCGCGCTGCGGGCAGGCGCGAGCGGTTCGGCCGGAGCCATGGGCCCCGGCCGTCGCGCGCCGCCCACCCCTCGCGTGCTGATGGAGCCGTCGCGAGCGCTCACCAAACCCGGCGACCCCGGTCAGTGGCGCCGGTCAGTTGGTGATGCCGAGCGATGCCTTGTACATCTCCAGCTGCTCGTCGCGGCCGAACTCCTCGGTGATCTCCTCCCAGCCGTCATGGACGTTCTGCAGCGCCTCCTCGGCGGTGACCTCGCCGGCGAGGTAGCGGGCCAGCTCCCGATCGAGCACGATGCCCTCGTAGCGCTGGGTGGCCGGAATCCGCAGATCCGAGGTCATGTTCGGGCTGTTCAGGCTGTCGCCGATGGCGCCGAGATAGTTCTCGGCGAACTCCTGCGAGAACCCCGCCTCGACCCACGGGCCGAGGTCCTCGACCTGCGAGATGCGGTAGGGGTTGTAGCCCGTCCAGCCGACCGTGACGTCGACGTTCGACTGCTCCGGCTCGTTCATGTAGGACAGGAAGTCGTACGCCGCCTCGATCACCTTGGGATCCGAAGCCGCGTTGATCGCGCCCGACCAGCCGCCGAACGCCGCGAACGGCGCGTGGTTGACGCCGTCGATGGCGTGCGGGCAGAGCTCCGGCGTGCACTCGACCAGCTCGCCGGTCTCCCAGTCGAGCACCTCCGTGGAGCCCGGCAGGATGACGGCGCCCAGCAGGTCGTTGACCTTCGAGGTCGCGGGATCGATCGAGAGCGGGCCGATGTCGCCCCAGTCGATCACCAGCGCGCAGCGGCCGCTGGTCACGAGCGCGCGGGTGTCGCCGATGTCGTGGTTCATCTCCTCCGGCGGCCCGTACTTGCCGGTCTCCTTGTAGATCTCGAGCGCCCTGGCCCAGGCCTCGTTGTTGACCATCGGGGTCATGTCGTCGGTGTCGAAGAAGATCCCCTGGCCGGTGCCCTGGGTCTGCACGAAGGGTGCCGCGATCGACATGATCGCGTAGAAGCTCTGGGCGTTGCGCTTCTTGAACATGCAGGAGCCGAAATCGGCCGCGCCGTCGCCGTTCATGTCCTTGCCGTTGGCCGCGGCGGCGACCTCGAGATACTCGTCCCAGGTCTTGGGCGGCTCCAGGCCGAGCTCGTCGAGGACGTCCTTGCGGTAGTAGACCATCTGAAAATCGCCATCGATGGTGATCAGATAGGTCTTGCCGTCGATCTTCTGATTGAACTCGCGGAAGTAAGGGGCGACGTCGTCGATCTTGAGCTCGGGGTCGTTGGCGACGAAATCGGAGAGGTCGGCCAGCAGGCCGCCGTCGACCATCTCGACCGCCCAGCCCGAGGCGAACACGCCGACGTCGATCGAGTTGGTGCCGGTCGCCCAGTCGGTCAAAAGCTTCTGGAACAGATCGGCGAACGGCACGCTCGAGACGTTGATCCGAGCGCCGGTCATCTCCTCGAACTCCTTGCCGCGCTCCTCGAGGCGGCCGGCGATCACGGGGCCGGGCCGGGTCAGAAGATTGACCTCGACGCCCTCATAGGCCTTCTGCGCCTGGACCGGGCCCGCGCCCAGCGCCAGGCACATGCCGAAAGCCGCACTGCAAAGAACGGGACCGCTGCGAATCCTGATAACGGATGTCATCAAAAGCCTCCCTGTTAAGGCTACGGATGCGTTGCCGTAGCCGACCTAGCTAAATCGGAACGCCGGCAAGATCAACCGAAGCTCAGTTCCACCAGTTGCGGGCCTCGGCACCCTTGGGCTGGCGGGCCACCTGCTGGCCTTCGGCGACCGGCTCGATGTCCATAAGGAAACGGTGCGCCGGGCTCATGCGCTCGTAGAGCGCTTCCGTCAGATAGTCCCGCTGCGTCAGCTGCTGCGGCAGGTCGCGCCGGGTGTAGGTGAGATGCAGCACGCGCCGCCGGCTGCCGTCCTGGTTGCGCGTGCCCGAATGCCAGAGCGAGGAGTTCACGATCACGACCGCACCCGCCGGCGCGGTCACGAGGATCTCTTTGGGATGCGCGGCCGCGAGGTCGTCGGGCACCAGCGCCTGCTCCTCGGGCGTGAGCGGCGCCGGCTCCCAGTCGGCGCGGTTGACCGTCGGCACGTTGATCGGCGGCCAGCGATGCGAGCCCGGGATCACGCGGGTCGGCCCGTTGGTCAGCGTCATGTCGTCGAACAGCATCAGCGCGTTGCTCACCCACCAGTCGTCGGCGAACAGCTTGGGCACATCGACATGCAGCTCCTGGTGCCCCTGGCCCTTGAGCGGATCGCGCAGATTGGCGCCGTGGACCTTGAACTCGCCGAGCAGGTAGTGCGAGGCCGCGAGGAACGGCTTGCACTCGAGGCAGGCGTCGTAGGCGTCGGTCTTGTTGAAGATGTTGGAGACCCGGGGCGCGCCTGGCTCGACGTGCACCTCGTGGCCGCCCCGATCGCCCTCCGCGGCATGCAGCCGATCGAACGCCTCGGCCATCTGCCGGCATTGCGCGGGCGAAAAGTAGTCGGGCACGATGAAGAAGCCGTCCCGGTCCAGTGCCTGGCGCTGCTCGTCGGTGAGGTCCTCGCCGGTGACGCCGAGCGCGCGCAGCGCCTGCTTGGTGTACATCACGCTTCTCCCTGTCCCTCGCGCCTTGCCGGCACCTTCGACGCCTGGTCCGCGTTGCCCTGCCCGGACGGCGCATGATACTTCGAGATAGACGATCCGGGCGTCCTGATCCAGCGCGGAACGGGTCGCAGGCAACAGGGGGCGAGGCCATGAGAGCTGGCGATACGCGTGTGCTCGGCAGATCCGGTCTGGCCGTGACCCAGCTCGGCTTTGGCGGCGCGCCGCTCGGCAACATGTACCGGGCGATCGCCGACGCGGAGGCCCAGGCGACGGTGCGCGCCGCCTACGATGCCGGCATCCGCCTGTTCGATACGGCACCACTCTACGGCTTCGGCCTGTCGGAGCACCGGGTCGGCGCGGCGCTGCGCGACAGGCCGCGCGAGAGCTTCGTGCTGTCGACCAAGGTCGGCCGCCTGCTCGAGCCCCGCCATCCCGACACCCTCGACCACGGCCAGTTCGAAGGCTCGCTGCCGTTCGCCGAGGTCTACGACTACGGCTACGACGGCATCATGCGCTCGATCGAGCACAGCCTGCACCGGCTCGGCACCTGGCGGGTCGACATCCTGCTGGTGCACGACCTCGACGTCTGGACGCATGGCTCGGAGCAGGCGCGGGTCGAGAGGCTCGAAGCCTTCATGGCCGGCGGCTATCGCGCGATGGAGAAGCTGCGCGCCGACGGCACGGTCAAGGCGATCGGCGCCGGCGTCAACGAGACCGCCGCCTGCCAGGACCTGGCCGAGCGCGGCGACTTCGACTGCTTCCTGCTCGCCGGCCGCTACACCCTGCTCGAGCAGGCGCCGCTGGACAGCCTGCTGCCGCTGTGCGAGCGGCGTGACATCGCGCTCCTGATCGGCGGCGCCTACAACACCGGCATCCTCGCCACCGGCGCCGATCGAGGGCGCCTACTTCCAGTATGCGCCGGCACCGCCCGAGATCATGGCGCGGGTGCGGCGGATCGAGGCGGTCTGCGCCCGCCACGGCGTCAGGCTGCCGACCGCAGCGCTGCAGTTCCCGCTCGGCCATCCGGCGGTCGCCTCGGTCGTGGTCGGCATGCGGGCACCCGCCGAGGTCGCGACGAACATCGAGGTCTTTGCGCCCGAGGTGCCGGCCGATTTCTGGGCCGAGCTGAAGGCAGAAGGCCTTCTGCGCGAGGACGCTCCGACCCCGTGAGGCCCCTTGCTCAGACCTGGCCGATGACGCCTGCCGCCTCGCGCCAGCGCGCGGCATAGGCCGCAAGGCCTGCGACTTCGGGTGCCGCGACCTCCTGGAGGTCGAGCGGCACCGGCTCCTCCCGGTCCGGCCAGCGCCACAGCAGCGCCGCCCCGATCGCCGTGCCCTCGCGCTGCCTCGAGAGTGCCACCGGCTGGTGCGGGCGCAGCGCCGCGAGCAGGGGGGCGAGCAGCGGGTCCTCGACGAAGCCGCCGTCCACGATCAGCCGGTTGCTCGGAGCGCAGCAGATCGAGCGAGGCGCTCGCCATGAGCGCCACATAGAGGCTGGCGAGGGCTGCCCTGGCGCGCCCGCCCCGCGGTGGCGGCCCCGCGATCAGGCCCCTGCCGCCGCTCTCGGGATAAGGCCCGCCGCTGTCGGTGAACGAGGGCAGGGCCACGGTGCCCGCCGCGATCAGCGCCTCGACGTCGGCGATCTCGGGCCTCTCAGGGTCGCGGCCCGCGATCAGCGCGTGCTCGCGCCCGCCCATGAAGCGCGCGCACGCGACCGCCCTGCCCAGAAGGTCGGTGTTCGAGACGGTATCGCGCAACGGATCGAGGCCGGCCAGCGGCAGCGCGGTATTGAAGGTGATGAGCCAGGTGCCGGTCGAGATCAGGGTGAAGTCCTCGAGCCCGGCGGCGAGATAGCGCGCGTAGTTGGCGTTGCTGTCGTGGATGCCGCACAGCACCGGCGTTTCCTGCGGCAGCGCGCACTTCTCGGCGACCTCGACCTGCAGCGGGCCGAGCACGTCGAAGGCGTAGCGCAGCGGCGGCAGCATCGCGTCCCAGCCCTCGTCCTTGGCGAGCATCGAGAGGTCGCGCTCGCGCGGGTTCCAGAGCTGGGTCTGGGCGCCGAGCGAGGTGACCTCGCTGGCCGGCACGCCGCACAGCCCCCACGACCAGTATTGCGCGAACGGCAGGATCCAGCGGGCGCGGCCGAATTGCTCGGGAAACGCGCGGCTCTGCCAGAACAGCTGGCGGGCGAGCGTGAGCCCGGCCGGATGGATCGGGCAGCAGCATTCCTCGAACCAGGGTGCGACCTCGGCATAGGCCGCGGCGATCTTCCTTGGCGGCTCGGCCTCGTAGTCCATGATCGGCAGCACCAGCGCGTCGCCGGCGACCAGGGCCGCGGTCGAGCCGTAGCCGGTCGGCACGATCGCCGCGATCGCGAAGGCCTCGCCCAGGTCGGCCAGCGCCGCCATCATCCAGCGCCAGATGTGCTCGGTGTCGCAATGCGGGTAGGGCTCGCCCCAACGCACCGCGTTGGGAGCCGAGCGGCTCGAGAGGATCTTGCCGTCGGGTGCGACCGCCAGCAGCTTGACGTTGGTCTTGCCGACGTCGAGCACGGCGACCGCCTCGGGCTTGGACGAACCGCGCGCCATGGTTGCGGCTGTTTATTGACTTGTCACCGTAAACGCAAGAATTTCATGCCACTTTCGGCGCTGGCGGCAGGCGCCCGGCTCAGGTGATCGCATCCAGCGCCCGGCGCTGCTCGTGCATGGCGAGGAACACGCGGTAGTCGCGCGCATGGCGCCCGGTCCTGGCCGGGTCGGGCGCGCTCACCTCGCCCGCGCGCGCCATCGCCGCGGCCGCACCCGCGAGGTCCGGATACAGCCCCGCGGCGGTGGCGGCCGCCATCGCCGTGCCGAGCAGCACCGCGTCCGCCTCGGCCGCCGTCACCACCGTGCAGCCGGTCGCATCGGCGTACAGCTCCATCAGCAGCGGGTTCTGGGTGTGGCCGCCGGTGATGTGCAGGTGGTCGATCGCGTAGCCGCTGGCGTTCAGCGCATCCAAGATGTGGCGCGTGCCGAGCACGATGCCGACCGCGGTGCGCTCGTACAGCCGCGCCAGGGAATCGAACGAGGCATCGAGGCTGAGGCCGCTGATCACGCCGAGCGCCTGCGGGTCGGCGAGCGGCGAGCGGTTGCCGTGGAAGTCGGGCAGCACGTGCAGGCGCGACGGGCCGCCCTCCTCGGCCCGCAGCGCGCGGACCCGGTCGATCACCCTGGCATGGGCCTCGGGCCCGGGAGGGCCGAGTGCCCGGCCCTCGCCGTGCAGGGCGAGGATGTGGTCGAGCAGTGCTCCGGTCGCCGACTGGCCGCCCTCGTTCAGCCACAGGCCCGGCGCCACCGCGCCGTAGTAGGGGCCCCAGACGCCCTGGACCATGCGCGGCGCGGCGGCGAGCGCCATGTGGCAGGTCGAGGTGCCGGCGATCAGGCCGATATGGCGGTCGAGCGCCGGCCCGCCCTGGTTCAGGACCTCGCCCAGCACGCCGAGCGCGCCGGCGTGGGCGTCGATCAGGCCGCAGCCGACCTGGCAGGCCGTGGTGAGGCCGAGCTCTTCCGCGGCTTCCGGCGACAGGGTCCCGAGCGCCGCGCCGATCGGGCTTGCGGCGCCCGGCAGCGCCGCCCGCTCGGGCAGGTCCTCGAGCCCGACCTTCGCCAGAAAATCCGCCTGCCAGCCCGGCGTCTCGTGGGCGAGGTAGGTCCACTTGCAGGTCACCGTGCAGCAGGAGCGCGCGTTCGAGCCGCAGGCGCGCCAGGTCAGAAAGTCGGCGAGATCGAGGATCCGGCCGTACTGCCCCCAGCGCTCCGGCAGATGGCGCTTCAGCCACATGAGCTTGGGGATCTCCATCTCGGGCGACATGGTGCCGCCGACGAAGTCCAGCACGCGGTGGCCGGTCGCGGTGCATTCCTGCGCCTCGTCGATCGCGCGATGGTCGAGCCAGACCACGACGTTCCAGCGCGCTTCACCCGAGGTCGAGACCGAGGCGGGCCGGCCGGCCCGGTCGAGCGCCACCAGCGAGCAGGTGGCATCGAAGCTGATCCCCGCGACCGCCTCGGCGGCAATGCCGGCCTCAGCCCGCGCGGCGCGGGCGGCGGCGCAGACCGCGCGCCAGATGTCCTCGCTGTCCTGCTCGGCATGGTCCTGCGCCGGCCGGTTCAGGGCGATCGGCCGGCTGTCGCGGGCCAGCATCCGGCCGCTGCCGTCGAACAGGCCCGCCCGGGCGCTGCCGGTGCCGACGTCGACCGCCATCACCACGCGATCCTTCATGTCCGTCCTCCCCGAGCGATCGTCTGGAGCGCCCGCCTTCTGCCGGCACGCTAGCCCAGCGGCGGCCAGCCCGACAACGCCGGAGGACGCCGGCGCCGATGTGGACGCTCTCGGGAGCCTGCTCTAGGCTCGCCCGACCAACAGGGAGGCCGCCATGCTCAAAGGGATCGATCCGCTGCTGCACGCCGATCTGCTGCACGTGCTGCGCGCCATGGGCCATGGCGACGAGCTGGCGATCGTCGATGCGAACTTTCCGGCGGCGAGCATGGGCAGGCGCGTGGTCCGCGCGGACGGCGTGAGTGCTACCCGCGCGCTGGAGGCGGTGCTGTCGGTGCTGCCGCTCGACGATTTCGTCGACGCGCCCTGCGCCCGCATGGAGGTGGTGGGCGACCCCGACGCGGTGCCCGAGATCTGCCGGGAGTTCCAGGCGATCATCGATCGCGTCGAGGGCCGCCCTGTCGAGCTGGCGAAGCTCGAGCGGTTCGCGTTCTACACACGCGCCCGCGAAGCCTTCGCCGTGGTGCAGACCGGCGAGACCCGCCTGTACGGCAACCTGCTCCTGAAGAAGGGCGTGGTCAGGCCCGGGTGAGCCGCAGGGACGCGCGGGGCCGCGGCCCCGCGCCATCCCGGATCAGCGCGACCCGAGCCGCCTCACGCCGGCTGCTTGGTCTCGGCTTCCGCGGTCTCGGGCGTCTCGAGCAGGGCAGGGTCCAGCCCGAGGATCTGCGTGTCGCACAGCGCCGCGACGTCGCGATCGACCGCCCACTTGCGCTCGCGGATCATCTGGCGGCGCTGGAACGAGCTCGAGTTGTCCTTGAGCTGGGTGAAGACGATGCCGCGATCCGGCTGCAGCAGGAAGTCCTGCACGCACGCCGCCACGGCGAGCTTCTTGCCCACTTCCGCGCCGGTCTGCCATTGGCCGACCCAGTGGAAGCCGACGGCGTACAAGGCGATGGCACCGGCCGCGAACGAGCCGATGCAGCCCCAGGCGAGCTGTTTGGTGGTCCAGCCGCGCGCACCCGCGGCCACCGTGTTGGACGATGACATGTAAGCCTCTCGACGCTCTAGCCGGACAGGTCGGTCCAGCTTTCTTTGTTGCGTTCGACTCTCCGGTTTTCCCGGCTTCCTGTAAAGGGCGTTGCCGGCCGGGTTACTTCTTGCCGAGCAGAGCCTCGCGATAGAAGACGTACAGGCCGCTCGCGACGATGACCGTGCAGCCGATCAGCATCCAGGCATTGGGCGTGTCGTCGAACCAGACATAGCCGATGCCGAGCGCCCAGACGATCTGGCTGTAGATGAAGGGCGAGAGCAGCGAGGCCGGCGTGATCGTCAGCGCCCGGATCAGGATCAGGTGGCCGGTGGCACCGAGCGCGCCCATGCCGACCATCCAGGCCCAGTCGGCCGGCGCCACGGCCTGCCAGTACGCCGGCACGATCGCGGTCATCACCGCGGTGCCGACCCAGGCCAGGTAGAACAGCATCATGAACGCCGTCTCGCGCGAATCGTAGCTGACCTTGCGGGTGAGGATCTGGTAGAGGGCGAAGCAGAAGGCCGTGATCAGCGGCAGCAGCATCGCCCAGTGGACCGGCTCGGAAATCGGCCGGAACACGATCAGCACGCCCGCGAAGCCGACCAGGACCGCGGTCCAGCGCCGCCAGCCGACCCGCTCCTTGAGCAGCGGGATCGACAGGATCGTCACGAGGAAGGGGCTCGTGAAGGTGATCGTGTAGGCATCGGCCAGCGGGACCATGCTGATCGCCACGATCATGCAGCCGGTGGAGATCGTGAGCAGCAGGCCGCGGGCGATGTGGATGCCCGGCCGCCGGGTCCAGAGCAGCCCCGCGATGCCCAGGCGCGGGATCAGCAGCAGCATCAGCGCGAACTGGAAGAAGTAGCGGGCCCAGATCACCTGCTGCACCGGATAGGTCGAGGTCAGGCTCTTGGCGATCGAGTCCATCACCGTGAACAGCAGGGTTGCCACGAGCATCATGACGATGCCGGTCGCCGCAGGGCTCAGGCGCCAGCGTGCCGCCCAGCGCGCTGCGATCGACGCTGATCGATATCAACTCATGCTCCTCGTGACGGGCGGCGGGGAAGACCGCGACCCCGGCTCATACCAAGGTCTTGAGCCCATAGCCAATGACATAGGCGAGCGCTGCGGCGCCCATGCCGATCGCCAGCGTCTCAAAGCCCGAGCGCCACCAGCTCGTGGGCGACCAGCGGCTCTTGCCCGAGCCGATCAGGAAGAACACCACCCCGGTCATGACGATCGACAGCATGAAGCTCGAGGGCGCATCGACGACGAACGGCAGCAGCGGCACCAGGCCGCACAGCATGAAGGCGGCGAAGGTGCTGGCGGCCGCCTTGAGCGGCGAGCGCACGGCCTTGGGCAGACCGTATTCTTCCGAAAGCATCGTGTCGACCCAGCGCCTGGTGTCGGCGGTGATCACGTCGACCGCGCGCTCCAGGTCGGGTCCCTCGAAACCCTTGCCGCGAAAGATCTGCCGGATCTCCTCGCGCTCGCCGTCCGGCACCGCCTCGATGTGGCGCTCCTCGACCGCGCGCAGATGCGCCTTCTCCTCGAGCTCGGTCCTGGTGCCGGAATAGTTGCTCGCCGCCATGGAGAAGCCGTCCGCGACCACGTTGGCGAGGCCGAGGATCAGCACGACCCGGTTGGTGAGGTCGGCGCCCACGACGCCGGCGACGATGGCGAAGGTCGTGACGGCGCCGTCGATGCCGCCATAGACCCAGTCGCGCAGGTAGCTGACCGCAGGCGGCCGCGCCAGGCGCCGCGCGATCGCCTCCCTCGAATGACCGTGCTCCATCCCCGCTCGCTGCATGGTCCGATCGTACTCCGAGTCGAGCGCGCCTGCACGTCGCTCGTGCGTCGTTCGGGTACCGCGGATTCTACATCGACTTGCGGGAACGGCACCGCCGGCTAGACTGAGCTTGGCAACGAGGAATCCCTATGCGAACCGTGAGCATCCGCCGCGCCAGGACCCATCTGTCGCGGCTCGTCGACGAGGTCGCGGCGGGCGAGGAGATCGTCATCGCCAGGGCCGGCAAGCCGCTTGCCCGACTCCTGCCGTTCACATCCGGCCGCGAGTTGGGCTCCCATCACGAGCCACGGACCCCCGGGCTCATGAAGGGCAAGCTCTGGATCGCCGAGGATTTCGACGAGCCGTTACCCGACTTGCCAACGCAGCCAGGCGCCTAGCGTGGTCTGGCCCGACGCTGGCGGCATCGTCCATGCGTAGGTCCGTACGCCTCGGCACCGGCGCCGGCTTCTCGGCCGACCGGCTCGACCCCGCGCTCGACCTGGTCGAGCAGGGCGAGCTCGACGTGATCGTGTTCGAGTGCATCGGCGAGCGCACGCTGGCCTTCGGCCATCGCGACCGCATGGCCGACCCGCAGGCCGGCTACAACGCGCTGCTCGAGCGCCGCATGCGCGCCGTGCTGCCGGCCTGTCGCGCGCACGGCACGCGGCTGGTCACCAACATGGGGGTCGCCAATCCGCGGGGCGCTGCCGAGCGCACCGCCGGGGTCGCCCGCGAGCTCGGCCTGAAGGGCCTGAAGATCGCCGCCCTCGAGGGCGACGACGTCCACCACCTGATCGGCCCCGACACAGCCCTGCCCGAAGCGCAGACCGTGGTCGGCGAGGTCGGGCGGCCGCTGGTCGGCGCCAACGCCTATCTCGGCGCCGATGCGCTGCTGCCGGCGCTCGAGGACGGCGCCGACGTGCTGATCACCGGGCGGGTCGCCGACCCCAGCCTGTTCCTGGCCCCGCTGCGCCAGGCGTTCGGCTGGGCCGAGGACGACTGGAGGGCGCTCGGCGCCGGCACCATGGTGGGCCACCTCATGGAGTGCGCCGCGCAGGTCACCGGCGGCTACTTCGCCGATCCCGGCTACAAGGACGTGCCGAACCTCGCCTATGTGGGCTTTCCGATCGCCGAGGTCGCGGCCGACGGCAGCGCCGTGATCACCAAGCTCGCGAGCGCCGGCGGCCTCGTGAGCGAGCAGACCGTCAAGGAGCAGCTGCTCTACGAGGTGCACGATCCGGCCGCCTACGTCACGCCCGACGTGGTCGCCGATTTCAGCCGCGCGCAGATCGCGAAGGAGGGGCCGGACCGGATCCGCGTCGGCGGCGCGTCGGGCCGGCCGCGGCCCGACGCAGCTCAAGGTCACGGTCGCGTTCGACGGCGGCCTGCTCGCGGAGGCCGGCATCTCCTATGCCGGGCCGGGCGCTGAGGCGCGCGCCGGGCTGGCCGCGGCGATCGTCGAGGAGCGCATGCGGCACCTGCACGGCCTGAACGCGCCGCTCCGGCTCGATCTCGTCGGCGTCGACGCCCTGCACGCCTCGGCCTGGCCTATCCGAGCGACAGCCAGGACGTCCGGCTGCGCGCGGCGCTGCGCGCCGGCTCGCGCGAGCAGGCCGAGCTGCTGCTCTGGGAGGTCGAATCGCTGCTCTGCTGCGGCCCGGCCGGCGGCGGCGGCTACCGCGGCCAGATCACGCCCTCCGTCATCACCCACAGCGCCTGGCTCGACCGCGATCAGGTCGACGCACCCGCATCGACGATGCATCGAGACATGACGCACCGGTCGCCGCTGCGCGAGATCGCCCACGCCCGCGCCGGCGACAAGGGCGACATCTCGAGCATCGGCGTGTTCGTGAACGACCCCCGCCACTATCCGGCGGTCAAGCGGCAGCTCACGCCCGAGCGCCTGAAGGCGAGCTTCGGCGGCCTGCTGAAGGGGCCGGTCCGCCGCTACAGCATCGACCATCTGTGCGCGCTCAACTTCGTCATGGAGCAGGCGCTGGAGGGCGGCGTCAACGAATCCCTGAACCTGGATTCGCACGGCAAGTCCTGGAGCTTCCTGCTCCTCGCTCTGCCGATCGAGCTGGAGGAGGGGTAGCTACCCCTGTTCCCTATCGCATGGGCCGAAGCCGTTGGCCTGGTGTCTTCGAACCCGTGGCGAGGCTTCCAGTCAGCAGATCGAACGTCGCTGAGGCAAGGCCCTGGCACTTCTGCTTGTAGCCAAAAGCGGACGCCGTCACCCAGCTTTTAGAACGACTGGCAGGCCCACCGCGAGGCCTCAGCCTAGGTCAGGTCCGCTATTCGCTCAGAATTTGCTTGATGCGCGCGATCGCCTCGTCGACCGCCTGCTCGGGGCTGATGCCCTCGGTGACGACGCGATGGACCGCCTTCGGCCAGACGTCCATCCGCCTCCGCTCGTGCCGCCAGTCGCCCGAGACGGCCTACGTAGTCGTAGGGGCGCGGCTGAGTCAGAAGCTGCATGGCCGAGCGCATACGGTGCGGGTCGCCCGGGTCGAGCCAGAAGGCGCCTCGAAGCAGCTTCGGCATCGGCGGCAGCATGCGCTCGCCGGCGAAGTCGAGATAGTGCGCGAGCCAGCCCTCGCCCACCAGGAAGCGCACGAACTCCTTGGCGGTTGTCGACGTGCCCGCCGTCCTTGAAGACCGCGGCGCGATTGACGAAGGTCTCGATGGCGAGCGGCTGGCCGTAGGCGCCGCTCGGGCCAGTCGATCGTCACGGCATTGTCGTAGTAGTCCTCCGGCCGCTCGCGCTTGAGCGGATTGACGGATCGAGAGTGTCTCGTTCGCCGTCATCACGATGGTCTGCGCCAGAAACTGCGCGTTATTGCTGTGCCGTCCCAGGTTACCGCATCGGGCGGGGTGCAGCCCTTGCGGTAGATGGCCGTGTAGCTGTCGACCGCCTCGATGAGCCGGCGCCGGACCTCCGGGTCGTCGATGACAAGCCGGCCGTCGCCGGTCACGTAGTGGGCCTCGTAGGCGTGCACGAACTGCCAGATCCCGTTTTCCGTGTCGACCGAGGCCCCGCCATGGGGAGGCCGACGCCCCAGACGTCCTCGCGGCCCAGCGCCTTGCGTACCGCCGGCTGGACCTGGTCGCACCAGAAGGACCAGAAGGCGTCCCACTCTTTCGGGATGTCCGCGAGGGTGAAGCCGGCGCGCTCGAGCAGGCTCTTCCAGACGTGGACGTGGTGGGTCGCAAAGCCCATCGGCAGCAGGTACAGGCCACGCCGGCCGGTCGTCCCGTCGAGCAGGGTGGCGCCCCGGAGCGCGTCCCGGTCGAACAGGTCCGCATAGTGACCGACGGCGTCCGAGAGGTCGACGAGCCGACCCTCGTAGGCCCATCGCTCGTAGGGCTGGGTATCAACGACCGTGAAGACGAAGTCCGGGGTGCGCCGCCCGGCCTCGAGCGCGGCCACCTGGTCGGCCACGAGTTCCTCTTGCACGCCAAGGACCAGCTCGACCTGCTTGCCGGCGCCCTGCTCGAAGGCGGCGACGATCTCCCTGACCGCCTCGTCCTCCTCGGCGGATTGCCCCTCCTCCCACCACACCACGAGGTCGGCGGCCCGCGCGCCGGGCGGCGCAATCGCGAGCATGGCGGCAAAGACCGAGTTCGGCTGCGCATGTTGTCACCCCCGATCGGCTGGCCGCCAGCATCTGCTTGCTCCCGATCCCTGGCAGGGTCCTGGAGGTCCGCATCGGGTCATAGGCAGCCGTGAGCTTGATTTCGGCCCCTAGATCGTCGGCGACGAGAAGCTGAGGCTGCGGCTTCCGTCCTCAGTCCCGCCGCGCATGGCTCTGGCGACCGAGTATGGACAATATTCCTATTATCCGGTAAATTGATCTATCTTGCGGCCGTCCGCCGCGGCCGCCTTCCCCTGCCAACGAAGGAACTTTGTGATGCCAAACTTTGGCCTGCCCAGCGCGCGCGCCGAGGCCAGCCGTCGCAACGGCGCCAAGTCGCGAGGGCCCAAAACGCCCGAAGGCAAGGCGCGGTCCTCCCAGAACGCCCTCAGGCACGGGCTGCGCGCCCAGAAGCAATGCTGCTGCCGGGCGAGAGCGCCGCCGCGTACCGACGGCTCGAGGCGGCGCTGCTCGAGGAGCTGGCGCCGGAGGGCGCGCTCCAGACGGTGCTGGCGCGGCGCGTCGTCGCCGCCGCCTGGCGGCTCGAGCGCGTCGAGCGGATCGAGACCGAGGCTTTTTGCGTGGAACCAGCTCGGCGGCAGCGGCCGCAGCCTCGGCCTCGCCCTGATCCGCGATTGCAACAATGCCCGCGCCTTCGACACGCTGCTGCGCTACCGCGGCGGCACGCTCGCCGAGTTCTGGCGGGCGCTGAAAACCCTCAAGTCCCTCCAGGCCGAGCGGGCGGCGCAGGAAGCCGCGCCTGCGCCGGCGCCTGGGCCTTGCGCCGCACCCTCAGCCGCGCCTGCCCCGCGTCTCGCCGCCACGCGCGAGAAACAACCGGACGAACCCGAGCGCCCCAGGAATCCTTGCGATTCGGACCGTGCGAGAAATCCGGTGGAGCGGATTGCCGAGCTGGGTCCGGTCCCCGCCCGGCTGCCACTTCCACTGCCGGCGCCGGGCGGAGGCGCCACGCCGATCGAACCCGAGCGCCGCAGGAATATCTGGCGAATCGGCATCGCGACCGGCCGGCGAGATCGCGAAGAACGGAAGCGCCTCGCTCCTGGCCGGGACGGCACTCGTGTCAGCCTGCCGTTGGCGAGCCTAGCGCGGCGGGTCCGCGATGGGAGCTTGTTGTTGAATGAACCTGCTACGCCGCCTGTCGCTGCGCCTGGTTCACGATCTCGACGAAGCGCCGCGCGGTCGCAGCGCAGTTCTCGAGCTCGGCCCAGTGGTGCGGCGGCAGCTCGACGATCATCACCGTGCCGGGACGGATCGCGAGCTGCGGCAGGATCGTCTCCCACGGGATGTCGCCCCAGCCCATCGGCAGGTGCAGGTCGCCCATCCCGAAGGCGATGCGCTCGGCGTGCGAGACGAAGCGCGGCATGGTGGTCGGCCGGCCGAACGAATCGTGCACGTGCAGATGGTTCGCCCACGGCGCGAACGCCCGCAGCGCGTCCAGATAGTCCATGCCGCGAAAGGTGGTCATGATGTAGGCGTGGCTGAAATCGAGCGTGCCGCAGACCTGCGGATGATCGATCTCGGCGATCGCCGCGGGCGAGCCGCACCGGGTCCGCGGTGTAGCGCTGCGCATCCTCGACGAACAGGGTCTCGAGCGCGATCTTGACGCCGTAGCGGGCGGCGACGTCGCCCATCTCGCGCAATGCGAGGCACTCGATCGCGTGCAGCCGCTCGAGCGCGGCAGCCGGCTTCGCCGGCACCAGGCCCGGATGCTGCACCATCACGCTAGCACCGACGGCATCGCAAAGCTCGAGCATGGACCGGCAGACCGCCTTGTGCAGGTCGAGATGGGCCTCGTCCATGAAGTTCACGACGAGCGTGCCGTGCGCGGTGTAGGCGAGCGGGTGGCGGGCGCAGATCTGCTCGAGCCTGCGGCGCCGCTCGGCGAGGATGCGGCCGCCCGCGACCAGCTCGTGGTTGCACAGCGACAGCTCGGCATGGCTGGCGCCGCTCGCGGCGATGCGGGCCAGCACCTCGTCGAGATCGCTGAGATCTGGGGCGGCCCTGTCGGTATCGAACCCGAAGCCCGCGATGATCGCAGGCCGATCCGTCGTCATGGCTTTCCTTCCGTGGCTCTCTTTCGCACCGCAAGCCTTCAGTGTAGATGCATCGGGCCGTGGGGGACACCGCGTCCGACGTCGCGCACTGCCAGATCCTGGCGACAACAAGGCGGCAACGCGAAGCCGCTCCCCCGATCCGGCGACGGGATGCACGATCGGGGTATACGGCATGACGGCGCTGCTCGCCGACGCAGACTTTCGCCGGGTGTGGCTGGTCGGCAGCATTGCCGGCGGGCTGCGCTGGCTCGAGCTGCTCGCGGTCGGCGTCTACGCCCTCGAGCAGACCGGCTCGCCCTGGATCGTCGCGTTGAT
Source organism: uncultured Alphaproteobacteria bacterium (assembly GCA_963753315.1). Classification (GTDB taxonomy): domain Bacteria; phylum Pseudomonadota; class Alphaproteobacteria; order Geminicoccales; family Geminicoccaceae; genus DASUGG01. The sequence continues at coordinate 60,385 of CAVWCI010000003.1, forward strand.
GACGGTCGTGCGCCTCGCGCCGATGTTCCTGTGCGGCATCCTGATCGGCGCGATCGCCGACCGCTACGAGCGCAGGAGCCTGCTGCTGCTGGGCCTCGTGGTCCTGACGCTTACGTCTGCGGTGCTGGGCGTGCTCGCTCTCACCGATCAGATCACGCTCTGGCAGATCGCGATCGGCGCCTTCCTGAACGGCATCTTTTTCGCCGGCGACTATCCGGTTCGCCGGATCATGAGCGCCGAGATCGCGGGCGTCGATCGCCTCGGCCGGGCGATGGGCCTGGAGTCCGCGACCAGCAATGCGACCCGCATGCTCGGGCCGGCGCTCGGCGGCCTCCTGCTCGAGACGCTCGGCCTGCAGGGTGTCTACCTCCTGGGCGCGCTGCTCTCCTTGATCAGCGTCGTCCTGATGCTGCGGGTGCGCTATCGCTCGGCCAGGTTCGAGGGCCAGGCCCGCAACATCCTGAGCACGCTTGGCGAAGGCTGGCGGTTCGTGCGGGCGCGCCGCATCATCGTCGGCACGCTGATGGTCACGGTGGTCGTCAACTTCTGGGGCTTTGCCTACATCACCATGGTGCCGGTGATCGGCGAGCGGGTGCTTGGGCTGTCGGCGTTTCCGATCGGCGTGCTGATGTCGATCGAGGGCCTGGGTGCCTTGCTCGGCGCCCTGCTGGTCGGGCCCTTCTCCAAGCCGCACGCCTACACCCGGATCTATCTCGGCAGCTCCTTCATCTTCCTGCTCGCCGTGCTCGGTTTCGCGCTGTCGGAGGGGTTTTCGCTGTCGCTCGCGCTGAACCTGATCTGCGGCATCAGCCTGGCCGGGTTCTCGGTGATGCAGGCGACGATCATGTTCCTCGCGGCGCGCCCCGAGATGCGCTCGCGGGTGATGGGGGTGCTGACGGTCGCCATCGGCACCGGGCCGCTCGGCATGCTGCATCTCGGCTGGCTCGCCGACTGGGTGGGCGCCGCGGCCGCGGTCCAGATCATGGCGCTCGAGGGGCTGATCGCCCTGGCGCTGACCGCGCTGATCTGGCCCGAGACATGGCGCGCGACCGACGTGGCACCGCCGCCTGCGGCCGCCGCCGACTGAGAGCGGCTACATCCGCGGCGACATTTCGATGCGTCGTTGACGGTTCAGCCCTTGCCGCGGGCGGGTTGGCGATCGCGGGCCTCGACCTCGACGTTGGCCGGCGCCGCGTCGCCCTGCTCCAGGGCGTCGGCAAGGGCGCCATGCCGCACCGCTTCTTCGGTCTCGTGCGTGGTCGGCGCCTCGACCTCGCGCGTCGGACCGGCCTCCGGCTCGTCCTGCAGGATCTTCTCGCCGGCCACATCCGCCAGAGCGCCCGGCGCGATCAGGCCATGCTCGGCGGCATGGCGCGCCATCGCCATGCTGTCGGACGCGAGCAGCAGCGTGCTGCCGGCCTCGACCACCTCGACGGCAAGATCCTCGATCGCGCGCCGGCGCGCCGGATCGCGGCTGACGTTGCGGATATAGATCGCCAGCACCCGCCCCGGATGCTCGCGCACGACCTGCGCGTAGATCTCGGGGTCGCGCTGGCCGCTGTCGCCGATCAGGACGAACGGCAGCTCGCGATACAGCGCCACCATGTTGCGGATCAGCTCGAGCTTGTGCCCCTTGCTGCGGCGCGGCAGCGGGCTCTCGAAGGTCATGCCCCACTCGCGCAGGAACAGCAGCGGCCCGATCGGGATGCGGTGCAGGTTGAAGAACGCGTCGAGCACCTCGTACAGGCTCCAGGGCCCGCGCGAGACGTAGAGCATGGGGTTGGTGTCGCCGCCCGAGGCACCGTCGTGCAGGGCGCGCAGCAGCGCCGCCACGCCCGGAAACGCCATCCGGCCGTCCGCCCCCTGGATGAACAGGCGCCACAGCATCACCGCCTTGTTGGCGACGCCGGTCTCGATGATGGTGTCGTCGATGTCGCTGATCACCACGTAGCGGCTGGCGGGCGGCGCCACGAACACCTCGCCGCTCGCGCGGACGCCCGGGCGATCGGCGAGCGTCAGCTCCATCCAGTGCCAGCGACGATCCGGCCGCGGCCGCTCGGCGGGCTCGAGGTGAACGCGAAAGTAGCCGTCGCGATCGGTGCGAAGATGCTGCTCGGCGCCACAAAAGCGCGCCAGCAGCGGCGCATCGGCGATGCTCCGGCGCAGGAAGCGGCGGCCAAGGTCGCGAAGGTCGCCCCACACCCCTTCCGAGGACGATCCGGTGGGCTGCCGGAAGGCGCGGCCGATCAGAAAAACCTCCTCGGCGGTGCCGTAGCCGCGGTACGGCTGCAGGACGACCTCGCCCTGGCCGCGGGTGGCGCGAACCGGGCGCGCGAGCAGGTGCAGGAGCGCGCGCAGGCCGCGGATCAGCTTGCGGATCATGGCGAGCCTTGGGCGTGGCCGAGCACGCCTGCCTTTGCCAGCGCCTCGATCTCGGCGTCCGTGTAGCCGAGGCTCGCGAGCAGCTCCGCATTGTGCTGGCCGATCGCCGGCGCCGGCGTGCGCAGGGCACCGGGCGTGCCCGAAAGCCGCGGCACGACGTTGTGCATCGGCATGCTCTCCATCAGCCGGTCCGGCAGGTCGACCAGCACCTCGCGCTCGCGCACGAAAGCATGCTCGGCCAGATCGGCCTCGTCGCAGACCTGGCCGACCGTGACCTCGGCCGCCTCGAAGTAGGCCAAGGCCTCGGCCTGCGTCCGCGCGGCGATGAAGTCCCTCACGATCGCCTCGATCTCCTCCCGGTTGGCGAGCCGGTCGGCATTGGTGCGAAAGCGCGGATCGTCGACCAGGTCGGCGCGCCCGACGGCGCGAAGCAAACGCTCCGCCATCCCCTGGGTGCCGGTCGACAGCGCCACGTACTTGCCGTCGCTCGTGGCATAAACGTCGCGCAGCGCCTGAATGTTGCATCGGCTGCCCATGCGCGCGGTGGTCTCGCCGGTCAGGCGGTACTCGGCGGCCTTGGGGCCGAGCATCGCGAGCACCGGCTCGATCAGCGAGAGATCGATCACCTGGCCCGCGCCGCGCCTGTCTCGACCACGCGCAGCGCGGTCAGCGCCGCGAGCGCGCCGTACAGCCCGGCGAACGCGTCCGCCATGGCGAACGGCGGCACCACCGGCGGCCGGTCGGGGTAGCCGTTCATCGCGGCAAAGCCGCTGAACGCCTCGACCAGCGTGCCAAAGCCCGGCTTGTGCCGCCAGGAGCCGCTCTGGCCCCAGCCCGAGATGCGCACCACCACGAGCGCAGGATTGCGCGCGTGCAGCACGTCCGGCCCCAGGCCCATGCGCTCGAGCGTGCCCGGCCGAAAATTCTCGACCAGCACCTTTGCGCCTTCGACCAGCCGCAGCAGCACATCGCGGCCCGCCTCGGCGCGAAGATCGAGGCTCATGCTCTTCTTGTTGCGCGCGTAGACCTGCCACCAGACCGGCACGCCCGCGGTCGTCCAGTTGCGCAGGTCGTCGCCCGAGAATTTCTCGATCTTGATGACCTCGGCGCCGAGATCGGCCAGCACGTGGGTCATGATGTTGCCCGCCACCAGGCGCGACAGGTCCAGCACGCGAACGTCGTCCAGGGGGCAGCGGGCTTGCGGCTCGAAGGCATGGCGCATCGCGGACGATCCCCTTGGCGGCGGCGTGAGGTCGGGGCAAGGTAGCGCGGCGGGCGGACCGGCTCCAACCGCGACGTGACAAAGAACAAGAAGGGAAATCGCCTTGGCAAGCGAGCAGGCGGCCAGATCGGCGGCCGCCGCGGTCGATCAGGAGCGGCTGTGGCGGCGGCACATGGCGATGGCCGAGATCGGCGCCATCGGCGGTGGCGGCGTCAACCGCCAGGCGCTCTCGGCAGACGACATCCGGGCGCGCGCCCTGCTGCTGGAATGGGCCGGCGCGCGCGGCTGGCAGGCGGCGGTCGATCCGATCGCAAACCTGTTCGTGCGCCGCCCGGGCCGCGATCCGTCGGCAGCGCCGATCGTGGCGGGCTCGCACATGGACAGCCAGCCGGCCGGCGGCCGGTTCGACGGCATTTTTGGCGTGCTCGCAGCACTGGAGGCGCTGGAGGCGGTGGAGACTGCCGGGATCGCCACCAAGCATCCGATCGACCTGGTGGCCTGGACCAACGAGGAGGGGGGCCGTTTCGCGCCTGGTGCCATGGGTTCGGCGGTATTCGCAGGTGCTATCGACCTCGCGAGCTGCCTCGAGACGACCGACGCCGCCGGCATCGGGTTCGCGGACGCGCTCGAAGCGACGCTCGCGGCCACGCCCGGCCTCGCCCGCCGCCCCTTCGCCTTCGAGGTCGCCGCCTACCTCGAGCCGCATATCGAGCAGGGCCCGCAGCTCGAGGACACCGGCCATCAGATCGGCGTGGTCACCGGCATCCAGGGTGCGCGCTGGTATGAGGTCGAGGTCACGGGCGAGCCCGGCCATGCCGGCACCGCGCCGCTTCGCGGCCGCAAGGACGCGCTGCGCGCCGCGGTCGGCATGATCGCAGGGCTCCAGGAGCTGATGCACGACCCGGACGACCGGCTCCGCTTTACCGTCGGCCGGCTCCAGGTCGAGCCGAACTCGCCCAACACGGTGCCGGGAAAAGTCACCTTCAGCATCGACTTCCGCCACCCCGAGGCTCGCGTCCTGGATCAGCGCGGCGCGCTCATCGAGGCCGTCTGCCGTGCCGGCGCGGGCCCGTGCGAGGTCGCCGTCACCGAGACCTTCAACCGGCCGCCCTGCGTGTTTCCGGAGGCGATCGTCGCCGCGATCGAACGCGCGGCCGAACTCACCGGCTGCCGCCACATGCGCATGCCTTCGGGCGCCTTCCACGACGCCAATTTTCATCGCGGACCTGGCGCCAACCGGCATGATCTTCGTGCCCTGCGCCAAGGGCATCAGCCACAGCCCGGCCGAGTTTGCCAAGCCCGAGGACCTCGCCGCCGGCGCCCGCATCCTCGCCGCGACCCTGGTGGACCTGGCCGGCGCCTGAGCGGCAAGCGCGCCTCTGGCCAGCGTGGCGCGGCTGTGATTGACTGCGCCCTCGAACGACCAAGCGATCCGGTGGCCAGGAGGCAAGACCATGCTCGATGAACGGGAGAACTTTTCGCTCGAGGAGATGGACCGGCAGAGCCTGTTCCATCCGCTGACCTCGATCGCCGCGCACATGAAGAGCGGCCCCCTGATCGTCGAGCACGGCAGCGGCGTGCGCATCAAGGACCATCGCGGCCGCGACATGATCGACTGCGGTGCGGGCCTGTGGTGCGTCAACGTCGGCTATGGCCGGCCCGAGATCGCCGAGGCCGCCAGGCAGGCGATCGAGAACCTGAACTACTACCACATCTTCGGCTCGGCCTCGACCGAGCCCATCATCCGGCTGGCCGACCGGGTGCTGACCCTGTTTCGCGAGCAGGCCGGCGCCGGCCATCTCGCCCGCGTGTTCTTCGGCACCTCCGGCTCCGATGCCAACGACACCAACGTCAAGCTGGTGCGCTACTACAACAACCTGCTCGGCCGGCCACACAAGAAGAAGATCATCGCGCGCGCGGGCGGCTACCACGGCCTCACCACGGTCGCCGCGAGCCTGACCGGCATCCCGACCTACCACAAGGCGTTCGACCTGCCGCTGCCGGGCGTGCTGCACACCTCCTGCCCGCACTGGTATCGCTTCGCGAGGCCCGCCGAGAGCGAGGCCGCGTTCTGCGATCGCATGATCGCCGAATTGGAGGGCATCATCGAGCGCGAGGGGCCCGAGACGGTGGCCGCGTTCATCGCCGAGCCGATCATGGGCACGGGCGGCGTGCTGCTGCCGCCAGAAGGCTATTTCGCCCGGGTCCAGGAGGTGCTGAACCGGCACGACATCCTGTTCATCGCCGACGAGGTCATTACCGGCTTCGGGCGCACCGGCCAGTGGTTCGCAACCGGCCTCTACGGCCTGAAGCCCGACATCGTGACGCTCGCCAAGGGCATCACCAGCGCCTATTTCCCGGTCTCCGCCTCCGTGATCTCGAAGAAGATCTGGGACGTGCTGGAGAGCGCCTCGCCCGAGTACGGGCCGGTCATGCACGGCTTCACCTACTCGGGCCACCCCGTCGGCGGTGCGATCGGCCTCGCCAATCTCGACATCATGGAGCGCGAGGGCCTGATCGAGAATGCGGCACGGCTCGGGCCGTATCTGCTGGGCCAGCTGCGCGAGACCATCGGCGATCACCCCCATATCGGCGACGTGCGCGGCGAGGGCCTGATCATGGCCGTGGAGTTCATCGCCGACCGGGAGACCCGCCGGCCGTTCGATCCGAAGGCGGGCGTGCACCGCTTGGTCGCGGCGAAGGCGCTCGAGCACCAGCTGATGGTCCGGCCGCTGCCGTTCATCGAGGTGATCCCGTTCTCGCCGCCGCTCTGCATCACCAAGGCCGAGTGCGACGAGGCGGTCGAGCGTTTTGCGCGCGCGCTCGACGACACGACGCCGGAGCTTACTCGCCTGGCCAAAGCTGCCGCCTGAGCCGGACCTCACGCCGAACGAAGAGGGGGACACCGAAAGATGCCCGGCAAGTATCGCTTCATCGTCACGATGGACGTCGCGCCCGAGAAGGAGGCGCTGTTCAACGAGGTCTATGACCAGGAGCACATCCCGAACCTTTTGGAGGTGCCGGGCGTGCTGGCGGTGACCCGGGTCAAGGCGGAGCCGTTCACGCTCAACATCGCCGGCGCTCCCAAGGAGGTTCCGGTCGCCGGCCCCGCCTACACGGCGATCTACGATCTGGAATCGGCCGACGTGCTGGCGAGCGAGGCCTGGGGCAAGGCCGTCGAGGCGGGCCGCTGGCCCGACGAGGTGCGCCCGTTCACGACCAACCGCCGCCACGTGCTCGCGAAGGTGATCTGAACTTCTCGCGCCGAGGCGGCGCATCAGGGTGCGGTCGCCTCCTCGTCGGGCTCGTCGCGCTGCAGATGCGTGCAGGCGCGCAGGGCTCTGCACGCTTTGCGCCGCAGGACGCAGAAGACAGACAGAAAGGGCCCGCAGCATCGCTGCGGGCCCTTGCCCTGTCCGTCCCTGGTGCGCGCGGTCAGGCCGCGGTGAGCACCTGCTGCAGCTTGGCGGTCGCGATCTCCTCGTCGATCCGCTCGATCGCCGCGACCTCGCGCGCGAGACGCTCGAGCGCGGCGCGGTACATCTGCCGCTCGCTGTAGGACTGGTCGGCATCCTCGGCACGATGCAACTCGCGCACGACCTCGGCGATCGACACCGGATCGCCGGAGTTGATCTTGGCCTCGTACTCCTGCGCGCGGCGGCTCCACATCACGGCGCGGCGCGGCCGCGGCCGCGTCTTGAGCGCGTTCATCGCCGTCTGGATCTTGTCCCGGCTGCTCAGCTTGCGCATGCCCGACTTGGGCGCCTTGGAGACCGGAACCCGCAGGATCAGCCGATCCTGCTCGAACGAGACGACGTACATCTCGAGCAGGTCGCCGGCGATCTCCTGGGTCTCGATGCGCATGATTCGGCCGACGCCGTGCGACGGGTAGACCACGTAGTCGTCACGAGCGAAGGCCAGGTTCTTTGCCATGTTTGTTGATCTCCACCATCCTCAGCACGCCGACGCACCATCGCTGCATGCGATCGCGCAAACCCTCTCCCCGGTCAGCTGTCCGGCAAGCCGCTAAAGCTTTGCAAAGGGTTGACGACAATTAACGTTAAACACTCATAGCACACTGAACGCAAAAAGGACAGCCCTTGCGGTGGCGCTGCGCCGCGCAGCACCCGAACCGGCGCCGCGGCAAGACGCCGCAAGCGCCAATCAACTGCCCTCGCCGGGCTCGGCGCTGAAGTATTTTTCGAACTTGCCGGGCTCGTCCTTGTAATCGTCGGCATCAGGCGGCGATTCGCCCTTGCGCGTGATATTGGGCCATGGCCCGGTCGAGTACTCGCGATTGAGCTCGAGCCACTTCTCGGCCTCGTCCTCGGTGTCCGGCAGGATCGCCTCGATCGGGCATTCAGGCTCGCACACGCCGCAGTCGATGCACTCGTCCGGATTGATCACCAGCATGTTCTCGCCTTCGTAGAAGCAGTCCACCGGACACACCTCGACGCAGTCCATGTACTTGCACTTGATGCAGGCCTGGGTCACCACGTAAGTCATGGAAAGCTCCATGAGAATCACTGCGCGGGCTGGCGCCGCACGACCCGAATGTGGTCCCGGTGCCGCCCCTTGTCCAGGGTCTGCGGCGGCGCGGCAGCGGGCTGGCGACGGCTAGCGCCGCTGGAACAGGCGCTCGATGTCGGCGCGCGACAGCGCCACATAGGTCGGCCGGCCGTGATTGCACTGGCCGCTGTGCGGCGTCTGCTCCATCGCGCGCAGCAGCGCGTTCATCTCGGCAAGGCCGAGCCGGCGGCCGGCCCGCACGCTGCCGTGGCAGGCGAGGCTCGCGCAGACCCGCTCGAGCGCCTCGCGCAGGCTCTGCGCCCGGTCGATCTCGGCCAGGTCCTCGGCGAGATCCTGGACCAGCCGCGCGACCTCGATCGCACCGAGCAGTGCCGGCACCTCGCGCACCAGCACGGCACCCTCGCCGAACGGCTCGAGCGCCAGGCCCAGCTCCTCGAGCTCCTCGCGCCGCTCGATCAGGCATTGGACATCGGCAGGCCCCAGCTCGACCACCTCGGGCAGCAGCAGGCCCTGGCGCGCCACGCCGCTGTCCTCGAGCTGCGCCTTCATGCGCTCGTAGACCAGGCGCTCGTGCGCCGCATGCTGGTCGACCAGCAGCAGCCCGTCCGCCGTCTGGGCGATGATGTAGCTGTCGTGCAGCTGGGCGCGCGCGGTGCCGAGCGGGTAGCGCCCGACGCCGTCGTCGGGCAGCGGCTCGTGCCGCGCGCTCGGCGCGCCGAGCGCGAGCCCGCCCTGGCCCGCATCCGGCGCCTGGTAGCGCGCCGCCGTCTCGGCGAGGCCGGCGGGCAGGCCGTTGCCGGGGCTCGCACCGGCGCGAAAGGCGCCGAGCGCTGCTCCGCCGAGGCTGGTCGAGGTGCGCCAGCCGGCCTCGGCCAGCGCAGCCTTGAGCGTGCCGATCACGAGGCCGCGCACCACGCCCGGCTCGCGAAAGCGCACCTCGGCCTTGGTCGGGTGGACGTTGACGTCGACCCGCTCGGGCGCCAGCTGCACGAACAGCGCCGCCATCGGCTGGCGGTCCTGGAACAGAAGATCGCCATAGGCGGCCCGCAGGGCGCCCCGCAGCAGGCGATCCTGCACCGGCCGGCGGTTGACGAGCCAGTGCTGGAAGCGCTGGGTGGTGCGCGCGAGGGTCGGCAGCCCGGCGAAGCCGAACAGATGGATGCCGTCGCGCTCGGCATCGACGAGCAGGGCGCTCTCGCCGAACTCGCGGCCCATGATCGCGCGCAGCCGGTTCTCGGTCTGCTCCAGGGGATCGCTGCCGGACGGCTCCAGCACCAGCACGCGCCTGCCGTCGAGCAGCAGATCGAACGCGACCTCGGGATGGGCGATCGCGAGGCGCTCGACCACCTCGCGCGCCGCCTGGCTCTCGGCGCGATCGGACTTCAGGAACTTGAGCCGGGCAGGGGTCGCGAAGAACAGGTCCAAGACCTCGACGCGGGTACCGTTGGCGCCCGGCGCCGGCGCGGCCGGGCCTGTGTCGCCCGCGACGACCGCGAGCGCGAACGCGTTCTCCTGGCCCGGCGGGCGCGAGGTGATGCGCATGCGGCCGACGGCGCCGAGCGCTGCCAGCGCCTCGCCGCGAAAGCCGAGGCTCGTGATCCGCACCAGATCGTCGCCCGGCAGCTTGGAGGTCGCATGCCGCTCGACCGCGAGCTCGATCTCCTGCGGCGTCATGCCGGCGCCGTCGTCCGTGACCGCGATCAGGGAGCGGCCGCCCTCGGCAAGCTCGACCGTGATGCGCGCAGCCCCGGCATCGAGCGCGTTCTCGACCAGCTCCTTGATCGCCGAGGCCGGCCGCTCCACCACCTCGCCGGCGGCGATGCGGTTGACCAGACCTGGCGGCAGGCGGCGGATCGCAGGCAACGGCCCCCCCGATGGCGGCTTCACTGCGCTCCTTGTAGCACGGGCGAGACCAGCGCGACAGGCGGCGCCGATCACTCGTGCATGTGGCTGCGAAGCACGTAGGAGACGATCTCGTCGCGCTTGAGGCCGCGCCTTGCGAGCTCGGCGTCCGGCAGCGCCATCAGCTGCTCGACCTCGATGGCACATCGGCGGGCGGCTCGAGAGGTCGCAGAGAAACCGCATGACCGCGGCGAAACCCGCCCCGATCCCGGCCCCGATTCTGGCAAGCGCCGCTCTGCCGGCATCGCGTCGAGGCGCGGTCTGAATGGTCGTGGTAGCCACAGGAAACCTCCTTCACTGAGCACGAGGGTTCCTCCCATGGCGGAAAAGCCTCCTGGTGCACCCAAGGTCGTCGCTGTGGTGCGCTGCAGCAAGGCACGCGCGCGCATGGCGGCCATGCGTTGCTGCAATGCAAAAAGGCGCCGCAAGCCGCTGCGCTCAGGACTTCAAGGCACCTTCCATCAGGCCCTTGAAGAAGAGCTTTTGCGCGAACGCGAAGGCGACGATGCCCGGCACCACGACGATCACATAGACCGCGGCGATGCGCGGCCAGGCCCACTGGCCCATGCCGCCCTGGGCGGCCGCGAGCACCACGGGCATGGTGCGCACCGCCTGGTCGTTGGTGAGCGTCGAGCACAAGAGGTACTCGCCCCAGGCGGTCACGAAATTGACGATGATCACCACCACCAGGCCGTTCTTGGCGAGCGGCAGGCCGACCATCCAGAGCGTGCGCCAGGCACCGGCGCCGTCGATCCTGGCGGCCTCCATCAACTCGTGCGGGATCAGCTGGAAGATCGCGCGCATGATCAGCACGCTGATCGCGAGGTTGAGCGTGATGTAAGGCAGGATCAGCCCGCTGGTGTTGTTGATCAGCCCCAGAAAATCCTGGATCTCGTAGACCGAAATGATCGAGACCACGCGGGTCGGGAAGTAGAGGGAGGCGAGCAGCATGCCGACGATGAAGGCAGCCCCCCAGGGCTTCAGGTGCACCAGGGCGTAGCCCGCCAGCACGGCGCAGACCGTGGTGATCAGCACCGTGGCACTGGTCACGTAGATGCTGTTGAAGAGGTTGACCGGCAGCGTGTCGATTTTTTCCAGCACATAGCCGTAATGGCTGAAGTCGAACGCCCGCGGCCACAAGTCGCCGCGCATCGAATCCGGCAGCGACTTGATCGACAGCAAAAAGACCCAGAACAGCGGCAACAGGATGATCAGCATGAAGAGGTTGATCACCGCATGCCGGATCACCACGGCCCGGTGGCGCCGCAGCCAGGCCACGGGGTGGTCCGCCATGGGGCGATCAGAAGCTCGCAGCGCGGACGCCATGATCAGCCCTTGCGCCGGAACAGGTAGAGCAGGAGCGTCACGAAGGCCATCATCACGACGGCGCCGATCATGCCGATCGCGGCCGCGAAACCCTGCCGCCACAGGCCCAGCTTGAACGCCTGGTCGTACATGAAGATCGTCCAGGTGTAGGTCGGCGAATCGCGGTTGAAGCCGCCGAAAATCAGGTACTCGTCGATCACCGCCATCGAGGTGCCAAAGCGCAGCACGATCAGGATCATCATCACCGGCTGCAGGGCCGGCAGGGTGACGTGCCAGAACACCTGCCACTCGTTGGCGCCGTCGATGCGCGCGGCCTCGGGCAATTCCTTGGGGATCGCCGCGAGGCCGGCGAGGAAGAAGATGCTGTGGTAGCCGAGCCCCCACCACACCTCCATGATCGCGATCGAGGGCAGGGTGAGCGGCGTGCCGCCGAGCCATTGCGGCGCGTTCGCGAAACGTGAACAGCCCCAGGACCTCGACCAGGAAATGATTGATCGGCCCGGTCTGGTAATTGTACATCCACTTCCAGAGCACGAACACGAGCGTGCTCGGGATCACCGCCGGGATCAGCAGAACCAGCCGATACACGGTCGCCAGCCGCTGGTCGCGCACGCGATCGATCAGGATCGCCAGCAGCAGCGGGAAGATGATCGTCCCGGGCAGGAACATCATCGTGAACAGGGCGGCCCGCCACAGGCTGGCCCACATCAGGGGATCGGCGAGTGCTGCCGCGTAGTTGTCGAGGCCGACCCAGCTCGCCGGGTCGCCGCTCAGGAACTGGAAGTCGGTGAAGCTGATCCAGACGACGCGGACGATCGGATAGACCTGGTACCAGACGAAGAACAGCAGCGCCGGCAGCAGGAAGATCCAGGTGTTGATGCGCTGCTCGCGCGCCTGGCGCTCGGCCAGCGAATAAGGGCCGCGTCGCGCGAGGATGCCGCTGCTCATCGCCATCGGCTGGTCACGTCATGAGCTGGCTCGCTGCGGCCGGCCTGGTCCGGCGGGCGGGCGAAACGAAAAAGGGGGCAGGCGTGCCCCCTTCTCTCGTGCGGTCCCGTGCTAGCCACGCTTCATTTCGGCCTGCACGGCATCGACCACGTTCTGCAGTGCGGCGCGCGGATCCTGCTCCTCGCCCTTGAGGTAGGCCTCCCACACCGGCTGGCCGATCACGAACTGATTGCAGGCCGAACAGGTGGTTCTGGATCGCCTTGGCCTGGTCGAGCTGCTCGCGCACCAGGCCGACGAACGGCGGCATCCAGTCGGGCGGGGCGCTGTCCCACTCGGCGTAGACCGACTTGTACGGCGGCAGCTGGCCGGGATGCGCGGTCGGCGTGCCGGCGATCGAATCCTGCCAGATCTGCGGATCGTAGGTCAGCGCCTGGATGTACTCGGCGACCTTCTCCTTGTTCTCGCCGTGCTTGAGCAGCGCCGAGCCGGTGGTCCAGAAGACCGTCGAGCCCTCGCCGTTCGTGAACTTGGGCTGTGGCGCCATCTGCAGCTGGCCCGGATCGTCCCAATACTGGGCCATGCGCAGTGGAGCGTTAAAATACTTGGTGTAGTAGCCGACCCGCTGGGCGGCGAACGCGACCTCGTCGGGCGTGCCGTTGACGCCGCCGTCGGTGGCGCCGGCGAGCAGGATGTCGGGGTGCGAGAGCGCCATGATCTCCTTCATCAGCATCAGCGCCTCGACGGCGGCATCGCTGGTGAAGTCGAACAGGCCCTCGTCGGTGTAGACGTCGCTGGTCATGCTGTGCGCCATCGGCGCCAGCGAGCGCCAGCCATGCGCATCGAAGGTGGCGCCGAACGGCGCCGCCCCGGAATCGACCACCGCCTGCGCATTCTGCAGATACTCGTCCCAGGTCGCGGGCGGGGCCTCGGGCAGGCCGGCTTCGGCGGTGATGCCGGAATGCCAGCCCATGCCGATGATATCCAGCAGGAACGGCCAGCTGTAGAGCTTGCCGTCGACCGTGCACTCCTCGCGGATCGAGGGAATGATGTCGTCGATCACGTCCTGCGGGATGTAGTTGTCCCAGGGCTCGATGACGTCGGCCTCGATCATCGCGCTCATCTCGACGAAGGGCGTCATGCCGACATAGACGTCCCAGGTGCTCTCGCCGTTCCTGGCCTCGGCGACGAAACGCTCGACGCCAAAACCTTCGACCGGCGCGATCTGGTAGTTGATGTCCGGGAACTGCTCGTTGACTTGCGGAATACTCGGGTGGAGGTCCTCGATCCACTGGTAGAAGGTAGGCGTCAGCGGCCGCGCCGCGAGCGCGCTGCTCATTCCTAGCCTTGCCGCGACGCCGGCGCCGGCCATGCCGAGGCCGGCCATCAGCGAGCGCGTCAGGAGCTCGCGCCGGTCGATCCGGCCGCGCAGCAGCTGCTGCCGCCAAAGCTGGCGCAGCAGAATCTCGCGTTCTTTGCGTGCGATCATGATCCAGCCCTCCCCTGGGCCCAACGGGCAAGATTTGCGCGCCAGCCTAGGAAGCAAGGATCATGCCGTCAAGGAAACCGAAGTCCGCTCGGAGGTTGCCTCGCGGCGCGAACCGGCTCAAGGTAGCCCACAACAAAAAGGCGGGGATCACGGCCCGGAAGAGGCTCGCCCCGAGCAACCTCTTGGAGAGGCACGCCATGCGACCTGGCCTGATCACCACCACCGCGCTGTGCGCGATCGCCCTGAACGCGGCGATGCCGCCGGGCGTGCTCGAGGCCGACGAGCCGGCCCGCGGCGGCAGTATCGTCGTCACCTATCAGGACGACATCGCCACCCTCGACCCCGCGATCGGCTACGACTGGCGGAACCCGTCGATGATGCAGCTCATCGCCGAGGGTCTGATGGGCTACAAGGCCGGCACCACCGAACTGGTGCCCGATCTCGCCGAGAGCTTCACGATCTCCGACGACGGCCTCACCTACACCTTCAAGCTGCGCGATGGCGTGAAGTTTCACAATGGCCGCCCAGGATCGCCGCGAGGTCGAGCACGCCTATCAGGATCTTGTGCGCTCGGTGGTGCGCATCGAGACGCGCTACGCCTCAATCTTCGCGCCGGCAGGCGCAGGTTCCGGCGTGGCGCCGGCCGGCGAGGTGATGATCTCCTGAACCGGCAGACCGCCTGCGCCACTGCGGGCGAGGCACGCTGCTGAGAGGGAGGCCTCGGCCCGCAGCGAGGGCCGCCATCGTCACGAGCGTGTCAAAGGCCTGCGCTATCCAGCCGGAGATGTAAGCCAGCACGACGGGAGGGGTCGATGGAGGTCCAGCGCCGCGAAGCGCTCGGCGCGGTCCGGCGGGCCGTGCGCGCCTATATGCACGATCCGTCGCTTGCCCATGCCGGGCAGGTCGAGACCGCCTGGCGCCGCCTTCGCCAGTTGGACAGCGTCGCGCGATGGCGGCACGGATCGGTCGGCGAGCCGCCTCATCGGCTGAGAAGAGCCGGGCCTCAGGCCTCGTCGGTGGTCAGCGAGACACCGAGCGCCGCACGCCGCGTCAGCCACGGGCTCGGGCGGTAGCGCGGATCGCCATAGGCATCCTGCAGCCCTCGCAGGACGGCCAGGATCTTCTTCGGCCCCAGCGCATTGCCGAGCTCCAGCGGCCCCTTCGGATAGCCGAGCCCGAGCCGGACCGCGACGTCGATGTCGGCCGGCGCGGCGATGCGCTGCTGCGCGATGTCGCAGCCGATGTTGACGATGTGCGCCAGCACGCGCTGGGCGACAAAGCCGGCGCTGTCGCGGATCACGCTCACCGGCCGGCTCGCCGCCAGCGCAGCGTGCACGCCATCGAGCGCCGCCCGCTCCGTGACCGGCGTGCTCATCAGGGTCAGGCGGCCGGAAAAGCCCAGCAGCGGATCGATCGCGACGGTGCGCCTGGCATCGAGCTGCTGCGCCAGCGCGGCGTGGGTCGCATCGCCGCCGAGCGGCATGACCACGCAGATCGATGCCGCCGCCGGCGCCTTCGCTTCGTCGATCGCAAAGCCCGCCTCGGCGATCAGCTCTCGCAGTGCGCGCCGGTCCGCCTCGTCGCCGGCGCCGATCCAGATCGGGCGCCGCGGCCCGGCGGGCGCCGGCGGCTCCTCGGGGACCTGCGGGCGGCCGTCGACGTAGCGGTAGAAGCCGGCGCCGCTCTTGCGCCCGAGCAGGCCGGCATCGAGGTAGCGCCGGGTCAGCGGCTGCGGCCGGAAGCGGGGCTCGCCGTAGAACTGCCGCCAGATCGATTCCATCACCGCATGCGTGACGTCGATCCCGACGAGGTCGAAGAGCTCGAACGGCCCCATGCGAAAGCCGGCCGCCTCGCGCAGGATGCGGTCGATCTCGACCGGGCTCGCGATGCCCTCGGCCAGGATGCGCAGCGCCTCGGTGCCATAGCCGCGCCCGGCGTGGTTGACCAAAAAACCCGGCAAATCGGCGGCGCGCACCGGACGATGGCCCATGCGCAGGGCGAGCGCCTGGAGCGCTTCCACCACGGGCTCGGCGGTATGCTGGCCGGGAATCACCTCGACCACCTTCATCAGCGGCACGGGGTTGAAGAAATGCCAGCCCGCCGCCCGTTCCGGCCTTTTGCAGGCCGACGCGATCGCGCTGACCGAGAGCGACGAGGTGTTCGTCGCCAGCACCGTATCGGGTCGCACGATCTGCTCGAGGTCCGCGAACAGGCGCTGTTTGGCGGCAAAATCCTCGACGATCGCCTCGACCACCAGATCGCACGGCGCGAGATCCTCGCTGTCCGCGATCCGCACCCGCTCGATCGCCCGCGCGTCGGCGGCGAGGCCCTTTTCGACCTGGCGCTCGAGCATTTTGGCGATGAAGCCGCGCGCCTCCTCGGCAGCGCCTTTGCGCGCGTCGTTCAGCCGCACCTCGATCCCGGCCGCCGCCGCGATCTGGGCGATGCCGCGCCCCATGGTCCCGGCGCCGACCACGCCCAGCGTCAGCGTGGGCGATGCCGGATCGAACGACCATCGCGGCCGCTACACGACCTCGAAGGTGATCTCGCCGATCCCGGCGATGCCGCCACGCATGACGTCGCCCCGGACGACCGCGCCGACGCCTGCGGGCGTGCCGGTCATGATCAGATCGCCCGGCGCGAGCGCGAACAGCCTGGACAGCTCGGCGATCACCTCCGGCACCTTCCAGATCAGCTGGTCGAGGTCGCCCTCCTGGCGCCGCTCGCCGTTGACGTCGAGCCAGATCGCGCCGCGCTCCGGATGGCCGATCGTGCGCGCCGGCACCAGCTCGCCGCACAGCGCCGAATGCTCGAAGGCCTTGCCCACCTCCCACGGCCGGCCCGCCTTCTTGGCCTCGCCCTGCAGATCGCGCCGGGTCATGTCGATGCCGACCGCATAGCCGAACACGTGGCCCGGCGCATGCTGCAGCGCGATGTCGCTGCCACCCTCGCCGAGCGCCGCCACCAGCTCGATCTCGTGGTGCACGTCGTTCGAGCGCGGCGGGTAGGGAAAGCGGCCGTCCAGGACCAGGTTGTCGGGGTTCTTCTGGAAGAAGAAGGGCGGCTCGCGATCCGGATCATGGCCCATCTCGACCGCGTGCGCCGCATAGTTGCGCCCCACGCAGTAGATCCGGCGCACCGGAAAGCGATCCCCGCTGCCCCGGATCGGCAGCGAGATCACCGCAGGCGGCGTGACGACGTAGCCCAAGCTTCCTCTCCTCGCATCGTATGCAGCGCGTGCTCAGGTAGCCTATCTGCTGGACGATGGCGAGTCGGCAAGCGCGGGCGCCCGCTGAGGCAGGCGCCCGCTCTCGTCGGCGCTCAACCGGCGAGGTGTTGCTTGAAAAAATCGATCGTGCGCTGCCAGGCGAGTTCGGCGGCAGTCTGGTCGTAGCGCGCCTCGGAGGTGTCGTTGTGGAAGGCGTGGTTGACGCCGTCGTACATGTGGATCGTGTGGTCGACGCCGTTCGCCTTGAGCGCCTCCTCATAGGCCGGAATGCCCGCGTTGATGCGCTCGTCCAGGCCCGCGTAGTGCAGCATCAGGGGCGCCTCGATGCTCGCCGCCTCCTCGGCCGTGGGCTGGCGGCCGTAGAACGCGACCGCCGCACCGAGCCCGTCCGGCGCGCTCACCGCCACCGCGTTGGCCATGGCGCCGCCCCAGCAGAAGCCGACGACCCCGACATTGCCGTTGCTCGCCTCGTTGCTGGCGACATACTCGACGGCGGCGAGCGCGTTCTCCAGGGTCTGCGCGGCATCCAGCGCGCCGATCATCTCGCGCGCCTGGTCCTCGTCCTCCGGGGTGCCGCCCGCAGGCGAGAGGAAATCGGGCGCCAATGCGACGAAGCCTTCGAGTGCCACGCGCCGCGCGACGTCCTCGATATGCGGGTTGAGGCCGCGGTTCTCATGGATCACCACCACGCCCGGCAAGGGGCCCGACGCATCCGCCGGCCGCGCCAGGTAGCCCCGCACGTCCCCGCCGGCGCCGGGGAAGCTCACCTCCTCGACCGTCAGCCTGGCATCGCCCTCCGGCACGATCGCGGCGCTGGCGTAGTTGGCCTTCAGGATCGGCACCAGCGCCGCCGCGGCCGTCGTGCCGCCGGCGAGCTTGGCGAGCTGGTCCATGAACACACGCCGATCGAGCCGCTCGTGGGTGTACTCGTCGTAGAGCTTGATGATGTCCTGACGCATGGTGCCTCCAGGAAAGTACGAATGGGCCTGACACCGGGCGGGCGCCCGTTGGCGCGCAAGCATACCGGCCGAAGCGTGGTCGAGAACCGGACACGGCGCCGGTCGCAGGCTTGTGAACGCACCGGCGGGCGCGCGGGGCGACGCAGGACGGTATGGCCAGCAGCGAGCGCTGGCGCTACCGTCGGATCAGCGATGTCGGCCCCGACGCCAGATCCGAACGGACCCACATGACGAGCGAATCCTTCTTTCACCAGCTCTTCGGCTCGATCGCCGATGGCGGCCGGGTGCTGATCGACCGGCAGCTGCGCGGCCTCGCGCGCCAGCCGGGACGTGCCGTCGCCGACCTCTGCCATGCGCTCCTCTCGCAGCGCGGCGAGGCATCGGGCGCAGCGCTCGCGCGCGAGGTCCTGCTCGCCTATGGCGACCTCGACGTCGCCAGCCGGACCGCCTTCTTCCAGCATCTGGCCGACGAGTTCGGCACCGAGCCGGAGGCGATCGCGCGCGCCGCCGATGCCTATCGGCAGGAGCCGGGCACGGCGCGCCTGACCGCTCTGGCCCGAGCCGTCGAGGCGCCGCGCCAGGAGCTGTTCCGGCGCCTCAACATGGCGCCGGGCGGCACCGCGGCGCTCGTCGCGATGCGCCAGATGCTGCTGGAGCAGATCCCCGAGCAGCCCTCATGGCGCGCGATCGACGCCGATCTCCTGCACCTGTTCCGCTCCTGGTTCAACCGCGGCTTCCTGGTGCTCGAGCGGATCGACTGGCGCACGCCCGCCGTCGTCCTCGAGAAGCTCATCGCCTACGAGGCGGTGCACGCGATCGACGGCTGGGAGGACCTCCGGCGCCGGCTGGCGCAGGATCGCCGCTGCTTTGCCTTCTTCCACCCGGCCCTGCCGGACGAGCCGCTGATCTTCGTCGAGGTGGCCTTGGTGCGCGGCATCGCCGACCGGGTCGGGCCGCTGCTCGACCGTTCTGCCGAGGTCATCGATCCGGCCAGCGCCGACAGCGCCATCTTCTATTCGATCAACCACTGCCAGGTCGGGCTGCGCGGCATCTCGTTCGGCAATTTTTTGATCAAACAGGTCGCTGCCGAGCTGCAGGCGGAGCTGCCCAACCTGCGGGCCTTCGCCACGCTCTCGCCGGTGCCGGGCTTTCGCGCCTGGCTGGAGACCGCGCCGTCGCTGCGCAAGATGGCATCCGGCCTGCTGCGCAAGCTGGACGGCTGGGCGCCGGCCGACCTGCCCGACGACCAGGAGCTGGCGGACCGCCTGCTGCCCCTGTGCGCCGCCTATCTGGTGCGGGCGCGGCGCGACGGCCAGCTGCTCGACCCGGTGGCGCGCTTCCATCTGCGCAACGGCGCCCGCCTCGAGCGGATCAACTGGGCGGCCGATCTCTCGCCGCAGGGCCTCGCCGGATCGGCCGGCATCATGGTGAACTACGTCTATCGGCTCGATCAGGTCGAGCGCAACCACGAGGACTTCGTCAACAAGGGGCGCGTCGTCAGCTCCCGGCGGGTCGACGCGCTGGTGCGCTCGGCGCCGTCGGAGCTCGCGACCGTCCTGGAGGAGGCATGAACGACAACCTCTATGCGCACATCCGGGCGGCGATGCCGGATGCGGAGCGCCCCTTTCTCGACACGGCGGCGCGCCGCTACAGCTACGGCGATCTCGATCGCCTCTCGGCAGCGCTCGGCCACCGCCTGCGGGCACTCGGCGTCGGCAAGGGCGACCGGGTCGCGGTCCAGGTCGAAAAGAGCCCGCAGGCGGTCTTCCTCTACCTCGCCTGCCTGCGCATCGGCGCCGTCTACCTGCCGCTCAACACCGGCTACACCCTTCGCGAGCTCGACTACTTCTGCGGCGACGCCGAGCCCCGGGCGATCGTGTGCGATCCGGCGAAAGAAAGCGACGTGGGCGGGATCGCCGGCGCGCGCGCGGTGGTCACGCTGGATGCCGACGGCGAGGGCAGCCTGATCGGGCGGCGCGACCGACGCAGGCGACCTGGAGCCGGTCGACTGCGCTGGCGGCGACCTCGCAGCGCTGCTCTACACCTCGGGCACGACCGGGCGCTCCAAGGGCGCCATGCTGACCCATCGCAACCTCGCCTCGAACGCGCTCGCCCTGCGCGAGACCTGGGGCTTCACGGCTGCCGATGTGCTCCTGCACGTGCTGCCGATCTACCACACGCACGGCCTGTTCGTGGCGATCAACACGGTGCTGCTCGCAGGCGCGCGCATGCTCTTCCTGCCGCGCTTCGATCCCGACGCCGTGATCCCGGCGCTGGCGCAGGCCACGGTGATGATGGGCGTGCCGACCTACTACACCCGCCTGCTCGCGCGCGACGACTTCACCGCCGAGGCCGCACGCCCGATCCGGGTCTTCATCTCGGGCTCGGCGCCGCTCCTCGAGGAGACTTTTGCCGCCTTCGAGGCGCGCACCGGCCAGCGCATCCTCGAGCGCTACGGCATGACCGAGACCGGCATGAACACCTCCAACCCGCTGCATGGCGAGCGCCGCGCCGGAACGGTCGGCCTGCCGCTGCCTGGCGTCGAGGTGCGGGTGGCTGACGAGGATGGCAGGCCGCTTCCAGCGGGCGAGGTCGGCGTCCTCGAGGTGCGCGGTCCGAACGTGTTCAAGGGCTACTGGCGCATGCCCGAGAAGTCGGCGCAAGAGTTCCGCGACGACGGCTTCTTCATCACCGGCGACATCAGCGTGATCGGCGAGGACGGCTATGTCTCGATCGTGGGCCGCGCCAAGGACCTCGTGATCTCGGGCGGCCTGAATGTCTACCCCAAGGAGGTCGAGAGCCTGATCGACAGCCTGCCGGGCGTGGTCGAGAGTGCTGTGGTCGGCCTGCCGCATCCCGATTTCGGCGAGGCGGTCGCAGCCGTGGTGGTGCGTCGAGCGCGGCGCCACGGTCACCGAGATCGACATCGTCACCGCCGCGCGCACCGAGCTCGCGGGCTTCAAGGTGCCCAAGACGGTCTTCTTCGTCGACGCGCTGCCACGCAACAGCATGGGCAAGGTGCAAAAGAACGTGCTGCGCACCGACTACGGCGACACGTTCAGGTAGCCCGCACGGCGTTCGAGGCTATAAGGAAGCCGGGACAGGAGGGAGGACCGCCCGTGGCCAACCAGATCGTGGCATCGATCCTCGATTGCGACTTCCGCAGGCTCGCAGCCGAGGTCGAGGCCGTCGACGCCCATGTCGACCGCTACCAGGTCGACGTCATGGACGGCCATTTCGTGCCGAACCTGTCCTTCGGCTTCCCGATCCTCGAGGCGATGCGCAAGCTCACCAAGACGCCCGCTCGAGGCGGACCTGATGATCTCCAATCCCGGATCGCTGGGCCGCCAAGTACGCCGAGGCCGGCGCCGACTACGTCATCATTCACGTCGAGGTGAGCGAGCATCCGCGCCGCACCTTCGAGGAGATCCGCAAAGCCGGCGGCAAGCCCGGCATCAGCATCAGCCCCGGCACCCCGGCCGATGCGATCCGCGAGTTTCTGTCCGAGGTCGACATGGCCCTGGTGATGACGGTGCGCCCCGGCTTCGGCGGCCAGTCCTTCATGACCGAGCAGCTGCAGCTCGTGAAGGCGATCAGGGGATGGAGCGACGAGCTGGGCCTCGGCCTGCACATCGAGGTCGACGGCGGCATCAAGGCCGATACCGCCCGGCTCGCCGTGGATGCCGGCGCCGACCTTCTCGTCACCGGCTCCTACATCTACGGCAGCGACGACTACCGCAAGGCGATCGCGACCATGCGAAGCCGGATCGGCTGAGCCGGATCTGGCGAAGGAGGCAACCTTGGCCACCGACATCTCTGCCCATTACAGCCGCGGCGACCTGCTGGGCCGGCTGCGTGCCGCCCTGCTGGACGACGGCGTCGATCCGGACCATCTGACGATGGAGACGCTGGCGCCTTACGACCACTTCCACGGCCGCGGCCTCGAGGCGACGGAAGAGCTCGCGGGCCTGCTCACGGTCGCGCGGGGCGACCACATCCTGGACATCGGCAGCGGCATCGGCGGCCCGGCGCGCTACATCGCGCAGCGCTTCGGCGCCAGGATCACCGGCATCGACCTCACCGCCGAGTTCTGCGAGGTCGCGCGCCAGCTGACGCAGATGCTGGGCCTCGAGGACCGGGTCGACTTCAAGCAGGGCGACGCGACGGCGATGCCGTTCGGCGATGCGAGCTTCGATGGCGCCTACTCGATGAATGTCTCGATGAACATCGCCGACAAGGCCGGCTTCTACGCCGAGATCCATCGCGTGCTGCGCCCTGGCGGCTGGCTCGTGCTGTCCGAGATCGCGCAAGGGCCGGGCGGCGCCCCCGCCTATCCGACGCCCTGGGCACGCACGGCGGAATCGAGCTTTCTCGCGACGCCGCAGCAGACCCGCGAAGGTCTGGAGGCCGCAGGCTTTGCGGTCTCGAGCCTGCGCGAGACGACCGAGCAGTCCCTGGCCTATGGAGCCCGCTCGCGCGCCATGGTCGAGCGCGGCGAGAAGCCGCCGCACCGCGCCGTGATGCTGATGCATGGCGAGATCGCGGCCGAGGCCATGGCGAACACCGCCCGCGGCCTCGCGCAATCACGCCTCGTCCCGATCGAGGTGTTCTGCCGAAGGCCTGGTTGACCCGTGACGACCGGCGCTCGTCCCAGGCCCGGCTGACCCGTGACGACCGGCGCTCGTCCGCGCCCTCAGATGGTCACGCCGTCCTTGGCCCAGAGCCTGAAGCCGCCCGGGAAGGCGTCGGCGTTGTCGCCGCGCCGCGCGCCTGGCGGCATCTCCTTCAGGAGCTTCACGTTGCCGCCGCCGATCACCACGTAGTCCGGCCGCAGCGCCGCCTTGAGCTGCTCGACCACGTCGACCACGGACGCCCGCCACTTCTTCTTGCCGCGCTTCTCGAGCCCGCGCTCGCCGACATAGTCCTCGAAGGTGCGCCCCTTCTTGTACGGCATGTGCGCGAGCTCCAGCGGCTGGGCGACCTTGTCGACGATCATCGCCGAGCCGAGGCCCGTGCCGAGGCCCAGGAACAGCATGCGGCCGCCCTCATAGGCGCCGATCGCCTGCATCATGGCGTCGTTGACCACCTTGACCGGATGGCCGAAGGCCGCCTCGAAGTCGAAGCCGCACCAGCCCTGGCCGAGGTTCGCCGGCTCCAGCACCGGCTTGTTGTGCACCACCGGCCCCGGATAGCCGATCGAGATCACGTCGTAGGCCCAGCCGTCGGCCAGCTTCTTGACGTCGTCGACCATCTGCTGCGCGGTCATGGTCGGACCCGAGACGACCTCGCGCTTGGTGCGATGGCCGGTCGCCAGGATCTTGACGTGACTGCCGCCGATGTCGATTGCGAGGACCTTCTTCGGCGCCGGGACCTTCTTCGGCGCCAGGACCCGCTTCGGTGCCAGGACCTTCTGCGGCGCCGGGACCTTCTGGGTCTGCTTGCTCGTCCGCGCCATGTCAGTGTCCCTCGAGGCCTGCGGCGGCCGCACGATCGGCGACGACGATCGAGCCCTCGCGCCGCACCCGGCCGGCGGGGATCGTCTGGTCGTGACGGGTGAGCCGGCGCAGGGCGTCGACCTTCTCGGCGCCCGCGACCAGCCACAGCACGCAGCGCGCATGGTCGAGCACGGGATAGGTCAAGGTCATGCGATGGCACCCCTGATAGAGCCCGGCCGTGAGTGCTACCCAGGCGTCGGTCACCTCGAGCACCGCATCGCCCGGCACCAGCGATGCCGTATGGCCGTCCGGGCCGAGGCCGAGATGGATCAGGTCGAGCGTCGGCGGCGAGCCTGCGAGGCTCTCCAGCGTCCGCGCATACTGCGCCGCGGCCGCAGGCAGATCGTCCGCCTCGACCGGCATCGCGTGCAGGTTGGCCGGCGGCAGCGGGGCATGGCTCAGGAGGCTCTCGCGCAGATGCTTGTAGTTGCGCTCGTCGCTGTCGGCAGGTGCTACGCGCTCGTCGACCTGCACGACGTGCACCTGGTCCCAGGGCACCTGCTCGTTCGCAAGCTCGCGCAGCATCACCCAGGGCGTGTGGCCGCCGCTCACCGCGAAGGTGAACCGGCCGCGCTCCTTCACCGCCGCTCTCGCATGCTCGGCGACCAGCGTCGCGGCGCGCTTGGCCACGGCCTCCGGATCGGCCAGCACCTCGATCTTCATGCGCTCTGCTCCATCACCAGATGGCTGTCCTGGTTCCAGACGTGGATCACCCGGTAGTCGTGCTCGTAGCCGAGCCTGCACAGTGCCGCGGTGTCGAGCGCGAGCAGTTGTCCGGCCGTAGGCGCGAGCCCGAGCCAGCAGGCGCCGAGCACGCGCAGCATGTGGCCGTGCGAGAACAGCGCGACGTCGCCATCGGCGGCCGCGGCCCGCTCGATCACGCGTCGGGCGCGCGCGCCGACCTGGAGCGCGGTCTCGCCGCCCGGCACGCCGTCCTTCCACAGCAGCCAGCCCGGCCGCTCCTTGCGGATGTCGACGGTGCGGCGGCCCTCATAGGCGCCGTAGTCCCACTCCAGCAGGTCGTCGGTCACCTGCACCTGGTCGCCGTAGCCGGCGAGCCGGCAGGTATCCAGGGCGCGGACCAGCGGGCTCGAGAGCACCAGGGCGAATTTTTTGCCGGCCAAGTGGCGGCCGAGCGCCAGGGCCCGCTGCCTGCCCTCGTCGACCAGCGGCAGATCCGTGCGGCCGGTGTGCTGGCCGCTCCGGCTCCACTCGGTCTCGCCGTGCCGGAACAGCCAGAGCTCGTGCTTGGACGCTGCCATCGCTCAACTCGACCTTCGCCTGGTCGACGCTACGAACACTGCCCTGTCTCGCTGGGGGTGTGCCAGCCGCCGACCGGCGCGGCGAGCTTATCGGCGGCGTCGGGCCAAGTGCCCTGGGCGTACTCGGCCACCGGCACGACATTGCCCAAAATCGGATCGACGATCCGCCATTGCGCCTCGACGCCGTCCTGGCGGGCGAACAGCTCGGCATCCCCATCCATGGCATCGCCGAGCAGCCGCTCGTAGGGCTCCATCTCGTCGGCGGCCTGATGGCAGACGAACAGCTCGACGTGCTCGCCGACCATCTTCTCGCCCGCGACCTTGGCGCGCGCGCCCATGGCGACCGCGACCTGCGGCTGGATCTGGAAGCGCACGTAGTTCGACTGCGGCGGGTCGTTCTCCGGGAACACCCTGTGCGGCGGGCGGTGCAGGGTGACCAGAACCTCCGCGGCATGCACCGGCAGGCACTTGCCGGCTCGGATCAGCACCGGCACGTCCTGCCAGCGCCAGGAATCGATGTGCAGCCGCACCGCGGCGAACGTCTCGACCTTCGAGTCGGGCGCCACGCCGTCCTCGTCACGGTATCCCTTGAACTGGCCCCGCACGACGTTGCGCGGCGTGAGCGGCCGGATCGCCTTCAGGAGCTTGGCCTTCTCGTCGCGCAGCAACTCGGCGTCGTAGGCGTTCGGCGGCTCCATGGTCAGCGAGGCGATGATCTGCAGGGCGTGGTTCTGCACCACGTCGCGCAGGGCGCCCGCCTCCTCGTAGAACCGGCCGCGGCCCTCCACGCCGAAATCCTCGGCGATCGTCACCTGGATGCTGCTGACGTAGTTGCGGTTCCAGATCGGCTCCAGCATCGCGTTGGCGAAGCGGAAATACAAAAGGTTCTGGACCGGCTCCTTGCCGAGATAGTGGTCGATCCGGAAGATCGAGGTCTCGTCGAAGACGTCGTGCAGCAGGCGGTTGAGGGCGCGCGCCGAGGCGAGATCGCGGCCGAACGGCTTCTCGACCACGACCCGCGCCTGGGTCGTCAGCTTGGCGCGGACGAGGCCCTTGACCACGGTCGGGAACATGCTCGGCGGAATCGCGAGATAGTGCAGCGGCCGCTTGGCGTCGCCGAGCCCATCGCGCAGCCGGTCGTAGGTCGTCGGATCCTGATAGTCGCCCTCGACGTAGCGCATCAGCTGCATCAGCTTGCGGAACGCCGGCTCGTCGACGCCGCCGCCGAACTTCTCGATGCCGTCGCGGGCGCGCTCCTGCAGCTTCTCGAGGTTCCATTCGTTGCGCGCGACGCCGATCACCGGCACGTTCAGGTGGCCGCGTTTGACCATCGCCTGGAGCGACGCGAAGGTCTTCTTGTGCGCGAGGTCGCCGGTCGCTCCGAACAGCACCACCGCACCGGAGGGATGAATCATGGCGCCGCGCCCCTAAGCCTTCTTTTCCAGATGGCCGCCGAACTCGTAGCGCATGGCCGAGAGAAGCTTGTCGGCGAAATCGGCATCGCCGCGCGAGCCGAAGCGCTCGTACAGCGCCGAGGACAGCACATGCGCCGGCACGCCCTCCTCGATCGCAGCCATCACCGTCCAGCGGCCCTCGCCGGAATCCGAGACCCGGCCTTCGAAGGTCGAGAGCTTGCCGTCGCGCAGCAGCGCCTCGGCGCACAGATCCAGGAGCCAGGACGAGATCACGCTGCCGCGTCGCCAGAGCTCGGCCACGTCGGCGAGATTGATGTCGTACTGATAGTATTCGGGGTTGCGCAGCGGCGCGGTCTCGGCGTCGATCTCGTGCGTGCGCTTGCCGATATTGGCGTTGAAAAGGACGTTCATGCCCTCGGCATAGGCCGCCATGATGCCGTACTCGATGCCGTTGTGGACCATCTTGACGAAATGGCCGGCACCATGCGGCCCGCAGTGCAGATAGCCGTGCTCGGCGGTGCCGCCGACCTTCTCGCGGCCCTTGATGCGCGGCGCCGAATCGACCCGGGGAGCGAGCGATGCGAAGATCGGATCGAGATGCTTCACCACGTCGTCGGGGCCGCCGATCATGTGGCAGAAGCCGCGCTCGAGACCCCAGACGCCGCCGCTGACGCCGATGTCGAGATACTTGATGCCCTTGGGCTCGAGCCGCTTGGCGCGATCGATGTCGTCGCGATAGTACGAGTTGCCGCCGTCGATCAGGATGTCGCCCGGCTCCAGGAAGTCGACCAGCTTGGCGATCGTCGCGTCGACCGCAGCGGCCGGCACCATCATCCAGACCGCACGCGGCTTGGCGAGCTTGGCGATCAGGTCCTGCATGGAGCCGGCACCGAGCGCACCCTCGCCGGCGAGCTGCTTCACGGCATCGGCGGAGAGATCGAAGACCACGCAGTCGTGCCCGTCCTTCATCAGCCGCCGCACCATGTTGGCGCCCATTCGGCCGAGGCCGATCATTCCAAGTTGCATGGTCCCACTCCTTTTTTGCTGCTTACAGGCTGTCTGCCGTCTTCGCGCTCACCCCTGGCGCAGCGTTGCGATCCTCGATCACTCCTTGCCCAACAGCTCCATGACCCGCGCCGCGACCGCTTCGGCCGTGATCCCGAGCTTCTCATAGAGAATCGGCGCCGGCGCCGAGGCGCCGAAGCGCGAGAGGCCCACCACGTCGTCGGCGAACTCGTGCCAACCGAACGGCGAGGCCGCCTCGACCGCGACCACCGGCACGTCATAGGGCAGAACCTTCTCCTGCTCCTCGGCCGGGCGCTCGCGGAACAGCTCCATGCTCGGCATCGAGACCACGCGCGCGGCGATGCTCTTTGCCGCCAGCAGATCGCGCGCGGCCAGCGCGACCTCGACCTCCGATCCGGTCGCCACGATGGTCGCCTCGTCGCCATCGGCGAGGATCGCCGCCCCCTCGCCGACGTCGACGAGCTTCGGGTCGAGGATCGGCAGGTCCTGGCGCGACAGGATGATCGCGCTCGGCCCCGCGTAGGCGAGCGCCTCGGCCCAGGCCTGGGCGCTCTCGTTGGCATCGGCCGGCCGGATCACGAGGATGCCCGGCATGGCGCGCAGCGAGGCCAGATGCTCGATCGGCTGATGGGTCGGGCCGTCCTCGCCGAGCCCGATCGAATCGTGGGTGAAGACGAAGATCACCGGCAGCCCCATCAGCGCCGCGAGGCGGACCGGCTCCGCCATGTAGTCCTTGAACGAGAAGAACGTCGAGCAGAACGGCCGCAGCCCGCCATGCGCCGCCATGCCGTTGCAGATGGCGCCCATGGCGTGCTCGCGGATGCCGAAATGGATGTTGCGGCCCGACCAGTCGCCGGCGTTCAGATCGCCCGAGTCCTTGATCACGGTATGGGTCGACGGGCTGACGTCGGCGGTACCGCCGACCAGCTCCGGAATGCGCTGGGCGAAGGCGTTCAGGGCCTGGCCGCCGGAGACCCGGGTCGCCACCCGCGTGCCGGGCTGGAACGTCGGCAGGGCGTCGCGCCATCCGTCCGGCAGCCGGCCCGCCATGACCCGCTCGAACTCGGCGGCGCGCTCCGGCTCGTCGCCACGGTAGCGCTCGAGCTTCTCCTTCCAGGCGGCATGCGCCGCGGCGCGCTCGCCGACCTGGTTGCGCCAGTCGGCATAGACCTCGTCGGGCACGCTGAACGGCGGGTGCTGCCAGCCCAGGGCCTCGCGGGCCTTGGCGACGCCCTCCTTGCCGAGCGGCGAGCCGTGCGCCTTGGCGGTGTCCTGGACCGGCGAGCCGTAGCCGATGTGGCTGTGCACCACCACGAGGCTCGGCCGCTCGGTCTCGGCGATCGCCGCCTCGATCGCGCGGTCGATCGCCTCGAGGTCGTTGACGTTGGCGACCTCGCAGATATGCCAGCCATAGGCGGCAAAGCGCTCGGGCACGTTCTCGATGAGCTCGACGTCGGCCATGCCCTCCAGCGTCACATGGTTGGAATCGTAGAACACGGTGAGCTTGCCGAGGCCGAGATAGAGGCGTCCGGCAAGGGATGCCGCCTCGCTCGTGATGCCCTCCATCATGTCGCCGTCGCCGCTCACGACCCAGGTGCGATGGTCGACCAGCGTCAGATCGGGGCGGTTGAAGCGGGCGGCGAGCATGCGCTCGGCGAGCGCCATGCCGACGGCGTTGGCGAAGCCCTGGCCGAGCGGGCCCGTCGTGATCTCGACGCCCGGCGTCTCGCTGCGCTCGGGATGGCCCGGCGCGCGCGAGCCCCACTGGCGGAACTGCTTGATGTCCTCGATCGAGAGGTCGTAGCCGGACAGATGCAGCGCCGCATACAGCATCATCGAGGCATGGCCGGACGACAGCACGAAGCGGTCGCGATCGGGCCAGTCCGGGTCCGCCGGGTCGTGCCGGAGGTGGCGCGTGTAGAGGCGGTACATCAGCGGCGCCAGGCCCATGGGCGTGCCGGGATGGCCCGAGTTCGGCGCGCTCCACGGCGTCGACCGCCAGGAACCGCCCGGCATTGACCGAATCGCCCTCGATCCCGCCCGTCGCCGGCTGGTCCGGCGCGCGATGCACCACGACGAGATCCGGGCGCGGGCTGTCTGCGGTCGCGTGATCGGCCATCGGGTCCTCCTCCCCATCCCCGCGGAGTGTGTTCGCCGGCCGCGCGGCAGGAACGGCCGTGACGCCAAAGCTGTGCGACCCCGCACCTGCTTAGGCGCAGAGATGGGCCGCCGTCAATTCCACAGGACGGTTGGCGGCGCGAATCCGGCACGCTGCCGGTGCGGCGTCACAAAGCCAGTGACAGGCGCTCTGCGCCGATGGGCTGGCCCCTCGACGAGCGCCCTCGGCGCTTATGCGTCCACGTAGTGCGGCTCTGGGCGCGCGTAGAGATCCTCGTAGTGCACCAGCACCGGCTCGCCGAGGGGGCAGGGCTCGCCGCCCTGGAACGCCCATTCGCCGCGATCGCAGTTCTCTGCGACCACGTAGCCGTTCAGATAGAAGCGCCGGTCGATCGTCGACGCGGTTGGGGCCCGAGCCGTGGATGGTGTGCAGGTGCCAGAACGCGACGTCGCCGGGATCGAGGCAAAGGTGGACCACATTGCCGGGATCGAGGCCGAGGTCGACGAGGTCGCGATCGCTCAGCGCGCGGTCCATGACCGGCCCGCCCCCCGCCGACAGCTCGCCCAGCCGGTGGCTGCCGGGCACCATGGTCATCGCGCCGTTGTCCTCGTCGTGCGGATCGATCGCGATGCCGGTCTGGATGTAGGAGGTCGCCGGCGACCGGTACGCCTCGCGCGGCCGGCGGGAGCGGATATCCTGGTGATAGCCCCACTCGACCGCCTGCGCGCCCGGCGGCTTCCAGTGCATCTGGTTGATGATCTGCTTGAGATCGTCGCCGAGCAGAGGGGACAGGATCGCCAGCATGCGCGGATCGTTGCGATAGCGGGCCAGCACCGGGTCGACATAGGACGGCCACTGCACCATGCGCACGATCCGACCGAGATTCGGATCGTCGCCGAGGCGGAACAGCACGTTCTGGTGGCGAAAGCTGGCGCCGTAGCCGAGGGCGCGGGCGTACAGCCGGTCGAAGGCCAGGGAAAGCTCCCCGACCTCCCGCCGGTCGAACACGCCTTTGACGACGGCGTAGCCGTGCTCGCGGTAGTGCTCGAGATGGTCCATGCCGGCACCCCTGCTGTCGCGTCCCCTTCTCCCTAGCCCCTTTTCGTTAAAGGTCTCGTTGCGATGCGGTCCCGCTTTCGAGCTGCGGCGGCCGCATGAGCAGGATCGCGATGCTGCACAGCACCGGCAGGACGGCGAGGGTGAGCAGGGCGCCCGTGTACGCGCCGTACAGGTCGAAGGCGGCGCCGAGCGGCAGCGGGCCGAGCGAGGCGCCGACCACCGCGATGGTCTGCGCCGCGCCCTGGATGCTGCCGAGATGACGCCGGCCGAAGAAGCGCGGCCACACATAGGTCATGTGGGTGTGCACCGCCGCATTGTTGATGCCGAAGACGATGCCGTAGAGCGCGGCCGTCGCGGCATCGTCGACCAGCACGAGCGCCAGCATCGCCGCCGTCATGGTCAGCATGGCGCAGGCGAACAGAGGCTTGGTCGGGACGCGGTCGAGCAGGCGGCCGAACACCGGCATGGCCAGGACCATGGAGACCGCCGAGATCGGGAACACCCAGGCCGCCATCTGCGGGCTGAGGCCGGCGCTCTGGAAGATCGACACCTGGTGAAAGAACAGGCCCGTGACCAGCATGGAGAAGGTCGCGAGCGACAGCGCGATGATCCAGAACGCCGGCGTGCGCACCGCCTGGCCGATGGCGAGGCCGATGTCGGCGCGTTGCCCGCGCGCGGCCTGGTTGCCGTTGCCGTCGGCCGTGTCGCCATCCGGCTGCAGGCCCAGGCTCTCGGGCCGGTTCTCGACCAGGATCGCGACCGCCGGCACGAGCAGGAGCCAGGTCAGGATGCCGAGCCAGAACCAGGCGGCGCGCCAGCCGACCTGGTCGATCAGCCACTGCGCGAGCGGCGGGTGCGAGGCCATCGTGAGCGAGAAGCCCAGGCCCATCAGGCTCAGCGCGAAGCCGCGCTTGCGGTCGAACCACTGCGCCACGAGGTTGGCCGAGCAGAGCATCAGCGAGCCCTGGCCCAGGAAGCGCAGGGCGGCGAAGCCGAGCGCCAGGGTCGCCATGCCGGTCACCGTGCCGAACGCCATCGCGGCAAAGCCGAACAGCACTGCCACGCCGAGGAGGACCGGGCGCACGCCATGGCGGTCGACCAGGCGGCCGACCCAGGGCAGCCCGAAGGCGGCCGCCAGGGTCGCCAGCGCATAGGCCGAAGAGACCGAGGTGTGCGAGATCCCGAGGTCCTGGCCGATCGGCAGGATGAACACGCTGAAGATGTGCGACTGGCCGGGGCCGCTTGCGAACATGCCGAGCGCTGCCACGCCGAGCATCACCCAACCATAGAAGACGCGCTGGTTGACGCGCAGCGCCAGCAAATCCCTCAGTTGCGATGGCGGCATCGGCGCGCGATCCCTCGTTCCGGACAGATGACCGGCAAAAGGTCGGCGCCGGGCCGGGCGCGGCACCGCAAGCGAGATCTTTAACGCTCGCGCGCAACCTGGGGAAGGGCTCGCCCGCAGGAAGGATGCCATGCCGCGGGCGCGCCCTACGCAGCGGAAATCTTAAGGAACGTCCTGGTAAACGTGACGGCAAGGCCGCCCTGACCGGCAACGCCCCTGCGAGGACCGTCGCGATGACCGACCGCCAACCCGATTTCGTGATCGTCGGTGCCACCAAGTCGGCGACCACGTGGTTGCAGCGCAACCTGCAGCAGCATGCCGCCGTGTTCATGCCCGGCACCGAGACCCACTATTTCAGCTGGTATTTCGAGCGCGGGCCGGCGTGGTACGGGACGTTCTTCGCGCCGGCCGCGGCGCACCAGCTCGTGGGCGAGAAATCCACCTCCTACCTCGATCATCCGGAGGCTGCGCAACGGCTGCGGGAGGCGCTGCCGGAGGTCCGGCTGATCCTGCAGCTGCGCAACCCGATCGAGCGCGTCTGGGCGCACTACCGCACGGAATTCCGGCGCGGCGAAATCAGCGACGACGTCGACCTGCACCTGCGCGCCGACCGCGCCGAGGGCGAGCGGCTGCGCGCGGGCGGCCTGTACTTCCGTCACGTCTCCAGGTTCTTCGAGCTGTTCTCGCGCGAGCAGCTGTGCGTGACGCTGTACGACGATCTCGACCGCGAGCCGGCGAGCGTACTGAACCGGGTGCGCGCGCATGTCGGCCTCGCGAGCGTCGCCGCTCCGCCGATCGAGCCGGTCGGGAATGCGGGCGAGGTGGAGCCGGGCGGCCTGATCAAGCCGTTGGGCGATGGCGCCCGGCGCCGCCGGACCGGCTCCGCGCCCGCCCGATCCGCGCGCTACCCCGAACTGAGCGATGCGATTCGCGACGGGCTCCGCTCCTATTACGAGGACGACGTCCGGGCGCTCTCGCAGCTGCTTGACCGCGACCTGAGCTCCTGGCTCGGCGCGGCGAGGGCGCGCGCATGATCCTGGCGGCGCCCCAGGCCATGGTGAAGGCCTTGCTTCGCGACGACCTCCTGCGGCGGTTGCTGCGCAATACCTCCTATCTTCTGACCGGCACCGCCGGCGCATCGTTCCTGGCGCTCGTGGCGCTGGCGCTGACCGCGCGCTCGCTCGGGCCCGAGCTGCTGGGCGTTCTCGCGATGATCCAGGCCTATGCCGGGATGGTCGATCGCGCCCGCATCGAGACCTGGCCCGCCCTGATCAAATACGGCGCCGAGGCCCTGGAGGAAGAGCGCTACGACGACTTCAAGAGCCTGATCAAGTTCGGCTTCCTGGTCGACGTCGCGAGCGCGGCCTTCGCCACCATGGTCGCCGTGGCCGGCGTGTTCGCCGCCGGCTGGTGGTTCGAGTGGGCGCCCGAGACGGTCCAGATGGCAGGCCTGTTCAGCCTCTCGATCCTGTTCCGCACGAGCTCGATGCCGACGGCGGTGCTGCGCCTGTTCAACCGCTTCGGGCTCGACGCCGTGCAGGACGTCGCCACGAACGCGGTGCGGGTGCTGCTCGTCGCGGCCGCCTACCTGGCCGAGGCGGGCCTGTGGGCGTTCCTCCTGATCACCATGAGCGCGCAGATCCTGAACTCGGTGGTCCTGACCATCGTCGGCTGGACGGTGCTCCGGCGCCAGGGTTATCGCGGCGTCATGACCAGCTCGTGCAAGGGCATCACGCAACGCTGCCCGGGGATCTGGAGCTTCATCTGGTCGCTGAATGCCGGCAACATCGCGCGCCGGAGCACCCGCGAGCTCGACATCCTGTTCGTCGGCGCCGTGCTCGATCCGGCAGCGGCCAGCCTCTATCACATCGCCAAGAAGCTGGGCGAGATCCTGGTGCTCGCCGGCACGCCGATCCAGCAGGCCGTCTACCCCGAGCTCGCGCGGCTGTGGGCGCGCGCCGAGGCGGCGCGCTTCCGCCGCACCGTGACGCAGATCGACCTCGGCTCGGGCGGCCTCGGCGTCGCCTTCATGATGGTCATCGCTTTCAATGCCGAGCTGCTGATCACGCTCACCATGGGCGCGCAGTTCACGGCGGCCGCGGGCCCGCTGGTTTTCCAGACCCTCGGCGTCGTCGTGTTCCTGTTCGGCACCGCGCTGCGGCCGGCGCTGTTCAGCATGGGGATGCAGGTCAGGTTCCTGCAGATCGTGACCGTCTCGACGGTCTGCTTCTATGCCACGCTGCTGATCGCCGTGCCCTCGTTCGGCATCTACGGCGCCCCGATCGCCCACATCGTCTACAACCTCGTCTGGCTCATCGCGATGCGCGCGGCCTTCGTCGAGGGCATCAGGCAGGGCCCTGCCGCTCAGGCCGGCACCGCATTGGCCGAGGAGGTGCCGTCCCGATCGGCCTGAGCGACGGTCGTCGCGACGCCACCCGAAAGTGCCCAGGCTCTCATCCGGCAGGAGGTGCGGCCGGGACCGGCGATCCCAGGTAGATCGTCGGGGTCGGATGGGCGAACGCGACGCCCTCGTCCTGCAGCTGGCGAAAGATCGCGAGGTTGATGCGCTGCTGGGTGTCCATGTAGACGTTGTAGTCGGCGCTCAGCGTCCAGTAGACGACCTCGTAGACCAGGGCGAAATCGCCGTAGCGCGCGAAGTGGGCGCGATCGAAGCGCACCTGCCCCTGCGCTTCGACGATCGCGCGCAGCATGCCCGGCAGCTTCTCGACCTTCTCGGCGGGCGTCTCGTAGGCGATCGCCGATCGTGAACTCCACGCGGCGCTCCGCCATGCGCTTGAAGTTGTGGATGCGCGAGGCCAGCAGATCGGCGTTGGAGACGATCAGCTCCTCGCCGGAGAGGCTGCGCAGCCGGGTGGTCTTGATGCCGATCCGCTCGACGGTGCCGGACTTGTCGCCCAAAAGGACGGCGTCGCCGACCACGAAGGGCTGGTCGAGCACGATCGCGAGCGAGGCGAACAGGTCGCTCAGGATGTTCTGGGCGGCGAGCGCTACCGCGATGCCGCCGATGCCGAGGCCGGCGACCAGGGCGGTGACGTCGAAGCCGAGATTGTTGAGGATCAAAAGCAGCGCGATCGACCACACCACCACGCGCGCGAACAGCTGGATCAGTTGCAGGGCGTTGGCGATCGCCTTGTTCTGCCGGGCCTTGCTTTCGGCATACCAGGCGATCCAGCCGACCACGACGTGACTGGCCCACAAGGCGCCCTGCAGGAACAGGGCGATCACGAGCGCCGAGGCGATCGCCCGGTCGACCGCCGGCGGCAGCGTCACGAAGAAGGTGCCGGCATAGATCGCGAGCACCAGAAGGAACAGCGACGAGGTCCGTACCAGAGCCTGCCGCAGGCCGTTCAGCCAACCGACCTGCGCATCGCTGCGCTCGACGCGACGCAGCAAGAGACGCCTTGCGAACGCCAGCACCAGATAGACGCCGACGGCGATGGCCAGACCGATGATCCACGGGACGACCTGCGTACGGCCGACCTCGATCGCTTCCTGGCCGATCCCGATCACCTCCTCCATGCCCGGCTCCTTTCAGCGTTCCCCGGCTTGCGCATACACCAAAGCGGTGCCGAAGCCCAAGGTCGCGCGGCAGACGGTGCCTGCCGTCGACCGCCTGCAGACCGAGCTATCCGCCGGCTGCGCGACCTGCTACCCACCATTGCAGAGCGAACATCCGGTTCCTCCACGAGTTGGGCGAAGGCTCGATGAGGGCGATGCCGCCGTCGACGAAGCGGTCGGGCTGCCGGTTTCGAGCGGCGGGCGCGGAGCGCATCGGCCGAAGCCGCATCGCCGCGGCAGGTCCGCTCGAGGCCGCGTGCTGCGCTCGCGCTCCCGCCATTGCCCTGAAGCCGTCACGGTCGGCGGGCATCGTCGCCACATGACAGCAATCGGTGCGCCTGCCCGTCCGAGCGATCGTCCGCGACCACGGACCGCCGGCACAGGCTCACGTTCGGCCACGGCCGCGGAGCGCGCGTCCGAGCCGCGCAGCGTCCAGGACTACATCGACGAGCTGCCGGCCTGGCAGGATGGCACCGCCGTCCCGACGGCGCCGATCACCGCCATGCAGTGGCGGATCTGGTGGCTGGCGACGGCGGGCAAGTTCTTCGAGGGCTTCGTGGTCTTCATGACCGGCGTGGCCCTGCCGCTGATCGGCCGGGATTTCGGGCTGACCACGGCGCAGCACGGGATGGTCGGCGCCGCGCCGCTGGTGGGCATCCTGCTGGGCGCCGGCGTGCTCGGCGGCCTCGCCGACCGCTATGGCCGCAAGGCGATGTTCATCGTCGAGATGGCCATCTTCGCCGCTTTCCTGGCCCTGGTGGCGGCGAGCCCGAGCTTCGTGTGGCTGGTCGTCTGCCTGCTCGGCGTCGGCGTCGCGCTGGGCTGCGACTATCCGACCGCGCATCTGGTCATCTCCGAGAGCATCCCGAGCCGGACGCGCGGCAGGTTCGTGCTGGGCGCGTTCGGCTTTCAGGCGGTCGGCGCGCTGGCCGGTACCGGCGTCGGCGCGCTGATCCTCGTCGCCGACCCGGCCCTCGACGCCTGGCGCTGGATGTACGCGGCGGCGGTCCTGCCCGCGCTGCTGGTCCTGCTCGGACGCTTCTTCGTCACGCAGAGCGCGCACTGGCTGCTGATCCGCGGCCGCACCACGGAGGCGGAGCAGGCGATGCACAGGCTTTTGCGCCGCGAGCCTGCCTATCCCAGGCAGATCCGCCTGCGCTCCGATGCGGCCGGCGATCCCGCCACACGGGCGCAAAGGGGTCGCTACCGCCTGCTCTTCGACGAGCGGGCATCGCCGCGCCACGATCCTCGCTTCGGTTCCCTGGTTCCTGCAGGACCTCGCGACCTACGGCATCGGCATCTTCACGCCGACCATCCTGGCGGATGCGTTCGGGCACCAGAGCGGGCACGCGCGCAACGTCGCGGACCTCGTATCCGGCGACCTCCTGGCGGCGAAGGGGGCTGCCGCGATCGACGTCCTGCTGATCGTCGGCATCGTCGCGGCCGTGTTGCTGACCGACGTCGTCGGCCGGATCCGGCTGCAGATTTTCGGCTTCATCGGCTGCGCCGCCGGGCTTCTGGTCGCCTCGCTGTCGCTGGACGAAGCAGGCGGTACGAGCACCGCGCTGGTGTTCACCGGCTTCGTGCTGTTCAGCTTCATGACCAATCTCGGGCCAAACGCCCAGACCTACCTGCTCTCAGGCGAGGTGTTCCCGACCGCGCTGCGCGGCAGGGGCGCCGGCTTCGCGGCGGCGTTTGCCAAGATCGGCGCGGCGGCCACCGCCTTCCTGTTCCCGATCCTGCTGGCAGACATCGGCACCGCGACCGTGCTCTACATCCTCGCCGGCACCTCGATGCTGGGCGCCCTGGTCACCTGGCTGTTTCGGATCGAGACCAAAGGCCTGAACCTGGAGCGGCTCGGATCACGCCGGAGATCGCCTGACGCCGGCTGCCGACCTCCTGCGCGACCTGCGCGCACCGATCCACACCCGCCGCCCCGCCTCGCATCCCCGCACGGATCTGGAAGATCGCCGCCATGAGCGGGGCCGGCGCCTTCATGGCGATGCTCGACGCCGCGGCGGCCAACCTCGCGCTCGAACCCATCCGCGCCGACCTCGCCGCCACGCGTGCAATGGGTCGCGATCGGATGCCTGGTCGCCCTGGCGGTCTCTGCCCGCGGCCGCGTGGCTGGGCAGCCGCCACGGCGATGGCCGCGTCCGGGCGGCATCATTGGAGGGCTTCGTCTCGCATCCGCTCGTGCCCTGGCGCCCGGGCCGCTGACGCTGATCGGCCCTCGGTTTCTGCAGGGGCTGGCTGGCGGGCTGATGGTGCCGGCCGTGCAGGCCCTGGTGCGACAGGACCGCTTCGGGTCACCGCATCGCCCCGCTCACCGGCAGAAGGTTGCTCCATGCCATACGGCCGG
Source organism: uncultured Alphaproteobacteria bacterium (assembly GCA_963753315.1). GTDB lineage: Bacteria > Pseudomonadota > Alphaproteobacteria > Geminicoccales > Geminicoccaceae > DASUGG01. Next base: position 98,031 of record CAVWCI010000003.1, read on the forward strand.
AGCAGCGTTGTCCGGACCAGGATCGCCATCGGCGACCTCGTCCGATCGGATGCCCTCTAGGCGCCGCTCGCGCCGCCGACCACCACCATCAGCAGATCGTCCGGATGATAGAGCCTTCGCGCCACCCGGCGTGCGTCCTCGAGCGTCACCGCCTCGATGTAGCCGTTGCGGCGGTCGAGATAGTCGATGCCGAGGTCGTCGACCTGCATGCCCACCAGCGTCTGCGCGATCTGGTCGTTGCTGGTGAGGCGCAGCGGGAAGGAGCCGGTCAGGTAGGTCTTGGCGTCGTCCAGCCGCTCCTGGCTGATCTCGCCCCTCGCCACCCGCTCGATCTCCTGCCGGACCAGGCGCAGGGCCTCCTCGACCGAGCGGTTGCTGGTTCCGAGGCCGCCGAGCCAGATCGGGGCATGGTCGAGCGGGTAGAGGTAGCTGTAGACCGAGTAGGCGAGGCCGCGCTTCTCGCGCACCTCCTCGGTCAGCAGCGAGGTGAAGCCGCCGCCGCCCAGGATGTGATTGACGACATAGGCGGCATAGTAGTCGGGATCGTCGCGCGCCAGCCCGGCCTCACCGAACACCACCTGGCTCTGCGGCACGTCCCGGCGCTCGAAGATGGTCTCGCCGCCGAGCGGCGCCGTCGTCGTGAGCGTGGCCGGCGTGCTGGTCGCGGGCAGATCGCCGAAGGCCAGATCCAACAGCAGGCCGAGCTCCTCCGCCGTGACGTCGCCAGCGACGCCGACCGTCAGGTTGTCCCTGGCAAGGCGGGTCGAGACGAACGTGCGAAGGTCGGCGGTATCGAGCCCCGCGACGCTCTCCAGCGTGCCGCGCACCGGTCGGCCGTAGGGCTGCCCGGCGAACGCGGTCTCGAACCAGGTGAGGCTAGCCAGATAGTCGGGGTCCTCGGAACTGCGCCGCAGGCTCGCCTCGATCTGATGGCGGATGCGCTCGACCGGCTCGGGGTCGAAGCGCGGCTCGACCAGCGCCTGGCGCAAAAGCTCGAACGCGCGGCGGCGATGCTCGCTCAGGGTCTTGAGCTCGCCGGTGAAGCTGTCGCGCTGGGCATCGAACGAGAGGCGGATCGCCAGGTCCTCGAGCTCGGTCCGGAACGCCTGGCTGTCGAGCGCGCCGGCGCCCTCGTCGAGCAGGCCCGAGACCATGTAGGCGAGGCCTTCCTTGCCGCTCGGATCGAGCGCCGAGCCGCCGGCGAAGTGGATCGACATCGACAGGAACGGAATCGACGGCTCGCTGACCAGATAGGCCTCGATGCCGCCCGGGCTGACGACCCGCTCGACCCTGGCCGCGGCGCCAGCCGGCGCGCTCGTCGCGAGCATGCCCAATGCCAGGGCGCCGCTCAGCACGACCTTCCAGCCCCGCTCAACCATTGTCATCCTGCTCGCCCGACCTGCTTGGCTGCTGACCCCTGGCGGCTTCCGCGGCCGCCGGCGCGACGGCCGGCGCGGCGGCGGTGGCGTCGCCCGCGGGACTGAGGCGACCGGTGACCGAGCGCTCGGGACGGAAGACATGCGCCGCCGCCGCCTCGACCTCCTCGGCAGTGACCGCGGCGATGCGCGCGGGCCAGGCCTCGACGTCCTCGACGGTGCGCCCGGTGGCCAGCGCGACCCCGAAGCTGCGCACCGCGCTGCTCAGGCTGTCGCGGGCATAGACCGCCTCGCCCACCAGCCGGCGCGTCGAGCGCGCGACCTCCTCCTCGCTGATCGGCTGCTCGGCCAGCCTGGCGAGCTCGGCCTCGACCGCCGCCTCGATCTGGTCGAGGCTGACGCCCGGACGCGGGCTGGCGTAGATCTGGAAGGTCGCGTCGTCGAGCGAGCTGCCGCGATAGTAGGCGCCCGCCGACGCGGCGAGCTTCTGATCGATCACCAGCGAGCGATACAGGCGCGAGGTGCTGGTGCCGCCCAGGACGTCGGCCAGGACCTGCAGCGGATAGGCATGCTCGGTAGCGCCCGCGGTGTAGCTCGGCGCCAGCCAGGAGCGCGACCAGGACGGCTGCCTGACCCGCGGGTCGATCAGCTCGACCTCGCGCGCCGCCTGCTGCGGCGGCTCCTGCACGCGCACCCGCTTCGGCACGTCGCGCCGCGGGATCGCGCCGTAGTAACGCTCGGCCAGCGGCCGCAGCTCCTCGGCGTCGATGTCGCCGGCGACGATCAGCACCGCGTTGTTGGGCGCATACCAGTTGCGGTAGAAATCGAGCGCGTCCTCGCGCGTGTAGCTTTCCATCTCATGGCGCCAGCCGATCACCGGCAGGCGATAGGGATGGTTCAGGTACTGCGCCGCGTTGAGCTGCTCGGCGAGCCGCGAGCCGGGGTCGTTGTCGACCCGCTGCGAGCGCTCCTCCAGCACCACGTCGCGCTCCGGCAGCACCGCCGCGTCATCGAGCACCAGGTTGGTCATGCGGTCGGCTTCCATCTCCATGACCAGCTCGAGCCGGTCCCTGGCGATGGTCTGGTAGTAGCCGGTGTAGTCGGAGCCGGTGAACGCGTTCTCGTTGCCGCCGTTGCGCGCGACGATCTCGGAGAACTCGCCGGGCGCAAAGTTCTCGGTGCCCTTGAACATCAGGTGCTCGAGGAAGTGCGGCAGGCCTGACTTGCCGGGCGGGCTGTCGGCCGAGCCGACCTTGTACCAGACGTGGTGGCTGACCACGGGCGCGCGGCGGTCGGTCACCACCACCACCTGCATACCGTTGTCCAACGTGAAGGTCTCGGGATTGAACAAGGCGGCCTCGGCTTGCTGCGGCCCCGCAGCGGTCACCGCCAGGGCCAGGATCAGAACGGACAGCGCGACGGATCGTGCATTCGCCATCAAAAGAGGCCCTCCAAGAGGCCCTGCAGCGCGCTCTGGCGCCGATTGACCACGGTCGGAGTATCGCCGTCGGTCGGCGCTCGCCCCGCGATCTTGTTGTCGCGCAGGCGCTGCGCCTCGGCCGGCGCGTCGATCGTCGCCCCCAGGGTCGATGGCTGGCGCCATTCGACGATCCGCGTGAACAGCGACGCCTCGACGTCGGCGAGCGTCCTGATTCTCCTCGGCGATCGTGCGCCGGATATCGGGATCGGCCTGGTTGCCGCCGGCGAGTGCCACCATCGCCATCTCGCCACGGGTCTCGCCCGTCCGGCCTGCCGGCGCATTGGCGGGCGCGGCGGCGGGCGCATTGCGGCGCGGCGGCGGCGCGGCGGCGGTCGCCAGGGGCGTCGTCGCGCCACTGTTCGGAATGTTGGTGCCGGCCGAGAGCAGATCGTCGGCGATCGCGCTGGCCGGCACGCCGCCGGCGGCGCTCGCCGGTCACCGCCTGGCCGGTCGCGGGCGGCGTCGCGCCGGCGAGAACCTGTGCCGCCGCGCTGGGCTCGGCCTGGCTGCCGGTCATCGCGACCCGCGCCTGGTCGGAGGTGGTGCCGATGTTGGGTCGCGGCGCGCCCGGATCGGGGGGCCGCAGGTCGTAGTCGGGCGGCACGATCAGCGGCGCCCGCCGGACCACGGCAAACTCGTCCGGCGCACGCTTGCTCATGCCGAGCGCGTCCTGGACCGTGCCCCTAGCGCATCCGCCAAGCTGCAGGAGACCTGCCACCATCAGTCCGATTCCCAACCCGCGCCACACCCGTCGCACTCCTCTTCTCGTTTGCCTCCCGCACGCTCCGGCGTGCCTGCCCCGGCCGTCACGACGGAGCCCGCACCAAAAAGCGCCTGCGGCGCCCGTCCCGCGTTCTGCCCACGAACGTGGCGCCTTTCTATGGCGCACTATGTATATTGGCGGCGGGGTGCCAGCAAGCCATCCACCACGATCAGGCCGGCACCGACACAGATGCCGGCGTCGGCGAGATTGAACGCGGGCCAGTGCCAGCCGGCCAGGTGGAAGTCCAGAAAATCGACCACCGCGCCATAGCGCACCCGGTCGATCACGTTCCCCAGCGCACCGCCGATCACCAGCCCGAGGCCGATCGCCATCATGGCATGCTCGCTCTGCCGGAGCCAAAACAGCAGGCCGATCACCACCGCGAGCGCGAGCCCCGACAGCAGCCACGGCGCGACCCCGCCAAGCGTGTCGAGCATGCCGAAGCTCACGCCCCTATTCCAAACCATGACAAGGTTAAAAAAAGGTGTCACCGCAATCGGTCGCGCCGGCAGATCGAGAAACGCGAGCACCACCCACTTGGTCAGCTGATCGAGCCCCAGCAGCACCAGCGCGACCGTCAGTCCCAGCCGAACCATGTCCCTTTCCGCTACTCCATGGCCGTCATCAGACGAGGACCGGCAAAGCGAGGTCGGGCACGGTGAGGCCTGGCATCGCGCCGGGCGCATCGATCAGGCGGCCAGGGCGGCGACGGCATCGGCGCAACGCGCGCACAGGCCGTCGGCATCGACCGTGGCGTAGCTCTGCCAGCAGCGGGCGCAGCGGGTGCCTTCGGCGAGCTTCGGCACGACGCCGACGCCCGGCGTGTCGTCCAGGATGAAGGCGCCCGGCCGGCGGCGCGCCCGCGACCACCTCGATGCCGCTCGTGATCGCGAGCTCGGCGAGATCGACCGTCGCCAGGAGCCTCGCATCATCCTCGCCGACGAACACCTGTGGCGCTGCCTCGAGACTGGCGCCGATCCGCTTCTCGCGCCGCTCGACCTCGAGCGCGCCGGTCACCACCCGGCGCACCCGGCGGATGCGCTCCCACCTGGCGGCGAGCTCGGCATCGAGCCAGCCGGCAGCCGGCTCCGGGAACAGGCGCAGATGCACGCTGTCGTCCTCGGACGGGAAGCGGGTCAGCCACGCCTCCTCGGCCGTGAACACCAGCACCGGCGCCAGCCATGCCGTCAGGCAATGGAACAGGTGGTCGAGCACGGTGCGCGCGGCGCGGCGCCGCATGCTGTCGGCGCGATCGCAGTAGAGCACGTCCTTGCGCACGTCGAAGTAGAAGGCCGACAGGTCCGTGGCGCAGAAATTGTGCAGCGACGAGTACAGGCGGGCGAACGCGAAGTCGCGGCTGGCCTCGCGCACCAGCCGATCGAGCCCCGCCAGGCGGTGCAGCACCCAGCGCTCCAGCTCCGGCATCTGCTCGTGCGGCACCCGCTCGGCCTCGCTGAAGCCGGCGAGGTTGCCGAGCAGATAGCGCAGGCTGTTGCGCAGCCGCCGGTAGGCGTCGGCCTGGCCGGCGAGGATCTCCTGGCCGATGCGCACGTCCTCGCTGTAGTCGGTGTGCACGGTCCAAAGGCGCAGGATGTCGGCGCCGCCGGTCTTGATCAGGTCGAGCGGCGAGATGACGTTGCCGAGCGACTTCGACATCTTGCGCCCCTCGGCATCGACCACGAAGCCGTGCGTCAGCACCGTCTCGTAGGGCGCCCGGCCGCGTGTGCCGCAACTCTCCAGGAGCGAGCTCTGGAACCAGCCGCGGTGCTGGTCGGAGCCCTCGAGATAGAGCGAGGCGGGCCACAGCAGGTCGGTCGCGCTGCTCGAGCACCGTGGCATGGGTCGAGCCGGAATCGAACCAGACCTCGACGATGTCCATGACCTGCTCGAAGGCGGCCGGATCGCGGCCGGGGCCGAGGAAGCGCGCCGGATCGCCCGTGAACCAGGCATCCGCGCCCTCCTGCTCGAAGGCCACGGCAATGCGCTCGACCACCTCGGGATCGCGCAGCACCTCGCCGCTCGCCTTGTCGACGAACAGCGCGATCGGCACGCCCCAGGCGCGCTGGCGCGAGACGCACCAGTCGGGCCGGCTCTCGACCATGCCGCGGATCCGGTTGCGGCCCTGCGCCGGCACCCAGCGGGTCGCATCGATCGCCGCCAGCGCCTTGTCGCGCAGCGCGCCCGGCCCCTCCATCGGGATGAACCACTGCGGCGTCGCGCGAAAGATCAGCGGCGCCTTGGAGCGCCACGAGTGCGGGTAGCTGTGCACCAGCCTGCCGTGCGCCAGCAGCGCGCCGTTGGCGCGCAGCGCCTCGATCACGGGCTCGGCCGCCTTGAACACGTGCAGCCCGCCGAACAGCGGCAGCTCGGGCGCGTAGAGGCCGTCCTCGCCGACCGTGTCCGGCACCTCGAGGCCGTGCCGCGCGCCGAGCTCGAAATCGTCGGCGCCGTGCGAGGGCGCGACGTGCACGAGGCCCGTGCCCTGCTCGGTGGTGACGAAATCGGCCGCCAGCATCGGCCCCTCGATCTCGTAGCCGCGGCCGTGCAGCGGATGGCGCACGACCGTGCCGGCAAGCTCGGCGCCTTTCAGCTCGGCGACGACGCGAGCGCGCACGATCCCGGCCGCGCGCGCGACCTCGTCCTGCAGCGAGGCGGCGACCAGCAGCCGCTCGCCGACGCGCGCGAGCGAGCCCTCGCCCGTCTCCTCGACCTCGAGCACCCGGTAGTCGAGCTGGTCGCCATAGGCCACGGCGCGGTTGCCCGGGATGGTCCAGGGCGTCGTGGTCCAGATCACCGCCGAGGCGCCGTCCAGCGCCGGGTGCGATGCGCGCACCACCGGAAAGCGCACGGTGATCGTGGTCGAGGTATGGTCGTGATACTCGACCTCGGCATCGGCGAGCGCGGTCTTCTCGACCACCGACCACATCACCGACTTCTTGCCGCGGTAGAGCTGGCCGGACAGCAGGAACTTCGCGAGCTCGCGGAAGATCCCGGCCTCGGCCGCATAGGCCATGGTGGTGTAGGGACGGTCCCAGTCGCCGATCACGCCCAGGCGCTGGAACTCGCTGCGCTGGACGTCGATCCAGTGCTCGGCGAACTCGCGGCATTCCTGGCGGAACTCGGCGATCGGCACGGCGTCCTTGTCGAGCCCTTCCTTGCGATAGCGCTGCTCGATCTGCCACTCGATCGGCAGGCCGTGGCAGTCCCAGCCCGGCACGTAGACGGCGTCCAGGCCCAGCATCTGCTGGCTGCGATTGACCACGTCCTTCAGGATCTTGTTGAAGGCCGTGCCCATGTGCAGGTGGCCGTTGGCGTAGGGCGGCCCGTCGTGCAGGACGAATTTCTTGCGGCCCGCGGCCGCCTCGCGCTGGCGCCGGTAGAGGTCGAGCCGCGCCCAGCGCTCCAGGAGCTCCGGCTCACGCGCCGGCAGGTTGGCCCGCATCGGGAAATCCGTGCGCGGCAGGAACACCGTGCTGCGATAGTCTTTCGTCGCGGGGGTCGTGTCGGGGGGCGTCGTGACCGAGGTCATGACCGATCCTCCGGATCACACGGGCGAGCCGCCGGGCCGGCGCGGCGGCGGGTCGGGGCAGGCGTCGGACACGAGCTGGAAAGGGGCTCAGCGAAGACCGTCACGGGCAGACTCCCGGGCAATGAGGCAAACCATACCGTCCCGGTCCCTGGCAAGGACCGGGCCCGTAATTCGCCTCTCAGGGAGCTGCGCGCGCATGGCGCGAAGATAGGAATTGGCGGCTGGAGAGTCAAGGAAACCCCCGTGCCCGAGCGCCATCGCGCGGCGGCCTCCCGCCTTGTCGGTCAGCCCCCGAGCGTGGCCAGCCCCCCGAGCGCGGCCAGCACCGTGCGCGCCTGGATGCAGTCCCGCGCCATCTGGATCCGCAGGGCCTCCACGCTCTCGAACCGCTCCTCGTCGCGCAGGCGCTCGACGAAGGCGCAGCACAGCCATTGGCCGTAGAGATCGGCCTCATAGTCGAACAGGTGGACCTCGAGCACGAGGTCGCGGCCATCGAAGGTGGGCCGCCAGCCGAGGCTCGCCACCGCATCGCGCCAGGCCTCGCCGCGATCGGGGCCACCATCGGGGCCGCGGACGGGTGCGCGCGCGCGCACCGCATAGATCCCTGCCGGCGGCCAGAGCGTGCGCTTGGCCGGCGGTCGCATGTTGGCGGTCGGATAGCCGAGCTCGCGGCCGCGGCGATCGCCCGCCACAACCCGGCCCTCGATCATGAGCGGATGGCCGAGGAGATCGCGCGCCCGCGCCACCTCGCCCGCCTCGACCGCAGCCCGTATCCGGCTCGACGAGCAGACCTCGCCGTCCCAGGTCACCGGCGCGATCCGGCTGATCCCGAAGCGATAGTCGCTCCCCAGCATCTCCAGGCGTTCGACGTCGCCCGCGGCGCGATAGCCGAAGCGGAAATCGTAGCCCACCACGGCATGACGGATGCCGAGCCCCCCGGCCAGCACGTCGTGCACGAACGCCTCGGGCGCCTTCTCGCGCAGCGCCGCGTTGAAGGCGATCACGAACAGGTGCTCGACGCCCAGATCGGCCAGGAGGCGGGCCTTGACGCGAAACGGCGTCAGGCGCGGCGGCGCGTTGTCCGGCGTCAGGACCTCGCGCGGATGCGGCTCGAAGGTCACCACGCCGAGCGGGGCGCCGAGCACCCCGGCCCGTCGCCGGGCGGTCTCGATCAGGACCCGATGACCGCGATGGACACCATCGAAATTGCCGATCGCCACGACCGCGCCCCACGCGTCGCGCGCCAGGTTCCAGTAGCCCCGGTGGATCCGCATGTCGCCTTATGCCCACCTGCCGCCGCGGCTGTAAAGAGGCGCTCGGGCGCAGGCCTTCCGGCGCGCGGCATCGACGTGGTAGCCTTATGGCCTGAAAAGGAAGCGGACCATGGCGACCCGGATCGACGAGCTGTACGAGCAGGACTTCTATGTCTGGACCCAGCGCCAGGCCGACGCGCTGCGGCGTCTCGCCGAGACCCGCCCCAACGTGGAGCTCGATTTCCCGCACCTGATCGAGGAGGTGGAGGACTTGGGGACGAGCCAGCGCGATGCCGTGCGCAGCCAGGTGCGCCGGATCATCGAGCATTGCCTGAAGCTCGAGTACTCGCGCGCCCTGGACCCGCGAGGCGGTTGGTACGATTCGATCATCGATGCCCGGGCCGAGCTCGACGACAAGCTCAGCCCGTCACTGCGCCGCGATCTCGACAACCAGCTGCCGCGGCTTTGGGCCCGGGTTCGGACCAAGGTCGACAACGGGCTGCGCCGGTTCGGCGAGCCCGCTTCCGCCGACCTGCTGCCGGACGATTGCGCGTATGCGCTCGACGACCTGCTCGCCGACGGCTGGTATCCGGCCAACCGCCGCGGCCTGCCCGACGATCGGTAGGCCGCCCGAGGCTCATGCGGCCCGCCGCGGCGCTGCTCGCATCCTACGGTAACAACATCCTCGTTCGTGAAGCAGTCAGGAAGCTAGTCGATGGCGTCTCCGACCTCGTCGCCGGCCTCTTCGATGTCATCGCCTACGCCCTCTGCAGTGTTGCATCCGCTCAGGAACAAGGCCGATGCAAGCAGCACTGCGGCGAACGACAGAAGCGCGGACGCCGGCACGTCGGCCTTGGCGCCTGGGAGCTTGATCCGGCTCGTCATTGTGGCTGCCTCCTCCTCTGGAAAACCCAACATCCAGCGACAACGTCGGGACCAGGGCGTGGTTCCCGACCGGTCGCCGGTCCTCCAGGAGGCCAACGAGTCATTTGGCGACAGCGCGCCACAAGCGGAGACCGTGGCGCGCACGGGTCGAGCCGGCGTCGCCGCAACGTCGGTGACTCGTGCTCGCAAGCCGGTTCAGAGGACTTCGCGCAGGCCGTGCCGGTTTTCGGGATACCAGCCGTGCCGCAGCAGGTCTGCCAAGCGGTACGGGCATCCGACCGGCAGCTGGTCCGCTGCGCTATGCTCGCCGTAGGCGCGCAGCGCCCCTTCGGTGTTCCGTCGCGCCTGGTCATAAAGGTGAGGCGGATTCGCGCCGGAAATCGCGACGCAGCATCGGCGAGAGCTTGTCCTCGAGGACGGTGCGGGTATCGATGATCGTCTCGTGCCAGCCGGGACGCGGCTGCCTGCACCGGCGACCACGCCAGCTTCAACGAATGCTCGATGATCCGACGCAGCTGGCCGCGCACGGCAAAGCGCTCGCTCTCGCCCAGATCGGCAACCTCGTTGATGAGATGATCGAGGTCAGCGCCACGTTGGGCCGCGTTGCGGCAAGGCGGCGCAGCGCCCGCGCCTGGTCGCCGGTCCAGGCGTAGCAATCTTCCTCGTAGAGCTGCTCCGGCCGGGTCGCCATGTCGATCCCTGTGGCGATGGTTCTGAGCGCGGCGTCGATGGTCGCGCCGGCTGCGAGCGTCAGCCTCCCTACCGACCTCTCTGTACCACCTCGGGGCGCTGGCGTCAGCCGTCCGCTCGCGCCGCCGGCAGCATGAGGGTCGCCTCGCCATCCAGCACCTTCTTGTCGCCCACCGTGCAGATCGTCGCCAGGGTGACCCGCCGGCGTCCGGCCTCGAGCTCCTTGATCGAGGCGCGCGCCACCACGGTGTCGCCGATCCGGACCGGCGCGAGGAAGCGCAGGCTCTGGTTGACATACACCGCACCCGGCCCCGGCAGGCGCGTGCCGAGCACCGTCGACACCAGGCTCGCGGTCAGCATGCCGTGCGCGATCCGGCTCTCGAACATGGTGCGGCTCGCGAACTCCTCGTCCAGGTGCAGCGGATTGGTATCGCCCGAGACGCCGGCAAACATCAGCAGGTCGGCTTCGGTGATCGTCTTGCTGAACACGGCGGTCATGCCCATGGCCAGGTCCTCGAAGGCGTAACCTTGCCGATCGTCCATCATCCGTTCCTTGTTCCCGCTCGAATCGAGCCGCTCCGCTCGCCTTGGGGTTGATCTTGCCCGATCACCTCAGATGCGGGTCGAGGCGCTCGCACGCCGCGCGATCACGTGACCGCGCTGGCTTGTGCACTGCATCATTTAGTAGCCCTGCTCCAGTATTTGCAAGGGCTGCTCCGTGCGGCGCTGCAACACGCAGGACGCCGGCCCGCAACCTCGCGAGGCCGTGCTGAAGATAGCGGCACAAGGTTGACGCGTGGTTACAGGCTCTTGTCTCGATTGCGCGATGCCGGCACAAAGGGCACCGATCCTGTTCCAAGCCGGAGACACAATCGATGGACGCATTGGCCGCGCTCAGCACGAGGCATTCGATCGCGCCGCCGTTCCTGACGGGGCCCGGGCCCGACGCGGCGATGCTGGCCGAGATTCTCGCCGCCGGCGCCAGCGCGCCCGATCACGGCCGGCTGCGCCCCTGGCGTTTCATCGTGATCCGCGGCGATGCGCGTGAGCGGCTGGGCGAGGTGTTCGCCGAGGCGCTGGCCAAGCGCCAGCCGGATGCGCCCGCGGAAGCTCTGGAGCAGGAACGCGGCCGGCCCCTGCGCGCGCCGGTCGTGATCGCGGTCGTGGCCAGGGTCGACCCGCAGCATCCCAAGATCCCCGAGTTCGAGCAGATCCTGTCGACCGGGGCCGCGGTCGAGAACATCCTGCTCGCAGCCCATGCCCAGGGCTTCGGCGCCAAATGGCTGACCGGCGCCAACGCCTACGACGACCATGTCAAGGCGGCGCTGGGCCTGACAGGGAACGACCGCCTGGCCGGTTTCGTTCATCTCGGCACGGTGGACGGCAAGCCGCCCCAGGTGCCGCATGCCGATGCGCGCGACCTCACCGTGGAGTGGCAGGGCTAGGCCTTGCCGACCCAGGAGACGCAGCCCAGGAGGCAGATGATGGACGAGCACACCTACAAGATCATCGAGCTCGCCGGCTCGTCGGCCGACAGCATCGAGGCCGCGATCCAGAACGCGATCGGCAAGGCCTCGCAGTCGCTGCACAATCTGCGCTGGTTCCAGGTCATGGAGACCCGCGGCCACATCGAGAGCGGCCGGGTCGCCCACTATCAGGTGACGCTCAAGGTGGGCTTCACCCTGGACGACTAGGCCCGCCGCCAAGAGCGCGCCGCATCCGGCGCCACCGAGGGAGACGTCGATGAGCACGCAGGTTCTGGCGCAGCTGGTGGCGGCGCTCGGCGACGGCGGCGTCAGGGTGGTCGACCTGACCCAGACGCTCCGGCCATCGACCCCGATCATCCAGCTGCCGGCCGAGTTCGCCCAGACCAGCCCGTTCCGCATCGAGGAGATCTCGCACTACGACGACCGCGGGCCGGCCTGGTACTGGAACGACATCAGCTGCGGCGAGCATACCGGGACCCACTTCGACGCGCCGGCGCACTGGGTCACCGGCAAGGACGTGGCCAACGGCACCACCGACACGATCCCCGCGCACCGCTTCGTCGCACCCGCCTGCGTGATCGACTGCACCAGGGAGGTCGCGGCCGACCAGCGCTTCGTGCTCGAGCCCGCCAAGATCGAGGCGTTCGAGGCCGCGCACGGCCGGATCCCAAAAGGCGCCTGGGTGCTGATGCGCACCGACTGGTCCAAGCGCACCGACCCTGCCGCCTTCCTGAATGTGCAGGCCGACGGCCCGCACGTGCCGGGGCCGAGCGCTGCGGCGATGCGCTTTCTGGTCGAGCAGCGCGACGTGATCGGCTGGGGCGTCGAGGCGGTCGGCACCGACGCCGGCCAGGCGTTCGCCTTCGAGCCGCCGTTCCCGGCGCACAACCTGATGCACGGTGCCGGCAAGTTCGGCCTCGCGTCGTTGTGCAACCTCGACCAGCTGCCGCCGACGGGGGCGGTGCTGATCACCCCGCCGCTCAAGATCGAGCGCGGCTCGGGCAGCCCGCTGCGGGTGCTGGCGCTGGTTCCGGGCTAGACGCCGCGCTCGGGAGCGCCTGGAGCGCTGCCGGGCCTGGTCCGCCGATAGTGGCGGCGCGCCTTGGCGCGATTGCCGCAAGAGGCCATGTCGCACCAGCGCCTGGTGCCGGCCTTGCTCTCGTCGAGGAACAGCCACAGGCATTGCTCATTGGCGCACAGGCGAACGCGCCGGCGCCGGTCGCTGGCCAAAAGGTCGCCCGCCGACCACAGCACCGGCGCCAGCAGCATCGGCGCCGAGGTTCTTGCGCCGCTCGATTTGCCAGCCAAAACCAGCACATGTCGGGCCGACCCGATGACGCGGGGGAGCCGCGGCCAGGGCACGGTTCAGCGCCGCGAGATCCGGGTCCGCGACCGCCTCGCCGCAGGCCAGGGCATGGAAGATCCGATAGATCGCCTCGCGCAGCGCAATCGCCTCGGCAAAAAGCGCGGCCGCCGCCGCCGGATGCGCAGCGCGCCCAGCTCTCCAACGCGCCCACGACCTTTGCGCCGAGCCCCGCCGACCCGGCGGCCCACCGCACCAGATCGCCGACATCGCCCAGTTCCTCGAGCGGCGCCGCGCGGCCACGCCACGACAGGGTGTTGGCGTAAGCGAGACAGGCATCGTCGCGCGGCTCCACGGTCAAGGTGACGGTCATCGGCAGCGCAATTCTAACCCCATAGGCGGTTGACAGGCGGCCCTTGCCGCGCTACGAATTCTAACTCCCAAGATAGTTAGACAGACGCTGCTTGTCACGGGGGAACGGTCATGAGCATCGGCGTGCCCGTAAAGGAGCGCTACTGCCTGTTCGAGACGGCGCTCGGCCCCTTCGGCATCGCCTGGAGCGAGCGGGGCCTTTCTCGGCTGCAGCTGCCCGAAGCCGATCGCGCGGCCACCGAGGAACGGCTTGGCGCATCGGCGAGCCCCTGCGCGCCGCCGCCATGGGCCGAGCAGGTGATTGCGGCGATCCGGCGCCATCTCGCGGGCGAGCGGGTCGACTTCGCGTCCGCGGCGCTCGACCTTGCGGGCGTCGGCGAGTTCCGCCGGGCGGTGTACGAGGCCGCCCGGGCGGTCGGCTGGGGCCAGACGGCGAGCTACGGCGAGATCGCGCGCCGCATCGGCTTTGCCTGGGGCGCTCGGGCGGTCGGGCAGGCGCTGGCGCGCAACCCCGTGCCGCTGGTGGTCCCCTGCCATCGCATCCTGACGCAGGACGGTCGGATCGGCGGCTTCTCGGCTTATGGCGGCACCGTGACCAAGCAGCACCTGCTGGCCCTGGAGGGCGTGCATCTCGGCACGCCCTTGCTGCCCGGCATGGCCGAGCCGGCGGCGCGAGCCACGACGCAAGGTCTCAGCCCGCGATGACGCTGTCCCGATCGCCCGCCAGCAGGAGCTGGGGAACCTGGCGGAACGAGGTGATCGGGCCGCTGCCGGACGGCCGGTCGAACACCCAGACCAGGTCGTAGCGCTCGCCCGGCCAGCTCGCCGGCACCGAGAGCGCGGACGTGCCGGTGTGCCCGAGGATATGGCGGCCGATCGCCGGGATGTCCTGATGCTGCCAGGCGATCAGCACGGCGCCGTCGCAGTCCAGGGCGGCATCCGCCATCTCCTTGAACCTCGCCTTCTTGCCCTTGGCGTCGATCGCGAGGCCGAGCTTTCGGGCCACCGCCGTCAGCGTCTGGTAGGGGCGCTGGCTGGGCTGGTCGTCCGATCCGCCGCGCCCGCCGTCGCCCTTGTCCTCGGGGTCCGCCGCGAACAGGAAGCCGGGCGTGCTCAAGCCCTGCACCGGTCCCCAGGGCGGCGCGAACAACGACACCAGCCCGCCGGCGCGCTCCCAGCCGAGGGTGACCAGCGATTTCGGGTCGGCCTTGCCGTCCGCGCGCACGCCCGCGTAGCGCACGCCCTCATAAAGTCCCGGCTTCTCGGCATGCCGGATCACCATGATCCTGGTGGCGCCCACAGGGTCTCCTCAACCGGGCCGCGGCCCGCGCGAGCGCGTGGCATAGCGTCGGTTCTTGCGCAACAGCAGGCCTGCCGCGCACACGCCCACCACCGGCAGCGCGAGGTCCTGCGGAATCCACAAGATCCAGGCCATGGCGCCGGCGATCAGGGTCCAGAGCAGGGGGATGATCGCCAGTCGCCACGGCGCGCGGCCGGCGACGAGCAGCAGCATGGCCAAGGTCAGGACCGTGGTCGGCACCGGCGCCAGCCCGACCACCCGCTCGGACTGCCAGCCCAGGCCAGCCAGCCGGTCGACCAGCGGCCACGCCAGCGCCAGCATCGCGAGCGCGACGCCGACCCAGCCCATCGGCCCGCCGCGATAGCGGAAGGCGGGCCGGCCGCGGATCGCGGTCCAGAGCAGCAGGATCCCCTCCAGCACGAACAGCGCGCCATAGAGCGGGGCGGCGAAGTCGAGACGCGCGAAATGCAGCATGTGCCAGCCGATGCCGATCCACAGCCAGGAGGCCGCCAGCAGCGCGCCGATCAACCGGTTGCCGTTGCGTATCGGGCGCAGCGTCAGCAGGACCACCCCGAGACCCAGCAGCAGGGCCATCGGCGGCAGCGGCCACAGCGCCCGATTGTACTGGGCGATGCTCGAGAACAGGATGTCGGCGGTGAACGGCAGCATCGGGGGCGGCGGGTCGCTCAGAGGCTCTGGACGTAGCGGATCATCCGCTCGCGCAGCGCAGCATCAGGCAGCCCGCCGTACAGCGCGCCCATGTTCTCCTGCATGTGGTCGACCCGCGAGGTCGCCGGGATGGCGCAGGTCACCGCCGGGTGTGAGACGACGAACTTCAGGAAGAACTGCGCCCAGTTGGCGCAGTCGATCTCGCCTGCCCAGGCCGGCAGCGGATGCTGCTCGAACAGGGAGAAGAGCTGCTTGCGCCGGAACGGCCGGTTGGCGATGACGGCGAGGCCGCGCTCGGCGGCGAGCGGCAGCAGGCGCTGCTCGGCCTCGCGATCGAGGATGTTGTAGGTGAGCTGCACCGCATCGAGCGGCTGCTGCGCCATGACCTGCTCGAGCTCGTCGTGGCGCCGGCCGTGCGAGGTCGTCACGCCGATGTAGCGGATGCGGCCGGCCGCCTTGTCCTCCTGCAGGGTCTCGAGGTGGCCCTCCCAGTTCAAGAGGTTGTGGACCTGCATCAGATCGAAGCGCTCGAGGCCCCAATAGGCGCGCGAATCCTCCATCTGGCCCGCGCCGAACATCTGCAAAGGCGTCCACACCTTGGTCGCGGCGAACAGCGGCCGGCTGGCGCCGACCTGCGCCAGGCAGTGGCCGATCACCTCCTCCGAGGTGCCGTACATCGGCGAGGAATCGATCACGGCACCGCCGCGATTGAAGAACTCCCGCAGCACCTGGACGCGCACCGCGCGCGCATCGGGATCGTCGCCGACATTGAAGGTGATCCACGAGCCCATGCCGATGACCGGCACTTCCTCGCCGCTCACCGGAATCTTCTTCGTGAGCATCGGGCCGAGGTTGCCCTGGGCATGGGCCGGGCGGCGCAGCGCCGCGAGCGCCGCGAGCGAACCCAGAAAAGCGCGCCGGCTCACCTCCGCACGGCTTGGCATCGTCGTCCATCCCGACTTGTCCTCCACCAGCCAAGGTAGCGCAGAACGCCGTCCGATCGAGAGGCGCGCGTTTAGCGCAGCCGACGGAAGGGTTTGCCGCCTGCGCGAGGGCGAGAGAAAAGGGGCACAAAGGCGCATTGGGGTTGACTTGGCCGCGCATTTTCCGACAACCTGCCGGCAATTGATCGCGGCAGAGCAACGGAGAGCGCGAGCCTGTGGCGCAAAAGATCGGCTTGGCGCGCCGGAGACGCCCAAAGATCCGTTCGCGCCGAAGGCCCGGGCGTCACTTGGCCGGCATGGGACACGGGCTCACCGTGGCCCGGTCCCGACCGACGCCGGCCCGGCGCCTGCCCAGGGTTCCCGCCTGGCTCGGGCTCGGCGGCTGCCTCGCCCTGCTCGCCGGCTGCGGCCTCGCCCAGGCGCCGATGCTGGATCCCAAGGGTCCGATCACCCTGATCGAGCGCGACCTCCTGTTCACCGCGTTCGGCCTGATGCTGATCGTCGTGATCCCCGTGTTCCTCATGGCCTTCGTGTTCGTGTGGTTCTACCGGCCGGCCAGCAAGCACGACGTCTACGAGCCCGACTGGGGCTATTCGGTGTGGATGGACGGGCTGGTCTGGCTGGTGCCGCTGGTGATCGTGATCGCGATCGGCACGCTGGTCTGGGAATACACGCACAAGCTCGATCCCTACCGCAACATCGATCCCGGCAAGCAGCCGCTCGAGGTCCAGGTCGTGGCGCAGGACTGGAAGTGGCTTTTCCTCTATCCCGAGCAGGGCGTCGCTGTCGGTCAACGAGCTGGCCTTCCCGAGCGCGCGGCCGCTGAGCCTTCGGATCACCTCGGATACGGTGATGAACTCGCTCCTGATCCCCGCGCTGGGCGGCCAGATCTACGCCATGGCGGGCATGGAGACGCGGCTCCACCTCCTGGCCGACGAGCCCGGCCGGTTCGCCGGCCGCAACATGCAGTACAGCGGCGACGGCTTCGCCAATCAGTATTTCGAGGCGATCGCCATGTCCGACGAGGATTTCGAGGCCTGGGTCGCCAAAGCCCGGCAGTCGGAGGGCAGGCTGGATGCCGCCGCCTACGAGCAGCTCGCCAAGCCCAGCGAGCTGCATCCGGTGACCTACTACGCCGGGTTCGAGCCGGATCTGTTCACGCGCATCATCGCCAGCTACGCGCCCGCCGGCCCCGGCGCGCCGCATGCACATGCTGCCGGCGCCCATCCTGCCGGCGAAACCGAGGCCGCGCACCGCTAGGCCGGAGACCGACGTGCTGGGAAAGCTCACGATCGACGCGCTGCCGTTCTACAGCTGGATCGCCATGAGCGGCGCGGCGGTCACGGTGCTCGGCGGCCTGGTCGTGGCCGCCCTGGCCTTGTGGTTCGGCATTCGCAGGGTCTGGACCGAGTGGCTGACCAGCGTCGATCACAAGCGGATCGGCATCATGTACATGGCGCTCGCCAGCGTGATGCTGCTGCGCGGCTTTGCCGACGCGATCATGATGCGCAGCCAGCAGGCCGTCGCGCTGAACTCCGAGGGCTACCTGTCGCCCGACCACTTCGACCAGGTGTTCAGCTCGCACGGCACCATCATGATCTTCTTCGTGGCGATGCCGTTCCTGTCCGGGCTGATGAACATCGTCATGCCGCAGCAGATCGGCGCGCGCGACGTCGCCTTCCCGTTCATGAACTCGGTCAGCCTGTGGTTCACCACGGCGGGCGCGTCGCTGGTGCTGATCTCGCTCGTGATCGGCAAGTTCTCCACGGCCGGCTGGACCGGCTATCCGCCCTATTCCGGCATCGAGTACAGCCCCGATGTCGGCACCGACTACTGGATCTGGGCGCTCCTGATCAGCGGCGTCGGCTCGACGCTGACCGGCATCAACTTCGTCGTGACCATCCTCAAGCGGCGCGCGCCCGGCATGACGCTGATGCGCATGCCCCTGTTCGTCTGGACCTCCCTTTGCACCAGCCTCCTGATGGTGTTCGCCTTTCCGGCGCTCACGGTGGTGGCGGCGCTGCTCGGCCTCGACCGGCTGTTCGGCATGCATTTCTTCACCAATGATGCCGGCGGCAACATGATGAACTACGTCAACCTGCTCTGGATCTGGGGCCATCCGGAAGTCTACATCCTGATCCTGCCGGCGTTCGGCGTGTATTCGGAAGTCGTCGCGACCTTCGCGCGCAAGCGCCTGTTCGGCTACGCGTCGCTGGTCTACGCCACGGCGGCGATCGCGATCCTGTCGTTCACGGTCTGGCTGCACCACTTCTTCACGATGGGCTCGAGCGCCAACGTCAACGCGTTCTTCGGCATCACCACGATGATCATCGCCGTGCCGACCGGCGTGAAGATTTTCGACTGGCTGCTGACGATGTATCACGGCAGCCTGCGCATGACGGCGCCGATGTACTGGACCGTGGGCTTCATCGTCACCTTCGTGATCGGCGGCATGACCGGCGTCCTGCTCGCCGTGCCGCCGGTCGACTACCTGATGCACAACACGACCTTCCTGGTCGCGCACTTCCACAACATGCTGATCCCGGGCGCCCTGTTCGGCTATTTCGCCGGCTACATGTACTGGTTCCCCAAGGCGTTCGGCTTCACCCTCGACGAGCGCTGGGGCATCCGCGCCTTCTGGCTCTGGCTGATCGGCTTCTGGCTCGCCTTCATGCCGCTCTATTTCCTGGGCTTCCTCGGCATGCCGCGGCGGATGGAGCACTACAACGTCGCCGAGTGGCAGCCCTATCTGATCGTCGCGGCGCTCGGCGCCAGCATCATCGCGCTCGGCATCGCCGCCATGATCGTCCAGCTCGTGGTCAGCGTCCGGCACCGCAACGAGGCGCAGGACCTCACCGGCGATCCCTGGGACGGCCGCACGCTGGAATGGCTGACCTCGTCGCCGCCGGCGCCCTACAACTTCGCGGTCGTGCCCGAGGTCCGCGAGTCCGACGCCTTCCACGAGATGAAGCGCCGCGGCGTCGCCTATCAGCGGCCGCAGCGCTACACCGACATCGTCATGCCGCGCAACACCGGCACCGGCGTGATCATCGGCGGCCTCGCCTTCGCGCTCGGTTTCGCCATGGTCTGGCACATCTGGTGGCTGGCGGGCGCATCCGGCCTCGGCATCCTGATCACGGTCGCCATCCGCGCCTCCGACGACGACACCGAGTTCGTGATGCCCGCGGCCGAGGTCCAGGCGATCGAAGACCGGCGCCGCGCAGATGCTGGCGGCCGCGCCCAGACATGTCGATGAGAGCACACGGGTCCGGGACGATGCCCTGGCGCGGGGGACGACATGACCGGCCTGCTGTCGAATTCCGATGCCCCCGGAGGTCGACGTCTACGAGGAGAAGGAGCTCGGCTTCTGGCTCTACCTGATGAGCGACGCGATCATCTTCGCGCTGCTGTTCGCCACCTACGTGGTCATGGCGCCGAACCATGCCGGCGGGCCGACCGGCAAGGATGTGTTCGACCTCAGCCGCACCTTCGCCGAGACCATGCTGCTCCTGTGCAGCAGCATCACCTTCGGCTTCTCCACCGTGGCGGTGCGGCTCGGCAACCAGCGGGTGGCGCTGAACTGGCTCGCCGTCACCTTCGCGCTCGGCGCCGCCTTCGTCGCGCTGGAGATCAGCGAGTTCACCGGCATGTACGAGCAGGGCGCCGGCCCGCAGCGCAGCGGCTTCCTGTCCGCCTTCTTCACCCTGGTCGGGACCCATGGCCTGCACGTCAGCATGGGCCTGTCTGGATCGTGATCATGTCGATCCAGGTGCTGCTCAAGGGCCTCACCCGGCCGGTCGCCTCCCGCCTGTTCCGGCTCGGCCTGTTCTGGCATTTTCTCGACATCGTCTGGATCGGCATCTTCTCGATCGTCTACCTGCCGGGGGTTCTCTGATGCAGACGCAGCGCCCGATCCGCCATGGACCGCGCCGAAAGCCTGCAGCAGCCCTACCTCAAGGGGTTCGTGCTGGCCCTGCTGCTGACCGGGATTCCGTTCGGGCTGGTGGCGGCGAGCCTTCTGCCGCCGTTCACGACGCTCGTCGTGATCGCGGTCCTCGCGGTCGTCCAGGTGGTGGTGCATCTGCGCTACTTCCTGCACATCGACCTGCAATCCACGCCGCGCGAAAACCTGCTGGCGCTGGGGTTCGCCGCCGTCCTGATCTTCCTCATGGTCGGCGGCACGCTTTGGATCATGCTCGACCTCAACGCCCGCATGATGGGCTGATCGCCGAAGCCGTCGGCGCCGAGGGGTGGCGCACCGCCGCGCTCGGGCGCTGCCTTGTGCGCGGCACGGCGTCAGCGCAATCCGGCGGCCCTGCACATGCCTGCCGACCACAGCCTCGGCGGCACGTCCGCCATCGCGGACAGGTCGGCACCATGCGCCGCGGACGCACTACAACGTCGATCTTTCTCGCGAGGATGATCTCGTGATCGAGCACTACACGGCGAGCGGACCCAGACGGCCGTTCCAGGATCTGCCGGCTACCGGCCGCAAGGCGACCTGGACGGGGATCACATCTTTCGCATCGATGCGGGCGATGCAGGCTGGTCGGAGGTGGATGCCTTGAGCCGGCCAGCAGCTCACCGGCGCCGCGGCGAGCCGTGATCGGGTCGACTGCCCTCGAGCGCCTCCGCCAGGCCTAGAATCCAGTTGCCGCGTTTCGCGAACGATGACAGCTTGCCAGACGGGACGGCAAGGCCATCGGGCGCCTTTGTGGCCACGGAGAAACTCGGGGATGGCGCTGCAAGCGACGGCTGCAAGCCGGGCGCCTGACAATCCGCAAGCGATCCTGTCGTTTCACGGCATGACCAAGCGCTTCGGCGGCACGCTCGCCGTCGACGGCATCGACCTCGCGCTCTATCCCGGCGAGATCCTGGCGCTGCTCGGCGAGAACGGCGCCGGCAAGTCGACGCTGATCAAGATGCTGGCCGGGGTCTACGCCCCCGATGCCGGCCACATGCGGCGCAACGGCGAGCCGTACGACCCGCGCAAGGACACATCGATCGCCTTCATCCACCAGGACCTGGGCCTGATCGAGTGGATGACGGTCGCCGAGAACATCGCGATGGCGCAGGGCTATCCCAGGCGCCTCGGCCTGATCGACTGGGACGCGCTCGAGCGTCAGCGCGCGCGAATCGCTGCGCCTGGTCGCCGAGGGGATCGACCCCGGGCAGCGGGTGCAGGAGCTGTCGCGCACGGAAAAATCGCTGGTCGCGATCGCGCGTGCGCTCGGCGCCAGGGCCGACGTGCTGGTGCTCGACGAGCCGACCGCGAGCCTGCCGCAGGACGAGGTCGAGACCCTGTTCGCGGTGCTGCGCTCGCTGAAAGGCCGCGGCGTCGCGATGATCTACGTCTCGCACCGCCTGGACGAGGTCTACGCGATCGCCGATCGGCTCGCGGTGCTGCGCGACGGCCGCCTGGTCGCCGTCCAGGAGACGGCGGCGACCGCGCCGGGCGATCTCGTGCGGCTGATCATCGGCCGGCCGCCCGAGGCCGTGTTCGTCCGGCCGGCGCGGCAGGCGAGCGAGGCGCTGCTGCGCTTTGCGGGCGTCGTCGCCGGCGGCGTCGGGCCGCTCGACCTCGCGATCGAGGCGGGCGAGATCGTGGGTCTCGCCGGCCTGCGCGGCGCCGGCCAGGAGGCGGTCGGCCGGCTGCTGTACGGCCTGCTGCCGCTCGATCGCGGCAGCGATCAGCCTCGGCGGCGAGCGGCTCGACATCGCGAGCCCGCATGATGCGATCGGGCACGGCATCTGCTTCGTCGCGGGCGACCGCAACGCCGATTCGATCGCGCTCGGGCTGTCGGTGCGCGAGAACATGTTCCTCAACCCCGGTGCTGCCGGTCGCGGCCCGCTCGCCTGGCGGGCGCCGGCCGACGAGGCCGAGGAGACCGTTCGCCTGGGTGCAAGGGTCTCCCTGCAGCCGAACGATCCGGCAGCACCGATCGAGACCCTCTCCGGCGGCAACCAGCAGAAGATGGTGCTGGCGCGCTGGCTGCGGGTCGGCGGCCGCGTCCTGGCCCTGGAGGACCCGACCGCCGGCGTCGACGTCGGTGCCAAGGCCGAGATCTATCGCCTGCTGGCGGATGCGGTCGGGCGCGGCCTCGCCGTGATCCTGATCTCGACCGATCTCGAGGAGGTGGCGCACATCTGCCATCGCGCCCTGGTGTTCCGCGACGGCCGCATCGTCGGCGCGCTGCAGGGCGCTGATCTCACGATGGAGCGCCTGATCCACGTCGCTTCGCTCACGCCGGATCCGGGCACGCCAGAGGCCGGAGGCGAGCCGTGCAGTCCCTGAAGTCGAACGCGCTCGAGCCGACCCGGCTGGAGCTCGAGGGCCTGCCGGCGCGCCAGCGGCTGATCCGGCTGCTTGCCCGTGTTCGGCCTGCCGATCCTGACCGTGCTGCTGATCGTCTTCTTCTCGCTGCTGCTGCCGCGCACCTTCCCGACCATGCTGAACCTGCGCTCGATCCTGGGCGACAAGTCGGTGATCGCCCTGCTCTCGCTCGCGGCGATGATCCCGATGATGGCGGGCCGGATCGACCTCACCGCCGGCTACGGCATCGTGCTCTGGCACATCATGGCGATCGCGCTGCAGACCCAGCTCGGCCTGGACTGGCCGGTCGCGGTGGTGCTCGTGCTGCTGATGGGCTGCACGCTCGGGCTGGTCAACGGCCTGCTGGTCGAGATCGCGCAGATCGATTCGTTCATCGCGACGCTCGGCACCGGCACCGTCATCTACGCGATCGCGCTCTGGTACACCGAAGGCCGCCAGGTGATCGGCGTCCTGCCGGACGGCTTCCTGTCGCTCTACATGTACCGGCTGCTCGGCATCCCGATCGCCGCCTACTACGTGCTCGCGGCCGCGGTGATGATCTGGATCGTCGCCGAGTTCCTGCCGATCGGCCGCTGCCTCTATGCGATCGGCGCCAATCCGCGCGCGGCCGCCCTGAACGGCATCCCGATCCGCCGCTACGTGATCGGCGCGTTCGTCGCCTCGGGCTTCCTCGCAGCACTCGCCGGCGTGGTGCTCGCCGCCAAGCTGCGCATCGGCCAGGCGAGCGTCGGCCTCGAGTTTCTGTTGCCGGCACTGGTCGGCGCGTTTTTGGGCTCGACCACGATCAAGCCCGGCCGGGTCAACGTCTGGGGCACGGTGATCGCGGTCGCGATCCTGGCCGTGGGGATCTCGGGCATCCAGCAGCTCGGCGCGGTGTTCTACGTCGAGCCGCTGTTCAACGGCATCACGCTGGTCCTCGCCATCGGTCTTGCCGGCTACGCCCAGCGCAAGCGCGGCAGCAGCCGGATCGCGAGGCAACCGGACGACCGGTCCGGCGACGGCTCGAAGTCCTCGTCATGAGCCCGTCCACCCCCATCAACCACGAAAGAGGGAGGCTTTTCATGTTGAGAGCAACCACATCGGCGCTCGCGATCGGCGCGATCGCGCTCGGCGCCCTGCCGGCTGCCGCCCAGGACGATCCGGTAGCCGCCGCCAAGGCCTATGTCGAGCAGGTGACCGCCCCGAACCCGCCGTGGGACGGCCCCACCACCGGGCCGGCGGCGCAGCCCGGCAAGTCGATCGTCTATGCCTCGGCCGACCAGCGCAACGGCGGCGCGCTCGGCGTCGGTCTCGGCGTCGAGGAGGCGGCCAAGCTTTTGGGCTGGGACTTTCATCTGATCGACGGCCGCGCCTCGGTCTCCGGCCGCGCCGAGGCGCTCAATCAGGCGATAGCGCTCCAGCCCGACGCCATCGTGCTCGGCACGATCGATGCCAACGAGCAGGCCGCCGCGATCCAGCGCGCCGCCGACGAGGGCATCATCGTGGTCGGCTGGCACGCCACCGCATCGCCCGGCCCCAACGAGGAGCCGCCGATCTTCACCAACATCACCACCGACCCGCTCGAGGTCGCGCGCGCCGCCGCCTCCTATGCGATCGCCGATTCCGACGGCAAGGCCGGCGTCGTGATCTTCACCGATTCGGTCTACGAGATCGCGATCGCCAAGTCCGACGCCATGGCCGAGGTGATCGAGGCCTGCGAGGGCTGCGAGGTCCTGGCGCTCGAGGACACGCCGCTCAGCGACGTCACCGCGCGCATGCCGCCGCTCACCACCGCCCTTTTGCAGCGCTTCGGCGAGCAGTGGACGCACGCGCTCGGCATCAACGACCTCTATTTCGACTTCATGGCGCCATCGCTCGCCTCGGCCGGCATCGAGGGCGACGGCCAGCCGCACAACGTCTCGGCGGGCGACGGCAGCGAGGTCGCCTTCCAGCGCATCCGCACCGGCCAGTACCAGGTCGGCACCGTCGCCGAGCCCCTGCGCCTGCACGGCTGGCAGGTGGTCGACGAGCTGAACCGCGCGTTCGCCGGCGAGGAGCACAGCGGCTACGTCGCGCCGGCGCACCTGTTCGTGCCGTCCAACATCGAGCACGACGGCGGCCCGCGCAACATCTACGACCCCGAGAACGGCTACCAGGACGCGTACATGCAGATCTGGGGCATCAAGTAAGGTCATCAGGGGAGCCTTGGGGCCCGGGCGGGAGGGGCAGCCCTCCCGCTCCCCGGGCGCTGCGAGCGGCCGCGAGGAGCGGCGCCGCGCACACGCTTTGTTAAGCGGGCGGCCGTAGGGTGGCGGGCAAACAGCGCCGATGGGTCTGATGCTCGCATCCACCTACGTGACGGTCCTGCAGCGCTCGAGCCAGCCGCTCGAGCTGGTGTGCACCCGCCTGCAGGGCTGGGGCTGCCGCATCGCGCCATGCGCCACGAGCGCCGAGGTGCTGGCGCGCATCGCGACCACACGCACCGATCTCGTCCTGATCGATGTCGACGCCCCGGACAGCATGGGGCTGGTGGCCCGGATCAAGGCGGACGCCGCGACCCGCCATCTGCCGACGATCGCCGCCACGACGGACGATCCGGCCGCGGTCGCGGCCTACGCGCTGGCGCTCGGCGCCGACGACATTTTCGCGCTGCCGGTCGAGGATACCGAGCTCTATGCCCGCGCTCGCGCGCTCTCGCGCCTCGCCATGCTGGAGGTGGAGCTGCGCCGGCGCGAGAGCGTGCTCGCTGAATTCGGCGTGCGCGCCACGCACGGTGCGCGCGGCGTGCCGGCGATCGATCGCACCGGCATCCTCCTGATCGGCCCGGCGGGCGGCGATCAGGTGCAGGTGATGTCCGCGCTCGGCGGCGCCGCCACCGCCGCCTATGCCGAGACCGCCGGCGCGGCGCTCGAGCGCCTGCGGCGCGGCGATCTCGACGTCGCGGTCATCACGGCTGCGCGCGACAACCAGGAGACCGAGGCGCTGTGCGCGGCGATCCGCTCGGACGCCCAGCTGTTCGATCTGCCGCTGCTGATGATCGGCCGGCCGGAGAGCTTTGCCGATCGCACGACGCCGTTTCGCTGGGGCGCCTCGGATGTGCTGTTCGTGCCGTTCCATCCCGAGATCCTGCGCCTGCGGGTGAATGGCTGGGTGCGCCAGCAGCGGTTGCGGCGACGCCTGCGCGGCGATCTCGGCGACGGCGGCGCGCCGTCGACCACCGACCGCCTGACCCGGCTCTACGGCCACGGCTTCCTGCACGGCTATGTCGACCATCTGATCGGCCACGGCAGCGGCCTGCCGCTCGCCGTCGCCGGCTTCGCGGTCGCGAAAATGGGGCGGATCAACCAGGCGTACGGCTATGCCGCCGGCGATCGGGTGCTGGCGCAGCTCGGCGCCCTGCTCGCGCGCGCGGGCCGGGCGGACGACCTGCCGGCGCGCTTTGGCGGCGACCGCTTCTGCATGGTCGTCAACGGCGCCGGCGGGCGCGAGGCTCGCACCGTCGCCGATCGCGTCGCGGCGATCGTCACCCAGACGCCGTTTGCCATCGGCGGCGGCGAGAACATCGGCATCGAGCTTCGCACCGGCATCGCCGAGGTGACGCATGGCGACCATGCCGGCTCGCTGGTCGGGCGTGCCTTCGAGCGCATGCAGATCTTCGGCCTCCGCCAGGCCTCCTAGCGCCGTTTCGCTCTCCCGGGAGGTGCGACGCACGCACCGTCGCCGATCGCCTCGCGGCATCGTCACCCGGACGCCCTTTGCCGTCGGCGGCGGCGAGAGCATCGGCATCGAGCTTCGCACCGGCATCGCCGAGGTGACCCATGGCGACCACGCCGGCTCGCCGGTCGGGCGTGCCTTCGAGCGCATGCAGGTCTTCGGCCTCCGCTAGGCCGCTCGACGCCGTTCCGCCCTCCCGGCGGGCCACACCTGCACCTGCGATGTCGCCACGCGACAGAACATGGACGTGACCCACGGCGGCCATGCCGGCTCGCCGATTGCGCGCGCCTTCGAGCGCATGCAGGTCTTCGGCCTCCGCCAGGCCGCTTGGCGCCGTTCCGCCCTCTCGGCGGGCCACACCCGCACCCGGGACGCCGCCAGGCGACAGGACTTCGAGGTGCGCCCGCTTGGCGCCGCTCCGCTCTCCCGCCAGGCCGCTCCTGCGCCCGGCACACCCCGAGCAGCCGGACACAGTCGCAGTGGCATCGCGCTCGACCGTGACCGACACCGATGCGCCTTCACGACGCCGTCGCCACGCTGCGCTCCCTCCTCCTGCCGCCGGTTTCCATCCCGACCACCGCTGCCCCCGCCCAGGCTCCGCCTGGCGCCGGCACGGATTCCCACGGTCTCATGGACCCTCCGAAAGAAGCCCTAACAGGCAAAGGTTAACGCCTCGTTGCGGCCGCGCCCGGCTGCGGTGCCCCGGCAGGCTGCGCTCCTGTTCGTGCGCTGGTTGTTGTCGTGACCCCGCTGGCTGCTGGTTGGTGGTAGGCTCGTCCGGGTAGCGGTCCAGAGAGCGCTAGTCGTTAAGGTTACGCTGTGCGGCCGCTCCCGGCTGCCCGGCGCCGGCCGCATCGTCCGCGACCCGACTGCTGCACCTGCCCCAGATCAACCTTCGTCGCCGCCGGTGGCCGGTGGTTGTCGGCACGGCGGGGTATCGTCCAGGGGCCACCGGCGCATTGCCGAGCGGCGTCGCGCGGCGCTCCTCCTCGCATTTATTCCTACAATCGCGTAGACTGACGTCGTCGTGCGCGCGCAAAGGTTCCTCGTCGTCGGCAACGAGAGCCCGCGCGAGTTCGACGCGCTCGAGACGGCGCTCGTGGACGAGCTGGCGCCCGAAGGCACGCTCCAAGGGCCTGCTGGCTGGCCGCATCGCGCGGGCCGCCTGGCGGCTCGAGCGCGCCGAGCGCATCGAGGCCGAGCTGTTCGCACGCGAGATGCATAGCCCGCTCGGCGGTGGCGACCTCGGCCTCGCGCTGATCCGCGATGGCAACGGCGCGCGCGCCTTCGACACGCTGCTGCGCTACCGCGGCACGGCGCTCGCCGAGCTGTGGCGGGCGCTGCGGCTGCTCAAGGCGCTGCAGGCCGAGCCCGCGCCGGCGCTGCCCGCGCCCGACGCCGCGCCCGAGCAACCAATCGAACCCGAAGCCCGCGAAAATCCTGGCGAAACCGCGCCCGTGTCCGCCGTGGCGGAGGTCGACGCTGCTCCCATGGAGCGCGCCGAGGCTCCCGCCGCCCGGACGCCGGCGGCCGCCGGTCCGGCCCGGCACGCCCCGGTGCCGCCGCACCCCGCGCACGCCGGCGTCGCCTGCGGTGCCGCCGGGCGCGAGCAACCGATCGAACCCGAAGCCCGCGAAAATCCTGGCGAGATCACCTTGCTGCCGGCCGCGGGGCCGCCCGACGTTCCGGCGCGCCGCCAGGCCGGCGGCGCAAGACCGCAGGTCAGACCGGCTGGCTCCTCGCGAACTCGAGATAGAGCTCGCGCGCCTTCCCATAGACGTGGCCGGTCTGATAGTGGCGATCCTCGACCCGGGTGATCGGCAGCACCTTGCCGTAGTTGCCGGTCGAGAAAACCTCGTCGGCGGCCAGCACGTCCGCGCGGGTCAGCGTGGTCTCGATCGCAGGGGTGCCGGCGTCGCGCAGCAGCTGCAGCACGCGCTGGCGGGTGATGCCGTTGAGGAAGGTGCCGTTGCAGGCGGGCGTCATGGCGACGCCGTCCTTCGCGATCCAGAGATTGGCGGTGGCGAGCTCGGCGACGTTGCCGTTGGCATCGAGCGTGATCGCGTTGTCGAAGCCGCGCGCCGCCGCCTCGACCAGGGCGCGCTGCATGTTGGGGTAAAGGCAGCTCGCCTTGGCGTCGGTCGGCGCGGCGTCGCGCGCCGGCCGCCGGTAGCTCGAGAAGCAGCAGCCCATGCCGCGCGGCTCGGGCATCGGCGCGCCGTAGACCGCGAGCGTGAACTCGGTGGAATCCGCCTCTGGCGTCACGAAGCCGCGGGTCGCGTAGAACATCGGGCGGACGTAGAGCTGCTCGCCGGGAAGGCGCAAGATCGCCTCGCGGCACAGCGCCTCGATCGCATCGGCCGGGAGCGTCGGCTCGAGCAGCATCCTGCGGGTCGAATCGATCAGCCGCGCGCAGTGCCGGTCGAGATCGGGCGCCAGGCCGTCGAAGGCGCGCGCGCCGTCGAAGGCGACGCTCGCCATCCACATGGCGTGGTCCAGCGGACCCAACAGCTTAGGCTGCTCGTCGTACCATCTGCCGTCGTGCCAGAAGATCGCGGCCATGTCTCCCTCTCGGGTTCTGCCCTAGCAGATCGGCGCCCGACGGGAAAGGTGGCTACCGCGCGAAGCCGAACATGCGCGGCAGCCACATGAACGTCTCCGGCACATAGGTCACCAGCATCAGCACGCCGACCATGATCGCAAGCAGCGGCAGCATCGGCGGGATGGTCTCGGTCATCGAGATCCTCGCGATCCGGCAGCCGACGAACAGCGACGTCTCGACCGGCGGCGTATTCGGGCCCGGCCACCATCGCACGAGCTTCGCCGGATTGACTACGATCACCTTTTGTTAACCCTAATGCGAGAGGGTCAGTGTGGCTCTGGCAACTTTGCGAGGCACCGATGACAAGCGAACAGGACGAGGGCGACGGCCGTATCCCGATACGCCGTGCGGTCCGCGAGCTCGCGGAAACCGCGGTCGATGGCTTGCACGCGCCGGACGATCGGTTGTCCGGGAGGCAGCGGCAACGCACACGCAGCCTGGTAGATCAGGTCGCGGCGGCGGTGCGGCAGGACGTCGAGCGGGCGCTGCGGCGCGATCCGCGCGACGAGCCGGCGCTGCGCGCTGCGCTCGCCGCAACGACCATGCTGTTCGAGGAGCATCCGCTCGCCGCGGCAGAGCTGGTCGGGCTTGATCGGGATCCGGGCCGGGCGGCGCACGCGATGATCGCGCAAGGCGAGCCCGCCCTGGCGGCCATCGAGCCGGTGGCGGCGGCGTGGTGCCGCGATCGGATCGTGCCCCGCATCGTGCAGCAACTGCTGAGCAATCAACGTCTGATCACGGAGCTGGCGAGCAGCGCGACCGAAGCGAGCCAGCAGGTCGCGGTCAGCCTGCTGCTGACTATCGAGGGGCATGACCGTGCGGTCGCCTCGGCGGCCTTCAGCGCGGATGGCGGCACAATTCTTACAGCGTCCGAGGACACGACGGCGCGGCTGTGGGATGCCGCCAATGGCGAGGAACAGCTCTCCCTCGAAGGTCACGAGGCGCCGCTGTGGAGGGCTGCGTACAGCGCGGACGGCGGGCGGATCGCGACCGCCTCGCACGATCAGACCGCGCGTCTGTGGAGTGCCGCGAACGGCCAGGTGCTGATCACGATCCAAGGCCACGAGGATTGGGTCCGCTCGGCAGTGTTCAGCGGCGACGGCACCAGGGTGTTGACGGCGTCGTACGATGCCACGGCGCGGCTGTGGGATGCCGCGAGCGGAGCGCAGCTGCTGACGCTGCCACATGGCGAGCGGGTCGCGGATGCTGCCTTCAGTCCGGACGGTGGTCGGGTCGTCACCGCGTGCTACGATGCGACCGCACCGATCTGGGATGCGGCCAGCGGCGAGCAGCAGCTGGTTCTGCAGGGCCATGAGCGCGAGGTCGTATCCGCCGCGTTCAGCCCGGACGGCACGAAGGTCGTGACCGCATCACATGATCTCACGGCGCGCATCTGGAACGCCGCGAGCGGCGACCAGTTGGCGGTGCTGCAGGGTCACACCGGGCAGGTCAGGTCGGCGGCGTTCAGCCCCGATGGCACCATGATCGTCACCGCCTCGGACGATCGTACCGCGCGGCTGTGGGATGCGGTGAGCGGCGCGCAGCTTGCGATGCTGGAAGGGCACACGGACTGGGTCTTCGCCGCGGCGTTCGGTCCGGATGGCAGCAAGATCGTGACCGCATCGTCGGATCGCACCGCCAAGGTGTGGAATTGCGCGGTCACGCAGGCCACGCAGGTCATGATCGGCCGGTTCGGGCGGATGCCGATCCCGGGGCCGTTCCGCACGGCGCTCGGCATCGAGGCCGGCGACCTGGTGATGGTCGAGCTCGGCCAGGGCGAGCTGCGCGTCCGGCCAACGGCCATGCCTCTTTAGCGCCGTGCTGGTCCCGCCGGCCGAGGAGCGGATCGCAGATCGCCGTCTCACCGCAAGAAGCGGCTGGTGAGCGGGTGGCCGGAAAGGAGGCTCACGAGGTGCGCCGCCATCAGGATCGCCACCACGATCGCGACCATCTGGATCGCGGTGTAGGAGAAGAGCGGCGGGTTGCCGACCGGGCGCTGGCGGCGCTCCTGCCAGTTGGCGAAGGCCGCGAGCGCCACCGCGAGGCCCAGGATCACCAGGGTCGCGGCAAGGCCCATGGCGCCGCCGCGACCCCGGTGAATGCAGGCGGGGCCTAGGCCGCGGTGGTCGGATCGATCATCCGCTCGACCAGGGTGACCTTGGTCGCGGGAAAGCCGCTGATCTCGGCGTGCTTCTTGATCAGGTCCTCGCTGGCGGCGAGGTAGACGCAGAACGTCTTGTTGCCGGCGACGAAGGATTCGACCCACTGGATCTTTGGCCCGAGCTCGGCCAGGGCCTCGTTCGACTTGGCGGCGGCGGCACGCAGCTGCTCGCGCTCGAGCGTGCCGACGTCGGGGATGTCGCGCTCGATGATGTACTTTCGCATGATGCTCCCTCGGTTGCTGGTGGACCGGCGCGCGGGCGAATCCGCCGCTTGCCAAAAGCCGGCGCACGCATGATTCTGGCAGCTGGTCTAACGGGCAGCTGGCGGAGGCGCAAGCCTTGCAACCGGACTGGCTGGCAAACGTGCGCGAGACCTCGGCACCGCGCTGGCCGGCGCGCGACGGACCGCATGGTCCCGGGCCCGGGCCGGCGCACGGCACAGGCCGCGGGCTCCGCCTGGCGCTCCTGACGCTGTTTGCGATCGGCGCTGCGCTCGGGCTCTGGCTTTGGGGCAGGTGGGGCTTCCTGATCGCGTTCGATACGATCCGGGCGTACTGCTTCTAGGCAATGTATTATTTTTGCGCGAGGAGGGAACGCGCCAGCTAGCGTCATCGTTGTGCCCGATGGAGGCAAAAGGAGGCACGAGGATGCAACCGCACCGTTTGGGACTCTTCGCTTTTCTGCCAGCTCTTTGCAGTTCCGTGGCGATGGCGCAGGAAGCTCGGCCCGGCTATCTCGATCCGGAGCCTGTTCTGGAGGCTGCAGGGAAAGCGATCGGCGCCGACCAGATTCAATGCATCAGGGCTGCCGGAACCATCACGGGAAGCAGGGTCGGACAGCAACGCTGGATCCAGGTCGAGGGCGACTGGCCCGATGACACGCTCTCGAACTTCGTACGAGAGCTGGACTGGGAAGCGGGCACGATGCGGGAAACATTCGACCGTGATCCTGCGCTTCGGTTGCCCGCTTCATACAAATACGGCGTAGGGTATTTCGGCGGCACGCCGACCCAGCAAAATCCAACGCAGATCTTTGCGGTGAGCGACGGTGTCGCTTGGCATCGGGATGGGCCGGGCAGCCCGGCCATGGCAATCCCCCCGGACATTGCCGAGCATTGGCAGCTCGATCTCTACCTCAACCCCGTCGGCTTCCTGAAGGCCGCGGCAATGCCTGGCGCGGATCCGGTCGCTTTCTGGCGTTGGGAGCTCGGAGAAATGGGTCGGGACGGGCCCACCACAATTCCTGAGAAGGTGAGGGTCGTCTCCATCAAGGTGCTCGACAAATATCAGGTCGACGCCACCATCAACGAAGAGAACCTGATTCAGCGCATCCATACGTCGATTGCACACCCTGTCATGGGCGATTTCAATGTCGAGCAGGAGTTCGTCAACGAGGAGTACGCCGATCTCGGCAATGGGATGCGCTTTCCCACGACCTGGCACAGCCATCAAGGGGTCGACGATAATTTCGGCGCGCAGTTCGTCAGTTCGGGACACAACGCCTTCGACGGAACGCTGGATGACGTTACGGTGAACGACTGTGCCGAGGAAGTGGCTGTGCCAGCTTCGCTCGAGCCCTGGCCGGATCCTGCTGTTGTCGAGACTCAGGAACTCGCCGATGGCATCTATCTGCTGGGCGGCGGCACCCATAACAGCGTGGCCGTCGAGTTCGAGGACTACGTTGCGGTCGTCGAGGCTCCGCTCAACGAAGAGCGCAGCCTGGCGGTCATCGAGGAAGTGGTGAGGTTGATTCCCGACAAACCGATCCGTTTCCTTGTGAACACGCATCAGCACTGGGATCACATCGGTGGCATGCGTACATACATGCACATCGGCGCGACAACGATCACTCACTGGAAGAACACTGAGTTTTACAATAGCGACGTATTGAACTATACGCCGCGGACGGTCGAGCCGGATCTTGTTTCACTGGCGCCGCCGACCGAAGTTGCGGAGGGCTATTTCCTCGAGGAATTCAGGGAGAATTACACCCTCGCGGACGGCGAAAGGATCATGCGGATCAGCTATGTGCACCCGCTCGAGCACGCCGAGGGCATGCTGATGGTCTACTTGCCGAACGAGAGGCTTCTCATTGAAGCAGACCTGTTCGACACGCACGAGCCTTTTCCCGAGGCGCCGACCGAGGTGGCCCAGGACGGGGTGCAGACCCTCTTCGACAACGTGAGCACCCTGGGCTACGAGGTCGATCGAATCGTGCCGATCCACGGCCTCCCGGTCACTTGGAGCGAGTTCCTGAAGGCGACGGGGGTCGAGAGCCAGCTGACAGAATAGAGCGGTAGCCTGACGCGATGGGTCCACTTACGGGAATGCCGGGCCGGCTTGCGGCTCGGTGGAAGCGGGAAACGCTCTAGCGAAAGCCGAGGGGGTGATGGCCACAGAGCGATGGCCATGGAGTTCACGGGGCGCTGCCTTTGCGGCCGGGTCCGCTACCTCGCGGCGGGCGCGCCGCTGTGGGTGGCGCACTGCCACTGCGAGAGCTGCCGGCGCGCGACCGGGGCGCCGCTTGCCACCTATGCGGGCTTCGCCGGCGGCAGCCTTCGCCTGGACGGCGGGCGCGCCCGTGCGCTTCGCCTCGTCGCCGGGCGTGATGCGCACCTTCTGCGGCCGCTGCGGCACGTCGCTCACCTATCAGGGCGAGCGCTGGCCGGGCGAGATGCACGTGCTGGCGGCGACCCTGGACCGGCCCGAGGCGGTGACGCCGCAGGGCGAGGCTTTTGCCGAGGAGCGCCTCGCGTGGCTGCGCCTGGCGCCGGGGCCGGCCGCCGAAGACGGATGACGCCGCAGCTTTCCGTCACCGATCGGGTGGCCGACGCTGCGCTCGCGCGCATCAAGGACGGCCTCGCGGCGAGCGATCCGGCGCTCGGACCTTATGCGCCCGTGCCGCTCGCGGTGCTGCTGCACGAGCCGGAACCGGGCGAAGGCGGCGATGATCCGAAGCTGGTGGGCGGGCTGATCGGCGAGACGGTGTGGGAGTGGCTGTCGGTCCGGCTGCTTTGGGTCGATCCGGCGCATCGCGGTGCCGGGCACGGGCGGCGGCTGCTGGCGGCGGCCGAGGCCGAGGGCCGCCGGCGCGGCTGCCGCAACGCCCGCCTCAGCACCTTCAGTTTCCAGGCGGCCGGGTTCTACGAGCGCTGCGGCTGGCGCCAGGTCTTGGCCCTCGACGATTTCCCGCGCGGCCACCAGCGGCTGTTCTACGTCAAATCCCTGACCCAAGAGCCGCCGGTCAGCGCCCGAACAAGAGGTTCGGCAGCCAGAGCGCGATCGCCGGGAAGAAGAACACCAGGGCGAGCCCGATCACCTGCAGGACCATGAAGTCCATCATGCCGCGATAGATCCAGCTGAGCTGCCACTGCGGCGCGACCGCTCTCAGGTAGTAGGCCGCCATCGCCACCGGCGGCGAGAGGAACGCGGTCTGCAGGTTGACCGCGACCAGCGTGCTGAACCACAAAAGGTCGACTTCCATCGCCTGCACCACCGGCAGGAAGATCGGCAGGAAGATGAAGATGATGGCGGGCCACTCGAGCGGCCAGCCGAGCAGGAAGATCACCCCCATCAGCAGGAACAGCATGGCGGTCTCCGGCAGGCCGAGACCCAGCATCCACTCGGCGATCATCGAGCTGGTGCCAAGCCGCGTGAAGACCGAGCCATAGATGTTCGAGGCGACCGCGAGGAACAGCACGAGGCTCGAGGTCTCGAGCGTGTGCAGGCAGGCGTCCTTGATCCTGCGCAAGGAGAAGCGGCCGTAGAGGATCATGAGCAGCAGCGCGCCGCTGGCCCCCATCGCGGCCGCCTCGGTCGGCGTCGCGAGCCCGAACAGGATGCTTCCCAGGGCCGCGAAGATCACCACCGCGAGCGGCACGATGCCCGAGAGGAACTCCCACAGGATCTGCCAGATCGAGGTCGCCCACTGGTCGCGCGGCAAAGGCGGCCCGAGGCTCGGGTCGAGGTGGCTGCGGACCATCGCGTAGGCGATGTAGAGGAACGCGAGGACCAGCCCGGGAATCAGGGCGGCGGCGAACAGCTTGACGATCGAGACGCCCATGATCGGGCCCATCACCACGAGCATCACGCTCGGCGGGATCAGGATGCCGAGCGTGCCGCCGGCGGCGATCGCGCCGGCCGACATCTTCGGGTCGTAGCCGGCCTTGATCATGGCGGGCGCCGCCATCATGCCCATCACCGTCACCGAGGCGCCGATGATCCCGGTAGCACTCGCGAACAGCGTCGCGGTCAGCAGCACGCCCAGATAGAGCGAGCCGCGCACCGGCGCCAGGATGAGCTGAAACGAGTGGAACAGGCGCTGCATCAGCCCGGCCTGCTCCAGCACGTGCCCCATGAAGATGAACAGGGGCACGGCGGCCAGCGTCTCCTCCTTCATCAGGCCGATGGTCTGGAACACCATCAGGTAGAAGACCGTATCGCCGAAGCCGATATAGCCGAAGACCACGGACAGGATGATCAGCGTGAAGGCGATCGGGAAGCCTACGAAGATGCCGGCCAGCAGCGCGCCGAGCAGGATGACGCCGAGCATCTCCCCGCTCATAGCGGCTTCCCCTCGATGGCGGCGTAGGTGCTCTTGAGGAACTCCGAGACGCCCTGGATCAGCAGCAGGGCCAGCCCGAGCGGGATCATCGCCTTGAACGGGTAGAGGATGGGCCGCCAGGGGCTGGCGTCCGAGACCTCGCGGATGTCGAAGGAGTGCAGCGCCTCGTCCAGGCCCATCCAGAAGAACAGCACGATGCCCGGGAAGAAGAACAGCAGGTAGAGCGTCGCGTCGATGGTGCCGCGCGTGCGCACGCTCCAGTTCTGGTAGAAGAGATCGGTGCGGATATGGCCGCCCTTGTAGAGCGTGTAGCCGGCGCCCAGCATGAAATGGGTGCCGTACAGCATATAGGCGGTGTCGTAGGCCCAGATGCGTCGGCGCGTGGAAGACGTAGCGCGCGAACACCTCGTAGGTCAGCGCAAAGACCAGCGGGATGACCAGCCAGCAGAACAGCCGGCCGCTCCAGAGCGCCAGCCCGTCGATGGCTCTGACGGTGGCGAGCACGGCGCGCACCAGCCCGCTCTCGCCGGATCCGGCCTCATGCACCACGCGCGATCCTCCCTCGCGACTGAAGGGAACGGCGACGGCAAGCAGAGCTGCCCGCTACCGCCCCGGCGGCAACAGCCGACACACCTCAAGCCCTTTTCGGGCGCTTAGCCGGATTGCACGACGGCGTGCCCGAAACCCGCGAGGTTCCGGGCACGCGCGTCTGGCCTTACTGTGCGGCCGCGGTGTCGAGGTAGATCTTGTCGTCCCAGTAGTACTTGCCCGCGAACTCGTAGGGCGGGAACCAGGACAGCTTGAACGGCACGATGACCTCGGCGTATGCCTTCTGGCTGTCGATGACCTTCTGATAGAAGGGATCGTCGGCCGCGTACTCGGCCTGGATCTTCTCCCACTCGTCAAGGAAGCTCAGCAGGATGTCGTCCGGGGTGCGATGCAGCGTCACGCCCTGGGCGATCAGCTCCTGGCACGCCACGGCGGTCTCGCGATTGAGGATGAAGTTGCGCTGCACGGTGGCGTAGACCGAGGCCACCTTCATGATCTCCTGGATGTCCGGCGGCAGCTCGTTCCAGACGTCGCCGTTGATCAGGACCTGGCCACCGGTGATCGGCTCGTGCATGCCGGGCGTGTAGTAGTGGCTGGCGACGTCTTGCAGGCCGAGCTTCTGGTCCTCGGCGCAGTTGATCCACTCGGCGCCATCGATGACGCCGCGCTCCAACGCCGGCACGATCTCGCCGCCCGGGATCGTCACCACCGAGACGCCGAGCCTGCCGTAGGTCTCGGCGCCGATGCCGTAGATGCGATACTTCATGCCCTGGAGGTCGTCGAGGCTGTCGATCGGCTCCTTGAACCAGCCGAGCCCCTGCGGGTAGTCGGTGGGCACCGGAAACGCCACGATGTTCAGCTTGAGAACATCGCGGTAGAACTCCTCCAGCAGCGCCATGCCGCCGCCGTCGTAGTACCAGGCCCAATAGTCCGACCCGTCCATGCCGAACACCGGCCCGTGCGAGAGCGGGATGCCGGCCAGGCTCTTGCCGAGGATATAGCCGAAGGGTGCGATGCCGACGTCGATGACCTTGCGCGATACGGCGTCGAAGACCTCGAAGGCGGGAACGATCGCGCCCGCCGGCAGCGCCTCGACCTTGACGCGGCCGCCGGACATCTTCTCGACCGACTCGCCCCACTGCACGAACAGCAGGTGCAGGTTGGCGGATGCCGGGTGCGAGGACTGGCCCTTGAGGATGAGCGGGTCTTCCACGGTCTGCGCCGCGACCGGAGCCGGCGACGCCGCAAGCAGGCTGCCCGCGATCAGGACGGGCGCCAATGCAAGGCCTTTTCGCATTTCCCTAGTCCTTCCCTGAGATACTTTGGTTAAGGTGATTAGAGGTCCCCTGTAGGAAAGCGTAATTAGGGAAATCGGGACTGTCAAACCATTCCGGGCCGCGTGCTTTTTATTGCTTTGGGCTGCCCCGGTCAGCGGACGAAGACGGGCTCGCCCAGGACGCTCGGCGTGCGGCGCGATGCCGAGGCCCGGCCCGAGCGGTGCCGCGAGGCGGCCGTTCGCCCGGCGCGGCGCGCCGGCGGCAAGCTCGACGCCGACGTAGCTGTTGAAGTCGGTCGTCGAGAGCAAAAGCTCGGGCGGCGTGCTGTGGGCGAGGTGGGCGATCGCCGCGGTCACGATGTCGCCGCCCCAGCTGTCCTCGATCGTCATGGGCAGGCCCATGGCGATGCAGAAATCGCGGATTTCTCTCGCGCGGGTGAGCCCGCCGACTTTGGATATCTTCAGGTTGATCGCATCCATCGCGCCGTCGGCGAGGCCGCGCGCGACCGCCTGCATGCCGTCCATCACCTCGTCCAGCACGAAGGGCTTTGCCGTGCGCCGGCGTACGGCAAGACAGGCCTCGTAGCTCGCGCAGGGCTGCTCGATGAACACATCCAGATCGCGCACGGCATCGACCACGCGCGCCGCGTCGGGCATCGACCAGCCGGTATTGGCATCGGCGATCAAAAGGTCGCCCGTATCGAGGCGCGCTGCCGCCCGCTCGATGCGCTCGACGTCCGTGATCGGATCGCCGCCGACCTTGAGCTGAAATTTTCGGTAACCCTCGGCGCGGTACTGGGCGACGCGCTCGGCCATGGCCTCGGGCGTGTCCTGCGAGATCGCGCGATAGAGGGCGAAATCCTCGCCGTGGCGGCCGCCCATGAGCTGACACACGGGTAGCCCGGCCGTCTGGCCCAGGATGTCCCAGCAGGCCACATCCAGCGCCGACTTGACGTAAGGATGGCCGCGCATCGCCTGATCCATGCGCCGGTTGAGGACGCCGAGCGCTGTCGGATCGAGGCCGATCAGGGTAGGTGCCAGCGCAAAAATTCCGGTCCGGGCACCCTCGGCGTAGGAGGGCAGATAGGCGGGGCCGAGCGGGCAGACCTCGCCGTAGCCGGTCAGTCCCGCATCGGTCTCGATCGCGACCACGGTGCTGTCGAAAATGCTGACGCTGTTCTGGTTCGACCAGTTGTAGGCGCCATCCAGCAGCGGCAGGTCGACCTGGTGAACGCGAATGCGGGTGATGCGCATGGTCGGCGGTTACTTCCTACCCGGCGTCCTCGACAAACAGATACTCGTAGTGCATGGGATGTAGGTCGGCGAAACGTAGAACACCGGGTCGCCGCCCATGCGCTCCGAGCGCAGCGTATAGTAGCGGGTGTTGAACACGGGCACCCACGGCGCGTACGCCATGATCTCGGTGTAGACCTCGCGCCACAGATCGATCCGCTCGTCGGCCTTGGCGAGGTCGACCATGGCATCCGCCTCGGCCGCCTTGGCCTCGATCTCCTCGTTGCAGTACCAGGCCCAGTTCCAGCCGCCCGGGACGGCGCCGCCGCAGCCGAGGATCGACCAGTAGAAGCCGGACGGATCGGGGAAGTCGGAGATCCAGGCCATGCCGCCGGACCAGATCATCGGCGCCTGATCGGCCTCGCCGCCCGCGGCGATCACCACCGACGAGGCCACCGAGTGCAGCTCAGCCTCGATCCCGACCTCGGCCAGGTCCTGCTGGATCGCCTGGGCGATGCGCGGGTTGGGATCGGTGTTCATGTTCCAAAGCTCGGTCGCAAAGCCGTCCGGATAGCCTGCCTCGGCGAGCAGCGCCTTGGCCTTGGCCGGATCGTACGGATAGCCCGCATAGTCCGGATCGTAGCCCGGCATGTTCGGCGGCAGGGGCTGGTTCGCCGGCACCGCGCGGTTGTTGATGATCCGCACGATGCGATCCTTGTTGATCGCCATGTTGACCGCCTGGCGCACGCGCACATCGTCGAACGGCTCGATGTTGACGTTCATCGTGATGTAGCTGGTCTGGATCATCGGGTGCTCGATGATCATGCCCTTTTCCTGGTACTCGGGATTGTTCACCACGTCGGCGAAGTGCGCAGGCGGGATGCCGTCGCCCAGAATGTCGACCTCGCCGCGGATCGAGGCGCAAAAACGCCACCGACGGGTCCTGCCCGACCTCCCAGACGATCTGGTCGAGATAGGGCACGTCCTCCGGTCCGGTGCCGTGCCGATAGTCGGGATTGCGCTCGAACACGATCCGCTGGCCGAGCGTCCATTCGGCGATCTTGTAGGCGCCGGTGCCGACCGGATGGGTGCCCCAGTCGGCACCCCACTTCTCGACCTCCTCCTTGGGCACGATCGAGGAGAAGTGCATCGCGAGGACGTTCAATCGTCGCCGCGGCATCGAAAAAGGGAGGGTCTGCCGCACCTTCAACCGGCCGAACAGGGATTACCCGTCTATCGTCCGATCCTCCGGCCAATATCGCAAATTCACAATCCTAGCATGATCAGATTGGCGCAGGGGTGCAAGCGAATATGTGAACCAGCTCACACCCTCGACGCCATCTTCTGCATCGGTCGCGTCGAGCCCGACCCGCTCGCCGATGCCGGCTCATGCCACCGGCGTGAGGGCTCCTTTGCCGGCAAACCAGGAGCGCACGTTGTCGAGCACGCACTCGCCCATGGCGTGCATGGTCTCCTCGGTGTTGCTCGCGATGTGCGGCGTCAGGACCACGTTGTCGAGCGCGAGCAGCGCGTCCGGCACCTGCGGCTCGTTCTCGAACACGTCCAGCCCCGCGGCGCCGAGCCGGCCCGTCGTCAGCGCCTCGACCAGCGCCTTCTCGTCGACCAGCCAGCCGCGCGCGACGTTGACGAACACGCCCTTGGGCCCGAGAGCGTCGAGGACCTCGGCGGTGACGATGTGGCCCCCCGTCTGTCCGCCGGCGGCGCAGAGGAACAGGATGTCCGAGTTCTGCGCCAGGGCGGTCGCCGAACCGTACGCCTGGTAGGGCACGCCCGCCTTCGGCAGCGGGTCGTAGTAGCCGATGGTCATGCCGAAACCCTGCAGGCGCGCGCAAAGGGCCGTGCCGATGCGGCCGAGGCCGAGGATGCCGGCGCGCTTGCCCGAGAATTTCTGGGCCGGCGGCATCCGCCCCTGCAGCCATTGCCCCGAGCGCACGAAGCGATCGGCCGCCGCGATCCGGCGGCAGGCGGTCATGCCCAGGATCACGGCGAGGTCGGAGACGTCGTCGTAGAGCACCGGCGTCGTCGTCACGA
Source organism: uncultured Alphaproteobacteria bacterium (assembly GCA_963753315.1). Classification (GTDB taxonomy): domain Bacteria; phylum Pseudomonadota; class Alphaproteobacteria; order Geminicoccales; family Geminicoccaceae; genus DASUGG01. The sequence continues at coordinate 138,546 of CAVWCI010000003.1, forward strand.
CGATGCCGCGCGCCTTGGCAAGCGTGAGGTCGGTCTTCTCGAGGCCGACGCCCATGATCGCGCAGATCTCGAGCTTGGGCAGCGCCTCGATCGTGGTCGACGGCAGGCCGGCCATCGCGTTGGTCACGACGCCGCGGATGCGCTCGGCCACCGGCTGCAGCGCCGCTGCCTTGTCGGGCGCGTCGAACACCTTGTGGACCAGGAACTCGCGCTCGAGCGTCTCGAGGACGAACGGGCGTTGCGGACCGATGATTGCGATCTCGACCGACATGTTTCCCCCTTGGTTACGGTGCCCAGGCGCTTTTAGCGGTCGCCGCGGGCGCGGTCCAGAGGCGCACGGCGTCACGACGGCTTCACAGCGCGAGGGCGCGGACGTAGTTTCCGGGCAGTCATGAGATCGAGGGAGGATCGGGAAGATGGCACAGGAAAAGATCGCGGCGGTGACGGGGGCAGGCAGCGGGGTCGGCAAGCAGTCGGCGCTGGCGCTGCTGCGCGAGGGCTATGCGGTGGCGATCGCGGGGCGCCGCGCCGACGCCTTGCAGAGCACCGTGAGCGAGGCGGGCGAGGCAGGCAGGCGCTGCCTGGCGGTGCCCACCGACGTCGCCGATCCCGCGGCGGTCGACGCCCTGTTCGCCAAGATCAAGGAGACCTTCGGCCGGCTCGACGTGCTGTTCAACAACGCCGGCGTCAACGCGCCGGGCATCCCGTTCGAGGACCTGACCTTCGAGCAGTGGCAGCGGGTCGTCGACATCAACCTCACCGGCTCCTTCCTGTGCGCGAAGGCCGCGTTCCGGCTGATGAAGGAGCAGAAGCCGATGGGCGGCCGGATCATCAACAACGGCTCGATCTCGGCGCATGTGCCGCGGCCCAACTCGGCGCCTTACACCGCCACCAAGCACGCGATCACGGGCCTCACCCGCTCGATCGCCCTGGACGGCCGCAAGTACGACATCTGCAGCAGCCAGATCGACATCGGCAACGCCGCGACCGAGATGGCGATGCGCATGAAGGACGGCGTGCCGCAGGCCGACGGCTCGGTCGCGGTCGAGCCGCTGATGGACGTCCAGCACGTGGCGCGCGCCGTGGTCTACATGGCGAACATGCCGCTCGATGCCAACGTCCAGTTCATGACGGTGATGGCGACCAAGATGCCGTTCATCGGGCGCGGCTGAGCCGCCGCCGGGCGGTCGGCCGGTCAGAGGGAGAGCATGGTGGAGCATCCGCCCAGGGTGTGGCTGATGATGGGCAGGAAGGCCGGCGACAACGCCCAGATCACGGCGCTGGCCGAAGCGCTCGGCTGGCCGTTCGAGATCAAGCACCTGACCTTCCGGCGGACCGAGCTGATCACCAACATCCTGGCGGGGCCGACGCTCACGGGCGTGATCAGGGACAGGTCGAGCCCGCTGGCGCCGCCCTGGCCGGACCTCATGATCTCGGCGGGGCGGCGCAACGAGCCCGCCTGCCGCTGGGTGCAGGCCCAAGCCCCAGGCGCCCGCCTCGTGCATGTCGGCCGGCCCTGGGCGCCGCTCGAGTGCTTCGATCTGATCGTGACGACGCCGCAGTACCGGTTGCCCGAGAGCGCCAACGTGCTGCAGAACACCGTGCCGCTGCACCGGGTTACCGAGGCGCGCCTCGCGGAGGCCGCGCGCCTGTGGGCGCCGCGCCTTGCGCATCTGCCGCAGCCCTACGTGGCCGCGGTGATCGGCGGCAATGCCGGGCCCTATGTGCTGGATGCCGAGGCGGGCGCCCTGCTCGGCCGCGCCGCGAGCGCGCATGCCAGGAAGACCGGCGCCTCGCTCCTGGTCAGCAGCAGCGCGCGCACGCCCGCACCCGCCATGGCCGCGCTGGAGGCGGCGCTCGACGTGCCGGCGGAGATCTATCGCTGGAGCCGCGATGCCGCCGAGAACCCGTATCTCGGCTACCTCGCGCTCGCGCAGTCGATCATCGTGACCTGCGAGAGCATGTCGATGCTGGCGGAGGCCTGTGCGACGCGAAAGCCGGTCTACATGTTCGACCTCGACACCGGGCCGGACACGCGCTGGCCGCTGCTCGCGAACCTCTTGGGCGAGGCGCAGCATCGCTCCTGGGGCAGGCGGCTGCGGCGCCTCAGGTTTCAGCCGCTGGTCTACCGGACCGCGATGGTGACCGGCCCGCGCCGGCTGACCCGGGACGTGCGGATCATCCAGCAAGCGCTGATCGGCGCAGGGGCGCGCGGTCTGGCTCGGGCAGCGCTTTCCCGACGGGCCGCCGCCGCCGCCGCTGGACGACGTCGCGCGCGCCGCACAGGCGGTCAGGGCGCTTTTCGACGAGCCGCAGGCACAGCCGGCAGACGCCGCACTCCAGGCAGTCTCGTAGGGTCGCGCCGAGGCCTCAGGCGGCCAGCGGCAGAGGCGGCACCCGCTCCATCACCTCGAGGGCGTCGTGGCGGACGTGGTTCTGGCGCATCTCGTCGCGCAGCATGGCCTCGCTCACCGTGCCGTTCTCGACGCACTCGCGCAGCAGGCCGAAGAACAGCGCCTCCTGGTTGTCGTCGGGATGCCGGCTGTAGTGGCCGAGCAGGGCGTATTCGCCGAGCATGCGCCGGCGGGCGCGCAACAGCCAGGCGACCGGCGGGAACAGCTTGAAGCGCTCGGCCGGCAGGAAGTCCACGGGCAGCCCGGTCTTCCAGGGCTGGGTCTTGCGCCGCGTGTTGTGGACCATCCTGGTCCTGGGCGTGAGCCGGTCGAAGTCGTTCCACTCCGGCTCGAGCATGCCGATGCTCTCGGCCGGCTCGTATTCGAGGTTGACCCACTTGCGATAGTCGCGCTCGCGGGTGAACAGCTCCTCGAACTGCTCCTCGGTGCGCCAATGCGTGAGCCTCGCGCAATCGAGCAGCATGACGCTGCTGGCCCAGCGCCCGCCGACGAAGCGTTTGACCGCGCTGGGTCGGGTCCGGCACATGATCGCCTTGCCGGCCATGTCGCGGGCCAGAAGCTCCCAGGCGTCGCCGACCGCGAAGATGTCCGGGTCGATGACCAGCGCGCGCCCCTGATAGCCCATCAGCTCGGGCGGCATGAAGCGCAGCGGCGTGAAGGACTGCAGGTCCTCGTTGTGCCACTCCCGGGTCACCCCGTCGCGCAGGAACGATTCACCCTCATGGCGGGCGAAGAACGGGTAGTCCTTGTGCTGGATGATCCGCACGTCGAACGCGTCCGCGTGGCGGGAATTGCGGCGCAGGGAGTGGGCCGATACCAGCGCGCCCAGGTATTGGCGATGGTTCGTGTGGATGAACACGGTGGGCTTCATAGGAAACTTCCTTGGCGTCGGAGGCGGGCGGCGGGCGGCTCAGAGCCGCTGGATCGCCTTGCCCATCAGCCGGTCGCGGACGCGCCAGTACAGCGAGCTGGGGTTGACCACGACGATGAAAACCTTGCGCAGGTGGCCTTCGGGGCAGGTGATCGCGCGCACGCCGTGCCAGCCGCGCTCGCTGCGCTCGATGATCGCGCTGCGATTGCCCTCCGAGCGGCAGGTGATGATCTCGTCGAAATCCTCGAACGCCGGCGCCGAATCCGGCGAGAAGCGACCGCCATCGTCGAGCACCAGGGTGTCGCCGCCCCAACGCGAGTCCCACTCGTCCTCGGCGTTGAAGTACCAGATGTGCGAGCCGAACTCGCGCTTGGAATCGCAGTGCGGCGATACCGAGCGGCCGGCCGGCGTATAGTGCCAGTGGAAGCGGAACTCGGGATCCTGCGCGTCGAACAGCCGCGAGATCGCGTTGCGGTAGCGCTCGCCGCGCAGCTCGCCGATGAAATCCTCCCAAGGCTTCGGCACCGCCATCCCCGGGGTGTACTCCAGCGAGTAGCGATCGTGCGGCGCCTGCTCGGCCCGGCGCTGCTTGCCGAACTTGCGCTCGAACAGGGCTACGTCCGGCATGTTCTGCAGCAGCGCCTGGTAGCCCGAGGGCGTCAGCAGGTTCTCCGGATTGGCCCAGGGGTAGGGCGATCTGCTGCGGAACTCGCGGGGGTCGATAGCCTCCAGTCGGTCGATGTCAAGATACTGCGGCATGTTCGCGGCTCGCCAATGGTGGCGTGCGCTCGATGACCTTGAGGGCGTCGTGGCGCACGTGGTTGCGCTTCATCTCTTCGCGTAGCAGCCCCTCTTCGATGACCCCCTTGTCGAGACATTCGCGCAGCAACCCGAAGAAGAAGCGCTCCTGGCTCGAATCGGGGTGTGCGGCGTAGCGGCCGAGCAGGCCGTACTCGCCGAAGATCTTTGCGCGCAGCTTCATCAGATAAGCCAGCGGCGCGTACTCCTTGAACTTGTCGGCGGGCGTGTAGTCGACCGGCAGCCCGGTCTTCCACGGCTGCGTCTTGCGCTTGGTGTTGTGCAGGAGCTTGGTCCGCTCGGTCAGCTGGTCGAAGTCGTTCCACTCGGGGCCGAAGAAGCCGATGTTGTCGGGCTCCTCGTACTTCAAGGACATCCAGTCCTTGTAGTCGCGCTCGAACCGGAACAGCGCATCGAACATGGCGGGACAGTCCCAGTGCCTGAGCTTGGCGCAGTCCATCAGCATCACGCTGGTGGCGACATCGAGCTCCCTGTCGTCGCGCTGCGAGCGGCGCCGGCCCATGACGCCCTTGCCCTCCATGTCGCGCGTGAGCAGCTCGTACACGTCGCCGACCGCGAACACGTCCGGGTCGATCACGATCGCGCGGCCCTCGTAGCCCATCAGCTGCGGCGGCATGAAGCGCAGCGGCGTGAACGACTGCAGATCCTCCATGTGCCAGACCCGCGAGGTGCCGCCGCGCAAAAACTCCTGGCCCTCCTTCTCCCACAGGAACGGGTGATCCTTGGTGTGGATGAACTCGACCTCGAAGTCATCGGCATGCGCGGAGTTGCGCCGCAGCGAATAGGCCGAGACCACGGCCCCAATCCACTGCCGGTGGTTGGTGTGAATGAACACGCACTTCTTCACGGCGTCACCCGATCGATGGTTGCTTCGCTAGCTGCTCTTGGTCGCGGCGGCGCGGCCGGCGCGCCGTCCGTCTCATGATAGCCGAATACCGGCGAAAGGCTGGACTGCACCAGGGCGTCGATCCGGGCCAGCTGGTCGTCCTCGAAATAGTCGCGATAGCCGCCGACCTTGGCCCGGCGCACCTTGTACGAATTGGGATTGCTCCGGTCCTTCGCCCGCATGCGGATGCCGCTGCCGCGAAAGAACCGCCTGCGCTCGAGCTCGCGCAGATTGTCGACCGAGGCGAACCGCACGGCCTCCTCGATATGCTGCTCGTCGGGCTGCATGCCAAGGAAGGTCACCATGCGGCGCAGGTTGCCGGCCGGGTCCGCGTGCATGTCCTCGTAGCGCAGCACCAGGTGATCGCGAAGGTTCGGCAGCTCGTCTGCCCAGCCGTTCATGAAGTCGACGATTCCCTGCAGCCCGACGCGCGGGTCCAAGACGAAATCGTAGAGCGACAGGTCCTCGCCATGCGCCGGATACTGGTTCAGCCCTTTCTTGCGCGCCGGCATCCGATACTTCCACTGGAAGTATTGCGATACCGCCACATCCTGTGGGCGTCGCACCAGCAGGATGACCCTTTTGCCGTAGAAATCCTGCTTGGTCTCATAGTGGCCAGTATAGTCGCGCAGGTAGTTGCCGTGCGTAAAGAAGATTTTTGGCACCGCCGGATTGATACTGGAATAATTATCGAACCGCAGGATCGAGCGCTCCGGCAGGCCATAGGCCAGCTGATAGTAACGCGACAGCATCACCCGCAACCAGGTCCGGCCGCTCTTGCCGAACGACACGAACACACAGTCGGCGAGCTGGAGCCTGCGGTATTCCTCCTTGCCGCGGCGCAGGCGCTCGAGTTCCCGGCCTTTCTCCTGCGACAGGAACAACGAGGCCACCGAGATCAGCGAGCGGTTCACACGCTTGACGACTTGATGCATGGCGGAGGCTCTGGACCCGAGGCGATCGGATTTTTGCACGATGGCGAGCATGATTTTGCACGCTGTGGGCGATAGAGGCAATGGCAAAGCAACGGCAGCGACGAAACGGCGCAACCTGTCATGGCGGGTCGGCCCGCTCGGTCGTCTCGCCCGACAACACTGCGGCGTAGCCGGCGATCGCGGTGCGGTAGTCGAACATCGCGGCGCGTGCCTGCAGCTTTGCCCGATCGGGCGGGCTCGCCAGGGTGGCGCCGATCGCGGCTGCCAGCGCGGCGTCGTCGCCAACCGGCACGAGTGCACCGTAGGCGCCGCCGTCGAGGATCTCCGACGGCCCGCTCGGGCAGTCCGTGCTGACCACGGGCGTGCCGCAGGCCAGCGCCTCGAGCAGGACGTTGGGAAATCCCTCGTAGCGCGAGCTCAGCACAAGCACGGCCGCGCGCGCCATGTAGGGCAGGGGGTTGGGCTGGTAGCCGAGCAGGGCGAAGTCCTCGTCCGCCCCGAGCTCGGCGGCGAGCTCGCGCAGGCGCGCGGTCTGCTTCGCGTTGGATTCGCCGACGATCGCCAGCCGAACCGGCCGATCCCGCCGCACCCGGGCGAAGGCGCGCAGCAAAGTCGAGAAGTCCTTCTGGAAGGTGGTGCGGCCGACCGCCAGCAGGACGGGCGGCGCGCCGTCGGCGAACCACGGATGCGCGATCGGCTCGCTCGCCCTGGCCGCGAAGTCCGGCGTGATGGTCGGGTTGTGGAGCGTGGTGATCGCCGCGCGGGCAATGCCGATCGAGCGGGCGATGTCGTCGGCGACGCCGTTGGAGACCGCCGTGATCGCATCGGCCTGCCTGTAGGTGCGGCGCATGGCGGCGGCCAGATGCCGCTGCCGCCATGCCTTGCGCGGCTTGCCGCTGGAGAAATGGCTGCGATCGCTGATCACCAGCCTGGTCGCAACGCCGGCCAGCCGCCGCGCCAGCACCGCCTCGATGTTCAGATAGCTGGTCGCGCTGAACAGGCTGTCGGGGCGCGCCTGCCGCAGGTAGCGCGCCAGCGAAGGCAGGCAGCCGAGCGTCGGCGAGGCATATTTGATCGTCGTCAGAGGCCTGAGGTAGGCCGCGATGCCCCGCGGGTCGGCGCGCAGCACGGCAAGGCGCGCGGCAATCGGGTTGGCGTGCTCGAGTGCCACCATGTGCAGCGCGGACGGGATCTGGTCTCGAAGCTCGCCTTGCGTATCGCACACCACGAGATCGACCCTGGCGCCCTGCGCGGCCAGCCCGTCTGCCAGCAGCATGGTCATGCGCTGCACGCCGCCGCCGTGCAGGTTGCCCAAGAGGAAGGCCACATGCGGCGCGGGTCGCGAGGCGGCCCGGTCGGGCCCCGAGAGGATCGGTGCCGTTGCCGCCATCACGCCGGCCGTGCCTTCCTGTGGTGCATCGAAGACCGTTCCCTCAGCCGAGCGCCGGCACTCGGAGCTCGCGGCGGACCTTGCGCCGCTCGTCATGGAGCATCAGCCAGACCGCCACCACGGCGAACACCATCGGCGGCGTCCATGCCGCCAGGGTCGGCGGCAGCAGCCCGATGTCGCCGAAGGCAAGCACGAGGCCGTCGAAGGTCCAGGCGACGAAGCCCGCGGCCAGCCAGATCGCCAGCAGGATGCCGCGCCCGGTCCGGCTCTCGAACGGCTGCGCCAGCGCGACGGTCAGCATGATCAGGACCATGGTCGTGACCGGTCCGGCCAGCCGCTCGTGCAGCCAGAGCTTGTAGCGATAGAGCGGCTGGGTGCCGAGGTCGCTGCGGTCGCTGACGCTGAGGAGTTCCGCCAAAGAGGACTCCTTCGGGTGCGTCGCGGCCGAGAGCAGGAGATCCAGGCTCATGCCCTGCGGCCAGCCGAGCGGCGTGGTCTCGACCTCGGCCGGCTCGCCGGGCGCCGATCGCCTGACCCCTTGCAAGGTCCATTCGCCATCGCGGTAGACGGCGGTCTCGGCCTCGACCCGCTCGAGCAGATTGCCGGTCCCGTCGCGCCGGAAGATGGTGACGCCCTCGAGCCGGTCGGCCGCCCGATCGAAGCGCGCGATGCGCACGATATCGGTGCCCTGCCGGATCCAGGTCGCCTGATCTTCCTCCGACGAGGCATAGTCGGCCACGCCCCACGCCCGGAGCTCGCCGACCGCGAGCGGCAAGGCCTGATCCTCGATCGCGAACTGCATCGCCGCGACCAGCACGGCAGCCGGCGCGATCGCCGCCGCGAGCGTGAACTTCGAGATGCCGACCCCCAGCAGCGCGGTCAGCTCGCGAAAACGCGCCAGCCCCGCGAAGGTCAGGAAGCCCGCCAGCATCGCCGTGATCGGGATCAGCTCGGCGACGATCTCGGGCAGCCGCAGCATGGTGTAGCGCAGGATCGACGTCACCGCGCCGCCGCCGGCCTTGAGCACCTCGTCGCCATCGGCGAGGAAGTCGAGGAACACTGCCAGCAGCGCCAAGCCCAGCAGCAGGAAGGCAAAGCGCATCAAATAGAGGCGCGACAGGTAGCGGCTGACCGTCCAGACCATCGAGCGCCGTGCTCAGCCCGCCTGTGCCGGCGCCGGCGACCAGCGACGCGGCCGGCGCTGCAGCCTCGGCCAGCGACCGAGCGAGGCCCGTGCATAGAGGCAGGCGGTGCCGGCGGCCAGGCACAGGAAGGGCAGCCACAGCCCGATTGCCGAAGGCAGCATGCCGTTCTTGACCAGCGCCTCGCCGAAGCTCAGCGTCTCGTAGTAGACGATCAGAATCGCCAGGCCGATGAACAGGGCGGCCCGGCGCTCGCTGCGCGGGCCGCCGACCAGCGCGAGCGATGCCGCGAGCAGCGGCAGGAACGGCACGGTGGCGATGATCACCAGCCTGGCGTTGAGTTCGGCCGCGATCTCCGCGGCGCTGGGTTGGCTGTCGTCCGAGGGTTTTGCGCTCCACAGCTCGGGCAGGGTCAGCTCGCGCTGATCGCGACCGCGCGGCCGGAACTCGGCGACCTCGCCCGCGGCGACCGGCCAGCTGAGATCGGTGAAGGTCAGCGTCCTGGCGTCGCCGTCGCCCGCGGGCAGCTCGGCGCGCACGCCGTCCTTGAGCTTCAGGATCGTGCCGGTGTCCTCGCCCGTCTGGCCGAGCAGGCCCTGCGTCCCGGTGGTCACGATCGAGGTCCCGTCGCTCGTCTCCTCGTAGACGAAGGCCTTGGACAGCTGCAGCCCGTCGCTGCCGGCCACCGAGCCCTCGGCGAAGAACGTCAGGCCGTCCGCCTGGATGAAGGTGCCCTCGCGCACCGCCGCGTTGAGCGAGGCTTCGGCCACCGAGTTCTTGAGCGCGCGATAGGCATAGCGGGCGTGCGGGTTCAGATAGCCGAGGATCAGGATTGCGGCCGCGGTCATGATGACGGCCAGGGCCATTGCCGGCGCGATCAGGCGGTGCAATCCCTGGCCCACGCTCGAGAGGACCACGAGCTCGTTGTCCTGGCGCAGGCGCAGAAAGGTCAGCAGCACGCCGAAGAAGAACGCCGCCGGCAGCGCTACGCTCAGATAGTGCGGCGTCAGCAGCACCAGCATCTGACCGACGAAACTGAACGCCTTGCTCGGATTGGCCACCAGGCCGAACAGGCGCAGCAGGCGCTCCAGCAACAGCACGGCGAGCCCGACGCCGGTCATCACCAAGGAGGTCGCGATGATCCTTCGCAGCAGGTACTGATCGACGAGCTTGAGCACTGGCTGTCCCGCCTTGGGCGCTTGTTTGCGGGTAGCGGGTCGGGGCCCGGCACCCGGTGATGCCGATACTCATATAGGTGTCGCCGTAGCGAGGTCATCCCAATATTCATTCGCAGGCCGAGGGCGGCTGTGAGCGCATCGCGGTCTTGACGCCGCGCGCCAACGGAGGAAGCTGGGCGCATGGCCATCGAGACGATCGCCATCGTCGGCGCCGGCGCCTGGGGCACGGCGCTGGCGCAGACCGCCGCGCGCGCCGGCCGCGAGGTGCTGGTCATCGCGCGCGATCCGGCGGTCGCGGCGGCGATCGCGCAGCGCCATGCCAATCCGCGCTACCTGCCGGAGGTAGCGCTCGACCCGGCGATCCGCGCGAGCGCCGATCTCGGCGAGGCCGCGGGTGCCGATGCCGTGCTGCTGACCGTGCCGGCGCAGACCGTGCGCGCGGTCTGCCGTGCGCTGGCGGCCCCGAAAACCCTCGTCATCTGCGCCAAGGGCTTCGAGACCGCGACCGGCGCCCGGCTGAGCGAGGTGGTGGCTGGCGAATGCCCGCAGAGCGCTTGCGCAGTGCTGTCGGGGCCGAATTTCGCCGGCGAGGTGGCGCTGGGCCTGCCGTCCGCCGCGACGCTCGGCTGCGCCGATGCGACCTTGGGACGCGAGCTCGCCGAGGCGCTGAGCAGCGGCAGCTTTCGCGCCTACTGGACCGAGGACGTGGTCGGCGTCGAGGTCGGCGGCGGGCTCAAGAACGTGCTCGCGATCGCCGCCGGCATCGTCGCCGGCAGCGGCCTGGGCGAGAACGCGCGCGCTGCGATCGTCACCCGCGGCCTCGCCGAGCTGGCGCGGTTGGGCGAGGCGCTCGGCGGCCGCCGCGAGACCCTGATGGGTCTCTCGGGACTGGGCGATCTGGTCCTGACCGCGACCAGCCTCACGTCCCGCAACATGGCCTTTGGCCACGCGATCGGCGCGGGCGCCGACCCGCAGGCCCTGCGTCGCCATCCCGGCGCCCTGGTCGAGGGCGTCTTCAGCGCCGGCGCGGTCGCTCGCCTGGCGGCCGCGCACGGCCTCGAGATGCCGATCTCGGCGGCGGTCGATGCCATCCTCGAGGGCCGGCTCGACATCGAGCAGGCGCTCGATCGCCTGATGCGCCGGCCGATCAGGCCGGAGGCGGCAGGATAGCGGAGGCCCGGCGCCCTGCCGGCGCCCCCGCCCCGCCATTGAACCCTGCCGGATCGTGGGTCATGTTCTCCTGCGAACGCAGGAGCATGATCCGAGCCGTGAGCAAGCCCCCCGACCAGCGCCTCTACCACCATCCGCCGAGTCCCGGCGACATCGAGCGGATCGGCCAGAAGGTGCTGGACGAGCTGCCCGAGATGTTTCGCCGCCACGTGCGCGACGTGGTGATCGCCGTCGAGGATTTTGCGGACGACGTCACGCTGCGCGGCCTGGACCTGGAGAGCCCGTTCGACCTGTTGGGCCTCTACCACGGCGTGCCGGTCGGGCACGGCTCGTCGCTGGCGCTGCCGCGCGAGGACGTCGACAAGATCTACCTGTACCGCCGGCCGCTGCTGGACTACTGGTGCGAGACCGGCGAGCCGCTGGCCGAAATCGTGCGCAACACCCTGATCCACGAGATCGGCCACCACTTCGGCTTCTCCGACGACGACATGGAGGCGATCGAGTTCGGCGAGGACTAGCCTACCGGCGTGGTTTGCGCGCCAGTGCGGCGAAGCCCGGATCGCTCTCGACGCGCCGCGCCTCGGCGAAGCCCGCGTCCGTGAGCAGTTTCTTGATCCCGGCCCGCGCCTGCCCGGAACGGGGCGTAAAGACGAGGGCCACCCTGCCTCCCGGCCTGAGGACCCGGCGGATCTCCCGCAGCCCGGCCATGGCGTCCGGCCAGACCTGCAGGGAATTGATCGCGAGCGCCGCATCGAAGCTGTCGCCATCGAACGGCAGGTCATCCGCCGAGCCCCGCCGTAGATCGACGGCATGGAGCGCGATCGCCGCCGCATTGCGCCGGGCAGCCTGTCCGACCATCTCGGACGAGGGATCGATGCCCGCGACGCGGATGTCCGGCGCCGCTCTGGCCAAAAGCTCGATGGCGACGCCCGGGCCGAACCCGATCTCGAGGACCTTCTCACCCGGTCGAGGCGCGAGCACCTCGATGCCCCAGGCGGCCGCCGGTCGGTTCATCCGTGCCATGACGGTGCCGCCGAGCTTGCCGAGCATGCCTTCAGGTCGGCCAAACAGGCGCATCAGGATCGCTCTCGCCGCATCCATGGGCAGCCCTCTTCGTTGCGGCCGGATCGCCGCCGACCACGTCGTGGACTCTAGTCCGACCAGACGCGCTGACGAGACCGCGCAAGAGGGGACACTCTCTGCAGCATGAGGAAATGCCATGATCACCGGCCTTGATCACCTGGTGCTGACCGTCGCCGACCTGGAGGCGACGCTGCGCTTCTACCGCGACGGCCTCGGCATGCGCCACGAGACCTTCGATGCGGGCCGGAGCGCACTGCATTTCGGCGACCACAAGATCAACCTGCACGTCGCCGGCAAGGAGTTCGAGCCCAAGGCGCTGCACCCCACCCCCGGATCGGCCGATCTGTGCTTCTTGACCGATCGGCCGCTTGCCGAGGTGATGGACCGGCTGGCGGCGATCGGCCATCCGGCGTTCCTGGGCCCGGTCGAGCGCGCCGGCGCCATCGGCCCGCTGGCCTCGATCTACGCCCGCGACCCGGACGGCAACCTGGTCGAGATCGCCCGGCGCGCATGACTCAATTCACATGATCCCGGCTGATCGGAAGAGCGTCGCCGGCCGCGGCTGGCGCTCGCAGGGCTTCGTCCCTTGCATTGGCTTCGAGGTCGTCCCTGGCCCATGGCTGCAGGAGCGCATAGGGCGGCAGGATGATCCAGCCGTCGTGGTCGCCGACGGCGGTGTAGTCGTTCGCCGCCACGCAGAGTGCCGTCAGCGCGCAGACGAAGGCGGCGCGCTCGTCGTGGTTGGACACCAAGGCGAGATCGGACGCGAGTCTTCGGCCGGGCAGCAGGTGACCGATGATCCGGTCGAAGATCCCTCGCTCGCACCACATGCAGGAAGAACAGATCGGAGCGATTGTGACGCCTTGCCGCGAGCATCGAAGGATCGTCGATCATCACGCCGAGAAAGCTGCTCGGGAAAGCTTCGACCACCGCCCTGTCGTCGATCGGCGTGGCGTGCGTGGCGGGCGCCATGTCGCAGTGCTGCAGGACGGTCCTCGCGCAGGCGTTGGCGTGCGCGTTCAGCAGTATCCCGACCGGCGCGCTGGATGCTCCGGGTTTGCCGATCCGGCGGCCAAGCCTGCGGGTCAGCATGCGCTCGGCGGTGCGATAGCGGCCGATGGCTTCGAAGCCGCGCAGTAGAGGTCCATCGAATGCGGCGCAGGCGAGCGGGAGACCGCCCGCCACGGTCACGATGGTCTCGGTGCGCTCGGCCTCGACGGCACGGAACCGTGCGACCCGCCAGGTCACCTCGTGCGCGTTCCAGGCGATGCGGCAGGCGGCGCTGGACCGGCGGGCAGGCGAGCAGCCGACATCGATGCCCAACACGGCGCCAGCGTCCGAAAGCGCAACCACGAAGCGTTCAGTCGCGGCGCTGCAGCATGCCGTTGATGGTGAGGCCGACGATCAGGATCAGGGCGCCGAGCAGCACGGTGATCAGGCCGACCGCCGGCACCATCGGCGTGTAGCCGCCGATCATCTTGCCGTACAGCCATTCGGGCACCGTGACGTCGGCGCCGCTGGTGAAGTAGGCCAACGGAAAATTGCCCCAGGACAGCAGCACGGCGAACAGGAAGCCCGCGAACACGCCAGGGCCCAGCAGCGGCAGCGTGATGTCGCGAAAGATCTGCCAGCGCGAGGCGCCGAGGTCGTAGGCCGCCTCCTCGACCGCAGCGTCGTAGCCATACGCCTGGATCGCGATGATCATGGTGACGATCGGCGCGATCCAGACCAGCTGGGCGAACACCGTCGCATGCCAGGACATGGCGATGCCCATCGAGTTGAACCACAGCTGCAGGGCGAGGCCGAGGACCGACTGCGGGAAGAACACCGGGATCAGCAGGAGCTGCTGGAACAGCGAGCGGCCGCGCCAGTCGTAGCGCGCGTAGGCGAGCGCGCCGAAGAAGGCCAGCACGACCGAGACGAGCGCTACGCAGCCCGCCACCGTGAGCGAGGTGAGGAAGCTGCTGTGGACCTGCAGCGATGCGATGGTCTGCTCGTACCAGGTCCAGGACGTGCGCCGGATCGGGAACACGAAGAAGCGCGACCGGGAGATCGAGGCGAGCGCCACCGTGACGATCGGCACGTACATCACCACCAGGATCGTGCCGAGATAGACGGCGAGCAGGCGCCGGGTCAGCGGCGAGAAGGCCAGGCCGGTCATCAGCGCCTGCCCATCATGCGGTCGAGGTCGATGCGGCGGATCGCGAGGAACACCGCAGCACCGGCGAGCACGATCAGCAGCACCGAAAGGGCCGAGCCGCGCGGCCAGTTCTGGGCGAAGGTGAAGGCCGATTCGATGTCCTGGGCGATGGTCACGATCACGCCCTTGCCGAGGAACTTGGATTCCGAGAAGGCGCCGAGCGAGATCACGAAGCAGAGCAGCATGCCGATCAGGATGCCCGGCATGGCGAGCGGCAGCTCGATGTCGCGGAACAGCCGCCAGCGCGAGGCGCCGAGATCGAACGCCGCCTCGCGCGCGTCGTCCGGCACGTTCGCAAGCCCCAGAAGCATCGGGAACAGCATGAACGGCAGAAAGACGTAGACGATGCCGAACAGCACGGCCGGCACGGTGTTGACGAGGCTGTCGGTGCCGACACCGAACGCCCAGACCAGGCTGCCATCGAGCAGGCCGCCCTTGTCGAGAAACAGCACCCAGCCCTGCAGGCGGATGTTCTCGGCGACGAACAGCGGCGCCACGATCAGAAGCGTCAGCAGGCTCGCGCGGCGGCCCTTGATCTGCCGCAGCTTGATGGCGAGCGGATAGCAGACCACCAGCAGGATCGCGACGCTCAGCAGCGAGAGCAGCAGCGACCAGCCGAACGAGATGTAGAAGCTCTGCTGGACGATATCGACGTAGTTCTCGAGCGTCGGCTGGCCAATCGGGCTGAAGCTGCCGCGCGGCATGAAGCTGTAGACGATGACCAGCGCCAGGGGCGCGAAGAAGCCCGCGACCAGCAGGGCCAGCATCGGGATGGCCGAGAGCAGGCCTTCCGAGAGCCGAAGGCGCGCGCGGCGGCTTGGAGCCCGCAGCTCCTCGCGCCTGTGCAGCGTGCCGGCGACGCTCATTCGGCGAACAGCATCGAATCTTCGGCGCGCCACGTGATGCGCACCCGGTCGCCCGAATGCACCGCCGGCGTGGTCGCCCGCAGCTTCTCGACCAGGAAAGTCTGGCCGGCCGCGCGTACCTGATACTGCATGCGCGAGCCCAGCAGATACTCGTTGAACAGCTCGCCCTCGATCACGTTCGCCCCGGGCGGCGGTGCGGCGCCGTTGGCGAAAGCCATGTCCTCCGGCCGGATGATCAGCGTGCCTTCGCCGACCTTTGCCGGCCTGCCCGGCGGGGGCGCGAAGCTCGCCTCGAGAACCTCGCTGTGCAGGCGGCCATCGTCGCGCAGCACCACGGCGATCGAGTTGACCTCGCCCATGAACTCGGAGACGAAACGGTCCTTGGGCTCGGTATAGATCTCGTTCGGGCTGCCGACCTGGGCGAGGCGGCCCTCGCGCATCACGCCGATCCGATCCGACATCACCATCGCCTCCTCGAGCGAGTGGGTGATGTAGACGAAGGTCTTGCCGGTCTCGCGCTGGATGTCCTTCAGCTCCTTCTCGAGCGTCTTGCGCAGGCGGTAGTCGATCGCCGAGAGCGGCTCGTCGAAGAACAGGATCTCGGGGTCGTAGGCGAGCGCGCGGGCCAGTGCCACGCGCTGGCGCTCGCCGCCCGAGCACTTGGTCACCGGGCGGTCGTAGTAGTGCTCGGGCAGATGCGCGGTGCGCAGCTGGCGCTTCGCCCGCTCACGCCGCACGGCCGGCGCGATGCCCTTGCACTTCATCGCGTACTCGACGTTCTCGCCGACCGACATGTGCGGGAACAGGGCCAGGGACTGGAACACCATGCAGGTCGGCCGCTGGTTGGCCGGCACGTCGTTGATGCGCCGGCCGCGCAGCAGGATGTCGCCGTTGGTCGGCGTATCCATGCCGACCAGCATCCGCACCAGCGTGGTCTTGCCGGAGCCGGACGGGCCGACGATCGTGAAGAACTCGCCTTCCACGATGTCGAGCGACACGCGCTCGACCGCGGCGAAGGGGCCGAAGAACTTGTCGATGTCACGCAGCTGCAGGATCGGGACAGCCATCTTCGCGCCTCAGGTCGTTAGCGTAGCGGCGGGCGGGCCGTACGCGCCCCGCCCGCCGGGATCAATCCTCAAGCGCCGCGGCTGCGCTTGGCCTGAGTGTAGAGGTCGTGCATCGCGTCGTAGTCGGGGATGACGTCGAAATCGAGGCAACGCGCGGACAGCTCGTTGAGCCAGCTGCCGTCCTCGCCCCACTGGATCGCCTCGAGCTCCTCGGCGCTGAACCGGTCGAGCACCTCCGGGGCCCCCATCTGGACCACCGGGTTGAGCGTGCCGGGCGATTTCGCCGCGACGGTGTAGGCGGCCTCGGGCGTGTGGCAGTAGATCAGGAAGGCCTCGGCAAGCGGCGTCGGGCTCGGATTGGCGACCAGCGAGGTGATCTCCATCCAGATGACCCCGGACCTGCCGTCCGGATGGGCGTCGTCCTTGGTCTCCTCCAGCCCCTGGCGCGGCACGACGCACGAGATCTGGGTCTCACCCTCGTTGCGTGGCGCCGAGACCGTGTAGACGCTGCCGGGGAAGGTGCCGACGATCTCGCCCGTGATCATGTCGCGGGCCAGCGTCGCCTGGTCGTCCGAGATCTTCTTGGCGTTCTGGAACACCTTGGAGATCATCTCCTCATAGGCCGCCATCTCGTCTGGCGTGAGCTTGCGGAACGGCGAGAAGCCCGCGGCCATGCAGGTGTGCATGATCACCCAGTCCTCGTAGTCGAGGATGCCGTACTCGCCGGCAGCACCCTCGATCATCTCCATGTAGCCGCCGCTCTCGACCGTCTCGGGCGAGAGCAGATCAGCATTGACCGCCATGCCCGAGGGTCCGTAGCGCTGGACCATGCCGAGCAGGTGCTCGCCGCTCGCATCCATCGCCCAGTGATAAGGCCATTCGAAGCCCTTGTTGTTCATGGCGTAGAGCGGCTCGAACTTGGCCTTCTCCAGCGGCAGGATCAGCCCTTCCGGATAGAGCTGCTTGCGCGCCCAGGAGTTGTTCAGGTTGATCACGTCCCAGGTGCCGGTGCCGCCGCTGCGCAGATTGTTCACGGCTGCCGGATCGGAGATCAGCATCTGCGCGTTGATGCTGGCGCCGGTCTCCTGGCTGAACGGGTCGAGCACTGGCTCCTCGGTATAACCCTCCCAGGCATGGATGTTGAGATTCTTCCGGAAGTCGCCACCGGCCAGCGCCTCCTTGGTCTTGGCCCAGAGCTCGTCCGCATAGCTGGCGCCGTCGGCGGCGCGCGCGCGCCCGGAGGTCAGCGCCGACAGAAACGCGGGCGAGGCGGCCGTGATGCCGGCCAGCGCCGCGCTCTGCCGCAAAAATGCTCGGCGCGACGAGGTGAAGCTCCGGTAGACGTTACGGTACATGATGCTCTCCTCCATTGTTTTTGCGCCGCGGGTCCCTCTGGACCCGCGGCGTGCCCGTTTGAAGCGTCATTCGGCGGCGAAGGCGTGGCAGCTCCTCTCGTTCCTGGCGCCGGCCAGGTCGATGGTCGGATTGGTGTCGAAGAAGCCCACCGGCATCAGCTTGAAGCCGGTGGTGACGCAGGGCTGGACCGGGAAATCCTCCGGTCGCGGCTGGTGGTGCAGCCCGAACACGTGCCACGCGACGATGTCGGCGTTCTGGATCGGGCGCTGCCGGCCGACATAGGCGGGCAGGCCGTCGGCACCGTCGGAGTGGTTCATGAAGTCGCCGCCCGGATAGCGCTCGTCGGGGTCGTGGGCGGTGACCCACAGATGGTTGCGGATGAAGGGCATGCGCCGGCCGGATGGCGAATCCGGGCGGATGAACACCGCGCGGCTGTCCCTCGGCTCCAGCTTGTAGCCGGTCGGCCTGCCGACGTGGTTGGTCCTGTTGGGATTGATGAACTTCCAGTAGCGCTCGCTGTCGGGGTTGCGGGTGCGCCCGGCCTCGGTCTCGAGCAGGGTCTCCTGGAGATAGAAGGCATTGCCATAGGGGTTCGCGGGCCCTTCCGGCTCGGCGACCGTGTCGCACTCGACGACCGAGTTCTGGTCGCCGTCGACCGCCATGTCGAGGCGGGCGCAGAACAGGTGCTGGTGGATCTGACCGACCACGCCCGGCGCCACCTCGGCACCGTACTTGTCGGCCTCGCCCGGCACGCAACCGACCGTGTTGATGATGCCCGTGGCCTTCATCTCGAACTCGAAGGTGCCGTCGAGATAGAAGTACCAGTACGAGCCGTACTCGTAGTTGCCGACGGTCGAGATCGACGAGATCACGAGGCGCCGCGCGCGCCGCACCTCGGTGCGGTCGGTGCGGAAGTCCCAGTGCTTCCACAGGATGCCGTAGTCCTCCTCGTGGATGCAGATGCCGTTCGCGATGCACATCGGCTCGCCGTTGATGTCGCTGATCCAGCAGTCGAGATACTTGATCGCGCCCAGGCAGTCGCAGCCGAGCGTGAGCGAGTTGGCGAGCTTGCCGAGGCCGTACTCGCCGATGTCGAACACGTTCTTGCGGTAGTGCGGCGTGCTTCGGCGAGCCGTAGGGCACGACCATCTCGGCGAGCGAGGCGCGGTAGCAGACCGGCCGGTCGGCGAACCGGATGTCGTGCAGCGTGATCGCCTCGCGGGCATTGAAGCCGATCACGAGCGACCAGTCGTGCCACCTGACGGCCCGGCCTTCCATCGTGAAGCTCACGCCCTCGGGCTGCTCGATGTCGATCGCGCGCAGATGGCTGCGGGTCTTCGTGACGAACTCGCGGTCGTAGTTGTAGTCGGTCTGCGGCACCGGCGTGATGCCGTAGTCGTCGACCCGGATCACCTCCATCCGCTTGATGTCGACGACCGGATTGAGGCCCTCGATCGGGTGGGCGTAGAGGTTGTCGTGCGGGCTCGACTTGACCCAGCAGAAGGCGTGGCTGAGATGCCTGCCTTCCTCGCCCTCGACGCCGAAATTGCCGGCCGACCACGGGTCGACGCAGACCAGTGACATGTCGGTGATGCCGCGCCTCGCGCAGGCCTCGATGAAGGACGGGTCGCGCTTCACGGCCGCCTCGATCTCGAGGAACTCCTCGAGCTGGATCATCGGCCGCGCCTCGGGCAGGAATTCTTTGGCGATCACCTCGTGATCGGTGACCGACACCAGCAGGCGCCAGACGCCGATGCCGCCGGTGCGATAGACGTTGACCCTGGCCTCGACGCGCGATCGCGTCGCCCGGCGCGAAGCCGCGCACGACCGCCTTGGCCGGCTCGTTCAGCTCGATCATCTCGAAGCGAAGGCGATCGCCCAGCTCCGCCATCTCGGCACGCACGAGGTCCGAGACCAGGCTGATCTCGTCCCTGGTCAGGGGCTGCAGGGGATGCAGGATGTCGGCCTCGGTAAAGGCGCTCCCGCTCCGCCGCGCCGGATCGGTATCCACCGGGATCTGCACTGCCACTGTTTCCTCCCTTGGCGATTATGCCTGCATCGGTTCATGCCAGGACGTGCACTACCGATCAGCCGCACGCGCGATCCTTTGTCAAGCAACCTTCGTGCCAAGCAGCCTCCTCGCTGCGGTTGCCGACCGGTCGCAGCTGGGCTTAGAGATAGAGATCCAGGCAGGCCGAGCTTGGGAAGGAGGGCCTGACAGGTCGAATGAGCAGCGCCGTGCAAGCGTCTTCGGGGCGCCTGACCACCCATGTGCTGGACACCACGAACGGCCAGCCGGGCGCCGGTCTCGTGGTCGAGCTGTTTTGCATCGAGGGCGAGGTCCGCCGCCTGCTCGCCCGCCTCACGACCAACGCCGACGGGCGCACGCCCGAGCCGCTGCTCGCGGGAGCGGACCTCGAGCGCGGCACCTATGAGCTCGTGTTCCACGTCGGCGGCTATTTTCGCGCGCGGGGCGTGGCGTTGAGCGAGCCCGCGTTCCTCGACCAGGTGCCGGTGCGCTTCGGCATCGCCGACCCGGATCGCCACTACCATGTGCCGCTTCTTGTTTCGCCTTACGGCTACTCGACCTATCGTGGCAGCTGATTGGCATCCGAAATCCGACGAGCGACGGGAAAGAGGCAGGTGCGGGGGCGCGTACGATTTCTGATGGGGCAGGAGCTGCGGGAGCTCGAGCGGGTCGATCCGACCATGACGGTGCTCGACTATCTGCGCCTGGTGGAGCGCCGCGTGGGCACCAAGGAAGGCTGCGCCGAGGGTGACTGCGGCGCCTGCACGGTCGCGATCGGCCGCCTGCACGGCGGTCGCGTGCGCTACCAGGCGGTCAACGCCTGCATCCTGTTCGTCGGCCAGCTCGACGGCGCGCAGCTGCTCACGGTCGAGGATTTGAAGGACCAGCACGGCGCTCCGCATGTCGTGCAGCAGGCGATGGTCGAGTGCCACGCCTCGCAGTGCGGCTTCTGCACGCCGGGCTTCGTGATGTCGCTGTTCACGCTCTACGAGAGCGATCCCAAGGCCGACCACAGCGACACGATGCTCGGCACCCAGCGCATCGACGACGCGCTCGCGGGCAACCTCTGCCGCTGTACCGGCTACGAGCCGATCGTCGCGGCGGCGCGGCGGATGCTGGAGCTCAGCCGCGGCAACCCGAATTTTTTCGCGGCACGCCGCCCCGACACGATCGCGAGGCTCGAGGCGCTGGACGACGACGAGACCGTGGCGGTCGGCGACGGCGAGCGGAAATTCTTCGCGCCGGCGACGCCTCGATGCCCTGGCCGACCTGCTGCTCGAGCATCCGCAGGCCTGCATCGTCGCCGGCGCCACCGACGTGGGCTTGTGGGTGACCAAGCATCTGCGCGTGCTCGACCCGGTCGTCCATGTCGGCCGGGTGCGCGAGCTCTTGCAGGTGGTCGACACCGGCGAGGCGCTGGAGATCGGCGCCGGCGTGACCTACGCCGACGCACGGGCGGCGCTCGCGGCGCTCTACCCCGACATGGGCGAGCTTTTGCGCCGGCTCGGCGGCGAGCAGGTGCGCAATGTCGGCACGATCGGCGGCAACATCGCCAACGGCTCGCCGATCGGCGACAGCCCGCCGGCGCTGATCGCGATGGGCGCGCGCCTGGTCCTGCGCCGCGGCGCGGAGCAGCGCGACCTCGCCCTCGAGGACTTTTTTCTCGACTACGGCAAGCAGGACCGTCGCCCATCCGAGTTCATCGAAAAGATCATCGTGCCCAAGCCCGCACCGGGACTGCGCTTTCGCGCCTACAAGGTCTCCAAGCGCTTCGATCAGGACATCTCGTCCACACTCGGCGCCTTCGCGCTCCAGCTCGAGGGCGGCAAGGTCAAGAGCGCGCGGATCGCCTACGGCGGCATGGCGGCGATCCCCAAGCGCGCGCGCCACGTCGAGGCGGCGCTTGCGGGCAAGCCCTGGAACGAGGCCACGCTCGAGGCCGCGATGCGGGCGCTGGAGCAGGACTTCGCGCCGATCGACGACTGGCGGGCGAGCGCTGCCTACCGCATGGCAGCGGCGCGCAACCTGCTGCGGCGGCTGCTGATCGAGACCACGGACCACGAGCAGGAGACCCGTCTGGTGGGCGACCGGAGCCTCGCCCATGCCTGAGCAGGCGGTCTTCGAGCAGATTGCGGGCGGCGTGCGGCAGCCGCAGCGCCACGACAGTGCCTGGAAGCATGTCAGCGGCGAGGCGAGCTTCATCGACGACCTGCCCGAGCGCGCGGATCTCCTGCACGTCTGTCTCGGCATCAGCGCCAGGGCGCATGCCGAGATCATGCAGGCTCGACCTCGAACCGGTGCGCGCGGCGCCGGGCGTCGTGCTGGTGCTGAGCGCCGACGACATCCCGGGCGCCAACGACGTGAGCCCGACGCATCGCAGCGACGAGCCGGTGTTCGCGACCACGGTGGTCGAGTACGCGGGCCAGCCGATGTTCGCGGTCGCGGCGCGAAGCCGCGCCGAGGCGAGGCGGGCGGCTCAGCTCGCGCGGGTCGAGTATCAGGATCTGCCGCCCGTGCTCGATGTCGCGGCGGCGAGGGCCAGGGAGCGGCTGGTGACCGATCCCCTGGTGCTGGAGCGCGGCGATGCCCGAACGGCGATCGCCAAGGCGCCGCGGCGGCTGCAGGGCCAGATCGAGATCGGCGGCCAGGACCATTTTTACCTCGAAGGCCAGATCGCCATGGCGATCCCCGGCGAGGACGACGAGGTCACGGTCTACAGCTCCACGCAGCACCCGAGCGAGATCCAGCACATGGTGGCGATCGTGCTCGGCGTGCCGAACAGCGCCGTGACGGTCGAGTGCCGGCGTATGGGCGGCGCCTTCGGCGGCAAGGAGACGCAGGGCAACCTGTTCGCCTGCGTCGCGGCCCTGGTCGCGAAGAAGACGGGCAGGGCCGCCAAGATCCGGCCGGATCGCGACGACGACATGGTGATCACCGGCAAGCGGCACGATTTCGTCGTCGACTATGACGTGGGCTTCGACGACGAGGGCCGCATCCAGGGCGTCGACATGACGTACGCCGCGCGCTGCGGCTTCTCGGCCGACCTGTCGGGGCCGGTCACCGACCGCGCCCTGTTTCACGCCGACAACTGCTACTATTACGACCATGTCCGCCTGCGCTCGCTGCCGCTCAAGACCAACACGGTCTCGAACACCGCGTTTCGCGGCTTCGGCGGTCCGCAGGGCATGGTCGCGGGCGAGCGCATGATCGAGGAGATCGCGTATGCGCTGGGCAAGGACCCGCTCGAGATCCGCAAGCTGAATTTCTATGGGACCGAGGAGCGCAACGTCACGCCCTACCACCAGACGGTCGAGGACAACGAGATCGAGGACCTGGTGGCAAAGCTCGAGGCGGATGCCGACTATTGGGGCCGGCGCCAGGCGATCCGCGAGCGCAACGCCAAAAGCCGCGTGATCAGGCGGGGCCTGGCGCTGACCCCGGTCAAGTTCGGCATCTCGTTCACGGCGACCCAGTACAACCAGGCCGGCGCTCTGGTGCACGTCTATACCGACGGCAGCATCCATCTCAATCACGGCGGCACCGAGATGGGGCAGGGGCTGTACGTCAAGGTCGCCCAGGTGGTCGCCGAGGAGTTCCAGGTCGACATCGACCAGGTGCGGATCACCGCCACGACCACCGGCAAGGTGCCGAACACCTCGGCGACCGCGGCCTCCTCCGGCGCCGATGTCAACGGCATGGCGGCGCAGACCGCGGCGCGCACCATCAAGGCGCGCCTGATCGCGTTCGCGGCCGAGCGCTGGGGCGTGCCCGAGGAGCAGGTGGTGTTCCTGCCGGGCGGCGTGCGGGTCGGCAATCAGGAGATGCCGTTCCGCGAGCTGATCTGGCAGGCGTACATGGCCCGGATCTCGCTCTCGGCGACCGGCTTCTATCGCACGCCAAAAATCCACTGGGACCGCAGCACCGGCCGCGGCCGGCCGTTCTACTACTTCGCCTATGGCGCCGCGGTGAGCGAGGTCGCGGTCGACACGCTGACGGGCGAATACAAGGTCGAGCGGGTCGACATCCTGCACGACGTAGGCTCCTCGCTCAATCCGGCGATCGATCGCGGCCAGATCGAGGGCGGCTTCGTCCAGGGCATGGGCTGGCTCACGACCGAGGAGCTGTGGTGGGACGGCGAGGGGCGGCTTCGCACCCATGCGCCCAGCACCTACAAGATCCCGGCCTGCAGCGACCGGCCAAGAATCTTCAACGTCGCGCTGCTCGAGAACGCCAAGAACCGCGAGGAGACGATCTTCCGCTCCAAGGCGGTCGGCGAGCCGCCGCTGATGCTCGCGATCTCGGTGCTGCACGCGCTCTCGGACGCGATCGCGAGCGTCGCGGACCACAAGCTCTGCCCCCGCCTCGACCCGCCGGCGACGCCCGAGAAGGTGCTGCTTCGCGATCGAGCGGCTGAAGCGCGCGATGCGCGCGCCGGCGCCCGAGCAGGCGAAGGTCGCGGCGTCATGAGCGGGCTCGCCTCCGATCCTGCGCGTCGCTGCTGCAAGCGTGCGGAGCCCGCGGTGCTCGTGTCCGTGGCGGAGGTCAAGGGCTCGGCGCCGCGCGAGGCCGGCACCCACATGATCGTCACCGCCGAGCGCAGCCACGGCACGATCGGCGGCGGCAGCCTCGAGTGGGAGGCGATCCTGCGCGCGCGCGCCCTGCTGGGCGGCGGTGATGCAAGCGCCACGCATGCAGCTGCCGCTGGGGCCCGAGCTCGGCCAGTGCTGCGGCGGCTTCGTCTCGCTGCGGCTGCAGCGCGCCGATCGGGCGCTGTGCGCCGAGCTCGAGGCGATCGAGGCGCGCGAGCGCGAAAAGCTGCCGCTGGTGCTGCTGTTCGGCGCCGGGCATGTCGGCAAGGCGCTGGCAAGCGCGCTGGCGCCGCTGCCGCTGCGCGTGCGCTGGATCGACAGCCGCGCGGACGCCTTCCCGGACCCGGCGATCGCGGGTCCGGAGGTGGTGGTCAGCGAGCGGCTCCTGGACGAGGTCGAGGCGGCGCCGGCGGGTGCCGCCTTTCTGGTCCTGACCCACAGCCACGCGCTCGATTCGATGGTCTGCGCGGCGGCGCTGCAACGGGGCGACTTCGCCTATCTCGGCCTGATCGGCTCGCGCACCAAGCGGGCGCAGTTCGAGCGGGCTTTTCGCGACCTTGGGCATTCCGCAGGAGCAGATCGACCGCCTCGTCTGCCCGATCGGCGGCGGCCGGATCAGGGACAAGCGGCCGGCGGTGATCGCGGCGCTGGTCGCGGCCGAGCTGCTCGAGGCGCTCGCCGATGCGGCGGCGAAGGACGGGGCAGCGAGAACGGAGAAGCCGCATGAACGATGCGATCCACGCCGCGCCACCCCGCCGCGCCTGGAGCTTCGCGGCATCACGAAGGGGTTTCCGGGCGTGCTCGCCAACGACCAGGTGAGCTTCGCGGTGGCGGAGGGCGAGATCCACGCGCTGCTCGGCGAGAACGGCGCCGGCAAGTCCACGCTGGTGAAGATCATCTACGGCGTGCTGCACGCCGACGAGGGCACGGTGCTGTGGCAGGGCGAGCCGGTGCGGGTTGCCGACCCGCATGCCGCGCGCGGCCTCGGCATCGGCATGGTGTTCCAGCACTTCTCGCTGTTCGAGGCGATGACGGTGCTGGAGAACATCGCGCTCGGCGTCGACGATGCCGGCGACATGCGCAGGCTGGCTCGAGCGCATCGTGGAGGTCTCGCACGCCTACGGCCTGCCGCTCGATCCGGCGCGCGAGGTGCACACGCTCTCGGTCGGCGAGCGCCAGCGGATCGAGATCGTCCGCTGCCTGCTGCAGAACCCCAAGCTTCTGATCATGGACGAGCCGACCTCGGTGCTGACGCCGCAGGAGGTGGAGCGGCTGTTCGAGACCCTGCGCCAGCTTGCCGCCGAGGGCTGCTCGATCCTCTACATCAGCCACAAGCTGCACGAGATCAAGGCGCTGTGCGACTGCGCCACGATCCTGCGCGGCGGCAAGGTCGTGGCGACCTGCGATCCCAAGGCCGAGACCGCCAAAAGCATGGCGCAGCTGATGATCGGGAGCGAGGTGCGCACGGTCGCGCGGCGCGCGGGCGAGGCCCGCGGCGAGCCCCGGCTCGTGGTGCGCAACCTCGACCTGCCGGCAGACGGGCCGTTCGGCACGACGCTCAAGGGCCTGTCCTTCGAGGTCCGCCGCGGCGAGATTTTTGGCATCGCGGGCGTTGCCGGCAACGGCCAGAACGAGCTGTTCCAGGCGCTCTCGGGCGAGCGGCTGGTCGCCGGCGCCGACATGGTGCAGCTCGACGATCGCCGGGTCGGGCGCATCGGTGCCGGCGGCCGCCGCGGCCTGGGCCTTTGCTGCGTGCCCGAGGAGCGCAACGGCCACGCGGCGGTGCCGGACATGTCGCTCGCCGAGAACGCGCTGCTGAGCGGCCGGCAGCGCAAGCGGCTCTCGGCCAGCGGCTTCATCCGCGCCGCTGCGGCGCGACGCTTTGCCGAGGCGGTGATCAGCGCCTTCGACGTCAGGACGCCCGGCGCGTCGGCCGCAGCCCGCTCGCTCTCGGGCGGCAACCTGCAGAAATTCGTGGTCGGCCGCGAGGTGCTGCAGGACCCGGGCATCCTGGTGGTCTCGCAGCCGACCTGGGGGGTCGATGCCGGCGCCGCGGTCGCCATCCACGAAGCTCTGCTCAACCTCGCGAGCGCCGGGGCCGCGGTCCTCGTGATTTCGCAGGACCTCGACGAGCTGCTCACGCTCACCGACCGCCTGGCCGTGATCAACGTCGGCGTGCTGTCCGGCACGCTGGTCACGGCCGAGGCCTCGCTCGACGAGATCGGCCTGCTGATGGGCGGGCTGCACGGCATGGACGCGCACGTGCCCGGCCACGAGGGAGATGTTGTCCATGTCGCTTAAGATCGAGGCGCGGCCGCAGATCAGCCGGCGCGTCCTGTATCTGACCCCGCTGCTCGCGGTAGCCCTCACCGTGGTCGCGGGCTTCTTCATTTTCCTGCTCATGGGCCACAATCCGCTTGCGGCCCTCTACCACTTCTTCATCTCGCCGCTCACGAGCCTCTACGGCCTGTCCGAGCTCGGCGTGAAGGCGGCGCCGCTGATCATCATCGGCGTCGGCCTCGCGATCGGCTTTCGCGCCAATGTCTGGAACATCGGCGCCGAGGGCCAGCTGACCGTGGGCGCCATCGCCGGCGGCGGCATCGCGCTCGCGTTCTGGGGCGAGGCGGGCGTCTGGATCCTGCCGCTGATGTGCCTCGCCGGCCTCTTTGGCGGCATGGCCTACGCGGCGATCCCGGCCTTTCTCAAGACGCGCCTGGGCGTGAACGAGATCCTGACCAGCCTGATGCTGACCTACGTCGCCACCCTGTTTCTCAGCATGCTGGTCTACGGGCCCTGGAAGGACCCGGACGGCTTCGGCTTCCCGCAGTCGCGCCTGTTCACGGAGGCAGCGCTGCTGCCGATGATCCTGGAGGGCACGCGGCTGCATCTTGGCGTGGTGGTGGCGGTGCTGGTCGCGGTCGCGGCCTGGGTGGTCATGACGCGCACGGTGATCGGCTTCGAGATCAAGGTGGTGGGCCAGGCGCCGGCGGCGGCCGCCTATGCCGGCTTCGATCGCAACCGGATGATCTGGCTTTGCCTCTTGACCAGCGGCGGCTTGGCCGGGTTGGCAGGCTTGTTCGAGATCGCGGGGCCGATCGGCCAGCTGATCCCGGCGCTGACGCCCGGCTACGGCTTCACAGCGATCATCGTCGCCTTCCTCGGCCGGCTGCATCCCTTGGGCATCATCGCCTCGGGGCTGCTGATGGCGCTCTCCTACATCGGCGGCGAGAACGCCCAGGTCGAGGTCGGCCTGCCGCAGGCGGTGACCGGCGTGTTCCAGGGCCTGCTGCTGTTCTTCCTGCTGGCCAGCGACTTCCTCACCAAGTACCGCGTCCGCTTCGTCTCCGAGCGCAGGGAGGTCGCCCGCGCATGAGCCTCGATGCCACCACCCTGGTGCTGGTGACGGTGATCAGCGCCGCGACGCCGCTCTTGTTCGCGGCCCTGGGCGAGCTCGTCGCCGAGCGCTCGGGCGTGCTCAATCTCGGCGTCGAGGGCATGATGCTGGCGGGTGCCGTGACCGCGTTCGCGATCACGGTCACGACCGGGAGCGCCGTGCTCGGCATCCTCACGGGTGCCGATCGCCGGCGCGCTGATGGCGCTGGTCTTCGGCGTTCTCACGCTTTCGCTGACCTCGAACCAGGTCGCGACCGGCCTTGCGCTCACCATCTTCGGCATCGGCCTGTCGGCGCTGGTGGGCTCGGGCTTCGTCGGCATCCCGGTCGACCGGCTGCCGCGCCTTCGCATTCCGGGCCTCAGCGACCTGCCCGTGATCGGGCCGCTGTTGTTCGGCCACGACCTGCTGGTCTACCTGTCGGTCGCCGCAACGGCCGGCGTGGCCTGGTTCCTCAAGCGCACGCGCGGCGGCATGATCCTGCGCGCGGTCGGCGAATCCGACGTCTCGGCGCACTCGATCGGCTACGACGTGATCAAGGTGCGCTATCTCGCGGTGCTGTTCGGCGGCGTCATGGCCGGCCTCGGCGGCGCCTTCCTGTCGCTCTCCTACACGCCGATGTGGGTCGAGGAGATGACCGCGGGGCGCGGCTGGATCGCGCTCGCGCTCGTGGTCTTCGCCTCCTGGCGGCCCTGGCGCCTGCTGCTCGGCGCGTACCTGTTCGGCGGCGTCACCATCCTGCAGCTCTACGCGCAGGGCACCGGCGGCTTCGGCGTGCCGGCGCAGGTGATGTCGATGCTGCCGTATCTCGCGACCATCGTCGTTCTGGCCGTCATCGCCGGCGGCCCCTGGAAGGGCCGGCTCGACGCGCCCGCCTGCCTGGGACGGCCGTTCCGTCCCGCAACGTGATCAACAATTCAGGGAGACCCGCTATGGCACTCCGTCTGTCGCGCCGCACCCTGCTCGCCGCCAGTGCTGCCAGCTCGAGCCTGCTGCTGCCCGGTCGAAAGCTTCTCGCCCAGGAGCCGGTGAAGGTCGGCTTCGTCTATGTCGGCCCGATCGGCGACTACGGCTGGACGCACGGCCACGAGATCGCGCGCGAGGCCGTGGTCGAGCATTTCGGCGACCAGGTGGACACCACCTATGTCGAGAACGTCGCCGAGGGCCCGGATGCCGAGCGCGTGATCCGCCAGCTCGCCTCGTCCGGCAACCAGCTGATCTTCACGACCTCCTTCGGCTTCATGAACCCGACCGTCCGGGTCGCGCGGCAGTTCCCGCAGATCAAGTTCGAGCACGCGACCGGCTATCAGACCGCCCCCAACGTCGCGGTCTACAACGCCCGCTTCTACGAGGGCCGCGCCGTGTGCGGCGCGATCGCCGGCCACATCAGCGAATCCGGCATCGTCGGCTACATCGGCTCGTTCCCGATCCCCGAGGTGGTGATGGGGATCAACGCGTTCACCGTCGCGATGCACAAGGTGCAGCCGGATGCAGAGGTCAAGGTCGTCTGGGTCAACTCCTGGTACGACCCGGGCAAGGAGGGGGACGCCGCCAAGGCGCTGATCGATCAGGGCGCCGACATGATCTGCCAGCACACCGACAGCCCGGCGCCGCTGCAGGTCGCGCAGGAGCGCGGCGTGCATGGCTTCGGCCAGGCTTCCGACATGCAGGCCTATGCGCCGCAGGCGCAGCTCACCGCGATCCTCGACGTCTGGTCGGACTACTACATCGAGCGCGTCCAGGCGGTGATCGACGGCACCTGGGAGACCCAGAGCATCTGGTGGGGCCTGAAGGAGGGCATGGTCGAGATGGCGCCCTACGGCCCTGCGGTCACGGCCGAGGCGGCCGCGGCGGGCGATGCCGTCAAAGAGGGCATCATCGCCGGCACGCTGCATCCGTTCGATGGCCCGATCGAGGACCAGGCGGGCGAGGTGGTGGTCGCCGAAGGCGAGAGCCTTTCTGACGAACAGATGCTGAAGATGGACTGGTGGGTGAAGGGCGTGCAGGCCTGAGGCCACCTGTCGCCCGGCTCGGGCGGTGATCGCCGCCCGGCCGGGCGGGCGCCGCGCGCAGATCGACGAGGAGCCGCATGGAGATCATTCTCTGGACGTGGGTCGACTTCGCCCTGCGCTGGCTCCACGTGATCGCGGGCATCGCCTGGATCGGCAGCTCGTTCTACTTCGTGCACCTGGATTCCAGCCTGCAGCGCCGCCCAGGCCTGCCGGATGGCGCCGGCGGCGAGGCCTGGCAGGTGCACGGCGGCGGCTTCTACAACATGGTCAAGTATCTGGTGGCGCCGGCGCGCATGCCCGACCAGCTCACCTGGTTCAAGTGGGAGGCGTATACCACCTGGATCAGCGGCTTCTTCCTGCTGGTGGTGCTGTATTACGCCGGCGCTGAGCTGTATCTGGTCGACCCGCTGGCGTTCGCGAACCCCTTGTGGATGGCGATTGCGCTCAGCCTGGCGCTGCTGGTCCTCGGCTGGATCGTCTACGACGTGCTGTGCAAGTCGCGGCTCGGCGCGAGCGAGGCCGGCCTGTCGGCGGCAGGCTTCGTGTTCCTGGTGGCGCTCGCCTGGCTTTGCACGCAGCTGTTCAGCGGCCGCGGCGCGTACATGCAGATGGGTGCTTTGATCGGCACGATCATGGTCGCCAACGTCTTCCTCGTGATCATCCCGAACCAGAAGAAGGTCGTGGCCGCCCTGCTGGCCGGCCAGGAGCCCGATCCGGCGCTCGGCGAGCAGGCCAAGCAGCGCTCGATGCACAACAACTATCTGACGCTGCCGGTGCTGTTCCTGATGATCAGCAACCACTATCCGATGAGCTTCGCGAGCCGCTGGAACTGGCTGATCTTCGCGATCGTGCTGGTGGTGGGCGCGGTCATCCGGCACTTCTACAACGTGCGCCACAAGGGGCTGCCGAACCCCTGGTGGACCTGGGGCGTCGCGGCGGCGGGCATGGCGGCGATCGTGCTGCTGAGTGCCGGCGGGCCGTCGCACGGCGAGCGCGCGGCGGT
Source organism: uncultured Alphaproteobacteria bacterium (assembly GCA_963753315.1). Taxonomy (GTDB): domain Bacteria; phylum Pseudomonadota; class Alphaproteobacteria; order Geminicoccales; family Geminicoccaceae; genus DASUGG01. The sequence goes on from CAVWCI010000003.1 coordinate 168,947, forward strand.
GCCGCCCGAGCAGGAGGTGACGTTCGCCGACGTCGAGGCCATCGTGCTCGGCCGCTGCAGCATGTGCCACGCCGCTCTGCCGCTCTGGCCGGGGATGGCGTCGCCGCCCAAGGGCGTCGTCCTCGACCACCCCCTGCTGATCCGGGCGCAGGCGCGGGAAATCTACCTGCAGGCGGCGGCGAGCGATGCGATGCCGCCCGGCAACATCACCGAGCTCGAGCCTGCGGAGCGTGGCATGCTTGCCGCCTGGTACCGGGCGGGCGCGCCGGCGGAATGATGGCGACGCGGGCCCTGCGCGGCCGCATCCTGAGCTTTACGGCCGACCCGGCCGAGGTCGGCGAGGCGGCGAGCCATACCTATCTCGAGGACGGCATCGTGCTGGTCGAGGACGGCCGCATCGCGGCCCTCGGCGATGCCGCCCCGATGCTGAAAAGGCTGCCAGAAGGCACGCCGGTCGACGACCATGCCGGCCATCTGATCCTGCCGGGGATGATCGATCCGCACATCCACCTGCCGCAGACCCAGGTGATCGCGAGCCACGGCGCCCAGCTGCTCGACTGGCTGCAGAAGTACACCTTCGTCGAGGAGCAGAGGTTCGCAGACCCCGCCCATGCCGCGCGCATCGCGAGCTTCTTCCTGGACGAGCTGCTGCGCAACGGCACCACGACCGCGGTGGTGTACGGCTCGGTGCATGCCGAATCGGCGGACGCGCTGTTCGCCGAAGCGAAACGGCGCGGCACGCGCACCATCGCCGGCAAGGTGATGATGGACCGCGGCGCGCCGGCAGCACTGCTCGATACCGCCGAGAGCGGCTATCGCGATAGCAAGGCGCTGATCGAGCGCTGGCACGGTCGCGAGCGCCTGCAGTACGCGATCTCGCCGCGCTTTGCGGTGACCTCGAGCGACGCCCAGCTCGAGGCGGCGGGCGCCCTGCTGGCGGAGCACCCCGGCTGCTATCTCCAGACCCACCTTTGCGAGAACCTCGACGAGATCACCACCGTGCGCCGCCTCTTCCCGTGGGCGACGAGTTACACGGATGTCTACGACCGGTTCGGGCTGCTCGGCCCCCGCTCGCTGTTCGGCCACTGCATCCACCTGGACGAACGCGAGCGGGAGCGCCTGTCGGCCAGCCGTTCGATCGCGGCGCTCTGCCCGACCTCGAACCTGTTCCTCGGCTCCGGCCTGTTCGATCTCGCGGCGCTGCGCGACGTGGACCGGCCGGTGCGCCTGGCGCTCGCGACCGACATCGGCGGCGGCACCAGCTACTCGATGCTGCGGACCGCGGCCGAGGCCTACAAGGTGGTGCAGCTGCGCGGCCAGCAGTGGTCGGCGCTGGAGGCCTTCTACGCGATCACGCTCGGCAATGCCCGGGCCCTCGGCCTGGAGGCCGCGATCGGCAGCCTCGAGCCCGGCACCGAGGCGGACATCGTGGTGCTCGACGCGCGCGCGACGCCGGCCATGGCGCATCGCATGGAGACCGTCCGCAATCTCGCCGAGGAGCTGTTCGTGCTCCTGATCATGGGCGACGAGCGGGCGGTGCGCGCCACTTATGTGATGGGCGAGCCGGTTCCGCGAGCCTGAGCCCGAAAGCTTCGATCAGCCCTCGCGAAAATTCAGCTCGAGCTTCACACCGTTCGGATCGTGCACGAAGATCTGCCGGATACGGAAGTCCGGCAGCTCCTTGGTCTGGAACGCCACGCCGCGCCCGGTGAGCTTGGAGGCGACGCGCTCGTAGCCCTCGGTCTCGAAGGCGACGTGGTCGATCGGGCCGGTGCCTCCGGGGCGGGCCTGCTCGTTCTCGTTCAGATGGATCAGCGGCCGGCCGCCGCAGTAGAGCCAGGCGCCGGGTCGGCCGATGGTGGTCGGCCGCTCGCCCTGCTGCAGGCCGATCACATCGACATAGAAATCGACCGTGCCGGCGAGGTCGGCGGTGTGAATGTTGACGTGATCGAGCAGCTTCACCGTCATGGGGCTCTCCTGATTGGCTCGGCGCGGGCCCGGCCCGCTGCCTTGGGTACACCTTACGGCCGGGTCTTCTCCATGACGACCTCGCCGCTCGGATCGACGATCTGCAGGACGGCGGGCCCGGCGCTCGCCTTGGCCGCCGCCCAGCGATCGAGCAGCGTGTTGGCATAGCTCTGCCGACCGGCCGGCGGCAGGCTCGACCAGGTTTCCGTGGCGACCACCCGCATCGCGCCCTCGGGGCCGGGCTCGACCTTCGCGAACAGGTCGGCGCCGGCGAGCGTCGTGGCGCGCTCGTTGAGGTAGCTCACGGTCTCGCGAAAGCGCGCGAGCTCGCCGAGATCGCCCGCAGGCCCGGCGGCAGGCTCGACCATGTGGGGCAGGGTCTGGTTCTGCGGCGGCACCTTCGCGGCTTCGCGCGGCTGCGGTTCGGGGGGCGCTGCGGTCTCGGGCTGGTCCGCCCTCGGCGCGGCGAGCAGCGAGCTGTGGATCCACCCCTCCTGGCCGGCCGTGCCGGCGATCTCGGCGCGCACCCAGCTGCCTTCGCGCTGCAGCTCGATGACCTGCTGGCCGCGATGGACGCGCATCCTGACTGCGGCATCGCTGCTCGGCCCCGCGCGCACGTTGACGCCATCGCCGGTCACCATCAGCGCATCGCCGGTCGCGGCCAGCACCGAAGCCGCCAGCAGCAGAACGGCCAAGCTTGCGGCGACGCTTGTCGGCCCCATGGTGGTCTCCGCGCTTTGCCCCAGTCTGCCGCCGCGTCGGCCGCGAGGCAATCGCTCAGTCGCCTGTGCATCGGCGGTGCGGGAGCCTAGACCCGGGCCGCGACCGCCTCGACCTCGATCCGGTAGCGTGGATCGGCCAGGGCCGAGATCACCACCAGCGTGGACGCGGGCGGCGGCGAGCCGACGAAGCGATCGCGCGCCGCCATGTAGCCGGCGCGATCGCGGACATCGATCAGATAGGTGGTGAGCCGGACCAGGTCGGCAGGATCCATGCCGGCCTCACGCAGGATCGCCCCGATGTTGGCGAAGCAGATCTCGGCCTGGGTGCTCGTATCGTCCGGGATCGTGCCGTCGGGCGCGATGCCGACCTGGCCGGAAAGGTAGAGCCAGCGAGCGTTCGGCGGCACGCCGGTGGCGTGACTGTAGTTGGCGGCCGGCGGGTGGATGGCGGCGGGCGTGATGCGGGTCAGCATGGCGGGTTCCTCGCGATGGAATCGCGAGGTTTTGCCATGCCGGCCGCCGGTCGGCAATCCGACCCCGGACACGGCCGCGCGGACCCGGTACAAGGGCTTCCATCGTGCGGGCAGGGCCGCGCGTCGGCGGCGGCGTTCGCCGGACCGGTCGAAGGAGGGGCCATGAGCATGCCACGCCGCTTCTGGCAGGACATGAGCACGGAGGAATTCGCAAAGCTGGACGCGGCACGCGTGATCGCGGTGCTGCCGGTCGGCGCGATCGAGCAGCACGGGCCGCATCTGCCGGTCGCGACCGATGCCTGCATCAACCAGGGCGTGCTCGCGCGTGCCCTGGAGCAGATGCCGGACGACCTGCCGGTCACCGTCCTGCCCATGCTGCCGGTCGGCAAGAGCAACGAGCACCTCGCCTTTCCCGGCACCTTGACGCTTTCCGCCGAGACCCTGATCCGGGTCTGGACCGAGGTCGGCGAATGCGTGGCCAGCACCGGGATCAGGAAGCTCGTGCTGTTCAACAGCCACGGCGGCCAGCCGCAGATCATGGACATCGTGGCGCGCGACCTGCGGGTGCGGCACGCCATGCTGGTGGTGGCCTGGAGCTGGTACGCGGGCGGGCTGCCCGCCGGTCTGTTCGACGAGGCCGAGGTGCGGCATGGCATCCATGCCGGCGCGGTCGAGACCTCGATGATGCTGCACCTGCGGCCCGACCTGGTACGGATGGACCTGGCGGCCGATTTTTCACCGCTGATGAGCGAGCTCGCAGCAGACTACCGCCACCTGTCGCCGACCGGCGCCGGGCGGCTCGCCTGGATGGCGCAGGATCTGCACCCGAGCGGCGCCTGCGGCGATGCGAGCGATGCGGATGCCGAGCGCGGTCGCGCCCTGGTCGAGCATGCGGCGCAGACGCTGATCGAACTGCTGTGCGAGATCGATCGCTACCCGCTCGAGCGCCTCCGCTCAGGGCCCGGAGCCGTGAGCCACGCGCTGCGGCCGTAGCAGCGATCTAGGCCCCGAGAGGTGTCACGCGCCGGAGAGAGGCGCGGTTCTCGAATGCCGGCTGACGGTCCGTGTCTGGCTTCGTGTAGTGGCCGAGCCGCAAGGGAATGGCCCGGGACAGCGCGGCGGAGCACGGCGGCAAGACGTGGCGCGTGCCCCCTGCGCAACAGCTCGGCAGGGTCCTGACCCTGCCGAGCGGGCTGCTCGCAGATCGGCGGCTTACGCCATCGGGTCGGTGCTGATGAAGGGGAGGCTCTCCCACTTCTTGCCGGCGGCGACGATGCAGCTCATGCCGTTCGGGGTGGTGCTGACCACCGTCCAGGTATCCTTCTGCGTCGAGGCGTAGACCTGGAGGAGATTGCCGTTCGACTGCAGGCCGAAGGCGACCGGCGCCTCCTCGTACTTGCTGCTCAGCTGCTTGGCGATCTCAGTGGCGTTGTGGCAGGGCATGCGCACGCCGCCCTGGTTCGCCTGCGCCGCGAGCGGGGACGTGAACGCGCCGCAGGCAATCACCAGGCTGGTCGTGAAAAGAGCCACACGACGCATCGCACCATCTCCATCGGTCTTGGCAGCCCCCCGGCCACCGCGATGCCATTTGGCCACGCGGTAGTTACCATTACGTTAACAAGCGCCGTCTGATAGAACCAAAAGTGTATAACCGGCTGCGGGCGTCTCGCGTCGCCCGGGGCGGTCGGCGCGCCTGCCAAAACGCGAGCCGCGCAGGCCGCCAGTCCAGTCTTCGATGGACGCGTCGGTCGAGCCAGATCAGGCTCGGGCATGTCCGGGTGAAACGTCGCCGCGCCCTAGAACAGGCCGATCCGGCCGACGGCGGGCAGCTTGATCGCCACGTCGAGCGGATCGATGCCGAGCGTCAGGCCGAGAAGGTTCAGCTCCAGGCCCTCGTCGCGGCCCAGCGAGAGGCCGAGGAGGCCCAGCACCGACATCTGATAGCCGGTGCCGCTGGGCGTCGACGCGAACAGGTTGCCGTTGGCGAGGTAGTCCTTGCCGATCGCGGTCGGCGGCAGCTCCAGAGCGAGTTCGGGCACGCTGCGCGCGATGTGCGCGATGAAGGTATTGGAGTTCGGACCCGGCCAGGAGCGATACTGGTCGGGATAGGGGTAGCTCTCGATCGCCGCCTCGATCCGGTCGATCAGCGCCTCGACCTCGGGTCCGCGCCGGTCGACGACGATGTGCGGCAGGTTGCCGGCCCAGTAGCCGTCGATCGCGCGCATGTCCCTGCGCACCGCCGGCCGGCCGTGCCGCACGCCCCAGCCGACCACCTCGTAGCGGTCGTAGCGGGCGGCACCCTCGCGCTTCATGATCAGCCAGGTGTGGACCGCAAAGATCCCCTTCCAGCCCCAGGCGCGGGCAGCATAGACCTGCACCACCGCATCGGACGTGGTCGCCGGATCCGGCGCCAGCCCGGCGCTGTCCCAGCGCGCCTCACTCCAATGGCGGAAGGGATTGGCGGAGCCCATGCTCACCCTCCAGAGCACGGGCGCCGTCACGAGCGCGACCAGGAGCACCAGGACGACCGATCGCCACGACACTTTTTCCTCCGACGCCCTCGTGGGGTGGTCCGGACTGCTACCAGGGCCCCCACATTTCCCAGTTCATCGCGGCCTGCTGGTTCATCTCAGCCGCCATCATCTCCTGCGCCGCCACGTTCTCCTGGACCTGCAGCTTCTGAAACTCGTCGTAGCTGTGCTGGTCGCCGCTGTACAGGCATTTGCAATCGGCGGCGTCGGCGTAGACGTAGGTCACCTCGCCGTCGCGCTCGTGACGCACCAGCTTGTGCTGCTGCAGCCGCTCGAGATCAGCGAGCTTCGCCGGCGTGTCCGCGGTCCGCATCTCGAAGCCGGCCGCAGCCAGCATCTGCTCGTTCTGACTGGCTTCGTGGCGCTCGATCGCAGCGCAGCCGGCCAGCGCCGCGCAAAGCGCCAAGCCCGCGATCGAGCAGCGCAGCCATGTCGTCTCAGCCATCGTCATTCCCACCTTTCCCGCCAAGCCTGGGGATCGACCAGTGTCGGCCGATCACCCAATTCAACCACAGATCACAGATAGCGCCGTGCCGAAGCACCCGGCCTCAGTCACCTCCATCGTCGTCGGCCAGGCCGAGGCGCTCGTGCCACTCACTGATCGATTCGTCGGGATATCCTTCGAACGTCTCGTCTCTCGGGCCGACCGCCGGCTCGACCCAGGACGCCTTGGACCCCAGCATCAGATGGGTGCGTTCCGGCGCCACAGGCAGCGGGCTGTCGATCGCAGAGGCGAAGGGATGCACCAGATCGGGCCAGCGCGGATCCCACAGCCACAGGCAGCTCGCGCAGATGCCGCAGAAGTTGCGTTCGGCCGGGCTCTCCTCGTCGGGGCTGCTTGCGGCCTCGCCCGGCTCGCGCATCTTCGCATGATAGACCCGGACATGCTCGCGGCCGACCACTTCGAGGCTGGCGTAGTCGCCGCCGAGATTGATCGCATAGCCGCCGCCGCCCGCGGTCTTGCGGCAGATCGAGCAGTAGCAGAGGTTGAACGGATAGGGATGCCGTGAGCGCAGCGTGAAGCGCACGGCGCCGCAGTGGCATGATCCTTCCAGGCGCATGGCGGATCTCCAGGCAATCCCGCCGAAGGCGATGCCGCAACCGGAAGGTCGAAGTCAAGCGCCGCTGCCGCTGCCGCCGGTATCGTCCCCGGGTCCGGCAGGCTGACCCGGGCGCAGGCGCTCCGCGACCAGCCGGTCGGCCACCGTGAGCGGCGTGGCACCGGCGGCCCTGGCGCGCTCGAGCACATCGAGCGTCACATCGTAGATGCGCTCGACCGCAGCCAGCACCGCCTCCGGCCGGTCGTCGCGCTGCTCCTGGTGAAAATCGATCACGCCGCCGGCATTGGCGATGTAGTCGGGCACGTAAAGAATGCCGTGCTCGGCGAGCATCGCGTCGTGGCGCGCGAGCGCCAGCTGGTTGTTGGCGCCGCCCGCCACGAGCCTGGCCTGCAGGCGCGGGATCGTCCGGTCGTCGAGCACGCCGCCGAGCGCGCAGGGTGCCAGCAGATCGACCGGCTGCGCAAAGATCGCTTCCGGCTCGACCACCTTGGCGCCGTAGCGCGCCGCCGCCTGCGCGCTCCGCTGCGGGTCGAGATCCGCGACCACCAGCGCGGCGCCGGCATCGTGCAGGTGGCCGCAAAGCGGCAGGCCGACATGGCCCAGGCCCTGCACCGCGACCTTGAGGCCCGCGAGGTCCGCCCTGCCGAGGCGGTGCAGCACGGCGGCGCGGATCGCCATGAGCACGCCATAGGCGGTGACCGGAAGCGGCGCGCGCGCGGCGAGGGTGGCGGCGGCGGTGTGCCGCGTGACCTGCTGCATCAGCGCGAGGTCGTCGAGGGTGGTGCCGATGTCGTCGGCGATGACGTAGCGGCCCTGCAGCCGCTCGATGGCGGCGGCCAGGGCAAGCAGGAGTGCTGGCGTCTTGTCGCGTGCGGGATCGCCGATCACCACCGTCTTGCCGCCGCCATACGGCAGCTCCATGATCGCCGCCTTGGCGGTCATGCCGCGCGACAGCCGCAGCGCGTCGCAGAGCGCCTCTGCCTCGCTCGCATACGGCCACATCCGGCAGCCGCCGAACGCAGGCCCGCGCACCGTCGAATGCAGGGCGATGACCGCCCGCAGCCCGCAGCTCGGGTCGCGGACGTATTGCACCACCTCGTGCCCTTCGGCCTCTGGATGAGAGAACATGGCCGCACGCCACCTTTGCCGCCTGGCCCGCCGGATGCGCCCTTTGGGCCCGTGTCACGCATCACGAGCCCAGCAATCCCACGATGGTGTTGAAAGGTCGTGAAGCCCTGCGGCATTGCATCGCTCGACGACGGGTTTGCACGAGAGTAGACGTGGTTTCTCGACACGACCAAGGGAAGGGAGCCCGATGGGGATCTTGTGGACGCTGGTGATCGGCCTGGTTGCAGGAATCATCGCTAAGCTGCTGATGCCCGGCAAGGACCCGGGCGGCTTCATCATCACCATCCTGCTCGGCATCGCCGGCGCCTTCGTCGCGACCTATCTGGGCCAGGCGATCGGCTGGTACCAGGCGGGCCAGCAGGCCGGTTTCATCGGCGCCGTGGTCGGCGCGGTGATCCTCCTGGTCATCTATCGCCTGGTGCGCCGGCGAAGCGCGAGCCTAGCGCGGCGGCGCGCGTCGTCCTGCTCATCGCGGCCGCCCTCGGGCTCGAGCCGAGGCGCCCCGGCAGCCGATGCCATCGGCGGCTGGCCGCGCTGCGGCGCATGCCGGCGTCGCGTGGCAGCGCGCCGCCGGCTTCGTGGATCGGGTCAACGCTTGCGTAACCAAAGCCGGCTATCAACCGGCGATCGGTCCAGCGACGGGCCGCTGCGTTGACCCAGATCCGGGCGGTACGACATGACCAGATTTCGGCGGTTCGGCCGCGCCATCGCGCTCACCATGGCGCTCGTTCTGCTGATCGGCTCCCTGCCGCTCGGCGTCGCCCAGGCCGCCTTGATCACGACGGATCGGGTGATCGGCGACCAGGCATGGCGAGCGGCGATGCGACGCGCAGCATGAGCGACGCAAGGTCGACGCGTTCCTGCAGCGGCAGGACGTGCGCGATCAGATGGTCGCTTTCGGGGTCGACCCCGAAGAGGCGCGGACGCGCGTCGCCAGCCTGTCGGATCGCGAGATCGGCCAGATCGCCGGGCAGATCGACCGGCTGCCGGCCGGTCAGGGCGTGATCGTCGCGCTGATCGGCGCCGCCTTGTTCGTCTTCCTGGTCCTGCTGATCACGGACCTCCTCGGGCTGACCCATGTCTTCCCGTTCGTCCGGCACCCGTCGCGATGAGCGATCTGGCATTGCGCGGCCTCGCCATCGCAGCGCTCGGTGTGCTCGCCGCCTGCGCGACGCCGCCGATGCCGCAGCTCGGACAGAGCGGACTGCCGGCGCAGGCCGAGGTCGCGAGCGTGCCGTTTCATCCGCAGACCGGGAATGACTGCGGCCCGGCAGCGCTCGCCACGGTGCTCGGCTGGTCGGGCGTGCCGGCTGCGCCGGAGGAGGTGGCGGATCAGGTCCTGACGCCCGGCCGCGCGGGCAGCCTCGGTCACGATCTGGTGGCGGCGGCACGGCGCGCCGACCGTCTCGCCGTGCCGGTGCACGGTCTCGAGCCGCTGCTGGGCGAACTTGCTGCCGGCCACCCGGTGCTGGTGCTGCAGAACCTCGGACTCGACTGGTATCCGCAGTGGCACTACGCCGTCGCCATCGGCTACGACCTCGAGGCCGGCACCCTGACCCTGCGCTCGGGCGAGGAGGCGGGGCAGGTCATGGCGCTCACGACCTTCGCGCGCACCTGGCAGCGTGCGGGGCAGTGGGCCCTGGTGGTGCTGCCGCCGGACGCGCTGCCGGCAACGGCCGATGCGACCTCGGTGCTGCAGGCGGCCGCTGGTCTCGAGCAGGCCGGACGGCACGAGGCGGCCGCGGCCGCCTATGCGGCGGCGCTGGGGCGCTGGCCCGACAGTCTCGCCGCGCTGATTGGCCTCGGCAACGCGCGCTACGCCGCCGGGCAGCTGGCTGGCGCCGAGGCGGCGTTCCGCACCGCGGTCTCGTTCCATCCGAAGGAGGCCGCGGCCTGGAACAATCTGGCGCACGTGCTGGCCGAGAAAGGTGATCTGGGCGAAGCGGCGACAGCTGCCAAGCGCGCGGTTGATCTCGGCGGCCGTGACGCGGCGGTGTATCGCGCCACGTTCGAGGAGATCAGCGAGGCGATCTGACGAACTGCCTCCAGTTCTCGCGTAGCCGCCGCTGCCGGCGAGCTGTGACTTCTGAAGAAGTTGTTCATGGCTGGGCCCGGAGCCAGGCGGCTGGCGATCTGGCGGCGAGGCTAGCATGAGGGCGCTCGTGGTTGCAGAGGCGCGGCGACCTGGGCAGGTCGGCGGCACGACGAGCGGAGGTGGGATACGGCAGGGCGTGGCCGACCACAGCCAGCGCGATTCTTGATGCGGTCGAACCGCTTCGGATGACCGCGGCGCTCATCGGAGCAGCTTTACCCGCAGGATGATCGCATTGGCGATTGGTCTGTTCGGATGCTGCTCCAGGTGGCGAGCATCCGATCCGGCGTGACGGGACGCTTTTTGCGGGCGACGCGGCCGACAGCCGGGCCGACGCCGGTCGAAGCTCCTGTAAGCGCGGTGACGCGTTCTGGGGCGAATCGGTCCGATGCAGGCCCACGCTTCCTCGAGGGGAACCGCTCTGAGACAGGGCGGCGCTCTAAGAGGAACAGGTCGGATGCAGGCGGGCGCTCTCTCGAGAGAACCGCTCCGACGCGGGGCGATGCTCCCTCGAGGGAACGGGTCGAACGCAAGCCGAGGCTTCCTCAAGGCGGGACCGATCGGACGCAGGTCGAGGCTTCCTCAAGGGTGAACCGGTCCGATGCAGCTCGACAGTCCCTCAATGGGGAGCGGTCGAACGCGGGCCGCCGCTCCCTCAAAAGGCGAACCGGTCGGACGCGGCGCGAGGCTTTCTCGAGGGGACCGGTCGGACGCAGGCTGAGGCATCCTCAAGGGAACCGGGCCGACGCAGGTCGACGCGCCTTGCCAAGCGTCGTGTCACGCTGCGGTGTGGGCGAGACGGCCGGCTGGCCGCAGGGGGTTCGCAGGCATCGGCAGGTAGCTCGGGTGCTCCCGCAGGCACTTCGGCAGGCGCCCGCGCATGCGGTCCAAGTGCCGGTCCAGCGGGCGCGCCGCCAGGGCGGCGGTCCGCAAGGCACGGCGGGCACGCCGGCAGCGGTCCGAAACGCCCGTCGTCGGGGCTTCGCGAGCGTTGCCGCGCGCGCGGTTGGCGGCTAACCCTGGCCACGGAGCAAAGGTGCCGGGGGCGCGATCCGGCGCGGGAGGGATCATGGCCTTGATGTTTTTGAGCCCCGACGACCCGCCGGAGGCGTGGCGCGAGGCGGTGTGCGCCGCGATCCCGGCCCTCGACTTCCGGATCTGGCCGGAGGTTGGCGATCCGGCCGAGATCGACGTCGCTCTGGTCTGGCAGCCGCCGCCGGGCGAGCTTGCCCGTTACCCGAACCTTCGCGCGATCCTTTCGCTCGGCGCCGGCATCGACGGTCTGCTCGCCCAGCCCGGCCTGCCGGACGTGCCGATCGCGCGCATGGTCGACCCCTCGCTCACCCGGACCATGACCGAGTACGTGGTGCTGGCGACACTCCGCCATCACCGCCAGTTCGACCGCTTCGAGCGCGAGCAGCGGGCGGCGCGCTGGAGCTTTGCCCTGCCGCCGCAGGCCACCGACCGGCGGGTCGGCGTCATGGGGCTGGGCGTGCTCGGCAGCGCTGCCGCCGCAGGCCTGGCGAGCCAAGGGTTCCCGGTCGCCGGCTGGAGCCGCAAGCCGAGGGAGCTTGCCGGCATCGAGAGCTTCGCCGGCCGGGCTGGCCTCGCTGCGTTCCTGGCGCGCACCGACATCCTGGTGTGCCTGCTGCCGCTGACGCGGGACACGGCGGGCATCCTGAACGCCGCCACCTTCGCCGGCCTGCCGCGCGGCGCCTATCTGATCAACGTCGCGCGCGGCGCCCATCTCGTCGAGGCCGACCTGATCGCGGCCCTCGACGCCGGTCAGCTGGAAGCCGCCACCCTGGACGTGTTCCGCGAGGAGCCGCTGCCGCCGGACAATCCGCTCTGGCGTCACCCGAAAGTGCTGATCACGCCCCATGTCGCCAGCTACGCCTCGCCGCTGACGGCTGCCGACGGGGTGGCGGAGAACATCCGCCGCGCGCGCGAAAACCGTCCGCTGCTGCATCAAGTCGATCGCGACCGGGGGTACTAGAGCCACTCCCGATGAGGTCGAAGCGCTTCGGATCACCGCATCGCGGCGCTATCGGGAGATCGTTGCTGCAGATCATCGATTCAGAGCAGCTTTATCCGGACGACGATCGTCATTGGCAATCTCGTCTATTCGGATGGTGCTCCAGGGGGCAACGCGCCTTCGCTGGATGCACACTTCATTGCCAAGGTGGACCACGCTTTGCCTGGCGATCCGCCCTCTTCTGGATGCGCGGGTCGAGCCCGCGCATGACCATGAGTCCCGAGGGGCGTGCCGAGCTGACCTGCATCGGCAGCGCTGCACACCTCAGCCACGGATGCGGCGGAGGATCAAGGCAGCGGCCACGGCGAGCAACGCGACCGCGAGGAGCACGAACAGCACCAGCATGGCGACGCCGCCGAGGATCGCGCTGAAGGTGTCCCAGAAGCCGAGCTGGGCGATCATGATGATGAGGATCAGGAAGATCAGGATGGGCATGGCCATTCTCCAAAGGCGATCGCCGGCTGCGATTTTCTGGTCACTCAGAGGGCGTCGAAGCCATAGAGGCGCGCCGGGTTGCGTACCATGACCTGGTCGAGCCCGGCCTCGTCCACGACGACCTCTGCGAGCCAGTCGACCAGATCGCCCTCGTCCGGCACGGGCGCGCTGTGCGGATGCGGCCAGTTGCTGCCCCACAGCATCCGGTCGGGGCGCGCCTCGAACAGGTGCCGCGCGATCGCGGTGGCGAGCCGGTCGTCGCGCGGCGCGCCCTGGTCCGGCTGCGGCGCGCCCAGGCGCGGCTGCGAGGTGACGTAGTAGGGCGCGGAAAGCTTGATCCAGACCCTGCCGGTCGCGAGCAGCGGCAGCAGCGCTCGGACACCCGCCATGCCCGCCTCGGCGGCCGGCAGGCCCATGTGATCGATCACCAGGTCGAGCGGCAGCGCCAGCAGGCGGGAGGCTGCCGCCGGCAGCCGTTCGGCCCTGACCAGCACCTGCAGATGCCAGCCGAGCCGGGCAAGGCGCGGTCCGAGCGCCGTCATGTCGTCGAGCGTGGTCTCGCCGGGAAACTCGAGATTGATCCTGATGCCGCGCATGCCGGCAGCGGCCAGTGCCTGCAGCGCGCGCTCGTCGATTTCCGGGCGGATCAGCGCGATGCCGCGGAACGCGCCGCCCATCTCGGCCAGCGCGTCGATGGTGGCGCGGTTGTCGGGCCCGTAAATGTTCGAGTGGACCAGCACCGCGCGCGTGGCGCCGATGCCTGCCAGCATGGCGCGATAGGCCGCAAGTCCGGTGCCGTCGGCCGGCGTGTAGGGGCGGCGCAGGGCGTAAGGATAAACGCCCGCCGGCGCGAACACATGCGCATGGCAGTCGCAGGCGCCCGCGGGCAGTGCTACGCGAGGGCGCCGCGGATGCTGGCGCGGCGGACTGATGCGATGGGTCATGCGGCGTGCTCGGGGGCTTCGGCTGGTCCGTGCAAGGCAAAGCAGTCTAGCGACAAGAGGCGAGGCCCGCCATCGGGCTCGCTTGCGATGGCGGGGCGCGGCAGCTAACCCTCTTGGACGAGCCTCGAGATGCATGCCTGCGGGCGACGGGACGAGCCATGGCCGTGATCAGCATCGCGCAGCAGAAGGGCGGCGCCGGCAAGACGACGCTCGCGGTGCAGCTCGGCGTCGCGTGGCTCGCGAGCGGCAAGCGGGTGGCGATGCTCGACATCGATCCGCAGGCGAGCCTGTTCACGTGGTTCAACCTGCGCCGGCGCCGCCTCGGCGAGGACGCGGGCGGGCTGGTGGTACAGGGCCTGTCGGGCTGGCGTCTCGGCAGCGAGCTGCGCCGCTTTCGCGACGAGTTCGACCACATCCTGGTCGACAGCCCGCCGCATGCCGAGATCGAGCTCAAGACCGCGATCCGCGAGGCGGATCTGGCGCTCTTGCCCTGTCAGCCGAGCGCGCTCGACGTCTGGGCGACCAAGCCGACCCTCGAGTATGCCAGGAGCGAGCGCACCGACGCGCTGCTGGTGCTCAATCGGGTGCCGCCACGCGGCCGGGCCGCCGCCACCATCCGCGCCGAGATCGAGGCTGCCGGATGGCCGCTGGCGGCGACCAGCCTGGGCAATCGCCAAGCCTTCGCGGCCTCGATCGGCGAGGGTCGGGGCGTTGCCGAGACCGCGCCGGCGAGCCCGGCCGGCCAGGAGATCGCAGCATTGGCCCACGAGGTCCTGGACCGGCTCCGGTGAGCGACCTCGCGCCCGTTCCCATGCAGGAGGACAAGGATGGATTCCAGAGGCGGCGGCGATTTTCTCCAGCAGCTCGGCAGCCTCGGCAGCAGCTTCGTCACCTATCTGAAGACCCGTAACGCCGAGCACTGGCTGTTCTTCGCGGTCGGCGTGATCATCGGCATCGCCATCAGCTGAGCCCGCCCGGCCGGGCGGGCTCGGCCGGCCCCGTGCGCTCACAGCGCCCTGACGTGCACCATGCCTTCGTCATCGGCGACCGCCAGCGGGTTGCGCAAGGGTGCTCCGAAGCTCTGCCGACTGGATCTCGAATACGTCGCCAGGCGCCGCCTTGATGCCGGCGGTGTAGCTCAGGGTCGCGGCGCCCAGGAAGTGGACATGGATGTCGCCCGGCCGGCGGAACAGCGGATATTTGAAGTGGTGATGCTCCAGATTGACGAGCGCGTGGCACATGTTGGCCTCGCCGCTCAGCCACTCGGCCTGCCAGATCCGCTCCTCGCCACGGACCACGCCGACCTTGCCCTGCACGTGGTCGGGCAGATCGCCGAGCAGCAGCTCCGGGCCGAACGAGCAGGGCCGCAGCTTCGAGTGGGCGAGATAGAGGTAGTTCTGGCGCTCCAGCACATGGTCGGAGAACTCGTTGCCGAGCGCGTAGCCGAGCCGGCAGGGCCGGCCGCCGTCGTCGATCAGGTAGAGGGCGGCGATCTCGGCCTCCTCGCCGCCATCGAGCGCGAAGCGCGGCGAGGCCAGGGGCTGGCCGGGGGAGACCACGATGCTGCCGTCGCCCTTGTAGAACCATTCCGGCGTCACGCCGGGCACGGTGCCGTTGGTCCTGCCGCCCTCGAGCCCGAGCCGGAAGATGCGCATGGAATCGGACAGCTTGGATTCGTCCTGCTTGGTCACCTCGTGCATGGCGTCGCGCGCCTGGGCGCTGCCGAGATGGGTGAGGCCGGTGCCGGTGATCAGGCAGTGTGCCGAATCCGGGTGATCGATCGGCGTCAGCAGGCGGCCGTCCGCCAGCAGCTCGGCGAGCTCGACCCGCTCGTCGACGGCCGCATCGCCGAGCAGCGCCTCCAGCCTGGCACCTCGTCGCGCCGCGCTGCGCGCCAGCTCATAGGCGCTGGCAAAGCCGCTCAACGCCTCCACCATCCGATCGTCCTCGCTGACCCGGCCGACACGGCGGCGACCCGTCGCGGAGACGAACTGCACCAAGCGCATCGTTTATCCTCCCGCCGCTGATCGTTGTCCCAGACGCTCTTGCTTGGGCCCAGGATAGGCGCAAACGGCGGCCCTGAAAACGCCTCCTGACGCGATCGCCGGCAAGTCGGCGCGACGGGCCCGGATCGCGGCTATTCGGCCTTGCTCGTGGCCAGCGCCGGATCGCCCGTGCGCTCGGCCAGCCATGAGAGCCTCGCGCGCAGCCTCACGACCTCGCCGATCACGATCAGGGCCGGGCCGAGCAGCCGCTGATCGGGAACCAGGCCAGGCAGCGTCGCGACGGTGGCCGCGATCGTGCGCTGATGCTGATAGGTGCCGTTCTCGATCAGCGCCGCCGGCGTCGCCGGGTCGAGGCCATGGGCGAGCAGTCCGGCGCACAGGCTGCCGACCGCCTTGGCGCCCATGTAGACGACGAGCGTCTGATGCGGCCGGACCAGCGCCGGCCAGTCCAGCTCGACCTCGCCGTCCTTGGTGTGGCCGGTGACGAACACCAGGGTCTGGGCGTGGTCGCGATGGGTCAGCGGCACGCCGGCATGGGCCGCGCAACCGAGCGCTGCGGTGATCCCCGGCACGACCTCGAACGCCACGCCGGCCGCGGCCAGCGCCTCGAGCTCTTCGCCGCCGCGACCGAAGATGAACGGGTCACCGCCCTTGAGCCGGACGACGCGCTTGCCGGCGCGCGCCAGCTCGACCAGCAGGCGGTTGATCTCGGCCTGCGAGCGCACATGGCGATCGCGCATCTTGCCGACAAAGATGGTCTCCGTCTGCGGCGGCACCAGCTCGAGCACCTCCGGCCCCACCAGCCGGTCGTAGACCACCACGTCGGCCAGCTGCACAAGCCGCAGCGCGCGCAGGGTCAGAAGATCGGCGGCGCCGGGCCCGGCGCCGACCAGGTGGACCCGTCCCGGTGCGGCTGGCGGCGTCTCGGGATGGTCGGTCATGGCGGCGCCTCTGCTGCGGAACGAGGCAACCCTAGAAGGCGCTCATGCGGCGGTCAACGCGCGGACGCCATCGCGACGACGCTCAAGAGGAACGCGATCTCGGCGAGCTGCTGAAGGGCGCCCAGCACGTCGCCCGTGATGCCGCCCAAGCGGCGGAACGCGAGCCATGCGACCATAGCGCCGGCCAGCGCGGCGACAGCGCTCGCGGTCACGGCGACCGCTGCCGGCAACAGGAGCAACGCGATCAGCAGCGCAATCGCCAGGGCGGCCGCGACGCGCGCGGGATGCGGCCGGCCGGCCTGTACCGCGAGACCATCGCCGCGCGCCTGCGGCAGGGCCAGCATCGCAGGCGGCAGCAGCGCCCGCGACAGCGCCGCCGCCGCGATCAGCGCGACGCCCACCTCGGCCGGCCCCGCCAGCGCGGCGAGCGCGCCGGCGCGTGCCAGCAGCGCCAGCACCAGCGCGATCACGCCGAAGCCGCCGACGCGCGGGTCGCGCATGATCTCCAGCCTTCGGGCTCGAGAAGCGCCGCCAAGGCCGTCGGCGAAATCGGCGAGCCCATCCTCGTGCAGGGCCCCGGTTGCGCAAGCCAGCACGGCGATCGCCAGCACGGCGGCGGGCACGGGGGGCAGCCCGAGTTCCGTGGCGGCGGCGAAGGTCAGCGCGCCCAGGACGCCGACCAGGAGGCCTACCAGGGGAAACATCGCGACGCTCGCGGCGAGGTCGGCGCCCTGCCACGGCCGGTCCGGCCGCACCGGCAGCCGCGTCAGGAAGGCAAGTGCGACCTTGCCGTCGTGCAGCACATCGCCCAACATCGGCGCCCGCCCATCAGGAGACAGAGCATCGAGCCCATCGCAAGCTTTGATGACCTGCGGCAGCGCCTTGTGCAACTCGAACCGGCCGATGCCGCTGCCGCGGACGCTGCGCGCGCGCGCCAGGCGTGCCTGACCAAGCCGCCAGGTTCGCTCGGCAGGCTCGAGGCGCTGGCGATCTGGCTCGCCGCCTGGCAGGGCCGCGAGGCGCCCTCGCTCGGGCGCGTCGGCGCGCTGGTGTTCGCGGGTAATCACGGCGTCGCGGCGCGCGGCGTGTCCGCGTATCCGGCCGCGGTGACCGCCCAGATGGTCGCCAATTTCTCCGCGGGTGGCGCTGCGATCAACCAGCTCTGCCGGACGGCTGGCGCCGAGCTCAGGGTGGTGCCGCTCGACCTCGAGCGCCCGACGGCGGACTTTTGCGTCACCGCCGCGATGAGCGAGGCCGAGTGTCTCGATGCCCTCAATTGCGGCGTTGCGGCGCTCGGAAATCTCGACCTGGTGGCCGTGGGCGAGATGGGCATCGGCAACACCACCTCGGCCGCGGCGCTGTGCGCGGCCCTCCATGGTGGCGAGGCGGCGTCCTGGGCCGGCCCCGGCACCGGGCTAGACGCCGACGGCGTGGCGCGCAAGGCGGCCGTGATCGAGCGGGCGCTGGACCATCATCGCCACGCGCTGGGCGATCCCCTGGAGGTGCTGCGCCGGCTCGGCGGGCGCGAGATCGCGGCCATGGCGGGCGCCATCGTCGCGGCGCGCGCGCGCCGCATCCCGGTGCTGCTCGACGGCCTGGTGGCGGGGGCTGCGGCGGCAGTGCTGCAGGCGCTGGCGCCGGACGCGCTCGCTCACTGCCAGGCGGCGCACCGGTCGGCCGAGCCAGCCCACGGCCGCCTGCTGGAGAGGCTGGGCCTGCGGCCGCTGCTCGACCTCGACATGCGCCTGGGGGAGGCCTCGGGCGCTGCGCTCGCGATCCTGCTGTGCCGCGCCGCGCTCGCCTGCCACACCGGCATGGCCACCTTCGCCGACGCCGGCGTCAGCGGCAGACCTGACTGACCGGCAAGCGCGTTCCGCGCGGCGCCTGGCAGCCCGGCGGCTGAGGCTCACGCGGCGGTGCCGACGTCCCAGTCCGGGGGGGCGCCGAAGCGTTCGACGAAAAAATCGACCATCGCGCGCACCTTGGGCGACAGATGGCGGTTGTAGGGAAACACCGCGTAGATGCTGGTGTCCAGGGCCCCCGGGCTGACCTCGTAGTCGGCGAACACCCGGGTCAGCGCCCCGCTCTGGATGTCCGGCCCGACCATCCAGGTAGGCAGGATCACGAGGCCGAGGCCGCCGCGCGCGGCCGCATGCAGGGCGTCGGCATTGTTGGCGCGCAGCGCGCCGGCGACCTCGATCTCGACCGTGCCGCCGGGATTGCGCAGGCGCCAAGTGGCGCGGCCTGCCTGGCGCTTGTAGATCAGGCAGTTGTGCGCCCGCAGGTCCGCGGGCTCCTGCGGCACGCCGGCGGTTCGCAGATAGTCGGGGCTGGCGCAGATGACGCGGTGATTGGGCGCAAGGCGGCGCGCGATCAGGCTCGAATCCTCGAGCTCGCCGATCCGCACCGCCAGATCGACCCCTTCCTCGACGAGATCGATGAAGCCATCGGTCATGTTGAGGTCGATCTGCAATGCCGGATAGCGCGCCAGGAATGCCGGCAGCGCCGGCGCCACGTGCAGGCGGCCGAACACCACCGGCACGTTGAGGCGCAAGGTGCCGCGCGGCGCCGCCTCCAGCTGCGTGACCGACAGCCGTGCGTCCTCGACCTCGGCGATGATCCTGCGGCTGCGCTCGTGATACAGCCGCCCGGCCTCGGTCAGGCTGAGCTTGCGGGTGGTCCGGTTGAGCAGCCGCACGCCGAGCCCGTCCTCCAGCGCATTGATGCTGCGGGTGACCGACGATGCGGCAAGGCCACGCCGCCGGCCGGCCTGCGAGAAGCTGCCCGCGGCAACCACGTCGACGAACAGCTCCATGCTGTTCAATGCGTCCATGGGATCCGCCTCGCGTATCTTTGCGCAAATCGCAAAGAACTTGGCGCGATCGAGCTGATTATCAAGCCGTCACCCGAACCTATCTTCTCTTCAAAGGCTTACGACCAGAGTGAGAGGGTCTCCATGGACACGTTGCATTTCGAGCCGCAGAGTTTTCACAGCCCGCGGGTCAAGCGTCTGTTCGGCGACCAGGAGGTGCCCCGCATCGACGAGATGAACCTGAGCGAGCTCGAGGTCTTCATGCTGCGAGGCCGCCGCCTGCAGGCGCAGACCATCGGCGGGGCCGTGCGGCGGGCGTTCGCGAAGCTGCGCCGCCTTCTGCGCGGGTCCGATGGCGATGCCGGCGTGCGGCAGCCGGGCCGCCACCGGCACGCGTAAGCCGCTAGGCGTCCAGGACCAGGTTGAGGTTCACGCGACGGTTCTGGCGGCCTTTGTTCTCGATCTTGCCGACCTCGACCCTGCCGATCTCGCCGGTGCGGCGGACATGGGTGCCGCCGCAGGCCTGCAGGTCGAGGCCTTCGATCTCGACCAGCCGGACCCGGCCGCTGCCGGTCGGCGGCCGCACCGACATGGTGCGCACCAGCTCCGGCCGCGCTTCCAGCTCGTCGGCATCGATCCAGAAATGGCGGATCGGCCGGTCCTCGGCGATCCAGGCCGCCAGCCTGGCTGCGATCGCCTCCTTGTCGAGCTTGCTGTCGCCGGCATCGAAATCGAGCCGGCTCCTGGTCTCGCCGACCTGGCCGCCGGTGACCGGGCAGTCGACCGCGCGGCACAGCAGGTGCATCGCGCTGTGCATGCGCATCAGCCGGTGGCGGCGCTGCCAGTCGATCTCGGCCTGCAGCCGTGCGCCGACGGGCGGCAGGCCGCTGCCTTCGGCCAGCCGGTGCACGATGCCTTCGGCCGCCTTGAGCGTGTCGATCACCTCGAGCACGCTGCCGTCCTCCAGGGTCAGACGGCCGCGATCGCCCGGCTGGCCGCCGCCGGTGCAGTAGAACACCGTTCGATCGAGGCGCACGCCGTCCTCCGCCAGCCCGACCACGCTCGCATCGCACTGCCGCGCGAAGGCGTCCTCGCGGAACAGCTCCTCGGTCATCAGCGGGGTCTTCCTTCGCCTGACCTGGTACCCTCCGATTCGGCCTCCTCGTCGCGCTCGTGCACCGCCCCTTCGTTCGGCGAGTCCTCCATGCCGAGGTCCGAATCGTCCGGCGCCGGGTGGATGTCGGCGCAGCCGGTCACGGCGGCGCCCAGACCGAGGGCCGTTGCCAGCGCCAGCGCGCGCGCAAGCGGAGCGGGGTTTCTGTCCAGCATTGGTCACTCCTTCCGCAGACGTCCGGGCTAGAGCAGATGTCCGGCACGTCTTGCCTTGGTCTCGAGATAGGCCTGGTTGTGCCGGTTGGCGACGATCTGGTGGGGCACCCGCTCGATCACCGCGATGCCCTCCTCGACCAGGCGATCGACCTTGGTCGGATTGTTGGTCAGCAGCCGTACGCGCGCGATGCCGAGATGGCGCAGCATCACGGCCGCGTCCTTGAACGTGCGCTCGTCCGCCTCGAAACCGAGCTGGCGGTTGGCATCGATGGTATCGAGCCCGGTGTCCTGGAGCTGGTAGGCGCGCAGCTTGTTGATCAGGCCGATGCCGCGACCTTCGTGGGCGAGATAGAGCAGCACGCCATGGCCGGCCTGGCCCATCAGCCGCAGCGCCTCCTGCAGCTGCCAGCCGCAATCGCAACGCAGCGATCCCAAGAGATCGCCGGTGAAGCACTCCGAATGGATGCGGCAGAGCGCCGGCTGATGCTCGGCCGGCGCACCGATCACGATCGCGAACTGCTCGATGCTGCCGTCGGCTGGCCGGAAGCCGATGATCCGGGCGTTCTCGGCCGCCGCGATCGGCAGCCGCGCCTCGGCGACCGGGCGCAGGGTCCCGGCGGCGAGATCGGCGTAGGCGGCGATCGCCGCGGCATCGACGCGGGCGAGGTCGCTCTCGATCGCCATGGCCTCCGACCACGCGCCTGACGCGAGCGGCACGGTCAAGGCCGCAGGCAGGAGCCTTGCGAGCTTCGTCAGCGTGATCGCGGCAACGGCGCCGGCAGCGGGCGCGCGCGCGCACCGCCGAGAGCGACGGCGGCCCCTCGCCATGGGTGGGATCGGTCATCCGGCGCACCGTGTCGAGATCCATGGTCTCCGACAACGGCAGGCACAGCAGCCGGTGGCCGTTGACCGGAAGCTCGAGCGCGTCGGCGCGCTGCGCGGTCAGCACCAGGCATCCATCGCCCAGGCGCGCGAGGCGGGCGAGGCTCTCCGCAGTTGCGGTCTCGGCCGCCTGCACCAGGGTGGCCTCGGCGCCGTCGTCGACCAGCACGAGCCGGCCGCCGCGCAGGCGTGCCGCCGCCCGCTCCACGATCCGCATGGTCTCGGCAGGACCAGCATTCGAGGTCGCTGGGAGGACGGTCGGTCGATGCGACATCATACGGCGCCGGCTCTCATGCGGTGTTCACCCTACCTGCTGTGCCTCAAGTCCCCGGGGCCCTCATCCCCGCGCGACCGGCACCTGCCCCGGGTTCCTTCGTCCGCGGCAGCGGCAGGCGAGTATGACGGAATGCGCGCGGCGATCAAGCTGGCTCGGCCGACGGCCCGGTCGCGGCACGCCGTCGCAGCCATGCCAGGTCGATCGCGAAGGACGCCAGCTGGCTGATCAGCGCCAGCGCCGCACCGGCATGGGCGAGCCACGGCGGCGTCGGCGGCAGGAGGCAGAGCAGCAGCAGCACGCCGAGCAACGCGCACACGGCCTTCCTGCGAAAGCTCGGCGGCAGCGGCCGGCGTGCCGCCGGCCAGATCATGGCCAGCGTGACGAAGGCATAGCGCATGCCGCCGATCGCCAACACCCATGCATCGGCCCGGTCCGTCTGCCAGACCAGAACCGACAGGATCAGGATCATCAGGGCGTCGATCTCGAGATCGAAACGGGCGCCGAAGGGCGAGGCGAGGCCGAAGCGGCGCGCAAACCAGCCATCCACGGCATCGAGGGCCAGTGCTATCCCGATCACGCCGGCGAGGCTCCAGCTGACCCCAGCACCGCCCAGCAGCGCGCCGCCGGCCAAGCAGACCAGTCCGGTGCGCGCCAGGGTGACCTGATTGGCGAGGCCGAAGCCTCTGCCGTTCAGGTGCCATGCCGCGGCAATCGCCACCGCCATCGCCAGCACCGCATAGCCCGCCAGCGCCGTCCCCACCTGCGCGGCCCGCCAGTCCGCCTGCTGCATCAGGAACCAGCCGAAGGCGGCGATCATGACGGCGGTCGACAAGGCGGCCGACAGCGTGCCGGGCGCGCGCTCCCAGGGCGTGATCGGAGCAGTATGGTCGACCATGCTTTGAGGCGTCTCCTGAATGGCTCATATAGAATGGTTGCGGCCGCGCCAACCGCAAGGTGCCGCGGCGCCGCCAAGGACGGGACCCTTGCCTTTGCATGAGCGACAGGCCTGGCATTGGCTACGCAGCCTGAGCGGCCGCGACCACGGCGATACGCGATCGGCCGCGCTCGACAGCGCTCCAGGCCTGCTGCCGGAAACCGGCGAGCCCGCTGTGGAGTTCCTGCCTCCAGGCGGCGATCACGCGATGGTGATGCGTGGCGATCCGGGCGCGCAGCGCCTGCTGGATCTCTACCTGCCGCTTTGCCGAGACTGTCCGGAGCGCTTCGTGGTCGCGCATCTGGGCCAGAGCCTGGATGGCCGGATTGCGGCGGCGAACGGCGCCTCGCGCTGGGTGACAGGGCCCGAGGACGTCGCCCACAACCACCGCATGCGCGCGCTGTTCGATGCCGTGGTGGTCGGCGCCGGCACGGTCGAGAGCGACGACCCGCAACTGACGGTACGCGCCGTGTCCGGCAGCAATCCGGTGCGCGTCGTGCTCGACCCGCGCCGGCGGCTTGCGGACCACTACCGGGTCTTCAGCGATGGCGCGGCGCCAACCCTGCTTCTTTGCGGCGAGGCTGCGGCGGGCGACGCCCGGATCGGCCAGGCAGAGGTGATCGGCGTGGCGATGCAGGGCGGTCATCTGGCGCCGCGCGCGGTGCTCGATTGCCTGGCCAAGCGAGGCCACAAGCGCGTGTTCGTCGAAGGCGGCGGCATCACCGTCTCGCGCTTCCTCGCCGCCGGCTGCCTGGACCGGCTGCAGATCGCCATCGCGCCGCTGATCATCGGCTCCGGCCGGCCGAGCATCACCTTGCCCGAGATCTCCCGGCTGAGCGCCGGGCTGCGACCGCCGACCCGCTGCGTCATGCTCGGCCACGACATCCTGGTCGAGTGCCGCTTCGATGGCTGAGGCGAGCGCGTTCTGGGTGACGGCGCCGGGCCAGGGGACGCTACGCAGCGAGGTCCTGCGCGCGCCCGGGCCGGACGAGGTCCTGATCGAGGCGTCGTTCAGCGGCATCAGCCGTGGCACCGAGCGGCTGGTCTGGCGGGGGCTCGTGCCGGCCAGCCAGCGCCAGGCCATGCGCGCGCCCTTTCAGGCCGGCGACTTCAGCTTTCCGGTCAAGTACGGCTACAGCTCGGTCGGCGTGGTGGTCGAGGGCAGCGAGCAGTGGCGCGGGCTACGGGTATTCTGCCTGCATCCGCATCAGGACCGCTACGTGGTGCCGGCCGATGCGGTGGTGGCTCTGCCGCCGGCGGTGCCCGAGGCGCGCGCGGTGCTCGCCGCGAACATGGAGACGGCGCTGAATGGCTGGTGGGACGCGCCACCGCGGCTCGGCGATCGGATCGCGGTGGTCGGCGCCGGGGTGGTCGGTACGCTCGCGGCGGCGCTTGCCGCTGCTGTGCCCGGCACCCGGGTCGAGCTGATCGACGTCGATCCGCGCAAGGCCGAGGTCGCGCAGGCTCTGGGCCTGGCGTTCCGCGCGCCGGACGAGGCGAGCGGCGAGGCGGATGTGGTCGTCCACGCCAGCGGCAGCCCCGAGGGCCTCGCCACAGCACTTCGCCTCGCCGGGTTCGAGGCCACGGTGCTGGAGCTCAGCTGGTACGGCGATCAGGCGGTATCGGCGCCGCTCGGCGAGGCGTTTCACAGCCGCCGACTGGTGCTGCGCTCGAGCCAGGTCGGTGCGGTCGCGCCGGCGCGGCGCGCCCGCCGCGATCACCGGCAGCGGCTGCAGCTGGCTCTGGAGCTGCTGGCCGACCCGCGCTTCGATGCGCTGCTGGCGCCGCCCGTGCGGTTCGCAGATCTGCCGCAGGCCATGCACGCCCTCATGGCCGGGCCAAGCGACGTCATGTGCCAGCCGGTGATCTATCGCTGAGCCGAGGCGCCACCTGTCGTCGCGTCGACGAGGCGGCGCCATCGCCGCTCAGAGATCGGAGGCGCCGGCGGATCTCCACAGGTTGGTCCCCTGGCGCCGCATGTGGATGGCCGCGTCGAAATCGCCCCGCTGCTGCAGACGGTCACCGAACTCGAAGAACGCGTTCGAGAACTCCGCGGCGACGCGATCGACGCTAGGCTTGAAGCGCGGCAGGGGCGGGTCCGCGATCGCCGGCTCGGCCGCGCCACCGGGCGCCTCGGATTGAATGGGCGGCGCAAGCTCGGTCGGCGGCAGCGCCTCCTGCTCATGGCCAGGGCCCGGCGTCATCGCCGACCAGTCCTGCTGGTCGGCCGACGCGGGCGCGCCCTGCGCCGGTGTCGGCTCCCCCTGCGCGGGCGTGCGGGTCACGGACGCGCTCGGAGGCTCGCTCGACCAGAGCGAGGTGACGCGATCCAGCGCGGTCTGGTCGGGCCAGCCGACGAGGCTGGCGAACAGCGCGCCGCAAAGCAGCAGCCAGCTGCCAATTCCCAACCAGGGGACGTCGGCGCGCGACCGGGCGGCGCCCTCGATGACCGGACGACGCGGTATCATCGTCGCGCCCGACACGTCGGCATCGGGCATCGGGCCGGAGGTCGCAGCGGCGGGCTCGGCAGGAGCCTGCCAGAACGAGGCAGGCTGCGGTCCGGCGTCGATCCTCTCGGTCGGCGCGAGGTGAGGGGGCTCCGGTGCAGCCGCAGGTCGGGCCGCCGGTGCGGTTGACGCGCGGCCGGCGGCGGGTCTGGCGCCCCCCGGCATGGTCTCGCCGCTTTCCGGCAATACCTGGGCCTCTGGCGGTGGCGCGGCCTGCATGGCGGCTGCGAACCGCTGAAAGCGGGGACCGGAGGCGTGCCTAGCCTCCGAGGTCTCGACGGAGACCGGTCGACGTCGTGCAACCCAACTGCCAGCGTTCATGATGCCCAACCCCCGAGGGGCCGCTCCTCCAGGAACGGCAGCCTGCCATGTGAAACCCAAAAAATGGCTGTCCTCCTGGGCTGTTTCATTGGTCAGACACGCGAATCAAACTATCCGCCCCCAACCTGCACAGTTTTGTGACAGAAGCTTTACTTCAACCTTAGGCTTCTTACGCCCTCTTGTTCAAAGCGAACTTCCAACACCGGCTCGACAACTCGCGGATGAAAACCGACCACACCCGATCCGGCACGATACCGCAAACGCCGCGCCGTAGCCAGTGATGGTAGCTCAAAAGCGCTATGCGTCCAGGTCCCCATCCCGCACGGCACAACAAAAATCTTAGGACGAATCAGCGCCGGCATCAAGAAGATCCGTCGCTTGAGCAATTTTGACCAAGCTATAGTGATTCAAAGCTCCCTCGCGATCGGTCGAGGGTGCGCCAGCGCACCTTCAGGGCCGCGGCTCCCCGCAGTAAGCCTCCGTGCCGCACTTGATTTCGGCCCGGACGTGGTATTCCTGCAACGCGTGCCGGGCCCGGCCGCGTGCGCGCCCGTTCCCTCAGGATTCGCCGCTGCGGCCGCGCTGCCAGCGAAAGGTCGCAGCCGCCAGCGCGGCGCTGTGCCTGCTCTCCGCTCGGGCAATGAGCGCCGCCGGCATCAGCACGAGCGCGATGCCCGCCAGCTCGACGCCGGACAGCAGCTGACCGAACACGGCCCAGTCGATCACGGTCGCGAAGACCGGGACGAGCAGCGCGGCGACGCTCGCGAACGTCGGCGACGCGTGGTGCATGCCCTCGGCCAACAACGACTGGCCGGCCAGGCTGCAAAGGCAGAACATGCCGGCGAACAGCCAGATCCTCGGATCGTCCGGCCAGGGCTGCAGCAAGGCGAAGGGCACGGTCCCCACGATCATGACCGCGCCGTACCACAGATTGATCGTGTGTGGCGGATCGCTGCCTCGCAGTCGGCGCAGGGTGATGAACTCCAGGCTGTTGAGCATGCCCGCGCCCAACGCCAGGACGAGAGCGGCATAACCGAGCGCCAGCAGGCTGAGATGGCCCTCGGGGTGCAGGATCAGCACGAGCCCGAGGATCGCGACCGGCACGAGCAGCAGATCGCTCAGGTGCGGCCGCAGCCCGAGCAGTAGCCACAGCATCAGCAGCTCCCACAGCGGCGTGGACTTGCCCAGGAGGGTCGCCACCGAGAGCGGCAGCGCTGTGATCGCCGACAGCAGGCACAAGGTCATGGCGGTACCCAGCCCGCCGCGCAGGAGCAGAAGCCCAGGGTTGCTGCCCCTGGCGAGGTCGGCGTGGCGCACCGTCCATGGCAGCAGCACGAGGGCGAAGACGACGCCGCGCGCCAGCACCAGCTGCCAGACCGACATCGCGCCGTCGATCGCGGCGACGAAGCTGAAGCCGACCGCAAACACGAGGTTCGACAGGACGATCCAGGCATATCCGCGCGCCACGCCCGACGCACCTGCCGCAGCCTTCATGCGCTTCTCCCGTTGCCGGCGCTCGGGTTGCAGGCAGGACCGAGCGTTCGGCGACCGGCAGCGGATAGTCGGTGCCAACGTCCAGCGTCAAGCCGCGCGCGCTTGCCGGCACGCACCCATGGGCGCACAATCGCCGCGCAGGGCAGCACAAGGCGCAGGGGGCAAAAACAATGGCGGACCAGCTTTTCACCAACGTCACGATTTTCGACGCGAGCGGGCGGGCGCCCTTCCCGGGGGAGGTGCTGATCCAGGGCAACCGGATCAAGAAGGTTGCCGAGGGGGCCCGGCAGATCGCGCGCGAGGAGGCGGGCGAGGTGATCGACGGCCAGGGCATGACCCTGATGCCGGGCATGACCGAGGGCCACTGCCACATGTCGTTCACCGGCGTCGCGGTGCCGGCCGAGCTCGGCGAGCTGCCGCCCGAGGAGCACACCCTCGGAACCATGCACAACGCGCGCCTGCTGCTCGACCACGGCTTCACCAGCGTCTACGCGGCGGCATCCGCCAAGCCGCGCCTGGATGTGGTGATCCGCAACGAGGTCAACGCCGGCCGCATTCCGGGGCCCAGGATCCGCGCCGCCAGCCCCGAGATCACCGTGACCGCCGGCCTCGGCGACGAGCGCAAGCTCCATCTGCATCGCGAGAGCTTCGCCCTGATCGCCGACGGCGTCGACGAGATCGTGCGGGTCTGCCGCACCTGCATCCGCGAGGGCGTCGACAACCTCAAGATCAACATCTCGGGCGACGAGTTCGTCACCCACTGCAAGGCCGAGATGACGGTCATGATGGACGACGAGATCGCCGCCGCCGTCACGGTCGCGCACGACTTCGGTAAGCAGATCGCCTGCCACGCCCGCGCCGCCACCTCGGTCAAGCGCGCGGTCAGGCACGGCGTCGACGTGATCTATCACTGCGACTATGCCGACGAGGAGGCGCTCGACATGCTGGAGAGCGCCAGGGACAAGATCTTCGTCGGGCCCGCGGTCGGCCTCCTGCACAACACGCTGTACGAGGCCGAGGCCTACGGCATGACCAGGGAGGTCTGCGAGCGCATGGGCTTCTATCGCAAGATGGAGGCGACCAAGGCGACCTATCGCGAGATGCGCAGGCGCGGCATCCGGGTGGTGCCGGGCGGCGACTACGGCTTCGCCTGGACGCCGCAGGGCACCAATGCCCGCGACCTCGAGCATTTCGTCAAGCTGTTCGGCTACTCGCCGACCGAAGCGCTGCTGTCGGCGACCAAGGTCGGCGGCGAGCTGATGGCGATGGGCGACGAGCTCGGCCAGGTCAAGGAGGGCTATCTCGCCGACCTCCTGCTGGTGCGCGGCAACCCGGTGCAGGACGTCTCGATCCTGCAGCACCAGGACAATCTGGCGATGATCATGAAGGACGGCGTCGCCCACAAGCTCGACCTGCGCGCGCAGGCGGGCCAGATCGCCGCCGAGTAGACTGACGCTCGACGTCGGCTGACCCGCCGTGTGAGCCGACGCGTTCGGCGCAGCCCGCATGATCGCGAAGTCATTCACGATCGTGGAAGCGCCGTCCGTGCTCGGTCTGTTTCCAAAAGGGGTCGAGACGCTGCCCGATGCGCTGCTTGCCGCGGGCCTGGCTGAGCGGCTCGGCGCGCGGCGCGCCGGTCGCGTCGAGCCGCCGGCGTACGACCACGAGCGCGACCCCGAGACCTTGCTGCTCAACCCGCGCGGCATTGCCGCCTACGCCGTCGCGCTCGCCGACGCGGTCGGCGCGGTGATCGACCGGGGCGAGTTGCCGGTGGTGCTGGGCGGCGACTGCTCGATCCTGCTCGGCAACCTACTGGCGCTCAGGCGCCGCGGCCGCTATGGGCTCCTCTTCCTCGACGGGCACGCCGACTTCTACCAGCCCGAGGCTGAGCCGAACGGTGAAGCGGCGTCCATGGAACTCGCGCTGGCAACCGGCCGCGGCCCGGCGGTCGTGACCGCCATCGAGGGCAGACGGCCGCTCGTGCGCGATCAGGACGTGGTCGTGCTCGGGCGGCGCGACGCCGCCGACGCCGAGGCGCACGGCAGCCAACGCATCGAGGACACCGCGATCGCGATGACCGACCTCGCGGCGGTGCGCGCAGCCGGGGTAGAGGCTGCCGCGGCGAGCGCCGTGGCACGCCTCTCGAGGCCCGCGCTCGACGGCATCTGGATCCACCTGGATGCCGACGTCCTCGACGACGCGGTCATGCCGGCGGTGGACTATCGCATGCCGGGCGGACTGTCGTGGGACGAGCTCGCGGCCGTCCTTTGCGCGGGGGTCAGCGGCGGCGCGGTCGGCATCAACGTCACGATCTTCAATCCCAAGCTGGATCGCGACGGCTCGATCGCGCGCGCGTTCGTCGAGCGCGCTCGCGCGGGGCCTGCGGCCGTGATGCCGGCCCCGCTGGCGCGCGGCCGGTGCGTGCGTCAGCGCTCCGCGAAGGCCAGGCGCACGCCGAGTGCTGCGAACAGGCCGGCAAACGAGCGCCGCAGCCATCGCATCACCCTGGGCGACGACATGCGCTCGCGCGCCAGCGCCGCAAAGCATGCCATAGAGCACGAAGACGACGAAGGTCATCAGCATGAACACGGCGCTGTGGCCGGCCATCGTCCATAAGGGACTGACGGCGTCGGCCGGCGTGAACTGGGGCAGAAAGGCGAGAAAGAAGATCGACAGCTTGGGATTAAGGATGTTGATCAGGAAGCCGCGGCGCGCCACGCGGGCCAACCCGGCCGATCCTCTGTCGGCGCCCTCGGCCTCGGTGACCCGCAGCGTACCCGTCTCGCGCCACATTCCCCAGGCCAGGTAGAGCAGGTAGACGACCCCGGCGAACTTGACGGCCTGAAAGGCCAGCGCGCTGGCGTGCAGCAGAGCCGCCAACCCGAGCATGCTCGCGCTCATGTGCGGCAGGATGCCCATGGTGCAGCCGAACGCGGCGGCGACGCTCGCGGCCCGCCCTTGGAACAGGCCGCAGGAGAGCGTGTAGATGACGCCGGTGCCGGGCATCAGCACGACGATCAGCGAGGTGAGGAGGAATTCCGGGCTCATGGGATGGCGACCTTCTGCTTCGGCCCGGCCCGGAGCGCCGGCGCGGCTTGGCGGGTGGAGCGGGGGGATCGTAGCGCGCCGTCATCTCCGCTGCCAGCTCGTCTTCCGGGACCAGCTTGGTGGCCGAGAGCCAGAGCTCGGCGATCTTGCCCGATTTCCTGCGCACGCAACGGACGGGCTCGCCGTGGCTGCCATAGGCGCCGGCCAGCGCGATGCGACCTTCGCTGCGGCCCGTGATCGAAAGCTCGCTCGCATTGGCGAAGGGTGCCCACGCGCCGGGCACGGCGACCAGGACCCGCTCGCCCATCGGGACCAGGTCGACCGCGCCCCACAGCGACCACCAGCGGCCGGTCCAGCCCTTCACCTGGCGGGACGGCGCGCCGCGCCGGGCAAAGCTCTGCAGAATGTGGGTCACGCCATCGAGCCAGGGGCCGGCCCACCCGTCGATGGAGTTGGTCAGCACCGACACCGTCAGCTCCTGCGCCGGAAACACACGCGTCTGAGAGAGGTATCCCTGCAGGCCGCCGGAATGGCCGAACCAGTCCCAATCGTTTGCGGTTCCGCTGATGGTGCCGAGGCCGTAGTAGCGCTCGAGATCGGTATGCGGCTCGCGCCACAGCCTGCGCACCATCTCGCGCCGGCTCGCCACCGAGAGCACGCTCCTGCTCGCCTCGGGCGACAGCTGCGCGAAATAGCGCGCGAGATCGGCCGCGGTGCTGACGAACCCGCCGGCGGGTGCCACCGCGTTGGTGCTGAAGTCGCCGGGTATGGTCAGGCGCCGGCCGAGCACGAGTTTGCCGGTGTGGCCGCGCGCGAACGGCACGCCGTCGGCAAGCGGCATGTCCGGCTGGGTCTCCTTCAGCCCCGCAGCCTCCACGATCTCGCGCCTGATCCACGCCGCATAGGCTTGCCCGGTGATGGCTTCGATCGCCAGCCCGAGCAGGCCGTAGCCGTGGTTGGAGTACTTGAAGCGGGTGTTCGGCTCGATCACCGGAGCCGACCTGAGGTCGGCCCTGAGCTCATCGGCGCTGAAGAACGGTCGCCGCTCGGTGAACTGGCCGGCGTCGCTGCCGTCACGGATCAGGCCGGCGCTGTGGGAGAGCAGTTGGGCGATCGTCGAGCGTGCGACCCTTCGATGCAGCTTGTCGACGAACTGCCCGACCGGGTCGTCCAGCTTGAGCTTGCCCTGTTCGCGCAGCTTCAGGATGCCGGCCGCGGTGAAGCTCTTGGAATGCGAGGCGATGCGAAAACGGTGCCGTGGCGTGAGCGGCTCCCCGGTGGCCAGATCGGCGTGGCCGAACGCGCGCTCGAGGACCACGCGGTTGCGATGGCTGATGGCGATCACGCAGCCGGGCCTTTCGGAGGCGCGCATCTGAAACGCCAGCCAGTCCGGAACGTAGTCCAGCGCGCTCCTCAGCCATGCGGGCATGGATCGGACCTCCAGTCGTGGTGAAACCGCCTGCACCATACACGCCCGACGCCTGCTGGCGATGCCTGCGGAAGGTGGCGCCGCATACGCGCCGACCATTCCATGATACCATGCAGGCGAAAGGTCGGCGTCGGGCGGCGAGGCTTCATGCAGGACGGATCGAGGGCGATCAGGGTCGAGGTCGAGTGCGAGGTGGACGGCCGCTGGCTGGCGGAGGTGCCGGTGCTGGCGGGCGCACTCGCCTACGGGCAAAGCCGCGAAGAGGCGGTCGCCAAAGCGGAGGCGCTCGCGTTGCGCATCCTGGCCGAGCGGCTCGAGCATGGCGAGCCGACGCCGGAGCTCGACGGCGTGTTCGAGGCCGCGTGAGCCGATGGCCAGCGGCCAAGGCCCGGCGTGTCTTGGCCGCGCTGCTTCGGATCGGCTGGCGGCTCAAGCGGCAGTCCGGCTCGCATAAGACACTAGAGCGCAATGGCTGGCCCTATCTCGTCTTTGCGTTCCATGACGACGAGGAGATAGGTCCTCGAATGCTCGCTCGCATTGCGCGCCGTTCGGGACTTCAGCCTAAGGACTTGTGACATTCGCCAGATCCTGATCGGATGGCGCCTGTCTGGCGCCGTAGGATCGGGAGAGAAGCATGTTCCGTGTGACCGTCCGTGACCACATCATGGTGGCGCACAGCTTCAAAGGTGAGGTGTTCGGCCCGGCGCAGCGGCTGCACGGCGCCACCTTCGTCGTCGATCTGGAGCTCGCCCGGGGGGAACTCGACGCCAATGGCATCGTTGTCGACATCGGGCTGCTCGGCAAGCTGCTCAAGGGGGTGCTGGCGCCGCTCAACTACCGCAACCTCGACGAGCTGCCGGAACTTGCCGGCCGCAACAGCACGACCGAGGTGCTGGCGCGGGAGATCTGCGAGCGCGTGCGCGACCGCATCGGCGCCGGCGCGCTCGGCGAGGGAGGTGCCGCGCTCGAGGCGATCAAGGTGACGCTCGGCGAGTCGCACGTCGCCTGGGCGAGCTACGAGACCAAGCTACGGGTTGCATGATGCAGGTGCATTTCGTCGTCCCCGGGCCGCTCGACCAGCGCACCGGCGGCTATCTCTACGACAGGCGGATCATCGAGGGGCTGCGCGCGCAGGGCACGACGGTGACCGTGCACGAGCTGCCCGGCCGCTTTCCGCTGGTCGACGACGCGGCATGCACGGCCGCTGCTGCCGCGCTCGAGGCCATGGCCGACGGGCTGCCGGTGATCGACGGCCTGGCGCTGCCCGCGTTCGCGGGCCTGCGCACCCGGTTGCCGAGATCCTGGATCGCGCTGGTGCATCACCCGCTGGCGCTCGAGACCGGGCTTGCGATCGAGCAGGTGGAGACGCTGGCCCGGATCGAGCGTCGGCTCCTGCCGCTGGCGCGCCGCGTGATCGTGACCAGCCCCCAGACCGCGAGCGACCTCGCCGCGTACCAGGTGGCGCCGGCGCGGATCGGCGTCGTGCTGCCGGGCACCGATCCGGCACCGCTCGCGCGCGGCTCGGGCGGGCCGGGCGTGGCACTCCTTTGCGTCGCCTCGCTGACGCCGCGCAAGGGGCACCTGGTCCTGCTGGAAGCGTTGGCGGAGCTCCTGGATCTGGAATGGCACCTCACCTGCGCAGGCAGCCCCGATCGCGATCCGCAGGCCGCGCAGGCGGTCAGCGCGACGATCGCGCGCCTGGGCCTCGACGACCGGGTCTCGCTGGTCGGCGAGCAGGACGAGGCCGGCCTCGCCCCGTTGTACGACCGCGCCGACCTGTTCGTGCTCGCGTCCTACCACGAGGGCTACGGCATGGTGCTCGCCGAGGCCCTGGCGCGCGGCCTGCCGATCGTCGCGACCAAGGCCGGCGCCATCTCCGGCACGGTGCCGCCGAGCGCCGGCATGCTGGTCGAGCCGGGCGATCCCGCGGCCTTGGCCGGCGCGCTGCGTCAGATCATGACCGAGCCCGCCCTGCGCGATCTTCTTTGCGCCGGTGCAACGAGCGAGCGCGAGCGCCTGCCGGGCTGGGCCGATGCCGTGCGGGCGTTTTCGGCGGAGCTCGATCGAGCCGGCGGTTGAGCAGGTTCGCGCACGACTGGCTGGCGCTGCGCGAGCCGTACGATCGCGCCGCCAGGAGCCGCGCGCTGGCCGACCGGTTTGCAAAGGCGCTGGGGCCGGCGCCCCGCGTGATCGATCTCGGCTGCGGCACCGGCGCCAATCTGCGCTATCTGGCGCCACAACTGGCGCAGGAGCAGCGCTGGCTGTGCCTGGATCGCGACCGCGACCTGCTGGCCCGGGCGGAGGCCGCGCATGCCCGCTGGCGCAGCGCGGGATGGCAGGGCGAGGTGCGCTTTGCGGCCCTCGATCTCGCGACCGGCCTGGATACGCTGGTGCTCGACGGCGCGGGCATCACGGCATCCTCTCTGCTCGATCTGACTTCGGCGGCCTGGCTCGACCAGCTGGCCGAGCGCTGCGGGCGGGCGCCGGTGCTGGTGGCGCTGTCCTTCGATGGCCGCCTGTCCTGGCAGCCGGCCCTGTTCGAGGACGATCTCGTCCGCGACCGCTTCCTTGCGCACCAGCGCACCGACAAGGGGTTCGGCCCGGCACTCGGTCCGGATGCGGCACATCATCTCGCGGCCCGCCTCGAGGCGGTCGGGCAAAGGGTCGCCACCGAGGCGAGCGACTGGCGGCTGGGTCCCGCCGACCGGGCGCTGCTCGAGGCGACGCTCGATGGCGTGATCGCCGCCGCTGCCGAGGTCCAGGACGACCAGCGTCTGGCGGGCTGGGCCCAACAGCGCCGCCGGCAGCTGGCGCAAGGCGAGCTCGGCCTCATCGTTGGTCACCTCGACCTTTTGGCACTGCCGGAGGCAGCGTGATGCCCGGGCGGCCGGACCTGGTCACGCTGACGCCGCAAGGGCTGTACTGTCCGCGGGGCGACTTCCACATCGATCCCTGGCGTGCGGTCGATCGCGCGCTCATCACGCACGCCCATGCCGACCATGCGCGCCGCGGCTCGCGCCACTATCATGCCGCGGCCTCGGGCGTCGGCTTCCTGCGCCACCGGCTCGGGCCGGAGGCCGTGATCGAAGGCCACCCTTTCGGCCAGCGCCTGGCGTTCGGGGACGCGGTGGTCTCGTTTCACCCTGCCGGTCACGTGCTGGGCTCCGCCCAGATCCGGATCGAGGCGGCCGGCGAGGTCTGGGTGATCTCGGGCGACTACAAGCGCGAGGCCGATCCCAGCTGCGAGGCCTTCGAGGTCGTGCCGTGCGATGCCTTCATCACCGAGGCGACGTTCGCGCTGCCGATCTATCGCTGGGACCCGGCCGGCCGTGCGTTCGAGGACGTGGTCGCCTGGTGGGACGCGAACGCGGCCGCCGGGCGCGCCTCGGTGCTGTTCTGCTATGCGCTGGGCAAGGCCCAGCGGGTGCTGGCGGAACTCGCCTCGCGGACCGAGCGCGAGGTGCTGGTGCACGGCGCCGTCGAGGCGCTCCTGGACACCTATCGCGAGGCCGGCGTCCGGCTGCCGCCGATAAGGCCGGTCGGCCCGCGCCCGCGCGGCCGCGAAGATTTTGCCGGTGCGCTGGCCATCGCGCCGCCGTCCGCCTTCGGCTCGACCTGGTTGCGGCGCTTTGGCGACTGCAGCACCGGCTTCGCCTCGGGTTGGATGCGGGTGCGCGGCCGGCGCCGCTGGCGCGGCTTCGATCGCGGCTTCGTCATCTCCGACCACGCCGACTGGCCGGCGCTCTTGGACACCATCCGGGCGACCGGCGCGCGTCGTGTGCTCGCGACCCATGGCTACAGCGACACGCTCGCCCGCTATCTGCGCGAGCAGGGCCTCGAGGCGACGCCGCTGGCTACCCGCTTCGAGGGCGAGGCCTTGGAGACCGGCGAACGCGAGGATCCGGATCCTGACGAGGCGGATGCCGGGTCCTGATGGCTGCAGGTTTCTATGAACCCAAAAGCCGGCGCGCCTTGCGCCGCATGTATCTCTCGAGCGCCCATCGTGTCGAGAAGAGCATGCCGCCGGTCACGGTCGCGCTGACCGCGCCCCACATCAGCGCGGCGACCGCGCCGGCGAGCAAGTGGGCCGCTGCACCGCCGGCCAGCCCGCACGTCGGCACGGCGACGCGTATCGAGGCGCGCAGTGCGGCAGCTATGGCCTGCGCCCGCACCAGCGGCCCCAGCACCTCGTACACGGCGCGGCTATGCACCTGCACGAGCGCACGCAGAAGGTGCTGATCGCCGTCGGCCAGCTTGCTGTCGATCAGAAGCGCGACGTCGCCATCGGCCTGCAGCACCGTCCGCAGGGCGACAGGCTCCGCATCAACGGCGGGGCCGCCGGCATCGGCCAGGATCGCGCCGAGCGCTTCTGATGCTGCCGCCCGCGCCTGCGCGTCGGCTGCCGGGCCGGGCCTCGGCACGGCGTTGGCGCGCGCGATCTGCGCCGCCGTGGGAAAGGCCGTCGAGACCACGAGGCCGCCTTGGCACAGATCGCGAAAAATGTCGGCCGACGCCCGAGCGTCCCTGAACGACCCGCGCGGATGCCTGGCGAGGCGCCAGATGTCGCCGAACGTGCGCCCGGCACGTCGCGTGCGAGCCAACAATGCCTGGCGCAGCATCGGCGACGACCTTCAGGAAGTGCCGCCGCCCTGCGATCCCGACGATCCGAAGATCCGGTTCGCGAGACCCGACACCAGCGCCGCGATCAGCTCGAACATCGAGCGCCAGTAGGACATCGCGACGTTGCAGGTCTGCTGATGCGCCTCCAGCAGCACCTGCCGCTTGGAGAGGTCGAGGCCGCTACGAACGCGAAAAATCACGTCGCCATCGAGCTGCTGGACCGTCTGGAAGACGATCGAATCGACGCCGATGTCCCAGATCTTGCGGATCATCGTCAACGCTTCCAGCGGCGCCGGCGGGATCGCTGGCACCACACCTCCGGTTGTCGCCTCCAAGGCGAGGATCGCATCGCGCGTCACACCGATATACGGGTTGCCGCCGCCCAGCCTCTTCAGCTCCCTGGTGACGATCTTGAGATGATCGCTGTTGACCCGGATGCGTGTGATCACGGACGCCTGCTGCTCCGGAATCCGGCGCTCCGTCTGGCTGAGCGCGTTGGCGGCCAGCCAGCGCAGCAGATAGAACGACCAGGGACCGTTGGGCAGCGGCGTGCAGTAGCTCCCGACCGTGAAGTCCGGCTCGATCGCGCGGGCCGCCCGGTCGTTCTCGACGCTTGCCGAGTCCGGGTCGTCTGGCTTGCTGGCCCCCTGCCTGACGCGCTCGTCGAACTCCTGGCAGAACTTGTCCACGTCGATGCCGACCTCGTCGGCCAGGAAGTTCGCAAATTTGCCGATAATGTCCTGCAGGGCGTGCGGATAGGCCGGCATCTTGCGGCCGGTGATCCCGCTCGAGAGCACCGTATTGGTCTCGATGTTGATGAGACCGCGGGCGAGGTCGCGCAGCGCGCCGCCCCAATCCTCTTTCGCCATGCTGACGTCCCCTGGTCCATGCTCCGACAGCGCTCGATTGCAGAACCGTCACCGCCGACACCTCGCGCAGCACGCCGGCTCTGATCACGCCACCTGCTCCCCCTCGCAGGAAGACAAGGTCGGCGCCAGCGGCGCGCATGCCGCTCGACGGCGATGGCGCGTAGGATACCGAGATGGAGATGATGTCGCTCCGCGTGCTTCAATCCCGCGCGTTCCAATGTATCGAATCGATGACGGAGCGGCATTTCCCATGGGATGCTTGTGTGGCGTATCTACCGTAACGTCGCAAAGCTCGAAGCGAAAGCGAGCAGGAGGTGAAGGACATGACGCAACATTTCGACGCCATCGTGATCGGCACCGGCCAGTCCGGGCCGGCGCTGGCGCATCGTCTTGCCAAGGCCGGCAGGCGGGTTGCGATCGCCGAGCGCAAGCGCTTCGGCGGCACCTGCGTCAACAATGGCTGCATCCCCACCAAGAGCCTGATCGCGAGCGCACGCGCGGCGCACGTGGCGCGCCGCGCGGCCGATTTCGGCGTGGTCGTCGAGGGCCAGGTCCGGGTCGACATGAAGGCGGTCAAGGCGAGGAAGGATGCCATCGTGCGAGTCTCGAACGAGGGCGTCGAGGAGGGGCTGCGCGAGGCCGAGGGCATCACCGTGTACACCGGTCATGCGCGCTTCGTCGGCCCCGGCGAGGTCGCGGTCGGCGACGATCTGCTGACCGCCGGGCAGGTCTTCATCAATGTCGGCGGCCGCGCCGACATCCCGCCGATCCCCGGGCTCGACCAGGTGCCCTGGCTGGACAATTCGTCGATGATGGCCGTCGATTTTCTGCCCGCGCATCTCGTGATCCTGGGCGGCAGCTACATCGGCCTCGAGTTCGGCCAGATGTACCGGCGCTTCGGCAGCGAGGTCACGATCATCCAGCGCAACGGCAGCTGGTCCCGCGCGAGGATCCGGACATCGCGCAGGCGATCCGCGAGATCCTGGAGGACGAGGGCATCCGCATCCTGACCGATGCCGATGCGACGCGGGTCGAGAGCCGTGGCGGCGCGGTGGCGGTCAGCGTGACCGCGGGCGGCAAGAAGAGCGAGGTGGTGGGCTCGCACCTCCTGGTGGCGACCGGCCGACGGCCCAACACCGACGATCTCGGCCTGGACAAGGCGGGCGTCGAGACCGATGCGCAGGGCTACATCAAGGTCGACGGCCAGCTTTGCACCAACGTCCCGGGCATCTTCGCGATGGGCGACTGCAACGGCCGCGGCGCGTTCACGCACACCTCGTACAACGACTTCGAGATCATCGCCGCCAACCTGCTCGACGGCGAGGAGCGCCGGGTCGAGGACCGCATCCCCACCTACGGCCTGTTCATCGACCCGCCGCTCGGGCGCGCCGGCATGACCGAGACGGACGTGCGGCGCGAGGGCATCAAGGCGCTGGTCGCAAAAATGCCGATGGAGGATGTCGGGCGCGCCTACGAGCGCAGCGAGACCAAGGGCTTCATGAAGGTCATCGTCGATGCGGAGACCAGGCAACTGCTGGGCGCGGCCCTGCTCGGCATCGAGGGGGACGAGATCGTCCAGGGCCTGCTCGACATGATGTACGCCAAGGCGCCCTACACCGTCATCCAGCGGGCGATGCACATCCACCCGACGGTCTACGAGATGATCCCGTACATCTTCGAGGATCTGCGGCCGCTCGATTGAGCGTGCATCGAAACCATAAGAAGTCGGCTTTTCAGCAGGCGCCCGTGCCTTGGCAGGTTGTCGGTATCGCAAGCTCGATCAACGCCCGTCTTGCAAAGCCAGCGGCGTGATCGGCGTGGCTCAAGACCATGGACGGGTCCTTTCGTGATTTCCGGCCGCCCGAGGGGTCAGCGTGCGATCATCTCCGCGACGTATCGGTTCCAATAGGGCGTCCAGCACACCAGGGCCTTGCCGGTGCCCTCGTAGACCCGCAAGCGGGCCTCGCCGGCGAACAGCGACTGGACGAACGTGGTCGCGCGGCGGAGCCGATAATCGAGACCCTCGGTGCGGGCGAGCACCAGCTTGCCCTCGACCATCAGCCGCTCGTTCTTGAGTGTGACCTCCTCGACCGGCCCCGGCGCGTTGAGCACCACGCGACCGCAGCCGCTCAGTTTGGTCTGGTAGTCGACGAACCCCTCGCCGGTCCAAAGCGAGGTCCACATCCGCTCGCGATACAGGCCCAGCTGCACGCCACCTTCGGACGCCCAATAGGCGCCGTTCTCGAGAATCCAGCACTCGCCGGCGACCTCGAACGAATGGTAGCCGCCGAGCGAGGATTCGAGATTGATGGTCCCGGTGCCGCTGTAGCTCGGACGGACCAGCGCCTCGTCCGACATCGCCGACTTCAGCGCGCTGAGCGGCGACGGTGGCCTTGCCGTGATCCTGATGTCGCCCTGCAGGTACGACAGAGCACCCGCTTCGGCACGCACGGTCTCATCCCGGATCGCGATCCGGACCCAGCGCATACCCTCGAGCTCGCAGATCCTAAAGTCCGCCATCGGAGCCCGCTCCGTCTTCGTCCCACGCCATCAGCACGTCGTAGACCAGCTGATAGCTGGCGGGGGGCACGCTGACCTCGCCCTTCATCGGATTGTCCATCGACGCGATCAGAAAGATCATCACGCCCAGGAAGAACGACACGATGCCGCCGAGCAGCATGTGCGTGAAGAAGCGCATGTCGAGCATCCAGATCAGCACGATGTTGATCAGCGCGCCGATGGCGACGGCATACCAGAGAACGCCGGGGATCTCGGTCTGGACCCCGGCCAGCCGGCTCTGCCGCGAGGCGACGAAGTCGTTGAAGTCCTGGAGGGTCTGGCCGTGCAGCAGTT
Organism: uncultured Alphaproteobacteria bacterium; assembly: GCA_963753315.1. Lineage (GTDB taxonomy): Bacteria > Pseudomonadota > Alphaproteobacteria > Geminicoccales > Geminicoccaceae > DASUGG01. The sequence continues at coordinate 208,658 of CAVWCI010000003.1, forward strand.
CCTGGCTGGTGGTTTGTGGCTCGAACTTGAGGATGCCGAACTGGATCATGTTCAGGCGGTTCGATCCGCCCTTGTAGATCACGCCGCGGCGGTGCGCCGGCCAGTCCTTGTAGATGACGTAGAGGGTGTAGTCGCGGAGCAGCTCCTGGACTTCGGAGCGCACCGGCTCGGGATAGCGCGCGGCATCGCGGTAGAGGGACGCGAGGTCCGCCGATTCGGCGAACACGCTCTTCCTCACCTCGTCGAAGTTCTGGTAGGCGGCAACCGCGAGCAGGCCGAGCAGCAGGCCATAGAACAGGCTGAAGCCGGCGGTGGTCTGGCCGACCCACTCGTTGATGCGCGGATCGTGGCCCATCAGCAGGCGCAGGAACGGCTTGACGAAGATCAGCCCGAACCACGTCAGCCCGACGAAGAACAACGAACAGTAGATCGCGAGCTGGACGGTCGGAATCTCGTAAATCAAATCCGGCATCGATGCTCAGACGCCCTACTTGGCGCGCCGCCGCGCTGCGCCCGTCGTTCACGTCGGCCTGGTCTGGCCCGATCCAGGTGACGTGGGTGCGAACACACCGTCGACGCCTATGCTGAAGCCTCCCGTCACGGCAGGATCCTCCAATGCCGCAGCTTTCACAAGCTCTCTCACGCGTGGCAGACCATGCCCGGCGATCATCGAATCCAGTCGCCAACGGCATTTCCGCCCGCCCACGCTGCCCTCTAGGCCTGTGCTGTTCCCGATCGCCGGCTGTGGCGGTTTTGAAGGATCGATGCGATGAACACTCGGGCTTTGCCGAACCTAAATCTCAGGCGGCGCGTCGCAGCGCCTGACACGCGCGAAGGGTTCCCGACCATGGTGCAGATCGTGCCCCAGTCCGAGGACGGCAGGCGGCCGGAGGTCTCGGCCGAGCCGAGCGAGCGTGCGCGCCTGCAGGAGGACCGGGCCGGGCTCGCGGCCTGGAAGTACTGGGGACCCTATCTCTCGGAGCGGCAGTGGGGCACGGTCCGCGAGGACTACAGCCCGCACGGCAACGCCTGGGAGTACTTCTCCCATGACCAGGCGCGCTCGCGGGCCTACCGCTGGGGCGAGGACGGCATCGCCGGCATTTCCGACGAGCAGCAGCGGCTCTGCCTCTCGCTGGCGCTTTGGAACGGCCGCGATCCGATCCTGAAGGAACGCCTGTTCGGCCTCACCAACCGCGAGGGCAACCACAGCGAGGACGTCAAGGAGCTCTACTACTACCTCGATGCCACGCCGACCCACAGCTGGCTGAAGTTCCTCTACAAATATCCGCAAAGCGCGTTCCCTTACGCCTCGCTGGTCGAGGAGAACCGCCGCCGCGGCAAGGATCAGCAGGAGTTCGAGCTGATCGACACCGGCGTGTTCGACGGCGATCGCTATTTCGACGTCTTCGTCGAGTACGCCAAAGGCGGGCCCCACGACCTCCTGATGAAGATCAGGGCGATCAATCGCGGGCCCGAGCCGGCGACGCTGCACCTCCTGCCCCAGCTGTGGTTCCGCAACACCTGGTCCTGGCGCGAAGGGACCAGGAGGCTGGGCCTCTATGCCGCGGACGACGCCACGATCGGCGTGCGCAGCAAGGTCTTTGGCGACTACCGTCTGTTCTGCGATGGCGAGCCGACGCTGTTGTTCACCGACAACGACACCAACACGCCGAGGCTCTACGGCGCGGATGCCCAAGGCTACTTCAAGGATGGCTTCGACGACTACGTCGTCCACGGCAACGCGAGCGCCGTGAACCCGGAGCGCGCCGGCACCAAGGCGGCCGCCCTCTATCGCCTCGAGGTCCCGGCCGGCGGCACTGTGTGCGTGCGGCTTCGTCTCACGACCCGAACCGAAGAGCCCGCTTTCGCGGATTTCGACGAGGTCGTCGCGCAGCGCCTCGCCGATGCGGACGCCTTCTACGCCGAGATCCAGGCCGATCTCGACGATGCGGACGCGCGCGCCGTGCAGCGCCAGGCGTTCGCCGGCATGATCTGGAGCAAGCAGTTCTTCTACTTCGACATCCCGCAGTGGCTGCGCGGCGATCCGACCCAGCCGCCGCCACCGGACGGCCGCCGGCACGGCCGCAACGCCGACTGGAAGCATCTCAACAACGCCGACATCATCTCGATGCCGGACAAGTGGGAGTATCCCTGGTACGCCGCCTGGGACACCGCGTTCCACTGCCTGCCGCTGGCCCTGGTCGACGCCGAGTTCGCCAAGCAGCAGCTCGTGCTGCTGACCCGCGAATGGTACATGCATCCCAACGGCCAGATGCCGGCCTACGAATGGGCGTTCGGCGACGTCAATCCGCCGGTCCACGCCTGGGCGACCTGGCGCGTCTTCCAGATCGACCGCAAGCAGCGCGGCGACGACGGCGACCTCGCCTTCCTCGAGCGCGTCTTCCACAAGCTGATGCTGAACTTCACCTGGTGGGTGAACCGCAAGGACGCCCAGGGCCGCAACATCTTCCAGGGCGGCTTCCTGGGGCTCGACAACATCGGCGTGTTCGACCGCAGCTCGCCGCTGCCGACCGGCGGCTTCATCAACCAGGCCGACGGCACCGCCTGGATGGCGATGTACAGCCTCAACCTGATGACGATCGCGCTCGAGCTGGCGCGCCACAACCACGTCTACGAGGACATCGCGACCAAGTTCTTCGAGCACTTTCTTGGCATCGCCGAAGCCATGACCAACATCGGCGAGGCCGGCGTCGGCCTTTGGGACGAGGAGGACCAGTCCTTCTACGACGTCCTGAACCTGCCGGACGGGCGGATCACGCCTTTGAAGGTGCGCTCCATGGTCGGCCTGATCCCGCTGTTCGCGGTCGAGACTCTCGAGCCTGAGATGCTGGAGAAGCTCCCGGACTTCCATCGGCGGCTCAAGTGGTACTTCAAGTACCGTCCCGATCTCTGCGCGCTGGTGTCGCGCTGGCACGAGCCGGGGCTCGGTGAGCGGCGCCTGCTGTCGCTCTTGCGCGGCCATCGCATGAAGGCGCTGCTGCGCCGCATGCTCGATGAGACCGAGTTTTTGTCGGACTACGGCGTGCGGGCGCTCTCGAAGGTCCACGAGGGCCAGCCCTACGTCTACCACCTGAACGGCGACAGCCTCGTGGTGCGCTACCAGCCGGCGGAATCCGACAGCGGCCTGTTCGGCGGCAACTCCAACTGGCGCGGGCCGATCTGGTTCCCGGTCAACTACCTGCTGATCGAATCGCTGCAAAAATTTCACCACTACTACGGCGACGACTTCAAGGTCGAATGCCCCACGGGCTCCGGCAACCTCCTCACCATCGAGCAGGTCGCCGAGGAGCTAGCCAGGCGCCTGACCCGCATCTTCCTGCGCGACCACGAGGGCAGGCGCGCGGTGTTCGGCGACCATCCCAAGCTGCAGCATGACCCGCACTTCCGCGATCATCTGCTGTTCTACGAGTACTTCCATGGCGACACCGCGCGCGGCGTAGGGGCGTCGCATCAGACGGGCTGGACCGGCCTGGTTGCCAAGCTCCTGCAGCCCCGGCGACGCGAGGCCGAGCCTCGCCCCGAGGATGACTGACAGGGCCCAGGCGCTGCGCCGCGTCCGCACCCGCGACTTTCGGCCTGTTGCCATCCGCCCTGCGAAGGGTAAGTAGTGCGCGATGGAAGCACCTGGACGACCGTGACTGCCAGGATGCCCATCCGCCGGCCCGGCCGTGAACGCGACCTCCGCAAGGGCCAGACAAGGAGCGCCTGCCCGTGTGTGGTATCACCGGTATCGTCTCGCGCAACAGCCGCGACGCCATCGTCCCGATGACGGATGCGATCATCCATCGCGGCCCGGATGCCTGCGGCTATTTTCAGGACGAGCACGCCGCGCTCGGCAGCCGGCGCCTCAGCATCATCGACCTCGCGAACGGCAATCAGCCGATCTCGAACGAGGCCGGCAACGTGCATCTGGTCTGCAATGGCGAGATCTACAACAGCCCGGACCTGCGGCGGCAGCTGATCGCGGCGGGGCATCGCTTCAAGACAGCGACCGACGTCGAGGTCATCCTGCATCTCTACGAGGAGCACGGCAAAGACTGCGCCAGGCACCTGCGCGGCATGTTCGCCTTCGCGCTGTGGGACCAGACGAAGAGGACCTTGCTGCTCGCCCGCGATCATCTGGGGCAGAAGCCGCTGTTCTTCTATCAGGACGACGAGCGGTTCCTCTTCGGCTCCGAAATCAAGGCGATCCTGGCATCGGGCCTGGTGCAGCCGCAGATCGACCTCGAGGGCCTGTGGCACTACGTCTCGATGCGCTTCCTGCCCGACCGGTACACGCTCTTCAAGGGCATCCAGAAGCTGCCGGCCGGCACGCTGCTGTGCTTCCAGGACGGTACGTATCACCTGGAGCGCTATTGGGACGTCGATTTCACCCGCAAGTCGGGCGCCGGCGAGGCGGAGATCATCGACGAGCTGGACCACCTCCTCAAGGAGACGATCCAGATGCACCTGCTGAGCGACGTGCGCGTCGGCGCGTTCCTCAGCGGCGGCATCGATTCGAGCCTGGTATCGGCGGTGATGGCGACGATCAACCAGGACACGCAGCCGGTCCCCGTGTTCTCGGTCGGCGTCGAGGAGCACAGCTTCAACGAGCTGCCTTTTGCCCGCATGGTGGCCGCGCGTCATGGCCTGGAGGCGCACGAGCAGGTCGTCGAGCCGGATCTCATCCAGCTGCTCCCGGTCATGGTGCATCACATGGACGAGCCCGCCGACCCCTACGGCGCCGGCGTCTATTTCGTCTCGCGCCTCGCTCGCGAGACGGTCAAGGTGGTGCTGACGGGCGACGGTGGCGACGAGAATTTCGCAGGCTATGACCGTTTCGTCGGCCAGCGGCTGCTGGACTACTACTGTCTGCTGCCGACGTGGTTTCGCCGTCAGGTCGCGCAGCGCCTGGTCGATCGCCTGCCGGAATCCTTCGGCTACAAGAGCTTCGCGCAAAAAGCGCGCTGGTTCAACGAGATGTCGTTCTTCAGCGGCGCCGAGCGCTATGCCCATAGTATGAGCGCGCTGCGCTTCACGCAGGAGGCAAAGCAGTCCCTGTTCACCAGGACGGCGCAAAGCGGCATCGAGGACTACGATTCGAACCGCAAGATCATGGATCTCTTCGAATCGGAGAGCGTCGACCACGTGGTCGACCGCATGCTCTACACGGATTTGATGACTCGCATGCCCGATCACCTGCTGGTCACGGTCGATCGGATGAGCATGGCGCATTCGCTGGAGACGCGCTCGCCCTTGATCGATCACAAAGTCGTCGAGTATGCCGCCTCCATCCCCGGCGATCTGAAGCTCAAAGGCAATCATCTGAAATACCTTCTCAGGAAAGTCGCCGGCCGTTATCTGCCGAGCGAGCTGATCACGCGCAAGAAGCAGGGTTTCGGCTTTCCGCTTGGGATCTGGATGCGCACGGAATTACGGCAGTTCATGCAGAACCTTTTCGCCGAGTCGCGGATGATCGAGCTCGGCATTTTTGATGCTGCCTATGTGCGCCAGCTGATTGACGAGCACCTGTCCGGCCGGAGGGACCACAACTATCGGCTGTGGCTGCTGATCAGCCTCGAGGTATGGTACCAGATGAGCTTCGAGGGCCGCAGCGTCGCGGCGATGGGAGCGGAGATCGAGCGGCTGCTCGGCAAGACTGGGAACGGCCGGATGCGCCTCGACGCGGCCTAGTGAGGGCGGTTCTCGGTCGGGGAACCGGGACTTGGCCCCGCCGTTCAACACCATAGGCGAGCTTTTCCGGCACGCCGGCCCGTGACGATCGAGCGGAGGGAGCCGGAGGGATGACCAAGGACAGCGCCCGCGTCCGGGCAGCACTTCTCGATCCTGCGTCCGTGTTCGGCTCGCCCGAGGAGGTCGAGCGCGATGGCACGCTGAGCAAGGAGGAGAAGCTCGCGATCCTCGGGAGCTGGGAGGAGGACGCGCATGAGCTCGCGGTCGCCGAGGACGAGAGCATGGGCGGCGGCGAGCCGAGCCGTCTCGCGGAGGTGGCGGCCGCCCGTGCCCGCCTGACGGGTGCCGCGGAACCAGCCGCGCCGGCGCCAAGGAAGGCCGCCGCGAAGCCAGAGTCCGGGAGGACGCGCGTGCGCCGCTTTGCCCGGCCGGTGCGCGAGATCATCCATGCCGATCAGGAGATGGACGAGGCGGCGCTCAGGCTGTCGCTACAGGAGCATCCGGTCCTGCCGGTCGCCGACGGCGACGAGATCGTCGGCGTCCTGGCGCGCTCGGAGCTTGCGAGGGCCGCGAAGGAGCAGAACCGGGATGTGAGAATCACCGCCCGGGTCATGATGACCACCAACCTCGCCTTCTGCTATCTGGACGACGACGTGACGACCGCCCGGGCGCTGATGGACAAGCACGGCTGCAACCACCTGATGGTGGTCGACCGCAGCAGGCGCTGGTCGGTACGCTGGAGCGCGACGACCTGCCGGCGGCGAGCGCCCGCGAGACCCGATCCTTGCAGGAGCGACCGGAGGTCGTGGAACCCCGGGAGGAGCATGGGCAGGGGGTCGCGAGCACCATCCAGCCGGGCGGCCTCGACGTCTACGACGAGCGCCCGACGATCAGGACGCCGCGCGACTGACCGCCAGACGTCGGCGCGTTCACCTCCTTTGCTCGGGTTCGCTGCCGGCTATGACGTACGACCCTCCTGCACCGGCAGGCCGGCCTGCTTCCAGTCCGCCTTGCCCGCCTCGTAGTCGTAGACCTGCCGATAGCCGGACTGCTCCATCAGTTCCGCCGCCTCGGGCGACGCGTGGCAGTCCTTGTCCTGGCAGTAGACGACGACGGGGCGGTCCTTGGCCGGCACGGCCCGCTCGATCGCTGCCCCGAAGCCCTTCTGATGCACGGGCACATTGATCGCCCCCGGCAGGTGAAAGGCGCGAAAAGCCTCCGGCGCCAGAACCTCGACGAGCGCGAAGTCGCGCCCTTCGTCCATCCAGCGGCTGAGCTCGGCACGATCGATGGTCTGCATGTTCGCTCTCCCGTTCGTATCGCCGGCTGCTGGCCGGCCACACACTCGCAAGATCTGCTCGCGAAACGCGCCGCAGGAGATGCGGTTCCCGGAATCGGAACCGGCCATGGGGGGAACCGTTGTCGCCCCTAAGGAAGCAAGAGTTCAGGGGGCGGTGATGAAGCAGGACTTCTCGCTCGAGGAGCACGGGATCGCGGGAGCCCATATCCGGCGCAATCCTTCGCCTGCGATCCTCTACCAGGCAGCACTTCTGGACGAGGGCCGCTCCGCGATCGCGAGCTCGGGAGCCCTGATCGCCTACTCCGGCGCCAAGACCGGTCGCAGCCCCGCCGACAAGCGCGTGGTCCGACATGCGGAATCGGCGGACGACATCTGGTGGGGCGAGGTCAACGTCAAGATCGGCGACGAGAGCTTTGCCATCAACCGCGAGCGGGCCGTCGACTATCTCAACAGCTTCGACACGCTCTACTGCGTCGACGGCGCCGTCTGCTGGGACCCGGCGTACCGGCTCAAGGTACGCGTGATCTGCGCGCGACCGTATCATGCCCTGTTCATGCACAACATGATGATCCGGCTGAGCGGCGAGGAGCTGGCGGCGTTCGGCGAGCCGGATTTCGTGATCCTCAACGCCGGAGGATTTGCTGCCAGCCAGGCCACGAGCGGCGTCGATTCGAAAACCAGCGTGCAGCTCGATCTCGAGCGGGCCGAGATGATCATCCTCGGCACCGAATACGCCGGCGAGATGAAGAAGGGGATCTTCACGGTCATGAACTATCGGGGGCCCGCGGCCGGCGTGCTGACCATGCACTGCTCGGCGACGGAGGGGCGGCAGGGCGACACATCGCTGCTGTTCGGACTCTCGGGCACCGGCAAGACGACGCTCTCAGCGGACCCGAACCGCCGGCTGATCGGCGACGACGAGCACGGCTGGAGCGAGCGCGGCATCTTCAACCTCGAGGGCGGCTGCTATGCCAAGGTCATCGACCTGTCGGCCGAGAGCGAGCCCGAGATCCATGCGGCGATCCGCTTCGGCGCCGTACTGGAGAACGTCGTCTTCGATCCGGAGACGGGCGCGGTCGATTACGGCGATCGCACGCTCACCGAGAACACGCGGGCGGCCTACCCGATCGAGTTCATGCAGAGAGCCAAGATACCCTGCGTGGGCGATCATCCGCGCAACGTGATTTTCCTGACCTGCGATGCGTTCGGGGTGCTGCCCCCGGTGAGCCGGCTGACGCCGGAGCAGGCGATGTATCATTTCATCAGCGGCTACTCCGCCAAGGTCGCGGGCACCGAGGAAGGGGTGGACGAGCCCAAAGCGGTCTTCTCGCCCTGCTTCGGCGGGCCCTTCCTGGCGCGGCATCCGACCGAATATGCCGAGCTGCTGGCCGAGCGCATCCGCGCGCACGAGGCGCAGACCTGGCTCGTCAATACCGGCTGGACGGGTGGCGGCTACGGGGTCGGATCGCGCGTCGACCTCGCGCACACAAGGGCAATGCTGGATGCCATTCATTCGGGCGTGCTGCTCGATGCCGAGACGGCCCGAGATCCCGCTTTCGGCCTCGAGGTCCCGACCAGCTGCCCGGACGTGCCGTCGGAGATCCTGCTCCCACGCAACACCTGGGACGATACGGCGGCCTACGACACGATGGCGCAGAAGCTTCTCGCGCTGTTCCAGGACAATTTTCGCCAGTACGAGGACGTCGCGCCGCCGGAGGTCGTGCGGGCGGCTCCCGGCCGTGATCGCGGCCGTCAGCGTTGACGGCGGCAGCCGTCCGGGATCGCAAAGGGGCCAGCCGATTGCCCAGAGGATCGCGGGGCCGGATTGCGGAACGCTCGTCCCGTGTGCCCGTTACCGACCCAGACACCGGCGAGCGCGACCGAAGCCTCGAGACGGCAACCGCCAGAGAGGGATCGGAGAGATGTCTGTCTGCGACGTTTGCGGCAACGACTACGACAAGGCGTTCAAGGTGATGATGGGTGGCGAGACGCACACCTTCGACAGCTTCGAGTGCGCGATTCACGCCCTGGCGCCACGCTGCGCGCGATGCAGCGTGCGCGTGACCGGCCACGGCCTCGAGAGCGGCGGCGCGGTCTACTGTTGCGATCACTGCGCCAGAGCGGAGGGAGTATCCGAACTCCGCGACCGCGCCTGACCGATCGCGACATGGCACAAAGGCATGCGAAGTGGAGGGAAGCGATGCAGCTCAAAGACGTGATGACCACCAAGGTGCAGCTCACCGATCCGAGCGCAAAGCTCAAGGAGGCTGCGATCTCGATGCGGGACGGTGATTTCGGTCTGCTGCCGGTCGGTGCGAACGACCGCCTCGTCGGCACGATCACCGACCGCGACATCACGGTCCGGGCCGTGGCCGAAGGTAAGGATCCCAATACCACGGCGGTGGGCGATGTGATGTCGGAGGGGATCCACTACTGCTTCGAGGACCAGGCGGTCGAGGACGCGGCCCGGCTCATGAGCGAGGCGCAGGTTCGCCGGCTGCCGGTCCTCAATCGCGACAAGCGGCTGGTGGGCATCGTCGCGCTCGGCGATCTCGCGATCGAGACCCGCGCCGGTGGGCCGGCCGGCGAAGCCCTGACCGGCGTCTCGAAGCATTAGTCCGGTGCGGCCGGGTCTCGGGCCGGCGCCGCGGATGGTCCGGCTCGGGGTCGGCGCGCATCGCCCGCAAGATCGACGAGGGAAGGAGCGAGATGAACAGGGCACGCTACGCTCTGCTGGGCGCCATCGGCGTTACGGCGATCGCCGCGGCGCCGCTGCAGGCTCAGGGTCAGGACGCCGTGGCGGAGCTGATCGACGCGAAGACCAATCCGATCGGCACGGCGCAGCTGAACCAGCTGGCGCAGGGCGTGCAGATCGTGGTGGCGGTCTCGGGGCTGCCTGCCGGCAAGCACGCGCTGCACATCCACGAGACGGGCGAGTGCGAGCCGCCGTTCGAATCCGCGGGCAGCCACTTCAACCCGACCGACGCCGAGCACGGCTGGGACAGCCCGGGAGGCCCGCATGCCGGCGATCTGCCCAACATCTACGTCGGCGAGGGGGCGGTGCAGATCGAGTACATCACCGACCGCGTGACGCTGGAGGACGGCGCGACCTCGCTGTTCGACGACGACGGCTCGGCGATCGTGATTCACCAGGGCCAGGACGACTACGTGACGGAGCCCGCAGGCGACGCGGGCATGCGCCTCGCCTGCGGGGTGATCGAGCAGTCCCCCTGAGCCCGTTCCTCAACCGGCCAGGGCGGCAAGCTTCGAGCGCGCCGGCGCCAGGCTCTGCGCGCTGTCCCCTATGCTCAGCCCATGGGTCGGGCTTTTGCGCGAGCCGGCGGAACAGGTTTCGCACCGTATAGCGGCGCGGTCCGGTCAGGGAGCTCGAGCTCGTCCCAGGCGAGCGGCGTGGCGACCGATGCCTCGGGCCGCGCGCGCACCGAATACGGCGCCACCACCGTCTGGCCATAGGCGTTGCGCGCCACGTCGAGGAAGACGCGATCGCCGCGCTTGGCCTTGCGCTGCTCGGTGGTGCGCTCGTCGGGCCGGCGCGCGGCGAGCGCCTCGGCAAGGCTGCGAGGCGATCTCGCGCACCTCGTCGAAGGTCGCGGCTGCGATCGAGCGGCACCCAGACGTGCAGGCCGCGCGAGCCCGTGGTCTGGAGGTAGGCGGTGAGGCCGATCTCCTCGAGCAGCGCGCGCGCATCCTTGGCGGCGCGCTTCACCTTGCTGAAATCGTCGTCCGAGGGGTCGAGATCGAGCACCATCATGTCGGGATGATCGATCTGGTCGATGCGGAAGAGCCCGGCATGCAGGGTGATGCAGGCCTGGTTGGCGAGATAGACGAGGGTCGCGGCGTCCTCAGCGACGACGTGGTCGACCTCGCCGTCCTCCTTGGCCAGGTGCGCGCGCCGGATCCAGTCCGGGAAATAGTCCGACGCGTTCTTCTGCATGAAGCCGCCGGCCTCGATGCCGTCCGGATAGCGCTGGAACGAGAGCGGCCGGCCGGCGATGTGCGGCAGCATGGTGGGCGCGACGTTGCGGTAGTAGTCGATCAGGTCGCCCTTGGTGACCTTCGCCTCCGGAAACAGGATCTTGTCCGTGTTCGACAGGGCGATCTTGTGGCCGTCGATCTCGATCGTCGGGGCCATGTCAGCTCTCCTCGGCAGCCTCGACGCTATCGACGGTACGGCCGCTCAGCACCGATTCAGGCTCGGTCGCGACCGGCCGGCGCCGCGCATCCGAGCCCTCGCCCTTCATCTTGATCAGCAGCCAGCGCACGTCGTCGCCATGGCCCACCCGCTGCAGCACGTAGCCGCCCTGCAGCTTCTTGCCGTGCAGGCGCACCAGCGCGTGGCCAGCCTCGAGGGCCTCGGCGATCGGCTGGAGCTCGCCACGCTTCTCGGTGATGTTGTCGTAGCGGCCGCGATCCCACACGATCACGGCGCCGCCGCCGTAGGAATCCTCCGGGATCACGCCCTCGAAATCGGCGTAGTCGAGCGGATGATCCTCGGTCGGCATCGCGAGCCGCTTGTCGCGCGGGTCGGTCGAGGGACCCTTGGGGACAGCCCACGACTTCAGCACGCCGTCGACCTCGAGGCGGAAATCGAAATGATGGCTGGTCGCCTTGTGCTCCTGGACCACGAAGATCGGCCCTTTGCGCGAGGCGCGCCCGCCCATGGGCTCCGGCGTCTTGCCCGAGGTCCGGCGCCTTCGATACTCCTTCAAGCCGGTCAGCCATGATGCGCGTTCCCTCTTGCGGGCATCGCCAGGGAAACGTGGCTCCGGCACCCTGGTTCCTGCGGCGCCAGCCTGTCACACCGTCAGCTGATAGCTGAGCGGCAGCCAGCGATAGCCGTCATGCGTCGGCTCGACGACGCCGACGGCCGGGAACGGCATGTGAAAGCCGATCGCCCAAAGACGCTCGCTCGCGACCATGTCGAGGATGCGCCGGCGGGTGGCGATCGCCCGCTCCTTGTCGTCGTCGACCCGGACATGCCATTCCGGGCGCTGCAGCGAGGCGACGTAGTGGTTGGCGACATCGCCCCACAGCAGCAGGCGCTGTCCTTCGCTCTCGAGATGGTAGGCCATGTGGCCGGCCGAATGGCCGTAGGCCTCCACCGAGCGGATGCCGGGCACGACCTCCTCGTCCGGCTCGATGAAGCTCGCCCGTTCGGCGAACGGCAGCGCCAGCTCCATGAACAGCTCGCGGGTCTCCTTACGGGACTCGGGAACGTTCTCGCCGCGCCGCCAGAAGTCGAACTCGACGGCGCCGAAGACGTGGCGCGCGTTCGGGTAGGCCGGCGCGCCGTCCTCGAGGAGGCCGCCGATGTGGTCGGGATGACAATGGGTGATGACCACGACGTCGATGTCGCCGGGCTTATAGCCGGCCTCTTTGAGCAGGGCGCGCAGCCTGCCGAGGCCGGCTGCGCGCCGCGGCGGCCCGTTGCCGGTGTCGAACAGCACGAGGTCGCTCCCGGTGTTGACGATGGTCGGCGTATAGGAATTCTCGAAGCGGGTGGGCGGCAGCCGGTTGGCCGCGGCGAGCCTGTGCACCGCCTCGGCCGGCTGGTCGGCGCCGAACATCGGATGCGGGCCCTCGCGCTGGCTGACCCCGTCGAGGAAGTTGGTGATCTCGAAGCCGCCCAGGCGGAAGCGGTAGATCGAGGGTCGAAGGACGCCCTTCATCTCGCTCGGCATGGCGATGTCTCCCGGATTGTCATCAGGCGAACCGGTGCCTGCTGCCGATTCTGATGGCCATCCCGACGACGAGCGGCAACAGGGCTGGCAGGAACAGCAGAGCCTCGGGCCAGGCCGCGACCTTGCGAAACCCACGCGTGCTCGCGTGCACTGGCGTATCGGTGTGGGCGCGCAGATCGATCCGCGTGACATCGACCGCTCGGGGAATGCGCATGGCATGGAAATCCGGCTCGAGCGCTCCATTGCCGGGCGCGAACGGCTCGATGACATAGCCCCGCGCGGTGCCGGCAAGCTGCGCGACCCGATAGGGCGTGCGGGGCAGCGTGTCGACCAGCGCGTCCCCGTCCCAGAGCGCCAGCGCGGCGTTGCCGGCGGCATCCTCGCCCTCGATGTCCGCCGTCCAGAGCGTCTGCGCAGCATCGGTGGTCTCGACCGACTGCGGCTGGAACAGCCGTGCGTAGTGCTGCGCATCATACTCGACGACCGGGACGGGCTCGAGAAAAAGGTCGGTGCGGCCGGTCGTGTAGACGGTCTCGTCCGGCGCGAAGCTGATCACCGGCCGGGTCCAGCGGTCCTCGGGCCGCAGCACATAGCCGATCGCGCGATCGAGCGGGCCGAAGCTCACCAGCGCGCGCTCGCTGCCGGGCACGATCTCGCCATCGGCGCCACGGACGCGCACGGTGTAGGTGCCCGCGGGCAGCGACAGCACGGCCGCCTCGCGCGGCTCGCTGGCATAGGCATGGAACGGCTCGGGCGGCTCGATGTCGAGCTCGGGCGGCGGTGGCGGCATGTCCTGGCCCCGGCGCTCCGCGGCCATGCGCAGCCAGGCCTCGACCGCGGCCTGGTGAGCGCCGAAGATGCGCTGGTATTCGCGCTCGCGCTCGGCGGCCGCGCGCGCATCCTTGAGGTAGTCATCGTAGAACGCCAGGGCCGCCTCGCCGTGCAGCAGCCGCGCCGGTCCCGCGCCGACGCCCATCGGATGCCACAGCAGATAGGGCTCGGGATCGACGACCCTGACCTCGCCGGAGCCGTCGAGGATCTCGATGCTGCCTTCCACGAGATCGGGCTGGCGCGCGAAATCGGCGAGGTACTCCCGCGTGATCGGCCACCAGGCGACCGGGGCGAAGCGCGCATCGAGCACGATGTCGGAACCCGCGAGGACGAGGAGCGATCCCGCCTCCTGCGGGTAGGGGACACGCCGGTATTCCTGGCCGTCGGTCACGAGCGGCCACCAGACGAGCTGTTCGACCGCCTGGGCGAAGCAGGGTGCCGCGCCGCAGAGCATCGCCGGCACGAGCACCGCAAGCCAGAGCCGGATCGCCCTCACTCGCCCCTCCGCCAGACGCCGCGGTGGCGCAGCCAAAGGGCCGCGAGGCCGAGCATGAGCGCCGCATAGGCGAGTGCCGCCGCGAGGCTGAGAAGCGCGTTTCGCCACGCGCCCGCCATCGCGCCGTCGACCACCCGCTCGAGCCAGGCGAACGGCGAGATCCAGCTGGCGGCCGCCGTGAGCGCCGCAAGCGTGTCGCGCAGCGGCAGCACCGGGCTCGCCGGGTCCGAGATCGGCACCAGCAGCACCATGCGGTAGGCGACCTCGATCCCGAGCAGCAACGCGACGATGCCGACCAGCAGCAGCACCGCCGAGCGGACGCGGCCGATGCCGACCGAGAGCAGGATGGCGAAGCCGACGATCTGCGCCACCGGCACGACCGAGAGCACGATGCTCACCGGGATCGCAGGCGTCAGCGCGAAGCCGCTCATCCAGGAGAGCAGGGCGAGCGAGGCGAGCAGCAGGGGCAGGGCGGCGAGATAGGCCAGCAGCAGGCCGGCTGCCTTGCCCAGGACGTAGGTGATCTCGTCGACCGGGCCGTAGAACAGCACCTCGAGCGTGCCGCTCTCGCGATCGCGCGCGGCCGAGGTCGCGGCGGATACCGCAAAGAACAGCGCCAGCACCAGGATCGCGACCGTGACCGACGGCCGAAACGGGTCCGCCAGCACCAGCAGGCCTGCGGCCTCGAGGGCCCGCACATCGACCAGCAGCATCCACGTGGCCGCGATCAGTGCCACGCTCAGCGCGACGTAGCAGCCCATGCCGCGCATGGCTGCCTTGGCCTCCTGCCACGCGATCACGCCGGCGACCGGCCAGCGGGCTGGCGCCGCGGCCATGCTCAATGGGCGGGCTCCGCGGCGCTCGCGCTCGCCCCGGTGATCGACAGAAAGGCATCCTCCAGCGTGGGGTGGCGCGCCATGACGTCCTCGACCCTGCCTTCGAACACCAGCCTCCCGTGACGCAGCATGCCGATCCGATCGGCGGTGCGCTCGATCTCGGAGAGCACGTGCGATGACAGGAAGACCAGCCGGCCGCGGTCGCGCTCGCGGCAGATGATCTCGCGCACCTCGCGGATGCCGTGCGGGTCGAGGCCGGAGACCGGCTCGTCGAGCACCAGCACGGGCGGGTCGTGCAGCAGGGCGCGGGCGAGCCCGAGCTTCTGCTGCAGGCCCTTGGAAAGATCGATCGCGCGGTCGCGGGCGCGATCGCCGAGGCCCACCAGATCGAGCATCGCAGGCACGCGCGCGCCGGCATCGTCGACACCGTAGAGTGCCGCGAAGAAGCGCAGATACTCAGCACAGCTCATGTCGCCGTAAAGATGCTGCACCTCGGCCACGGCGCCGACGAGACAGCGGCCGGCACGGTCGCCGGGTCGGACCTGCCGGCCGCAGACCTGCACGGTCCCGGCATCGGGTGCGAGGATGCCCAAGAGCAGGCGGATCGTGGTGGTCTTGCCGGCGCCGTTCGGCCCCAGGAAACCGTAGATCTGGCCCGGCCCGGCAGTGAGGTCGAGATGGTCGACCGCGGTCCGCGCGCCGAACCGTTTGGTCAGCCCCCTCGTCTCGATCACGACGATCCCGGCCCGATCTGGGTCAGCCCAGGCGCCGCTCGGCGCGGCGATACACCCAGAAATAGATGTTGGTGAGGAACGCCACCATGATGAGCATCACCATCGCGACCCCGGCGGCGTGGCCGATGTCGTTGAACTCGAAGGCGATGCGCCGGATGTAGACCGGAATCGTGGTGGTCTCGAACAGCGGGCCGCCGCCTGCCGGCAGGTAGACCATGTCGAACTCGTTGAAGGCCCAGATGGTGCGCAGCACGAGCAGGACGATGACCACCGGCAGGATCCACGGCAGGGTGATGTAGCGGAACCGCTGCCAGGCGCTGGCGCCGTCGATCTTGGCGGACTCGTGCAGCTCGGGCGGCAGCGTCTGCAGCCTGGCGAGCACGAAGAGCGCCCAGTAGGGCAGATATTTCCAGAGCGACATGATGATGATCGACAGCATCACCCAGCCGGGGTCGAACCACGGTATCGGCTGGTCGAGGGCGCCGAGGAAGTCGACCATGAGCCAGTTCGCCAGCCCCACCGTATCGCTGAAGATCCAGCGCCAGACCAGCACCGCGACGATCGCCGGCACCAGGTAGGGAAACAGCACGAGCCCGCGCACGAATGCGCGTCCCTTGATCTGCTCGTTGAGCACCAGGGCGACGGCGATGCCCACCACCATCTGCGAGATCATCGCGCCGGCGGTCCAGATGACGGTGCGCTGAAAAGACCCCCAGAACTCCGGATCCGACAGGACAGTCGCGTAGTTCTGCAGACCGACGAAGGTTTCCTGGCGGGTGATCGTGGCCACCTTGTAGAAGCTGGTCTGCAGGGCGACGAAGGCGGGGTAGAGCAGGACGAGCACCAGGACGATGACGGCGGGCGCCACCATCAGCAGCCCGAACGTGGTCTGCGACTCCAGCCATGCAGGCCGCTTCGATCGAGGCTTGTGGGCAACGCGCTTTCGCTCGCCCACCCGGGTTGCCGCCATCGGCCGCTCCTCTCGACATCCGGACGATCGGACCGCGTTTTCCGCGACGCGGCCCGATCGCCGGCTCTCCCACGATCTTCCGAGCGGTCAGTTCTTCTTCATATACTCGTCGAACCACGGGTTCTCGGCCCGCCACGTCTCCATCTCGGTGCGGAAAGTCTCGACCGCCTCGGCGTAGGCCTCCTCGACCGGGGTATCCTGCAGCTGGATGCGCTGGAACATCGTCGACGTGACCGGCGCCTGCCCCATCACCCGCGACGACCAGGGCATCGGCACGAGCGACTTCTCGAACTCGCACTCCTCGGTGATCGAGCCCATGTTCTGCGCTTCGGCGTTGAAGTAGGTCGTGGCCTCGAGGATGGTCTCGACCCAGTCGCGGTGCTCCTTGATGTAGGGGTTGTCCTGCTCGAGCATCTGCGCCTGGACGCTCTTGATCGCCGGCGCGATGTGGCCTGGCACGCCCATGGCGTACTGCAGCAGCTGGTCACCGGTGAACAGGTACTCGAGGAACTTCTTCGCCTCTTCCGGGTGTTGCACGGTCGAGCCGATGGCGTAGCTCGTCACCGCGCCGTAGACCACGCGCGGACCCTCGCCGCCGCGGGCGACGCGCGCCTCGCGGTTGCCGGTGACCGCGGCGATGTCGGGTGCGTTGGTCGCGATCTGATAGCCCAGGCGCCCGGGGAACAGCGCCATGCCGACCCGGCCGGCGGCGTAGGCGTTGATCGGGTCGAGGTTGCCCCAGGAATGGCTGCCGCTCGGCGTGTACTGGTTGAGCGCCGCGTAGTCCTCGACCGCCTGGCGGCTGCCGTCGCGATCGAGGGCGAGATCGCCCTCCTTGGTGTAGAAGTCGCCGCAGTTCTGCCAGAGGAACGTCACGAAGCGCTGCACGCCGCCATTGTTCGACGCCTCGAAGGCGTTGCCGGAGACGCCGTCCTTGCCGTGCAGGCGCTCGGACGCCTCGAGCAGGCGCTCATAGCTGTCCGGCTCGGCAAGGCCCGCCTCCTCGAACAGGTCCTCGCGCCAGTACAGCGTCCCGGCCGAAAGGTCGGAGGTGAACTGGTAAAGGTGCCCGTCGAACGGCCAGTACAGCAGCGAGCCGGGGATGAAGTTCTCCTCGCCGACGTTCTCGACGATGCTGTCGAGCGGCAAAAGGTATCCGGCCTGGGTGAAATCGGGGACCAGGCGCCGCTCGATCTCGAAGATCCCGAGCTCGCCGCCGACCGAGACCGTGTTGATGATGCGGGCGGCGCGAATGTCGTTCGACATGAGCTGCAGCTCGATGCCGATGTCGGGATTCTGCTCCTCGAACGCGGCGATCAGGTCGAGGATCTGCTTCACGGCCTCGGGTGAGCTCTCGGCGGTCAGGAACGGCACGATCTTCCTTTCCTGGGCCGAGGCCGCCGGCGGCATCAAGGCAAGCGCAAGCGCCAGCGGCAGCGCCGATGCAGCCTGTCCTGCCTGTACGAAGTGTTGTCGTCTCATGTCTTCGGGCCTCCCCCTTGTGGTTCGCGTTAAACGTCTCTTCCTACGAGGAACCTCCGGTCCGGCGCGCGGTCATCCCTTCAGCCCCCCGGCACCCCAGCCTGCGATCAGGTAGCGCTGCATGAATGCGGCCACGACGATCAGCGGGCCGGTCACGGCCAGCGCCCCTGCCATCAGCCAGCCCCAGTTGTAGAGGCCGCGCCCCATGAAGCTCGCGAGCCGCGGGCTGATCGTCATGTTGTCGGGGCTGGTGAGCAGCGTGGCGGCGAACAGGTACTCGCTCCAGCCGATGTTGATCGCGACGATGCCGGTGGCGATCATGCCGGGCACCGCCTGCGGCAGCACCACCTTCCAGAAGGCCTGGAAGCGGGTGGCGCCGTCGATCATGGCGGCATCCTCCAGCTCCACCGGCACGCCGGCGAAGAACGAGCGCAGCGTCCACAGCATGAGGGGCAGGACCAGGGCGGTGTAGATCGGGGTAAGCGCCCACAGGTTGTCGCCGAGGCCGAGGCTGAAGAAGATCTTGTACATCGGCAACACCAGCAGGATCGCCGGGATCATGTAGGTGTAGATGAACAGGCGCGCGATGCCTTCGAACAGCCGATTGTGGAAGCGCGCCAGGACATAGGCCGCCGGCGCCGCGACCGCCATGGCGAGCAGGGTGGTGGTCGCCGCGATGATGCCCGAGTTGAACATCGCCACGTGGAACGAGGTCGCATCGAAGAACTCGATGAAGTTCCGCACCGTCCATTGCTCGGGCATGATCGTCGGCGGGTAGCGCATCAGCTCCGATTCGGCCTTGAAGGCCGAGAGCAGCACCCAAAGGAATGGCAGCAGGATGAGGAGTGCCACGCCGTAAACGAGCGCGTAGCGTCCCACGGTGCGAAACAGCGTCACCGACATGGCGGGTTTCGCCTCACAGACGCCCCCTGGGTTCCTTTGGAACCGCTCGGATTTACGCACCGGTATGTCAGTATGTCAACTCCTCGCGGCGCCCCGGCTCAAGGCGCGAGCGCGCGCTCACGGGGCGATCGAAGCAGCGCGAAGAGCCGGCCGAGGTCGTCGCATTCATCGATGCGGAATAGCAGGTCGAGCAGCTCGGCGGCATCGGACGCGGTCATCCGCCCTGCGACCGCGTGATCGAACTTGGTGCGCAGCTCATCTGCCGTCGCCGGGTTGGCCGGCGAGCCCTTGGCGCCGTCCGCCATGGCGCCGAGCGTCTCGTTCCCGACCGTGACCTCGACCCTGCTGTGCTCTCGGGTGAGCGCGGGATTGGCGACCAGTGCTACCCTGTCGCGCATGAACCGCCTGAGATCCGGATCGCCGATCTTCGTGGGCCCGATCGAATCCAGCCAGAAGCGCCCGTCGCGCAGCGCCGCAGCCACCGTGAACGGATAGGAGAGCAGGGCGTCGAAGGTGCCCGCGGGCTCGGCGAAGCGCGCATGCGCCTCGTACACGTCCGGCGCGACCTCGATGCGAACGCGCTCGATCGTCTCGAACGCCGGCCCGTGCGCCGCGAGCAGCTCAAATACGGCGGTGAGCGTCGGCTGCAGCGGCGTGCCGCCCGGCCACAGCCGCAGCGAGATACCCTCGAACGCGAACCGCTCGCGAAGGCCGGCGACCGCAGCCGCGGGATCGCCGCCATTCGAGTACGCGGCGAAGATGCCGCCATCGGGATGGGCCAGGATCTCGGCCGAGGCGGTGAAATCCTGCTCGGCCAGAAGTCCGGCCAGCAGCCCGGAGACGGCGCCGCGGGACTGGTGGAACTTTACCGTCGGCGTGCCCCAGGACGCCCAGGTCCCGGCGGACTGGCTGCCGGCCAGCGCCAGGGCGTTGCGCATCTGCAAGGGGGTCAGGCCGCGCAGGTTGCCGACCGCGGCGGCGGCGCCGAATGGCCCGACGATGCCCGGCATGTGCCAGCCCCGCGGTCCCGCGACGGTGTAGTCGATACCGTCGGCCACCCTGACCGCGACCTCGGCACCGATCGCGATCGCGGCGAGCAGCGCCCTGCCGTCCAGGCGATCGCGCTCGGCGACGGCGAGCGCAGGCGGCACCACCTCGGGCGTGATGTGGACGTGGGCGGGCACATAGCTGTCGCAGATCGTGGCGGCGGTGATCAGATAACCGTTGAGGAGGCTCGCGCCGAGCAGGGAGAGCCCTTCCTGCGAGCCGATCACGGTGGTATCGCCAGGCCCGCCCACGGTGCGCGCGAAGCGGGCGTACATCCCGGTCTCCTGGCCGTAGTCGCTGGCCAGCGCGCAGGCGATGCTGTCGACCAGCAGGAGGCGGGCGTAATCGCGGGCCGAGGCGGGCAGGTCGGCGTAGCCGGCCTCGGCCGCGAAGCGGGCCAGGTCCTCGGTGGGCTTGGTCTCCACGGGTCAGCTCCCTCGGGCGGCGGCGGGCACTTCCCGCGACAGGATTGAGCAGAGGTCCCGGACCCGCGGCAGGTCCGCCAGACCGACCAGCATTTCGATGGCGCGCTCGACCGCGCCCGGCTCAAGCAGGCCGTCGGCCGAATCGCGGAACTTGGTCACGATCTCTTCGCGGGTCAGCGGATCGGCCGCGTCGCCGCGCGGCCAGGCGCGCCGGTCGACGAGCGTGCGCCCGTCCTTGGTATGGACGGTGACGAGGGCGCCGGTACCCTCGACCGTGTCGTCGGCGCCGACCCGGATGCGCTCGCGGATGAAGCCGTCGAGCGCCGGATCGGCGATGCGCCCGGGCTCGAACTGGTCGAACCAGCAGCGGCGATCGTGCAGCACGACGCCGGTGACGTAGGGCGTGGAGAGCAGGGCGCGGAACTTGTTGTCCCAGGGCAGGCTGCCGTGCATGTCGTAGACCGTCTTCGACAGGCCGACCTCGACCCGCTGGACGTCGTCCGGGCGCAGGTCGTGCTCGTCGACCAGCGCCAGCATGGCGGTGATGACCGACTGGATCGAGCTGCCGGCCGGCCACAGGCGCAGCGAGATGGTCTCGAGCAGCCAGTCGTCGCCCAGACCGGCGACGGCCGCGGCCGGATCGCCGCCGTCGGAATAGAGATTGAAGAGCCCGCCGTGGTGATGGGTCAGGATCTCCTGTCCGGCCGGGAAGCCCTGCTCGGCGAGCAATCCTGCCAAAAGGCCCGAAAGAGCGCCGCGCGACTGGTGGAACTTGATCGTCGGCGTGCCCCAATGCGCGAACGTCCCGGCGGACTGGGTGCCGGCAAGCGAGAGCGCATTGTGGAAGCGAGCCTGCTCGAGCCCGAGCAGCGAGGCGACCGCCGAGGCGCCGCCGAACGGACCGATGACCCCTGGCGAATGCCAGCCGCGGGCACGCATGGAGGGGTAGCGCATGCCGGCGCCGACCCGCACCACCGTCTCGAGCCCGGCCGCGATGGCGACCAGCAGGTCGCGGCCGCCAAGATCGCGCTGCTCGGCGATGGCCAGCGCCGGCGGCACGACTTCGGGCGTCACGTGGCAGAGCGTCGGCCGATGGATGTCGCAGACCGTCACAGCGGTGATCTGGTAGCCGTTGACGAGGGTCGCGCCGGCGAGCGAGCGGGGCGGTCCCGCGATCACCGTCGAGCCGGGCGGGCCGCCGATCGATGCAGCGAGCGCTTCGATCTGGGCGGTCTCATCGCCGCGCCGGCCGGCGATCGCGCTCGCCACCGTGTCGAGGACAATGTCGATCACGCGCTCGCGCACGGCCGCGGGCAGCGACTCGTAGCGGAGGTCCGCAAAGAAGGCGGCGAGATCCTTGGTCGGGTCGCTACTCACGAACTGGCTCCTTCGCCGCAGCGGCCTCCCCGGCAACACGGCTTGTTTCTTGCTCCAGGTCGAACTACAACACCGGTATGCCAGTATGTCAACTCGCCGGTCAAACAGGCGGCAGGCGCGTCGCGCCTGGGCGTTGGGCCGGCAGTGCTGGCCGGAACCGGGCATCGCGGTATATCGGCGGCTCGAGAGGGTTGCCACTTGACCGCCTGCGCAGTCTTGAGGGAATTCTACCCGCCGAAGACGGAAATGGCCGGTGATTGAAGCATGGAAGCGATAGCGGCGGAGCGGCCGAAATCGTTGGCGGAAGTCGTGACGGCCCGCCTGCGCCGGGAGATCGTCGAGGGCGAGTTCGATCTCGGTCAGGCGCTCTCGGAATCAAAGATCGCGGCCCGCTACGGCGTCAGCAGGACGCCGGTGCGCGAAGCCTTCGCCTGCCTCGGTCTGGAGGGTCTGGTGCGGACCGAGCCACAGCAGGGCACGTTCGTCTTCACCGTCGACCGGGCGCAGTTCGCCCAGATCAGCGAGGCCCGCTCGATTCTGGAGACGTCCGCGCTGCGGCTGTCGATCGAGCGCAGCCATGGTGACCTCGTGCGGCAATGGAACCGGTCCGTCGAGGCCATGACGGTCGCGTTGCGGGACCGGGATGCCAGAAGCTATTCGCGGTTCGACGGCGAGTTCCACCAGACTTTGTTCAGCCTCGCCGCCAACCCTTTCCTTACCGCGGCCGGACAGGCGTTTTCAGCCAAGATGACGGCGGTGCGCAATCGCCTGGGCTCCCATCCCGAGCACATGGCGAAATCCTACGAACAGCATGTCGAGTTGCTTGCCCTGGTGGAACGATCGGAGGTCGAGGCAGCGGTCGCTCTGCTCGAGCGTCATATCCGCCACAAGGGCGAATCGTTCTGGAACGTGCCGGACACGCTGCCGAAGTCGCGCTGGGAACGCATTCTGGCGCTGTCCGAGTAAAGCGGCATTTTTTTCGCCAGCGCATGCCTTGCCGCGCTCAGGAGGCCAGCAGCCAGCGGTGGCAGGGCTCGGTGTTGAAGCGCCAGACGCGCTTGGGGCCGGCCATCACGTTCAGATAGTAGAGGTCGTAGCCGTGCGCCGTTCCGCAAGGATGGTAGCCCTTGGGTACCAGCGTGACGTCGCCGTCATGGACGCACATGGTCTCGTCCAGCGAGCGGTCGTCGGTGTAGACGCGCTGGAAGGCGAAGCCCTGGGCGGGGTCGAGGCGGTGGTAGTAGGTCTCCTGCAGCTCGGATTCGTCGGGCAGGTTGTCGGTGTCGTGCTTGTGGCTCGGATAGGACGACCAGCCGCCGGCGGGCGTGATCACCTCGACCACCAGCAGCGCGTGCGCCGGCTCGCTCTCCGGCAGGATGTCGTAGACGTGGCGCGTGTTGCTGCCCTCGCCGCGCTTGGAGTAGGCGACCTGATCCTGGCCGATCAGCCGGGCCTCGTGGTCGCCGCCGCCAGGGGCTGAGCAGACCCCGAGCTCGAGATCGGTGGTCGCGCTGACGCGATAATCCGCGTGCCAGGGCACGTAGACCGAGACCGGCTTCCTGCCCTCGAAAGGCCCCATGCGATCGCCGATCTCGCCGAAGTCGTGGCCGCCGGCCGCCACCTTCGCCTTGCCGCCGACCAGCACCAGGCAGGCCTCGCGATCGCCGGTCGAGGCCGCAATGCTCTGGCCGGGCTTCAGGCGGTAGAGCGCGAAGCCGACATGGCCCCAGCCGGCGCTCTCGGGCGTCACCCGATGCACCAGCCCCTGCGCATCGGGCGCATGGTTCTTAAGCAGCAGATCGGCCATGTGCCTCCTCCCGATCGAAAGGGCCTAGTCGAGCCGGACGGACCGGCCCGACGTCATGCTCTCGAGCGCGGCATCCGCCAGGCGCAGCGCCTCGCGCCCCTCGCGGAAACCCGCGATCGGCGTGACGCCGCGCTCGCAGCAGTCGACGAAATGGCTGATCTCGGCGAGATAGGCTGGCGTGTAGCGTTCGATGAAGAAGTCGAGGACGGGGTCTTTGGCCTCGGTCGCCTTGGTGCCCCAGGCCTGGATGCTGGTCGGCCGCTGGTTGGCTGCCTGGAGCATGCCGAGCTCGCCGAACACCTCGATCCGCTGGTCGTAGCCGTAGGTGCAGCGGCGGCTGTTGTTGATGTGACAGAGCGCGCCATCCGCGCTCTCGAGAATGATCATCGCCGCATCGATGTCGCCGGCACTCTCGATCGCAGGCTCGACCAGGTTGGCGCCGACGGCAAAGACCGAGACGATCTCGCCCATCAGGTAGCGGGCCATGTCGAAGTCGTGGATGGTCATGTCGCGAAACATGCCGCCCGAGACCTCGATGTAGGCGATCGGCGGCGGGCTCGGATCGCGGCTGGTGATCACGAGCTGCTCCAGCTTGCCGATCTCGCCCTCCTGGAGCCGATCGCGCAGCGCCCTGAACGACGGGTCGAAGCGACGGTTGAAGCCGGTCATGATGGTCGCGTTGCGGTCCTTGATCCGTTTCCAGCAGGCGTCGACCTTGGCGAGATCCAGATCGATCGGCTTCTCGCACAGCACCGCCTTGCCCGCCTCGACCGCACGCTCGAGCAGATCGAGATGGGTGTTGGTCGACGATGCGATCAGGACCGCGTCGACATCCTTGGCCGCAATCGCCTCGTCGGCATCGCGGGCCTGACGTGCGCCGGTGGCTTCGGCGACCGACGCGGCGGCGCTGCCCGCGACATCGAACACCCAGGTCAGCTCCGCGCGCGGATGGCGGGCCAGATTGATCGCATGCATGCGGCCGATCCGGCCGCAACCGAGAACAGCGAACTTGACCATCTCATCTACTCACGAATGACCGCGCGTGCGGTTGCTTGGTTGGCGGGTCTGGCGTTGCGGCTGCGGGCCTGGTCCCAGGCCCGGATCAGGCTGGCATAGGTCTCGGCCATGCGCGCGACGGCCGTGTCGTCGTCGATCTCGCCCGTCATCCAGGCCTTCGCCGGTGCGCCGAAGATCGTGCGTCCGATCGCAAAACCCTTGCAGATCGGCTGGCGGACGGCGAGCGCAAAGCTCGCCTCGAGTTCGGCCTGCGGCGCGTCGAGGCCGAGCAGCAGCACGCCGCGGCAATGGCGGTCGTGCCGGGCGATGGCTGCGGCGATCGCGTCCCAGGCGGCCTGGCTGCCGGGATCCGCGAGCTTCCACCAGTCGGGAAACACGCCGATCGCGTAGAGCCGGTCGAGCGCGCGCGCGACCGTCCGCTCGTCGACCGGCGCCTGCGAGCGGCTCGGGATGATTTCCAGCAGCAGCTCGTGGCCGGTCCGGCGCGCGGCATCGAACAGGCGCAGCACCTGCGCCTCCTGCTTCGCCCGCAGCTCCTCGGGGTCGTCCGGATGGTAGTACACCAGGCACTTCACGCAGTGCGCGACCGGCCACTCGGCGAGCGTGCAGCCGACGTCGGCGCCGCCCTCGAAACGCAGAGGCAGCGAGCCCGGCTGCTCGATCGGCCGGCCGATCCAGATGCCATCGCCGCTCGCGTCGTCGAGGGCCGCCTGGCCCAGCCTGCGATCCAGCAGGATGCCGAAATCCGTGCGCTCGCCGGCGGCTTGGCGGGCGGCCTTCAGGCACAGCTGCTTGAAGTAGGAGATGTGCTCGTGGCTGATGCCGGCGGCATCCGCCATCGCCTCGAGCTGGGCGCGGTGGTCGAAGGCCATAGCCAGGACCTGGGGCCATGCGCGCGTGCGGTTGGTCGACCAGTGGATCTGCTCGAGGCCGGCATCCTTGCGCAGCGCGTGCTCGCGCGAGCCGTGCTCGAAGAAATACTGCAGCTCGGTCCAGCTCGGCACGGCCGGCGCGCAGCCGTGGCGCGAGACGGCAAACGCGCCGCAGGCATTGGCGTACTTGCAGCAGGTCTCGATCGGCTCGTCGCGCAGATAGCCGCGCAGGAAGCCGCTCATGAAGGCATCGCCCGCGCCCAGCACGTTGAACACCTCGACCGGAAAGCCCGGCCCCTTGATGCCCTGCTCGATGTCGTCCGGGACTTTTTCATCGAACACGGTGCAGCCCATCGGCCCGCGCTTGACCACGATCAGCGCCTCCGGTGCCAGCGCCCGGATCCGGCGGCATGCCTCGAGCGTGTCGGTCGAGCCGCCGGCGATATGGATCTCCTCCTCGGTGCCGACGACGACGTCGCAGTCCGGCACGATGGTCTGCAGATGGGCGCTCACCTCGCGGTTCTCGACGAAGCGCTCCTCGCCCAGGCCATGGCCGGTAAGCCCCCACAGCACCGGCCGGTAGTCGATATCGAAGACGACCCTGCCGCCGTGCTTTCTCGCCAGGCGCATCGCCTTCTTGCTCATGGCATCGAGGTTCGGCTTGGAGAAATGCGTGCCCGACACCAGAACCGCTTTGGCGGATGCGATGAAGGCCTCGTCGATGTCGTCCTCGGTGAGCCCGGCATCGGCGCAGTTCTCGCGGTAGAAGATCAGCGGAAACGTCTCCTGGTCGCGGATGCCGAGGATGACCAGGGAGGTGAGCCGCGCCGGGTCGGTCTTGACGTTGCTGATGTCGACGCCCTCGACCGCCGCCTGCTCCTTGATGAAGCGGCCCATGTGCTCGTCGCCGACGCCGGTGATCAGCCCGGGCTTGAGGCCGAGGCGCGCCGTGCCGATCGAGATGTTGGTCGGGCAGCCGCCGACATACTTGGCGAAGCTCGCCATCTCCTCGAGCCGGCCGCCGACCTGCTGGCCGTACAGGTCGACCGACGAGCGGCCGATGCAGATCACGTCCAGCGTCTTGGTCATCAGCAACCTCGTACGACGTCCGCTCAGACCTGCGCCTTGGCGAGCTCGGCATCGAGCCAGTGCATGCTGCGCTCGAGCGCGCCCGCGATGTTTTGGCTGGCATGCACGCTCGCGGCGAACGGCTCGAAGGAGAAGGGGCCGCCATAGCCACCGGCGAGCAGTGCCGTGATCTGGGCGATGTTGCCGAGCCGGTCGCCAGCATCGATCAGGCCGCGATGCGGGTCGCGCAGGACATCGAGCGGAAGTTGCGTGTCGTCCACTCCCGACAGATGGACCAGCCCGATCCAGTCCGGCAGCAGGTGCGGCTCGCCCGCAAGGAAGTGATGGAAGGTGTCGTGGACGATCCGGAAGCGATCGCCGACGCCCTGGTCCTCGATCGCCTCGACCGCCTCGCTCTGCAGCCGCAGCGAGCTCTCCTGAAAGCCGAGCGGCTCGACCAGCCCGACAACGCCGGCATCGCCCAGTATCGGCGCAAGCGCCCGCAGGGCATCGCGCAGCCCGCTCAGCCGCTCGCGCTCGGCAAGGCGATAGCTCACGTCGTTGACCGGGCACAGCACCACCATGGCAGCGCCGCAGTCCTGCGCGTAGCGCGCCAGGGCCCGAGCCTCGAGCTCGCGCTCAACGTTCCACTCGTTGAAGCGCTGCAGCGCGTTGATCGAGAGGATGCGCACGCCGCCGGCTTCCGCCTGGTCGCGAACCTTTGCCGCCTCGGTACCGTCGAGGATCGCCGTGCCGGGCAGATCGTTGCGGATCTCGACCGCGTCGAGCTCGAGCGCGTTCGCCAGCGCCACCAGCTCGGCGAAGCTCTTGCGCGGCGCCACCATGTGGTTGATGGCGTAGCTCAGCAGATGGCTCAACGGAGCTGCTCCCTGCCTCAGGCGGCGGCCTTGGCCGGCCCGCCTGTCTCCCTGCCAAATGATAGGCGCCAACGCCGCGGCCGTCATCTCGTGCTTTTGCACGCCGTTCGCCAGCGGCTTACCGCAGCAGAGCCTTGAGCCGGGTCGCCGGGTCGGCGAGCGCCGCCGGATCCGGGGCGAGCCCGCGCTCGATCATGAGCTGGCCGAAGGGGGCGCCAGGTGCTCCACCGGCGCCATCCGGTATGCGAGGCGAGGGCGCGCCGCGTGCTCTAACCGCGGCCGACGGGACGCTGCGCGTCGAGGGTCTCGCGGAGATGGTCCTGCAGCTCATGCAGCGGCAGCTTCGAGAGGTCCTTGGCGACCTCGGCCCCGACCGCTGCCTGCAGCTGCTGCGACATCACCGCGCGCAGATCGCCGAGAAACTGCGGCGGCGCCACGACCACGAGCCGCTCGAACAAGCCGCTTTCCCTCTTCTGGTCGAGCAGCCGGACGACGTCCCGCGCGAATTCTCCCTGGGCATGGCGCGCCGGATCGGTCGAGGGCTCCATCGCATGCCGCCCCTGGCCGCCGCGGTCGAAGCTTCGGCCCGGGCGATCGCTGGCGATCTCGCGGCTTGCCAGGTTGCTGCCAATCAGCTCCTGGCCAAGCGCCGGCGCCAAGGTCTGCTGCGGCTGTTCCACCTGGAACACGCGGGCGCGGGCGGCATCGGCCACGAGCACCCAGATGATCGGCTTGGGCATCGGCTTCCCTGTCAGATCTTGGAGTCCTGGCGTGTGGTGGCCGAGACGCCTTGCGGTGTCGCCGCCGACGCTGGGCGCACTGGAGCACTGCCAGAAGCATAAGGGCCTTGCGACGCCGCGCTGTGACTCTCGCCCTCATGCCCGTCGGCGGTTGTCGCCGCGCCGAGATTCCTGGTGAAGAAGCCCAGGACGGTCAGCACCAGCAGCCCGACGACGCCGAGCGCCACGGCGAGGGCGTAGAAGCCGAAGCCGCAGGCCATGCCGAGCGCGCCCACGACCCAGATGCTCGCGCCGGTGGTGGCGCCGACGATCTCGAACCGCCCCTGGATGATGGCGGCCGCACCGAGAAACCCGATCGCGCCAACGATCGCCTCCATGACACGCACGGGATCGATCTGCACGATGGATGGGCTGTCCCGAAGCAGGTCCACCAGCTGCAGCGCCATGAGGCTGAAGCTTGCCGCGCCCAGCGCCACCATCATGTTGGTGCGCAAGCCCAGCGGCTTGTGTCTCAGCTCACGATCGAGGCCGACTACCGAACTGAGCGCTACCGCGAGCACGAGGCGGATGATCGCTTCCTGGATCGTGACGTCCGTGCCTGTCGCCCAATCGATGGCGAACAGCCTGCTCAGCTCAGACACGCCGCCTCCCTCCGCTGCCGACGTTCAGGGAAACGGCTGCCGACACGTCCCGTTCCAGGCGTCGCCTGCGCGCGTGGCAATCCTCTCACGCCGAGGCCGTAAGCTTCAGCCTCTGGGGGGTAGGCTCATCGACGATGCGGCCAAACGCCGCATAGAGCAGCGCGAGCTGCCATTGCCACGCCCTCACCATCCCCGCGGCGCGCTCGTCATCGCGCACGCACGCGGCGACATCGCTCCGATCCTCATGGGAAAGCTCACCGTCGACGAAGGCGCTGACCTCCGCCGGCGTGATGACGATGAGCTCGATCGATTCGGTCATGGCTCTTCTGACTACGCTGCGGCGCGCCACATCGCTCGCGGCGCAGGTTGATCCAGCAACAGCTGCTCGCGACGCAGGCATTCACGCGCGCGGAACACCCTGGATTTCACCGTGCCCACCTCGACGCCGAGAATGCTCGCCGCCCGCTGATAGTCCAGTCCCTCCAGCCCCACCAGCGCCAGCACCTCACGATGCGCCTCGCTCAAGCGGCCGAAGGCGCGCCGGAAGTCCGCAAGATGCAGCGCATCCGCCTGGCTCGCGCGCGTCGATGCCTGCTGCGGCGCATCGTCGATCGGGATCTCGATCGGCCGACGGACCAGGCGGCGATGCTGATCGCAGCGCATGTTGTGCACGATCGTGAACAGCCATGCTCGGAGGTTCGTTCCCGGACGAAACTGATCGAAGCGCGCGATGGCCCGCTCCAGGCTGTCCTGGACGAGATCGTCAGCCGCCTCTGCGCCGCCGGTCAAAGCCCGCGCATAGCGTCGTAAATACGGGATCTCAGCCTCGATCGCCTTGGCGTCATCCGTCGTCAATCGCACCGACTGTCTCCCGATGTGCTCACTGCAATAAAATTTAAAAGCTAATTCGACAGAGGCAAACAAATTCGTAGGCGCGTTCGGCTCCATACACCTAAGCTACATGCGTTGTATTATTGCAGTCGCTGGCTGATATTGAACAAGGAGCTTATTCTGCGCGAGGAAATCAATTGACCTAATGGGCGCTGTCTACGCCGATGATGGCAATGGCGCCGGTGACCCAAAAGGTGTATCTTGGGTATAAGACGTCCTCTTAGCCTCTTGCGGTAGCGCGCAGGGGGACGCGCCCAGGAGGGGAGTGCGGTGTCCGATCGAACACAAAAGCGCAGCGAACGTATTCAGCTGATGCTCGATCTCGACGAGCTCGAAGCGATCGACGCGTGGCGCTTCGACAACCGGCTGCCGAGCCGCGCGGCGGCCATCCGCGAGCTGATCCGGCGGGGACTGATGAATCGCGAGCTGGACCCACCGGAGACCAGGGCGGTGCGGACGACCGACTTCGGCGTCGTGCCCGATAACACCGACGACAACTGATCGAGGGAATCGCGCACGTTCGGGGACCGGCCGGAGCACGGTGCGGCGGCTGGCCAGGCGGGAACCCGATGCTGGCCCGCCACGTTCTTGGCGCGACGGTCCGGTGTCATGGGCCGCTGAAAATGCGCGAGCGGAGGACCTCATGGACGACATCGCCACTCCCCAGCCGTCCCACGAGCCGGTTCCTGTCAACATCGGCCTTTCCGAGCGGCACCGAAAGCAGCTTTCCGAGGGTCTGCAAGGGGTGCTGGCCGACTCCTATACGCTGCTCGGCAAGACGCACGGCTTTCATTGGAACGTGGTCGGCCCGCAGTTTCACAGCCTGCACGAGATGTTCGAGGAGCAGTACCGGGACCTCCAGGATGCCGTCGACGAGATCGCCGAGCGGATCCGTGCCCTGGGCTTCCTGGCTCCAGGCAGCCTCAGCCAGTTCCTGAAGCTCACCACGATCAAGGACGAGCTCGAGGCGCCCAAGGCGCAGGACATGCTTCGCGAGCTGGTCGAGGACAACGAGACCGTGGTGCGCGCCTGCCGCGGCGTGGTCCGGATCTGTCACGACGCCGACGATACCGTTACCGAGGACCTGATGAACCAACGCCTGCGGGCGCACGAGAAGGCGGCCTGGATGCTGCGGGCCTCACTGCAGCCGTAGACCGCCGATGCAAGGCTCGACCGTCATCGCCTCGCGCCGGTGAGCGTCCCCGTTCTTGCGGCGCCGAGCAGGTCGCCGGGGCGGGGATGCCGTCGGCGACCTGGTCGTCGGCCTCGCCAGCGCGTCGGGCGAGGGCCCTGGGTGTCAGGATGGCGGGCCGGCTGAGCGCGTGTTACGGGTTGCCACCTACAACATCCACGCCGCGATCGGTGTCGACCGTCGGCGCGACCTCGCGCGCATCGCCGCGGTCATCGAGGAGATCGGCCCCGATGTGATAGGCCTCCAGGAGGTCGAATCCCGCGCGTCACGCGGCAGCTCCGACCAGGCGATGCGGCTGGCGGACATGCTCGAGATGGCGTGCGTCGAGGGCCCGATGATGCTCGAAGGCCCTGGCTGGTACGGCAACGCGATCCTCACCCGCCTGCCCGTTCTCGCCGAGCAGCGGTTGCGCTTTCCCGCTCACAGTGGTGAGCCCCGCGGCGCGCGTCGGGGTCGTCGTGGAAGATCCGCAAGGGAGCCGCTGGCGGCTGGTCAATACCCACCTCGACCTTTGGTCGCGTTCCCGGCTGCGCCAGGTGCAATCGCTCGCGCGCCTGCTCGAGAACGCCGGCGAGCCGTGGATCCTTCTCGGCGATCTCAACGAATGGCGTCCGCGGGCGCCAGCACTGGCCTCGCTGCGACGCCTGGGCGACGTGCCGCCGGCGCCGCCGAGCTATCCCAGCCGCTGGCCGGTGTTCGCGCTCGACCGCATGGTCGTGCGCCGGTGCCACCTCGAGGGACCGCTGCGACCTCACGTGAGCGAACTCAGCCGGCGCGCCTCGGACCATCTGCCGGTCGTCGCCGAGGTGGGTCCGCGCCTGCAGGAACCATGCTGACGTGTGCAGCGCCCTCCCGTCGGGCGCATTGCCCTGGGGAGGAATCAGCGGAAGCCCTCGAGCGCGTTGCTCGGAACCAAACCGAGGGACGCGCCGTTCCCTGGAGGTCGTGCGTGCACCGAAACACACGCGCGCCGTATTGCCAGAACCTCCCTGAAACTGGGTCGCCGCCTGGGTGCGGCGACCCGCTTTTTCGATCGGACCCGGCCGGCCCTGGTCGTGAGCCGGCGCGGACGTTGCCGCCGCCAAGACCGGCCGCGGCGCCTACTGTGGCTGTGGCGGGACCACCCGCATCACGCCCGGCGCGCGCACCACGGCCGGATCGAGCCGGCGCAGCACGTCCTGCGCGTCGTAAGCGTTGACGTCGTCCGCCGGCTTGGCGCCATCGCCGACGACGATGTCGGCCCACGAGGTAAAGCTGTCGTCCGGATAGGCGCTGAAGCTCGAGAAGCCGACCCCGAAGCCGCCGTCGCCGCGAAAGCCCGTGCCGAAGCCGAACGGGCTCGAGCCGGTACCCCGATAGGTCGTGGTGCTCTGCGTGTTCTGATCGACCACCACGAAGTAGTCGTGCCCGGATTCGACGGTCACCTCGGCGGCGCGGTACAGCATGTAGTTGCGCACCGTGTCGAGGGAGGTGTCGCCATTGCCGGCGAAGGTCACCCGGTAGCGATTGCCCTCGATCTGCTGCTGGGTAAAGCCGTAGCCGTTGCTCGCCGGCTGGTAGGGCGTCGGATCGGCAGCGCAGCCGGCCAGCGCCAGCAGCAGCGCCAGCAGACCGGTAGCGCCCGCAGGCGTACGGCACGGTCTCGATGCAGGATCAAATGCCATGACTGCCCCCCGGCATGCTGCGCCAAGCTCCTATGGCCCCACCTATATGGCGTTCCGCAGAGCGGGGTCCAGCATGACGCGCTGTGACGGTCAGATCTCGAGCCTGACGCCTCGCCGCCGCCGGCCGCGCCGATACGGCTCGCGACGCACAAAGCTCATGCCGTTCACACTTCGCGGACCTCGGAGCGCGGCACGACCGCGGACGGGTCCGGCGCGACGGTGATGCTCGTCACGTCGACGCCGGCGAGATGCCGGCCGGCTCGCGCCATGAGCGCATCCGCCGAGGTGAACTGGTAGCGACAGCCGTACGTCCGGGTCAAAGCCGAGCCGTCGACCGCGATCGGAAAGGTGACGAACTTCCAGGCTCCCTCCGGCGTCGGGATCCGCCCGCGGCTTGCGTGCCAGCACAGCGCGAACAGCCCGCGAAGCAGTGCCGGTGGCAGGGTGACGCTGCGCTTGCCGAGCAGCGATCCGAGGTCGCTCGCCGCCAGATAGTCCTCCGGCGAGGCGTTGAAGACCTCATAGCCCCGGCGCGGCGCGGCGGCGAGCAGCGTGCCGACAATGCTGGCGGCATCATCCTCGTGGAGGTACTGGCGACCGAAATCGGCACGGCCGCAGGGCAGGAACGGAAACAGCCCGGTCAGGGTCGACACGATGCCGAAGCGACCGAGGACGAAGCGGCCATAGGGGCCGCTGATCGACGCGCAGCGCAGCACCACGACATGGGTGCTCCGGTCCGAGGCTGCATACGCCTGCTCGAGCAGCCCCTCGATTTCCCGCTTGTGGCTGCCATAGAGATAGTCGCGCTCGCGCAGCGGGGCGCCTTCGCGAAAGCGCGCGGCAATCGCATTGCCGGCATGCGCGCCATAGGCGGTGACGGTCGAGAAATGGATCAGTCGCCGTACCGAGGGCTCGGCGAGCACGAACGCGAACACCTTGCGGGCGCCATCGACGTTCCAACGCCGCTGGGTCTGCTGCTTGCGCCCATACAGCTGGCGGATCTGAAAGGCCAGATGGACGACGGCATCGGCGCCATGCTCACGCGCGGCCGCCTGCCAGTCGTCGCTCGACACATCGGCCTGAATCCAGGCGATCTTGGCGTTGCCGGCCAGTCGATCCGGTCGCGGCCTGAGATCGACACCGATGATCCCGGTCACGTTGTCCATCGCCTGCAGGGCGTCAATCAGAACCGAGCCGACATAACCGGCCGCGCCGGTGATGAGAACCCGCATCTCGAGGCTCCTCCTACTTTTTATTTATCGTCGCAAAACAACATAGCCAATCATGCGACGCATGACATGTCAAGATGGCATCGCTACAGTCAATGCTTGCCAGAATACAGTTCAGCGCCCCGCTGCGCAAGTCTTAGAAAGTCACGATCCGGCCGATTCGGTCCGGTCGTTCAGGAGGGTCTTCAGCCGGTAGACCAGCTGCAGGGCGTCGCGTGCGCGTCAGCGCGTCGGGGTCGAGCGCATCGAGCGCGCTCTCGATCGCCGAGGTCTCCCGGCGCGCGGGCCTGGGCCGCGCCCGCTCGACCACCGCCGCGAACAGCGGCAGGTCTTCGGCGAGCCGGGCCGGCGCGCTTTTCGCCTCACCCTGCTCGAGCCCGTGCAGCACCTCCTCGGCGCGCGCCAGCACGGGGGCGGGCAGGCCTGCGAGCCTCGCGACGTGCACGCCATAGGAGCGATCGGCAGCACCCTCGCCGACCTCGTGCAGAAAGACCACGTCGCCCTGCCACTCCTTGACCCGCATCGTCCGGCAGGCCAGCTGCGGGAGCCTGGCGGCGAGCACGGTCAGCTCGTGATAGTGGGTCGCGAACAGGCCGCGACAGCGGTTCACCTCATGCAGATGCTCGACCACCGCCCAGGCGATCGAGAGGCCGTCATAGGTCGCCGTGCCACGGCCGATCTCGTCGAGAATGACCAGACTGCGCTCGGTCGCCTGGTGCAGGATCGCGGCGGTCTCGACCATCTCGACCATGAAGGTCGAGCGGCCGCGCGCCAGATCGTCGGCAGCACCCACCCGCGAGAACAGGCGATCGACCACGCCGAGATGGGCCCGCTCGGCGGGAACGAAGCTGCCGGCCTGGGCGAGGATCGCGATCAGCGCGTTCTGGCGCAAGAACGTGCTCTTGCCGGCCATGTTCGGCCCGGTCAGGAGCCACAGGCGATGCTGCTCCGAGAAGTCGGCATCGTTGGCGATGAAACGCTGGCCCTCGCTCGTCAGGGCCTGCTCGACCACCGGGTGGCGCCCGCCGACCACCTGGAACGCATCGCTCTCGTCGATCTCTGGGCGACAGTAGCGCATCTCGCCGGCAAGCTCGGCCAGGCCCGCGGCGACGTCGAGGCGGGCGAGCGCCTGGGCGGTGCGGGCGATCGCATCGGCCTCGGCCAGGACGCTGCGGCAGAGCTGGTCGAACAGCTCGAGCTCGAGGGTAAGCGCGCGCTCGGCAGCCCCCGCGATCTCGCTCTCCAGCTCCGCCAGCTCCCTGGTGCTGTAGCGGCTGGCTCCCGCCATGCCCTGCCGCTGGACGAAATGCTCGGGCACCTTGGCGCGATGGGTCGCGGTCACCTCGATGTAGTAGCCCAGCATGTTGTTGTGGCGGATCTTCAGCGAGTTGATGCCGGTCTCGCCCTGCATCCGCCGCTCGAGCGCCGCGACGTGGCGGCGGGCCTGATCGCGCAGGCCGCGCTGCTGGTCGAGCTCCGCGTGCCAGCCCGCCCGGATGAAGCCGCCGTCGCGGGCGAGCAGCGGCGGATCGTCGGCGAGCGCCGCCTCGAGGCCGGCGCGCAGATCCTCGAGCGCGGCAATGCCCTCGGCGCTGGGCGCGAGCGGCGAGCCGCTCTCGGCCAGGGTCGCCCTGATGCTCGCGGCGCGCGCCAAAGCGAGCTTCAGGGCGAGCAGGTCGCGCGGCCCGCCGCGGCCGAGCGAGAGCCGCGAGAGGGCGCGCTCCATGTCCGGGCAGCCCTTGAGCGGCATCTGCAAGGCTTCGCGCAGCGGCGGCTGGTCGACCAGCGCCTGGACGGCGTCGAGCCGCCTGCGGATCGGCTCGGGCTGCGCCAGGGGTGCCGCCAGGCGCGCCGCCAGCAATCGGCCCCCGGCGCCGGTCA
The DNA here is from genome assembly GCA_963753315.1 of uncultured Alphaproteobacteria bacterium. Lineage (GTDB taxonomy): Bacteria > Pseudomonadota > Alphaproteobacteria > Geminicoccales > Geminicoccaceae > DASUGG01. The sequence continues at coordinate 244,335 of CAVWCI010000003.1, forward strand.
CGGTGCGATCGATCGCGCCGATCAGGCTGCCGCGACGCTCGCCCGAGAGGCTGCTCAGCAGCTCGAGATTGCGCCGCGTGGCGCCGTCGATCTGCATGTGGCTGCCGGGCACCACCTGGCGCGGCGGCGCCAGATGCGGCATGCGGCCCTTCTGGGTCAGCTCGACATAGCCGATCAGCGCCCCGCAGGCACCGAGCTCCGCGCGGGAAAAGCTGCCGAAGCCGTCGAGCGCTGCGACCTCGAAGCCCGCCTTCAGCCGCCGCTCGCCGTTCAGCGATTCGAACTCGCGATCGGGCAGCGGCGTCAGGCGGTCCTGCCAGTCGCGCCACAAGGGACCCAGCGCCGGCGCCTCCAGCAGGCGCTCGGGCAGCAGCAGCTCGCCGGGATCGATCCGGGCAAGCTCGGCGGCAAGGCCCTGCTCGCTCGCGGGCCCGGTCAGGAAAGCGCCGGTCGAGACGTCGAGCCAGGCCAGAGCCAGCGCCTGCTGGCTCTGTGCTAGCGCCGCGAGAAAGTTGTGCCGGCGCGCCTCGAGCAGACTGTCCTCGGTCAGCGTGCCGGGCGTGACCACGCGGACCACGGCGCGCTCGACGATCGCCTTGGGGCCCCGTTGCCTGGCCCTGGCCGGGTCCTCGGTCTGCTCGCAGATCGCGACCTTGAAGCCCTTGCGGATCAGCCGCTCGAGATAGCTCTCGGCGCTGTGCACCGGCACGCCGCACATGGGGATGTCGTCGTCGCCCTGGCGGCCGCGCCTGGTGAGCGCGATGTCGAGCGCCGGCGCCGCCTTCAGAGCGTCCTCGAAGAACAGCTCGTAGAAGTCGCCGAGGCGAAAGAACAACAGGCATTCGGGATGCTCCGCCTTCAAGGCCCGGTACTGGGCGATCATCGGCGTCGCACTCTGCCTTGCGGCGGCCACTGTTAACCCTCTTTAAAGCTTGAGCGGCTCTTATAGGACGCATCGCGCCGTCTGCCGAGCCGCTGGCCCTTTGGGTGCCGGCGGATCTATGCTACGGGAGCGTGCCACCGCCAACCAGGGCAGCTCGAGCATGGCAATTCTGGTCACCGGCAGCGCCGGCTTCATCGGCTCGCACGTCAGCCATGCGCTGCTGGCGCGCGGCGAGCAGGTCGTCGGCGTCGACAACCTCAACAGCTACTACGATCCGGCGCTCAAGCGGGCGCGGCTCGAGCGGCTGCAGGGCAAGCGCGGGTTCTCGTTCGAGCATGCCGACATCGCCGATCTCGAGGCGATCACGCAGCTCGCGCGGCGCCACCGCGACACGCTGACCGGCGTGATCCACCTCGCCGCCCAGGCCGGCGTGCGGCATTCGCTGACGAAGCCGTTCGACTACGTCGAGGCGAACCTGCAGGGCCACATGGTGATGCTCGAGGTCTGCCGCCACGAGCTGCCGGCGCTGCGCCACCTGGTCTACGCCAGCTCCAGCTCGGTCTACGGCGGCAACACCAAGATCCCGTTCTCGGTCGAGGACCCGGTCGACCGGCCGGTCTCGCTGTACGCCGCGACCAAGCGCGCGAACGAGCTGATGAGCCACTGCTACAGCCATCTCTATCGCATGCCGGCGACGGGCCTGCGCTTCTTCACGGTCTACGGGCCGTGGGGGCGGCCCGACATGGCGGCCTATCTGTTCGCCGATGCGATCATGCACGGCCGGCCGATCACGCTCAACAATCACGGCGAGATGGAGCGCGACTTCACCTATGTCGACGACATCGCCGCCGGCGTGATCGCAGCCCTCGACCGGCCGCCTTCGGCCGAGGCGGGCGTGCCGCACCGGGTCTACAATCTCGGCAACCACCGGCCGGTGGCGCTGCGCCGCTTCGTCCAGATCCTCGAGGATGCGCTCGGCATCCGGGCCCAGATCGAGCTGGCGCCGCTGCCGCCTGGCGACGTCGTGCGCACCTATGCCGACATCGAGGCGAGCCGGCGCGACCTCGGCTTCGAGCCGAAGACGCCGATCGAGGAGGGCCTGCCGCGCTTCGTCGCCTGGTATCGCGACTACCACGGCCTCTGAGCATCTCCGCTGCGCCGGACCCGAAGCGCTAAGAGGCTGCGTCCAGATCCTCGAGACTCACCAGTCGGCTTCGGCCTGGAAGCGGAAGGCATCGCCGGCGACGACGATGCGCCCGGCCGAGGGCAGCGGGAAATGCGCGGTGCAGACCAGCATGTCGGCATCGGCATGGCGCTCCAGGAAGGCGCGCCGGGTCTGGCTGGCCTGCGCCGCATCCCAGTCCGGCCAGACCGGCCACTCGGGATGCACGCACTGCACCGGCGAGTGCATCAGATCACCGCACATCACGGCGTTGCGTCCCTGCGATGCCAGGCGGATCGAGACGTGGTCCGGCGTGTGGCCGGGGCTCGGCTCGAGCCAGACCTCGTCGTCGAGGGCGAAGTCGTTGTCGACCAGCTCGGCTTTGCCTGCGGCGATCACCGGCAGCACGCTGTCCTCCAGCGGGTGCCGGGTGAACTTCGGATGGCCCTGCTCCCAGGCCTCGAGCTCCTTCCTCGTGAACACGTAGCGCGCCTTGGGGAAGGTCGGGACCCAGCGGCCGCCCTCCAGCTTCGTGTTCCAGCCGACGTGGTCGCTGTGCAGATGCGTGCACATGACGTAGTCGATGTCGTCGGGTGCCAGGCCGAGCGCGGCGAGCCCGCGCAGATACGTATCGTCGGTCTTCTGATGCCAGAGCGGGCGGTTGGCGCGCTCCTTGTGATTGCCGACGCAGCTGTCGATCAGAATGGTGTGGTGCGAGGTGCGCACGACGTAGCTTTGGATCGTGAACAGCAGCGCGCCGGTGGCCGGGTCCATCGCCTGCGGCTTGCAGCCAGGCCTCATACGGTGCCCATGTCGTCCGGCGTGGTCTCGGGAAAGAAGCCCTGGCGGTCGAACGGCATCACCATCTCGACCGCGCGCGCCAGCGTCAGCCCGCCGAGTTGCTTTCCCCTCATCGCTCTCCCCCTCATGCTTCTGGGTCCTTGGATAGCGGCTGTGGGCAGTCTGCGAAAGCCATTCGAGGACGGGCTCGCCGGTGGACGCGCCGGGTGCGGCTCCTTGGCGCAGCGTCTTGCACCTCCTGGGGGGCTGTGATATTCGACCCGCGCCCTGCCGGGGAGGTCGCTGGCGAGAACGGTTCTTGTCGCGACGGACCCGGCGCCGGCCAGCCGGGGAAGCGTCGGACTTGCCTTCATCTTCAGCCATCGCATCGGGCGTGGCCGGGCGCTATGCCCTGGCGCTGTTCGAGCTCGCCAGGGACGGCGATGCGCTCGATGCCGTCGCCGCCGATCTCGCCGCCTTCAAGACCCTGCTCGATGCGAGCGCCGATCTGCGCCGGTTGATCCGCAGCCCCGTGATCTCGCGCGAGGACCAGGGCAAGGCGCTGGCGGCGCTGGGCGCGCGCGCCGGCTTCAGCGAGCTCACCACGAGGTTCCTCGGCGTGGTCGCCGAGCACCGCCGCCTGTTCGCCCTGCCCGGGATGATCGAGGCTTACAGCGCCATGCTGGCGGAGCACAAGGGCGAGGTCGGCGCCGAGCTGGTCTCGGCCGTGCCGCTCCAGAAGGAGCAGGTCGCGACGCTCGAGAAGCAGCTCAGCAAGGCGGTCGGCAAGCAGGTCATGCTGGCGGCCAGGGTCGATCCGGGCCTCCTCGGCGGGTTGGTCGTGCGCGTCGGCTCGCGCATGCTCGACGCGTCGCTTCGAACCAAGCTGCGCCAGCTCGAGCTGGCCATGAAAGGGGCCGCCTGATGGATATCCGCGCTGCCGAGATCTCGGCCATCCTCAAGGAGCAGATCGCCAATTTCGGCACCGAGGCCGAGGTCACCGAGGTCGGCCGCGTCCTGTCGGTCGGCGACGGCATCGCCCGCGTCTTCGGCCTCGACGAGGTCCAGGCCGGCGAGATGGTCGAGTTCGAGGACGGCACCCGCGGCATGGCGCTCAACCTCGAGAGCGACAATGTCGGCGTCGTGATCTTCGGCGACGACCGCCACATCGCGGAAGGCGGCACGGTCAAGCGGACCAAGGAGATCGTCGACGTGCCGGTCGGCAAGGGCCTGCTCGGCCGCGTCGTCGACCCGCTCGGCAACCCGCTCGACGGCAAGGGGCCGATCGAGGCCGCCGAGCGCAAGCTGGTCGAGGTCAAGGCGCCCGGCATCATTCCGCGCCGCTCGGTGCACGAGCCGGTGCAGACCGGCCTCAAGGCGATCGACGCCCTGATCCCGATCGGCCGCGGCCAGCGCGAGCTGATCATCGGCGACCGCCAGACCGGCAAGACCGCGATCGCGATCGACGCCTTCATCAATCAGAAGGGCATCAACGCCGGCGGCGACGAGGCCAAGAAGCTCTACTGCGTCTACGTCGTGATCGGCCAGAAGCGCTCGTCGGTCGCCAAGGTGGTCAAGATCCTCGAGGACTTCGGTGCGATGGACTATTGCATCGTGGTCGCGGCGACCGCCTCCGACCCGGCGCCGCTGCAGTTCCTCGCCCCCTATGCCGGCTGCACCATGGGCGAGTATTTCCGCGACAACGGCATGCACGCCCTGATCGTCTACGACGACCTCTCCAAGCAGGCGACCGCCTATCGCCAGATGTCGCTGCTGCTGCGCCGGCCGCCCGGCCGCGAGGCCTTCCCGGGCGACGTCTTCTATCTCCATTCGCGGCTGCTCGAGCGCGCCGCCAAGATGAACGAGGAGCACGGCAACGGCTCGCTCACCGCGCTGCCGATCGTCGAGACCCAGGCCAACGACGTCTCGGCCTACATCCCGACCAACGTGATCTCGATCACCGACGGCCAGATCTTTTTGGAGACCGACCTGTTCTATCAGGGCATCCGGCCGGCGCTGAACGTCGGCCTGTCGGTGTCGCGGGTGGGCTCGGCCGCCCAGATCAAGGCGATGAAGCAGGTTGCCGGCCGCATCAAGCTGGAGCTTGCCCAGTACCGCGAGATGGCCGCCTTCGCCCAGTTCGCCTCCGACCTGGATGCCGCCACCCAGCGGCTCCTGAACCGCGGCGCGCGCCTGACCGAGCTGCTCAAGCAGGACCAGTACAAGCCGATGGCGGTGGCGATGCAGGTCTGCGTCGTCTATGCCGGCGTGCACGGCTATCTCGACCGCATCGCGGTCAACGACATCACGCGCTACGAGCGCGGCCTGGTCAGCGAGCTGGAAGCCAGCGGCGAGGAGATCCTGGCGGCGATCCGCGACAGCGGCGAGATCAGCCAGGCGACCGAGGCCAAGCTGAAGAGCTTGCTCGACAGCTACACGCAGGCGTTCGCCTGAGCGGCAGCTGAACGATGGCCAGCCTCAAGGACCTGCGCGGCCGCATCGGCAGCGTGAAGCAGACGCAGAAGATCACCAGCGCCATGAAGCTGGTGGCGGCATCGAAGCTGCGGCGCGCCCAGGATCAGGCCGAGGCGTCGCGGCCGTTCGCGAGCCGCATGGAGCAGATGCTGGCCAACCTCGCGGCCGGCGTCGCGGACGTCCAGAGCGCGCCGCGGCTGCTCGCCGGCACAGGTGCCGACGGCGTGCATCTCCTGGTCGTGGCGACCGCGGACCGGGGCCTGTGCGGCGGCTTCAACAGCTCGATCGCGCGCGGCGCCAGGCGGAAGATCCGCGAGCTCCAGGAGCAGGGCAAGCAGGTCAAGCTCATGTGCGTCGGCCGCAAGGGCCGCGATGCGCTGCGCCGCGACTACGGTGGCCTGATCGAGGACACCATCGAGGGCGTCGGGCGCCGGCGGCTGGAATATGCCGAGGCCCAGGCCATCGCCGAGCGCCTGCAGCGGCTCTATCAGGAGGGCGCGTTCGACGTCTGCACGATCATCTACAACCGCTTCAGGTCGGCGATGACCCAGGAGCTGACCTTCCGGCAGCTGATCCCGGTGGCGCCGGGCGAGGTCGAGGACGGCGAGGCTGCGGACGAGGGGGTCAAGGCGGTCTACGAGTTCGAGCCGAGCGAGACCGGCATCCTCGAGGAGCTCTTGCCGCGCAACCTCGCGGTCCAGATCTATGGTGCGCTGGTCGAGAACGCGGCCAGCGAGCAGGGCGCCCGGATGACCGCGATGGACAGCGCGTCGCGCAACGCGGGCGACATGATCGACCGGCTGACGATGACCTACAACCGCACCCGCCAGGCGCAGATCACGCGAGAGCTGATCGAGATCATCTCCGGCGCCGAGGCCCTCTAGGCGGGCGACCGGGACACCAGGGACAAGCCCAGGGGACGAACATGGCGACCAGACGAGAGAACATCCAAGCCGGCCACGTGACGCAGGTCCTGGGCGCGGTGGTCGACGTCCAGTTCGATGGCCACCTGCCGGCGATCCTGAACGCCCTGCACACCGACAACCACGGCAATCGGCTGGTGCTCGAGGTGGCGCAGCATCTGGGCGAATCGACCGTGCGCACGATCGCCATGGACGGCACCGACGGCCTGACCCGGGGTCAGGAGGTGCTCGATACCGGCGAGCCGATCGAGGTGCCGGTCGGCCGCGAGACGCTCGGCCGCATCCTGAACGTCATCGGCGAGCCGGTCGACGAGCGCGGCCCGGTCGACGCCAAGCTGCGCATGCCGATCCATGCATCGGCGCCGCTCCTGGTCGATCAGTCGACCGAGACCGAGATCCTGGTCACCGGCATCAAGGTGGTGGACCTGCTCACGCCCTATCCCAAGGGCGGCAAGATCGGCCTGTTCGGCGGTGCTGGCGTCGGCAAGACCGTGATCATCATGGAGCTGATCAACAACATCGCCAAGGCGCACGGCGGCTTCTCGGTGTTCGCCGGCGTCGGCGAGCGCACCCGCGAGGGCAACGACCTCTACCACGAGATGATCGAATTGGGCGTCATCAACCTCGAGGACCTGTCGCAGTCCAAGGTCGCCCTGATCTACGGCCAGATGAACGAGCCGCCCGGCGCGCGCGCCCGCGTCGGCCTCACCGGGCTCACCGTGGCGGAGCATTTCCGCGACGAGGAAGGCCAGGACGTGCTGCTGTTCATCGACAACATCTTCCGCTTCACGCAGGCCGGCTCCGAGGTCTCGGCGCTGCTCGGCCGCATCCCCTCGGCGGTCGGCTATCAGCCGACGCTCGGCACCGACATGGGCACTCTGCAGGAGCGCATCACCTCGACCAACAAGGGCTCGATCACCTCGGTGCAGGCGATCTACGTGCCGGCGGACGACCTCACCGATCCGGCGCCCGCGACCGCGTTCTCGCATCTGGATGCGACCACGGTGCTCTCGCGCCAGATCGCCGAGCTCGGCATCTACCCCGCCGTCGATCCGCTCGATTTCGACCTCGCGGATTCTCGAGCCCGGCGTGGTCGGCGACGAGCACTACCGGGTGGCGCGCGAGGTGCAGTCGACCCTGCAGCGCTACAAGTCGCTGCAGGACATCATCGCGATCCTGGGCATGGACGAGCTGTCCGAGGAGGACAAGCTGGTCGTCGCCCGCGCGCGCAAGCTGCAGCGCTTCCTGTCGCAGCCGTTCCACGTCGCCGAGGTGTTCACCGGCACGCCCGGCAAGCTCGTGGCGCTCGCCGATACGATCGCCGGCTTCAAGGCGATCTGCGCCGGCGACTACGACCACCTGCCCGAGGCCTCCTTCTACATGGTCGGCGGCATGGACGAGGCGGTGGACAAAGCCAAGCGCATGGCCGCCGAGGCCTGAGGTAGCACCGGTGGCAACCGCTTCGCTGCCCGACAAGGTCGCTTTCGAGCTGGTGGCGCCCGAGCGCCTGCTGGCGAGCGAGATGGTCGACATGGTCGTGGCGCCGGGCGCCGAGGGCGACTTCGGCGTGCTGCCCCAGCACAGCCTGTTCATGTCGCTGCTGCGGCCGGGCGTGATCGAGATCCACGACGGCGGCCGGATCACGCAGCGCATCTTCGTCGGCGGCGGCTTCGCCGAGGTCAACGAGCGCGGCTGCATCGTGCTCGCCGAGGAAGCGCTGCCGGTCGAGGACATCGACATCGGCCAGGCCCGCCAGCGGCTCAAGAACGCGCAGGACGATCTCGGCGAGGCGACCAACGACGTCGACCGCGCCCGCCTGGAGCGCGAGATCGCGATCGCCGAGGCGCAGATCGCGGTCGTCGGCGGCGGCTAGCCCGCCCGGCTGCTTCGTCGGGAGTTCTGCCTCCGCGCAAAGGGCGCGTTCCCTTGCCAAGCCATCTCGCCTAGATTGCGCCCAAGGTTGAGCAAGGGGAGGCCTGCATGAAAACCATCAAGGGCCCGGCGATCTTTCTGGCGCAGTTCGCCGGCGATGCCGCGCCGTTCAACGCGCTTGGCAGCATCGCCCGCTGGGCCGCCGACCACGGCTACCAGGGCGTGCAGATCCCGAGCTGGGACGGCCGTCTGTTCGACCTCGCCAAGGCCGCCGAGAGCGATGCCTACTGCGACGAGGTCAAGGGCACGCTGAAGGACGCGGGCGTCGAGCTGACCGAGCTGTCGACCCATCTCCAGGGCCAGCTGGTCGCGGTGCACCCCGCCTATGACGAGGGCTTCGACGCCTTCGCGGCACCCGAGGTGCGCGGCAATCCCAAGGCGCGCCAGGCGTGGGCGGTCGACCAGATGCACAAGGCCGCGGCCGCCTCCAAGCGGCTGGGTCTCGCCAGTCACGTGACCTTCTCGGGCGCGCTCGCCTGGCCCTATCTCTACCCCTGGCCGCCGCGGCCGGCCGGGCTGATCGAGACCGCGTTCGACGAGCTGGCCAAGCGCTGGAAGCCGATCCTGGACGCGTTCGACGCCGCCGGCGTCGACGTCTGCTACGAGATCCATCCGGGCGAGGACCTGATCGACGGCGCGACCTTCGAGATGTTCCTGGAGCGGGTCGGCAACCATCCGCGCTGCTGCATCAACTACGATCCCAGCCATTTTTTGCTGCAACAGCTCGACTACCTGGGCTTCATCGACGTCTATCACGAGCGCATCAAGGCGTTCCACGTCAAGGACGCGGAATTCAACCCGAGCCCCAGCCAGGGCGTCTACAGCGGCTTTCAGCCCTGGCTGCAGCGCGCCGGCCGGTTCCGCTCGCTCGGCGACGGCCAGGTCGACTTCGTCGGCATCTTCTCCAAGCTCGCGGGCTACGACTACGACAGCTGGGCGGTGCTCGAATGGGAGTGCTGCCTGAAGCATCCCGAGCAGGGGGCGGCCGAAGGCGCGCCGTTCATCGCCGAGCACATCATCCAGGTGACGGAGACGGCGTTCGACGACTTCGCCGCCGGCGGCGCCGACGAGGCGGCCAACCGCCGCATGCTCGGCATCGATCGGGGGAGGCAGGCATGACGATCGAGGGCAGGGACGACCACGCCGGGCGCCGGCTGCGCCTTGGCATGGTGGGCGGCGGCCAGGGCGCCTTCATCGGTGCGGTGCATCGGATCGCCGCCCGCCTGGACGACCGCTACGAGCTGGTCGCGGGCGCGCTCAGCTCCGATCCGGCGCGCGCCAGGGCCTCGGCGGCGGAGCTTCGGATCGCGCCTGAGCGCGCCTATGGCAGCTTCGCCGAGATGGCGACGAAGGAGGCCGCGCGCGACGACGGCATCGACGTCGTGGCGATCGTCACGCCGAACCACGTCCATCACCCTGCCGCCAAGGCCTTTCTGGAGGCCGGGATCCACGTCATCTGCGACAAGCCGCTGACCACCACGCTCGACGACGCGCTCGACCTCGTGCGGACCGTGCGCCGCACCGGCCTGGTGTTCGGCCTCACCCACAACTACACCGGCCATCCGATGGTGCGCGAGGCGCGCGCGAGGGTCGAGGCGGGCGAGCTCGGCACGCTGCGCGTGGTGCAGGTCGAGTACCCGCAGGACTGGCTGTCCACGAGGCTCGAGGAGACCGGCCAGAAGCAGGCGTCCTGGCGCACCGATCCGGCGCAGAGCGGCGGCGGCGCTATCGGCGACATCGGCACCCATGCGCACAACCTGGCGGCGTTCGTCACCGGCCTGGAGGTGGAGCAGCTGTGCGCCGATCTCTCGACCTTCGTCGCGGGCCGGCGGGTCGACGACAACTGCAACATCCTGCTGCGCTACGCCGGCGGCGCGCGCGGCATGCTGTGGGCGAGCCAGGTCGCGGCCGGCAACGAGAACAACCTGAAGCTCCGGGTCTACGGCGAGAAGGGCGGGCTCGAGTGGCACCAGGAGCGTCCCGACCAGCTGCTGGCGTTCCCCTACGGCCAGCCGCCGCAGGTGATCTCGCGCGCAGGTCCCGGCGCCGGCGAGGCGGCGGCCAAGGTCACCCGGATCCCGCCGGGCCACGTCGAGGGCTATCTCGAGGCGTTCGCCAACATCTACACCGGCTGCGCCGAGCTGATCGCCGCCAGGCTGGAGGGCCGCGAGCCGGACCCTGCGGCCCGGCTGGTGCCGACCGTCGAGGACGGCGCGCGCGGCGTGCAGGTTCATCACGGCAGCGGTCGAGTTCGAGCGCGCGCGGCGGCGTCTGGGTCGACGCCAAGCTCGATCTGTCGGGCTGACGCCGTCCGGCGGTGCGGTGAGCGCTTCGCCGGGCGTCTTCGCTCGGCGCTGTTCGCTAAGGCCGCCGGCTCGTGCGCTGAGCCTGGTCGGGGTGGTCCAGGTGCTCTTTCGCTACGCCTGCTCAGGCGCCAGTGCAGGATCGCTCTGACGTCGGCGGCGACGCGCGCGCTCACCCGGACGTTGGCCTCGACCGTGACGCCTGCGATGTGCGGCGTCAGGATGAGGTTCGGCACGCCTACGAGCACGCTGCCCGCCGGCAGCGGCTCGGTCTCGAACACGTCCAGCATGGCGCCGGCGAGACGGCCGCCCTGCAGCGCGTCCGCCAGGGCCGGCTCGTCGACCACGCCGCCGCGCGCGGCGTTGATCAGCACCGCGTCCTCGCGCATGCGGCGGAGCGCTGCGGCATCGATCAGGTGCCGCGTGGTCGCGTCCAGGGGCACGTGCAGGCTTATGGCGTCACAGCCCGCGAGCAGCGGCTCGAGCCCGGTCCTGGCCACGCCAAGCTCCTGTCACGCCGGATCGTCGTCCGCGACATAGGGATCATGCGCCAGCACGATCATGCCGAGCGCCGTGGCGCGCCTTGCAGTCTCACGGGCGATGGCGCCGAAGCCGACCAGGCCGAGCCTGCGGCCCGCGATCTCGCGCCCGATCAGCCGGCCGCGCGGCCATTCGCCCGCGGCGACCGAAGCGCTCGCGCCATAGAGCGCCGCGCAGCAGCATCAGGACGCCGGCGATCACATATTCGGCGACCGCGACATCGTTGGCGCCGGTCGCCGGGCAGCACGGCGATGCCGCGCGCGCGGCAGGTCCCGACGTCGATGTTGTCGAGGCCGACGCCAAGCCTTCCGACCACCTCGAGCCTTCGGCAGGCCTCCAGCAGCGCGCCCTTGACCTGGGTCCGGTTGCGCACGATCAGCCCGCGACAGTCGACGACCAGGCCTTCGAGCGCGTCCGGACGGTCGGCGAGGCCGGCGTCGTAGCAGCACGTCGAAATCGGCGGCAAGCCCGGCGACCGCCGCATCGTCCATGAACTCCGTGATCACGATCTCGGCCATCGCGCGCTTCCGCTGCGGCCGTGGCGGCTCGTGCCGCTGCCGATGATGCCGTAGCGCACCATCGCGAGTGATGCGCCCGCAGCCGCGCCTCAGGCGCTGCGGTACAGCTTGGTCATCGTGAACTCGCGGTGGCGCAGCGCCTCGGCGGCGGTGATCCGGCCGGAGCAGGTGCGCACCACCATGTCGATCAGCGCCTCGCCCGCCTGGTCGATGGTCATCTCGCGGCGCAGGATGCCGGTCACGTCGACGTCGATGTGCTCCGACATGGTGCGCACGGTGCGCGGATTGCCGCTGATCTTGACCACCGGCATGATCGGGTTGCCGATCACGTTGCCCTGGCCGGTCGGGAACATGTGCACGACGAAGCCGGCGGCCGCCTGCAGGGTGCAGCACTCGGCCGCGGCGCTGGAGGTGTCCATGTAGTAGAGACCGGGCCCCTTGGCCGGCTCCTCGGCCGGCTCGAGCACGTCGATGTAGCGCACCTCGCGGCCGATCTTCTCGAGATTGCCGAACGCCTTCTCCTCGATCGTCGACAGGCCGCCGAACTTGTTGCCCTTGGTCGGCTGGCTGTCCATCAGGTCGTCGACCTTGTGCGCCTCGATCACGTCGTCCTGATAGGCCTGCCAGACCTTCATGAACTTTTCCCGCACCTCGGGCGTGGCGGCGCGCTCGGCGCAGACCAGCTCCGCCCCGGTCAGCTCCGTGGTCTCGCCGAAGCAGCCGTGGATGCTGCGCGGGATCAGCTTGTCATAAAAATTGCCGACGCTCGGGCACGACGCGAGGCCCGTGGTGGTGTCGCTCTCGCCGCATTTGCAGGCGGCCCACAGCTCCTCGATGCCGACCTTCTCGCGCTGGCGCTCGGACGCCCAGTGCACGAAGTCCTTGGCGGCGCGCGAGGCGCTGGCGATGGTGTCGATGTCGCCGTGCTGCTCGATCGCGAAGCTCTGCACGGGCTTGCCGGTCACGGCGATCGCATCGGCGACCCTGCTGGTCCACTCCGGCTCGATGCCGATCACGACGCAGGCGGCGACGTTCGGGTTGCGGCCGGTGCCGATGATGGTGCGGAAATGCAGGTCGAGATCCTCGCCGAACTGCAGCCGGCCGTAGCTGTGCGGCAGGGCCATCACGCCGGCGATGTTGTTGGCGACGCCCTCGCAGGCGGCATTCGAGATGTCGTCGACCGGCAGGACCACGACGTGGTTGCGGATGCCGACGCGGCCGTTCTCGCGCCGGTAGCCCAAAAAGCTGTCTGCCATGATCACCACCGCTTGGTCTTGACGTTGTGGGCGTGGACGTAGGCGCCGACCGGGATCTCGGCGATGGCGCGGCCGATGTCGTGGTCGTACTTCACCACCGTATCGCCATCGGCCATGGCCTTGACCGCGACCTTGTGGCCGAGCGGGATGTCGGCGAGCGCCGCGAGCCTGATGGTGCGGTCGGTCGCCATGACCCATCCGGTCAGCTCCCGGCCGGCGGCGGCGTTCTCGACCACCACCACGCCGACCGTGTCGCCCTCGTTGTGGACGATGAAATCCGGTGCGTTACTCACATTTCCCCTCCGGTTTGCCGATGGTCTCGTATCTTATAGACGACCTGCGCGTGCAAGGGCTCGATCGCCCGCGCGTCAGCTGCCGGCCAGCTCGCGGAGCCGATCGAGCAGGGGCTGCGGCAGGGCGATCCCGTCGGCCGCGGCCTTGCGTCGCAGCTCCAGGCGCCGCGCGCCGGGCAGGCGGGCGCCGGGCTCCTGCTCGATCATGCCCAGCAGGACCTCGAGCCGGTCGACGAAGCTGGCATCGCTGAACGGGCCGGGATCGATCGCGATCAGGCACTGCCCGACGCCCGGCGGCGGCCCCTGGTCGTCGAAGAAGGAAGTCGCCTCGGCGGCGAAGTTGGCGCCGGTAAGCGCCGCCGCCAAGATCTCGACCATCAGCGCCAGCGCAGCGCCCTTGGCATCGCCCAGCGGCAGCATGGTGCCGGCGAGCGCGGCCTTGGCATCGGTGGTCGGCCGCCCTTGCGCGTCGAGCGCCCAGTCTGCGGGGATCGGCTCGCCGCGCTGCGCCGCCAGCATCACCTTGCCGCGCGCGACCTTGGCGAGCGAGACGTCGATCACCAGGGGCGGCGCCTCGCGGCGCGGGCAGGCGAACGCGATCGGGTTGGTGCCGAACAGCGCCCGCCGGCCGCCCCAAGGCGCGATCCCGCCCGGCGAGTTGCCGACGATGAGCCCGATCAGGCCGCGCTCGGCGACCCGCTCGACATGGTGGCCGGCGACCCCGAAGTGATGCGAGTGGGTCACGGCCACAGCGGCGGCGCAGGTCGCGCCGGCGCGCTCGACCGCCGCGTCGATCGCGAGGTCCAGGGCAGGGAAGCGCAAAGCCGTAGCCGGCATCGACGCGAGCGCCGGAGGGCCCAAGCGGCACGAGCCGCGGCACCGCCCTGCCGTCGACCTTGCCGCTTCGCACCTGGGCGCAGTAGGCGGGGATGCGTGCCAGGCCGTGCGAGGAGAGGCCGTCGGCCTCCGCGCGCGCGAGCGCCTTGGCGACCGATGCCGCCGCGGCTGCCGCGGTGCCGGCATGCTCGAGCGCGCGGGCTGCCAGACGCTCGGCGTCGGTCAGCGTGATGGTCATGCCTTGTGCGTCCTTCATGACGTCCGACCGGTCCGGTCGGCCTCGCCCAGCGCCGCGCGCACGGCGCGGCGCACTTCTTCGGGGACGAACGGCTTCTCGATCGCCGGCCGCTGCACGCGCTGCAGGAAGAAGCGCGCCGACGCGCTGAGCGTGTCGCCGGTGATGAACAAGAGGTGGTCCGCCATGGCCGGGTCGCGCCGGCAGAGCTCCTCGTACAGGCCGGGACCATCCAGCTGCGGCATGATGAGATCGCTGATCACGAGATCGAAGCGCGCCTCGCCCAGCCGCTCGAGCGCCTGCAGCCCGTTGGCCGCCTCTTCGACCACATGGCCGTCGGCGGCCAGAATCTCCGCCAGCATGTGGCGTATCCCCTCTTCGTCGTCGACGATCAGGAGCCGGCCGGACGGCCCGGCATGCGCGGCTGCCGGCGCCTCGATGCGCGCGGTGGCGCCGAGCGTACCGACCACCGGCAGGGTGACCACGAACGAGGCGCCGCCGCCTGGCGCCACGCCCACCGTGATCGTGCCCTCGTGCGCCTCGACGATGCCGCGACAGACCGCGAGGCCGATCCCGGTGCCGCCGCCGGCCGGCTTGGTGGTGAAGAACGGATCGAAGATGCGGCCGCGCACCTGGTCGGGGATGCCGGGGCCGCTGTCGCTGACGATGATCCGGATCTGACCGTGGCGGCGGTCGTGCTCGGCGCTGATGGCGAGTTCCCGCTTGCCGCTCCAGCCGACCATCGCCTGCTGGGCATTGGTGACGAGGTTGGTCAGCACCTGGGTCAGCTGATCCGGATCGGCCATGGTCTGGGGCAGGTCCGCCGGCACAGCCGTCGTGACGCGGATGCCGGCGCTCTCGAGGCCGTAGCCCAGAAGATCGAGTGCTGCGGCGACGACCGCGTCGATGCGGACCGGCACGCGGGTCGGCGCCTGCTTGCGCGCCATGGCGAGGAAGGTCTTGACGATCTTGGCGCAGCGCTCGGCCGCCGTGCGGATGCTGGCGACGGCGGCGCCGACCTTGGGATCGAGGTCGGCATCCTCGAGCATGACCGAGCGGCCGACCACGATCGAGAGCGGGTTGTTGAGCTCGTGGGCGACGCCCGCCAGCAGCGAGCCGAGCGCGCTGATCTTGTCCGCCTGGTGCAGCGCCTCGCGCTGGCGCGCGATCTCCTCCTCGGCCCGCTTGGTCTCGGTGATGTCGGCGAAGATCACCAGCGCCAGACGCTGGTCGCCGCGACTTACCGGCACGCCGGACGAGGCCACGACGATGCTGCGGCCGTCCAGGGTGAGCAGCGGGCGCTCTGCCTGCTCCATGGCCTCGCCGCGCAGCATCTTCGCAAGCCGCGCCCTGGCGCCCTCTCGATCGGCCTCGGCGACGAAATCGACGTAGTGCCGGCCGACGATCGCCTCCGGTCCGGATGCGCCCAGGATCCGGCAGCCGCCCGGGTTCATGAAGCGGACGCCGGTCTCGTCGTGCAGCAGGATGCCATAGGGCGAAAGATCGACCAGGAGGCGATGCAGCTGCTCGCTGTCGCTCAGCGCCTGCTGGATGCGCTTGCGCTCGGTGATGTCGATCTCGAAGGTCACCACATGCGTGACCCGTCCGTCGGCGTCGAGCAGCGGCACCTTGGTGCCGAGCACGTCGACCCGCTCGCCGTCGGGGCGCACGAGCGGCATCTCGTAGAGCCGCAGCGCGCGGCCGGTGGCCAGGACCTCGACGCCGCCGTCGTCGGGATCGGGCAGCCATTCCGGCCGCAACACTTCCGAGCGCGTACGGCCGAGCACATCCTCGCGGCGCAGCCCGAACAGATCGAGGAAGTAGCGATTGACGAAGCGGTAGCGGAGTTCGCGGTCTTTGACGTGCAGAATCCCCGGTACCGCATCCATGACCGTATCGAGCAGCTGCAGGGTCTCATCCGCCGCGCGCCGTGCCTGCACCTGCTCGGTGACGTCGGTGTAGGTCGTGACGAAACCGCCATCGCGCATCGGCTGACGGCGCAACAGCACGACGGTGCCATCCGGCGTCTCGACCTGCAGCATCACGGCCTTGCCGGGCTCGAAGCCCGCGCGCATCTGCTCGGTCAGGGACCCGGCCTGCGCTGGTGGGAAGCCGCGCTGCGCCGACCCAGGCGTCATGTGCACGTCCGTGACCGGCTGGCCCTCGTGCACGCTGCCGGGCGGCAGGCCGAAGATCTCGATGAAGCGGTCGTTCCAGGCGACCAGGCAGAGCTCGCGGTCGACCAGGCTGATGCCGTCGGTCATGTTGTCGAGGGTCGCGCGCAGCACCCGGGTCTGGTGGCCGAGGGCGGCCTCGCGCAGGGCCAGCTCGCTGTTGCGCTGCTCGAGGTCGCGAAACAGGCTCTGCAGCGAGCGCCTGGTGTGCTCGAAGCTGCGGCCGAGCGCGCCGAGCTCGTCCTTGCGCCGCCAGCTGAACGGCTCGTCGAGCCGGCCGGCCGCCAGCTCCTGCGACTGGCCGACCAGCCGCCCGACCGGCGCCAGCACCTTGAGGCGGATCAGCGGGAAGATCAGCAGCAGGCCGAACGCCATCTGGAACAGCGCGGTGAGCATCGCCTGCCAGCCCTGACGCGCCGCCTCGGCACGCAGTGGTGCTGTGGCCATCTCGACCCGCACCGTGCCGATCCGGCGGCCGTCGCGCAGCACGGGCCGCTCGAGCGCGACCGTGTCCTCGCCGTGCGCATCAGGCTTTGTCGCTTCCAGCGTCTCGGCGAAGACCGGTGCCGTGACGCTCACGGCGGTGACCCGGCCGTCGCCCATGATCACGTCGATCAGGGGTTGCGCGGTGTCGGGCCGGACATCCCAGATCGGCGTCTGCATGCCGTTCGCCAGCGTCCCGACGATGCTGGCGTGGTCGCGGGCGAGGTTGTCGAACAGGGTCTGCCGCCGCTCGCCGAGCTCGAACCACGCCACCAGCAGAGCCGGCAGCGCCAGTCCCAGGATCAGGGCCGCCGCCACGGTCGGCCGCAGCGGCAGATCGTCGAGGACCGCTCTCATCGATGATGTCCTGCCAGGAAGTGATCTTGCGACATCCGCGGCTGGTCGCGCGGCGCCGGTCTGCTCATGGGAGATACTTTGCCGTGATCGCATCCAGCCGGCCGTCGGCGCGCATCTGCGCGATGGTGGCGTCGACCTGCGCGACCAGGTCCGGCTCGACCGTCTCGCGGCTGAACATGAAATGCAGCTTCTGGCCGGGGATGCGCAACGGGTAGCGCTCGACGGCCTCGCTCATGCCCATGCGCGCGAGCTCCGCCTCGACCACCGCGACGTCCTCCACCAGGAAACCGTCGATCCGGCCGCTCACCAGCTTGCGGATGTTGGTCGGATAGTCCGGCGCACCGTCGATCCAGGCGGCAAAGCCGGGATCGCTCGCAGCCTCCGCCAGCGCCTCGCCGTAGTAGTAGTCGACGATCACGCCGAGCCGAAGCTGCTGCTCGGGAATATCGGCGAGCTCCTGCAGGGCGAAGCGCTGGGTCTCGCCGCGGCGGACATAGATGGCGATCTCCGTCTCGCGATAGGGCCTCGAGAACAAGGCCCACTGCTCGCGCTCCGGCGTCCGGCTGGTGCTGGTCGACAGATCCAGCGTGCCCTGCTCCACCTCCTTCAGGATCCGGGCCCAGGGCAGCTCCACCGGCACGATTGCGCAGCCGATCGCGTCGGCGACCGCCGTGATCAGGTCGATATCGGCGCCGGTCGCCTCGCCGTTCTCGTCGGCGAAGGTGAAGGGCGCATAGGGCTCCCAGCCGACGCGAAGCGTGCAGGGCTCCGCGGCCGGCGCCTCGAGCGCCATCGCGGCCGCCCAGGCAAGGCAGACGGAGACCACCCATCGCATCGGCCACGCCTCCTTCGCGGTCTCGGCAGTGGATTCGTGTGATTCTACACAGAACGGCTCGACGTCGCACGTTCATGGCGATACGCCTGCGCGCCGCTCCGGTCAAAGGGTGGAGGTGCTATGATCGGCGACGCTCACAGGCTGGGCGCGGCCTCGAGCCGTGCCCGTCTCGGTCAGCGCGGGGCCGGGTCGTTCTGGGCCGCCTCGTAGCGCACCAGGCGCGGCGCGATCGTTCGATCCAGGAATCGATGGATCTGACCTTGCAGGTCATAGCCACCGAGGAACGTCATCGCAAGAAAGGTCATGCGGTGGTCATATTGATACGCGACGCGTTCCGGGCGCCCCATGGCGTGCCAGAATCGCTCTCTGGCGGAGGCGGGAATGCAGGTGTCCTCCGCGGCCTCGATCATCAGCACGCGATCGGGATCGAGCCTGCCGGCAAAGCGCACCGGATTGATCGCCTCCAAAGGGCCTTCCAGCGCGTCCTTGAAGTCCTCGATCGACCACTCGAAACGCTCGAGAAGGCGCTCGCGCGTGCGCCTGATGCGGCCGTTGCAGGCTGCCAGGACCTCGTGCAGGTCGGCGCCGCCGACGACCAGGACGCCGGCGGCGATCCTCGGCTCGTTGGTCAGCACGATGCTGCCGACGATGGCGCTCATGCTGAAGCCGACCAGCGCGATCCGCCCGGCATCGACCTCGGGGCGCGTCTCCGCCCAGTCGACCAGGCGACGAACGTCGATCACCTTGTCGATGAAGCGCTCGACCATCAGGGCGAGCAGGCGCTGGAGCTCGGCTTCGCTGCGGGCGTCGCCCAGGGCGACCCAGTCGAACAACGTCTGAGCGCCGTGGACCTGCAGGACATTGATCGCGCCTTCGCCCTGGTTCCTCAGGCTGGCGGCGATGGTCTCGGAAGGATAGGCGGAGACGCCCCAGACCGGCAGCACGATCACCAGCGGCTTGGCGCCCGCGGCCTTGCCTTCATCGTAGCGGGCCGTCACCGGAGCGCGATCCTCGCCGGTCGCGCCGGACGACGGCATCTGCAGCGACCAGGTCAGGTAGTCCCCGGCATCGCCCTCGAAGACCTCGACCGCCTCGGACGGGTAGCCGTGGGCGAGGTAGTCGAACTCCGTGCCTGCGGCCGCGATCGGCTGGAACATGGCAGGTGCCGAGCTCGGCACATAGGGCGTGCGCACATTCGACGAGCAGCCCGTCAGCGACACCGCCACTGCCATCGCGAGCACCGGACCGATGGGCAGGGTGCATCGGGGTCGGCGCCGGCGATCCCGATCGTGGCGCAACGCTGACGGCATGAAGGGGAAGCTCTCGCCTGACCGACCTCGGAGACCGGCTCTCCGACCTCCGTGCTTCTAACAGCGTGGCGTAAAGTGTCAATGAACACGTAAGATATCCCCAAAACCGCAACCTCAACGTGAACAACGCGCATTCGGCGACGCACGACCGGACGCATCCTCGCTCAGGAGATGCGACATCGGACGCCCCCGCATCATTCTGGTGCGGTATCAGAAACCCGTTCCTGGAGCTGCTCGAGGTACGCCTCGATCCGTGCCGCATTGGCCCCAATGTCGCCGATGCCGATGCGGGATTTGGAGCGGATGTCGAGGCGCGAGCCGGAATCCTCGGGCGTGATCCGGATCACGACGTCGTCCTTGAAACCCCACCAGAGCGTCGTGTCGGTCGCCTCGATCCGGCCCTCCGACGGCACCGCCGCGACGATCTCCCAGCCCTGATCCACCGCCGTCGCCAGCGCCTGCTCGAAGCTTCGGTCCGGCGGCAGCGGCATGCTCAGGGCCTGGATGGCGGGGTAGGCGGCGCGCTGCTGGGCCGCGACCTCCTCGCCGCCGTATTCGGGCGGGTTGGCCGCATCGGCGCGCAGCGGCAGGATCGCGACGAACGGCGGCGGGTTCTCGGTGTCGGTGGTGATGTCGTGGATCGGCGGCACGCGCTTGCGCGGCGCGCAGGTAGCTCCACGGCACGCCGAACACCACGGCGCCGATCACCAGACCGGCAAGCGCCCGGTACAGGCCGCGCCGCTGGCCGCCGGGGCGCGCGAGCACGAGGCCCACCACCGAGACCGCCATGGCCAGGATCGCGCCGTAGGCGGCGTAGCGAAGCAGCGCGAAGCCGGCCTCGAGCGGCCACCAGCCGAGCCGGTAGCCGAGCCCCGCCGACAGGCCCGCCAGGGCGGCGAGCAGGGCGAGCGCCAGAGCGATCGTCGCGACCGGCGTGACCGGGCGGCTGTCGCGCTCTGCCATCGGTCAGGCCGGCACGCCGGCGCGCTCGGCCTGCAGCGCCTCGAACTCGCGATTGGTCCGCGGCCCGTAGGTCTCGAAAGTCGGATCGAGATGCTGGCGATAGGCGGCCTTGCGCCGGCCGATGGGATCGGCCTCGGTCCTTTGCCTGCGCTCGGGTACGGCGACGTTGTAGACCCTTGCGCCGTTCAGGCCGAACACCTTGGCCTTGAGCGCCGGCGTCAGCTCGGGATAGCCGTGCGCCTCGATCAGCTCGGGCGCGATCTGAAAGCTGCGAAACGCCTGGATCTGATCCTGCGGCGAGCCGTACCAGACGGAATCCGTCCCCCACAGCACGTTGTCCTCGCCGACATGGCGCAGGAGCTTGCCGAGCAGATGCGCCGCCGTGGTCGGATCGCGCATCGCAAACCGCCATGTGCTGCCGAGCTCGGCATAGACATTGCCGTTCGGGCCGATCTCGTTGTCGCGCAGCGAGCGGATCAGCACGTCGATGCCGCGCTCGGCCTGCGGATCGAACGGGCCTTCGCGATGATCGGTCTCGAAGCCGGAGTGATAGACGATGAAATTCATGTCCGGGAACAGCCTCGCCGCCCGGCCGACGTCGGCGCAGCGCCCATATTCCTCCGGAAAGCCCGAGAACAGCAGGCCCTTGTGGATGCAGATGTTGTGGATGCCGAGCGCGCGGGCCTGCTCGATGAACGGGATGCCGACGTCCGGGCTGTCCAGCTCCCAGCCCACGCCTTGCGGCCCCCACTGCGTGTAGCACTTCCAGGCGGCGATCGGGTAGCGCGCGACCGCATCCTGCATGAGCTGCAGCGGCTCGATCTCAGGCCCGCCGTTCGGCACCACCATGGCATGCAGGAACAGCCGGTTGGCGCCCTCCATCCGCTCGACCAGCACCCGGACGCGCTCGGCTTCCTCGAGCGAGAGCGGATTGCGCTCGGGCAACTCCGGCACGAAGGACAGCACGGCGATCTCGGTGTCGCTGTCCAGGAACACGTGCTTGATGAACTGCTCGGCCGAGAAGCAGTCGACCGGATCGCGATCGCCGCACGAGCCTTGCGGGAAGGACGCGAGGATGCGCTCCCAATAGCGGCCCGCATTGGCCCGCCATGCGCCGGCCGGGTCCACCATATGGGTCTGCACGTCGAAGATGAACTCGTCGCCTTCGAGGGCGTCGGCGGCCGCTGCGGCATCGAAGCCCGCTTCCTTGGGCAGCACGAAGCGGCCGCGCCATCGCCACGCGCCGCGAACGCGTAATCGAGGGTCATGAGCGTCGTCGCGGCGCCGCACAGCGACTGCATGAAGGCGCGCCTGGCCATGCCGACGCGCTTGGCGTGGACGCCGATCTGCGTCGCCGCCAGCGCATTCGCCCGCGCCACCACGTCCGACACCGGCACCGGTCGGAACTCGCCGTTCGAGGTCGCATCGATCTTGATCGGCAATCGACCTCGCGGAATGTCCATGCTCATCGCGGATCTCCGACTTCTGCGTCCCCCGACTTCTGCGCCCCAATGCAGAAAGTACGCCTTCGACGGCTGCGGGCAAGGCGAATCAGGTCCACGCGGGCACGGCGCCGCAGGGCTGGATCGGTCCTCGTGCGTTGTTTACAAGCCAGTGCCGTTTCCATAGGGTCGGCCAGCGACCATCTGTATCGACGCAAGCCGTCGGCACCAGCGATCGAGATGACTGAGCAAGCGAGCGAAGAGCAACTGGGCCTCTCGGTGATTCTCCCGGCCTACAACGAGGCCGAGAGCGTGGGCCCGCTGTACGAGGCGACGGTGCGCGCGGTCGAGCCCGTCGGCACCTCCTTCGAGATCATCTTCGTCGACGACGGCAGCAGCGACGACACCTTCGCGCGCTGCGCCGCGCTGGCGGCCGCCGACGGCCGCGTCCGGGTGATCAAGCTGCGGCGCAACTATGGTCAGACACCGGCGATGGTGGCGGGCATCGACCACGCGCGCGGCGCGATCCTGATCACGATGGACGCCGACCTGCAGAACGACCCGGCCGACATCCCCCTGCTGGTCGAGCGGATCGAGGCGGGCTACGACCTGGTGGTCGGCTGGCGCCACCAACGCCAGGACCGCTTCCTGTCGCGCCGATTCCCTTCGGTCATCGCCAACTGGCTGATCGCCAAGGTCACCGGGGTCGAGATCAAGGACAACGGCTGCTCGCTGAAGGCCTATCGCGCCGACCTGATCAAGAACGTGCCGCTCTATTCCGAGATGCATCGGTTCATTCCGGCGATGGCCTCGATGGCCGGCGCCCGGATCGACCAGATCAAGGTGCGGCACCACGCCCGCCGCTTCGGCACGTCGAAATACGGACTGTCGCGGATCTACAAAGTCATCTTCGACATGATGGCGATCAAGACCTTGCTCGTCTTCGTCAAGAGGCCGGGCGCCTTCTTTACCGGCGCCGCAGGCTTTGCCGGCCTGCTCACGATCCTGTTCCTCGTCCTGGCCATGATCGATGCTTACGACATGGTGCAACAGCCGGTCGTGGTGCTGATGGGCGTTGCCGCTCTTTTCGGCTCGCTGGCGCTGTTCCTGATTTTCGGCGGTATGGTCAGCTACCTGTTCTATCAGACCATCGTCAGTCGGCGAGAGCTGTCCGTCGTGCTCGGATCACCGTGGCGGCGGGCCGGCACGCCGCCCTCCATCGAGGCCTAGCCGGGGCGCCCGCGTTGCAACATCGTGCCAAGCCGATCGACCTCGCGATGCCGTCGCGCGATGCGGCCACGCCGGCGGCCGAGCCGGAAACCGCAATCGCCCTGTCGGTCGTGATACCGGTCAACCGCGAGGAGCCGGATCTCGCCGCGACGCATCGCGCCTACCAGGCGGCCATCGAGAGCATGGGCAGCTCGTACGAGCTCATCTACGTCCTCGACGGTCGCTATCCCGATACCCTGGCCACGCTGAAGGAGCTGAAGAAGGCCGATCCGCTCCTGATCGTCCTGGTCCTGGGCGGCGAGACCGGTGAGGCGGCAGCGCTCGCCAGCGGCTTCAAGCACGCCCGCGGCGAGACCATCCTGACGCTGCCTGCCCATCTGCAGGTCGATCCGGGCGACATTCCCCGCGTCGTCGGCGCCCTGGACCACTGCCAGATGGCGATCGGGCGTCGCTCGGCGATCAGCAGCACCCTCGGCCACCGCATGCTGGCGGGCATGTTCCACCGCGTGCTGCGGGTCCTGTTCGGGCATGGGCTGAGCGATCTGGTCTGCCGTGTGCGTGCCTGCCGCCGAGGCGTGCTCGACGAGATCGGAATCTACGGCTTCCAGCACCACTTCGTGCCGTTGCTTGCCCAGCAGCAGGGCTTCGCGGTCCACGAGGTCGACGTCCGGCCGGGGCCGGCGAGCGTTGCGGTGCGGCGGACGCCCTTCGTCTATCTCGGCATTCTGTTCGACATCCTCACCCTGTACGTCCTGCTGCGGTTCACCAAGAAGCCGCTGCGGTTCTTCGGCTCGATCGGCATGATCGTGCTGATCCCGGGCCTGCTGTTCACCGCGGGGCTGGCGATCGCACGCCTGCTCTACGCCGTCCCGCTGGCCGACCGGCCGGCGTTGATCCTCGGCGTGCTGATGATCGTGCTGGGCATTCAGATCATTGCGCTGGGCCTGATCGGCGAGATCGTGATCTTCGCGTCGGGCAGGCGCATCAAGGACTATACGGTTGAGAAGATCGTGTAGTCCGGCGCTGCGGTGAGGAAGCCGCGGCGGCCATGGCAGCGCAGCCCCGGCCTGGCACGATCGAGCGGGCACCAGATCAGGCAGCTGGCGCCGATCACGATCTGATCGTGGTCGGCGGCGGCATCTACGGCATCGCGCTCGCCCTCGAAGCCGCCCGTCGCGGGCTGAGAGCCCTGCTGGTCGAGCGGGCCGACTACGGCGGCGCCACCAGCTGGTCCAACCTTCGCATCCTGCATGGCGGCCTGCGCTACCTGCAGAGCCTCGACCTGGCGCGGTTCTACCAATCGGTCGGCGAGCGCCGCTGGTTCCTGCGTCACTTTCCCGATCTGGTGCGACCGCTGCCCTGCCTGATGCCGCTGTACGGCCGGGGGCTGAAGCGGCCGGGCGTGTTCAGGGTCGCGCTGGCGCTGAACGACATCCTGTCGTGGCGGCGCAATGCCGGCGTGGCGCGCACGCTCCAGCTGCCGGACGGCCGGCTGACCGGCGCCGCCGAGACCGCCGCGCTGTTCCCGGCGGTCGAGCGGCAGGGGCTGCTGGGTGGCGCGCTCTGGCACGATGCCGTGATGCTGAGCCCGGAGCGCGTCGCGATCGAGATGCTGCGCTGGGCCTGCGCCTGCGGCGCCAGCGCGCTGAACTATGTCGAGGCCACGGGGCTGCTGGTCGAGGGCGGCGCGGTGCGCGGCATCCTGGCCCATGACCGGGTCGGCGGGCGGGAGCTTCGCCTGCGCGCGGGCACGGTGATCAATGCCGCCGGCCCCTGGTCGCGCGACCTCGCCCGGCGCCTGGGATCGGACCTGCCGGCGCTGTTCCGGCCGGCGCTGGCGTTCAACCTGCTGCTGGACCGGCCGCCGCTCGCCGAGGCCGCGGTTGCGGTCGAGCCCAGGCGCGAGGCGGCGCCGACCTACTTCTGCCTGCCCTGGAAGGGCCTCGTACTGGCCGGCACGAGCTATGCGGCGATGCCCGAGGGCAGCCTGGAGGCCGCACCCAGCCAAGCGCAGGTGGCCGCGTTCCTGGCCGACCTGAACGCCGCGGTGCCCGGCCTGGAGGCCACGCCGGACGACGTTCTTCAGGTCTACGCCGGCCTGCTGCCGGCCCGCGCCGCCAACACGACCCTCCTCTCCAGCCGGGAGGTGATCCACGATCATGGCGCCGCCCGCGGGCCGAAGGGTCTTTTCAGCGTCAGCGGCGTCAAGTTCACGACGGCACGGCTGGTCGCGCAGAAGACCTTGGCGAGGGCGTTCGGCCGAGCGGTGTCAGCGGTGCGGCCGGACGCCACGCGGCCGCCGCCAGCAGCGGCCGTCTGCGGCGAGAGCATCCTCGACAGCACGTCGCCGCTCGATGGTCCGATCGAGCAGGTGAGCGCGCGGCTTCGCGCGCTGGCCGAGGAGGAGTCCGTGCTCGGCCTTGACGACCTGTTGTTCCGCCGGCTGGATTCGACGTTTTTCGCGCGCGATCCAGGCGCGCCGGCACGCGTGCGGCAGCTGCTCGGCTGGGATGAGGGAACGCTGCCGGCCGCGGCCGGCCCGGCTCAGCGCGTCGGGACCGGCGTCTCGCCGCGGTAGTCGTAGAAGCCGCGCTTGGTCTTGCGGCCGAGCCAGCCGGCCTCGACGTACTTCACGAGCAGCGGGCAGGGCCGGTACTTGCTGTCGGCGAGGCCCTCGTAAAGCACCTGCATCACCGCAAGGCAGGTGTCGAGGCCGATGAAATCGGCAAGCTCGAGCGGCCCCATCGGATGATTGGCGCCGAGCTTCATGGCGACATCGATCGACTCGACGTTGCCCACCCCCTCGTACAGCGTATAGACCGCCTCGTTGATCATCGGCAGAAGGATGCGGTTGACGATGAAGGCCGGAAAATCCTCGGCCGTCACCGCGGTCTTGCCGAGCTTCTCCGTGACCTCCCGGATCGCCCGAAACGTCTCCTCCTCGGTCGCGATGCCGCGGATCAGCTCGACCAGCTTCATCGCCGGCACCGGGTTCATGAAGTGCATGCCGATGAAGCGCTGGGGCCGGTCGGTGCCGGCAGCCAGGCGCGTGATCGAGATCGAAGACGTGTTGGTGGCGATCAGCGCATCCGCCGGGACATGCTGGATCAGCTCCGCCAGGATCGCGCGCTTGACCGGCTCGCTCTCGGTCGCCGCCTCGATCACCAGCTGGCAGTCGGCGAACAGGCCGTAATCCGTGCCCGCGGCGATCCGCTCGAGCGCCGCCCGCTGGTCCGCCTCGCTGAGCGTGCCCTTGCCGACGCGGCGATCGAGACGGTCGCGAATGCGCGCGAGCGCGTCGTCGACCTTGCCCTGCTCGATGTCGAGGAGCCGCACCTCGTAGCCGGCGAGTGCTGTGACTTCGGCGATGCCGCCGCCCATCTGTCCCGCCCCGATCACGCCGATCCGGCGGATCTCCGGCACCGGCAGCGGGTCGTGCGATCCCGCGGGCATGGCTTGCATCATCGCCTCAGCTGGCTTTCTTCAACGCGTCGGTCAGCGCCGGCACGGCCGTGAACAGGTCGGCCACCAGGCCATAGTCGGCGATCTGGAAGATCGGCGCCTCCTCGTCCTTGTTGATGGCGACGATCACCTTGCTGTCCTTCATGCCGGCGAGGTGCTGGATCGCGCCCGAGATCCCGACCGCGACGTAGAGGTCGGGAGCTACGATCTTGCCGGTCTGGCCGACCTGATACTCGTTGGGCACGTAGCCGGCGTCGACCGCGGCGCGCGAGGCGCCGACCGCAGCCCCCAGCACGTCGGCGAGCGCCTCGATGATCCGGAAATTCTCGCCGCTGCCCATGCCGCGGCCGCCCGAGACGACGATGCGGGCAGAGGTGAGCTCGGGACGCTCGCCCCCGCTCACCTCGCGCCCGACAAAACGAGCGAGCCCGGTGGGCTCGACCGGGTCGCGCCGCTCGAGCGCCGCATTGCCGCCATCGGCTGGGGCCGCGTCGAACGCCGTGACGCGCACCGTGATCACCTTGGTGGCATCGCTGGTCTGCACGGTCGCGAGCGCATTGCCGGCGTAGATGTAGCGCTTGAACGTATCGGGGCCGACCACGGCGACGATGTCGGACAGCTGGGCGACGTCGAGCAGGGCTGCGAGCCGCGGCATCACGTTCTTGCCGAAGGTCGTGGACGCAGCGAGGATCGCGCCGTAGTCCGGCGCCAGCGCCTGCAGCAGCGCCACCAGGTCCTCGGCGACCGGCTCGGCGTAGGCGGAATCCTCGACCTCGATCACCCGGCTCACGCCTTGCACCTTGGTCGCGGCCGTGGCCGCCTCGTCGCAGCTCTCGCCGGCGACCAGGAGGTCGACCTCGCCCCCCAGCGCCGCGGCGGCGCTCACCGCGTGCAACGTCGCGGACGCCAGTTGCGCGTTGTCGTGCTCCGCCACTACCAGTACGCGCATCAGATCACCTTCGCTTCGCCACGCAGCTTCTCGATCAGCTCCTCGATGCTGCCCACCTTGACGCCCGCATGCCGCTTGGCCGGCTCCTCGACGCGCAGCGTCTTGAGGCGCGGCGCCACGTCGACCCCGAGATCGGCGGGCGTGAGCTGATCGATCGGCTTGCGCTTGGCCTTCATGATGTTGGGCAGCGAGGCGTAGCGCGGCTCGTTCAGCCGCAGGTCGCTCGTGACGACCGCGGGCAGCTTGAGCACGATCCGCTCGAGCCCGGCATCGACCTCGCGGGTGACCTCGAGCTGCTCGCCTGTGAACTCCAGCTTGGAGGCGAAGGTGCCCTGCGGCCAGCCCAAGCAGGGCCGCCAGCATCTGTCCGGTCTGATTGCTGTCGTCGTCGATCGCCTGCTTGCCGAGGATCACGAGGCCCGGCTGCTCGCGCTCCACCACCGCGCGCAGCAGCTTGGCGACCGCAAGCGGCTGCAGCTCGACGTCGGTCTCGACGTGGATGGCCCGATCCGCGCCCATCGCGAGCGCCGTGCGCAGCGTCTCCTGGCACTTGGCCTCGCCCAGCGAGACCGCGACCACCTCGCTCGCCTTGCCGGCTTCCCTCAGGCGAATCGCCTCTTCGTTGGCGATCTCGTCGAACGGGTTCATCGACATCTTCACGTTCGCCGTGTCGACGCCGCTGCCGTCGGCCTTGACACGAATCTTCACGTTGTAGTCGACGACGCGCTTGACCGCGACGAGGACCTTCATCACTCGCAGGCTCCCTTCAATCCCCACACGACTGGCTCGCGAAAAGGCCTTCCCGGGCGCTGGGCGGCGACTTTTTGCGTTGCACAAGAACTACGGCTGCGTTCGTTCTTTGTCAATTCGATGACAAGCGCGCAAGGCGAAACGCGCTCGCGCTTCCTCGGGCGGACCCGTAGCGGGCGCTGCGGGATCGCCGCGATGGCGGTCCGGCAGCGCCCTGGGCGCAGCTTCTCAGTTCTTGGTGACGTCGCGGTAGAACACCTGATCGAAGCTCGGGCCCGAGATGAAGCCCGACACGTTCGATCGCAGAACCGCCTGCGCCACCTGCTGGAACAGGAACACGAACGGCGAGTCCTGCTGCAGGTTCTGCTGCAGGGTCAGGTACAGCTCCTCGCGCTTGGCCGCATCGACCTCCTCGCGGGCGGCCGCGGTGAGCGCCGTATTCTCGGGGGTGTCCCAGGCGCCGCGCCAGGCGATCACGCCGGTCAGCTGCGCCTCGTCTCGGTTGTCGGGATTGGAGGCGAAGGCATCCGCATTGGAGTGCGGATCCAGGTAGTCCGGGCTCCAGTGGGTCAGGATCATCTGGAAGTTGCGCGCCCGGTGCTTGGGGTAGATCGCGCTGGTGTCGGCCTGCTGGATCGAGACGTCGATCCCGGCCTCCTTCATGCTCGCCTGGATCGACTGGGCGATGTCGGCATAGGGCGGGATGTTGAACGCATCCATCTCGACGCTGATGCCGTCGCCGTAGCCGGCCTCGGCGAGCAGCGACTTCGCCTTCTCGACGTCGAGGGCGAACGGCGTCTCCTCCAGCGAGGCGAAGAAGCCCGATGGCCAGAACGACTGATGGACCTTGTACTGGCCGCGCAGGAACGAATTGGCCATGCCCTGGTAGTCGACCAGATAGCGCAGCGCCTCGCGCACCTTCGGCTCGGACAGGACCGGATCGCGCATGTTGACCTGGAGGTAGATCAAGGTCGCCTTGGGATCGGTCTGGATGACGATGTCCTCGTTGCCCTCGAGGCCGGCGAGCTGATCGGCGCTGAGATTGCGCGCGATATCGGCATCGCCCTTCTCGATCAGCAGGCTCTGCGTGCCGGGCTCGGACACGTGGCGGATGAGCACGCGCTCCATCGCGGGCGTGCCGTAGCGCGAGTCCTGCGCGTCGAGGATCACGCTCTCGTTCGCCTTCCAGCTCCGCAGCGAGAACGGCCCCGAGCCGGCGGAATTGGTCTTCAGCCACTCGTAGCCGAGGTCGCCGTCGACCTCGTGCTCCATCGCGACCTTCTGGTCGACTACCGACCCGACGCCGGCGGCGAGACAGTTCAGCACCAGGGTCGGCGCCAGGTCTTCGGGGATCTTCAACTGGACCGTCATGTCGTCGGTCGCGGTGACCATCTCGTCGATGTTCTCGGGCGTCCAGCCGAACTGGGTGAAGATGAACGCCGGCGTCTTGTTCAGCTTGATGACGCGGCCCAGCGAGAACACCACGTCGGCGGCGGTGACCGGATTGCCGGAATGGAAGGTCTGGCCAGGCCGTATGTGCAGGATGATGGTGTGGCCGTCGTCGGCGATGTCCCAGCTTTCGGCGACGCCGCCGGACAGCTCCACCTCGCCTGGCTCGTAGACCGTGATCCGGTCGTAGACGTTGGCGTTCACCTCGCCGCCGGTAAGTTCGAAAGTCTCGGCCGGATCGAGCGAGATGATGTCGTCGATGTTCATTGCCATCACCAGCGTCGAGGCTGGTGTTTCGGCCTGCGCGGCCGGAATCATTACCGCCGCCGCAAGCGCCAGCGCGCCGACAACCGCCTTCATGGCACCCTCCCACAGATGTGTGCGACCGAGCGTCGCACCGGCGGTGCAGCCCGTCAACTGCCGGCGACTGCCAGCTCAGGTCTTGCGGTTGGCGCCCGGCACCCAGAGCACATCGGCGGCACCGCCGTCGTTCAGGTAGCGGGCCAGCACGAACAGGTGATCCGACAGCCGGTTGAGATAATGGATCGCGCTCTGGTTGACCGGTTGCTCGCCGGCGAGCTGCGTGGTCAGGCGCTCCGCCCGGCGCACGATCGTGCGCGCGAGATGGAGATGGGCCGATGCCGCCGTGCCGCCCGGCAGGACGAACGAATCGAGCGGCTTCAGGCTCGCGTTGAGCGCGTCGATCTCCTGCTCCAGGCGCAGGACCTGGGAGGGTAGCATCCGCAGGCCGCCCGCATCGGGATCGTCGCCGGGCCGGCACAGATCCGCGCCGAGGTCGAACAGATCGTTCTGAATGCGGGCCAGGATCGCATCGGCGGCAGCGTCCGTGTGCAGGCGGGCGATCCCGATCGCGGCATTGGCCTCGTCCACGGTGCCGTAGGCGACGACGCGCAGGTCGTGCTTGGCGACCCTCGCCCCGTCGCCGAGCGAGGTCTTTCCGCCATCGCCGCCACGGGTGTAGATCTTGGTCAGCCGCACCATGTCCGATCAGCCCGAGCTGACCAGCACCACCAGAAGCAGCACGACGGCAACGGCCTGCAGCGCGACCCGCGCCCGCATCAGCTTGTTGCCGTACTTCGCGTTGAACTCGCCGCCCAGGAAGAAGCCGACGAGCCCGACCACCAGCACGGCCAGGGTGGCGCACATCGCAAGCAGAAGAAGAATGGTGAGGATCGACATGGGCCTCGCAGTCAGTTTGGCCCCGGCCTCGCCCTGGCTGCATTCGCCTGCGCCGGGCCGGACCTTCGATATAGGCGCGATCACGCCGATTGCCTAGCGGCCGCCTCGGGAGTGCTCGGCCGGCGTCAGGCGATCGTTCCATCGGCAACTCGGCAGGCTCGCCTTGGCCTGCGGGCTTGCCTAAGATGGCGGCAACCGAGGGCCCAAGGGGGAGAGGCGGGATCGTGAATCGAATTCATCTGGACGGCAGGCGTGCGGTGGTCACCGGCGGCGGCCAGGGCATCGGCCGCGCGATCGCCGAGCGCCTGCTGGCATCGGGCGCTGCGGTGGCGCTGTGGGATCGCGACCGGCCCCTGGTCGAGGCGACCCGCGACGCGCTGGCGAGCCAGGGCGACGTGCTGGCCGTGGCGCTCGACGTCACCGATCTCGCGGCGGTCGAGGCCGCGGCGCGCGAGACCGCGCAGGCGCTGGGCGGCATCGACATCCTGGTCAACAACGCCGGCATCGCCGGGCCTAACCATCCGCTCTGGGAGTACCCGCCGGACGCCTGGCGCGAGGTGATCGAGATCGACCTCAACGCGGTCTTCTACTGCTGCCGGGCGGTGGTGCCGCAGATGATCGAGCGCAACTACGGCCGGATCTGCAACGTCGCCTCGATCGCCGGCAAGGAGGGCAATCCGAGCGCCAGCGCCTATGCCGCGGCCAAGGCGGGCGTGATCGCGCTGACCAAGGCGCTGGGCAAGGAGCTGGCGACCCACGACATCGCCGTGAACTGCATCACGCCGGCCGCCGCCCGGACCCGGATCTTCGACCAGATCACCCAGGAGTTCATCGACTACATGCTGACGAAGATCCCGCGCGGCCGCTTCGTCGAGGTCGAGGAGATCGCGGCGATGGTCGCCTGGCTGGTATCGGAGGAGAACTCGTTCACGACCGGGGCCGTGTTCGACCTGTCGGGAGGGCGCGCGACCTATTGAGCCATCGCGCCCGCCCCGATCGCAGCGCGCTCGCCATAGGGCGATCGGCGCTCGGTCATGCAAGGGCTTCGTGATAGAATGGCGGTTTGGATCTGACCTCCGGCGAACAAACATTAAGAGTATGAGCGAGAAAGACCTGCCATCGCGACGTGACGCGGGCGACCCGGTCGAGGGCTTTCTCAAACAGGTCGCCAGGATCCCGCCGCCGCAGCCCGGTGCCGGGCGCGCGCGGCTGATCTTCGCCATGGACGCGACCGCTTCGCGCGAGCCGACGTGGGATCGCGCCTGCCAGGTGCAGGGCCAGATGTTCCTGGAGACGGCGGCATTGGGCGGGCTCGACGTGCAGCTGGTCTACTACCGCGGCTTCGCCGAGTGCCGGGCGAGCCGCTGGGTCAACAATCCGAGCGATCTGGTGCGGCTGATGACCGGCGTCTTCTGCCTCGCCGGCCAGACCAAGATCGCCCGCGTGCTGCAGCACGCCATCAAGGAGACCGAGAAGAGGCGCGTGGCGGCGCTGGTGTTCGTCGGCGACTGCTTCGAGGAGCATCTCGATCAGGTCGGCCAGACCGCAGGACAGCTCGGGATGCTGGGCGTGCCGATGTTCCTGTTTCAGGAGGGCCACAATCCGGAGGCCGAGCGCGCCTTTCGCCAGATCGCCAGGCTGACCGGCGGGGCGCATTGCCGGTTCGATTCCGACAGTCCGCAGCAGCTGCGCGAGCTGTTGGGCGCGGTCGCGGCCTATGCCGCCGGCGGCCGGCGGGCGCTGGCCGACCTTTCCCGGCGCTCCGGTGCACAGGTAAGGCTCCTGGCCAGCCAGGTCCGATAGGCGCCATGGTATTCTATCTGCTGATCGGCATCATCGTGCTGATCGGGCTCGCGTTGCTGGCGCGCCACTTCGTCAACACCAATCCCGCCCAACTGGCCCAAGGCGTGCGGGCCTTTGCCGCGGCCTTCAGCGCGCTCGCCAGCACCGGGCTGCTGTTCGCCGGCCGATTCGGCCTGGCACTGATCACGATCGGCGCGACGATCATGGCGATCCGCGCGCTGCGACGGGCGCCGGCCGGCGACTACGGCAGCTACGGCGGCGGCGGTAGCGGGAGCCGGCCCCACAGCTCCGAGGTCGCCACCGACACCCTGCAGATGCAGCTCGATCACGCCACCGGCGATCTCGATGGCGAGGTCCTGCAAGGCCGCTTCGCCGGCCGCTCCCTGGGATCGCTGGGCCTTGCCGAGCTGCTCGATCTCATCGCCGACTGCCAGCGCGACGACCCGCGCTCGGTGGCCCTGATCGAGACCTATCTCGACCGCCGTCAGCCCGACTGGCGAGACCGTGCCGCGGGCGGTGCGCAAGGACAGGATCAGAGCGCGGCATCGGCCGCAGGCGCGATGGACGAAGCCACCGCGTGGTCGATCCTCGGTCTGGCGCCAGGTGCCGGCGAGGCCGAGATCAAGGCTGCGCATCGTCGCCTGATGACCAAGCTCCATCCCGACCACGGCGGTTCCGGCTATCTGGCGGCCCAGCTGAACCAGGCCAAGGATCTGCTGTTGCGGGGCAGGCCTTGAGCGCCGAGCGGCTTCGATCGGAACGGGCCGTCGTGTTGAATTGTTTACCATCTTCGCGTTATGAAGGCCGTGACGGGCTCGCACGAGGCAGTCCGGCGGTAGGCCGTTGTTGCGCATCCATAGTCTGAGAGCTCGGGGGGAGACCCTGTGATTCGAAAAGCCGTTTTCCCGGTCGCCGGGCTGGGCACCCGTATGCTGCCGGCCACCAAGGCGATTCCAAAGGAAATGTTGCCGGTGGTCGACAAGCCGATCATCCAGTATGCGTTCGAGGAGGCGCGGGCTGCCGGCGTCGAGCATTTCATCTTCGTCACAGGCCGCGGCAAGAGCGTCATCGAGGACCATTTCGACCGCGCCTACGAGCTCGACGACACCCTGCTCAGGAAGGAGAAGATGGCCGAGCTCGACAGCGTCACGGCATGGCTGCCGACGCCCGGTGAGCTCAGCTACACGCGCCAGCAGGAGCCGCTCGGGCTCGGCCACGCCGTGTGGTGCGCGCGCCATCTGGTCGGCAACGAGCCGTTTGCGGTGATTCTGGTCGACGACCTGATCGTGAGCGACGTGCCCTGCCTGAAGCAGATGGTCGAGGCGCACGCCGAGACCCGCGGCAACATCGTTGCGGTCGAGGAGGTGCCCCGCGAGCACACCAACCGCTACGGCGTGCTCGACCCGGCAGGTGACGACGGCCGGCTGGTCGGCGTCAGGGGCCTGGTCGAGAAGCCCGACCCGGCCAAAGCGCCCTCGCGGCTCGCGGTCATCGGCCGCTATATCCTGCTGCCGGAAGTGTTCGAGCATCTCGATCGCCACGAGAAGGGTGCTGGCGGCGAGATCCAGCTGACCGATGCCATGGCCCGGATGATCAACCGGCACCCTTTCCACGGCCTGCGCTTTGCGGGGCGACGCTTCGACTGCGGGTCGAGAGCGGGCTACCTCGAAGCGATCGTCGCCTGCGCGTCTGCGCGCGCTGACCTGCGCGCCGACATGCGTACCATCCTAGAGCGTTATCGGTAGTCGGACCGGCGACCCCACGCCGCGATCCGGACGGAGAAAAGCAGCATGCGCATTGCAATGATTGGCACCGGCTATGTCGGTCTGGTGTCGGCCGCCTGCTTCGCCGAGTTCGGCGTGGAGGTGGTCGCGGTCGACAACAACCAGAGCAAGATCGACTGCCTGCTCAAGGGCTCGATCCCGATCTTTGAGCCCGGGCTCGACGACATGGTCGCCCGCCACGCCGCCGCCGGCCGGCTGAACTTCACGACCGACATGAAGCAGGCGGTGCAGAACGTCGACGCGGTGTTCATCGCGGTCGGCACGCCGTCCCGGCGCGGCGACGGCCATGCCGACCTGACCTATCTGTTCGCCGCTGCCGAGGAGATCGCGCACAGCCTGACCGGCGATGCGGTGGTGGTCACCAAGTCCACCGTGCCGGTCGGCACCGGTCGCCGCCTGCAGCAGCTGTTCGCCAAGCTGCGCCCCGATCTTTCGATCGAGGTCGCATCGAACCCCGAGTTCCTGCGCGAGGGCTCGGCGATCGAGGATTTCCTGCGGCCCGATCGCGTCGTCGTCGGTGCCGAGAGCGCGCACGCGCGCCGCGTGCTCGATCGCCTGTATCGGCCGTTGAACCTCTCGCAGACGCCGATCATGTTCACCACGATCGAGACCGCCGAGCTGATCAAGTACGCCACCAACAGCTTTCTCGCGACCAAGATCACCTTCATCAACGAGATGGCGGACCTGTGCGAGAAGGTCGGCGCCGACGTCCAGGCGGTGGCGCATGGGTTGGGCCTCGACCGGCGGATCGGCAACAAGTTCCTGCACCCGGGACCGGGCTACGGCGGCTCCTGCTTCCCCAAGGACACCGCAGCACTGCTGCGCATCGCCGAGGAGGCGAATGTGCCGCAGCGCATCGTCGAGAGCGTGGTCGCGGTCAACGAGGGCCGCAAGCGCAGCATGGTGCGCCGCATCGTCCAGGCCTGCGGCGGCTCGGTGCGCGGCCAGACCCTGGCGATCCTGGGCGTGACCTTCAAGCCCAACACCGACGACATCCGCGACAGCGCGGCGCTCGTGATCGTCCCGGCCCTGCAGGCCGAGGGTGCGGTGATCCAGGCCCACGATCCTGAGGGCATGACGGCTGCCGATGCGGAGCTTCCCGGCGTGATCTGGTGCCAGGACGCCTATGGCGCGATGGAGAACGCCGATGCGGTCGTGATCCTGACCGAGTGGAACGTGTTCCGCGCGCTCGACCTGGAGCAGGCCAAGAGGCTTTTGCGCCGGCCGATCATGATCGATCTGCGCAACGTCTACGAGCCACGCGACATGATCGCGGCCGGGTTCAGCTACAGCAGCATCGGCCGGCCGGTCGCCAATACCGTCTGGGCGATGGAGAAAGAGCCCGCATGAGCCACGCCGCCGGCCACGTCTTCGATCCGACGATCCTGCGCGAGTACGACATCCGCGGGATCGTCGGCGAGACGCTGTCGGCGGCGGATGCGCATGCGCTGGGCCGAGCCTATGCGACCATGCTGCGGGCCGGGGGCGGTCGTCGGGTCTGCCTCGGATTCGATGGCCGCCTGAGCTCGCCCGAGCTCGCGAAGGCCTTGGCGGACGGTTTGGAGCGCAGCGGCGTCGAGGTCCTTTGGATCGGTCGCGGCCCGACCCCGATGATGTATTTCGCGGTATACCATCTCGCGGCCGACGGCGGCCTGCAGGTCACTGGCTCGCACAATCCGCCGAGCCACAACGGCTTCAAGATGATGCTCGGCAGGAAGCCGCTGTACGGCGCGCAGATCCAGGAGCTGGGCCAGCTCGCGGCGGAAGGCGCCTTCACCGACGCGAAGGGTGCGCGCAGCGAGACGCCCTTGCTGGATGCCTATGTCGACCGGCTGGTGCGCGATTTTCGCCCGGGCCGGCCGCTCGACGTGGTGTGGGATGCCGGCAACGGCGCCACCGGCGAGGCGCTCCAGGCCGTGACCGCCCGCCTGCCGGGCCGGCACGAGCTGCTGTTCGCCGACATCGACGGCCGCTTTCCCAACCATCATCCGGATCCCACGATCCCGGAGAATTTGGCCGATCTGATCGCGGCGGTGCGCCGCGACGGCGCCGATCTCGGCATCGCCTTCGATGGCGACGGCGATCGGATCGGCCTGGTCGACGGCCAGGGCCGGATCATGTTCGGCGACCAGCTGATGCAGATCCTGGCAGCCGACGTGCTGGCCCGGCATCCGGGCGCCCCGATCCTCGCCGATGTCAAGACGAGCCAGGCCCTGTTCGACGAGATCGAGCGCCTGGGCGGGCAGGCCGTCATGGGCAAGACCGGCCACTCGCTCATGAAGACCGCGATGGCCGAGATGGGCGCGCCGCTCGCCGGCGAGATGTCCGGCCACATCTTCTATGCCGATGGCTTCTACGGCTACGACGATGCGCTCTACGTCGCGATCCGGCTGCTCGGCATCCTGGGCCAGAGCGATCTGAGCCTGGCCGAGCGCCGCGACCGCATGGCGCCGATGGTCAATACGCCGGAGCTTCGCTTCGACTGCCCGGACGAGCAGAAGTTCGCCGTGATCGATCGGGTCAAGGCCGGTCTTGCGGCCGAGGGCGCCCGGGTCAACGCGATCGACGGGGTGCGCGTCAGCACGGACGACGGCTGGTGGCTGCTGCGCGCGTCGAACACGCAGGCGGTGCTGGTGGCGCGCGCCGAGGCCAGGGACCAGGCCGGGCTCGAGCGCCTGAAGCAGCAGCTGGCCATGCATCTGCGCGCCGCAGGCGTCGAGCCGCCGGCCGTCTCCTAGACTCTCCCGCCTTCTGCTCTCGCCGTAGCGCCCCACGAACATACCAAATGAACCCAAGAGCCGCAGGAATCCAGGCGAATCCGCGGTGCCGAGGGTGCGAGCAACCCGGGAACGCGGGCTGCTGGGATGCTTCGCTTGCAGGCGCGGGCGCCGGCACCTGCGTCTCTTGCCCCGGGCAGGCATTGGCATGACATTATAGGAACCCGATGCAATCCCTTTGGCGGAGGAGCGAATGGCGGCCGACGCGACGCTGGTCGAGGATCTCCAGACCCAGCTGCCGATCCAGCTTCAGCCCTACCGCGCGTTCGAGCGCAATGTCGGGCTGATCGTCGTCGATGTGATCCATGGCTTCTGCACGGTCGGCGCCGGCAGCATGGCGCCCTCCGAGCACGACCCGCAGATCCACGCCATGGTCCAGGAGACCGATCGCATCGCCAGGCGCTTTGCCGACGACAAGCGGCCGATCCTGGTCTTTCTCGACACCCACGAGCCGGGCGCGCGCGAATTTCCGTATCCCCTGCACTGTGAGCAGGGCTCGGGCGAGGAGGAGCTGATGCCCGAGATCGCGTGGCTCGAGGACTGCACCTGCGCGACCTTGATGCGCAAGGACTGCATCAACGGCTTCGTCGGCGGCATCGAGCCCAGCTACATGGGCGGCGCGCACGGCCAGAGCCACAACAAGGTGGTCGACTGGGTCAACAACCATCGCCTCGATGCCGTGATCACGGTCGGCATCTGCACCGACATCTGCGTCATGGACTTCGTGCTGACGCTGCTCTCGGCCCGCAACCACGATCTCATGCCGACCCTTCAGGACATCGTGGTCTTTGAGCCGGCGACCGCGACCTACGATCTGCCGATCGAGAGGGTGCAGGAGATCGGCCTGCCGGCGAGTGCCGCGCATCCGCAGACCGAGACCCACCACATGGGGCTCTACTTCATGGCCTCGCGCGGCGCGCTGCTGGCCTCCGAGCTGACCTGAGCCCTCTGCTCCGCAGGCTCCTCCGGCAGATCGGGCGCGCGCGGATCGAGTGCTGCGGCCTCCGGCGTGGTGGTCGCGTGGTGGACGAAATCCGCACGCTCCGGCGCCGGCACGGCCTCGCGTCGCGTCATCCGATACAAGGTCACCAGCGCGAAGGAGCTGTGGACGAGCGCGGTATAGAGGAACAGGCCGCCGAGCCCGATCAGCTCCATCGCCAGCGCGGCCACCAGCGGGCCGATCGAGGCGCCGATGCCCCAGGTCAGGAGGAGGCCGCTGCTCGCCTCGATGAACTCCTCCCGGCTGACGAAATCATTGGTGTGGGCGACGCAGAGCCCGTAGAGCGGGTAGGCGAAACCGCCATAGAGGGCGACCACCGCGATCAGGACGGCCGGGTGCAAGCTCGTCGTGAACTGGTCCAGGCCAAGCGCCGGGGTGCCGTCGTGCCCGTCGCCGAGCGCCGCCAGCATCAGCCCGAAGATCGTCGCGACGCCGCAGGCCATGGCGATCACCTGACGGCGGTCGATCCGGTCGGACAGCCTGCCGAGGGGCAGTTGGACCAGCGCCCCGCCGATCAGGGCGGCGCTCATGAACAGCGCGATGCCCGTCGTGGACATGCCGATCGCTTCGGCGAAGACCGCGCCCAGGCCGCCGAACGCGCCGTTACTCAGACCGACGAAGAAGCAGCCGGCCAGGCCGACCGGCGACATCCGGTAGAGCCGGCCAAGCCGCAGCTGCACCTGCCGGATCGGCTGTGGCGCGGTCGACGTCGTGAGCCCGATCGGCACCAGCGCCAGGGCCACGGCGATCGCGGTGACTGCGAACAGGGTGAAGGTCGCGGGGTCGCCCAGGGGCAGCACGAGCTGGCCCAGCGTGATGGCGGTAAGGTTGAGGACCATGTAGGTCGAGAAGATCTGACCGCGATTGCTGTTCTCGGCGCTCTCGTTGAGCCAGCTCTCGATCACCATGTACAGGCCGGCGAAGCAGAACCCGCTCGCCAGGCGGAGCATGACCCAGACCAGCGGGTGGACCACGAGCACGAACAGCAGCACGAGGCAGGCCGCGATCGCCGCGAACACGGCAAAGCTGCGGATGTGACCGACCCGTCTGACGATGTGCGGCGCATAGCGGCAGCTCACGACGAAGCCGAGCGAGTAGCCGGATGCGATCAGGCCGATCGTGCTGGTCGAGAAGCTCTCGATCGTCGCCCGGACCGGCAAGAGGATGCCCTGCAGACCGTTGCCCCACAGCAGCATCGCGGCGCCGAGCAGCAGCGCCGAGATCGAGACGATGGCGGAGGGCATGCGGGTTCGCTCGAAAGCAGCAACAGGCGGTTGGTGGGCAGGTGTGCAGGGGGCATATACAAGGCATGGCCGGGACCGTACAGAGCGGTGATCGGGCCGCGGTGTTCGACCGCGGCGCCCTGCGGCGGCAGCGCGAGCGGACGGCGCCGCATCTGGATGGCTACGACTTCCTGATCCGCGAGGTTGCCGAACGGCTGCTCGAGCGCCTTGGCGACGTTCGCCGCGCTTTTCCGCTGGCACTGGAGCTGGGCTGCCACACCGGGCAGCTGGCAGAGGTCCTGCGCGGGCGCACGGGGGTTGGCCGGCTGATCCAGACCGACCTGTCGCTGCGCGATGGCGCGCCGCGCCGACGGCTTGCGCCTGGTCGCCGACGAGGAGGCGCTGCCGTTCGGCGCCGACACCTTCGACCTCGTGCTGTCCTGCTTCAGCCTGCACTGGATCAACGATCTGCCGGGCACGCTCGCGCAGGTGCGCTATGCGCTCAAGCCCGACGGGCTGTTCCTCGCGGCGATGCCGGGCGGTGCTACGCTGCAGGAGCTGCGCGAGGCGGTGATGCGCGCCGAGCTCGAGCTGGACGGCGGCGCCGGACTTCGCGTCTCGCCGTTCGTCGACCTGCGCGATGCGGGCTCGCTGCTGCAGCGCGCCGGCCTCGCGATGCCGCTCGTCGACGTCGAGACCATCACCGTGACCTACGACCATCCGCTGAAGCTGATGCAGGAGCTGCGCGGCATGGGCGAGGCCAATGCGCTGCGCCAGCGCCCGCGCCGGCAGCTGCGCCGGGCAACCCTGCTGCGCGCCGCCGAGATCTATTCCGAGCTGTTCGCCGATGCGCGCGGCCGCATTCCCGCGACCTTCGAGATCCTGATGCTGTCCGGCTGGAAGCCGGCGCCGACGCAACCGCAGCCGCTGCGCCGCGGCAGCGGTCAGGTCAACCTTGCCGAGGCGCTCAAGGTTCCGACCGGGCGCTCCGGCGGCGAGGCATAGGCCCTCAGGCCCGGATTCCGCGCAGGCGCTCGCTGCGACGACGAAGCAGCTCGAGCGCCGTCAACAGGAGCACCGAGAGGAGGATCAGGAGGCTCGCGGCGGCGGTGATCACCGGGCTGACGTTCTCGCGCATGCCCGTGAACATCTGGCGCGGCAGCGTGCGCTCGGCCGGACCCGTGAGGAACAGCGCCACCACCACCTCGTCGAACGAGGTGACGAAGGCGAACAGCGCCCCCGAGATCACCCCGGGCAGGATCAGCGGCAGCACGATGCGCCGGAACACCACGGTGGGCGAGGCCCCGAGGCTGGCGCCGGCGCGGGCCTGGTTGGCATCGAACCCCTGCAGCGTGGCGCTCACCGTGATCACGACGAACGGGGCGGCGAGCGCGGTATGCGCCAGCGTCAGGCCGACCAGGCTGCCGCTCAGCCCGAACGGCGCGTAGGCGAAATAGACCCCGACGGCGACGATCACGAGCGGCACCACCATGGGCGAGACGATGAGCCCCATGAGCAGCGTCTGACCGGGCAGGCGGGCGCGGGTCAGGCCGAGGGCGGCAAGCGTGCCGAGCAGGGTGGCGGCGACCGTGGTGGCGCTCGCCACGATCAGGCTGTTGCGCAGCGAGAGCTGCCAGGGCGCGGACGTGAAGAACTCCTGGTACCAGCGCAACGACAGGCCCGGCAGCGGGAAGGTGAGGAAGCCGCCGGCGCTGAAGGACAGCGGCACGATGACCACGATCGGCAGGATCAGGAAGCCGAGCACCAGGATGCAGATCGCCCACAGGCCATAGTGCCAGACCCGTTCGGTCGCAGACGGCGCGAGGGTACGCATCGTCAGCTGAGCTTCAGCCGGTCGAGGCCCACGAGACGCGCGTACAGGGCGAACAGCGCCAGGGTCGCGATCAGCAGCACGGCGCCGAGTGCCGCGGCCATGCCCCAGTTGATGGTCTGATTGGTGAAGAAGGCGACGAAGTAGCTCACCATCTGGTCGTTGGCGCCGCCGACCAGGGTGGGCGTGATGTAGTAGCCGATCGCCAGGATGAACACGAGCAGGCAGCCAGCGCCGATGCCGGGCATCGTCTGCGGCAGATACACGCGCACGAACGCGCGCAAGGGACGGGCGCCGAGCGAGGCGGCGGCGCGCATGTACTCGCGCGGTATGCCGCGCATCACGCTGTACAGCGGCAGCACCATGAACGGCAGCAGGATGTGGGTCATGGCGACATAGACGCCGAAGCGGTTGTAGACCAGCTGCAGCGGCTGATCGGTGAGGTGGAGGGCTTGCAGCAGCCCGTTGACCGGACCCTCCCTTTGCAGCAGGACCACCCAGGCACCGGTGCGCACGAGCAGCGAGGTCCAGAACGGCAGCAGCACCAGGATCATCAGAAGGTTGCCGATGCCGGTCGGCAGGCTGGCCAGCTTGTAGGCCAGCGGATAGCCGAGCAGCAGGCAGAACGCCGTGACCACGAAGCCGATCCAGAAGGTGCGAAGGAGGATGTTCACGTAGATCGCCTGCTCCGGCGGCACCGGCACGATCTGGCCCGAGACGTCCAGCTG
This sequence comes from uncultured Alphaproteobacteria bacterium, assembly GCA_963753315.1. GTDB lineage: Bacteria > Pseudomonadota > Alphaproteobacteria > Geminicoccales > Geminicoccaceae > DASUGG01. Next base: position 286,222 of record CAVWCI010000003.1, read on the forward strand.
GCGGTCGACCGCGGCGAGCAGGTAGAGCGGGGTGAGGGGGGCCGCCGCGCGCTGGATCGCCACCCACGTGGCGCGCTCGCCCCAGGCCGGGTCCAGGCCGATCAGCTCCTCGCGCCAGGGCCCTTCCGGCGCATCCGGCAACGCGCGCGCGGTCGAGAACAGCAGGCTGCGGGCGCCGGCGAGGTCGTAGGCGAGGCGTTTCGCGGCGACGGCAAGGGTCTTGTCCTCGTAGGTCAGGCGCAGCTCGTCCGCGAAGATGGCGAACACCTCGTCGTCCGGCAGGCCCTCGCCGCTCCACGTCGCGATGGCTGCCGCCGTGCGCGGCATGACCTCGCGCAGCTCCGCGTTCTCGACGCTGCGCCAGAGCATGCCTGCGATCGGCGCGAGGAAGAACACCAGGAGGTACAGGAACAGCGGCGCCACCAGCAGCGCCGCCTCGAGCCGTCGCCGCCGCTCGCTCCTGCGCAACCGCCGCCGCAGCGCCGCCGGATCTTCGATCGCGGCGGCGCGAGGCCGGGCCTGTCCTCCGGCCACCGTCAGGGCCGGCTGTTCCCTACTGTGCCGCCCACGCCGTGAACCGCTCGGTCAAGGGCTCGATGTTCTCGACCCAGAATTCGGTGTCGAGCTCGATCGAGACCTCGAGGTTGTCCGGCGCGGTCGGCAGATCCTGGAGGATCTCCGGTTTGATCTCGGCCGCGGCTTCCCGGTGCGTGACGCCGTAGGCGATCGACTCCGGCAGCTTGCTCTGGTGCTCGGGCTGGCTCGCGAAGGCGATGAACTCGAGCCCCGCCTCCTTGTTCGGCGAGTTGGCGAGGATGACCCAGCTGTCGACCGCGTAGATGCTCCCGGGCCAGACCACCTCGAAGTTGCGCCCCTCCTCCTGGTTGGCCGCGGAGATGCGACCGTTGTAGGCGCCGGTCATGATCACCTCGCCCGAGCCCAGCAGCTGGATGGGCTGGGCGCCCGCCTCCCACCAGATGACGTCGTCCTTGATCTCGTCGAGCTTGGCGAAGGCCCGCTCGATCCCTTCCTCGGTACGCAGCACGTCGTACACGTCGGCAGGCGCCACGCCGTCGGCCATGAGCGCGAACTCGAGCGTATATTTGGGCCCGCGGCGCAGGCCGCGCTTGCCGGGATACTTTTCGGTATCCCAGAAATCGGCCCAGCTGGTGGGCGGGCTGTCCGTGATCTTGTCGGCGTCGTAGGCGATCGCGGTCGACCAGACGATGGTGCCGACGCCGCAATCGTCGACCGCGGCGTCGATGAACTGGTCCTTGCCGCCGACGGCATCCCAGTCGATCGGCTCGTACAGGCCCTCCTCGCAGCCGAGCACCAGCTCCTCCGCCTCGACCTGGACCACGTCCCATTCCTGGCCGCCGCCCTCGACCTTGGCGCGGATCGCGCCGACGCCGCCGTTCCAGACGTCCTCGACCAGATTCGTGCCGGTCGCTTCCTTGAACGGCTCGAAATAGACCTCGCGCTGGGCGTCCTGGTAGCTGCCGCCCCAGGAGGTCACGGTCAGATCCTGGGCCAGCGCGGATGCGGTGGACAGGCCCAGCAGCCCCGCGGCGGCAACGGCCGCGGCGCTCAGGCCAAACGGCTGCCTCGTCATCGTCCTCTCCCTCGTTCCTTGCGCGCCGGCAATGGCCGACGCTTGCTTTCGTGGCATCACATCTCGCGCACTTTGGCACACTTCGGCAAGTAGGTCGGCGGAGCCTCCGGTCGGCAAGTGGGTCGGCGGAGCCTCCGGCGACCGCCGCGGTCAGCTCACGTCGAGCGCGCGGCAGTCCTCGATCCGCCAGCCGATCCTGATGCGCTCGCCCTCGGCCAGCTGCACGCGCGCCGCGGCATTGGGCAGCTTGATGATGAAGTCGGCGCAGCCGCAGGCGCGCACGCGCACGCGCGTGTGGTCGCCGTGATAGATCAGCTCCTCGACGCGCGCGTCGAAGATGTTGGCGCAGCCGTCCGGGCTCGGATCGATCAGCACGCGCTCCGGGCGCAGCGACAGGGTCGAGCGGCTGCCGACGCCCTCGACGTTGACGGCGAGCGCCTCGACCTCGCCGTCCTCCACCGCGACCACGCAGGTCGGCCCGCGGATCTCGCGGACCATGCCGAGCAGGCGATTGTTCTCGCCGATGAACTGGGCGACGAAGGCGTTCTCGGGGCGGTCGTAGAGGTCCTGCGGCGTCGCGATCTGCTGGATCGCCCCTTGCTGCATGACCGCGATGCGGTTCGACATGGTCAGCGCCTCGGTCTGGTCGTGCGTCACGTAGACGACCGTAACCCCGAGACGCTCGTGCAGATGCTTGACCTCGTACTGCATCTGCTCGCGCATCTGCTTGTCGAGCGCGCCGAGCGGCTCGTCCATGAGGACGAGCTTGGGCTCGAACACCAGCGCACGCGCCACCGCGACCCGCTGCTGCTGGCCGCCCGAGAGCTGGGCTGGCCGGCGATGGCCGAAGCCCGAGAGCTGGACCATGTCGAGCGCTCTTCTGGTGCGCGCCTCGATCTCGGCCTGCGGGACCTTGCGGACCTCGAGCGGGAAGGCGACGTTCTCGTCGACCGTCATATGCGGGAACAGCGCGTAGTTCTGGAACACCACGCCGATGTCGCGCTTGTGCGGCGGCGCGTTGTTGATCGGCCGGCCGTCGAGCACGATCTCGCCGTGCGTGACGCTCTCGAAGCCGGCGAGCATCATCAGGCACGTGGTCTTGCCCGAGCCGGACGGTCCGAGCAGGGTCAGGAACTCGCCGCGCGCCACGTCCAGATCGAAGTCGCGCACGACCAGCGTCTCGCCGTCATACGTCTTCTGGACTCCGACGAAACGGACGTAGGCCTCGTTCGGCACAGGGCCTCCTTCAGATCGCATCGCCCATGTGGTGCTCACAGATAGTCGCGCAGGAAAGCGACCAGCGGCCGGTCCGCCGCCGGCATCGGGTAGCCGCCCATGTCCCGCGCTCGCACCCACTTGATCGCCTGGCCCTCGCGCGGGCTGGGTTGCCCCTCCCACACCCGGCACACGAACAGCGGCATCAGCAGGTGGAAGTCGTCATAGGCGTGCGAGGCGAAGGTCAGAGGTGCCAGGCAGTTCGCCGTGACGTCGAGGTCGAGCTCCTCCTGCAGCTCGCGGATCACGCAGGCTTCGGGGGTCTCGCCTGCGCCCACCTTGCCGCCGGGAAACTCCCACAGGCCCGCCATCGGCCTGCCCTCCGGCCGCCTCGCCAGCAGCACCCGATGCTCGACATCGACCAGCGCGCAGGCTGCGACCAGCAGCAGCCTAGGACCGGTAGTCGGCATTGATGGAGATGTAGTCATGGGTCAGATCGCAGGTCCAGACCACGGCGCGGCCGGGTCCGTTGCCGACCGAGACCTCGACCAGGATCTCCCGTTCCTTCAGATGCAGGGCGATCGGCGCCTCGTCGAGGTCCGCCAGGCGGGCGCCGGCGCGGGCCACGGCATGGCCGCCGAAGCTGATCGCGAGGCGCGCCGGCTCGACCGGCTCGCCGGCCTTGCCGACCGCCATCACGACCCGGCCCCAGTTCGCGTCCTCGCCGGCGATCGCGGTCTTGACCAGGGGCGAGTTGGCCACGGCAAGCGCGATCCGGCGCGCCGACTGATCGCTCCTCGCGCCGCCGACCGCGATCGTGATCAGCTTGCTCGCACCCTCGCCGTCGCGCACCACCTGCTGCGCCAGATCGCGCAGCACCTGCTCGAGCGCCGCGCGAAAGCCGGCGAGCACAGGCTCGTCCCATGCCTGCGGCATCGGATGCGCCGCCTGTCCGGTCGCGAACAGCAGCAGCGTGTCGGAGGTCGAGCTGTCGCTGTCCACGGTGATGGCGTGGAAGGAGCGCTCGTTAGCGTCCGCCAGCAGCGGCTGCAGGATCTCGGCCGGCAGCGCGGCATCGGTGAACACGAAGGCGAGCAGCGTCGCCATGTCGGGCTGGATCATGCCCGAGCCCTTGGCGATGCCCGGCGACGGTTACCTGGGTTCCAGCGATGGTGGCGTGCGCAAAGCTGCCCTTGGCGAAGGTGTCGGTGGTGCGGATCGCATCCGCCGCCTCGCGCCAGGCGTCCGGGCTCAAGCCCGCCTGCAGCTGCGGCAGCGCCGCCACGATCTTGGCGACCGGCAAGGGCTCGCCGATCACGCCGGTCGAGGCGACATAGACCTCCTCGGGCGCGCCGCCGACCAGAGCCGCTACCGCCTCCGCCTCCGCCCGCACCGCGGCATCGCCGGACGGCCCGACCAGGACGTTCGCGCAGCCGGCATTGACGATCAGGCCGCGCGCCCTGCCGCGCGGCAGGATGCGCCGACACCAGAGAACCGGATGGCCGGGGATCGCCGAGCGTGTCAGCAGGCCGGCGACCGAGGTGCCCTCGGCGAGCTCGATCAGCGCGAGGTCCGGACGATTGCGGTAGCGAAGGCCCGCCGCCACTGCGGCAAGGCGCAATCCGGCGATGGCCGGAATGTCCGGAAAACCTTCGGGTGCCAGCGGCGAGCGGGGCGGAGCCATCGGCGCGGCGTGCTGCAGCCTGCCTCAGTCGGCCTCGGGCTTTTCGCTCTGCCTCGGGCTGCTCTGCCTCAGGCTGCCCGGCCTCGGGCTCCTGCATCGGCGAGCCGTCCATGTTGAAGCGCTCGATCTCGGCACCGCCGCGCAGGTCCTCGACCAGCGCGGTCACGATCTCGCGCGCCAGCTCCTGGCGCAGCTGCGGCGCGGTCTCGTCGTAGCTCGGCTCGACATTGCGCCGCTCCACGACGTCGATGACGTGCCAGCCGAACTGGGTCTGGACCGGCTCCGTCGAGGTCTCGCCAGGATCGAGGGCGAAGGCCGCCTCGGCGAACTCGGGCACGACCTGGTCGCGGCTGATGAAGCCCAGATCGCCGCCCGGCCGGCGCCGACCCGTCGACCGAGCGCTCCTTTGCCACCTCGGCGAAGTCGGTGCCGCCCTGGATCTCCTCGATCGCCGCCTTGGCCTCGTCCTCGGTCTGCACCAGGATGTGGCGCACATGGACCTGCTCCTGCGCGAAGCCCTCCTCGCGCCTTCTTCTCCTCGTAGAGGGCGCGCAGCTTCTCCTCGGTCAGGCCTTGCTCGATCGTCTGCTGCACCAGGAACTCGCGCAGGACCGCGGCGCGCGCCTGGGCCAGCGCGGCCTCGGCCGCCGGATCCTCGTCGACGTTCTGCCGCTCGGCCTCGTCGGCGAGCAGGCGGAAGTCGATCACGCGGTCGAGCAGCATGCCGTAGAGCATCTCCATCGGCATCTGGCGCATCTGGTCGGGGAGCCCGCGCGCCGCCGCCTCGACCTCGCCGCGATGCACCGGCGCGCCGTCGACGGTCGCGACGACCGGATCGTCGCCGGGGCTCGCCTCCTGGCCGCCGGGACCCGCCTCCTGGGCGAACGCCGCGGCGCTGATCGTGAGCGAGCAGAGGGCAGCGACCGCCCACGACTTCGCCGGCATGAGAGACTTCGCCAACATAAGGTATGCTCCTGATCGGGACTGAAAGCGCGCCATAAAGGCATATTCGGCGGTCGCCCACAAGCGGCCGGGGCGCATCGGCGAAGGCGGCGCGGGGCCGGGCGCGGGCGCACTTCGGCGCCCCGCTCGCGTTGACACCATGGGCCCGACTGCCTATCTGACACGGGCAGATCCGCCGAAATTTCCGCCCCCGCCCAGGAGGACCGTGCGCCCATGATCGGCGCCTTCGCCAAGAAGCTATTTGGCTCAGCCAACGACCGCGTCATCAAGTCCCTCAAGAAGACCGTCGACGCCATCAACGCTCTGGAGCCGGACCTCGAGCGTCTGTCGGATGCCGAGCTGCGGGCCCGCACCGATCAGTTTCGCGAGCGCCTGGCAGCGGGTGAGACGCTGGACGACGTGCTGGTCGAGGCCTTCGCCACCGTGCGCGAGGCCGCGAAGCGAACGCTCGGCCAGCGCCATTTCGACGTGCAGCTGATGGGCGGCATGGTGCTGCACCAGGGCAAGATCGCCGAGATGAAGACCGGCGAGGGCAAGACCCTGGTCGCGACGCTCGCGGTCTATCTCAATGCCCTGCAGGGCAAGGGCGTGCACGTCGTCACGGTCAACGACTACCTGGCCCGACGCGATGCCGAGTGGATGGGCGAGATCTACCAGTTCCTGGGGCTGTCGGTCGGCTGCATCGTGCCCGGCCTCGACGAGGTGGCGCGCAAGCAGGCCTATGGCGCCGACATCACCTACGGCACCAACAACGAGTTCGGGTTCGACTACCTGCGCGACAACATGAAGTTCTCGCAGGAGGGCATGGTCCAGCGCGGCTTCAACTTCGGGATCGTCGACGAGGTCGACAGCATCCTGGTCGACGAGGCGCGCACGCCGCTGATCATCTCCGGCCCGAGCGAGGACAGCTCCGAGCTCTATCGCGCGATCGACCGGTATATCCCCGACCTCGCCGAGGAGGACTACGAGAAGGACGAGAAGCAGCGGGCGGTGTCGCTGGTCGAGAGCGGGGTCGAGAAGATGCAGACCTGGCTCGCCGACAGCGGCCAGCTCAAGCATCCCGAGCTGTACGACATCAGCAACGTGACGATGGTTCATCACATCAACCAGGCGCTGCGGGCGCACAAGCTGTTCACGCGCGACGTCGACTATCTGGTCAAGGACAACAAGGTCATCATCGTCGACGAGTTCACCGGCCGCATGATGGAAGGCCGGCGCTACTCCGATGGCCTGCACCAGGCGCTCGAGGCCAAGGAGCGGGTCCTGATCCAGAACGAGAACCAGACGCTGGCCTCGATCACCTTCCAGAACTATTTCCGGCTCTATCCCAAGCTCGCCGGCATGACCGGCACCGCCGCGACCGAGGCGGCGGAGTTCGGGGAGATCTACGGCCTCGAGGTCGCCGAGATGCCGACCCACATGCCGATGATCCGCGAGGACGAGGACGACGAGGTCTACCGCACGGCGAACGAGAAGTACAAAGCGATCATCGAGAGCATCGTCGAGGCGCACGAGCGCGGCCAGCCGGTCCTGGTCGGCACGGTGAGCATCGAGAAATCCGAGCACCTCTCGAAGCTCCTGAAGACCCGCAAGGTCCCGCACCACGTGCTGAACGCACGCTACCACGAGCAGGAGGCGTACATCATCGCGCAGGCGGGCCGCCTGGGCGGGGTGACCATCGCGACCAACATGGCCGGCCGCGGCACCGACATCCAGCTCGGCGGCAATGCCGACATGCGCAAGCTGCAGGAGCTGTCGGCGATCGCCGACGAGGCCAGGCGCGACGAGCTGGCCGCCGGGATCGCGCAGGAGGTTGCCGCCGAGAAGGAGAAGGTGCTCGCCGCCGGCGGCCTGTACGTGCTCGCCACCGAGCGGCACGAGTCGCGCCGCATCGACAACCAATTGCGTGGCCGCTCCGGCCGCCAGGGCGATCCGGGCCGCTCCAAGTTCTATCTGTCGCTCGAGGACGACCTGATGCGGATCTTCGGGTCCGAGCGCATGGACAGCATGCTCGGCAGGCTCGGGCTCAAGGAGGACGAGGCCATCGTCCATCCCTGGATCAACAAGGCCCTGGAGAAGGCGCAGCAGAAGGTCGAGGCGCGGAACTTCGAGATCCGCAAGAATCTCCTGAAGTTCGACAACGTCATGAACGACCAGCGCAAGGTGATCTACGAGCAGCGCCACGAGCTGATCGAGGCCAAGGAGGTCGCCGAGACGGTGCGCGACATGCGCCATCAGGTGATCGAGGACCTGATTGCCGAGTGCATTCCCGAGAAGGCTTACGCCGAGCAATGGGATGTCGAGCGGCTGGCGGGCGACTGCAAGCGCGTCCTCGGGCTCGACCTGCCGGTCGCGGACTGGGCCAAGGAGGAAGGCATCGCCGAATCCGAGATCGGCGAGCGCATCCTCGCCGAGTCCGACCGCAAGATGGCGCAAAAGGTGGTCAGCTACGGCCCCGAGGTCATGAAGATGGCCGAGAAGAGCCTGCTGCTGCAGATTCTCGACCACCTGTGGAAGGAGCACCTGCTGCAGCTCGACCATCTGCGCCAGGGCATCCATCTGCGTGGCTATGGCCAGCGCGATCCGCTCAACGAGTACAAGCGCGAGGCCTTCGCGCTGTTCGAGGCCATGCTGACCAACCTGCGCCAGACGGTGACGCAGGTCCTCTCGCACCTGGAGATTCGGGCGCAGCCGCAGCAGGTCGCTGTCGCCGAGGCGGCCGAGACCCAGGCGCTCCAGGCCACGGGCACCGACCACGCCCGGCCGGTGCGGGCTGCGGGCCCGCCCAGCACGGCCGCCGCACCGTCGCGGCCGGTCGTGGCGGCGAGCAACCCCGGCCCCCCCTCGAGCTGGGGCAAGGTGCCGCGCAACGCGCCCTGCCCCTGCGGTTCCGGCAAGAAGTACAAGCACTGCCACGGCCGGCTCACGTGAGCCGGCCCGGGGCATCCGTTCGACGGCGCCCCGGACCTTGACCCAGCCGGGCACGGCAGCGCTCGACCGGTCCGTGCGATTTTTCCGCGCGGCGCCGGCCGCTCTGGTCGGCCTTGGGATCGGCCTCGGGGTCGTGCTCGCAGGCGTGGGCCAAGCCGCTGCCGACACGGTCGCGGTGCTCGACATCGAGGGGCCGATCGGGCCGGCCACCGCCGACTATGTCGGGCGCAGCTTCGACAAGGCGATCGGCGAGGGGGCCGAGGTCATCGTCCTGCGCATGAACACGCCGGGCGGGCTCGCCAATTCGATGCGCGTCATCATTCAAAAAATCCTCGCAGCACCGGTGCCCGTGGTGGGCTACGTGGCGCCGAGCGGCGCCCATGCGGCGAGCGCCGGGACCTACATCCTCTACGCCTGCCAGATCGCCGCGATGGCGCCCGGCACCAACCTCGGCGCGGCGACGCCGGTCCAGATCGGCGGCGGCGGATTTCCGCCGGGCGACAGTCCGGAACCGGCGCCCGACGAGGAGCCGGACGGTGCGGGCGATGCAGGCGACGAGGGCAGCGAGCCGGAGGCCGACCAGCCCCAGCGCGACCCGCCGACCGCCGGCATGCAGGAGAAGATGGTCAACGACGCGGTCGCCTATATCCGCAGCCTCGCGCAGCTGCGCGGGCGCAATGCGGAGTGGGCCGAGAAGGCGGTGCGCCAGGCGGCGAGCCTGTCCGCCTCCGAGGCGCTCGAGGAGGGCGTCATCGATCTGATGGCGCGCGACCTCGACGATCTGCTCGCCGAGATCGACGGCCGCACCGTCGAGGTGGCGGGCGGCGAGCGCACGATCGAGACCGCGGACGCGGTGGTGGTGACGATCGAGCCGGACTGGCGCGCCGAGCTCCTGGCGCTGATCACCAACCCCAATGTCGCCTACATCCTGATGCTGATCGGCATCTACGGCATCATCTTCGAGTTCTACAACCCGGGCATGGCCTTCCCGGGCGTGGCCGGCGCCATCAGCCTGCTGCTGGCGCTGTATGCGTTCCAGGTGCTGCCGGTGAACTATGCCGGTCTCGCGCTGATCGGGCTGGGCCTCGCGTTGATGATCGGCGAGATGCTGGTGCCGAGCTTCGGCGCGCTCGGCATCGGCGGCGTCGTCGCCTTCGTGGTCGGCTCGATCATGCTGATGGACACCGATGCGCCGGGCTTCGGCATCTCCTGGCAGGTGGTCGGCGGCGTGTCGCTGACCGCGGCCTCGCTGCTGCTGCTGATGATGTGGATGCTCGCACGCTCGCAGCGCCGTCCGGTCGTGACCGGTGAGGAGGAGATGATCGGCAGCCGCGCCCGGGTCGTCGACTGGCACGGCCAGGAGGGCCGCGTGCATGTCCATGGCGAGGTCTGGCGCGCCCGCGGCCCGGCCGGCCTGGCGCCGGGTCAGGAAGTCGAGGTGAAAGCGATCGAGGGCCTCACGCTCGAGGTGACGCCTGACAGGGAGGTCACGGCATGACGTTCGTTCTGAACAACGCGCTGATCATGATACCCATCGTCCTTCTGGTGCTGTTCGTGATCTCGGCGGTGCGGATCCTGCGCGAGTACGAGCGCGCGGTGGTCTTTCAGCTCGGCCGCTTCTGGAGGGTCAAGGGGCCGGGCCTGATCCTGGTCGTCCCGATCATCCAGCAGGCGGTCAAGGTCGACATGCGGATCCGCGTCACCGACATCCCGAGCCAGGACGTGATCTCGCGCGACAACGTGCTCGTGAAGGTCAATGCGGTGGTCTACTACCGCGTCATGGACGCCAGGAACGCGATCATCCAGGTCGAGGACTTCATGGCGGCGACCAGCCAGCTCGCCCAGACCACGCTGCGCTCGGTGCTCGGCCAGCACGAGCTCGACGAGATGCTCGCGGAGCGCGAGAAGCTGAATGCCGACCTGCAGCGGATCCTCGACGAGCAGACCGAGAACTGGGGCATCAAGGTGGCCAATGTCGAGCTCAAGCACGTCGACATCGACGAGAGCATGATCCGGGTGATCGCGCGTCAGGCCGAGGCCGAGCGCATCCGGCGCGCCAAGATCATCGAGTCGGAAGGCGAGTTCCAGGCGGCCCAGAAATTCCTCGATGCCGCGACCATCCTCGCGCAGCGGCCGGAGGCGATGCAGCTGCGCTATCTCTCGACGCTCATGACGATCGCCAACGAGCGCTCGTCGACCATCGTCTTCCCGTTCCCGACCGACCTCGTGCAGATGTTCGGCGGCGGCGACCGCAAGGACCGCAGCACGGCGGCATAAGCCCGCGGCCTCAGGCGCTGGCGCCGTGCCAGGCCTCGATCGCGCGGGCAAAGCAGGTGGCGCTGCTGCTGCGCAGCGGCACGAACGGCTTGGCCAGCCGGCGGCAGAGATGCTTGGCTTTCAGACAGGCATGATGGCTGATGCAGTCGATCGGGCAGAACACCACGTCGGCCCGGTCGACCAGGCTCTCCAGCGCCTGCAGCGTCTCGCCCCGGCCGCCGTCGTGATGCAGGAGCTCTGCGGCGCGCGCCTCGGCACGGGCGCGCAGATGCGGCAGCAGGTGACAGCGGCCGCCGACATAGAGGATGCACCCGCCCGGCTGGCTTCGTTGCGCGGGGCCTTCGGTCCGATCTGGGGCCGCGATCTCGCCCGCCTCCGACGGTAGCGGGCGGCTCGCCGGCGTCACGTCGGCGAGCGCATCGACCAGCGCCGCCAGCCGCTGGTTCTCCTGCTCGATGGCGCGCAGCCGCGCCCGCGTCGCGCTGAGGCGGCGCTGGCCGCGATCGAGACGGCTCTGCCAGCCGGCGCTCGAGCGCGCATCGCGCTGCGCGTGCTGGCGGTAGCTGTCGGCGAGCTGGTTGCGGGTCTGCTGCAGCTCCTGCTCGAGCTCGGCGATCCTGCGATCGCGCTCGGCCAGATCGTCGCGGCCGCGGCGGCGGTGGCTCGCGAGCTTGTCGGCGAGCTGGCCCACCTCGCGCTCGGCCAGCCACAGCTCCTTGGCGCTCTGCCGGTTGAAGCCGCCCATGAAGTGGGACAGCATGTGGACCTCGCCAAAGGCGTGGGTCTTCAGCCATTCGGGCACGTGCGCCTGGCTGATGAAGGCCCAGTAGGCGCCGGCCACCAGGCCGCGCGTGCAGAGCTCGTCCCACAGCGCGGCAAGGCGCACCTCGTCCGGCTCGTCGGCGACCTTGCGCAGGGTCGCGCTGTACTTGTGGTCGAGCATCTTGTTGATCTCGCGGCCGACGCGGCCGTCCTCGCGCGCCTCGCCGACCACGTAGCCGTGGATCTCGTAGTCGTAGGCTCCATCGCGCAAGCGGATCGCGCTGCGCTTGAGGATCTGCTGGATGTCTGCGGGCGTCAGGCAGGTGCCGATCACCGAGCACAGCCAGTTGGCCGGGATCTCCCAGATCTTGAGCCGTCTGCCGGGGCGCTCGGACCCCGTGCGGCGCGCCGGTCTGCGAGGCGGCCGGCGTCAGCTCGACTCGATGTCGAGGACGCTGCGGGCGGTCCGGCGCTTGCCATGGCGGATCGCATGCGCAGCTCAATGAATCGAGGGCGGCTGGCCGCCGTCGCAGCCGGCCAGCGAGCGCATCGGCAGATGCAGCCTCTCCGCCTTCATCCTGACGGCAAGACCCTGGGCATGATCGAGGAAGCCCTCGAGCACGGCGGCATCGACCAGCCGTGCCGCCATCAGGAGGGCATCCAGGGGCGATCCCGCCTGCAGCGCCGCGATCACGCCGGCGAGCGTCATCTCGTCCAGGCTGACGCAGCGGCAGCCCGGCGCGTGCAGGCCGAGATCACAGCGGCAATGGCGCGCAAGGACGCCGAACAGGCCCTCGAAGCTCGCCAGGGCGGCCTCGACCCCGCAAAGGCCGAAGGCGAGGCGAAAGCCCGCGACCGGGCCGCTCGGGCCGCGCGCCAGCGCGTATGCGGAAGGCCCAGACGACCAGCAGCTCGCCGACCGACAGATGCGCGAGATCGAGATCCTCCGGTCCCGTCCCCGGCTCGCCGCCGGCGCGCAGCTCAAGCGGCGCTCGCACCGATCCCCTCCCTGATCCCCTCGCCGATCCGCTCGGATGCCATGACGTCCTGCAGCCAGCGCAGCTCGAGCGCCTCGCGCTCCTGCTCGAGCGCGAGACAGCGCTCGATGACGGGGCCACCGCGTTCCTCCCACTGCGCCATCTCCAGCGCGCTCACGCGGCGTCGTCCGGCACCCAGCAGCGTCGCGACCACCTCCCGCCGGCACTCGGTCCCGACCAGATCCAGAAGCGAGAGCTTGAGCGTGGTGCAGAACGCCCGCAAGGCGGCGCCTGGATCCACCTCGAGGCAGAGCAGCCGCGCCAGATGGGCCGTGCCGGCGCGCGTCGCATGCAGGCGCTCGCCGCGCTGACGCTCAATGCAGCCGGTCTCGATCAGGTGCGCCAGGCGGCCCTCGATGAAGGCGGAAGTGGGCGTGAAGCGATCGCCGCCCACGATCTTGACGGCGCCGACCAGCTCGTGGGCCAGCCGGGGCCGCTCGGCGAGCAGGCCGAGCAGCGCCAGATCGACGGCGGTGCTCGAGCTCATTACGGCGGTCGAGGCCATCACAAATCTCCTACTGCCTCGCGAAGATAAAGAACTGGCGCAATCATACTGGCGATCAAGCAATGATCAACAAGAGATGCAGCAGTGCACAAAGATTATAAATGGAATAGTTGTTTAGCTTTTACACTTAGAATGCTTCTATCTTGCTTCTCAAGGCGCAGCCGACTTAGTCGACCGCTCCCTGGGTCAGGTAAGTCGCGCCGGCGACGCGCCGGACGCGGACTTCCTGGCGATAGCCGTGCCGGCCGGCCTGCGCCACGATCTCGCGCCACGGCATGGCCGGCGCCCCGAAGGCCGCGGCGAGCGGCTGGCCCACCATGGTGGGCGGGACGTCGAGGCCGAGTGCTGCGAGCACGGTCGGGGCGACGTCGATCAGGCCGGCCGGCCCCTCGATGCGCGCGCCCGGCAGCACGCCAGGGCCGCCGAGGAACAGCACGGTCGCCATCTCGTGCGGGTTGAGGCCGCCATGCATGCCGCCGTTCACCGGGACGCCGCCCATGAACAGGCCGCGCCCGGGCAGGCCGTAGTGATCGGGCCCGGCGCCGGATCGCAGGGTGAAGGCGATGTCGGGCGCGCGCGCGTGGTCGAGGCCGACCAGACGCAGCGACAGCGTGCCGGGCGCCGCGCCGTCGATGCCGTTGACGTCGCGCGTGAACAGATGGCCGATCGCCGGGTGCTCCTGCAGCCACGCGACCACGCGATCGCGCATGCGCGCGTCGGGCGTGCGCAGGCGCAGCTCGCCGAACGCGCCGGCGACGCCCAGCAGCACAGCACCGTCCTCGGCCACGGTCGCGGTCGCAAAGCCCGCCCGGGTCAGGTCGTCGAACAGCGGGACCTCGTCCGTGACGGTGATCTGGCCGTGGTCGGAGAGCACCATCACCAGGCTGCGCTCGCGCCAGCCGCGCGCCTCCAGGGCGTCGAGGATGCGGCCGAGCTGGGCATCGCAGCGCCCGAGCACCGCAAGCGTCTCGGGCGCGCCAAGGCCGATGTAGTGGAACGAGGTGTCGGGCTCCGGGAACCAGGCGAGCGCCACGTCGGGCTCGAGCGTGCCGAGGATGTGGTCGACCAGCACGTCGGCCACCCGGTCGACGACCGCGAACAACGGCCTCGCCCGCGCCGGCTCGGGCCCGAAGCGCGCGCGCATGGCGTGCACCGCATCGGGCGTGAGGCTCGCCTGCGGCCCATGCGCGTTGTAGACCCAGTGCCCTTGCCTTGCGGCATCGGGCGCCAGCGCGAAGGTCGCTCCGGGCGAGCCGCCATGCGCGATCGCGAGCCGCTTGCCGGCCGCAGCCAGCACGTCGGCGAAGGTGGGCGCGGTCAGCGCCGGCTCGCCGACCTCCGCAAACCGGCGAAAGTCCTCGATCCTCGAAAGGTCGAGCGGCCGCTTTGCGTCGATCCTCGGATGAAAGAACGCGTTGCCGACGATGCCGTGCACGGCCGGCGGCGCGCCCGTGGCGATCGAGCTCGTGCAGACCCGCGTCACGCTCGGGAACACCGAGCGCGCCTGCACGAAGCTGGCGCCCTGCTCGCGGAAGCGATGCAGGTTCGGCATCACCTCGGCGCGCACCAGATCCGGCCGCAGGCCGTCGAACACCACGATGATCACACGGTCGATGCCGCGTGGCAGGGCGTCGGTCACCGGGCGGGCCGCCGTCGGGGCTCTTAGTCGCTTTTCCGCCCGGCGTCGCGGCTCAGGTCGGCAGCTCGCCGTGCAGGGCGTGGTAGCGCGCCTCGATCGCATCCCAGATCTGGCTCTCGAGCGAGACGCCGTCGAAGCGGTCGATCTCCTGCAGGCCGGTCGGCGAGGTCACGTTGATCTCGGTCAGCCAGTTGCCGATCACGTCGATGCCGACGAAGATCAGGCCCTGCGCGCGCAGCACGGGCCCCAGCGCCTCGCAGATCTCGAGGTCGCGCGGGGTCAGCGGGGCCTTCTCGGCGCGGCCGCCGACATGCAGGTTGGCGCGGGCGTCGTCCGGCGGCGGCACGCGGTTGACGGCACCCGCGGGCTTGCCGTCGATCAGCACGATGCGCTTGTCGCCGCTGCGGATCTCCGGCAGGTAGCGCTGCGCGATCAGCGGCTCGCGCACCACCTGGCCCAACAGGTCGAGCAGGCTGTTGAGATTGTCGTCGCCCGGCCGGATGTGGAACACCCCGGCACCGCCGGCGCCATAGATGGGCTTGACGATGATGTCCTTGTGCTCGGCCCGAAACTCCTTGATCAGGTCGCGATCGTAGGTGATCAGGGTCGGCGGCATGAGGTCCGGGAACTGGGTGACGAACAGCTTCTCGGGCGCGTTGCGCACCGAGACCGGATCGTTCACGACCAGGGTTTCCGGATGCACCCGCTCGAGCAGGTGGGTGGCGCCGATGTAGTTCAGATCGAACGGCGGGTCCTGGCGCATCAGCACGACGTCGAGCGCGCGCAGGTCCAGCATCTCGGGCGCGCCCAGGCTCGCGTGGTTGCCGCGCTCGCGGCGCACCTGCAGGGGCCGGGCGCGGGCCCTGACGCGGCCGTGGTCGTAGCTCAGGTCGGTCGGCAGGTAGTGGTAGAGGCCATGGCCGCGGCGCTGCGCCTCGAGTGCCAGCACGAAGGTGCTGTCGCCGTCGATGTCGATCCGCTCGATGGGATCCATCTGGATGGCGACGGCAAGGCTCATGGCATGCAACTCCCGCTGGCCTCGCGCCGAGACGAGCGCCCTGCAACGACAGGGGCGGGCGGCGAGGGCGCGCTTGACACTGCCGAGCCGGGCGGGCTTTGTCCAGCATCGGAACCGGCTTCGGGCTCGGCCGATCGCACCGGCAGGAGGGGGGCGCACCGCCATGGCCTACGACGACAGCAACATCTTCGCCCGAATCCTGCGCGGCGAGGTGCCGTGCAAGCGCGTCCTGGAGGACGAGCACGCGCTCGCGTTCCACGACATCAATCCGCTCGCACCCACCCATGTGCTGGTGATCCCGAAGGGGCCGTACGTGTCGATGGCGGACTTCGGCGCCAAGGCTTCCGATCAGGAGATCGCGGGCTTCTTCCGGGCCGTGGGCAGGGCGGCCGAGGAGCTCGGCCTCGGCGCCGGCGGCTATCGCATCCTCGCCAATGCGGGCGCCGATGCCAACCAGGAGGTGCCGCACTTCCACGTCCACATCTTCGGCGGCGCGCCGCTCGGGCCGATGCTGCGCAAGATCACCGGCTAGTCATGGTCGAGGCTTGCGCGGCATCCTTCGCCCGCGCCTCCGCCGCCGGCCGGATCAGGAGCAGCAGCACGGAGAGCGCGCCGGCATAGCCGACCATCGCGCCCAGCGTGTTGGCGCCCATGTCCAGGATGTCGAAGGTGCGCGAGGGCACCAGTCCCTGCGCGAACTCCAGCGCGACCCCGCCCGCAACGGTCGCCACGGCGAGCAGGGTCAGCTCGGCGCCGCGGCGGCTGAAGCCCACGGCACCGAACGCCAGGGCGCCGAACAGCAGGAAGTGGGCGATCAGATCCGCATGCGAGAAGCCCGGCGGGTCGCGCAGTGGCATCAGCAGCAGCACCGCCACCACCAGCCAGGCAACGCACCAAAGCCCGAACAGGATCGATCGCATCCGGGGATCGAGTAGTCGCTGCATGACGCCTCAGCAGGGTTGACGCTCGAGGACGGCCTCTTGGGCCCTTTCTTACACCACAACCGCCGCTAGAGCAGCATCCGATCAGCCGCGATCGCCGATCGCGATCATCGAAAGCGCGCCGCGAGTGAGGCAGCTCACATCAATGGCCGGCAATCTTAACGCAAGCTTAAGGCGGATCGGCTTGAACATCATCAGGTGGAACCAGGGCAGCATCAATTACGGGGCAGACGGGCAATGCGTCGGTTCTGCCGCTAGCGAGGGGATCATGCGTCAGCCGAACCTGAACATTCTGCGCCCCTGGTGGCGTTCCGAGGGGGCGTGCCGCGAGGGCGGCTTTGGCAGCCGCTGGCAGCACCGCCGGCAGGTGCTGCTGGATCATTTCGGTCTGGTGGCGGGCCTGCTGCTGCTGGTCTGCGCGCTGCTCTGGGCCGCGGTCGAGCACAGCCGGCACGTGGCCGAGCTGCGCGTGGCCGAGACCAACCGGCACATCGCGGCCTTTCATGAGCCGCCCGTCGGGGAGGCCTGGCAGCGCGTGGCCGATGCGTGGCAGGCCAGGCAGGCCGCTCAACGCGCGCTGCTGCGCCGCATCGCCTCCGTCTCGGGCGCAGCTTTGCACGCGGAGCTGCGCATCTACCGCGCGTTCGTGATCGACACCGTGGTGGAGCACCGGCTGGCGCCGGACATCGATACCGTGATCCGGTTCTACCGGCGCCTGGCCGCGTGCGTTCGCATCGGCAGCTGCGATCCCCACCTCGCGGCCGGCCGCTTCGGCGGCGCCGCCTGGAGCTTTCGCAACCAGCACTACTACTGGCTGCTGGACGAGTACGACGTCGACGAGATCGACGCCGTCATCGATGTGATCGCGCCGCGGGCGCTCGGGGACGTGATCGCGCCGCGCGCGCCCGAGATGGCGGCCGCGGGTCCGCAGTAGCCGCGCAAGAAAAATCTAGCCGGCGCCGACGATGTGCGCGACCACGGCGTTCATCGAGGTCGCAGCGGTCGGCTCGTCGGCGATCACCTGGCCCTGGCGCAGCGCGATGATGCGGTCCGAGACCGCGAACACGTCGGTCAGGCGATGGCTGATCAGCACCACGGCGATGCCCTGGCGCCGCAGCTCGCGGATCAGCTCCAGCACATGGTCGACCTCGCGCACCGCGAGCGCTGCGGTGGGCTCGTCCATGATCACGAGCTTGGGCTCGAAGGTCAGCGCGCGGGCGATCGCGACCGACTGCTGCTGGCCGCCCGAGAGCTGGCCGACCTGGTAGCGGACCGAGGGGATGCGCGCGCCCAGCCGCTCGATCATGTGCTCCGCCTCGCGCTCGATCCGGGCGCGATCGATGGTGCCGAGCGAGAGCCCCAAGAAGCTTCGGGTGGGCTCGCGGCCGAGAAAGATGTTCGAGGCGACGTCCTGCTGCGGCGCCAGCGCCAGGTCCTGATAGATCATCTCGATGCCGCGGGCGCGGATCGCGCCGGGCTCGAGCCCGTCGATCGCAGCGCCATCGAAGCTGATGCTGCCGGTATCGGCGCGGTAGATGCCGGTGATGCATTTCATGAGCGTCGACTTGCCGGCACCATTGTCGCCGACCAGGCCCACCACGGAGCCCGCCTCGATCGCGAAGGTGACGCCGCGCAGCGCCTCGACGTGGCCGAAGCGCTTTTGCACGTCGTCGAGGGCCAACAAGCTCATCAGGCCCGCTGCAGGCGCTGGGCGTTGATCCGGTCCAGCCAGACCGCGAGGATCAGCACGGCCCCGATCGCCATCTGCTGGTAGTAGGACTGCACCGCGAGCAGGTTCAGCCCGTTCTGCAGCACGCCCATGATGAGCGCGCCGATGAAGGTGCCCGAGCACGCTGCCGCGGCCGCCGAACAGGTTGGTGCCGCCGATGATCGCAGCCGTGATCGCGGTCAGCTCGTAGTTGAGGCCGGCGGTCGGGTCGCCGGCATTGACCCTGGCCATGAACAGCAGGCCCGCGATCCCGGCCATCGTGCCCGAGAGCACGTACAGCTTGACGCGCTGGCGCTCGACCCGGATGCCGGTGGCGCGCGCCGCGGCCTCGTTGTCGCCGATCACCAGGGTGTAGCGGCCGAAGGTGGTGTGCGCGAGCACGTAGTGCGCGATCAGCGCGACGCCGACGAACACGAGCACGGGTGCGGGGATGCCGAGCGGCCGGCCCTGGCCGAGGTAGAGCAGCTCGGCCGGCAGGCCGTACACCGGCTGGCCGTTGGTCAGCACCAGGGCAGCGCCACGGGCGATGCCGAGCATGCCGAGCGTGACGATGAAGGCCGGGATCCTGGCGCGGGTCACCAGGAGGCCGTTGATCAGGCCGCAAAAGCCGCCGGCGGCAAGGCATGCGGGGATCGCCGCGGGCCAGGGCAGGCCCAGCTGGTCGACCGCAAGCGCGCCGACCACGCCCGCAAAGCCCAGCACGGAGCCTAGCGAGAGGTCGAGCCCGGCCGAGCAGATGACATAGGTGGCGCCGATCGCCAGCACGCCGATCGTCGAGGTCGCGAGCAGGATGTTGAGGAAGTTGGAGACCGACAGGAAGTAGGGCGACACGATCGCCATGACGGCGACCAGCAGTGCCAGCACGATCAGCGATTCGACCCGGACCGTCGAGCGGCCGGTACGGGCGAGCAGGGCGCCGAGGCCGGCGCCGGTGGTGCTGGCGCTCATCGGCGGCGCCGGCGCCGCCGCCCGAGCCGCCTGGCGTTGGCGCTGACCACGGCATGCACGCCGCGCAGCACCGTGCGTGCCGTCTTGGCCCCATCGGCGGCGGCCGCCAGCGCCAGCGTCTGCGGCGGCGCTGCGCGGCGGCCGATCGCGCGATGAGGCCGGCGGCTGCCAGCGGCCAAGCGCTCAAGGCTCGCCCAGGCCTGCCAGAGCGCCAGCGGCTTCTCGGTCTGCATCCGCCAGAGCTCGGCCATCTGCCAGGCGAGCGGCGCCGGGCTGGTCGCCCAGACGATCGGCAGGCGGTGGGCGAGGACTTCCAGCGTGGCGAGCGAGAGCGCGCCGCTCATGGTCATGATCGCGGCGCAATCGCGCGCCAGGCGATCGGCCGCGGCCGGCAGGACCGGCCCCGGACGAGGCGGCGCCACGCCAGGTCCCCGCGCGGGCTATTTCACGAACTCGAGCAGCGGCTCGCTGCCCTCCTCGAGCACGTCCTGGGTCAGCACCAGGGTCGTGACGTACTGGAGCTTCTCGACCTCCTTGCCGTCCAGCACGTCGGCGACGGTCTCGACCGCCTGCTTGCCGACCAGATAGGGCAGCTGCGCCACCGAGGCGTCGAGCCGGCCGGCCTCGATCAATTCGACCGCGTCGACATTGCCGTCGACGCCGATCATGACGATGTCCTCGCCCTTGCCGGCGGCGAACGCGGTCTCGACCGCGCCCAGCGCCATCGTGTCGTTGGCGGCGAAGATCGCGACCAGGTCGGGATGGCGGGTCAGGATGTCGTTGGTGATGTTGGCGGCCTTGGCGCGGTCCCAGTCGCCGGGCAGCGAGGCCACGATCTCGAGGCCGGGCGCCAGCTCGGCGAGCTTGTCGGCGAAGCCCTGGGCGCGCCTCTGGCCGGTGATGTTGCCGGACAGGCCCTCGATCACGAGCACCGGCCCGCTCGCATCGGCGCCGAGCTGCTCGACCAGATACTCCGCCCCCTGCGCGCCGGCCGCGACGTTGTCGGAGCCGATCGTGAACGCGATGTCGACGCCCGCCTCGGCCGCGATGTCATGGTCGAGATTGGCATCGAGGTCCACCACCGGGATGCCGGCGTCGGTCGCCTGCTTGAGGCACGGCAACAGGTTGGTCGAGTTGATCGCCGCGGTGATCATGACGTCGGGCTCGCGCTCGAGCATGGTGGTGCAGACGTTGAGCTGCGGCTCGGCGGCCTGATCGGATTCGACGGCCTGGAGGTAGTATTCGACGCCGGCTGCGGCGGCGCCATCCTGCACGCCCTGCTCCATCGCACCCCAGAACGGGTTCGAGAGCGTCTTCAGGAGCACGCCGTAGAGCTTCTGATCCTGGGCGCCTGCGCCCGAGGACCACAGCGCGGCCGCCGCCGCCACCGCCGCGAGCGCCACCGTGCGTTGCAACATGCCTCTTCCTCCCTGGGTCCGCCCTTTTCCGGGGCGCAGCGGCCGCCCGCTGCAGGGCAGAGATTAGGGGCTTTGCGAAACCCTGGCAAACGCGCAACGCTGCGCCCGGCACTCCTGCCGCGCTCACGAGACGAGGTTGTCCGATGCAGCTCGACGCCTACCAGCAGGCCGCCAGGCGGACCGCGATCTACGAGGATCGGCACAAGGTGATCTATCCCGCGCTCGGGCTGGCGAGCGAGGCGGGCGAGGTCGCGGGCAAGGTCAAGAAGGCCTTGCGCGACCACGGCGGCGCGTTCGACCCGGAGCAGATCGAGGCGCTGGGGGACGAGCTCGGCGACGTGCTCTGGTATGTCGCCGTGCTGGCGGCCGACCTCGGCCTGTCGCTCGAGACGGTCGCCGAGGGC
This sequence comes from uncultured Alphaproteobacteria bacterium, assembly GCA_963753315.1. Taxonomy (GTDB): domain Bacteria; phylum Pseudomonadota; class Alphaproteobacteria; order Geminicoccales; family Geminicoccaceae; genus DASUGG01. The sequence goes on from CAVWCI010000003.1 coordinate 307,305, forward strand.
AACGTCGCCAAGCTCGCCTCGCGCCAGCAGCGCGGCGCGCTCGGCGGCGAGGGCGACCGGCGCTGATCCCTCGCCGCCGCTCAGAGCGGCTTGAAGTGCTTGGAGAGCTTCAGGCCCTGGCGCTGGTAGGAGGAGCCGATGTCGCTGCCGTACAGGCGGTCGGGGCGGGCGACCAGGCGCTCGTAGATCAGCTTCACCACCCGCTGGCCGTCGGCGAGCACGAACGGCACCTCGTGCGAGCGCACCTCCAGGACCGCGCGCGTGCCCTCGGCGTCGGCTTCGCTGTGGCCGAAGCCGGGGTCGAAGAAGCCCGCGTAGTGGACGCGGAACTCGCCCATGCCGACGTCGTAGGCGCGCATCTCGGCGGCGTGGTCGGGCGGCACCCGCACCTGCTCCTTCGAGGCCAGGATGTAGAACTCGTCCGGGTCGAGCAGGAGCGTGCGATCCCGGCTCGCATGCAGGGGATACCAGTAGTCGCCGACCTCGTAGTGCCCGATCTTGCGCAGGTCGATCAGATCGGCGTGCTTGCGCGCCCGGTAGCCGATGATCGAGCCCTCGCCATCGCCGGTGAGATCGACCGAGACGGGCACGCCGCGCCTGATCTCGTCGGCGTCGATCTCCGCGTCGACCAGGCCGTCGCGCAGATGCAGGCGCCGCATCGAATCGTCGCTGGAGAGCGGCGTGCCGCGCTTGATCCGGAGCTGGTTCAGCCGATCGCCCTTGCGCACCAGGATGCTGAAGGTCCTGGGCGAGATCTCGGCGAACAGCGGCCCATGGTAGTTGGCGCGCACCTGGTCGAACTCGGTCGCCCCATCGGTGATCAGGCGCGTGAAGACGTCGATGCGGCCGATCGAGCTTTTGGGGTTGGCAATCGCCGAGGTGCGGCTGCGCAGCGCCAGGCTCTCCATCAGCTCGACGATGTAGACGCAGCCGCGCTCGAGCACCGCACCCTCGTCGGTGAGCTCGAAGCGGTGCATGGCGAGCGCGCCGATCCTGTCCTGCACGCTGCCGCCGCGGCCGGGCAGAAAGCTCGCCCGCACGCGCCAGGCGTTGGCGCCGAGCCGCAGATCGATGCTCGCCGGCTGCAGCTGATCGGCCAGGATCGGCTCGATCGCGCGCACCTCGCGGCGCTCGATCAGCGCCTTCAGATACTGCGCCGGCATCAGCCCGGTCGCACGGGCATCGTCGTCGTCGATCGGAAACAATGTCTCGGCAGCGTCGGCCATCGCCTCACCCCTCCGCGGCCACTCTAGCGGAGCTGGCCGGAGGGATCGAAATTCAATCTCCTCCACAGGATCCTCCAGTGTCCGGCCCACAGCTCGCGCCGGCCTGATTGCCTGAATGTTCGCGCGTTATCCACAGTCTGTGGACAACTCACGAGACCTGCACCGGCATCGAGCGCAGGCGGGCGACCGTCTCGGGCTCGGCGCGCTTGCACATCACCGGCGGCAGGCCTTTCAGGATCAGCGCGAGGTCGGCCAGCACCAATTCGCCGATGCGCTTGAACACCTCGTCGAGCGCGCCGGCACGGTGCGCCGAAAGCAGCATGCCGTCGAGTGTGCGCACGCGATGGCCGGCGGGCCAAGGCTCCTCGGGAAAGACGTCGGTCGAGGCCTTGAAGCGGCCTTGTGCGACGCACTCGACCAGCGCCTCGAAATCCACGACCGCAGCCCGGCTCATCAGGAGGAACAGGCTGCCCTTGCGGATCCGCTCGAGCTGCTCGCGTCCCAGCATCGCCTTGTTGTCCGAGGTCACGGCCGCGAACACGGCAATGATGCGCGAGGTCGCCAGCACCTCGTCGAGGCCGGCAGGCGTGCAGTCGTGGTCGCGGATCAGAAGGTCCGGCAGCCAGGGGTCGTAGACCTTGACCGGGCAGGCGAACGGCACGAGCAGGCGGCGGAACGCGCGGCCGAGATCGCCGAAGCCGATCAGGCCGACCGGCTGGCCCCTGATCAGGAAGGATTCGGCGTTGCTCTCGAGGCCATAGACCTCGCGGCCCTCGCGAAACGCGCGATCCGCCGCCGAGATGCCGCGGGCCAGGTCGAGCATCATGCCGAGCGCCATCTCGGCCACGGTCTGGGCGAACACCGGGCTCGCGTTCAAAACCCAGATGCCGCGGCGAAAGCAGGTGGCGTAGTCGATGTTGGGCAGAAAATTGCCCTCGATGTTGATGATCGCGCGAAGCTTTTCGGCACGCTCCAGGCGCTCGGCCGGCATGTCGGTCTGGCCGATCAGGACCTCGACCTCGGGCAAGTGCTCCTCGACCATCGCGGCCGGCATGCGAGCGCTCTCGTGCACGACCAGGCGACCGAGGGAGGCGAGGCGTTGTTTTGCCGCATCGTCGAAGCACATCGATACGGTGCGCGGCAGTGGATCTACCAGAATCAATGGTTTGACGGCGTTCATTGAACCTCCCTGATAGCGTCGCAGTTGCGCCGAGGGCCGCGTGACACGGCCGCCATCCTGGCCTACCTTGCGCGCGAGGTCGAGGTCGCAGCCTGGGGCGGGAGGGGACGAGGATGGCACTGAAGCCGCATCTGATCGGAGGAGCGTGGGTCGAGGGCAGCGACGGCCAGGACAACGTCAACCCCTCGGACCTGAGCGATGTCGTCGGCGTCTATGGCCGCGCCGACCGGGCGCTCGCGGAGCAGGCGATCGCAGCCGCCAAGGCCGCGTTCCCGGCCTGGTCGCGCAGCACGCCGCAGCAGCGCTTCGACATCCTGGACGCGGCCGGCAGCGAGATCCTGGCGCGCAAGGCCGAGATCGGCGAGCTGCTCGCGCGCGAGGAGGGCAAGATCCGCGCCGAGGGCGTGATGGAGGCGGCGCGGGCCGGCCAGATCTTCAAGTTTTTTGCAGGCGAGACGCTGCGGATCGCGGGCGAGCACGTGGCCTCTGTGCGGCCCGGCATCGAGGTCGACATCACCCGCGAGCCGCTCGGCGTGGTCGGGCTGATCACGCCCTGGAACTTTCCGGTCGCGATCCCCGCCTGGAAGATCGCGCCGGCGCTGGCCTATGGCAACTGCGTGGTGCTGAAGCCCGCCAATCTGGTGCCGGGCTGCGCCTGGGCGCTGGCCGACATCCTGCATCGCGCCGGCGTGCCGGAAGGCGTGCTCAACCTCGTCATGGGGCCGGGCTCCACGGTCGGCGAGGCGCTGCTGGAATCGCCCGACATCGCGGCGATCAGCTTCACGGGCTCGGTCGACACCGGCCGGCACGTCGCCGCCGCCTGCGCCGCGCGCCTGGCCAGGGTGCAGCTCGAGATGGGCGGCAAGAACCCGCTGGTGGTGCTCGACGACGCCGACCTCTCGACCGCGGTGAGCTGCGCGGTCAACGGCGCCTTCTTCTCGACCGGCCAGCGCTGCACGGCGTCGAGCCGGCTGATCGTCACCGAGCAGATCCACGACCGCTTCGTCGCGGCGCTGGTCGAGCAGATCGGCGCGCTGAAGGTCGACCATGCGCTCAAGGACGGCACCCAGATCGGCCCGGTGGTCGACCAGAGCCAGCTCGAGCAGGACATGCGCTATCTCGAGGTCGGCCGGCAGGAGGGTGCGCGGCTGGCACATGGCGGCGAGCGCCTGAAGCGCGATACCGATGGCTTCTATCTCGCCCCGGCGCTGTTCACCGAGACCACGAACGCGATGCGCATCAATCGCGAGGAGATTTTTGGTCCGATCGCGACGGTGATCCGGGTCAAGGACTACGACGAGGCGCTCGCGGTCGCCAACGATACGCGCTTCGGCCTGTCCTCGGGCATCTGCACGACCTCGCTCAAGCACGCGAGCCACTTCCGGCGCAATGCCGAGGCGGGCATGGTGATGGTCAACCTGCCGACGGCCGGCGTCGACTACCACGTGCCGTTCGGCGGCCGCAAAGGCTCGAGCTACGGCCCGCGCGAGCAGGGCCGCTACGCCGCCGAGTTCTACACGCAGGTGAAGACCGCCTACACCCAGCCCTGACGATCGAGCGATTTTCGGCTTGACGGCATGATCCAGGATGGTCTAATCGTCCATCGACGATGAACGATGGATCGGCCATGGACGAGCTTCTTGCCGATCGTCTGAAGGCGCTCGGGCACCCCGCCCGGCTCGAGATCCTGCGCGTGCTCGCGGCGCGCGGCACCTGCGTGTGCGGCGAGGTCGTGAAGGTCATGCCGCTCTCGCAGGCGACCGTCTCGCAGCACCTCAAGGTGCTGAAGGAGGCCGGGCTGGTCCGGGGCCGGATCGACGGCAAGAACTCCTGCTACTGCCTGGACCCACGTGGCATCGGCGAGCTGCGCGCGGCGCTCGACGGGTTGCTCGGCGAGCTGTCGAGGCGCTGCCTGGACCACCGCCGAACCCGAGCTGGAGATCGAAGCATGAGGACCGAGGAAGAGACCCGGGCGCTCGTGCGCGAGCGCTACGCCACGATCGCGCGCGGCGAGGAGAACTGCTGCGCGCCGGCGTCGTGCGGCTGCGGCGACGAGATGGCGCCGGACGGCCTGAACGTGATCGGCGACGCCTATGCCGGGGTCGCAGGCCGGCTCGCCGAGGCCGATCTCAGCCTGGGGTGCGGCGTGCCGACCCGGCATGCGGCGCTGCGGCCGGGCGAGACCGTGCTCGACCTCGGCTCCGGTGCCGGCAACGACGCCTTCATCGCGCGCCACGAGGTCGGGCCCGAGGGCCGGGTGCTCGGCGTCGACATGACCCGGGAAATGATCGCCAAGGCGCGCGGCAACGCTGCCAAGCTCGGCTACGACAATGTCGAGTTCCGCGAGGGCCAGATCGAGCAGATGCCGGTCGATGCCGGCAGCATCGACCTGGTGATCTCCAACTGCGTCCTGAACCTGGTGCCGGACAAGGGCCGCGCGTTCGCCGAGATGTTCCGCGTTCTGCGGCCGGGCGGCCGGTTCTGCGTCTCCGACATCGTCGCGACCGGCGAGCTGCCGGCCCCGGTGCGCGAGGTGGCAGCGCTCTATGTCGGCTGCGTCGCCGGCGCGATGGCCGAGGAGCGCTACCTGGCCCTGCTCGAGACCACGGGGTTCGACGACGTGCGCGTCGCCGAGGCGAAGCCGATCGCCCTTTCGGACGAGGCGCTCGCCGGCAGCATGAGCGCTGCCGACATCGCCGCGTTCCGCGCTTCCGGCGTCACGCTCAAGAGCGTCACCGTGCTCGGCACCAGGCCGGCATCGTAGCCTTCATCCGACGCGAAGCAGGGGCCTCCTCGAGCTGGGCCCCGGCGCATGAAGGGTTGCCCGACCTCTCGCCGAGGTGTATGCTCTGTGGGATCCATGTGTATGGGCAATGGCATATGCGGACGAACATCGTGCTCGATGACGCGTTGGTGGCCGAGGCCATGCGCCGAACCGGCATCAAGACCAAGCGCGCCGTGGTTGAGGAAGCGCTGAGGAAGCTCATTCGACTGGAACGCCAGGCGGAGATTCGGTCCTTACGCGGCAAGCTCCATTGGGAAGGCGATCTCGACGCAATGCGGCGCGACTGAGGCGTGATCCTGGTCGACAGCTCGGTCTGGATCGACTTCTTCAACGGCCGAGATACGCGCCAGACGGATCTCCTGGACGGGCTCCTTGGAGAGGAGGAGGTCCTTATCGGGGATTTGATCTACGTCGAGGTCCTGCAGGGCTTCCGTCGCGAGCGAGAATTCCAACGCGCGAAGCATGCGCTCGACGCGCTACCCTTGGCTGATCTGCTCGGGCGCGAGATCGCGCTCGCCAGCGCGATGAACTACCGGGCCCTGCGCCAACGAGCGATCACGGTCCGCGGAACGATCGACATGATCATCGCGACCTTCTGCGTCCAGAACGGCCACGTCCTCCTGCACGCCGATCGGGACTTCGAGCCGATGCGCGAGCATCTCGGCCTGCGGACGCTGTAGACCCGACCGGACCGTTGCCCGACGCCATGACGTCGGCGATGCAGAGGGCCGGCTCAGGCGCTGCCGGCGATGTAGTCCTGCAGCTGGTGGGTCTCGGCCTCCAGCTCGTCGACCCGGTGCTTGACCACGTCGCCGATGCTGATGATGCCGATCATCTCGCCATCCCGGAGCACCGGCAGATGGCGGAAGCGGCCCTGGGTCATCGACTGCATCAGGTGGTCGAGGCCATCCTCGGGCGCGCAGGTCACGACCTCGCGGGTCATCAGCTGCCCGACCTTCATCTCCAGGAGCTCGGCGCCGTGGTCGGCCAGCCCGCGCGCCAGGTCGCGCTCCGAGATGATGCCGCAAAGCGCGCCGCCCTCCATGACCACGACGGCGCCGATCCGCTTACGTCGCAGCAGTCCCGCGACGTCGGCGATGGTCGCATCGGGCCTGGTCGAGACGACATTGCTGCCCTTGGCGGCGAGTATCTGTCCAACGAGCATCGCACCGCACCCCTTTGTTGAAGTCCCAGCCGGCGCTCTCACTCACTGCGTTAACAAACACCTGCCAGACTGGCGCGATCGAGTCCACATTCTAGCACAGAATCGCTGGCGCCGCGGCGCGAATCGAGCGGGTAGCCTCGCCTGCCGGCGCCGAAGCCCGTCTCGCGACGATGAACAGCCGCGCGAACGGGTACAGGGTCGTGCCGTCCGGCCGCCTGGGATAGGCCTCGCGCAGCAGCAGCGCATACGCCTCCTTGAACGCTGCGCTCGCGGTCTCGCCGAGGACCTGGAGCACCGGCCGCAGCGCCGTCGCTTCGGTCCAGCGCAGCACCGGATCCTCGCCGTCGAGCACCTGCAGGTACTCGGTCTGCCAGATGTCGAGTGCCGCGGCATGCGGCGCCAGCAGGTCGTGGTAGGAGGCGGGCGGCGCTACCGGATCGGTCCGCAAGGCGCCCTCGAGCCGCGCGGCCCATGGCTCCTGCGCCGCGAGCGCGCGCAGCGTGACGTGCGATGCGGCCTGAAAATTGCGCGGCATCTGGATCGCGAGCACGCCGCCCGGGCGCAGGTGGCGCAGCAGGCGCGGCAGCAGGGTGTCGTGATTCGGCAGCCATTGCAGCGCGGCATTGCTGAACAGCAGGTCGACCGGTGCCGCGGGCGTCCAGCTCGCGATGTCGGCCTCCAGCCAGTCGGCCCCGATGCCGCTCGCGCGCGCCTTCTCCAGCATCGCGGGCGCGCTGTCGACGCCGGTGATCGCCGCCTGCGGAAAGCGCCTGGCCAGCAGGGCGGTCGAGTTGCCCGGGCCGCAGCCGAGGTCGACGACGCGCTCCGGCGCGGCCAGCGGCACGCGCGCCAAAAGGTCGGCGGCCGGCCGCGTGCGGTGGTCGTCGAAGGCGAGGTAGCGCTCCGGATGCCAGCTCATCGACCGCATAGCTCCTCCTGGCGGCGTCGCGGAAAAGCTTTCTCGGCACCACGCGCGGCCTTGACAACCCACGATGGCGGCGGGAAGCCTGTACGGCCATAGCGCGCATCGGGGTCGGGGTGCGCCAGAAACGAAAGGGGTGAGGCATGCGCAAGTCATATCGATGGCTGATCGCGCCCGTCGCGGCGCTGGCCGTGAGCGGCACAGCGGCTGCGCAGGATTTCTGGACCGAGGCGGCCAAGCCGTACGAAGGGGTGACGATCCGCGGCGTGTCCGAGAGCACGCCGCCGTCCGCTTTCGTCCAGGATGTCCTGGCGAAGGACTTCGAGGGCCTTACCGGGATCAAGGTCGAGTTCGAGATCACCGCCTGGGACCAGATGTACGACAAGGCGATCAAGGACATGGAGGCCAACACCGGCATCTATGACTTCGTCTACATCGAGCAGGACATCATCTACAGCTATCTGGCGCGCGACTTCCTGGTCGACCTGACCCAGGCCCTGGAGGACAACCCGGAGCTGAAAGCACCCGACTTCAGCTTCGACGACTTCACGAGCTTCATCGACTATTTCGAGGACCCCGAGACCGGCCACGTCTACGGCGTGCCGATGGAGGCCTTCGTCAAGGTCTACCTGTACCGCAAGGACCTGTTCGAGGATCCGGAGGTGCAGGCCGCGTTCAAGGAGCAGCACGGCTACGACCTGGCGCCGGCCACGACCTTCGATCAGTACCGCGACATCGCCGAGTTCTTCACCGCCTACGGCAAGGAGAACGACCTCGAGCTGTGGGGCACGACGGTGCAGGCGACCTCGGGCCATCCGGCGTCGTTCTACGAGTTCTTCGAGACGATCGCGCCGACCTTCGGCGTCTACAACTGGGGCATCGACCTCGAGACCGGCGCCGCGTCGGTCGAGAACGGCGGCACCATGAACAGCCCCGAGGCCAAGGAGGCGCTCGCTTTCTGGCTGGACCTTTTGCAGTACGCGCCGCCCGAGGCGACGTCGAGCACCTGGGACGAGGTCGCGGCCTCGTTCGCCGCCGGCCGCGCCGCGCAGGGCTGGGTGTACGGCGAGAACGCCGCCTGGATCGCGACCGATCCCGACCGCTCGGCGGTGGTCGGCAATGTCGGCGTCGCCCTGCCGCCGACCGCCGAGGGCGTCATGGCGGCGGCCGAGGCCGGCGAGGGCTATATCGGCTACTACGACGGCGGCGCCTTCGGCATCCCGCACTCGTCGAGCAACAAGGAGGCGACGCTGCTCTGGCTGCAGTATATCGGCCAGCCGTCGGTGCAGGCCGACTGGGCCGTCGCCGGCGCGCGCATCGTCCAGGCCGCGACCTACGACGACCCCAAGGTCCAGGAGCAGGACGCCAAGGTCGACGGCTACTACACCTTGATGCGCGAGAAGGGGCCGCTGTTCGCCGGCGCGCCGCCCTATCCGTTCCACGGTCAGGTGCGCGAGGCGGTCGCTCCGTTCATCTACGAGGCGATCGTCGGCAACATCACGCCCGAGGATGCGCTCGACCAGGCGGCCGCCGCGGCCGAGGCCGAGCTGCAGCAGCTGGGCTACCGCAAAGGCTGACCCTGGCAGGACCGGCGCGGGTTGCGGCCCGCGCCGGTGTCCCGGTCCCCGATACCTTCGGTCAGAGGTGAGCTCGCCCGGTCCCGCACCCGGCGGCCGGCCCTCGAGGCAGCTGCATGCGCTCGTCCACCACCGGCTGGCTGTTGCTGTTTCCGACGCTCCTGATCCTGTTCGTGATGGGCGTCCTGCCGTTCCTGTACGTTCTGGTGCTCGGCTTCTTCGACTGGAACGTGTTCGCGGCCGATCCGAGCGTGCGCTTTGCCGGCGTCGAGAACTACCGCCGCCTGGTCTTCGACGGGCCATTTCTGGCCTCGATCTGGCTGACCTTGAAGTTCGCCTTCTTCGTCGTCGTGAGCGAGCTGATCCTCGGCTACCTGCTGGCGCAGCTGCTGATGCGCGACTTTCCCGGCAAGGGGCTGTTCCGCACGATCCACACCCTGCCGCTGGTGGTCGCCCCGATCGCGGTGGGCGCCACCTGGCGCCTTTTGACCGTGCCGGGCCTGGGCCCGATCCCCTACTATCTCGATCGCTGGTTCGGCATCGACTACCGGCTCGGATCGTTTCCCGATCAGGCGTTCCTGACCACGGTGATCATGGACATCTGGCACTGGACGCCCCTGGTCACGCTCACCATGCTGGCCGGCCTCGCAGCCCTGCCCAGGGAGCCGCTCGAGCAGGCCCAGGTCGACGGCGCCAACAAGTTCCAGGTGTTCTGGCACGTCACCTTGCCGCTGATGAAGCCCGTGATCCTGACCACCGTGTTCATCCGCCTGATGGATGCGCTGCGCACGGTCGACGAGGTCTGGATGCTGACCGGCGGCGGCCCGGCCGCGGCGACCCGCTATATCGGCCTCTACATCTGGCGGATCGTGTTCCCCAAGACCGACTACGGCTATGGCGCCGCGATGTCGCTGCTGACGCTCTATCTCACCATCGTGCTCTGCTGGCTGCTCTACGTCGGGCTGGTGCAGCAGCGCCGGCCGCGGGCGGGGAGCGGCTGATGGGCGGCGGTCGCAGGGCCGTGAGCTTTTCGGCGTGGGTGCTGCTCTCGCTGGTCACCCTGGTGCCGATCTACTGGATGTTCCTGATCTCGGGCAAGAGCCGGGTCGAGCTGTTCGGCCGGCCCTCGTTCCTGATCAATTCGTTCTACACCGCGAACTACGCCAACGTGATCGCCGATCCGGCCTTCCAGGGCTACATGATCAACTCGATCGTGGTCGCGACCTCGAACGCCGTGCTGGTGACCACGCTCGCCCTGCTCGCGACCTACGCGCTCTCGCGCTTCCGGCTGGCCGGCCGCGACAACATCTTCTTCTGGACGATCACCAACCGCATGGCGCCGCCTGCGGTCTTCCTTTTGCCGCTGTTCCTCCTGTTCACCGGCGTGTTCGTGGTCGGCGACTGGCGCATGTTCGACACCAGGATCGGCCTGATCCTCCTCTATTGCGTGTTCAACCTGCCGTTCGCGATCTGGCTCCTGAAGGGCATGGTCGATGCGATCCCGGTCGAGCTCGACGAGGCGGCGATGCTGGATGGCGCCGGCACCGGCCAGATCCTCCTGAAGGTGATCGTGCCGCTCGCGCGCCCGGGCATCGCGGTGACCGCGATCCTGGCCTGGGTGTTCGCCTGGAACGAGTACCTGTTCGCGGCGACGCTCACGAGCGTGCACGCCCGCACGATCACCACGGGCCTTGCCGAGTTCGTCACCGTGACCGGCACCAACTGGGGCGAGATGGCGGCGGTCGCGACGCTGACCCTGCTGCCGGCCGCACTGTTCGTGGGCCTCGTGCAGCGCCACATCGTCGCCGGCCTCACGTTCGGCGCGCTCAAGGACTAGGGAACATGAGCCTGCCGCCGCACGAGCACGCCCGCCGGGGCTGGCTGCCGATCGAGACCAACGCGTTCGACCGGATCTTCATCAGCGTCGTGCTGTTCGTGGCGATCAACCTGTTCTGGATGCGCTTTCTCGAGGCGCATCTCTCGCTCTATGTTGCCGCGGCGATCTCGGTCATCATCGGCTACTTCATCGTTCGCTACGGCTAGCACACTCGGAAATTGGGAGGGGTGGCATGGAAGCGCTGGTGCTGGAGCGAAAGGACGAGCTGTCGTTGCGCGACATCGCGCTCGACGAGCCGCTGGGGCCGCGCGACGTGCGCATCGCGCTGCGCACCGTGGGCGTATGCGGCAGCGACGTGCACTACTACAGCCACGGCCGGATCGGGCCGTTCGTGGTCGAGGCGCCGATGATCCTCGGCCACGAGGCGGCCGGCGAGATCGTCGAGGTCGGCAGCGCAGGTGCGCGAGCTTGCGGTCGGCGACCGGGTCTGCATGGAGCCCGGCATCCCCGATCCCGCGAGCCGGGCCTCGCGCCTGGGCAAGTACAACCTCGACCCCAAGGTGCGCTTCTGGGCGACGCCGCCGGTGCACGGCGTGCTGCGGCCGACCGTGGTGCATCCGGCCGACTTCACTTTTCGCCTGCCGGACAACGTCTCCTATGCGGCGGGCGCCATGGTCGAGCCGCTGGCGATCGGCATGCACGCGGCGACCAAGGCCGAGATCGCGCCGGGCGACGTCGCGGTGGTGATCGGCGCCGGCCCGATCGGCATGGTCACGGCGATCGCAGCACTCGCCGGCGGCTGCAGCCGCGTGCTGATCAGCGACGTGCAGGAGCCCAAGCTGGCACTCGCCGAGAAGCTCGGCGCCGTCACGGGCGTGAACGTCAGGAGCCGCAGGCTCGCCGACGTGGTGATGGCCGAGACCGACGGCTGGGGTGCGGACGTCGTGTTCGAGGCGTCCGGCAACGAGCGTGCCGCAGCGGAAGTGTTCGACCTGGTCTGCCCGGGCGGGCGCGTGGTCTATGTCGGCATGCCGGGCGAGCCGATCCGCTACGACGTGGTCGCGGCGCAGATCAAGGAGGCGCGCGTCGAGCACATCTTCCGCTACGCCCACGTCTATCCGCGCACGGTCGCGATGCTGGCCTCGGGCCAGATCGACGTCGCGCCGCTGATCACCGACACCTTCGCGTTCGCCGACAGCATCGAGGCCTTCGATTTCGCGCGCGCGATGCCGGCGACCTCGGTCAAGGTGCAGATCGAGCTGCCGACGTAGCTCAGCTCGGTTGGGCCGATGGAACCGGCGTCTGCGGCTGGTTGCTTTCTGCGGGCGTGAAAGGCTCGTCGAACCGGATATGTCTAGCGTGGCCTGTTCGAAAACCTTAGCGGTCAATGAGAGGGCGAGCATTCGGAGCATGCGCCATCACTACGTTCCGCAGTTTCTCCTCAGTGGATGGAGCGAAGATACGAGCGATGGCAGGTTCCAAGAGTTTCGCATCGACCTGAAGGGCATTCCCACCTATAGGCGCGTCCCCAAGGCAACTGCATACCAACCCAACCTCTACGCCCTCACGAGGCCGATCGTTGCCGGTATGCATCAGCATGCCGTTGAAACCCGCCTCTTGAGGTACATTGATAACGATGCGGCTCGAGTTCGTACGAAGATGATACGACATGGGCTTAAGAGCCTGTCGATTACAGAGCGCTGCGATTGGGTACGCTTCTTGATGTGTCTGCGGCTGCGTCAGCCCGAGATGGTTGGCAAGCTCAGGACAGAGAGCGCACAGCACCTGCGTCAGACCCTGGCAGATCAGCCCGAGCAGTACGAAGCCTTGGCTGAGGAAGGCGATGCGCCGACGCTTGAGGAATGGGTTGAGGACAAGTTTCCTGGGCTCATTGAGAATGTGGGTTTGTCTTTCTTTCATAGCCTCGTCGACAACAAAGAGATCGGCACCAAGATACTCTATCTCCATTGGTGGCTCTGGGATCTCAGCGGCGTGTCGCACGAGCTTCTGCTTGCTGACAATCCGTTGATATTCACTGGCGCCATCGATGCGCCGGAGTTGATCGTGGCCTTGCCAATCTCACCTACAAAGGCGTTTCTTGCGAACTCGTGGGGATCGCGCAGCTGCAAACTTGCGTTCACTGAAACGAAAGACACTCGCGGCGCGTCTCAACGAATTCTTCAATCCTTCAGGCGCGCGCACGAGTTTACGCGCGAACTACTGTTCCCAACGGTTCATTGAGAACCGCCTCAGGTCGCTCGTATGAGATCGCAGCGCGTGATCAAGCCCATAGGCTCGCGGTCTGTCTATCAGTCGGCTGCCACAATAGCTCAGTTCCGGCGAGGCGTTAACTTCCCACCAAACATAGAACATGCCATGCCTTGCGACCGAGCGCGGCGCCGACAAGCCCGGTTAGCACGTTGAGTAGTGTGCCCGAAACGAAGCGGGTGAACAGCCATGACCCAAGCTGGTTGCGAGCCCGAAAGTAGTCTGTCTTGTCGACATCGGGCAGGTCGGTAGGAACCTGGACCACGTTACCCCAAGCTTCCCATTTGGAAGCGACCTTGAACGCGAGCCACACGGCCAAAACTTCATAAGCCTCTAGCCAGAAGATTCCGAAGCTAAAGAATCGCTCGAGCAGGCCTAACCATTTTCCGCCTGTCCCTCTACCTACGATACCTTCCCATACCTGTTCTTCTAATCCGTTCGGGGCCGTCGGTTCGGGACCTGCCCCGTATTCGAGGATTGGCTTTACTCCCAAACCGAAGACAAATACCACGATCAATCCAGCGGCCACTTCAACCACGTCTTCCATACTCAATTCATACCACCATACTGCGGATCAGTCACGTATAGATGGCAGCCCGCCCCAGTAGTCCTCTGCGTCCATGGAAAGAATGGTGTTCGCGACTGTCTATCGATTTGTTACGGCGGCGTGGCCGGGCCATAATGTGTCTTCTTAACCTCCTTGTCTTGCGGATGGAGCGGGTCGATGCTGCGGGAAACGGAGGGGATCGACGGGACAGGCGTCTGCGGCTGGTCGCGCCCTTCGGGCATGAACGGCTCTTCGAACCGATCGAGCGCCTCGAACCAGGTGTCGAGGTCGATGGCTGTCGGCTCCAGGATCACACCGAGGCCGAAGCGACGGATCCGCACCTCGCTGCCCTCGAAGCGAAATTCGCGAGGCAGCCGCACCGCTTGATCCCGTCCGCAGGCGAAGAGCCTGGCTTTCTTCATGTCGCGTCCACCCTTCAACGCCCAATCTACACCAAGTGGCGTGCTGCGGACAGGGCCGACGCCCAAGCATCTCCGAAAGCTCGTATCAGTGGGTTTCTCCGCAGAATCGGACAGCAATCGGACACCAATCGGACAGGTTCCGGACGACAATTCCGGCCATCTGCGCTCCTTTTCGAGGAAAGGCCGGCCCTGACAACCCAGCGATCGCACAGCGCCCAGGCACCGCCTCCACGCGCCAGGACGGAGCGGCCCGCAGCGATGATCCCGTTCCCGTTGCTTTGGCGCGGGCACGGATTCCCACGGTCGCATGGACCTGGCAGACACAGCCTACCCGCCTATGGTTAACGAACTCCTTGACGCGGCTTCCCCTCGACCATAGCCTTCGCATTTGATTTTATTCCTGTTCTCGCGTACACTGGCGTTGCCGGGTGGTCGCCCGGACTCCCCCATCTTCGAGGACATTTCCATGGACATCTGCCTCCCCGGCGCGCCTGGCGCGCCTGTCCTGAATGCCGCGCGCGCCGCGGCGAGCCGCCGCAACGGCGCCAGATCCCGCGGCCCGAAGACCCCCGAGGGCAAGGCGCGCTCGGCGCAGAACGCGCTGAAGCACGGCATGCGCGCCCAGAAATGCATCGTGCTGCCGGGCGAGCGGGCCTCCGCCTTCGAAGCCTTCGAGGCGGCGCTGCTGGAGGAGCTCGCCCCCGAAGGCGCGCTGCAGGCGGTGCTCGCGCAGCGGGTCGTCGCCGCGAGCTGGCGCCTGGCGCGCGCCGAGCGCCTCGAGGCCGAGCTGTTCGCCCAGAACATGCTCGACGGCCGCGGCCTCGGCCTCGCCCTGATCCGCGATTGCAACAATGCCCGCGCCTTCGACACGCTGCTTGCGCTACCGCGGCGGCACGCTCGCCGAGCTGTGGCGCGCGCTTCGCACCCTCAAAGGCCTCCAGGCCCAGGCGGCGGCGCCCGCCCCGGCGCCCACACCGCGTCTGCTCCCCGAGCCGCAGGAAATGCCGATCGAACCCGAGCGCCGCGGAAATCCTGGCGATCCAGCTCGACCGAGCGATCGAGTGGACCTCGGAAGGGCCGATCCGGGTCCAGCGTCCGCCCGGCTGCCGCACCGGCCGCTGCCCACGGCCGGCAAAGCGGCGTGCGTTCAGCCGATCGAACCCGAGCGGCGCGCGCAGCCGGCACAAGCGGCGCCGCCAGCGCCTGCGAGCGGGAGGGTAGAGCCAGGCGGGAGCACAGCCTCGCTGCTGGCCGGGACGGCGCTCGTCCCGCTCGACGGCCGCAGGTGGCCCTGAGTTCGGCCCGGGGTTCAGGCGGCCTGGCGCTCGGCCTGCTCGCGCGAGAGCGCGAGGCTCACCCGCAGGCCCGGATGATTGTCCTCGAGCCGCAGGGTCGCGCCGTGCAGCTTCGCGACCGCGCTCACCAGGCTGAGGCCGAGGCCGTTGCCCGGCGTCGAGCGATCGCCGTCGAGGCGCACGAAGCGCTCGAGCACCCGGCCGCGCTCGGCCTCGGGAATGCCGGGGCCGCTATCGGCCACGGTGATCACCGGGCCCGGCTGGCCGCTCAGCGTCACGCGGCCGCCGGCGGGCGTGTACTTGATCGCGTTGTCGAGCAGATTGGCCAGCGCCTGGGCGAGCAGGTGGCGGTTGCCCTGCAGCACCAGGCGCGGCGGGCAGGCGCTGGTGAAGGTCAGGCCCTTCTCCTCGGCGAGCGGGCCGTAGAGGTCGGCGAGGTCGCGGCACACTTCCGACAGGTCGACCGGCTCGAAGGCGGCGCGCTCGCTGCCGGCCTCGGCGCGGGCGATGCTGAGCAGCGCATTGAAGCTCTGGATCATGGCGTCGGCATCGCACAGGGTCTGCTCGAGCAGCGCGCGGGCCTCGGTGCGATCGGGATTGGCCAGCAATGCTACCTCGATGCGCGAGCGCATCCGGCTAAGCGGCGTGCGCAGGTCGTGCGCGATGTTGTCGGTCACCTCGCGCATGCCCGACAGCAGCCGCTCGATCTGGTCGAGCATGGCGTTCAGGTTGCCGGCGAGCACGTCGAACTCGTCGCGCGAGCCCTTGAGCGAGATCCGCTGGCTGAGGTCGCCGGCCATGATCCGCCGCGTGGTGCGGTTGATCGCATCGATCCGGCTCAGCATGCCGCGGCTCATCAGGAAGCCGCCGGCCAGGCCCAGGAGCAGGGTCAGGCCGACTCCCCAGCCGATCGCCTTCTGCATGAGCGACTGGGTCTTCTGGAGGCTCTCGATGTCGCGGCCGACCAGGAGGCGGAAATCGCCGGAAACGGGAAGCACCTGGCCGAGCGCGCGATGATTGCTTGACCTCGTCGCCGTCGGGCACCTGGATCTCGAAGCTCAGCCAGTTGTCCGGGCCGGCTTGCTCCCGGTGGCCAGCTCTCGAGGTTGCCGGCGATCCGATTGCCGAACGCGTCGGCCAGCAGATAGACGCTGGCGAGATTGGGGTTGGCCGCGCTGCGCCGCTCGATCACCTGGAGCAGGCCCGGCAGACCGAGCGTCTGGTACTGCTCCTTCAGGCCGATGATCTCGGCATCGATCGTTTCCTCGGTCTGCTGCTCCATGACGACGGCGGTGCGGACATAGAGGAAGCCGAGCAGGGCGAGCGCCGACACCCCGAACAGCGCCAGATAGATCAGCGCGAGGCGGAAGGTCGAGGTCTCAAGCAGACGGATCAGATTCACGCAGGCAGTATCCGGCGCCGCGCACGGTATGGATCAGAGCACCGCGGAAACCGCGATCGATCTTCTGGCGCAGGCGGCTGATGTGGACGTCGATGACGTTGGTCTGCGGATCGAAATGGTAGTTCCAGACCTTCTCCAGCAGCATGGTCCGGGTCATCACCTGGCCCGGGTGGCGCATCAGGGTCTCGAGCAGCTGGAACTCGCGCGGCTGCAGGTCGATGACCTGGCCGGCGCGGGTCACCTTGCGGGTCAAAAGGTCGAGCTCCAGATCGGCGACCCGCAGGCTCGTGGCGACCGCCTTGGCGCTCTGCCGGCGGCCCAGGTTCTCGATCCGCGCCAAAAGCTCCGAGAACGCGTAGGGCTTGACCAGATAGTCGTCGCCGCCGGCGCGCAGGCCCTTGACGCGATCGTCGACCTCGCCGAGCGCCGAGAGGAACAGCACCGGCATGGTGTGGCCGGTCGCGCGCAGATGCTGGACCAGGCTGAGGCCGTCGACGCCGGGCAGCATGCGGTCGACGATGAGCACATCGAACGGCTCGCTCGCGGCGCGCAGCAGGCCGCCGCGACCGTCGGCGGCGACCTCGGCGCCATGGCCGCTCTCGCGCAGTCCCTTGGCGAGGTACTCCGCGGCGTCGGCGTCGTCTTCGATGACCAGGACACGCATGGCTAGTATTTTGGGTGCGGTTCGACACAGGGCAAGCGCGGCGTGCGGCCCGGCTGCGCGCGCCGGGTACGGCCGCGATGGCACTCAGGACCTGCGGCGCTGCCAGACATCGTAGCCGACGGCGAGCAGGAAGAGCGACAGACCCACGGCGAGCGCCACCTTCAGGAGCCACCAGCCGACCTCCCAGGCCAGCACGAGCGGCCAGAAGACGACCACCAGCCACAGCACGATCGACGCCCAGTCCGGCTGGCCGAAGAACAGCCAGTAGGTCAACAGGCCAAGCCCCAGATAAAGCAGCCAACCACGCATCTCGCCGGCCCTGAATGCACCGCGCCGCGAGCATAGCGCATCATGCGCTCTTGTACCGCCCGCTTGGCGCGCCTATTTATAGGCCGACCGGTCGGTCAATATCAGGCAAGGATTGCCGCAGGAATCGCCGATGCAGGAGCAGCCAGGTCCGGACGCGTGCCGGGTCACGATCGCGGGTACCGGCCAGTCGTTCCTGTGCGACCCTGGCATGGCGATCCTCGATGCCGGCCTGATCGCCGGCGTCGGCCTGCCGCACAATTGCCGCGGCGGCGCCTGCGGCACCTGCAAGAGCGAGGTGCTCGAAGGCAGCGTCGACCATGGCTGGGTGCTGAGCTTCGCCATCACCGACGAGGAGAAGGCGGCCGGCAAGTGCCTGATCTGCCAGAGCAAGCCCACCAGCGCCGTGCTCGTGATCCGGCCCGACGGCGCGGTGGCGCCGGCCGAGGAGGATTTGCCCGCGCCGATCGAGGCAAGCGCGCTCGTGGTCGCGAGCGAGGCGCTCACGCCCTCGATCCGGCGCCTGGTCGTAGCGCTGCCCAAGGGCGTGCGCTTTCGCTATCGCGCCGGCATGCACGTCGAGATCGCCACGCCAGGGGTCGCCAAGCGGCGGACCTACTCGATCGCGAATGCGCCGGGCGACGACGGGCTGCCGCCCGACGGTCTGCTGCAGTTCTTCGTCACCCGCCATCCGGGCGGGCACGCCAGCAACTGGCTGCATGACGGCCTTGGCGTCGGCCAGCCGCTCGCGATCCACGGCCCCTATGGCAGCTTCCGCTGGCCGAAGGATGCCAAGGGGCCGGTCCTGTGCCTGGCCGGCGGCTCGGGCCTGGCGCCGATCCTCGCGGTGCTGCAGGAGGCGCTCGGCAAGGGCTATGCCGACCCGGTCAGCACTGGTCCTGTCGGTGCGCGACCAGAGCGAGCTTTTTGCGCTCGATGCCTGCCATGCGCTGGCCCGGCGCCACGGGAATTTCTCCTGCCAGGTGACGTTGAGCCGGGCGGCGAAGGTCGATCCCGCCACGGGCTGGCGTCGCGGCCGGATCTGCGATTGGCTGCAGGGTGCCTATCCCGATCTCTCGGCCTGGCACGTGCTGGTCGCCGGCCCGCCCGGCTTCGTCGACGCATGCGTCGCGAGCGCACGGGCCCGGGGGGCCGGCGAGGGGCGCATCCTGGTGGACAGCTTCACGCCGACCGCGGGGTGAGGGTCGCGCGGCCCTAGAACTGGTAGCGGCGCAGGCCGCCGTCGACCGGAATGACCGCGCCCGTGACGTAGCGGGCAAGCGGCGAGGCGAGGAAGCAGACGAGGTGTGCTATATCCTCGGGCTGGCCGTAATCGCCGACCGGGATCTCGTGCTCCGACTGCCACTCGCGATACTCGGGCGAGTAGTTGCGCAGGATCTGCTCGCTCAGGATGCGCCCGGGCGGGATGCTGTTCACGGTGATGCCGTGCCGGCCGAGCTCGCGCGAGAGGCCCTTGGCGAAGGAGTGCATCGCCGCCTTGGCGCAGAACGCGCCGTTGATGCCCTCGGGCTCCGACTTGCCGGTGATGTTGATGATCCGGCCCCAGCCGCGCTCGATCATCTGCGGCACGAGTGCTAGCGTCAGCTGGCGCGGCCGGGTGAAGTTGAGCGCGATCGCCTCGTGCCACTGCGCTTCGGTGGCGTCGAGCGCGAAGGGCCGGCTGCCGCCCGCGTTGTTGACCAGGATGTCGACGGCGCCCAGGCCATCGAGCGCCGCCGCGGCGATCGCCCGCGGTGCCTCCTCGCGCAGGACGTCCTGCTCGATCAGGACCGGCGGCGCGCCGCCGGCGCCCTCGATCTCGGCGACCAGGGTCTCGAGCAGAGGCCGCCTTCTGGCGACGACCCCGAGCCTTGCACCTTCGGCGGCCAGCGCCAGCGCGATGCCGCGCCCGATCCCGGTGCTGGCACCGGTCACGAGCGCGGTCTTGCCGTCGATCCCCAGGTCCATGATTTCTCCTGCTCGTCGCACGCCGACGGGCAAAGGCCGTGAAGGAAGAGGTCGGCCGCGAGGTCGGCCAGCTGCTCCGGTCCGATCGGCCCGTCCGGCCGGTACCAGGTGTGGGTCCAGTTGATCATGCCGAACAGCATCATGGTGACCGGCAGGGCCGGGCGCCGCGCGCCGGAAGGCGGCGCGTCGAGGCGGGCGATCACGCCGGCCACGAGGTCGACCACGCGGCGCTCGAGGCCGCGGATCTCGTGCTGCTGCGCCGCCGGCAGCGAGCCGAGCTCGGCCAGAAGGACCGCGTGCTTGGCCTTGGCGCGCACGTAGATCGCCATGAAGGCGCGCAGCAGCGCGCGCAGCTGCGCCTCGGGCGCCCGGTCCCCTTCGAGCTCGCTCTCGGCGGTGCGCAGCAGGAGGCTCATGTGGTCGTGCAGGATCGCGTAGAGGATCGCCTCCTTCGACGGGAAGTAGTGGTAGATCCAGGATTTCGACGCTTGGCAGTGGGCGGCGAGCTCGGCGATCGAGGTGCGCGAAAAACCCTGCGCGGCGAACAGCTCCGCGGCGCGATCATAGATCAGCGCGCGCTTGTCGCCCCAGTCGCCCGCACGGGTCCGGGCCACGCTCAGCCTCCCGCCGGCGTGACGGCCAGGGTCCCCATCGTTTCCTCCTGCATGCGTTCTTGCTGCGCCCGGTCGGATCAGAACACCGGGATCAGGTTCTCCGGGTCGAAGGCCACGGTCTCGCCGTCGACGCCGATCTCGGGCAGGGCCGGGAACGCGATGCCGTGCGGCTCGACGAAGCCCTTCATCTTGAGCACCGCCTGGCGCCAGTTGTCGCGCCGCTCGTCATGGGTCAGCACGCCGAGGCCCGCCTCGCGCGCCGCCTGCTCGAGCAGCCGCTGCGCCGGCAGGAAGGTTTTCGGCAGCTCCCAAAAATCCTTCGGGCGGCTCGTACAGCACGCCCGAGAGGAACACGAAACCCGCGCGGATCTGCTTGGTGATCGTGTGCTTGTCGTCGTCGGTCATCGTGCCGATCACTTTTTGCAGCACGGTCTGGCAGATGCCGATATGGCGCGCCTCGTCCATGCCGACGCAGCGGAACGCCTCCTTCAGCACCGGGATGGTGGTGCGCTGGTACATGCCGTGGAACAGCGTCGCGGCCGCGACCTCGCCGAACAGGAACGAGGTGAACAGGATCGGCACCGGGTATTTGTGCACGCCCTTCTTGAACGCGTCCCAGTAGCGGGCGCCGTTGTGATAGAGCCACTCGACATTGTTGCGCGCGAGCTTGCCCAAGGGCGTCTGCGGCTCGTAGCCGAGCGGGCCGCCCGGCGTGAACAGCTGGATCGCGCGGCCGCACACCTCCTCGTGGTTGACCTCGTCGCGGGTCACCGAGAAGAAGCACTTGCGGATCGGGTCCTCCTCGTGGGTCTCGTAGGTGTGGATCATGGCCCGGGCGAACACCGCCGGGCCCGAGCTGTCGAACACGGAAAGCAGCGAGAACCAGTAGGCGATCGCGTAGCGCTGATCGAGGCTGAAGGCATTGACGTCCAGGCTGTTCCAGGGCAGCCGGCTCGGCGCCCAGCCCGGATCGCGCGCCGCCTCGTAGATCTCCATGAGCTTGGGCGTCTCGACATGCCACTCGATCGGAAAGATGTTCATCTGCGGCAGCGGCGGGGCGCCTTCGCAGCCGTACAGGATCTCTTCGGGGTCGGGCTGCCGGTCCGGGACAAAAGGTGGTTTCTCAATGTGTTGAGCGACGTCGCTGGCTTTTGACATGACATGCGATCTCCGCAGATGCGTCGGCCCATCATCGACCATGGCCCGGCGGCGCCGGATCTATCGCAGACTGACCGGACGGTCAATATAAATCGACGCCTGCCCCGCGATCATCATGGGGGCTTCGCTGGCCGCCTGATGCGCGACCGCGGCTTGTTGCGCGACCTTGCCGCTGGTGCCAATCTGCCGGGGAATTGATCGAGGACAAGATCATGAGAAGGCTCGGCCCGGTCGGTTGCCTCTCGATCTGCGCGATTGTTCTTATCCTGCTGCACGCCCCCACGGCCTCGGTGACGGCTGCGGAGCCGGCCGAGGGGATCGTCATCACCCTGCCGGCGGATCTCAGCGCAGAGCAGCGGGCGATTCTGGTCGACGCGCTGGCACAGCTCGAGCAGCCGGTCCGGCTCGACGACGAGGCGGCGGCTCCTGCCGAAAGCGTTGCGGTCGGCGGCCTGGCGCTTGCCATTGGCAGGTTCGACGATGCGATGCTGGCAGCCGGAGAGGTCCCGGGCCTGCTGGGCGCCTGGTGGTTCGGGCTCACCGGAACGGGCGGCCTGGCATCGCTGCTGGCGGTGCTTGCCGGTGTGGTGGCGTTGGCGGCCGGGCTCGGGCTCGAGTATCTGGTCGATCGCCTGGTCGACGGCTGGCGCCAGGCCTGCCTCACCGCCCGCACAAAGCGCTTCACCAGGAAGCTCGGCCTCGCGCTCGGCTGGTTCGGGCTCGAGTTGCTCGGGCTCGTGGTCTTCGGGACGGGTGCGGTCCTGGTGGGGTGGCTCATCCTTCCCGATACGGCGCTCGCACGCCTCTCGCTTGCGGTGACCGTGCTCGCCGTGATCAGGGTGCGCCTGCTGCTGGCCCTCGGACACCTGGTCTTTGCGCCGCGCACGCCGAATCTTCGCATGATCGACATGCCGGATGCCGATGCCAGGCTGGTCTGCCGCTGGATCGTGGTGCTAGCACTGGCCGCGGCGGCCGCGTTCGGGATTCGCGACGTGCTCGCCGGCGCCGGCGCCACGGCCGATGCGGTGGCATTTCTGGGCATCATGGCGGCCAGCGTGACGCTTGTGGCCAGGCTCGTGGCCTTTGTCCGCACCCGTGCGCCGATCAAGGGTCTGATCCGCCGCAGCTACGGCCGCGGGGACGGCACCACGCCGGCCCTTGCCCGCTGGTTCTCCAAGATCTGGCATCTCGTGTTCGTCGCGGTCGCTGTCCTGGCGTTTCTTGGCCAGCTGTACACCGAGCTCGCCGCCGGCGCCGGCGGGCTCGCCTCGGTGTCGCTCGGGCCGCTCCTGATCCTGGCACTGCTGCCCTTCGTGGTCGGCAGCTATCGCGCCCTGATCGACGATCTGATCGTCGAGCGCGCCACGGACACGAGACATGCGGTCATCGGCGATGTCCTCAAGACCTTGGGCCAGGGCGCGTTCGTCCTGATCGCGCTGGTGATCCTGGCGGTGGCCTGGGGCGCAAATCCGTTTGCGGGCGCGGAGGCCGGCCTCAGCAGCCGGATCGCGCGGGCGATCTTCGATGCGGCGGCGGCGATCCTGGTGGGCTGGGCGATCTGGCAGGGCGTGAAGGTCCTCCTCGAGCACTACAAGCCCGAGGATGAGCCCGGCGAGGCGAGCGAGGACGGCATGGGCAAGCCCGGCTCGCGGATCGCCACCCTGATCCCCGTGGTCCGCAGCTTCCTGTTCGTCACGATTCTGGCGATCTCGGCGATGACCGCTCTCGCCTCGCTCGGCGTCAACATCGGACCGCTGCTCGCGGGCGCCGGCGTGCTCGGTCTCGCGATCGGCTTCGGCGCTCAGACCCTGGTCAAGGACGTCATCACCGGGCTGTTCTTTCTGCTCGAGGATGCTTTTCGCAAGGGCGAGTACATCGAGACCGACGCGGGCAAGGGGGCGGTCGAGAAGATCTCGATGCGCTCGGTGCAGCTGCGCCACCATCGCGGCCCGCTGTACACGATCGCGTTCGGCCAGATGGGCAACGTCGTGAACCACAGCCGCGATTGGGTGAAGATCAAGTTCGAGCTGCGCGTGCCGTTCGATACCGACCTCGAGCTGGTGCGCAAGGTGATCAAGCGGGTCGGCCAGGAGATCCAGGACGATCCCGAGCTCGGTCCCAAGATCCTGGAGCCGGTGAAATCGCAGGGCGTGACCCAGGTCGACGATTCCGGCTTCCTGATCGGGGTCAAGTTCATCACTCAGCCGGGCGAGCAGTTCATGGTCCGGCGCGAAGCCTATGCCCGCATCAAGCAGGCGTTCGTGCAGAACGGCATCGAGTTCGCATCGCGGCGGGTCACGGTCGACAGCGACGCCGAAGCGCATGCCGGGCGCGCGGCCGCGGCGGGCATTGCCGCGGCCGGCTGAGCGCATGTCGTCAGCCGCGGGCGGCCGATCCTTCTGGGAGACGTGACATGAGGTGGCGAATGACGGGCGGGCCGCAAGTGGTTGCGGCTTTGTGCTTTCTCGGGCTCCTGGCAGCGGCGCCCGCCGCGGCCGAAGGGCCCAACGGCGTGATCGTCTATCAGACCGACTTCGGCCTCAAGGACGGCGCGGTCTCGGCGATGCGGGGCGTCGCCGTCTCGGTCGATCCGTCGCTGCGGCTCGAGGACCTGACGCACGAGATCCCGGCGTTCGACATCTGGCAGGGCGCCTATCGCCTGAATACCACCGCACCCTACTGGCCGCCCGGCACCGTGTTCGTCTCGGTGGTCGATCCGGGCGTCGGCACCGATCGCAAATCCGTCGTCCTCGAGACCAGGTCCGGCCACTACTTCGTCAGCCCCGACAACGGCACGCTCACCCTGGTCGCCGAGAGACCTCGGCATCGAGGCCGTGCGCGAGATCGACGAGAGCCGCTACCGCCGGCCGGGCTCCGAGCAGTCCTACACCTTCCACGGCCGCGACGTTTACTCCTACGCCGCGGCGCACCTCGCCTCGGGCCAGACCAGCTTTGCGGACATCGGGCCCGAGCTGCCGGCCGAGGTCGTCACGATCGACTACCAGAAGCCGCAGCTCCAGGGCGACATGGTGGCCGGCAACATCCCGATCCTCGATGTCCAGTACGGCAACGTCTGGACCAACATCGACCGCGCCACCTTCGAGCAGCTGGGCGTCGAGATGGGCACCGAGCTCGAGGTCAGGATCTTTCACGAGGACGCCAAGGTCTTCGAGGGCGCGATGCCCTACGTCTCGACCTTCGGCGACGTCCCGGAGGGCGAGCCGCTGCTCTACATGAACAGCGTCGACAACCTGGCGGCGGCGATCAACTGGGGCGATTTCGCCGGCACCCATGGGATCGGCTCCGGGCCGGCGTGGCGGATCGAGGTCGCGAGGCCCTGAACCGCGCGCCCGGACTCTGCCGGCGAGCGCTGCCCCAGCAAAAGGTGGTAATGCGGTGCGCGCCTGCGCTAGATGGGAGCGAGCTTGCCGCGACGCGACATCGAGGAGACACGCTGATGGTAGCGATCACCCCGAACGCCGGGAACCATACCGGTCTCGCAGCGAAGGCCTCGCGCTTCGTCAATGTGTTCGATCTGCCCTGGGAGAAGACCAAGTTCCCGGGCGTCGAGGCCAAGACCCTGCTGCTCGACAAGGAGACCGGCCTGCTCACGGCGCTGGTCCGGATGGCGCCGGGCGCGCGCCTGCCCGACCACGAGCACGTCCTGATCGAGCAGACCTTCATGATCGAGGGCACGCTGGTCGACGAGGAGGGGGCATGCACCGCCGGCAACTTCGTCTGGCGGCCGGCCGGCAGCCGGCACGAGGCGCGCACCCCGAACGGCGGCCTGATGCTGGCGATGTTCCTGGTGCCGAACAAGTTCTTCGACGAGGGCGGCTCGGTGACCGACGTGATCAATCAGGACTGGGACAAGGCCTGGGGCCGCAGCGGCCATCTCAAGGTGGTGGAGTAGGCGCGCCGGACGAACTCGTGACAGGGCGGAATCGCCGTGACGAAGGTAGGTGCGTGCGAGGCGAGGGCGCGCTTTGCGAGCTTGCTCGAACGGGCCGGCAAGGGCGAGGAGATCCTCATCACCCGACATGGCAGGCCTGTCGCCAGGTTGGCGCCGTTGCGCGAAGCTCCGCGCGAAAGACGGCGCGAGGCCATCCGGCGGCTCAAGGAGTTCGCCAAAGGGCAGACGCTGGGCGATCTGACGGTCCGGGAGCTGCGCGAGCAGGGGCGCCGCTCTTAGCTGTCCCCACTGCTTGGCGCCTGCCGGTGCGGGCGGCGAAGGGTTCTCCGTAGCCATCCCGGCAAAATCCTGCTTAGTTGAGCCGGCGACCCCTCGCGTTCGCGGCATCGGATCATCATGGCGCGACCGGATTCCCGTTACGTCTGCGGCAGTTGCGGCGCCTGGCACGCCAAGTGGTCGGGGCGTTGCGATGCCTGCGGCGAATGGAACAGCCTGGCCGAGGAGGCGGCAGCCAAGCCCGTCCCCAAGGGCCTGCGCGCCGCCGGGCGCACGCTCGAGCTGGTAGGCCTGCGCGGCACCACGGCCACGCCGCCGCGCCTCGCCACCGGCATCGAGGAGCTCGACCGGGTGCTGGGCGGCGGCCTCGTCGAGGGCTCGGCGATCCTGGTCGGCGGCGATCCCGGCATCGGCAAGTCCACCTTGGCGCTGCAGGCCGGCGCCGCGCTGGCGCGGGGCGGCGAGCCCGTGGCCTATGTCAGCGGCGAGGAGTTGATCGACCAGCTCCGGCTGCGCGCGGCGCGTCTCGGCCTCTCGGGCGCGCCGGTGCAGCTGGCGGCGGCGACCTCGGTCGGCGACGTGATCGCGACCTTCGATCACGCCGGCGCGCCCCGCCTGGTGATCGTCGATTCGATCCAGACCATGTATGTCGAGGGCATCGATTCGGCGCCGGGCTCGGTGACCCAGCTGCGCACCAGCGCGCACGAGCTGATCCGCTTCGCCAAGCGGCGCGGCGCCGCGCTGCTCCTGATCGGCCACGTCACCAAGGACGGCCAGATCGCCGGGCCCCGCCTGCTCGAGCACGCGGTCGACGCCGTGCTCTATTTCGAGGGCGAGCGCAGCCATCAGTTCCGCATCCTGCGCGCGGTCAAGAACCGCTTTGGTGCTGCCAACGAGATCGGCGTGTTCGAGATGGGCGAGGAGGGGCTCGCCGAGGTCCGCAACCCATCGGCGCTGTTCCTGGCCGAGCGCGAGGAAGGCGTCTCGGGCGCTGCCGTGTTCGCCGGCATGGAGGGCTCGCGGCCGCTTGCTGGTGGAGATCCAGGCGCTGGTGGGGCCTGCGGCGCTCGGCAGCCCGCGCCGCACCGTGGTCGGCTGGGACGCGAGCCGGCTCGCGATGCTGCTGGCGGTGCTCGATGCGCGCTGCGGTCTTGCCATCGGCGGGCGCGACGTCTATCTGAACGTCGCCGGCGGGCTGCGGATCAGCGAGCCGGCAGCCGATCTGGCCGTCGCTGCGGCGCTGGTGTCCTCGCTGGTCGAGCGTGCCGTGGCACCCGCCACGGTGATCTTCGGCGAGGTCGGCCTCGCCGGCGAGGTCCGTGCGGTGAGCCAGATCGACGCCCGCCTCAAGGAGGCCACGAAGCTTGGATTCGATTGCGCCATCGTGCCAGCCGGGGTCGGCAGCCGCTCCGACGCGCTCGGGCTGCGGCTGTGCCGGCTCAGGCGCTTGAGCGAGCTGGTCGAGGTGCTCGGCGCGAGCGCTGAGCCGCCGAGCCTCGACGTGGCGCGCGCCGGCGCCTCGGCGTAGCAGATGGCGGATCTGCCGCTCACCGCCTTCGACGTCGCCGTCCTCCTGATCGTCGGCATCTCGGCCCTGCTGGCGCTGGTCCGGGGCGCCACCCGCGAGGCGCTGACCATGGCCGCCTGGATCGGCGCCCTGGTGGTCGCCTATTACGGTTTCGGCTACGTCCGCGAGCTTGCGCAAAAGACCATCGAGGTGCGCTGGATCGCCGACATCGTGGCGCTGGTGGTGGTCTTCGCGATCCCCCTGATCGCCTTCAAGACGGTCGCCGCGGTGCTCTCGGATCATGTCTCCGAAGGCGGCTTCGGCATGGCCGACCGGCTGGTCGGCATGGCGTTCGGCGTGGTGCGTGGTGCGGCGATCGTGTGCGCGCTCTACCTGGGCGTCGGGATCCTGATCGAGCCCGACCAGCAGCCGTCGTGGATGACCCGGGCGGCACTCCTGCCCTATGTCCAGGAAGGCGCCGGCATGCTGCAGGATCTGCTGCCGGCGGATGCCGAGGAAGCGGGGCGCGAGGCGGTGCGCGAGGCGCGGCGCGAGGTCGAGCGCGAGCTCGCCTCGCCATGACGGACCTGCCCGAGTTTCGGGCGCACGAGACCGTGGAGAGCATGTCGATCACATCGCGACCGTGGGATGACGACAAGCCGCGCGAGGAATGCGGCGTGTTCGGCATCTTCGACAACGGCGAGGCCGCGGCGCTGACCGTGCTCGGCCTGCACGCCCTGCAGCACCGCGGCCAGGAGGCGGCGGGCGTGGTGACCTTCGATGGCAGGATGTTCCACAGCCACCGCGCGGTCGGCCTGGTGGGCGACCATTTCAGCAGCGAGCCGGTGATCGCCGGCCTGCCGGGCCGCGCCGCGATCGGCCATGTGCGCTATTCGACCCCGGGCGCGCCTTTGCTGCGCAACGTGCAGCCGCTGTTCGCCGATTTCGTCTTTGGCGGCCTGGCGCTCGGCCACAACGGCAATCTCACCAACGCGCTCACCCTGCGCCGCCAGCTGGTCGAGCGCGGCTGCCTGTTCCAGTCGACCTCGGACACCGAGGTGATCGTGCATCTGATCGCCCGCTCGAGCCAGCCGACCGTGGTCGAGCGCCTGATCGATGCGCTGCGCCAGGTGGAGGGCGCCTACGCCCTGGTCGCGATGTCGGGCGATGCGCTCTACGGCGTGCGCGACCCCTTGGGCGTCCGGCCGCTGGTCCTGGGGGATCTCGACGGCTCGCCGATCCTGGCGTCGGAGACCTGCGCGCTCGACATCATGGGCGCCCGCTTCGTGCGCGACGTCGAGCCTGGCGAGCTCGTGATCCTGAACGCGGGCGGGGTCGAGAGCCTGAAGCCGTTCGCCAAGCTGCCGCGCCGCTTCTGCATCTTCGAGTATGTCTACTTCTCGCGCCCGGACAGCGCCGTCGAGGGGCACAATGTGTACGAGGTGCGCAAGCGCATCGGCGCCGAGCTCGCCAAGGACCAGCCAGCGCCTGCCGACATCGTGATCCCGGTGCCGGATTCCGGCGTGCCGGCGGCGATCGGCTACGCCCAGGCCGCCAATCTGCCGTTCGAGCTCGGCCTGATCCGCAACCACTATGTCGGCCGCACCTTCATCGAGCCCTCGGACCGCATCCGGCATCTGGGCGTCAAGCTCAAGCACAACGCCAACAAGGGGACGGTTGCGGGCAGGCGGGTCGTGCTGGTCGACGATTCGATCGTGCGCGGCACCACCTCGACCAAGATCGTGGCGATGGTCCGCGCGGCCGGCGCGGCCGAGGTGCACATGCGGGTCGCGAGCCCGCCGACCACCCATTCCTGCTTCTACGGCGTCGACACGCCCGAGCGCAGCCAGCTTCTGGCCGCGGCCAACGATCTCGACGCCATGGCAAAAATCATCGGCGTCGACAGCCTCGCGTTCCTCTCGCTCGACGGCCTCTATCGCGCCGTCGGCGGCGCGCTGCGCGACCCGGCGCAGCCGCAGTATTGCGATGCCTGCTTCAGCGGCGACTATCCGACCACGCTCGAGGACGTGGGCGAGGGGCGGGCGGCCGACCAGCTCTCCTTGATGCTCGAGGACGCCTGATCTGAGCGATGCCGCCGGCCGGCTCGTCCTGATCACCGGCGCCGGCCGCGGCCTCGGCGCGGCGCTCGCCGAGCGCTTCGCCGCAAAGGACACGCCACCTCGTGCTGGTGGCGCGGAGCACGGCCGACCTCGAGGAGGTCGACGACCGGGTGCGCGCCAAGGGCGGCCAGGCGACGCTCGTGCCGCTCGATCTTCGCGACGGCAAGGCGATCGACCGGCTGGGCGGCGTCCTGGCCGAGCGCTACGGCCGCCTGGACGTGCTGATCGGCAATGCCGCGGAGCTGGGCGTGCTGTCGCCGACGGGCCACGTCGATCCCAAGGTCTTCGAGCGGGTCATGGCGCTCAATGCCGGCGCCAACCATCGCCTGATCCGCTCGCTCGATCCCTTGCTGCGGGCTGCCGAGGCCGGCCGCGCGATCTTCGTCACCTGCGCGCCGGCGCGCGAGGCGAAGCCCTTCTGGGGCGCCTATGGCGCCAGCAAGGCGGCGCTCGAGGCCCTGGTGCTCTCCTACGCCGCCGAGACCAGGCGCTCGCGCCTGCGGGTCAACCTGGTCGACCCGGGGCCGTTGCGCACGCGGCTGCGCGCCAGGGCCTATCCGGGCGAGGCGGAGGACAAGGTGCCGCTGCCCGAGACCAGGACCGATGCCTTCGTCGCGTTGGCCGATCCCGGCTGCCAGCGCCATGGCGAGCTGATCGCGGGCTAGAGCTTCGCCATCGTCCGCTCGACCCGCTCGAGGAAACGGCGGCGGCTGGCATCGGTCGAGGCGTCGATCGCATAGTGGGCGAGGTAGCGCACGCGGGCGCCGGGCCGGATCAGGCGGCGCAGCTGGCGCTTGATCAGCTTGCGCGGCGGGTCGCCCATCAGCCAGGCGACCCAGCGCGGGCGGCCATAGCTGGTGACCGCCGCGAGCCTGCCGATGTGTTGCAGCGTCGGCGTGAGCGAGCCGTCGGCGCCGAGCTCAAAGGCGACCCCCGGCAGCAGCACGCGATCGAAAAAACCCTTCAGCATCGCCGGCGGGCCGAAGTTCCAGACCGGAAAGCACATCACCAGGGCCTCGGCGGCGAGCAGCCGGTCGACATAAGGCTGCACGGCAGCGCGATTGTGCGGCGTCTCGTGGTAGCCGATGCGCTCCTCGCGCGAGAGCACCGGATCGAAGTTTTCGCGATACAGGTCGAGGTCGTCGACCGTGTGGCCGGCGCGCTCCAGTGCGGTCCTGGCGGTGCGATGCAGGGCGGCGTGGAAGCTGGTCTCGACCGGGTGGCAGAACAGCAGCAGCACCCGCATCGCAAGGCCAGGCCGTCAGGTGCGCCAGTGCTCGAGCAGCGGGCCGTCCTCGCCGAACAGCGGATCGGTCGGCGGCAGCGGCACCGCGGCGATGCTGTCGAGCACGTGCGGCCGCTCGTCGGCATCGCCGGTGCAGAGATCCCAGTCCGGCCCGGCCGGATAGGCGCCGACCACCAGGAGATCGGCGCTGGCGCCGAGGTTCTGATGGCCGACGCCGGCCGGGATCACCACCACGTCGCCGGCGCGCACCGTCATCACCACGCCCTTGGCGCCGCCGAAGCGCACGCGCGCCTCGCCGCGGCAGATCGCCAGGACCTCGTGCGCGGTGCTGTGATAGTGCGGGAACGGATAGATGCCGTTGCGCCAGGAGCGATCCCAGCGGTTGGCGGCGAACACCGCCTCGCACGCCGCCGCCGGATCGCCTCGCCAAGCTACAGGGCGCCCGGATAGACCAGGAACGGCAGACGGGGGTTGTTGGGGATCGTGCCGTCGTCCTCGAACAGGTGGCGTTGCGGCTCGATGGGATGAACGCTCGCGGGCGTCTCGGCTCGTTTCGACATCGTGCCTCCCCCCCTGTTGCCCCAACCCAGCATACGCCAAGGCAGAAGCGAGGGACAGGCTCAGGCGGCGTCGAAGATGATCCCGAGCGGAGCGCTCGCGGCGCGAGGATTCCCGTCGACCGCCGTCATGAGCGACCCTGCGGGTTGGGCGCAGCCAGGCCCAGCGCTCGGCCCAGGCCGCGCAGGGGACGGCCGTCGATCGCGGCGAGGCCGAGACCGATCAGGCCCATGCCGAAGACATGCTCCGGGTCGAGGCGCTCGCCCAGCAAGACGGCGCCGAACAGGATCGCGCTCACGGGGATCAGGAAGGTCACCAGCAGGAGGTTGGTGGCGCCGGCGCTGGCGAGGATGCGGAAATAGAGGATATAGGCCAGCGCGGTGCCGAGGAGTGCTAGGCCGAGGATGGCGGCCCAGGTGGCGGCGCCGGGCAGCGGGCCGGTCCATGGGTACGTGACGAGCAGGGTGATCGGCAGCATCATCAGCGCGCTCGCGCTCACCTGACCGGCGGCAGTGACCAGCGGCGGCTGACCCCTGAAGCGGCGGCCGTAGATGCCGGCGAACGCATAGGACAGTGCGGCACCCAGCACCGCGAGCTGCGCCAGCAGGTGCAGGCCCAGGCCGCGCAGGGCCTCGGGGCCGATCATCACCGCGACGCCGGCGATGCCGAGTGCCAGTCCGGCAAGGCGGCTCGGCGTGATGCGCTCGTCGCGGGTGAGGAAGTGGGCGAGCAGCACCGTGAACAGGGGCGTGGTCGCGATCAGGATCGAGGCGAGCCCGCCCGTGATCTCGAGCTGGCCCCAGAAGATCAGGCTGAACGGGACCAGATTGTTGAGCGCGCCCATGACCAGGAACGGGACCCACAGCGACGCTTCGCGCGGCATCCGGTGGCCGGAGGCATGCACCACGGCGAGCAGGGCGAGCGCGGCGATGCCGACCCGCCCGAGCACGAGCGTGGAGGGCTGCACCTCATCCAGCGCCACCTCGCTGCAGAAGAACGCGCCGCCCCACAGCACCGAAAGAGCGATCAGCAGGAACCACTCGGTGGCGCCCATCGGGCGGTTGATGCTCGGGCCTGGCGACATGCGCCGTCTCCATCGGGAGACGCGTCCTTAGACCCATCCGGCCGCTCCCGCATTCCGCTTCTTGCGCAGGGCTCAGCCCTCGAGCGAGCGGTAGAGGTAGGAGCGGCGGCTCATGGCGAGGTCGGGATTGTCCCAGCCCAGCATCTTGCCGGGGTTGAGCAGCCCCTGCGGGTCGGCCTCGCGC
Source organism: uncultured Alphaproteobacteria bacterium (assembly GCA_963753315.1). GTDB lineage: Bacteria > Pseudomonadota > Alphaproteobacteria > Geminicoccales > Geminicoccaceae > DASUGG01. The sequence goes on from CAVWCI010000003.1 coordinate 339,529, forward strand.
TTGAACGCGAGGTGGCTGCGGTCGACCTGCTTCATGCCGCCCTCCTCGAGGGTGAAGGCGTGCGGGTTGAAGATCGGGCAGCCGTGGTCCTCGTGATAGGCGATGATCTCGTCCAGGCGCTCCTCGCTCGTGAAACGCACGATCGGCAGGCCGAAGCAGGCGATCTGGCCCTCGAAGCGGACGAACTCGAGGTGGATCATCACCTCGTCGCCGAAATGGCGGAACATCTTCTCGACCAGCTCGAGGTGCGATGGCGGCGGGTAGAGGACCTGCAGATAGGTGACCGTCGGGTCGATGCGCAGCGCGTGCAGCGTGGTGTGGTTCCAGGACAGCTCGTAGACCGGCAGGCCCTTGCGCCTGGGATCGCTCGCCTTGCGCTCGAGCAGGATCTTTCCGGGCCAGAGGCAAAGGAAATCGCGGAACGCCTCCATCGAGGGCTCGGCGATCATCAGCAGCACGACGGAGCTTCCCGCCGGGATGCGGCCCTGCAGCGGCCGGAAATAGAGCTCGGCGATCGGGAGCCGCGAGCGGCGTGATCAGCTTCTTTGACGAGGCCGTCCTGGCGCGCGAGCGCATCGCCGAAGCGGGCCGCGCTCATGAGATCGTCGAAGCCCACGATCAGGTCGACCCAAGGGTAGGCCGGCGCCAGCGGCATCTCGACCTCGGTGATCACGCCGTTGGTGCCGTAGGCGTGGTTGACCTTCTGGATCGCATCGCCGCGCAGCTCGATCGCGCGCGGCTCGTCCTCCATGGTGATGACCCGCAGGCCCAGGATGTTGCCGCGATCGCGCAGGATGCCCCAGGTGATCGAGCCGACGCCGCTCGAGCCGCCGGCGACGAAGCCGCCGATCGTGCCCATCTTCAGCGTGCTCGGGTGAAAGCGCAGCTCCTGGGCCGAATCCATCTGGCAGAGCTGGTCGATCCGGGCGAGCCTGGCGCCGGCCTCGGCGCGCACCCGGCCGAGCCCGATCTCCCGGACCTTGTCGAGCCGCGCGAGGTCGAGGACCACGCCGCCCTGCAAGGGCATCGCCTGGCCGTAATTGCCGGTGCCGCCGCCGCGCACGGTGACCGGCACGCGGTGCGCGATGGCAGGCACGCAGCGCGCGGATCACCTCCGCCTCGTCGCGCGGCTCGACCACCAGGTCGGCGCAGACGCTCTCGAGCTGGCGCTTGAGCACCGGGCTGTACCAGTAGAAATCGCGGCTCTTGAGCTGGACCTTGGTCCTGTCCGTGACCAGCGGGATGTCGCCGAGCGCTGCTTTCAGATCCTCGATGTCGGCCATCCTTCCCACCTTCCATCGCCGCCCAGGTCCGGCGACCCTCCTTACCTGCCAGAAGCGGGCCCGGATCGCCAGCGCGGCCGGGCCTCAGGCCCGGCTGGTGGACGCCCCGCATTGTGCTAGAGTCCGCCGGTACCTGCGTGAGGTGGACACGCATGGGGTCGGAGGTCGAGCGCCGGCTTGCCGCCATTCTGGCGGCCGACATGGTCGGCTACAGCCGGCTGATGGAGGCCGACGAGGTCGGCACGCTCGCGCGTCTCAAGACCCACCGCCTGGAGCTGATCGACCCCACGATCGCAAAGAGCAGGGGCCGGATCATCAAGACCGCCGGCGACGGCATGCTGGTGGAGTTTGCGAGCGTCGCCGATGCGGTCCAGTGCGCGATCGAGATCCAGCGCCGCATGGCGCGCCAGCAACGCCGACGTGCCGGCGGCGCGCTGGATTCAGTTCCGCATCGGCATCAACCTCGGCGACGTGATCGTCGAGGACGGCGACGTGTTCGGCGACGGCGTGAACGTGGCCGCGCGGCTGCAGGAGCTTGCGGAACCGGGCGGCATCTGCGTCTCGCGCGCGGTCCGCGACCAGGTTCAGGTCGGCGACCGGTTCGACGTCGGGTTCGAGGATCTCGGCGAGCAGACCGTCAAGAACATCGTGCGGCCGATCGCGAGTCTTTCGGGTCCGAGCTGGACCGGGCCGACGCGGCTGCGAGCCGAGGCGCGAAGATGACCATCGGCGTGGCGTCCGGTTCCGAGCGGCCCTCGATCGCCGTGCTGCCGTTCGCCAACATGAGCGGCGATCCGGAGCAGGAGTTCTTCGCCGACGGGCTCACCGAGGACATCATCACGGCGCTGTCCCGCTTTCGGGAGCTGTTCGTGATCTCGCGCAACTCGGCGTTCGTCTACAAGGGCAAGGCGGTCAGGATCCAGGACTTCGCGAAGCGGGTCGGCGTCCAGTACGTGGTCGAGGGCAGCGTGCGCAAGGCGGGCAACCGGGTCCGCGTCACCGTGCAGCTGATCGATGCGCTCTCCGACCGGCACATCTGGGCCGAGCGCTACGACCGCGATCTCGAGGACATCTTCGCCATCCAGGACGAGGTGACCTCGGCGATCGTCGCGACGCTGCCCGGGCGGATCGAGGCGGCGCGCATCGATCGGGCGGAGCGCAAGCCCACGGCCAACATGGCGGCGTACGAATACGTGCTGACCGGCAAGGTGCTGCACCACCGCTCGACGCGCGAGGACAACGAGCAAGCGCAGCGGATGCTGGATCGGGCGATCGAGCTCGACCCGAAATACGCCCATGCCCACGCCTGGAAGGCCTGCGTGCTCGGCCAGGCATGGGTGTACGGCTGGTGCGAGAGATGCCGAGGTGGCGCTTGTCGAGGTGGGCGAGGAGCTGCAGATCGCGCTCGGGTCTCGATGACAAGCGACAGCGACGTGCACCGCATCCTCGCCGCATGGAACCTGGTGCAGCGCCGGTATGACAAGGCCATGTACCACCAGGAGCGGGCGCTCGGCCTCAATCCGAACAACGATCTGATCGTCGTGCAGCAGGGCGAGCTTTTGACCTGGCTGGGCCGGCCGGAAGAGGGCATCGACTGGATCAAGCGCGCGATGCAGCTCAATCCCTATCACCCCGAGCGCTACTGGAACCACCTGGGCCGCGCCTACTACATGGCGCGTCGCTACCCGGAGGCGGCCCAGGCCTTCGCCAGGATCAGCGCGCCCGATCATGCGCACCATGCGTTCATGGCCGCGGCCTTCGCACAGATGGGGGATGCGATCGCGGCCACGGCTCATGCGGAGCAGGTGATGAGGCGGGCGCCCGACTTTTCGGTGCAGGCCTATCTGGAGACGTTGCACTACAAGCGCGCAGCCGATCGCGAGCACCATCGCGACGGCCTGCTCAAGGCCGGCCTGCCGGCGTAGATGCGGTCCGCGCTCACGCCGCTCGGCGGTGCGGCGCGGCGGTCCGGCGCGGCCGTGGCGTGGGCTGTCGCCACGAGCGCGCCGGCCGGCTCGAGGGCATAGGTGTCGACCGGCTGCTGCCGGCCGCGCAGCGCGATCGGGCCGAGCGGCTCGGCGGCGAGAACGGCCGGGATCTCGAGGCGCCGCAACAGCTCGCCGCTGACGAGGCACGCCCGGTCGAGCGCCTTCGCCGTCTGCTCGAGGCGGGCGGCGGTGTTCAAGGTGTCGCCGAGATAGACGATCGAGAGCTTGGCATCGCCACACTCGCCGGCGACGATCGGCCCGGCGTGCAGCACGGCACGGATCTCGGGCGCGGTGCCATAGTGCTGCCGGTAGTGGCCGGCACGCCTGGCGAGCGTGTCGCAGATCGCGAGGTAGCAGTGCAGGCAGCGGGCGCCGCTCGACGCCCTGCGCGAGCGGCCATGACGCGATCAGCCCGTCGCCGACATAGCTGTAGACCTCGCCGCCATGCTCGAGGATCGGCTGGTCGATGTCGAAGAAGGTGGAGGTGATGAAGGCGTGCGCGCGCTCGTCGCCCAGGCGCTCGGCGAGCGCGGTCGAGCCCTTGATGTCGACCAGCAGGAAGATGCGCTCCTCGCGCACCGGCCGGTGGTAGCGGCCGAGCAGCAGCGCGTTCAGCGTGCGGCCGCCGATCACCCGGCGCATCTGCAGGAACTCCGAGATCGCGAGGAAGATCACGAAGGCGATGATCGTGTCGCGCAGCAGCGGCAGGGCGAAATAGTCGAGCCCGGAGCGATCGAAGCCGTGCAGGAGTCCGAAGATCAGGCGGTTGAAGGCGAAGGTCGCGACGATGATCGCCGTGAACATCAGCGCGCGGATCAGCACGGTCCGGCCGAAGCTCATGCGCCGCAGCCAGGCGCCGCGCGGCCCCTGCACGTAGAGGACGTCGACCGCAGCGATCAGGGCGCCGAGCGTCAGACCGTTGCGCGCGGCGTTCTCGATCTCGGCGAAGTCGTAGACGAAACCTTCGACGTGGCTGAGGACCCAGGCGATCGCGACGCCCACGAGCGCACCCAGCGCCGCGACCACCGCGACGATCTGCAGGCGCGATCTGGTCCAGCGGCTGATCGTCATGGCCCGCGGGGGCGCCGTCGTCGCCGCGCCGGGCCGCGCAGGCTGCCCCGGGCCGTCGCCGCGAGGCAGCCGGGCGTGCCGGCTATTCGGTGAAGCCCGCCCTCGACATGCACTCGCGGATGTAGTTCTCCCGCCAGGTGGCGCGCTGATCGGGATCGGGCTCGGCCGTCTCCTGTTGCTGGATGGCGTCGGCCTCGCACTGCGCCCAGGCGTCGTCGTAGCCGGCGCTGTGTTGTTGGCACGCCGCCAGCAGGGCCAGCCCCGGCAGCAGCATCAACGTGCTTCGCATGACATCTCCCCGCCGGGCAGACAACCGATCGATCAACCTATCGATCGCTCCTCGATCAACTCCGATCGATTAGCGGACGCTCCCGGCAAGCGCCTCGTCCAGCTCACGATAGTCCGGTGGGGTTGTATCGATTTCACGACCAGCGCGCAGCACAATTCGATCGGATTGCGGCCGCGACAGCAGCTCTGTGTCCGACCGGGCACGCAACAGCAGCAGATCGGCGGGGCCGCCGACGCCGATGACGCCGGCCCCGGGGAGTCCCATGAGCGCCGCCGGCGTGCGCGTGACGGCTCGCGGCCAGGCGCCGAGCGGCCGGTCGAGATGGGCGATGCGGACCGCTTCGCGAAACACCTCCAGCATGTCGTGATCGCCATAGGCATGGAACGGATCGCGGCAGTTGTCGCTCGCGAGCGCCACGGGAATGTCGCGCGCCGCCATCTCGTGCAGCAGGGTGACGCCGCGCCAGCGCGGGGTACGGCCCGGCACCCGGTCCTGCAGATAGAGGTTGCACATCGGCAGGCTCACCACGGCGATCCCGGCGGCACGCACCAGATCCAGCGTGCGCGCGGCCTCGGCCGGCTCCTGTGTCGCGAGCGAGCAGCAGTGGCCGCACAGGATGCGGCCCTCGAAGCCCTGGCGCAAGGCCGCGACGGCGAGGTGGCTGAGCGCCACGGCCCCCGGATCGCCGCTCTCGTCGACATGCAGGTCGAGGTCGAGGCCGCGCTCGGCCGCGAGCGCCAGCATGCGCTCGAGCAGGCGATCGAGGTCGGAGCGCATGTAGAGAAAGGCGCCCAGCACGCCGCCCTGGCCTGCGACCAGATCGGCGAGCGCCTCGGCGGACGGCTGCGAAAAATCCTCGATCGGGACCAGGCCCACGGCCTGCAGGTCGATACGCCCCGCCCATTCCTGCTGCAGGGCGCGAAACACCGGCCAGCAGATCGCATCATGCGGCGGCTGGCTTTCGAGATGGGTGCGGATCGCGACCGTGCCGTGCGCGAACGCGCAGCGCAGCCCGAAGGAGAAGCGGGCGTGCACGTCGTCTTCGGACCAGTTCTCGTGCCTGTCGGCGTGCGCCGCCGCCATCGCGGCTGCGAAGGTGCCATCCGGGTTCGCGGCGCGCGGCCAGATGTGGCCCTTGTCGAGATGGGTGTGCAGGTCGACCAGGCCCGGCCAGACCTCGCCGCCGTCCTGATCGATGATGTTCGGGCCGGGCTCCGGCGCGACTTCGCCCGCCGGCCGCAGGGCGGCGATCCGGCCATCCTCGATCGCGAGATCGACCAGCACCTGCTCGCCGTCGCCCGGCAGCGCGGCGTCGACCAGGCAGCGCCGCACGCGCGCGTTGACGATGTGAAGCGATCCGCGCGCCACCGCTCGACCCCTCCTCAATCTCGACCCTGCGTCATGGCGTTTATGCGGCATTCCGGCAGCTCTGGGAATCCGTCGACGCGAGCCCCGCTTGATCTGCGCGCACAGGTCGGGTCTACCGAGGCATGGCGGTCTTCTTCACTGCGGATACGCACTTTGGGCACGGCGGCGCGCTCGGACTGTTTCGCCGCCCCTTCGCTTCGGTCCACGACATGGACGCAGCGATGGTTCAGCGTTGGAACGAGAGCGTCGGTGCCGCCGACGAGGTCTGGCATCTCGGCGATTTCGCGGTGCGCAGGTCTGCGGCGGCGGTGAGCAGCCTCCTCGCAGCCTTGCACGGCAAGGTGCACCTGATCGCCGGCAACAACGACGGTCCCGAGACGACAGGCCTGCCCGGCTTCGCAAGCGTGCACCACTACCTCGAGCTGGAGATGGAGGGCGTGCACCTCGTGCTTTGCCACTACCCTTTCCGGTCCTGGAACCGCATGGCGCGAGGTGCGCTCAACCTGCATGGTCATTCCCACGGCCGGCTGCAGCGGATCCCGCGGCAGCTCGACGTCGGGGTGGACGTCTGGGACTTCAGGCCGATCCCGCTCGCGAAGGTGCTTGCCGCCTGCCGCCCACGTTCGCGACGAGCGGCGCATGAAGCTCGCAGCTAGGCGGCAGCGTTCCGGATCGCGCCGCGCATCCGCTCCACCGACTGGCGATAGCGGTCATCCATGGCTGCGCGCACGCCTTGCGGCGCCTTGTCCGGGCTGCCTGCTTCGAACGGCGGGGCGGGGTCGTACTCCAAGGCGAGCTGGATCGACTGCGCCACCTCCGCGCCGGCAACCTCGGCCGCCACGGTCAGCGCGAAGTCCAGGCCCGCCGTGACGCCGCCGCCGGTGATGACGTCGTGATCGACGACGACGCGGCCAGGCGCAAACTCGGCGCCGACCAGGGGCAACAGTCCGGTGTACGCCCAGTGCGTCGTTGCCCGCTTGCCGCGCAGCAGGCCGGCCGCCCCCAAAAGGAAGGCTCCCGTGCACACCGAGGTGACGTAGCGCGCTCCGGCCGCCTGCTCGCGGATGAAGCCCACGGTTGCCTCGTCGCCAAGCGCGTCGCCCACGCCGAAGCCGCCGGGCACGCACAGCAGGTCGGCCTGCTCGGCGTTCTCGAACGTCGCCGCCGGCAGGATCGAGAAGCCGCAGTCGGTCGGCACCGGCTCGCTCGACCTGGCGGCGACGGTGACCCGCGCGTCCGGCATGCGCGCCAGCACCTGCGCAGGTGCCGTGAAGTCCAGCTGCGTGACGTTCGGGAACAGGACGAAAGTGACGTGGAGTGCCATCGGTGCTTCCTCCGGACAAGTCGGCTCGAACAGGCTATCTGCCATCTATGTCGCCGCAACGGCCGATGTAAGGGCCAGTCGACCAAGGACTTCTCAGAGTGTGAGGCTCGATGAAGATCGCGACCTTCAACATCAACAACGTCGTTCGCCGGCTGCCGAACCTGCTCGCGTGGCTGCGGGCGGCGGCACCGGACGTCGTCTGCCTGCAGGAGCTGAAGGCGGCCGATGCGAGCTTCCCGGAAGCTGCCATCGAGGATGCCGGCTACGAGGCGGTCTGGCGGGGACAGCGGACCTGGAACGGCGTCGCGATCCTGGCGAAAAACCGAAAGCCGATCCTGGTGCGGGACGAATTGCCAGGCGATCCTGCGGACACGCAGAGCCGGTACATCGAGGCGGCCGTGGACGGCGTGCTGATCGCCTGCATCTACCTGCCGAACGGCAACCCGCAGCCCGGGTCCGAAGTTCGACTACAAGCTCGCCTGGTTCGACCGGCTGATCGCCCATGCGGCCGAGCTGCACGCAGCGGGCGTGCCTGCCGTCCTCGCCGGCGACTACAACGTCGTGCCCACCGATCTGGACATCTACCCGACCAAGTCCTGGGCGAACGATGCGCTGCTCCAGCCGGAAAGCCGGGCGGCGTTCGCGCGTCTTCTGGACCAGGGCTGGACCGATGCGATCCGCACGCTGCATCCCAGGGAGCCCATGTACACGTTCTGGGACTACAAGCGGAACCGCTGGCAGCGGAACGCGGGCCTCCGTCTCGACCACCTCCTGCTCAGCCCACCGCTGACAGCCCGCCTGGCGGACGCCGGGGTCGATCGCGACGTCCGCGGAGAGGTCGGCGCCAGCGATCACGCGCCGGCCTGGGTCGTCCTTCGCAGATGACGAGCCTCGCCGGTCGCATTCCGATCTGGGCATGCGTCCTCATCACCGCGGGGCTCCTGGCGCTTGCTGGCAGTCGCGCTGCTGCTGATGGGGCGGCCGCTCTGGTGCGAGTGCGGCTACATCAAGCTCTGGCACGGCGTCGTGATGAGCGACGAGAACTCGCAGCACATCGCCGACTGGTACACCTTCACGCACATCATCCACGGCTTCGGTCTCTACGGGATTTTCTGGCTCATCGGCCGCAGATGGTCGCTCGAGCTGCGTTTCGTCCTGGCACTGCTGATCGAGGTCGCGTGGGAGATCCTCGAGAACACCGACTTCGTCATCGACCGCTACCGCGAGGGCACCATCGCCCTCGACTATTACGGCGACAGCGTCGTCAACTCGGCAGCCGACGTCCTCGCCTGTGCCCTGGGGCTCGTCCTGGCCGCTCGCCTGCCGGTCTGGGGGACGCTGCTCCTGGCGGTCGCGATCGAGGCCATCCTCGCTTACGCGATCCGGGACAACCTCACCTTGAACATCATCATGCTCATCTACCCGTTCGAAGCGATCGAGCAGTGGCAGCTCGGCGCCTGATCGCGGATCAGCGCTCGCGGCGCACGGCGCTCTCGTGCCAGCGGCGCAGCACGAGGTGCGAGAGCAGGCTGAACGCCATGAAGATGATGATGCCGGTGATCGAGATCAGGATCACGGCGGCGAACATGCGCGGGATGTTGAGCCGGTAGCCGGCCTCCAGGATGCGGTAGGCGAGGCCGGAGCCGGCGCCAGCCGTGCCGGCCGCGAACTCGGCGACGATCGCGCCGATCAGCGACAGCCCGCCCGCGATCTTGAGGCCCGCCCAGGAAGTACGGCATGGCCGAGGGCAGGCGCAGGTGCCAGAGCATCTGCCAGCGACTGGCGCCATAGAGCTGGAACAGGTCGACCAGGTTGTGGTCGGCGCTGCTGAGCCCGAGCGTGGTGTTGGAGAGGATCGGGAAGAAGGCGACGATCCAGGCGCAGATCAGGAGCGCCAGATAGACGTTGTCGACATAGATCAGGATCAGGGGCGCGATCGAGATGATCGGCGTCACCTGCAGGATCACGGCGAACGGGAAGAAGCTGAGCTCGATCCACTTCGAGGTCGTGAACAGGATCGCCAGCGCCACGCCGCCGATCGTGGCGACGCAAAGCGCCATCAGGGTGATCTGCAAGGTCACCAGGAGCGAGGGGAACAGCGTGCCCCAGTCGTCGATCAGGCTGCGGAGCACCAGGCTCGGGCCCGGCAGGATGTAGTGCGGGATGGCGTAGATCGCGACGATCGCCTCCCACGCCACCAGCGCCAGGCAGCCGATCGCGAGCGGTGCCGCGATGCGCACGATGCGCTCGAAGCGCTCCGCGCGGCTCGGGCGCGGCCGGGCCGTGCCGGTCGCCTGCCCCGCGTCGGCGGATCGCTCGGAAAGGCTGCTCGCCATCAGCTGTCCATGGCCTCGTGCAGCCGCGCCTGGACCTCGCGGCAATACTGGTTGTAGGGCTGCGAGGTGCGGAACGCCTCGTCGCGCGGATAGGGTGCCTCGATCCGGACCTCGCCGACGGCAGGTCCCGGGCTCGCCGCCATCACCACGATGCGGTTCGACAGATAGACCGATTCGAACACGCTGTGGGTGACGAACACCACGGTCCAGCTGTGCGACTGCCACAGGCGCAAAAGGTCGTCGTTGAGGCGGAAGCGGGTGATCTCGTCGAGGGCCGCGAACGGCTCGTCCATCAGCAGCACGCGCGGCTCGGTGACGAGCGCGCGCGCGATCGAGACCCGCATCTTCATGCCGCCGGAAAGCTCGCGCGGATAGGCGCGCTCGGTGCCGGTAAGCCCCACCAGCGCGAGCGCGTCGGCAACGCGCGGGCCGGCGTCCGCCTTGCCGATGCCCTCCAGGCGCAGCGGCAGGTAGACGTTGCTCCAGACCGTGGCCCAGGGCATGAGCGTCGGCTCCTGGAACACGAAGCCGATATCGTCGCGCGGCCGCATGGCGCGGCCCTGCGCCTCGGGCCAGACGACGCGCCCGGCGCTGACGGGCCCAAGCCCGGCGATCAGGCGCAGTGCCGTGCTCTTGCCGCAGCCGGACGGGCCCAGAAGGCTAACGAACTCGTGCTCGCCGACGGCCAGGTCGAAGCGGCGCAGCGCCTGCACGCCGTTGGCGTAGACCTTGTCGACCTGCTCCATGCGCACCAGTGGCGCACCGACCCGGTTGGCGCGCACGGCGTCCGGTGCCAAGAGCGGCGAGCCTGTCACGTCTGCGATTCCCGGTGCCTCTGCTGCACGATCCGGCCTTTGCGGAGCGATCGGAGCAGACCATGGATCGCCCGGCCGTCCGCGGTCAAGCGTGCGGCTGGCGTCGTCCGGCCGGGTTCTCTAGATTGGGCGCGCCCGCGGCGGGCGGGACATGCTTTGGCGGAACGCGTGCTCATGCGGATCTGGACAGGACCCTGCTTTCTCATGCTCGGCCTCGCGCTGCAGGCGTGCAGCAGCGCTGGACCCGTGGAGCGCGAGCTGATCATAGCACCTGCGCCGGTGGCGTGCGCCGGCGATCCGCCCGAGACGTGCCTCAGCGCCTCGGAGCCGAACGGCGACACCTGGCTGATGCGCTTCGACGAGATCGAGGGCTTCGCGTACGAGCCGGGCTTCACCTACGAGGTGCTGGTCGAGGAGCCGCCGCTGAGCCAGGAGCAGGCGGTCGTGCCGCGCCTGCGGCTGGTGCGCGTCGTGAGCAAGCAGCCGTCTGCCGCTGCTGCCGCGCCGGGCCCGCTCGCGCAGGGTGCGTGGCGGCTGCAGAGCATCAGCGACAGCCCGCAGGACGCCGACTGGTCGACGAGCGAGATCACGGCGCGCTTCCACGTCGGCGGCGGCTGGGTGGACGGCTTTGCCGGCTGCGACCGCTATACCGGCGCGCTGGCGGTCGACGGCGAGAAGATCAAGATCTCGGCGCCGACGACGACGCAGGAGCTGTGCGCCAGGGAGGCGGCGAGCCGGCAGCGGACCTACCTCCAGGCGCTCGCCAAGGCGTTGTCCTACAGCGTGACCGGCGACAGCCTGGAGCTGAAGCTCCTGGACGGCGGCAGCATGCGCTTTCGCGCCGCCGACGGCTAGCCGGGCGCACGCTCGGGTGCCCTTGCACGCAAAGGCGGCGCCCGCAGGCAAGCCCGCCTTTGGATCTCTCGCGTGACCTTCTTCCTGATCCAGTTCCTGAACGGCCTGGCGAGCGCATCGTCCCTGTTCCTGGTGGCGTGCGGCCTCTCGATCATTTTTGGCGTGACGCGGATCGTGAACTTCGCGCACGGCTCGTTCTACATGCTGGGCGCCTACCTCGCGGTGAGCCTGACCGGCTGGCTCGGCGGGGCTGTCTCGGTCGCGGGCTTCTGGGCGAGCATCCTGCTGGCCGCCGCAGCGGTCGGCGTGATCGGTGCGCTGATAGAAGTCCTGCTGCTGCGCCGGATCTACCGGGCGCCCGAGCTGTTCCCGCTGCTCGCGACCTTCGGCGTCGTGCTGATCGCAGGCCAGCTCGTGATCATCGTCTGGGGACCGGAGGACCTGATCGGGCCGCGCGCGCCCGGGCTCGCGGGTGCGATCGACCTGTGGGGCCACCGCTATCCGACCTACGAGCTGTTCCTGATCGTGCTCGGGCCTTTGGTGCTGGGCGCCCTGCACCTCCTGTTCCGGCACACCCGCTGGGGCATCCTCGTGCGCGCCGCGACCCAGGATCGCGAGATGACCTCGGCGCTCGGCGTCAACCAGGCCTGGCTGTTCACGAGCGTCTTCGCGCTCGGCGCCTTCCTCGCAGCACTCGGCGGCGCCTTGCAGCTGCCGCGCGAGGCGGTGACCCACGACATGGACCTGCGGATCATCGCCGATGCCTTCGTGGTGGTGGTCGTGGGCGGCATGGGCAGCGTCGCCGGCGCCTTCCTCGCAGCGCTCCTGATCGGCGAGCTCACCGCCTTCGGCATCTGGGTGTTCCCGCAGATCACGCTGGTGCTGACCTTCCTGATCATGGCGGTGGTGCTGGTGGTCCGGCCATGGGGGCTCTTGGGCAGGCCGGAGCTGGCGGCAAAGAGCGCGCACGCCCCGGAGCCCGTGCTGCGGCCGGCGGGCCAGAGCGCGCGCCTTGCGGCGGGTGCGGTGGTGCTGGCGCTGCTCGTGCTGCCGGCGGTCGCCGGCACCTACGCGCAGTTCCTGCTGATCGAGATTTTTTGCCTCGCCCTGTTCGCCACCAGCCTGCACTTCATCATGGGCCCGGGCGGCATGGTCTCGTTCGGCCATGCCGCCTATTTCGGGCTCGGCGCCTATGGCGCCGGGCTCGCGGTCACGCATCTGGCGGTGCCGATGAGCGTGGCGCTGGCGATGGCGCCCGCGGTGGCGCTGGCGGGTGCCCTGCTGTTCGGCTGGTTCTGCGTGCGCCTTTCGGGCGTCTACCTCGCGATGCTCTCCCTGGCGTTCGCCCAGATCGTCTATGCGATCGTGTTCCAGTGGTACGACTTCACCGGCGGCGACAACGGGCTGGTGGGCATCTGGCCGGCGCCCTGGGCGAGTTCCACGATCGTCTACTACTACCTGGCGCTGGCGTTGAACCTTTGCGCGCTGCTGCTGCTGCGCCGCTTCGTGTTCGCGCCGTTCGGCATGACCCTGCGCGCCTGCCGCGATGCGCCGCTGCGCGCCGATGCGATCGGCATCGACATCCGCACGCACCAGTGGCTGGCCTTCACGATCGCGGGCACCTTCGCCGGGCTCTCGGGCGGCATCCTGGCGTTCCTCAAGGGCACGATCGATCCGACCTGGCTCGCGATCCCGCAGTCGATCGAGGGCCTGGTGATGGTGCTGCTGGGCGGCGTCCAGACGCTCGCCGGGCCGATCGTCGGCGCTGCCGCCTATCACGGCCTCGAGATCGAGTTCGCGACGGTCACCCGCTACTGGCCCCTGGTCCTGGGCGCGATCATCGTCGTCCTGGTGCTGGCCTTCCCGCAGGGCATCGTGGGCTTTGCCCAGGCCAGGCTTGCCGGCAGGGCGCGGGCAAGCTGATGGCGGTGCTCGAGGTCTCGGGCCTGCGCAAGGCCTATGGCGGCGTGCAGGCGGTGGACGACGTCGGCTTTGCGCTCGAGGCGGGCGAGCTTCTGGCGCTGATCGGGCCGAACGGCGCCGGCAAGACCACCTGCTTCAACTGCCTGAACGGCCAGATCCGGCCCGATGCCGGCAGCATCCGCCTGTCGGGGCAGGAGCTCGTCGGGCTGCCGCCGCGCCGCATCTGGCGCCTGGGCGTCGGCCGCACCTTCCAGATCACCCAGACCTTCGGCTCGATGACCGTGCTCGAGAACGTGCAGCAGGCGCTGATCTCGCACCACCGGCGCTCGCGCTCCCTCTGGCCGCGCGCGGCCGGCTTCTATCGCGACGAGGCGCTGGCGCTGCTCGCCCGGGTCGAGACCCTGGACCAGGCCGATCGTGCCTGCGGCGTGCTGGCCTACGGCGATCTCAAGCGCGTCGAGCTGGCGGTGGCCCTGGCGCACGAGCCGAGGCTGCTGCTCATGGACGAGCCGACGGCCGGCATGGCGCCCGGCGCGCGCATCGCCCTGATGGCGCTCACCCGGACGATCGTGCGCGAGCGCGACCTCGCCGTGCTGTTCACCGAGCACGACATGGACGTGGTGTTCGCCAATGCCGACCGGATCATGGTGATGAACCGGGGCAGGCTGGTCGCCGACGGCGCGCCCTCCGAGGTGCGCGCCAGTCCGCTCGTGCAGGAGATCTATCTCGGCGCCGGACGGATCGGCCATGCTTGAGGTGTCCGGCCTGCACAGCCACTACGGCCGCGCCCACATCCTGCGCGAGGTGAGCCTTGCGGTCGGCGCGGGCGAGGTGCTGGCGCTGCTCGGCCGCAACGGCGCCGGCAAGTCGACGACGCTGAAGTGCATCATCGGGCTGGTGCGGCCCACGCGCGGGACGATCACCTTCGCCGGCCAGGCGATCGCAGGCCTTGCATCGCACCAGATCGCGCGCCTGGGCCTGGGCTACGTGCCCGAGGAGCGCCGCGTGTTCGCCGATCTCACCGTCGAGGAGAACCTCGAGGTCGGGCGGCAGCCGGCACGCCCGGACGCGCCGGTCTGGACGACCGAGCGGCTGTTCGCCCTGTTCCCGAACCTCGCCGAATTGCGCCGCCGGCCGGCCGGCCGCACGTCGGGCGGCGAGCAGCAGATGCTGACCATCGCCCGCACGCTGATGGGCAATCCGCGCGCGGTGCTGCTCGACGAGCCCTCGGAAGGCCTGGCGCCGGTGATCGTCGAGCAGATGGCGGCGACCATCCTGGAGCTGAAGCGCGACGGCCTCACCATCCTGCTCTCGGAGCAGAACCTCGGCTTCGCCCAGGCGGTCGCCGATCGCGCCGTGATCATCGAGACCGGCGAGATCCGCTATCGCGGCACGATGCGCGGAGCTGGCCGCGGACGAGGAGGTTCGCGCCAGCTATCTCACCGTGTGAACCCGGGTGTACTACAGCAACCTGGAAGTCAGCCAGACTTGCCCGATTCTAGCCAGACTTACCCGATTCTAGAAGGTGTACAGCCACTCCAGACCGTCGGGCCGTAGACCCTCCCGCTGCTTTTCGGGCAGCGCATGGTGCGGCAGGACCTCGCCCTTGAAGCGTGGTTCAGGTCGGTTGCCGGTGGTATTCTCGAGATTGAAAGGTCGCAGCGCTCCGCCTGCCACCGGCAGGCCTTTTCGTTTTTGGGCAAGATCAATGACTTTTCGAAACCATTTCGGTAGTTGTTGATAAAGTCGTTCCGCGGTCCCCGCCGGTTGGTTCATCTGCAGCCTAAGGTCAAGCCAGTCCATCCCGATTTCATAGAACAGCTGATCGATGGTCTCTGCGAGTTGCTTGCGGGTCTGGTCTTGATTGGTGCCGACTTTGAGCCGGTTTTCGAGCGCTCTGATGGTGACGAGCGCCTTCTTCAGCCGGCTGTCAATGCGCCGCACGACGCTGGCGGCGGGGCCTGTTACATCGCGTGAAGCGGCGGGCTCGAGAATCCTTTTGATCCTCGCGACTTCCTGCTGGACCACAGCTGAGGGGCTACTGGTAACCTTTGCAGCTGCGTCACGAGCCGACTTTGCAAAGTCTATGGGCATTGACGTGCTTCGTCAGATATGATGCGCCGATCTGGGCCAGGCGGACACACGGAAGAGCATCAGACTCTAGCATATGGCGGGATTGCGTGAGAACCCAACATGCGACGCTGCACCCTATGTTCGGCGCGGCCGTGCGGCGCCGGGCGTCCTATTGATGCGGCGCGGGAAACAGACTTTGCGCCAACCAGCCGCTTACCGGAGCTCTGCGGAGGTCCTACATGCTGATCGATCAGCCTGCAGAGGTGCGAACCATGGCCTTGCTTTCCGACATCGAGATGGGCGCCGTGGCGCTCGGCGTCGGCGATCTTGATCGCTCGATCGACTACTACCGGCGCACGATCGGGCTGGAGCTTCTGGAGCGCGAGAATGGGCGGGCGGTGCTCGGCGTGCCCGGCCGGCCGCTCCTGGAGCTGGAAGGCGCGGCCCGGCGGCAGGCGCGATGACGGACGCGGCCGATCTGTTCCATTTCGCCCTGCTGGTGCCGTCGCGCGCAGCGCTCGGCCAGCAGATGCAGCACTTCATCGACATCGATGCCCGCCTCACCGGCGCGTCCGAGCACTTCGTGAGCGAGGCGCTGTACCTGCGCGATCCGGACGGCCACGGCATCGAGGTCTATCGCGACCGCCCGCGCGAGGACTGGTACGAGGGCGACAAATTCCTGATCGGCACGGCGAAGATGGACGCCCAGGGCGTGCTCGAGGCGGGCCGTACGGCCCCTGGCGCGTGGCAGGGCATCGATCCCGGCACGGTCATGGGCCACATCCATCTCGAGACCACCGATCTGGCGCTCTCGAAGGGTTTTTACGTCGCAAGGCTCGGGTTCGACGTGACCATGGACATGGCGCAGGCGAGCTTCATGTCGGTCGGCGGCTACCACCACCATCTGGCGGTGAACACGTGGGGCCGGCGCTCGCGGCCGGCGGCGCAGGGCGGCGACGCGATCGCACTGCTGCACTACGAGATCCGGCTGCCGGACCGCGCTGCGCTCGATCGACTGGCGGCGGGGCTCGATCAGGATTCGCCGCAGGGGCGGCATGCTGGAGGTCGACGATCCGACCGGCATCCGCGTCCGCTTCAGGGCGCAGCGCTGAGCCTGCCGGCGCGCGCTCAGCCTCGGGCGGCGCGGAGCGCGTTGGTCCACCAGATCAGATCGTCCAGCATGGCCGCGGCGGCGGCGTCGAGCGCCGCCAGCCGCTCCTCGACCGGCCCGCCGTCGCGATGCGCGATCAGGAGCTCGACCGGCAGGTGCAGGGCCGATCGCAGCGGCGCCATCTGCAGCTCGACGGCCACCAGCCGCAGCTGCTCGACCGCGCGGATCCCGCCCGAGCCGCCATAGCCGACGAACGCCACCGGCTTGCGCACCCATTCACGGTAGACCCAGTCGAGCGCATTCTTCAGCACGGCCGGAAAGCTGTGGTTGTACTCGGGGCTCACGATGACGAAGCCGTCGGCGGCGCCGATCCGGGCAGTCCACGCCTCCACGACCTCATGGTCGTAGGGAGCCTGCTTGCGCGCCGGTGAGACCGGCTCCTCGTAGAAGGGCATCGGGTAGTCGGCGAGGTCCAGCAGCTCGGCCTCGACGTCCGCCCGCTTTGCCAGATGGCCATGCATCCAGGCGGCCGGCCTGTGCGCGAAGCGGTTCCTGCGCACGCTGCCGACGATGACGCTGATCCTGGGCATGAAATCTCCTTCGAGCGCGCAAGCGCGGCCTCGGACAGGCCGCCGAGGACCTCGATCTCCCGTACTGGCAAGGAGGGCGCGTCGCTCCCGTGGCCTGCCGGCTGCCCGCTGCTCGCGCATCCGGCTCAGGCAGAGCCGTCTGCGCGCTAGCTTTCGACGAGAGGCGTGTACTCGTAGAGCCAGGTCTCGGACAGGGAGTAGTCGTCCAGGCGCAGATAGCAGCGCAGGTTGACCGTCTCGGTGCCCTCGACCTGCAGATCGAAGAAGGCGCGCCAGCGCTTGGTGCCGACGATCTGCAGGGCATAGACATTGTCGATCGTGCCACGCGTCGTGGTCACGATCGGCATCACCTTGTCCAGCTTCTCCAGCCGCTCGAGCGGGCCACCCTCGAAGTCGATCACGAACTTGCGGCTGTTGGCGGGCCGTGGCTGACCGGGAACGCCGCCATTGCCGAGCCGCGTGTGGATCACCCGCGCCGCCTCCTCGGGCGGGAACGGCTCCTGGTCGACCCAGTGCAGGCGATAGGCGAACGACCATTCCGAGCCCGCCTCGATGGGCGCCTCGGGCACCCAGTAGGCGACGAGGTTGTCGTGGATCTCGTCGTCGGTCGGGATCTCGACCAGCTGCACGGAGCCGGGCCCCCACTCGCCGAGGATCTCGACCCACAGGCTCGGCCGGCGGTTGTAGAACACGCCGTCGTCCTGGTAGTTGTGGAAGGCGCGGTCGCGCTGCAGCAGGCCGAAGCCCCTTGGGATTGTTGTCGACGAAGGAATTCACCCGCACCACGGGCGGGTTGACGATCGGCCGCCACAGGCGCTCGCCGGCGCCGTTCCAGATCGACAGCCCGTCGCTGTCGTGGATCTCCGGGCGCCAGTCGTCGGCCGTACGCCGGTCGTTCTCGCCGTACCAGTACATGCTGGTGATCGGCGCGATGCCCAGGCGCGCGATCTGGTTGCGCGTGAACAGATCCGCCTGCACGTCCATGACCACGGCACCGTCGTTGGTGCAGTCCAGGCGGAAGGCGCCCGTCAGGCTGGGCCCGTCCATCAGCGCATAGATGGTGACGCGGTTGCTGCCCTCGGCGTGCGGCTCGAGCCAGAACTGGGTGAAGCGCGGAAACTCCTCGGGCCAGGGCTGGGCGGTGTCGATCGCCACGCCGCGCGCCGACAGGCCGTACTGGTCGAGCTCGCCGGAGCTGCGAAAGTACGCGGCGCCGAGAAACGCGAGCCAGTCGGTCGGCGGCCCGCCGGTGTCGGGGTCCATGATGCGAAAGCCGGCGAAGCCGAGATCGGGCGGCAGGTCGTCGGCAAGGCCAGTGTCGCCGAAGTCGAAGAATTCCGGCGAGTACATCACCTGGCGCGCCTCGCCGTCGACCACCACGTGGATCGCGACCGGCAGCTTGAAGAAGCGTCCGAGGTGGAACAGCTGGGCCGGGAAGGCGGCGCCGCCGTGCTGCCAGAGGCTGCGCTCGGGTCGCGGCCGGATCTTCTGATAGGCGTCGTAGTCGATGCGGTCGAGGATCTCGTTGTGGAGGATCTCCGGCTCCTCGTACGGCTGCTCCGCGAGCCGTCTCGCCGTGCCGCGCAGCCAGTCGAAGTCGAAAGCCTGCGATGGCCCCAGCTCGAAGTCGTCGGCGCGACCACCCGTGACCACCGGCAGCCCGATCGCCGCCAGCAGCCCCAGGATTCCGGCGCCGACCCCTATCTGCCGGCGCGTCAGCCCCCCGGCACCCTCACGGGTGCTTGTTTGATTCGACTGCATCGAACGCCCTGGTGTGAAGACCAACCCGGATAAGCCACGACCGGCTCGTCAGCATGAACAAGCAGTGGCCAAGCTTTATTTCATGCGGGACTCGAGCTGTCCGCGCGACATTCTGCCGCCCTCCGCCGCGGGCATCCTCGCTCCGCCTTCGATGCTCCAGCCCGCACGGCGGGCTACCCCAAGCCCGCCCGAGATGCTTTATAGCACGAGTATCGCAGCAACGCACGGGACAGCGCTCCGGGAGATCGGCTTGGCGGCAGCGATGGAGAGCAGCCTGGTCGGCGTCGACGTCGGCGGCACCTTCACCGATCTGGTGCTGGTCGGGCGGGATGGCAAGGTGCGGATCGCCAAGGTGCCGACGACTCCCGACAACCAGGCCCTGGGCGTGCTGCAGGCGCTCGCGGCGGCCGACGCCGATCTGGCCGCGATCGCGACCATCATCCACGGCACCACGACCACCACCAACGCCCTGCTCGAGCGCAAGATCGCGCGCACCGGGCTGATCACGACGCGAGGCTTTCGCGACGTCCTCGAGCTCGGCCGGCGCACCCGACCGCATGCTTACGGCCTGCTCGGCCGCTTCGAGCCCCTGATCCCGCGCGAGCGCCGCCTCGAGGTGCCGGAGCGGATCACCGCCGATGGCAGGGTCCTGACGCCGCTCGACGAGGAGGCGCTGCGCGCGGCGATGGTCCGGCTGCTGGCGATGGGCTGCGAATCCCTGGTGATCCATTTCCTGCACAGCTACCGCAATCCGGTCCACGAGCGCCGTGCGCTGGCGATCGCCGCCGAGCTGTGGCCGAACCGCTACGTCACCGCCGGCCACATGATCCTTTCCGAGTATCGCGAATACGAGCGCGGCGTGACGGCTGCGGTCAACGCCGCGATCCAGCCGGTGCTCGAGCGCTATCTCGGCAGGCTCGAGCAGGAGCTCGCGGCGCGCGGCTTTGCGCACGATCTCCTGGTGATGCAGGGCAATGGCGGCTCGGTGGCGGCGCGCGTCGTGATCGACCGGGCGGTCGATACCGTGATGTCGGGGCCGGCGTCGGGGGTGATGGCGGCAGCCGCGCTCGCGCGCGCGGCCGGCATCGGTCAGGTGATCACCTACGACATGGGCGGCACCAGCTCGGACGTCGGGCTGATCCAGGGCGGCGTGCCGCAGGTCACGGCCGAGCTCGAGCTGGACTACGCGATGCCGATCCACGTGCCGATGGTCGACGTGCACTCGATCGGGGCGGGCGGCGGCTCGGTCGCGGCGATCGACGAGGCCGGCATGCTGCGGGTCGGGCCGGACAGCGTGGGCGCCATGCCCGGGCCGATCTGCTACGGCCGCGGCGGCGAGCGGGCGACGATCACGGACGCGAACCTGGTCCTCGGCCGGCTCGACCCGGCGGGGCTGCTGGCGGTCGCGACGCCGGTGCCGGTCGCCGAGGTGGCGGCGCGGATCGAGGCGCAGATCGGCGCCCCGCTCGGCCTCGACGCCCATGCCGCGGCCGCCGCCGTGCTGCGCGTCGCGAACGACCGCATGGCCGGCGCCATCCGCATGGTGAGCCTGGCGCGCGGCCACGATCCGCGCGACTTCGCGCTGTTCGCCTATGGCGGCGCCGGGCCGCTGCATGCCAGCGCGCTCGCCCGCGAGCTCGGCATTCCCTGCGTGCTGATCCCGGCGCGGCCGGGCATCACGAATGCGATCGGCTGCGCCACCGCCGATCTGCGGCACGACTTCGTCAACACCTTGAACACGCCACTCGCCACGCTCGACATGGCAGACGTCCACGGCATCCTGCAGGCGCAGGTCGAGACGGGGCGGAATACCATCGCGCGCGAGGGCGTCGCGGTCGAGGCGATCGAGCACCTGCACTTCGCCGACATGCAGTTTCAGGGTCAGACCCATCTTCTGAGCGTCGCGCTGCCGTCGCCGACGCTGACCCTGGACGCGCTGCAGGCGCTGTTCGATCGGGCCTACTGGGAGCGTTTTGCGGTCGAGCTGCCGGAGATCCGCGCCGTGCTCGTCAACCTGCACACCGCGGTGATCGGCAGGCGGCCGCAGATCGACCTGCTGGCACTTGCGGGCACGGCGCAGGCGGCGACGCTCGCCGAGGCGCAGACCGGCCGGCGCCGGGTCTGGTTCGCGGACGGCTGGCACGACACGCCGATCTTCTCTCGCACGAAGCTTCCCCTGGACGTGCAGTTCGCCGGCCCTGCCGTGATCGAGCAGCTGGACGCCACCACCGTGCTCGAGCCGGGCGATCTGGCGCGGCTCGATCCGTTGGGCAATCTCGTGATCGAGGTGCGACGATGAGCGACCTGTTCGACCTCTCCGGCCGGGTTGCGCTGGTGACCGGCGCATCGCAGGGCCTGGGCCGGCGCTTTGCGAAGGTGCTGGCGGAGCATGGCGCGCGCGTCGGCCTCGCCGCCCGCCAGGTGGGCAAATGCGAGGAGCTGCAGGCCGAGATCGGGCAGCGGGGCGGGCAGGGGGCGAGCGTGGCGCTGGACGTGACCGCAGGCCTGGCCGCGATCGATACCGCCCTCGATCAGATCGAGCAGGCGCTCGGCCCCATCGACATCCTGGTCAACAACGCCGGCGTGGCAGTCTCCAAGCCGTTTCTGGAGCAGAACGAAGCGGACTGGGATCGCGTGGTCGACACCAATCTGAAGGGAGCGTTCTTCACGGCCCAAGCCGTCGCCAGACGCATGGTGGCGCGCGACCCCAAGCCCGCGCACGGCGGCAGCATCGTCAACATCGCCTCGGTGCTCGCGCAGGGCGTGGTGGGCCATCTGGCACCCTATGCCGCCGCCAAGGGCGGCCTGTGGCAGGTCACGCGGACCATGGCGCTGGAGCTCGCCCGCCACCAGGTGCGGGTGAACGCGCTGGCGCCCGGCTACATCGAGACCGAGATCAACCGCGATTTTTTGCAGGGCCCGGCCGGCGAGCGCATGCGCCAGCGCATCCCGCAGCGCCGCTTCGGCGCCACGTCCGACCTCGACGGCGCGCTCCTGCTGCTGGCCTCCGACGCCTCGCGCTACATGACCGGCAGCATCATCGTGGTCGACGGCGGCTTCCTGCTGGCCTGAGCCAGTCGCCTCCGGGCCTGAACGTCACGGGGTGGCTCAGCCGGTCGGCTCCGCGCTCTTGGCGACAAAGACAGCGGCCTTTTCGATCGCATCGCGAACTGCGGCCTCCATCGGCGTATTCGAGTAGACCTCCAGCCCCGACCCGAGCGAATCGTCGCTGAACTTTAGGGACTCGATATCCATAGCTACGCCGCGGACGAGAGTGGCGTTGCGGATCTCGCGGGTGCTCTGCGCCACCAGCCGAATGTCGATTCCGACATGGGCCGCGTCGGCGTTCGCATTCTGGAGGCCGACGTCCTGCATGAAGCCTGCGAGAGCTCCGCTTCCGTGGTTGCTAGCCGCCACGCCCCCGGCACTCGGCTCAAACTCAGTGAGCGCGCCGGTAACGAGGTAGTCCGCGCTGCTGCTGCCATCCTGCTCGGCTTCCAAGACCTGACAGCACTGCGTCCGAAGCAGCGCCATGGTGAGCATGTCCTGAAGGCTGTTTCCGACCTCTTGCTCGGCCTTCGGCGCTGCCACGTCGAATGACGAAACGGCCACGGTGGGCCGGGGACCGGCAGCCGGCTCGGGCGCGGCGCTCACACTGTCGACGCTGGAGCCGACCATTCCTCCGGTTCCGCAACCGCTGGTAAGTAGAGCGATACCTGCCAGGAGGTGGGCGTGAAACGACTTCATCGGATGTCTCCTCTGCAAATCGACCTCAATGCCGCTGAACAGGAACAAAAGCGGCACATTGGTCAGATGGACATAACGTGAACAATGTGTGCGATCGCATAGCACGATCGCGGTGGCTCTGAATGTGCTGCACGTCACACTTCACATTTGTTGCGGACGAGGCGACAGGCGACCGGCTTGGCTGTCTGTACCGTCACGAGATCGTCGATGTGTCGATGGTCGCGGTGACCTCCTCCCGCCAGCATTGCGGCATCGCCGCCCGGCGCCGATGGTGTTACTGTTGTCGTCAATGCAACCGCATCCCTGGCTGAAGCCGCTCTATCGCCGCGTCGGGACCACGCTGGTCTGTCTC
Source organism: uncultured Alphaproteobacteria bacterium (assembly GCA_963753315.1). Lineage (GTDB taxonomy): Bacteria > Pseudomonadota > Alphaproteobacteria > Geminicoccales > Geminicoccaceae > DASUGG01. The sequence continues at coordinate 362,415 of CAVWCI010000003.1, forward strand.
GCCTGGGTCGGCTTCGAGGCCTGGCAGGAGATGGGCGGGATCTGGTTCTGGCTCGCGGTCGGCGCCACCGCCTACGCGCTCTGGGATTTTTTTTTGTCGGGCAACTACCGCGAGGCCTGAGGTGCTGATGGCGTGCGGGTCGCTGAAGCGGCCGGTGGCGGCCCAAAATCGCCGATCATGCTGACGTGGCTCACCAGCCCGCCCGCCGGGTCCCACCAGTGCAGCAGCACCGCGGGCGGCTCGCAGATCCAGGTGGCGGGCGCCTCGCCCAGGACCAGCTCGGTCTGATGCGCGCAGGACGGCGCGCTCTGCGCCAGCGTGCCGGCAAAGCGACATTGGATGGCGCGATGCATATGGCCGCAGACCACCCGCTCGACATGGCCGTGCCGGCCGATCACCGCGGCCAGCGCGTCGGCATCGCGCAGCATCGAGCGATCGAGATGGCCGATGCCGGTGCGAAACGGCGGGTGATGCAGCGCCACCAGCGTGGGCCTGTCCGGCACTTCCGCCGAGCCTCGCATCGAGCCAGGCGAGTTGCTCCGGCCCGAGCCGCCCCCAGGGCTCGCCTTGGACCAGCGTGTCGAGCGCGATCAGGCGCACCGCAAACCGGTCGATCGCGTAGCAGAGCGGCCCGCTGTCCGGCAGATAGCCGTCCTCGGCAAAGCGGCGGCGCATGAGTTCGCGCTCGTCGTGATTGCCGGCCAGCACGAAGAACGGCGCGCGCAGCCTGGCGACGATCGCGGCGAAGGCGGCATAGACGCTCGCGTCGCCGTCGTTGGTGAGGTCGCCCGTGATCAGCACCACGTCGGGCGCCAGTGCGTTCACATGGGCGACGGCCCGCTCCAGGTAGCCCGCGGTATCGAGCCTGCCGAACAGGCGCACGTTGCCAGGCACGAGATGCGGGTCCGACATCTGCGCGATCAG
>CAVWCI010000004.1:0-67084 GCA_963753315.1 uncultured Alphaproteobacteria bacterium
GAGCCCACCGCCGCGGCCGCGGCTGATGGTCCAGATCAAAGCCTGTCCGGCCAGCGGCGCGACCTGCTCGCCCCATGCGAGGGGTGCGCGACCAGGCTATTGATGGCCCGATCGATCCTGTCGACCATTGCCCGGGCTGCGGCTGCGTCGTCCTCAGCGATGAAGTCGTAAATGTGGTCGACGTCCGCGATGGCCTGCCTGGTCCACCGGATCGTCAGCGCCGGCATCGGGCGAACGCTTCGCCGACCTCGGCTTCGGATGCGAATTCACCCGCGTCGGCCTGCCGCAAACCTTCCTCGATGTGCTCGCGTTGCCAGGCGTGCAGGTCGAGATAAGCGTTCACCGCCTCCTCGATGACGACGCTCACGTCGCGATCGGTCTGCATGGCGATCGCATCGAGCGCCGCCTTCTTCTCGCTCGGAATGCGGACGCTGATCGTTTCGTCGGACATTCCCTCCGCTCCTACCGGCTAGCCGTATGACATACTCTAGCATCGCGTCATGCGACACACCACCGATCCGGATCGCGCTGGCAAGATCCTGACCGGGCCTGGCCGCAGGAAGCGCGCGGTGCAGCGCTAAGGGGCTCGGCGAGATGAAAGTCGGGCTAGCCGACGAGGCCGACGAGATCTTCGCCACCCTCATGGGCGACGTTGTCGACCGCCTCCGCGAGTTCATCCAGCCGACGCGCTGCAAGTGGTGAATTTGGAGGTGTGAGCCCTGGACAACGATTGCTGACTGGCCAGGTACGTCCAGGTCAGCCAGGGCCGTGGGGCGCTACTCCTGCGGCCAGGGCTTCAGATCCTCCATCTCGACCCGAAGCGCCGCGGCGATCGCGGCCATGGCCTGGAACGATCCCGGCTTGCGGCCCGCCTCGATCTCGCACAGGTAGCTGGCCGGGACGTGCGCCGCCTCGGCGAGGGCGCGCCCGGTCATGCCGCGATGCTCGCGCCAGACCCTGACCGGATGCTCTCCGGCGGTGAGGCGCTCGATCACGGCGGTAGGGACGTATTCGTCCTGGCCGGCCGCGACACGGGCCGAGACCTCGCGGATCGCGGCGAGGTCAGCGGCGCTCTCGAGCGCGTCGAGCATGGCGTCGTAATCGGCTCGGCTCAGCGTCACGGTGTCGGCGGTCTCTGCAAGCGGTGGGTATTCGGTCATCGGTACACCTCCCTCCGGGCTGCGACCGTCACGACGCGGATCAGGCCCGCGTCGCGATCGACTTGGTACACGGCGCGCCAGTCGCCTGCTGACCCGGAAGCGTCCCGCTCGCCCTTGAGCGGCTCGACGTTGGCGTGCCTCGCGAACGGGTCGACCGCAATCGCCTTGAGCCGATCCATCAGGGCGGCTCGTGCCTTTGCCGGCAGGACGGCCAAGGCCTTCGATGCGCGACGTGACCAGACCAGTTCCATGTCGTTGTATTATCCAACAGATAACGATGGTCAAGGCAGAAAATTATCTGTCGGAGAATGATACGCGCCGGTCTCCAGGAGGCCGGAGCTGGTGCCGCGAGAACGAAATCGGCGCTAGCCCTCGCGCGGGCGGTCGCGCAGCTCGGCGAGCGTGAAGGCTTCTGCCGGCTGCGTGATCCCGGGCAGGGGGTAGCTGCCGATCGGCGCGAGAGCCTCGGGGCAAGCCGCTGCGAACGCGGCCGAGATGAGCAGCGGCCGTTCGAGGTCCTTGCACAGCGCCTCGAGCCGGCTGACGAAGTTGACGGCCGGGCCGATCACGGTGAAGTCGAGCCGGTCGGGCGCGCCGATATTGCCGTGCATGACGTCGCCCAGGTGCAGCGCCAGGCCGAAATCGAGCGGGCTTTCGCCCGCGGCCATGCGCTCGCCGTTGAGCGCGGCCATGCCGGCGCGCGCCCCACGCGCGGCCCGCAGCGCCCGCTCGCACGCCTGGGCGGCACCTCCCGGCTCGGTCGGAAAGATCGCCAGCAGGCCATCGCCCATGAACTTCAGCACCTCGCCGCCGAACGCCTTGATCGGCGCCGCGAGCCGCTCGAAATGGGCGTTCAGCAGCGCGATCAGGCGATCGCGCGGCAGGCTTTCCGAGAGTGCGGTGAAGCCGCGAAGGTCGGAGTACCAGAGCACGGCATGGATGGTCTCGCCGTCGCCGCGCTGGATGGCGCCGGCCAGGACGCGCGCGCCGCTGCGGCGGCCGAGATAGGTCGCGAGCAGGGTTGCGGCGGTCTGCCGGGTGACCACGGTCTCGAGCGGCATCGCCAGCAGAAGGGCGACGCGCCGCAGGAGCGCGCCCTGCGCCCGATCGAACCCATCCGGCCGATCGCTCGCGAAGCCGAGGCGGTGCCGGGCGCCGTCGCTGAAGGCGATCGTCAGGTCGAGCTCGTGCGTGTCGTCGGCGGGCTCCATGCCAAAGCCGCCGGGCATGCCGTGAAAGCGCGGCATCTCCAGCGCATCGGGCCGGTCGCGCCGCCAGGTGAAGGTGGAGCCCGTGACCAGCGGGTGCAGCGCCGAGACCGTAAGCGCCGCGCTGCGCAACGGCACGTCCGCCTCGGCCAGCCTTTGGCAGAGGTCGACCAGCAGGGCGCCAGGATCGGCGGACCGGCTCGCCTCGTGTTGCAGCCAGAAAGTCAGGGCCCTTCGCGGCCGGGACATCGCCTCTTCCAAGATGCTCTCGGTGCCATCATAACGGCCGGGTGCAGACCGGCCATGCGCTCAAATCGTAAGTTGACGCTTATATAAGTCTATGCCTAAATATAGTTGCCAGGCGCGCCCTTCGTTCTGAGCCTCTCGAGGGAGGAGATCGATGCCGCAGACCCATGCCGGAGCCATACGCCGCGAGCTGTTCATCGAGGCGGACCCTGCGACCGTGTTCGCATTCTTCACCGATCCGGACAAGATGACGCGCTGGATGGGCACCCAAATCCAGCTCGATGCAAAGCCCGGCGGAATCTATCTGGTCAATCTCGACGGCAAGCATGTCGCCCGCGGCGAGTTCGAGGAAGTCACGCCCAACTCGCGGCTCGTCTACAGCTTCGGGTGGGAGGATGGCGAGGCCGTCCCGCCGGGCAGCTCCAGGATCGAGATCGATCTGGCGCCCAAAGACCGGGGTACCCTTCTGACGTTCGTCCACAGCGGCCTGCCGGCGCCCCAGGTCGCGCCGCACACCGACGGCTGGACGCACTATCTCGGCCGCCTGGCGATCGCGGCGGCCGGGCGCGATCCGGGCCCCGACCCGCGGATCAAGGCGGAGCCCTGCTGAGGGGATCGCTCCCTCGCGCCGTCCCGACGTGGAGAAGCACAGGTCATCTGTGCTAACTCTATGCTTCGGCACGTTCGAGGATTGTCGCGAGGACCATGAGCAGCGATCACACGGCCAATATGGAAGCCAAGCTGGAGGGCATCCTGCGGCGCCACGACGAGCTCGCGCAGCAGATGGCCGCGACATCGGGCGAGGCGTACACGGCGCTCGCCCGGGAGTTCGCCGAGATCGACGGGGTCGCCGGCAGCATTCAGGCGCTGCGCGCGACGCGGGAGGAGGCGCGCGGCCTCGAGGAGATGCTGGCGGACAGGGGTCTGGATGCCGAGATGCGGGCGCTGGCGCGAGACGAGCTGGAGGCGCTCCAGGCGCGGCTGCCCGAGCTCGAGCAAGAGGTCAGGCTCGCCCTGCTGCCGGCCGACGAGGCGGACGCCAAGGGTGCCATTCTCGAAATCCGGGCCGGCACCGGCGGCGAGGAGGCGGCGCTGTTCGCGGGCGACCTCTACCGCATGTACCAGCGCTACGCCGAGCTGCGCGGCTGGCGGTTCGAGCCGATCGCGGTGAGCGACACCGGGCTCGGCGGCGTCAAGGAGGTGGTGGTCGCGATCAAGGGGCAGGGCGTGTTCGCGCGGCTGAAATACGAGGCCGGCGTGCATCGCGTGCAGCGCGTGCCGGTGACCGAGGCCTCGGGCCGCATCCACACCTCGGCCGCGACCGTGGCAGTGCTGCCCGAGGCCGAGGAGGTCGACCTCAAGATCGACGAGAAGGACCTCAGGATCGACGTCTACCGCTCGAGCGGCCCGGGCGGCCAGTCGGTCAACACCACCGACAGCGCGGTGCGCATCACGCATCTGCCGAGCGGGCTCGTGGTCACCCAGCAGGACGAGAAGTCGCAGCACAAGAACCGGGCCAAGGCGCTGCGCGTGCTGCGCGCTCGCCTTTACGATCGCGAGCGGGCGGCGCGCGATGCCGAGCGCGCCCAGGACCGCAAGGGTCAGGTCGGCAGCGGCGATCGCTCGGAGCGCATCCGCACCTACAACTTTCCGCAGGGCCGCTGCACCGACCACCGCATCAACCTCACCCTGTACAAGCTCGAGCGGGTCCTCGCGGGCGAGGCGCTCGACGAGGTGATCGAGGCGCTGATCGCCGAGGACCAGGCGACCCGCCTCGCCGAGGCGAGCTGACGCAGCCACTGGTTCAGCGGCTGCAAATCTCCTTGTCCGGCATGCGAGCCAGCTCGCGCGGGCCTCTGGCGCGACCGCGAGGGAGCGGCTAGCGGGGCGAGCATGCCGCCTGCTGCGCCTGCGTAGCGATCGTCTGCACGGAGTGCTGCACGTTCTGGAGCGCCATCGGCGGAAAGGTCAGGATCTCCTCGTGTCCCTCCGCCAGGAGCTGGCAGCCGCGGGTCTTGTCACCGGCGCCTGCAATCTCCCAAAAGCCCCACTGCGCCTTCAGCTGACCGCGTGAATATACCAGCGTCGGATCGTTGCGAACCGACAGCGCGTCGTATCCCGCCTCAAAGTATTCTCTTCCCTTGACCAAGTCCTGCTGCGGGCCCTGCTGCATGTAGAGCATGCCCATGGTGGCGAGGATTTCGCCACGAGTAACCTCGGATACTGCCTCTTCCTTGGCGAAGGCGAGGTCGAGGAACAGCCGCGCACCCTGCAGATTGCCGCGATTCATCTCGTAGTAGCCGAGCACGAGAAGCTCGGCCAGGCCGGCGTCAGAGCCGAGCCCTGCCGTCAGCGTCCGGCCCTTCTGCAGCAGGATCTCGCTCCGGATGTTGAGAAGTCGCTGCGCTCGCTCGCGTTGCACCGGGTTGGTAAGGGGCGTGACGCGAAAGACGAAGTCGTCCTGGAGCTTGTTGAGCCCCTCCGCCACGTCGCGCAGCGCGTCCTGCTCGGCGCGCAGCTTGTCCGCCGGCTTCACGACGAACTGATCGTAGAGCGCGTACAGGCCGGTGACGAGCGAGAGCGAGAGCGCGAGCGCCGTGCCGGCGACGGTAAACCTCTTCAGGAACGATCGTCCCTCTGCCTCTCGCGCCGCCTCGATCGCAGCCACCTTGGCGGTGGTTTCGCGCACGGCATTCTGGAGGTGCGTGATCTCATCGTTTAGCGCCACGAAGTGCTGCTCGGACATGCTTGCCCTCAATTGACGACGATTGCCGCCTGCCAATGACCCATCAGCCAGGAGAACGGCACGGTTTGCGCCACAATGCTCATCGGATCATTGACCAGCAGGATGGGGTCCGGTCCGGGGATCATCCCGCGCAGGACGACGACGTGGCCGCCGTAACCCGACTGCAGCGCCAGGATGATCGGACGGCCGCTCGCGAGGGTCTGATAGAGGACATTCGGGTGTGCGGGTGGCGCGATCTGGGCGTAGCCGCCGCCAAGATAGGTGATGAGGCCCGCGATCTCCTGCAGATGTCCCGTTCGGCGACACACCGGATGACCCCAAGCGGCCTGCGGGTCACAGCAGAACGACCCCGGGAAATCCGTTCGCGATCGAGACCAGCTCGCACTGTTGATAGCCGCCGCCGAGGTTGCGCCAGCGGATGATCTGCTCCGCCACCGCCGCCCAGCACCAGACTTCGGTCTGCTGGGGCAGGTTCGGAATCTGCAGGTCGAGGGCCTGCGCCGCGCCCTGACGCGACATCCCGACGAAGGCGATGACGACAACCAGCAGACGCAAGCAATGCACCAAGGAATCGCTCCACTATAGGTGCTACAATTTCGACCACAGCTTGCTCTTCTGTCTATTCAAGGTCAATCGAGACGTGCGGCTCGAGTCATCCGGGTTGGAGAGGAAGGAAAGCCGCGCCAGCTCGATCGCGCCGACCGAGGCGGATGCGAGCTAGAGCCCCGGCGCGCCTCGGCCGGTCGTGTTGCGGTCATCGGACCCGTGCTGCCGCGCAGCTTACGCCATGGCCTCGAGTCCGGGCCGATCCGCGCGGGTCCAGCTGCTTTCTCGACATCGATCGAGCCTGGACAGGCCCACCCTGCGTGGCTCATCTTCCGGTATCAGCTCCTTGCAGCACCGAAGGAGTTCGAAGGGTTCCGGCATGGTCGAAGCCACCAGCACGCCGCTCGCGAGGGCGCAGGCGTTCCGCGAAAAAGTCCGCCGCGGCGAGCACACCCGCCACACCGCAGGCCAGGCGCCCGGCATGGTCCAGGGCAACGTCGCGATCCTGCCCGCCGATGTCGCCGCCGACTTCCTGCGCTTTTGCCTGCGCAACCCCAAGCCCTGCCCGCTGATCGGCATGTCGGAGCCCGGCGATCCGCGCCTTCCGGAGCTCGGCGACATCGACATCCGCACCGACGTGCCGGCGTACCGGGTCTACGAGCACGGCGAGCTGGTCGCGGAGCCGACCGACCTTTCCGACTGGTGGCGGGAGGATCTGGTGGCCTTCGTGCTGGGCTGCTCCCTGTCGTTCGACGAGGCGCTGCAGGATGCCGGCCTGCGCCTGCGCCACGTCGAGCTCGACCGCGAGGTGCCGATGTACCGGACCTCGATCGCGACGGCGCCGGCCGGCCCGTTCCACGGCCCGATGGTGGTCTCGATGCGGCCGTTCACGCCGAAGGACGCGATCCGCGCCATCGAGGTCACCTCGCGCCATCCGCGCATGCACGGCGCGCCGGTGCATTTCGGCGATCCGGGCGCGATCGGCATCGCCGATCCGGCACGCCCCGATTACGGCGAACCGACGATCGTCGAGCCGGGCGAGGTGCCGGTGTTCTGGGCCTGCGGCGTGACGCCCCAGGCGGTGGTCGCGGCGTCGCGCCCGGCATTCTGCATCACCCACAAGCCCGGCCACATGCTGGTGACCGACCGCCGCATCGGCGAGCTCGCCGCCTCCTAGATCCCAGGCCGGCACGCGACACGGACCGCCCGTCCGCCGCACAGGTCGTGGTGCTCGATCGGCGTAGAGATCGCGCCTCAGCCGGATCGCGTGACGCGATCACAGGCGCCGCGCGGGCCATCCAGCAGCCCGGTGACCGGCGTCACGAGGCGCAGCCGCGGCGCGAGCTGACCGTGCCCGGGCGATGGCTCGGCCGCCTGCGGCCGGTGCCGGCGGTGCCTGCGCATCCCGGGCTTCTGCCGGCGCTGCCTGCGCCGCGGCCCGCGCCCCCTCGCCAGGCCGCCCGCTGCGGCAAGGGTTCATGATGCCGTCGAGCTGGGCGCGCAGGCGGCCGGCGGTGTCCGCATCGTCGCACAGGATGGCGGCGGCGTAGCGGCGCCGCAGGAACTCGACCGTCTGGCGATGGGGCATGATCCCGGCTCCGCTCGCGCTGTTGCCGGGCGCCGTCATACGGCTCCCGGCGCGGACCGGCCGATCCAACCGAAGATCGTCGCCCGCCAGCTCGCAACAACCACCATAGGTCGGCAGCCTGCCACGCTTGCCCCTAACAAACGGTTAAAGGAAGTGGCGTTGCGGAACCTGGTGCAGGGTCCCACCATCCAGCCTCCCGGCTAATGGACATATTGATGTCAATGGCATATGTCTCGATGCATGCGGACCACGATCCGGCTCGACGACGATCTGCTTCGTGAGGCGAAGCGCCATGCCGCCGCGACCGGGCGGACCTTGACCGCGGTCATCGAGGACGCCCTGCGCGAGACCCTCGGCCGTCGCCGGAAGCCGGGCTCCAGGCCGCGGCTCAGGCTCAAGACGGTGGGCGGCTCCGGCACGCAGCCCGGCGTGGATCTCGACGACAGCGCCGCCCTTCTCGATCTGATGGATCGCGCGTGATCCTGCCGGACGTCAACGTCCTGGTGTACGCGCACCGACGCGACACGCAGGAACACCGCCTTCTCAGGCGATGGCTCGAAGAGTGGTCGAGGCGGACCAGGCCTACGCCCTGTCCGAGCTCGTGCTGAGCGGCTTCATCCGCGTGGTGACCCATCCGCGCATCTTCCGCGAGCCGAGCTCGCTTGCTGACGCCCTCGCCTTCGCCGAGCAGCTGCTTGGCCAGCCGAACTGCGTGCTGGTGCAGCCAGGCCCCAGGCATTGGGACATCTTCGTGCAATTGTGCAGGAAGGCTTCGGCCCGGGGCAATCTGGTCCCGGACGCGTTCTTCGCCGCATTGGCCATCGAAGCGGGCTGCGAGTGGATTACCACCGATCGCGATTTCGCGCGCTTCGAGGGCCTGCGCTGGCGCCATCCGCTGCGCTGACTTCCGCCATCGAGGCCTGGACGGCCGGCCGGTGCCGGACTAGACCCTTGGGCAGCAGGGGGAGGCGACATGACCGAGCGGCGCATCGGCATCATCATGCACGGCGTCACCGGCCGGATGGGCACCAATCAGCATCTGGTGCGCTCCATCCTGGCGATCCGCGAGGAGGGCGGCATCGTGCTGGCCGACGGCACGCGGGTGCTGCCCGAGCCGATCCTGGTCGGCCGCGATCCGCGCAAGCTCGAGCAGCTGGCGGATCGCTACGGCCTCGCCCGCTGGACCCTCGACCTCGAGGCAGCACTCGCCGACACCGACGCCGAGATCTTCTTCGATGCCGCCTCGACCAGGCTTCGCGCCGGCCTGACCCTGCGCGCGATCGCCGCCGGCAAGCACGTCTATTGCGAGAAGCCCGTCGCCGAGACTCTCGAGGATGCGCTGCGCATCTGGCGCGCCGCGCGCGCTGCCGGCATCAGGCACGGCGTCGTCCAGGACAAGCTCTGGCTGCCGGGCCTTTGCAAGCTGAAAATGCTGATCGATGCCGGCTTCTTCGGCCGCATCCTGTCGGTCAAGGGCGACTTCGGCTACTGGGTGTTCGAGGGCCACTTGCAGGAGGCGCAGCGGCCGTCCTGGAACTATCGCAAGGACCAGGGCGGCGGCATCATCCTGGATATGCTCTGCCACTGGCGCTACGTGCTCGACAACCTGTTCGGCGAGGTCAGGGCCGTCAGCTGCCTGGGCGCCAACCACATCGCGGAGCGCTTCGACGAGCAGGGCCGGCGCTACCACGCCGATGCCGACGATGCGGCCTATGCGATCTTCCAGCTCGAAGGCGGCATCGTCGCCCAGTTCAACAGCTCATGGTGCACGCGCGTGCGCCGCGACGACCTTCTGACCATCCAGGTCGACGGCACGCAGGGCTCGGCGACCGCCGGCCTCACCCGCTGCCTCGTCCAGAGCGCCGTCACGACGCCGCGGCCGGTCTGGAACCCCGATGCCGGCATCACGCCCGATTTTCTGGCGGACTGGCAGGAGGTGCCCGACAGCCAGACGTACGGCAACGCGTTCAAGGCGCAGTGGGAGCTGTTCCTGCGCCACGTCTGCGGCGAGCGCGAAGAATTTCCCTGGGACCTGCACGCGGCCGCCAAGGGCGTGCAGCTCGCCGAGCTCGGCTATCGCAGCTGGCAGGAGCGCCGCTGGCTGGACGTGCCGCCGCTCGAGCCCTGAGGCCCGCTGCTCAGGACATCTCCCGCCAGATCAAGGTGGCCGAGAGGGCGAGCAGGGATACGGCTGCTGCCCGGTCGAGCGCTCGCGCCGAGCCCGGCCGGCACAGCCAGGGCGACAGGCGGCTGGCACCGTAGCCGAGGCCGAAGAACCAGACGGCCGAGGCCACGATCGCACCCGCGCAGAAGACGAGACGAGCTTCGAGCGGCAAGCGCGCGGCCAGGCCGCCCATGATCACCGCGCTGTCCAGATAGGCCTGCGGATTGAGCGCGCTCACCGCGAACGCGGTGCCCGCCGCCGAGGCACGGCACGCCCTGTGCGCGCTGGCGCCATCGAAGCCTCCGGTCGAGGGCGTGGCGACGGTCCACCAGGCCTTGGCCGCATAGGTGACCAGAAAGGCCACCGCGGCCCAGGGGATCATGCTGGCGACCCAGGGCGTCGCGGTCATCAGCTGCGCCCAGGCCCGTCACACCGAGCGTGATCAACGCCGCATCGACGACGAGGCATACCAGCACCGTGGTGAGCAGAGGCTCTCCCAGGAGAGCCTGGCGAACGACGAGCAGGTTCTGCGGCCCGATCATCATGATCAGGGCGATGTTGACCGCAAATCCCTGCGCCGCGGCGTCCCAGACTGGATCGAGCATTTTCTGATTCCGCCCGCGCGCGGGCGCGCCTCAAATGATCGTTCGAACGATGCCGTCAATCGCTCCAGCTCGGATGGGCGGGCCGGGCCAATGTCCTGAGGTCTGAATGTTGCATCGAACGCCTCCAAATCATCGAAGCGCTGACGATGCACGACTGATGGCGTTCAGGCTGTGACGAGCATCACAACCGCCAATCATGGACGCTTGCGCTGAAATCCAAGCGGCGGCGCGGCGGCGGGCTTCGTCGCCAGCCTGTTCCGACCACGGCAACCGACCTCGCCCGTGATCCGGAAAGCCCGCTACGGATCCGTGCGGCGCGCGCCGTCGCCCAGATCCAGGAGCCAGCGCGGATAGGACCGCGAGCGCGACCGCGGCAGGGGTATCGGGAAGCCTTGCAGGATCTCGCCGAGCGCGCGCAGCAGGTCCGCCAGCAGAGCCGGATCGTCCGGCGCCGCCTCGATGCCGAGCGACCAGTGCTCGCCTCCGGCGAAGACGGATCCGCGTCAGCTCGAGCGAGAAGCCGCGCTGCGTGAGGTCGCGCTGCGCCGTCTCCTGCGCTAGCCCGCCCGATGCCGCCAATCGCTCCGGCTCCAGCAGAAAATGCCTCTGCACGCGCGCCTTGCGCGACGATCACGGCCTCGCCCCGGAAGCAGCCGCCCGCGATCGGCGCGGCCGCGTGCGACCATTTGCACCAGCGCTCGGCGCGCCCCTCGATCTCGGGCGTGATCGCATGGGTCTTGAGCACCGCAAGGCGCCCCTTGATCTCGAGCCTGCCTTCGCGCTCCTTGATGCCCATGTCGGCGACGCCGGGCAGGAGCAGATAGCGGTCCTCGCGCTTGACGGGCACAGCCGGCTCGCGGCCGCGCTGGAACCAGCGCTCGGCGTCTTGCGGCAAGGCGCCGTCGAGGAGCCAGCGCATCTCGCAGGTGATCAGCGGCATCGAGCGCTCCGATGCCGGTCCCGAGGGACTGGGCCGGCGACTGATCGTACGATACAACGTGTGAGTTGCGCGAACGTTCGGGAGGCCCGGCCATGACCACGATCAAGCTGCCGACCGCGATCGGCCATCTCGCGGACTATCGGATGAGCGAGCCGCTCGCCTTCGCGACCTCGGCCGGCCCGTTCGATCGGGTCGCGTTCGCCGCGGCGCACGTGGTCGCCGATCCGCTCGCCGACGTCGATCCCTGGCTGCAGCCCGCGATCGACTGGCAGCACACCCTCGCGTTTCGCGAGCACCTTTGGGATCTGGGGCTGGGGGTTGCCGAGGCGATGGACACGGCGCAGCGCGGCATGGGCCTGGACTGGCCGACCTCGCTCGAGCTGATCCGCAAGAGCCTCGCCGCCGCCAAGGCGCGCGGCGCCCTGGTGGCCTGCGGCGCCGGCACCGACCATCTGGCGCCGTCCGCCGGTCTCAGCGTCGACGCCGTGATCGCGGCTTATGAGGAGCAGATCGAGGCGATCGAGGCGCTGGGCGGCCGCATCATCCTGATGTCGAGCCGCGCGCTCGCCGCCTGCGCCCGCTCGCCGGACGACTACGGCGCCGTGTACGATCGCATCCTTGGCCAGGTCCGCGAGCCCGTGATCATTCATTGGCTCGGAGAAATGTTCGATCCCGCGCTCGCCGGCTATTGGGGCTTCGATGACCACCTGGCGGCGATGGACGTCTGCGTCGACGTGATCGCGGCCCATGCCGCCAAGGTCGACGGCATCAAGCTTTCGCTCCTGGACAAGGACAAGGAAATCGCGCTGCGCGCCCGTCTGCCCGAGGGCGTGCGGATGTATACCGGCGACGACTTCAACTACGCCGAGCTGATCGCCGGCGACGGCCGCCGGCACAGCGATGCGCTTTTGGGTATCTTCGATCCGATCGCGCCGGCCGCGAGCGCCGCCCTGCTCGCCTTGTCCGAAGGTCGGCTCGCCGACTTCCACGACATTTTCGGGCCGACCGTGGCGCTCTCGCGGCACGTTTTTGCCGCGCCGACCCGCTTCTACAAGACGGGCGTCGTCTTCATGGCGTACCTCAACGGCCATCAGGACCATTTCGTCATGGTCGGCGGCCAGCAGAGCGCGCGCTCGCTGTTGCATCTGGCCGAGCTGTTCCGCCTCGCCGATGCCGCAGGCCTGCTCGCCGAGCCGGAGCGCGCCGCCGCGCGCATGCGCAAGGTCCTCGCGGTGCACGGGGTGGAAGCCTGACGGGAGGCCTCAGCATGCGCGATCTGGCGGGCTCGCTGCGCTGGCTCTCGCTCAACACCGCGACGGTGCGCGAGCAGTGGGATCTGCGCCAGGCGGCGGACGGCTGCGTGCGCCACGGCATTTCCGGCATCGCACCATGGCGCGAGCAGGTGCAGGCGCTAGGCCCGAAGGAGGCCGGCGCTCTGATCCGTGACCACGGCCTCACGGTCAGCGGCCTTTGCCGCGGCGGCCTGTTCACGGCCCCCGATGCGGCCGGCCGGCAGGCCGCGATCGACGACAATTTGCGTGCGATCGACGAGGCGGCGGCGATCGGCGCGCAATGCCTCGTGCGTTCTGGGCGGCGGCCTGCCAGAGGGCTCGAAGGACCTCGCGGGTGCTCGCGCCCAGGTGCAAGAGGGCATCGCGGCCATCCTGCCGCATGCGCGCGCCGCCGGCGTGCCGCTCGCGATCGAGCCGCTGCACCCGATGTATGCCGACCGAGCGCTGCTGCGTCAGCACGCTCGCCCAGGCGAACGACCTTTGCGACGCGCTGGCGCCGGACGACCCGATTCTTGGCGTCGCAGTCGACGTCTACCACGTCCACTGGGACCCCGACCTGGCGCAGGAGATTTCCCGTGCCGGCCCGCGCATCCTGGCGTTCCACGTCTGCGACTGGCTGGCGCCGACCAGGCACATGCTGCTCGATCGCGGCATGATGGGCGATGGCCTGATCGACATCCCGCACATCCGCGGCCTGGTCGAGGCGACGGGCTACGCCGGCCCGATCGAGGTCGAGATCTTCTCGCAGGACTGGTGGCAGCGCTCGCCCGACCTGGTGCTGCGCACCATTGCCGAGCGCTACCAAAGCGTCGTCTGAGCCCCAGGCCCCCCTCGCGCCTCGCCAACCACGCCAGGTTTTGCCTCAAGCGTCCTCGTGCCGCGCCAATCACGCGAGCCTTGCGAATCGCGCGCGCCGCGCCAACCATGCGAGCCTTCGCCAAGCGCTCGCCACCGAGCCGGCACCCACAGGAACAGTCCTGGCGCCACCGTTGGGCAACCCGGCCCACCCTTGCGCCACCCGGCCCACGCCCGCCGCCCCGGCTCCGTTTGGCGCGGGCACGGATTCCCACGGTCCCACGGACCACCCGAAGGAAGCCTTAACAGACCATCGCGAACGATTCGTTAACGCCCGCCGGCCGTGACCCGCGAGCGCGCGCTCGCTAGCGCTACCCTCGGGCCGCCACGGCCGCTTTAGGTCTCAGGCCTTGACCTGCCCCTGTTTCGGGCGAGAGTCCGCAAAGGGCAAAAGCCGGATTGCGGCACTGCCCCGGCCATGGCCTTTCGGTAGGACGCTCTACGCCATGAGGCGCGCCGCCTTCGCCGCACCAGCATGATCCGCCTGCTCTGGCTCTTCGTCGCCCTGGCCTTCCTGGTCCTGATCCCCTTCCTGATCTGGGGCGAGGGCCTGGAGCGCACGTTCAGCCGCGACGGCGTGGTCGCCTGGCTCGCCGACTACGGCGAGTGGGCCTGGGCGGCCGGCATGCTGCTGCTGGCCTCGGACCTGCTGCTGCCGATCCCGGCGACCGCCGTCATGGCGGCTCTGGGCTTCGTCTACGGGCCGCTCTGGGGCGGCCTGATCGGCACCGCAGGCGGCTTTTTGGGCGGCACGCTGGGCTATGGGCTTATGCCGCGGCTTCGGCCGGCCGCTGGCGCTCCGCCTGCTCGGCCCCCGCGACCTCGAGCAGGGCGAGCGCCTGTTCGCCCGCACCGGCGGCTGGCTCGTGGTGCTCTCGCGCTGGCTGCCGATCTTTCCGGAGGTGATCGCGTGCATGGCGGGCCTTGCGCGCATGCCGCTCTGGACCTTCCTGATCGCACTTCTGTGCGGCAGCGCGCCGCTCGGCTTCGCGTTCGCCGCGATCGGCCACGCCGGGCGTCGAGCATCCCGTGCTCGCGATCGCGCTGAGCGCGCTCGCACCACCCCTTCTCTGGCTCGTCGTGCAGCCCCACGTCCGGGCGAGGGCGCGCGAGCCCGCCGAGCATCGCAGCGAAGGCTGACCGTCATGGCCAAGAAACCCACGCCCAAGCCGTTCGCCCCGGCCGAGCTGAAAGCGCTCGCCAACGCGGTGATCGCCGCCGATCGCTTTCCCCACCTCGCCACCGTCGATCAGGGCAGGCCCCGGGTGCGGCCGGTCTCGCCGGTGCGAACCGACGGCTTCACGGTCTACGTCGCCAACCTTCGCAGCTACGGCAAGACCGCGGAGATCGCGGCCAACCCCGCGGTCGAGCTCTGCTATCTGAGCGCCGAGCACGACCAGGTGCGCATCTCGGGCCGCGCCGAGGTCGTGACCGAGCGCGCCCTGCTCGAGCAGATCTGGGCCGACAACCCGCTGCTGCGGCACTATCTCGGCAGCATCGACAACCCGGAACTGCTGGTCTATCGCGTCGTGCCCGAGCGGGTGCGGTTCATGCGCGAGTGGGCGCTCGACTATCACGAGGTGCCGCTCGATTCGAGCCTCGCATAGACGTCGCCGGAGCGCTCGTCCGGCCGCCGCGCACGCAGCCAGGCCAGGGCCGCCGCGGGCTCCTGCCAGTCCGGCCAGCGAAAGCGCGCGCCGCTCGCCGACCGTCGCGTTGAAGCGATAGGGGCCGAGCGCCGCCAGCAACGCGACCGCCTCACAGGCGATGCCGATTGCCGCCGGCACGTACTCGAACGAGAGCAGCGGGATCGGGCTGCGAGAGGCCGCGCAGGATCTCCGCCTCGAAACCCTCGACGTCGATCTTGCAAAAGCGCGGCAGGCCGTGCCGCTCGATCAGCGCGTCGAGGGTGGTCACCGGCACCTCGAGCGGCGCTCCCCAGCGCACGCGCGCGAACGACCTGGATCTTCCGACCGACGCGATCCAGTCCGAGGACAGGCTCGCCACCGTCGGCGTGCGCGGGCTCGGATAGAGGCTGGCCTTGCCGGGCCTCGCCCCGAGCGCGGTCTCGACCACCACGACGCGCGGCTCGCCGCGAAACAGCCAGCGCAGCCAGCGTGCGAGCTGCGGCTGCGGCTCGATCGCCACGACCCGCGCGCCCAAGCCCGCGAGCACACGCGTCTGGTTGCCGACATGGGCGCCGATGTCGAACACCAGGTCGCCCGGCGCGATCAGCGCGGCGTAGTGACGGCGCATCGCCGCGATGCGCCAGGGCTGGCCGTAGTAGATCAGCAGCGAGCGGCCGAAGCCCGCTGCCCGCGCCAGCGCCGCCGAGAATCGTCGCCATCGATGTATCACGAGACCCGCTATCGCAGAATTGCCGGCCTTCGCCTAGCGGCGCTCTTGACCGCGCGCCCGCGCGGCGCAACTCAGGTGGAGCGGTGCTGGAGGATGCCTTGCCCAAGATCTCGCGGCTTGCCCTGTTGCTGGTTCTGGTGGTGTTGCCCGGCACGACGCAGGCGCAGGCCGCGCGCCTGTCCGCGGGCTACGAGATCGAATGGCAGGGGCTGCCGATCGGCGCCTTCGAGACCGAGGTCCTGACCGAGGCGGAAAGCTACCAGGTATCGTACCGGGCGCGCACGACCGGCTTTTTGGGCTGGCTGTGGCCGTTCTCGTCCGAGGGCTCGAGCGAGGGAAGTCTCGCGGCGATGCGGCCCATGCCGCAATACTACCAGGTCTTCAGCCGCCGGCGCGACGAGGACGACCGCTGGGCGGTGCGCTTTGCTGCCGACGGCCGGGCAGTCCATGTCGACGTGCCGATCGAGGAGCGCCTCGAGCGCGAGCCGGTGCCGGCGGCGCTCCAGGTGGCGCCCGACCCGCTCGCCCTGGCGCTCGCCGCGATCGGTGCCGCCGCACCCGGGGCGCAGCTCGCCGGCACCAGCTTCGACGGCAAGCGCGCGCTGCGCTTCGAGATCGCCTGCGCCGACGACCTGGTGGCGCTGGCCGACGTGCCGCCGGGTGCTGCCGCTGCCGCCGAGCGCGAGGCGCTCGCATGCACCGTCGACGGCGATCTCGCCGCCGGCGCCTCGCGCCGCTGGCAGGGCCGCAGCATGCGCGACGACGAGCGCACCCCGGTCGCCGTCTGGCTCGGCCGCGGCATTCTCGCGGACGCCTTCTGGCCGGTGCGGGTCGAGGCGCCGACCCGCTACGGCACGGTCACGGTCCGCCTGGTGAGCCTGCAGCCGGCGGCGGACGCAGCTTCCAACTGACCGCCGCGGCGGCGGCACGCTTCGCCCTCTTCCCGCCCGACTTTCCCGGTCGACAGGGCCCGACCGGTGCGGTTCAATCGCCGCATCGGGAGGAGACCATGACCGCGTCGTCGCGCCCTGTGGCCATCGTGACCGGTGCCGGACGCGGCATCGGCCGGGCGATCGCGATCAGGCTCGCCGAAAGCTTCGATCTCGCGATCACCGACGTCGAGCCCGAGGGTGCTGCGGCCGCCGAGGAGCTGCGCGAGCAGGGCGCCGAGGCGCTGTTCGTCCAGGGCGATCTCGCCGATCTCGCCGACCCACGCGCCGACGCTCGATCAGATCATCGAGCGCTTCGGCCGCATCGACTGCCTGGTCAACAACGCCGGCATCGCCTCGCCCGTGCGCGGCGACCTCCTGGAGCTGACGCCCGAGAACTACGACCGGGTGCTGGCGGTGAACCTTCGCGGCACGCTGTTCTTCACCCAAGGCGTAGCGCTGCGCATGCTGGCGCAGGCGCCGGACGGCGCGCGCTCGATCATCACCGTCTCCTCGATCAATGCCGAGATGGCGGCCGTCGAGCGCGGCGACTACGCGATCTCGAAGACCGGGCTCGCCATGCTGACCAGGCTGTTCGCGCTGCGCCTGGCGGACGCGGGCATCGGCGTGTTCGAGGTGCGCCCCGGCATCATCCGCACCGACATGACGGCCAAGGTCAGCGCGCGCTACGACCAGGTCATCGCGCAGGGCGGCGTGCCGATGCGCCGCTGGGGCGAGCCGGACGACGTCGCCGGCGTGGTGGCGGCGCTGGCGGGCGACGCCTTCAACTTCGCGACCGGCAGCGTGATCGAGGTCGCGGGCGGGCTGGCGATCCCTCGGCTGTAGGGAGGCAGAGGCGGCTATGGCAGGACAGGCATACGACTACGTGATCACCGGCGCCGGGCCGGCGGGCTGCGTGCTGGCGACCCGCCTCTCGGAGGATCCAAAGGTCAAGGTGCTGCTGCTCGAGGCCGGGCCCGAGGACAAGGACCCCTACATCCACTGGCCGGTCGGCTTCTACAAGATGACCAGCGGCACCAGGAACAGCTGGGGCTACGAGACCGTGCCGCTCGCCCACCTGGACGGCCGGCGCATGTGGTATCCCGCAGGGCCGCGTGCTCGGCGGCGGCGGCTCGATCAACGCCCAGGTGTTCACCCGCGGCCACGCCAAAGACTACGACGCCTGGGCCGAGGAGGAGGGCTGCACCGGCTGGTCGTATCGGGAAATCCTGCCCTACTTCCGGCGCGCCGAGGACAACGAGCGCTTCAGCAACGCCTGGCACGGCACCGGCGGCCCGCTCGGCGTGTCCGACCTGATTTCTCCGCACGCGATGTCCAAGACCTTCGTGCGCGCGGCGCAGGAGGCGGGCCTGCCCTACAACCCGGACTTCAACGGCGAGCGCCAGGAGGGCTGCGGCCTCTACCAGGTGAGCCAGCGCAACGGGCGGCGGTGCAGCGCGGCCGTGGCCTATCTGCGCCCGGCGATGGCGCGCCCCAACCTCACCGTGCGCACCAACGCGCAGGCGACCCGCATCGTGATCGAGCACGGCCGCGCCGTCGGGCGTCGACTATGTCGAGAGCGGGCAGCCGCAGCATGCGCGCGCCGAGCGCGAGGTGCTGGTCACCTCGGGCGCTGTCGGCTCGCCGAAGCTCCTGCTGCTGTCCGGGATCGGCCCGGCGGACGAGTTGTCTGCGCACGGCATCGAGCCGGTGCACGATCTGCCGGGCGTCGGCCGCAATTTTCAGGATCACGTCGACGTCTACGTGATCAGCGAGCTGAACGGCCCGCACAGCTACAACAAGCACACCCGGCCGCACCGCCAGCTCTGGTGCGCGGCGCAGTACTACCTGTTCGGCAGCGGGCCGATCACCTCGAACCTCGCCGAGGCGGGCGGCTTCTGGTTCGTCGATCAGGCCGCGCGCTCGCCCGACATCCAGTTCCACTTCCTGCCGGGCTCGGGGCTCGAGGCCGGCGTCGAGCAGCTCGGCGAGCACGGCTGCACGCTGAATTCCTGCTTCCTGCGGCCGAAAAGCCGCGGCACGGTCAAGCTCGCGAGCGCCGATCCGCTCGCAGCGCCCCTGATCGACCCGAACTACTTCGCCGAGGAATACGATCGCAAGATCTCGATCGGCGGCTTTCGGCTCGCACGCGAGATCATGGCGCAGCCGGCCTTCCGCCCGTTCCTCACGGCCGAGCGCCTGCCGGGGCCCGAGGTGCAGAGCGATGCCGAGCTCATGGCCTACGCGAGGCGGCACGGCAAGACCGACTATCACCCGGTCGGCAGCTGCAAGATGGGCATCGACGCGATGGCCGTGGTCGACCCGGAGCTTCGCGTGCACGGGCTCGCCGGCCTTCGCGTCTGCGACTCCTCGATCATGCCGCAGCTGGTCAGCTCCAACACCAACGCGCCGACCATCATGATCGGCGAGAAGGCGGCAGACCTGGTGCGCGGCATGAGTACGATCGCCCCGCCCGCCCCAGCGCGCCCCAAAGCGCTTCGTGAGGCGGTCTAGCGCGCGGGCCGCGCCGGGCTGTCCCGCGAGCACACCGCTCAGTGCTCGGCTCGATGTTCGCCCGTGTGGTGCGGAATAGTTGCGCAGAACTGGCCGGCACTCTATTCAAGGGCGCTGCAGATAGGAGATATCCCGGCTTGGCATTTGTGCTCGTGCGCGCGCCATATGAAAGCGCAGGCCGCCAAGCCGAATTTGTTAGCCACGACGGCTGCACACAACGGGTCAAGCATCTACTTCCGCGGCTGTAAGACGTCTGAGTCAGCGGTCACACGCAGGTCTGCCAGTTCGAGCTATGGCGAGTATCAAGCGAAGTCCCGGCACAACTGAATCTGAGCGATATCTGACAAGGATCGCTGAGAAGTCATTCTTGAAATCTCTGGACCTATCCAAACACCTATAGGAAGCAGCAGCAACACGGTAAAGGTGACGGCAAGGAGCTATGCGATCTTCTCATTGTCTGCGGGGATGACGTCATCATCTTCAGCGACAAGACGGTCGCGTGGTCGGCCACCGCGTCTGTCGACATAGCCTGGAAGCGATGGTACCGAAAGGCAATCTGCAGTTCACTTCAACAAATTCGCGGTGCCGAAAGATGGCTACGCGAGTTTCCAGACCGCATCTTCCTCGACAAGGAGTGCATCGCTCCGTTGCCGATCGAACTTCCACCCGTCGAGAATCGTCGCGTCCACGGAGTGGTGATAGCCGTAGGAGCGACCGAGGCATGTAAGAATTACTTCAATGATCCAACTGGCATGTTTATGATCTGCTCCGAGCAAAAAGGCGACGATCACAACTACCAACCGTTCTTGATTGGTGATATCGACCCAGGAGGTCCTTTCGTTCACGTGTTTGATCGTCCTGCAACTGACCTATTGCTTAGATTGCTAGATACAATCACGGATTTCACGATCTATCTTGAACGGCGAGCGCGGGCCATTCGAGGTGGGCGTATTATCTCGGCTTCAGACGAAGCGGATTTGGTCGCTTATTATCTGGCCAACATGGGACCAGATGGAGAACATGATATTGTTCATCCAGAGAACCGAGAATGGAAACCAGGAGAGGTTTTGACAATAGCGCATGGATACTATCAATCTTTTGTTAAAGAGGCAGGTTTTATTCGAAAGACTGAGGCAGACAAAATCTCCTATGCCTGGGATAGGCTTATAACGCAATTTAGTGATAACGTTGTGGCTGGAACGTCGGTTTCAATATTGGGCGAGGTTCCGACACCAGCTTCGGCGGAGCGGGCGCTTCGCGCCATGGCAAGGGAAAGAAGGGTTCACAGGCGCCTTTTAGGCGAACAGGTTATAACGGCATATGAGGAAATGAGTCGCCACAAAACGCCCAGATTCGCTCGGATAATGATGCCGAGCGGAACTTCGATAGACAAATCGTGCGCCTATATCCTAATGATTTTGGCCTATCCGGACGACATAGAGTTGGAAAATGGCTACCGACAGTATCGGGAAGCTCGCGTCCGGATGCTTGAGGCTTACTGTTTTGCACTAATGTCTAGTCAAAGAGATCTTGAAACCGTGATTGGAATTGGCGTCGACGCACCGAGCGAGATGACCGGCCGAGAGGGTGGATCCGAAGATCTCGTTTTCGCTGGGAAGCAAGAATGGACGCCTGAATTTGCTGCCGAGGTCGAGAAGAGGCGTTTGGAGTACAATATCCTCGTGAACTACGACGGCTCGGCAAGGCGGGTCTCAGTCGATGAATACCCAGGGTCAGCGGACGACGCTCGCGCCTTGGATCGAGCGCAAGCCAAGAGAGTCAGGAAACGCATGGCTAGGCTTCGCTCACTGGACGGGTTTGAGCGATCAGCATCATCGTGAGACGGCTGGCGCACAGAACGCCGGCGTCTCATGATCTGTCAACACGCTTCGAGCGCATCCTTAGCAGATGGTCAGCCCGGTTCCAGTTAGTTTGCGATCTCGCGAAAGGCGGTGACGAGGGCGGCCGCGAACGCCGGGTCGTTGACGTTGCCCGGCAGCCGGATCAGCTTGCGGGAGGCACTCGTCGCCACCTTCGCCTCGAGGGTCTCGAACAGGGCCGCATCCGCCTTGGGATCGTGGAACGGCTGGCCCGGCGCATCGAGCAGCGAGACGCCGCCCTCCGGCAGGAAGAAGCGCACCGGCCCCTGCATCCGGTTCAGCCGCTCCGCGAGCCATGTCGCCCATGCGCACGTTCTCCTCGGGCGTCGTGCGCATCAGCGTGACCTGCGGGTTGTGCACATAGAGGTTCCGGCCGCGATAGCGCTCGGGCACGCTCGCCATCGCGCCGAAGTTCACCATGTCGAGCGCGCCGCAGGAGCCGACATAGGGCACGCCCGTGCGGACGATCGCGCCGAGCCGGTCCTCGCCCGCGCTGAACACGCCGCCCATCAAAAGGTCGCACACCTCGGTCGTGGTGACGTCGATCACGCCGGCGATCAGCCCGGAATCGACGAGCTTCTCCATCGACTGGCCGCCGGTGCCGGTGGCGTGGAACACGAGGCAGTCGTAGTCGTCCTCCAGCGCCTTGGCGACCATCTGCACGCACGGCGTGGTGACGCCGAACATGGTCAGGCCGAGCGCCGGCCGCGCGGGCTCGGATGCGGGCGGGATCGCGTGCCGCATCATGCCGGCCAGCGCATGCGCGGCGTTGCCGAGCACGCGCCGCGAGATGCTGTTCAGCCCCTGCACGTCGGTCACCGAATACATCATGCAGATGTCGGCGGGGCCGACATACGGGCCGACATTGCCGGACGCCACGGTCGAGACCAGCACCTTGGGCACACCCACCGGCAGTGCCCGCAGCGCCGGGCTGATCAGCGCGGTGCCGCCCGAGCCGCCGGCGCCGATCGCGCCGCCGACGTCGGTCGCGCGTCGCCATGAAGGCGACGAGCGCATCCGCCATGGCGCCGATCGCGGCACCGCGGTCGTCCGAGAAGCACCGCGGCCGCACCGCCCGGATGGCAGGCCGCGACCTCGCGCGGCGAGACGTCGGCAGCCGCACCGTCGCTCCTGGTGCCGACATCGACCAGCACGCTCGGCACGCCCGCCGCCTCCAGCAGTCCCTTGAGATAGGCGAGCTCCGGCCCCTTGGTGTCGCAGGTCCCGATCACGTAAGCCCTGGCCATGCGCCGCCCCCCGATCAGGCTCCCTTTTGCGCCGCCAGCGCCCTGGTCGCCGCCAGCACCTCCTCGACGTGGCCCGGCACCTTCACCTGGCGCCAGGCCTTGCGGACCCTGCCGTCGCCGTCGATCAGGAAGGTCGAGCGGTCGATGCCCATGTAGCTGCGCCCATACATGCTTTTCTCGACCCAGACGCCGTAGGCCTCGACGACCTTGCCGTCCTCGTCGGAGCCGAGCGGGAAGGGCAGCCCGTACTTCGCCTTGAATTTTTCGTGGCTCGCGACGTCGTCCTTGGAGACGCCGATCACCTCGGCGCCGGCCGCGCGAAACTCGCCGTAGGCACCGGCGAAGCCCTGCGCCTCCTTGGTGCAGCCCGAGGTGTCGTCCTTCGGATAAAAATACAGCACCACGGGCTTGCCGCGAAAATCCTCGAGCCGCACCCGACCGCCGCCATCGGTCGGCAGATCGAACGCCCGGCGCCTTCTGTCCTGCATCGACGGCCATGGGCGATCCCTCCTTCGTTGCTATGCCTTTGCGTTGCCTGCCGCGGCGATCATACCAGAGCACGCCCGCAGAGCGATCACAGATACCCGTGCTTCTTCATGATCCGGGCATTCTTGTCGATGAGCGGCGCGAACACGCTCTGGTCCTTCATGTCGCGCCACTGGCCCGCGGTGCCGACGCGAAAGAAGCCGTCGGGTCGAACGGATTCCTTGAAGCCGCGCGCCTTCTCCTGGCCTTTCAGCTCCTCGAACGCGGTCGCGGCGACGATCTCGGCGACCCGATCGGGCGACAAAGGCCTCTCCAGGAATTCTCCGATCCGGCGCACGCCCTCGGCGGGGTCCGCCAAAAGGTCCTCGTAGCGCAGCACCAGCAGCGGGCAGGCCTTGAGGGCCGTCCAGCCCTGCACGTGCTCGCCCCAGCTCATCAGAAGCTCGGTGAGGCCGAGCGCCTCCTGCTTGATGTTGAAGGCGGACGAGGTGCAGAGCGCCACGACCGCGAGCCCGAGCGTCATCTTGTAGTGATGGGCGTAGGACAGCGCGACGTCGCGCGGATCGCGCACGATGTAGATGGCACCCGCCGTGAAGTCCGGATCGGGGAAGGGGCCGCTGTCGAATTTTGCCGCGACATTGTGGGTCTTGAGAAAGATCGGCTGGCCCGCGGCCTCGCAGATCTCGCGCTGGACCGGCGTCCACCAGCGCCTGACCTCGCCCGGCGCCGAGCCCGAGAGCTCGATCGCGTTGCGCTGGACGAATTCCTGCGTCAGGCCGGAGAAGCTCGGCGCCGTCCTGCCCAGCGCGTTGATGTCGAAGGCGCGCTCGTGGTGGACGATGCGATCGACGATCGCGCGCACCCAGGTGTTGCCGCTCTTGGGATAGCTCGCGATCCAGTGGATGCGCCGCATGGCTCTCCGCACTCAGCCCGGCGCCGCCCGGGAACGTCGCGGCGGGCGCGCCCCGAACAAAGCACTGCCGACCCGCACATGGGTGGCGCCGAACTGCACGGCGATCTCGTAGTCGGCGCTCATGCCCATGCTGAGCTTGGCAAGGCCATTGCGCGCCGCGATTTTTCCCAGCAACGCGAAGTGCAGCGAAGGCTCCTCGTCTTCCGGCGGGATCGCCATCAGCCCGACGACATCGAGCCCGAGCGCCGCGGCACTCGGCGACGAACGCATCGGTCCCCTCCGGCGCCACGCCCGCCTTGCTCGCCTCCTCGCCGGTGTTGACCTGGACGAAGCAGGGCAGAGCGCGCCCCTGCCGGTCCATCTCCCTGGCGAGCGCCTGCGCGAGCCGCGGCCGGTCCAGGGTCTCGATCACATCGAACAAGGCCACCGCCTCCTTCGCCTTGTTGGTCTGAACCGGGCCGATCATGTGCAGCCGCAGGTCCGGGCAGCGCTCGCGCCGCGAGGGCCAGCGCGCCGCCGCCTCCTGGACGTAGTTCTCGCCGAAGGTGCGCTGGCCTGCCTCGAGCGCCGCGCTCGATGCGCGCCTCCGGCTGCGCCTTGCTGGCCGCGACCAGGGTCACCGCGGCCGGATCGCGATCGACGCTGCGCGCCGCCGCCGCGATCCGCTCCCGAATCGCCAGCAGGTTCGCCGCCACCTCGTCCTGCGCAAGATCGGCGTCTTGTCCGACCGTCAAGCTCATGCGAGTTTCCTTCCGCCTAGCCGCATGAGCGTACACGAGCCCGGCGCCGCCGCTCAACGGCGCTGCGGGGGTTGGGAGGAGATCGATGCGCACGCCGGCCTTCAGCTTCGACGAGATCATGGCGCCGCTCGGCGTCGAGCGCTTCCGCGCCGAGTACGAGGGGAAGAAGCCGCTGCATCTCAAGGGCAGCCCGGACAAGTTCGCCGAGGTGATGACCTTTGCCAAGCTCGGCGACATCCTGAGCCAGGCGACCATCTGGTCGCAGAGCTCGCTGCAGCTGGTGCTCGACAAGAAGCCGATCCCGACGGCGAGCTACTGCGCTGCTGCCGCCGGCCGCGACGGCGGCCAGGTGATGCGCCCGGACCCCGACAAGGTGCAGGAGTACCTGAAGCGCGGCGCCACGCTGATCGCCAACGACATCGATCACCTGAACCGCGGCATGACCGCGTTCGCGCACGCCATGGAGCAGGGTCTCGGCGGCATGGTGCAGGGCAATCTCTACCTGTCGTCGCGCCGCCGGCAGGGCTTCGCGGCGCATTTCGACACCCACGACGTCTACGCCGTGCACGTCGAGGGCACCAAGACCTGGCACGTCTACGAGGGCCGCGCCGCCGACCCGATCGCGCACGCCATGTTCAAGAGCTACGGCCAGGAGCATCACGACAAGGCCAAGGGCGAGCTGCTCATGGACGTGCACATGGAGCCGGGCGACATCCTCTATCTGCCGCGCGGCCAGTATCACGACGCCATCGCCGACGAGGGCGGGGCGGTGCACATCGCGTTCGGCGTCACCTATCCGATCGGGCTCGATGTCGTGACCATGCTGTACGAGCGCATGATGTACGAGCCCGTGTTCCGGGCGAACCTGCCGCGGCCGGACGGCGCCGGCGACGACCGCGCGCTGACCGAGCGCCTGCGCGTGCTCGCCGACGGCATCGCCACGGTGCTGGCCGCGCCGAAGACGCTCGAGCAGATCAAGGTGATGCAGCGCGGCTACCACTACCCGCGGCACGCCTACGATCTGCCCGGGCTGCTGACCGAATCGGCCGACGAGCGCTACCGCGTGCGGTCTGCCGGCATCCGCCTGGTGCAGCAGGGTGGCCGCTTCGGCCTCGTGCAGGAGGGCTCGCGCGCCGCGACCGAGGTGCCCGCCGACGTCAGCGCGATGGTGGGTTGGGTGCTCGAGCGCCAGCAGTTCTCGCGCGACGAGCTGGCGCAGGCCTTTCCCGAGCGCCAGGGCCAGCTCGACAGCCTGCTGCGCGATCTGGGCGCGATGCGCCTGACCGAGCCGATCGTCTGAGGGCGCGCCCGCACCCCGGGGGCGAGACCCGCGGCTCAGCGTCCGGTGATACCGTCGAAGAGGTCGGAAGCCCCTTTGCCGAGGCTCTCGATCGCCGAGCCGATGCCCTGGCCCACGCCTTCGATCGCGTCGACCGCGCCCTTGCCGACGCGCTCGACCGGGCCCTGCTGGCCGCGGGCGAACGCAGCCGGGTCCCGGCACGGCATGTCGCCGCTGCGGCCGGGGTGCAGGATGGGCGTCGCCAGCGAGAGCGGGTTGACGATGCCGAGCAGCAGATGGCCGGTGCTGCTCAGGATGTCGGCGGCGTCGCCCATGACCTGCGGATCGGTGATCGTGCCGGCCAGATGCACCGGCGCGACGAGCGGCGCCAGCGTCGCCTCCTTCGCTGTCGGCAGCAGGACGAAGTCGATCTTGCCGCTGGCGAGCTCGACCGCGCCGCCGCCGCCGACCACGACGTGCTTGCCGTCGATCACGAAGACGGTCGAGCGCGCCTTGCCGTCCTTGGCCTCGAAATCGAGCACGCTGCAGAGGATGTGCGCGCCGTGCGATGGCTTCCAGTCCGGGATGATCGCCGTGAACAGGCTCTTACCCAGCAGGTTGACGAAGGTCTCGTCGAGCACGGCCGGGCCCGTGGTGATCGCGATCGGCCCGTTGGCGCTGCCGAGGAAGGCATGCAGATCGGTGCCCCGACCGGTGAGGTCGAGCGCGACCTTGACGTCCCGCGGCAGCTTGTTGCCGCCGCCCGGCGCACCGAACACGCTGGTCAGATCGAGATCCTGCACGTCGAGCTTGAGGGCGATGTCGGTCGAGGGCCCCTCGGCGTGGACCTCGTAGTGCGCCTGCACCTTGCCCGAGCCGAGCTTGGCCTGCGTGAGGGTCAGGTCGATCGCCTGCTCGCTGCCGCTCGTCGTGACGACGAGATCGGTCGCCGCCTGGCCCGGCGTCAGGTCGAGCTGCCCGACCGAGGCGGCGAGATCGAGATCCATGGGCATCAGCGCCGGCGTCAGCATCGGCGGGTTCGGGACCACGTCGTCGCTCGCAGCGCCGCCGCCGGCCTGCGGCAGGAGCTCGGCGAGGACGATCCGCTTGGCCGTCACCTTGCCGGAGAGCTTGGGGCGCGCGCCCTGCTGCCAGGTGAGATCGCCCTGCAGGTCGCTGTTGCCGTAGGTCGCCGCCAGCCCCTGCGCGGTGAAGCTCGCGGCGTCGCCTTGGAGCTTGGTGGTGGCCTGGAGCGGCAATGCCGGGATCGCGAGGGCTTGCGCAGTCGACGCCGGCAGATCGATGTTGGCGTCGAGGGTGAAGAGCAGCACAGCACCCTGCAGGCCGAGGCTGCCGCGGAAGCCGAGCTTGCCGTCGCCGAGCGTCCCGTCGGCCTCGAGCGGCCAGTCCTGACGGCCAGCGAACAGATCCGCGACCGTGCCGGTCGTACCGGAGAGGTGCAGCGGCACCGTGCCGATCGTGCCCGTGATGTCGAGCGCCGTTGCGTTCGCCGCCGGCGCGAAGCTCGCGTGCTGCACCACGCCCTCGAAGGGATTGCCGTCGCTCGGTTGATAGCGGACCCTGACGTTCGACAGGGTGATCTGGTCGATCCTGGGCACCTGCGCGTCGCCATCGCCCGCGGGCAGATCGCCCTGCAGCGGCAGATCGAGCACGGCGCTGTCGACGGCGATCAGCGGCAGGTGCAGCGGTCCGAACAGCAGCGAGGTCAGCACCACCGACAGCTCGGCCCGGCCGACCGAGATCGCGGTGGTCCCCGCTGGCCCGGCTACGTTCAGGCCGTTGACCACGAGCGTCGGCGTCAGCGAGCGGGTCAGCTCGATCGGGCCGTCGATCTTGACCGTGCGGCCGACCGCGTCGCTCGCCCAGCGCTCGATCAGCGCCTTGTGATTGTTGGGATCGACCGTCGCCACCAGGACGGCGCCAGCCAGGGACGCCACCAGCAACAGGCCGAGGATGATCGTCGCTATCCTTCGCATGCCGCTCCCTGACACGCCCGGGCCACGACACTTCGCCAGGCTGGCACGCGCGACCCCTCTCTTCTATAGCGGAGCCGACGATGCGCGCTCCATAGCACAGTTCGCGATGGCGGCGAGGGCTGCTCCACGGCGGTGATTGAGGAAGTCGTGAAAAAGGGCAGATTTCCGCCCTCGTCGATACGATTGGGCGCGGTTTTCGTCTCTGTGTCTTTTACGCAACATTGGTACACTTTCATCGAAAAGCGCTCGATTCGCGGTTGATGCCCAAGTGATCAAATGGTTAAGAGGTACAGCTGAGAGGTCGCCTCATCTGTGCAGGAGGCGAGAGGACTCTCGCTTTGAAGTAGAAAAGACGCCCTAGCGGGTGCGAGTGGAGAACGGGATCATGCATCACAGGCTGTTGATGGGCAGTACGGCGCTCGTGGGTGCCGGCATGCTGTTCACGAGCGCCGCTTCGGCGCAGGAAGACGAATTCGAGGTGATCTTGGGTGGCTTCACCGAGTTCGGTATCAACGCTGCCACCGACGATACGCTCGACAACAACTCCCATAACCAAAACTACGCCTTCTATATGGATAACGAGGTCATCGTCCGGGCCGAAGGCGTCACGGATGGTGGCGTTCGCTACGGCTCCAAGGTCGAAATCGAGGTCAGCTCCGACCTCGACACCGGCGCCAACGACGTCTCGACCGACGAGGTCGGCCTGTTCTTCTCCGGCAACTTCGGTCGGGTCGAGCTCGGTCGCGACGACGGTGCCGAGGACCTGATGTTCGTCGGCGCCGAGGATGCGCAAGCGGGCACCGGCGGTATCGACGGCGATACCCAGAACCTCGGCCAGGTCCAGTTTCCGGACATGGGCGACGACGTCAAGGCGACCTACTTCACGCCTCGTATCGCAGGCTTCCAGCTCGGTGCAAGCTTCACGCCGGACGGCGACGACAACGAGAACGGCCTCGGCAGCAACGAGTTCTTCGGTACGGGCGACCAGCGCAAGAACGCCATCGGCGGCGGCGTCAACTGGGTGGGCGTCCTCGGTCCGGTCGATCTGACCCTCTCGGCGGTCGGCAACTGGGCCGACGTCAAGGGCGGTGACACGGCGCAGGGCGCGGCGGGTTACCGCGACGATGCGAAGGCCTTCGCGGTCGGCGGTCTGCTCGGCTTCGGCGGCCTCAGCTTCGGCGTCAGCTTCAACGACTTCAAGGGACCGACCGAACTACAGGAAGGCCAGCTGGTGTCGTTCGGCCTCACCTATGGCTTCGGCCCGGCCAATGTCAGCGTCGGCTACGAGCACGACTGGAACGACGAACCTCGACAACACCAACATCTTCGCGGTCAGCGGCGACATCGGGCTGCTGCCGGGCGTCACCCTGAAGGGCGACGTCAGCTATAACACGGACGATCCGTTCAAGACAGTCGACGACGACGGAACTCCCACGAGCAGCGGGGAAACCGTCGGCGGCGTCTTGGCGGTGCAGCTCGACTACTGAACCCCGCCCCGCGGGGCGAATCCTTCCAGGCAGGGGGCGGCGAGAGCATCGTCGCCCCTTTCTATTGTGGCCAGGCGAAGGGGCGGCGAGACTGCCGCCGCCCCTTTCAATTGTGGATTGAGCGCAACAGTGGGCCAATTTTATACCTTACTGCTTGAAATCGTGGCATGAGTTCCGCCAATATGTGGCGCGATGAGGCGGAGCAGCCCTAACGAGAAGCGCGATATGAATCCGGGTGAGCGTCGGTGCGCCGCATAGCGCTGGTAGCCGGTCTGGGCTCGGCGCTCGTGGCGTCGGCCGCGGCGGCGGTGGAGCCTGGCGTGGGCGTCGGCGGCTATCATGACGAGGCCTTGCGCGCGGCGCAGGACGAATGGCTGGGCTTGAGCGTCGGCTTGACCGAGAGCGACGCGGCCGAGCCTGGAGCCGTTACCGTGCAGACCGCCGAGCCATCACCGCTGACCACGTTCACGCCCCGCTTCGGCGCTTTGGGGCTGGGCGTCGCCGCTGCGCCTGGCACGGGAGCCGATGTCGGTGACGGCACGTCCGGCCCTGGCTCGGCGCGCCAGGTCGAGTTCGGTCTCAACGACACCTCCAGCGATCGCCGGCCTTGACGTCGACTGGTCCGCCAAGGCGGGCGTGGGCCATGAGCCGCCGGCACAGGCAGGCGACCCGTCGTCGTTCGTCGTCGGCGGCGAGCTTGCGGTATCCGGCGTGCGTTTCGATGCCGCCTATGGCGAGCGCGCGTCGGTGCTGGGCGTGTCCGGCAACCACATGACCGCAGGTGTGGCGTACGGCTTTGGCCCCGTCGACACGCGCGTCAGCTACAGTCTCGTCACCGCCGACGACGAGACCGCGGCGAGCCTCCTCAGCGTCGGCAGTCAGCTGATGCTGCAGCCCGGACTGATCCTGCAGGGCGATGTCGCCTACGCCGAAGAGGAAGACACCGGTGACGCCGCGACCGCGGGCGTGGTAAGCCTGCGGTTCAACTTCTGAGCCGTCCGCTTCGGCAGGCGGCGACGGCCGTTCTGCGGGGCGGTGCGGACACAGGGATCTGGGGGCGATGCGCAAGAGTTCGGTGACGATTCTTGCCCTGGCGGTTGCGGGGGTGGCGGCGTGCTCGTCGGACGTGCCGATCGAGGTGCCGGGCGAGATCAGCAACGAGGAGCACCGACCGGATCCGCGCCCAGCACGGCACCATCCACGGCGAGGAAGGCATTATTGCGTTCGGCAGCGACGACGACGAGGAGACCAACGGCGCCGTCTATGGCGGCATCGGGGTCAATGCCTTTCTCTGGCGGGCCTCGCTCGAGACCATCGACTTCATGCCGCTGACGCAGGCCGACCCGTTCGGCGGCGTGATCATCACCGACTGGTACTCCCCGCCCGAAACCCCCGGCGAGCGCTTCAAGATCAACGTCTACATCCTCGACACCGAGCTCCGCGCCGACGGCGTCAAGGTGGCGATCTTCCGCCAGACCAACGGTACCGATGCGGGCTGGACCGACGCCGCGGTCGACACCAATACCGGGACCGCCATCGAGGACAACATCCTGACCCGCGCCCGCGAGCTTCGCATCGCCGCCATCAACACTCAGTAAAGTCGCGGGCAACACCCGTAAAGTCGCGTGGCGCGCTGTCTTACGCGCCGGCTAGCTCATGTTGAGCAGGCGCCGGACCGGCTTGGTGAGGCTGCTGACATAGCGGCCGAGCTCGCCGCCGCGCGTCCAGCTCAGCTGCAGCATCCGCCGCTCCCCGACGAACGGCTTGTGGCCGTGGTAGGAGATGTCCGTGCGCCGGAACGCGAGCAGCGTGCCGCAGCAGGGCGTCACCTCGCCGGCGTAGTCCTCGATGTCGGTCGCCGACCTCAGCATGCGCAACCGACCGCCCTCGTGCTCCCAGCCGGCGTTGAAGTAGAGCAGGAGCGTGATCACCTTGGAGCGGTGATCGGTGTGGATGTTGCCGTCGGTCGCCTCGGAGAAGCGCCGCACCGAGATCGTCGCCGCGCAGCCGCGAAGATCGACGTCGAACTTCTCTCCGACCAGATCGGCGAACGCCTCGCTCTTCAGCGTCGCCAGCAGCTGCGCGAAGGCCGGCCCGCAGTCGGCGTCGTCGGCGGACATGTTGCCGGGGCCCTCGATCTGCGGGTAGTCTCGATTGAGCGCGGCGAGCGCATCCGGCCGGATGAACCCGGGCACCACCAGATAGTCGAACGGCTTGCGCTGCAAAGGCGTCGCATGGAAGGCATCGACATCGAACGTCGACATCGAGCCGGGCTGGGTGCGTCGGGTCTCGACGGCCGTCACATCGGGCGTCGCCATGGGCCACTCCTTCGTTTGATCTCGCTCAATCGATGGCTTTCGAGCGGTCTGAGCGCGACCGGGGCATAGCAGGATCGACTTGGCGAGGGAAGTCTTCCCTCAGCCTGGACGACTGTACGATAAGGATTGTCGGGCTTGGAAACAATGCCGGGGGTGGCGTATGAGTGCGGCCGATGCGCAGGTCGGGGCCCGGATTGGGGCGATGTGACGCAGCGCGCGAGGTGCTTGTGAAGGTGAGCCGCACGATGGACCGCTATCCGTACAAGGACATCGAAGCCAAGTGGCAGCGGATCTGGGACGATCGGCAGATCTTCGCCGCCACACCGGATTCGGGGCGGCCCAAATATTACGTGCTCGAGATGTTTCCCTATCCTTCGGGCCGCATTCACATGGGCCACGTGCGCAACTACACGCTCGGCGACGTGATCAGCCGCTACAAGCGCGCGCAGGGCTACAGCATCCTCCATCCGATGGGCTGGGACGCGTTCGGCCTGCCGGCCGAGAACGCCGCCATGGCCAAGGGCGTGCATCCGGCCGCCTGGACCTACGCCAACATCGCGGAGATGCGCGCCCAGATCCAGTCCATGGGCCTGTCGATCGACTGGTCGCGCGAGGTCGCGACCTGCGATCCGGACTACTATCGCCACGAGCAGGCGATGTTCCTCGACTTCCTCGAGGCGGGCCTGGTCGACCGCAAGGAATCCTGGGTGAACTGGGACCCGGTCGACCACACGGTGCTGGCCAACGAGCAGGTCATCGACGGCCGCGGCTGGCGCTCCGGCGCCCCCGTCGAGCGCCGCAAGCTCGCCCAGTGGTTCCTCAGGATCACCGACTACAGCGAGGAGCTGCTCGAGGCGCTGGCCGGCCTCGAGCGCTGGCCCGACAAGGTCCGGGCCATGCAGGAGCGCTGGATCGGTCGCTCGGTCGGCGCCCGCGTGCGGTTCAAGATCGACGGCCGCGACGACGATCTCGAGGTGTTCACGACCCGGCCGGACACGCTGTTCGGCGCGAGCTTCATGGCGATCGCGGCCGATCACCCCTTGAGCGTGGCGCTCGCGGCGGGCGACCCCGGGCTCGCGGCGTTCGTCGCCGAATGCGCCGCGACCACCACCAGCGAGGAGGCGCTCGAGCGCGCCGAGAAGGTCGGCTTCGATACCGGCCTCTGCTGCCAGCACCCCTTGATCGAAGGGGTCGCGCTGCCGGTCTACGTCGCCAACTTCGTGCTCATGGAGTACGGCACCGGCGCCATCTTCGGCTGCCCGGCGCACGACCAGCGCGATCTCGAGTTCGCCCGCAAATACGGCCTGCCGGTGATCCCCGTGGTCCTGCCGCCGGGCGCCGATGCCGAGAGCTTCGCGATCGGCGACGAGGCGTATCTGGGCGACGGCCGGATGATCAATTCCGGCTTCCTCGACGGGCTCGACGTGGCAGGCGCCAAGGAGCGCGTCATCGCGCGCCTCGAGGGGTTCGGCGTCGGCCGCGGCGAGACCACGTATCGGCTGCGCGACTGGGGCGTCTCGCGGCAGCGCTACTGGGGCTGCCCGATCCCGGTGATCCATTGCGGTGCCTGCGGCATCGTGCCGGTGCCGCGCGAGCAGCTGCCGGTGACCCTGCCCGAGGACATCGAGCTCGGCCGGCCGGGCAACCCCTTGGAGCATCACCCGACCTGGAAGGAGGTCGCCTGCCCGCGCTGCGGCGGGCAGGCCCGGCGCGAGACCGACACGTTCGATACCTTCGTCGAGAGCTCCTGGTACTTCCTGCGCTTCTGCTCGCCCGCCGCCGAGGGCGCGTTCGACCGCGCCGCGGTCGATTACTGGATGCCGGTCGACCAATATATCGGCGGCGTCGAGCACGCCGTGCTGCACCTGCTCTACTCGCGCTTCTTCGCACGCGCGCTGAAGAAGTGCGGCTACCTCGGCTTCGACGAGCCGTTCGCCGGCCTGTTCACCCAGGGCATGGTCTGCCACAAGACCTTTCGCGACGCCGCCGGCAACTGGCGCCAGCCGGACGAGGTCGAGGAGGACGGGCAAGGCGGCTTTCGGCTGATCGCGGACGGCAGCGAGGTCACCGTCGGGCGCTCGGAGAAGATGAGCAAGTCGCGGCGCAACACGGTCGATCCGACCGCGACGATCGAGGCCTACGGCGCCGACACCGCACGGCTGTTCATGCTGTCGGACAGCCCGCCCGAGCGCGACCTGGAGTGGACCGAGGCAGGCATCGACGGCGCCTGGCGCTATCTGAACCGGCTCTGGCGCCTGTTCGAGGCGCATCGCGACCGGCTGGCGCCGGGCGGCGCCGACCTATCCGAACGAGCTGACCTCGGATGCGATCGAGCTCAAGCGCGCGATCCACCGCACGATCGCAGGCGTCGGCGAGGAGCTCGAGCGGTTTCACTTCAACAAGGCGGTGGCGCTGATCCGCGAGCTGTCGAACCGGCTCGAGGCCCTCGACCCGGGCGACCCGGCAGCGCCTCACCTGTTGCGCGAGGGGCTCGAGACCCTGGTGCTGCTGCTCGGCCCCATGGTGCCGCATCTCGCCGAGGAGCTCTGGCAGACGCTCGGCCACGACGGCCTGCTCGCCGAGGCGCCGTGGCCCGAGGCCGACCCCGCCTGGCTGGTCGAGGATCGGGTGACCGTCGCGGTGCAGGTCAACGGCCGGCTGCGCGCGACCCTGGAGCTCGCCAAGGGCTCCGACCCTGCGGCGCTCGAGGCGAGCGCCCTGGCCGAGCCGAACGTCGCGCGTGCGATCGGCGACAAGCCGGTCCGACGCGTCATCGTGGTGCCGGACAAGGTCGTCAATGTGGTCGTCTGAGCCGGTGCGGACCCGCCGGGCGGTGCTTCTTTGCGCCTGCCTGATGCTTGGCGCATGCAACCTTCGGCCGATGCTGCACGCGACCGGCGACGAGGGCGTGCGCGGCGAG
The DNA here is from genome assembly GCA_963753315.1 of uncultured Alphaproteobacteria bacterium. Lineage (GTDB taxonomy): Bacteria > Pseudomonadota > Alphaproteobacteria > Geminicoccales > Geminicoccaceae > DASUGG01. The sequence continues at coordinate 34,419 of CAVWCI010000004.1, forward strand.
CTGGAGGCGATCAGCATCACCGGCCTCGACGGCCGCCTGGGCCAGCTGGTCCGCAACGCGCTGCTCGACGATCTCAACCCCACCGGGGTCGAGGTGCCGTCGCGCTACATCCTCGAGATCGATCTGGAGCGCAGCGCGCAGGCTCTCGGTATCCAGCTCGACAATGTCATCACGCGCTTCAACCTCGAGCTGACCGCCCGCTTCCAGCTGCTCGATGCCGCGAGCGGCGAGCTGCTGTACCAGTCCTACGTGCAGCGCATCGCGAGCTACAATGTGAACCTCGCGCCCTACGCCACGCTCGCCGCCGAGGTCGATGCCGAGCGCCGCATCGCGCGCGAGGTCGGCGACAACATCGGCACCCTGCTGGCCGTGCACTTCGCCCGCCAGCCGACCCCGACGTGACCGGTGCTCGCGGCATGAAGGTCGCGGCGTGAAGATCGCAGGCGCGCGGGTCGAAGCGATCCTGAGCCGGCCGGACCCGGCGCTTTCCGCCGTGCTGCTGTACGGGCCCGACGAGGGCCTCGTGCGCGAGCGCGCCCTGCAGCTCGTGCGCGCGGTGCTGCCGGACCCGCAGGATCCGTTCGGCCTTACCGAGCTCGCCGCCGACGCGGTGCGCGCGGAGCCAGCGCTGCTGGTCGACGAGGCGCGCGCGCTGTGCTCTTGGCGGCGGCCGCCGGGTGGTGCGCGTGCGCCAGGCGGGCGATCAGCTGAGCGGCGCCTGCCGGGCGCTCCTGGATCTCCCCTCGCTCGCGGCGCTGGTGGTGGTGGATGCCGGCGAGCTCGGTGCCGCCTCGTCGCTCCGGCGCCTGTTCGAGGCGGCGCCGAATGCCGCCGCGATCGCCTGCTGGCGCGAGGAGGGCCGCGCGCTCGCCGGCACGGTGCACCAGCAGCTCGCCGCCATGGGCCTGCGCCCCGATGCCGAGGCCGAGGCCTTCCTCGCCCTGCACCTGGGCGTCGATCGCGGCATCACGATGAGCGAGCTCGCCAAGCTCGACCTCTACCTCGCGCCGGCGGCGGGCGAGCGCTCGCCGCGGCCGGTGACCCTGCAGGACGTCGCCGCGGTGGTCGGCGACAGCGCCGCCCTCGGTCTCGACGACCTCGTGCATGCCGCAGCACTCGGCCAGGCGGCGGACGTCGAGCGCACGATGGGCCGCCTGCTCGCCGAGGGCCAGGCGCCGGTCCGCCTGCTGCGCGCGCTCGCCAACCACTTCGGCCGCCTCTACCAGCTGGCCTGCCTGGTCGAGGCCGGCGAGCCGGCCGAGCGCGTGCTCGAGAAGGCGCGCCCGCCGATCCACATGCGGAGGCGCAGCAGCTTCAAGGCCGCGCTGCGGCGCTGGCCCGCGGCAGCACTGGCGCAGCAGGCGGGCAGCCTGCTGCAGGCCGAGATCGGCTGCAAGACCACCGGCTGGCCGGCGGCCGAGCTCTGCCGCGCCGCAGCACTTGCGGCCTGCCTCGCCCGCGGCGATTGAGGGCGTCCCGCCGACGCAGGCTGCTGCCCGACGAATCCCATCTTGCCTGCGAGCCGAACTCGCCGGTACGGTTGCAGCTGCCCCAAAAGACGTGCACAGAACATGAAGGCGCGTGGTGGGGGGCCGGCCGAGCCCGCGCGAGGACCGGCCGCAGGAGGCGCAGTGCTTCGATACGTCATCCATCGTCTCCTGGTCATGGTGCCGACCCTGTTGGCGATCAGCCTGATCACCTTCGTGATCATCCAGCTGCCGCCGGGCGACTATCTCGAGAGCTACATCGCCGAGCTGCAGGCCCAGGGCGAGAGCATCCAGGGCGAGAAGATCCAGTACCTGCGCGAGGTCTACGGCCTCGACCGGCCCTGGTGGCAGCAGTATCTGGTCTGGCTCGGCGGCCTGTTCCGCGGCGACTTCGGCTACTCCTTCGAGTACGACCTGCCGGTCAACGCGGTCGTCGGCGACCGCCTGCTGCTCACGTTGATCGTCTCGTTCGCCACCATCGTGTTCACCTGGGTGGTGTCGTTTCCGATCGGCGTCTACTCGGCGACCCACAAGTACACCGTGAGCGATCACACGCTCACCTTCATCGGCTTCTTGGGCCTGGCGACGCCGAACTTTCTGCTGGCGCTGGTGCTGCTGTACTTCGCCAACGTCGTCTTCGGCACCTCGATCGGCGGCCTGATGGACCCGCGCTATCTCGACCAGCCGATGAGCTGGGGCAAGTTCTTCTCGGTGCTCGAGCACCTTTGGGTCCCGGTCGTGGTGATCGGCACCTCGGGCACCGCGGGCATGATCCGCCGGCTGCGCGCCAATCTGCTCGACGAGCTGCAAAAGCCCTACGTGACCACCGCCAAGGCCAAGGGCCTGCCGCCGTTCCGGGCCTTGTGCAAGTACCCGCTGCGCATGGCGCTCAACCCGTTCATCGCCGACATCGGCAACCTGCTGCCGCAGATCATCTCCGGTGCGGCGATCGTCTCGATCGTGCTGTCGCTGCCGACCACCGGGCCGATGCTGCTGCGCGCCCTGCAGACCCAGGACATGTATCTGGCGGGCTCCTTCCTCATGATGCTGGCGCTGCTCACGGTGATCGGCGTCCTGCTCTCCGACCTGGCGCTCGCGGTCCTCGATCCGCGCATCCGCTTCGAGGGCGGCCAGACCCGATGAGCCTGCACTACGTCAACCCCGAGCCGTTCGACCCGACCGAGGCCGAGCGCCTGACGCCCGAGCAGGAGCGCTTCTACACCGCCTCGCAATGGCAGCTGATGTGGTGGAAGTTCCGCCGCCACCGCCTGGCCGTGGTCTCGGCCTGGTTTTTGGGCCTGCTCTACGCCTCGATCCTGATCTCGGAATGGATCGCGCCCTACGACCTGCACAGCCGCCATCCCGACTTCATCCACGCGCCGCCGCAGGCGATCCACCTGTTCCACGACGGGCGAATTCATCGGCCCGTTCGTCTATGGCTACACCTTCAAGCTCAACATGGAGAACCTGAAGCGCGAGTACGCGCCCGACCTCGGCAAGGTCGAGCCGCTGCGCTTCTTCTGCTCGGGCGACCCGTATGAGTTCTGGGGTATGGTGCCGATGAGCTTCCACTTCGTCTGCCCCGCCGAGGACGGCACCTTCTTCTTCCACGGCACCGACCGGCTCGGCCGCGACCTGTTCTCGCGCATCGTCTACGGCGCCCGCGTCTCGCTCACCGTGGGTCTCGTCGGCATCACCATCAGCTTCACCTTGGGCATCATCCTGGGCGGCCTTTCCGGCTACTATGGCGGCTGGGTCGACAGCCTGGTGCAGCGCACCATCGAGGTGATCCGCTCGTTCCCCGAGCTGCCCTTGTGGATGGCGCTCTCGGCCGCCCTGCCGGTCACCTGGGACCCGCTCTGGATCTACTTCGGCATCACCCTGATCCTCGGCCTGATCGACTGGACCGGCCTTGCCCGTGCTGTGCGCTCAAAGATCCTGGCGCTGCGCGAGGAGGATTTCGCGGCGGCTGCGATGCTGATGGGCGCGCGCCCCTCGCGCATCGTCTTCCGCCATCTGGTGCCCTCGTTCATGAGCCACCTGATCGCATCCGCCACCCTCTCGATCCCGGCCATGATCCTCGGCGAGACCGCGCTCTCCTTCCTCGGCCTCGGCCTGCGGCCGCCGATCACGTCCTGGGGCGTGCTGCTGACCGAAGCCCAGAACATCAACGTCGTCGCGCTCTACCCCTGGCTGATGCTGCCGGTGGCCCCCGTCATCTGCGTCGTCCTGGCCTTCAACTTCCTCGGCGACGGCCTGCGGGATGCGGCCGATCCGTATACTTGAGCGAAGCGGGACGCGAAGCAGGCTGGCCGCCTCATCCTCGTCCACGGTAGGAAGCTACGCCCTGGTCGGGGAGCCAGACGCCTTTCGGCGGCTCCCCCGACTGATAGAAGACGTCGATCGGCATGCCGCCTCTGGGATACCAGTAGCCGCCGAGGCGGAGCCAGGACGGATCGAGCACCTGTTCAAGACGCTTTGCAATGATGAGACTGCAGTCCTCGTGGAAGGCGCCGTGATTGCGGAACGAGCCGAGGAAGAGCTTCAGCGACTTGCTCTCCACAAGGCGCCCCTTTGGAACATAGTCGATCACGAGGTGCGCGAAGTCCGGCTGCCCCGTCACCGGACAGATCGACGTGAACTCCGGGCAAGTGAAGCGGACGACATACAGGGTTTCAGGGTGCGGATTGGGCACCCACTCAAGCCGTGCCTCGTCCGGGGATCGCGGCCATTGGGCCGGATGACCGAGCAGCGTGAGCCTCTCTTCGGATTCTCCCGTCATGATTGCTCTCCCGAACCGACGTTGCCGGAGCCCGTCGCTGTTCTTGATGTAGGTGATCGCACCGCGGGTTTCCCGGCGGCGTGAGACCTGCCAAACATCAATAAGCCCATCTGCGCCGACGCTGGCCGCGTGGTCGACCAGGTGGGCCCCAAGGTAGTATCGCTCTGTGAAAACGAAGGGCACCCTTCGCGAGCGAAGGCCCGCGAAGCAGGTCCAAGTGGTACCCGTGTGCCGGGGCTACTCGGCCGCCTCGGCCGGGCGCAGGCGGCCGGGCGGGGGCGTGCCGGAGCGCCGGCGCTCCCACACTTCGAGGATCTTTCCGAGGATGCCCTTGGGCATGTAGATGATGAACAGCACCAGCATCAGGCCGTAGATCGTGCCGTCCAGGCCGTGCACCTCGTGGCCGACCAGGACGCGAAGGCTTTCCGCCAGCAACAGCGTGATCAGGGCGCCGACCGTGGGCCCGAGCTGCACGAACATGCCGCCCGCGATCACCGCGAACACGATCTGCAGCGAGATCGCGATGCCCGAGACGGTCTCGGGGTTGATGTACATCTGGTACTGGCCGTAGAGCGCGCCGCCCATCGCCGTCATCGCGGCGCTGATCAGCGTGATGCCGAGCTTGGTCCGGGTGACGTTGATGCCGACGGATGCCGCGGCGTCCTCCTCCTGGCTGATCGCCAGCATGGCAGAGCGCGCCATGCTGCGATCGACCAGCCGCCAGATCCAAAGGCCCACCAGCCAGAAGGCGAGCATGATGTAGAAGAACACCTCCCGATCGGCGAACTGCAGGGCGGCAAGCGAATACGAGCTGTCGCCGAGCGCCGGGCGCGGCGTGACGCCGAGCGAGCCGCCGGTCCAGTCGCGCAGCGCCACGATCAGGAGGCGCACCACCTCCGAGAGCGCCAGCGTCACCAGCGCGAAGTAGTGGCCGGTGATGCGAAAGCGAAAGCAGGGATAGCCGATCACCACGGCGACCACGCCGGCGAGCGCCAGCGAGATCGGGATGCCGAGCCAGGGTGAGAGGCCGTAGTGGTTCCAGAGCATGGTGACGCCATAGGCGCCGATGCCCAAAAAGGCGCCGTGGCCGAGCGAGACCAGGCCGAAGCGGCCCATGATCGACCAGGCGGTGTAGATGAACGACCACAGCAGGATCGTGATCAGGACGTGCAGGTGATAGTCGGAGAGCCCCGCCAGGGGAACCGCGGCGAGCAGGACGAGGCCGAGAGCGGCGAGGATGCGCGGCATCGGGTCAGCTCCGGGCGAACAGGCCCTGCGGGCGCAGGAACATCATGGCGATGAAGAACACGAACGCCATGACGTAGCCCCACTCGAGATCGAAGAAGAAGCCGCCGACCGAGATGAACTGGGCGAAGATGAAGGCGGCGATGAAGCCGCCGATCAGGTTGCCGAGCCCGCCCATGACGCAGACCATGAAGGTGATCGGGCCGAAGGACAGGCCGATCGCCGGGTGGACGTCGTACTGCAGCACCAGGAGGCAGGCGCCGAGCCCGGCAAGCCCGCCGCCGAGCGCCGAGGTGATCAGGTAGATGCGGTTGGCGTCGACCCCCATCAGCGGCATGATGGCGCGGTCCTGGCTGATCGCGCGGATCGCGATGCCGAGGTAGGTCTTCCTGAGGAACAGCCAGACGGCCAGCATCGCCACCAGCGCGGTGCCGGCGGCCAGGATGCGCGAGCTCGGCAGATAGATGTCGCCGATCGTGACGCTCGGCAGCGACAGGCCGAGATTGCGGAAGTCGATGCCGAACAGGAGCGTCGCCAGCGCCTGCAGGAAGAACAGCATGCCGCCGGTGACCAGCAGCTGGTTGATCGGCTCGCCGCCGAGGATCGGCCGGATCACGAGCTGATGCATGACCGTGCCGAGCAGCGCCACCAGCAGGATGCAGAGCGCGAAGGCGGCGGGCAGCGGCACGCCGTAGCCGACATAGAGGAAATAGACCGCGTACATGCCGATCATCATCAGCTCGGCGTAGCAGATCCAGACCACGTCGATGACGCCGAAGATCAGGTTGAGGCCAAGCGCCAGCAGCGCCAGCACGCCGCCGAACAGGACCCCGTTCAGGATCGCCTCGACCAGGAAGATGTCAAAGATCGGCATGATGTCTTCCGTATCTCACAGCCCGATATAGGCGCGGCGGATGTCGTCGCTGGCGAGCAGCTCGTCGGCCGTGCCGGCGAGCTTGATCTGGCCGGTCTCGAGCAGATAGGCGCGGTCGACCACCTGCAGCACCTGGCGGATGTTCTGCTCGACGATCAGCACCGTGAAGCCCTCGGCGCGGATCCGGCCCACGAGATCGAACACCTGCTGCACGATCACAGGCGCCAGGCCGGCGGACGGCTCGTCGAGCAGCAGCAGCTTCGGGCCCGACATCAGGCCGCGGCCGATCGCGCACATCTGCTGCTCGCCGCCCGAGAGCGTGCCGGCGAGCTGCGCTCGCCGCTCCAAAAGGCGCGGGAACAGCTCGAACACGTAGGCCAGCCGCTCGGCGAAGCGGGCGCGCGCCGCCCGCGTGTAGGCGCCGATGCGCAGATTGTCCTCGACCGAGAGGCGCGGGAACAGGCGCCGGTTCTCCGGCACATGGGCGACGCCGAGCTCGATCACGCGGTGCGCCGGCACCTCGTTGAGCGAGGCGCCCTCGAGGCGGATCTCGCCGGCGCTGACCTCGATCAGCTTGGAGATCACCCGCAAGAGCGTGGTCTTGCCGGCACCATTGGGGCCGATCACCGCCACCGCCTCGCCGGCCCGGACCTCGAGCGAGACGCCGAACAGGGCCTGGAAGGTGCCATAGCCGGCGGCGACCTGCTCGAGCCTCAGCACCGGCACCCCGTCGTCTGTGCTAGGCTCGAGCCCGGTGCAGGTGCCGGCAGGGAGGACCAGTGCGCGACGGGCTGACGATCGCCGTGGAGCGCGCCGAGCGCGACGACGTGCGCGCCCTGCTGCAGGCGGCGTGGTCGTGGTCGGCCGAGCTCTACCCGCCGGAAAGCCGGCATGGCCTCGACCTCGCCGCCTACGCGCGGCCGGAGGTCACGCTGCTGGTGGCGCGCGAGCAGGGCGTGGCGCTCGGTTGCGGCGCATGGCAGCTCCAGGGCGACGGCAGCGCCGAGCTGAAGAGCATGTTCGTCGTGCCAAAGGCGCGCGGCCGCGGCATCGGCCGGGCGATCCTCGCGGCGATCGAGGATGCCTTGCACGGCCGCGTCGCCCTGCTCCGCCTCGAGACCGGGGTCAGGCAGCCCGCCGCGATCCAGCTCTACGAGAGCGCGGGCTTCCGCCGCCGCGCGCCGTTCGGCAGCTACCGCGACGACCCGCTCAGCGTCTTCATGGAGAAGCCGCTCTAGGCCACCCTCAGACACGGGCCGCGACCCGCTCCTGGACGGCGCTCGCATCGGTTCCGAGGTACACCTCGATGACGCGGGGGTCGTGGGCCACCGCATGCGGCTCGCCTTCGGCGATCTTCTCGCCGTGGTCGAGGACGATGCAGCGGTCGACCACCCGCATCAGCACGCCCATGATGTGCTCGACCCAGATGATCGTGATGCCCTTGTCGCGCCGGATCGCGCTCAGCATGTCGGCCGCCTGCTCGATCTCGGCATCGTCGAGGCCGCCCAGGCTTTCGTCGGCGAGCAGGAGCTTGGGCCGGGTGGCGAGCGCCCGGGCCAGCTCCAGCTTCTTGAGGCCCGCCGCACCCAGGCCGTCGACCGGCACGCCCTGCTTCCGTCGGCAGCTTGACGGTCGCGAGCGCATCCGCGGCGACGCGCCTGGCCTCGGCCCGCGAGATGTCGCCGTCGTGGCCGTAGTGCGCCGCGACCATCACGTTGTCGAAGATCGAGAGCTTGCGGAACGGCCGCGGGATCTGGAACGTCCGGGCGATGCCGAGATGGCAGACCTTGGCCGGCACCAGCCCCGCGATCTCGCGGCCCTGGAAGCGGATCGAGCCCCGATTGGGCCGCAGCGCGCCTGAGATCAGGTTGAAGATCGTGCTCTTGCCCGAGCCGTTCGGGCCGATGAGGCCGAGGATCTCGCCCTCAGCCAGCCCGAACGCCACCTCCCTGACCGCCGTGAAGCCGCCAAAGCGCTTGGTCAGCCCCTCGACTTCGAGCACGCGCCCTCACCTTCGCCTTTCGGAGCCCTCTGCCTTGCCTTCAGGGGGCGTAGGCGTGGCCGGACGGCAGCGGCAGCACCGGGTCGGCGGTCTGGATCTTGGTCGGCCAGGCGATGTTGGTCTCGCCGTCGATGTACTGCATCACGACCGGCGACGAGCGCTCGTTCTGCCCGGCCATCGCGGTGCCCGGCCCGAAGAACTTGACGCCATAGCCCTGGATCGTGCCGCCCTCTGGGATGTCGGTCTCGAGCGCCGCCTGGCGCAGCGCCTCGGGATCGAAGCCGCCATGGTCCTTGATCGCGCGCGGCAGGACGTCGGTGAGAAAAACCCAGGTCTGGTTGAAGCCCATGCTGGCGTGCGGCGGCACCTCGCTGGCGCCGGTCTGCTCCTTGTAGCGCTCCACCATCTCGCGCCGTGAGATCGCCGAGGCCGGGCGCCAGGGTCGCCGGATCGAGCAGCTGGGCGGCCACCGGATCGACGTTGTAGACGTAGTTGACGTCCTCGCCGAAGGCCTCGATCAGCTTGTCGATCTGGCCGTAGCCGGCGCCATGGCCGATCAGCGCCTGGAACCTCAGCCCCTGCTCCTTGGCCTGGCGCAGGAACAGCGTGATGTCGGGGTTGTAGCCGGTGTGCAGGATCACGTCCGGCCTTGCCCGGCGCAGCTTGGTGACCAGGCTGGAGAGGTCGGGCGTCGAGGCCGCGTAGCCCTCCTTGAGCACGACCTCCATGCCGAACTCGGTGCAGTTGACCTCGTTGCCCGCGGCGACGCCGGACCCGTACGGCCCGTCCTCATAGATGATCGCGACCTTGAGCTCTTCCGGCGCGACGCCGAGCTTTTCCTGGCTGGCCTCCTCGAGGAAGGCGCAGGACGCCCAGCCGAACTGGTCGGTGTGGACCTGCGGCCGGAACACGTATTGCAGGTTCTTGTCCTTGAACACCGCCGAGGCGGTGCAGACGTTGGCCCACATGAACTCCTTCTGCGCATCGACCTTCTGGGCCAGCGGCACGCAGTGGGCGCTCGAGTAGACGCCCATGATCAGATCGACGTCTTCCTGGTTCAGCAGGCGCTCGGCCTCGCTGATCGCGACCTCGGCCTTGGACTGCGCGTCGGCGACGATCGGGGTGATCTTGTAGCCCTCGACGCCGCCCTGCTCGTTGACCATGTCGATCGCGATCTGGGTGCCGATCGCGGAGGCTTCCGAGCCGCCGGCGGCGAACGGGCCGGTGAAGTCGTAGATCACGCCGATCGTGATCTCCTTGTCCTGGGCCACGGCGTCCTGGACCAGGCCCGGCGCCGCCAGCAGGCCCGCGGCCGCCAGCGCCGTCGCCGGGCCAAACCTGGACCATGCCGTGTGGATCTCCCTCAACACTGCCATCCTTCGTCTCCCGCGCGCTGTTCGAGCGTCTGCCTTCCCGTTGCGCCAAGTGAACGGGATGTCCATGAGCCTGTCAAGCCGAGCCCCGGCTGGGCGCGAAGGCGCGCCAGGATCTCCGGCTCGGCAAGGTGACGAAGAGTTCATGCCCGGTACACGGCGCCGTCATGTCGCGCCCTTACATCGAGGGCCAACAGAGACGGGGTTACGCGATTGCCGCCGGTGATCGTCGGTGAGGCGCGTATGACCGCGACATAGGAACAGAGCGCATGCTCGCGTTGCCCGAGGAATATGCAGCATATCGGTCCGCCTATCTGACCGCCGGCTACCACGAGGACGCCGCGAGCCTGGACGAGGTGCAGATAACCAGGAACGCGATCCGCGGCAGCTTCCGGATGACGAGCCGGTTCGAGCGGAGACGAGCCGTTCGAGCTCTCGGCCGCCAACGTCGTGCTTTGGGCGCTTCAGCTCGGCGTCATCTACGGCTGTACGCAGAACGACTGTTCTGAGGCGAGAACGCTCTCCTTGCGCGAGATATCCCTGAAATCGCTGCGGCCGGTCACCGACCCGACGCAGATCTCGGTGCGGTTGCGCCTGCGATTCCGCCGCCCCGTGCCGGGCGGGATCTACTATGTCGGCGACATCGATGTCGACGATGGCGGCTTCGCCGGCCGCATCGGCTTCACCTTCCCCACCTGAGAGGTGCCGGGCGCGCTCGACGCGTGCGCATCGGCTGCCGACGGCGAACAGCGCCTTGCTGTCCCCGAGTATGTAGAATCGCGCCGCTTCGGCCGGCCGGGGTGCTGTTGCAGGGGCGACTTCCAGAATAGAAGGGAAGGGTTAGGGAATGGCGTCGAGCCCGGGCGCGGCTCGCACGTCGACCTCAAAAGCCGGCCCACCTGAGGACGGCCAGTCGACCCTGCGAAATCCGTGCGCCGTGCAGGCCGGCCGACCCGACCGGCGATCGACCATGCAGGGATGTCGCAACATGCGAATCAAAGCTTTCGCCCTCTTGCTCGCCGTCGCGCTCGGCGGCTGCGCCAGCTCTACAGCCCCGCCGGCGGCCCAATCGCCGGCCGGCAACACCGCGGTCGCCGTCATCGGCACGCCTTTCCTCCTGGTCTTCAAAACCGCCACCTGCGCCCTCACGCTGGCCGTCGCGGCGCCCGCGGCGGGGATCCTGGCGCTCGGCGTTGATCCTTACGGCGAGGGCTACGACTACCTGGGCAGCGGCGTCGCCCACAATTGTGGCCCGCCCTACGTCCTGTCGCCGACCGCGGGTTGAGCACGCCTCCCGGCTTCGCCGGCGGGCAGCCGGCGTGGCGCCCGGCGTACGGCAGATGCAGCGGGCTGATCTGGCTTAGGATTTCCGATACCTCTTGGCCGCAGACTTGCGCCCGTGGTGCCGCACGGCGCGAATTCGACTTGAGAGCCACAGTCGCGTGAGGAGGTTGCGGGTGTGGCAATCAGGTCGCTTGCGGATCTCGCCGGGTTCGCCGATCGTAACGGCGTGCGGCGCGTCGCCGAACCGGTATGGGAGCGATCATTTTGCGGAGCGCATTGCTCGACGTTCGGGGTATCGGTTCCGGGGCCTTTCTGCCGGGGCAGGACCGGGATCGCCGATCGAGCCGCGGCCGGGCGGTCTGGCCCACGCCGGACCTTCGGCAACGCTCCGACTGGCGCCTGCATCGCGCCAGGATCGAGCACAGCCGCGAGATGCACACGCCCTGGGGTCTGCGGCAACGGCGGTTTTCGCCGTTGAAGCGCTGCTGCGAGCTGATGCGCGAGGGGCTGGCCAGCACAGGTCTGCTGCCGGCGCTGACGCGGCTCTCGCTCGACATCCGTCGCACCGAGATCGATCTCGCCTTCGCCGACCTGCCGGCCGCCTTCGATGGCTATCGCATCCTGCATATTTCCGATCCGCACTTCGATGCCGCCGACGGCATCGCCGAGGCGATCCGTGCTCGAGTGGCGGGTGTGCCGGTCGATCTTTGCGTATTCACCGGCGACTACCGGGCAGCCGAGACAGGGCCCTTCCGGCAGCGTTCGATCCTCGCCCCGATGGCCAAGATCGTCGAGGAGGTCGCCGCCGGCGACGGCAGCCTGGCGGTGCTGGGCAATCACGACACCCAGGAGATGGTCGAGCCGCTCGAGGATACGGTCGGCGTGCGGGTGCTGACCAACGAGCAGGTCGAGGTCGCGCGCGATGGCCAGACCATCACCCTGGTCGGCTTCGACGATCCCTATCGGTACTATTCGGCATCGAGCCGGCGGTTCGCGGCCACGCTTTCCGACCAGTTCGGCGCAAGCGGGCGGGAGTCGGATCGGGGCGATCCGTTTCGGATCATGCTGGTGCATACGCCGGACCTCGCCGAGGACGCCGCCCGGCTCGGCTGCGCGCTTTATCTCTGCGGCCACACCCACGGCGGCCAGATCTGCCTGCCCGGCGGCTGGCCGATCGTGCAGCATCTGCACAAGGAGACGCGGCTCGGGCGCGGCCTCTGGCGGCGCCGGCAGATGATCGGCTACACCAGCCTGGGCGCCGGCGTCGCGGGCTCGCTGCCGATCCGCCTGTTCGCGCCGGCCGAGATCACCCTGTTCCGGTTGCGTCGGGCGGAGGCGTAGTCCTCGCGAAGCCGCCTGCCAGGATCACCGCGGCGAGCGCGCCGATGTCGCGATGCAGCGGGCGGTCCTGATCGAGGAACGCGCTGTGTTGCCGGATCTTCGTCACGTAGGCCTGCAGCGCGAGGCTGGTCTGGAGCGGCCGGCGCAGCTCGATGCCCTGCGCTGCGGCGAGCAGCTCGATCGCCACGATGGCCGCGGCGTTGTCGGTCATCTCCAGCAGACGGCGGGCGGCATAGGTCGCCATGCTGGCGTGGTCCTCCTGGTTGGCGGAGGTCGGCCGGCTGTCGATCGAGGCCGGGTGTGCCAGATGCTGGTTCTCGCTCGCCAGCGCCGCGGCCGAGATGTGCGCCAGCATGAAGCCGGAGTTGAGCCCGGGCGCCGGCGTCAGGAACGCCGGCAGGCCGCTCAGATGCGGATCGGTCAGCAGGGCGATGCGGCGCTCCGACAGCGAGCCGATCTCGGCGAGCGCGAGCGCGATCTGATCGGCGGCGAACGCCACCGCCTCACCGTGGAAGCTGCCGCCCGAGATCAGCAGGCCGTCGTCGGCGAACACGAGGGGATTGTCGGAGACGCCATTCGCCTCGCGCTCCAGGGTCGTCGCCGCCGCCTCCAGCAGCTCCAGGCACGGCCCCATCACCTGCGGCTGACAGCGCAGGCTGTAGGGGTCCTGCACCCGATCGTCGCCCTCGCGGTGCGAGGCGCGGATCTCGCTGCCGGCGAGCAGCGCCGTCAGGCGCCTTGCGACCTCGGCCTGCCCCGGCTGGCCGCGCACGGCGATCAGGCGCGGATCGAAGGGCGCATCGCTGCCGAGCGCGGCATCGACGCTCATGGCGCCGGCGACCAGCGCGGCATCGAGCACGGCGCGCGCCGCGAACAGCCCGGCGAGCGCCAGGGCGTTCGACACCTGGGTGCCGTTGATCAGGGCAAGGCCTTCCTTGGCGGCGAGCGTCAGCGGCACCGTACCGATCGCGCGCAGGGCCTCCGTCGCGGCGACGACGCTGCCGCGCAGCCGCATCTCGCCCTCGCCGATCAGGCAGCCGGCCAGGTGTGCCAGCGGCGCCAGGTCGCCCGAGGCGCCGACCGAGCCCTTGGCCGGGATCACCGGCAGGGCGTCGTGCTCGATCAGGGCCAGCAGCAGATCGATGGTGGCGCGCCGCACGCCGGAATGGCCGCGCGCCAGGCTCGCGGCCTTCAGCACCAGGGTCAGGCGAACGATCGGATCCGGCAAGGGCGCGCCGATGCCGCACATGTGCGAGAGCACCAGGCGCCGCTGCAGCTCCTCGATCTGATCCGGGGCGATGCGGACGCTTGCGAGCTTGCCGAAGCCGGTGTTGACGCCATAGACCGCGGCATCGCCCGCGGCCACCTCGGCCACCAGATTGGCCGCCGCCTCGACCCCGGGCCAGCAGGCCTCGCTCAGGGCCAGGCGATGCGGCCGCGCCATCAGGCCGTGCAGCCGATCGAGCGTCAGCGCACCAGGCGTAAGGATGATGGCGGCGGCCTCTTCCATGGGCGCGCGATGGTATGGCCGGCCTCGCATCGGGGCAACATCGCATGTAGGTAAGGCGCTGTGGCGCCCGATCGCGCTCCGGATGAAGATTCTGTACACTACCCGAGGGCCATGATAGTCGACCGGCGCCGCCCAGGCCCCACCCGATCCTGCCGCAACGAGGAAAAGCTTCATGTCTTCGAGCCACGCTGCGATTGATCAAGGTGCTACCGATTTCTTCTTCGAGCGCTCGCTGGCCGAGCAGGACCCCGAGATCTTCCGGGCGATCCGGCAGGAGCGCGATCGCCAGGACCACCAGATCGAGCTGATCGCCTCGGAGAACATGACGAGCCCCGCCGTGCTCGAGGCGCAGGGCTCGGTGATGACCAACAAATATGCCGAGGGCTATCCGGGGCGGCGCTACTACGGCGGCTGCGAGTATGTCGACGTCGCCGAGCAGCTGGCGATCGAGCGGGCGCGGGAGCTGTTCGGCTGCAGCTTCGCCAACGTCCAGCCGCACAGCGGCGCATCCGCCAATCTTTGCGTCTACATGGCGCTGCTGCAGCCCGGCGACACGGTGCTCGGCATGTCGCTGGATGCCGGTGGCCATCTCACGCACGGCGCCAGGCCGAACTTTTCCGGCAAGTGGTTCCATGCCGTCGGCTACGGCGTGCGGCGCGACGATCACCGCATCGATCTCGACCAGGTGCGCGGCCTCGCGCGCGAGCACCGGCCGAAGATGATCATCGCCGGCGGCTCGGCTTATCCGCGGATCATCGACTTCGCGCGCTTCCGGGCGATCGCCGACGAGGTCGGCGCCCATCTGGTGGTCGACATGGCGCACTTCGCCGGCCTGGTCGCCGCCGGCGCGCATCCGAGCCCGTTCCCGCACGCCCACGTCGTCACCAGCACGACCCACAAGACCCTGCGCGGCCCGCGCGGCGGGCTGATCCTCGCCAACGACGAGGATCTCGGCAAGAAGATCAACGCGGCGATGTTCCCGGGCCTCCAGGGCGGCCCGCTGATGCACGTCATCGCCGCCAAGGCGGTCTCGTTCGCCGAGGCCCTGCAGCCCGATTTCAAGGCCTACGGCCGCGCCGTCCTGAACAATGCGCGCGCCCTCGGCCAGACCCTGGTCGACGGCGGGCTGGCCCTGGTCTCGGGCGGCACCGACACGCACCTGGTGCTGGTCGACCTGCGGCCCAAGCGCCTGACCGGCCGCGCCGCCGAGCAGAGCCTCGAGCGCGCCGGCATGACCTGCAACAAGAACGCGATCCCGTTCGATCCGGAAAAGCCGATGGTGACCTCGGGCATCCGGCTCGGCAGCCCGGCCGGCACCACCCGCGGCTTCGGCATCGCCGAGTTCCAGGAGATCGGCCGGATGATCGTCGAGGTGCTCGACGGCGTGGCCGCCAGCCCGGACGACAACGCCGCCACCGAAGCCCGCGTTCGCGAGCGGGTCGGCGCGCTCTGCGCGCGCTTCCCTGCCTATCCCGAGCGCTGAGCCGACCGCCGTCGCCGGAAGTTCCGCAGGAGGCTTGACCGCAGCGCGCGCAAGGTCGACTGTCCGATGGCCGACTTGAGGGGCATGTCGGGCACCAACCAACGAGCGTGCGATGCGCTGTCCGTTCTGTGGCTCGGATGACAATCAGGTCAAGGATTCGCGCCCGGTCGAGGACGGCGGCGCGGTCCGGCGGCGCCGGCAGTGCAATGCCTGCGGCGCCAGGTTCACCACCTTCGAGCGGATCCAGCTGCGCGAGCTGAGCGTGGTCAAGCGCGACGGCCGCCGCGTGCCGTTCGACCGCGACAAGCTGAAGCGCTCGATCATGATCGCGACCCGCAAGCGCGGCATCGAGGAAGAGCGCATCGAGCGCCTCGTCAACGGCATCGTGCGCGAGATCGAGATCAGCGGCGAGACCGAGCTCGAGGCCAGGCGTCTTGGCGAGCTCGCCATGAACCGGCTGGCCGAGCTCGATCAGGTCGCCTATGTCCGCTTCGCCTCGGTCTATCGCGACTTCACGGGCGTCAAGGACTTCGAGCGCTTCATCGCGCGCCTGGAGGAGCGCCAGGGCGAGGAGACCGCCGCCCAAGGCCCGGATGCCGACATCGCCGCCAAGTGACCCTGACCGGGATGACGACCGGCACTTCATGGCCGTGGCGCTGCGCCTTGCGGAGCGCGGCCTCGGCTCGGTCTGGCCAAACCCCGCGGTCGGCTGCGTGCTGGTCCAGGGTGGCCGGATCGTCGGCCGCGGCTGGACCCAGCCCGGCGGGCGGCCGCACGGCGAGGTCGAGGCGCTGCGCCGGGCCGGCCCGTCGGCGCTGGGCGCCACCGCCTATGTGAGCCTCGAGCCCTGCGCCCACTACGGCCGCACGCCGCCTTGCACCATGGCGCTGCTGCAGGCCGGCATCCGGCGGGTGGTGGTCGCGACGGTCGATCCCGATCCGCGGGTCGACGGCCGCGGCATCGAGCAGCTGCGCCAGGCCGGCGTCGAGGTCGCGGTCGGGCTCGGGGGCGCCGAGGCCGACGCGATCAATGCCGGCTTCATCCTGCGCGTGCGCGCGGGCCGGCCCCTGGTGACCCTGAAGCTCGCGACCTCGCTCGATGGCCGGATCGCGACCCGGAGCGGCGCCAGCCAGTGGATTACCGGCGAGCAGGCGCGCGCCCGCGGCCACCTCCTGCGCGCCAGCCATGACGCGATCATGATCGGCAGCGGCACGGCACTCGCCGACGATCCCTCGCTGACCTGCCGCCTGCCGGGCCTGGAGGACCGCTCGCCGGTGCGGATCGTGCTCGACCGGCGGCTGCGCCTGAGCCCTTCCGGCAAGCTCGCCACCGGCGCGCGCGCAGTGCCGACCTGGCTGTTCACCGGCGCCGACGCGCCAAAGCGCCAGCGGGATGCCCTGGGCGCGCTGGGCGTCGACGTTCAGGTGGCCGGCACGGACGACAGCGGCCGGCTCGATCTTCGCGAGGTCTTGGCCGCGCTCGCGGCGCGCGGTATCACCCGGGTGCTCGTCGAAGGCGGCGCCGAGCTGGCGGCGAGCCTGCTGCGCCAGCATCTGGTCGATCGCCTGGCGTGGTTTCGGGGACCGATGCTGATCGGCGGTGACGGACACGCCGCGATCGGCGCGCTCGACATCGATGCGATCGCCGATGCCCTGGCGGCAGAGCCGGCTGGCGGTGCCCTGCTGGCGCAGGGCGGCCTGGAACGCTATATCATCGAGGCCGGCTAGGAAGCGTCATGTTCACAGGAATCATCAGCGATGTGGGGAGGATCCTCGAGATCGGCGAGGACGACGGGCGGCGCATGACCATCGAGACCCGCCTGCCGCTCGCCGAGATCCCCCTGGGCGGCTCGATCTCGACCTCCGGCATCTGCTTCACCGCGATCGACAAGGGCGAGGGCTGGTTCACGGTGCAGGCGTCGGGCGCCACCCTCGAGGTGACCACGGCCGGGCCGCTGGGCGCAGGGCGATACGGTCAACCTCGAGCGCTCGCTGCGGATCGGCGACGAGCTCGGCGGCCACATCGTGTTCGGCCATGTCGATGCCGTCGGCGAGATCCTGGCGCTCGAGCCCGTGGGCGAGTCGCACCGCCTGGAGGTCCGCGTGCCGGCCACGCTGGCGCCTCTGATCGCGGTCAAGGGCTCGATCGCGGTCGACGGCATCTCGCTCACCGTCAACGAGACCGGCGCCGACCGCTTCGCCGTCAACATCATCCCGCACAGCTGGTCGCACACCAATCTGCCGGCGCGCGCCGTGGGCGACGGCGTCAACATCGAGATCGACATGCTCGCCCGCTACGTCGCCCGTCAGCTCGCGTTCCGCGCCCAGGGCTGATCAATGCCGTTCGCCGAATACCTCAGCACCATCGAGGAGATTCTCGAGGACGCCCGCAGCGGCCGCATGTTCATCCTGGTGGACGACGAGAGCCGCGAGGACGAGGGCGATCTGGTGATCCCCGCCGAGCACTGCGATGCCGCGGCGATCAACTTCATGGCCAAGCACGGCCGCGGCCTGATCTGCCTCGCGCTGACCCGCCAGCGGGTCGAGGCGCTGGGCCTGCCGCTGATGGCGCACGGCAACGAATCCCGCCTCTCGACGGCGTTCACGGTCAGCATCGAGGCGCGCGAGGGGATCACCACGGGCATCTCGGCGGCGGATCGGGCGCGCACCGTCCAGGTCGCCATCGACCCCGCGGCGACCCGGGCGGACCTGTCGATCCCGGGCCACATCTTTCCCGCTGATGGCGCGCGATGGCGGCGTGCTGGTGCGCGCCGGCCATACCGAGGCCGCGGTCGAGGTGGCGCGGCTCGCCGGCGTCAACCCGTCCGCCGTGATCTGCGAGATCATGAACGACGACGGCACCATGGCGCGCCTGCCGGACCTCGTGGGGTTCGCCCAGCGGCACGGCCTGAAGATCGCCAAGATCGCGGACCTGATCTCGCATCGCCTGAGCTGCGACCGGCTGGTCGAGCGCGACATCGCGAGCACGCTGCACACCGAGTTCGCCGGCGACTTCCGTCTCCAGGTCTACACCAACGTGCTGACCGGCGTGGAGCACATCGCCCTGGTCAAGGGCGATCTCGAGGCGCCGGGCCCGGTGCTGGTGCGGGTGCATGCGCTGAACGTCCTGGAGGACGTGCTCGGCGAGAACAGCGATGGCCACGGCGGTCGCCTGCGTGCCGCCATGGCTGCGGTGCACAAGGCCGGCCGCGGCGTCCTGGTGCTGATCCGCGAGCCCTCGCCGACCAGCATCTCGGACCGGATCAAGGCGCGTCTCGGGCAACCGTCGCCCGGCATGCCGCCGCTTCGCGACTACGGCATCGGCGCCCAGATCCTGCGCGATCTGGGGGTCACCGACATGATCCTGCTGTCCAGCATCGAGCGCCCGATCATCGGCCTCGAGGGCTATGGCCTGCGCGTGGTCGAGCAGCGGCCGCTGCCGGCATCGGGGGAGCTGGCATGACGGACGTCCGATCCACCACCCCGGAGGGCCGGCCGCCGCATCTTTTGATCGTCGAGGCGCGCTTCTACGACGACATCGCCGACCTGCTGCTCACCGGTGCGACGCGCGCGCTGGAGCAGGCGGGTGCCACCTTCGATCGGGTGACGGTGCCGGGCGCGCTCGAGGTGCCGGCCGCGATCCGGCTCGCCCTGGACCGGGGCGGCTACGATGCGTTCGTGGCGCTGGGCTGCGTGATCCGCGGCGAGACCGGCCACTACGACATCGTCGCCGGCGAGAGCGCGCGCGGCCTGATGGAGCTCGGCATCCGTCACGGCGCGCTGATCGGCAACGGCATCCTCACCACCGACACGGGCATGCAGGCCCGGGTCCGCGCCAGTCCCGACCGGCCGGAAGGCAAGGACAAGGGCGGCGATGCCGCGAGGGCGGCGCTGGCACTGCTGCAGGTCAGGCGATGCATGGAGGCATGACCCGGCGGCGCGCGGCGCGGTTCGGCGCGGTGCAGGCGCTCTACCAGATCGAGATGTCGGGCGCCGGACCGGACACCGTGATCAGCGAGTTCGAGGATCATCGGCTGAAGGATCTGCTCGAGCCGCTGGAGCTCGAAGACCGGCCGCCACGGGTCGATCGGGCATGGTTCGCCGATGTCACGCGCGGCGCCTGGCAGATGGCGCCGGAGCTCGATCCGCGGATCGAGGCGATGCTGGCCACGGGCTGGAGCCTGGTGCGCGCCGGCTACCTGCTGCGCGCGTTCCTGCGCGCCGGCGCCTTCGAGCTGGCGGCGCGGCGCAACGTGCCCGCAGGCGTCGTGATCAACGAATATGTGGCGCTGGCGCATGCGTTCCTGAGCAGCGACGAGGCGGGCTTCGTCAACGCGGTGCTCGATCGCCTTGCCGGCGAGCTGCGGCCCGAGGCGCCGGCGCCGCCCACGCCTTCCTGAGCCGCCGCGCGATGGAGGGCGAGTTCGAGTTCATCGCGCGCCGCCTGCGGCCGCTCGCCACCGCGCCCGGCGCGCTCGGGCTGGTCGACGACGCGGCGCTGCTCGACCCGCGCCCGGGCATGCAGCTGGTGCTGACCAAGGATGCGATGGTCGCGGGCGTGCATTTTCTGAACGGCGACCCTGCCGGCCAGATCGCGCAGAAACTGCTGCGGGTCAATCTGTCCGATCTCGCGGCGATGGGCGCCGCGCCGATCGGCTATCTGCTGGCGCTGGCCCGCCCGCGGGACGATCGAGGACGAATGGCTGGCGTCGTTCTGCGCCGGCCTCGCGGCCGACAATGCCGAGTTCGGCATCTCCGTGCTCGGCGGCGATACGGTCTCGACGCCGGGGCCGCTCACCCTGTCGCTCACCGCGATCGGCGAGGTGCCGAAGGGCGAGGCGCCTGCTGCGCAGCGGCGCGAGGCCGGGCGACGACATCTGGGTCTCGGGCAGCTTGGGCGATGCGGCGCTCGGGCTCGCGGTGCTGCAGGGCACGCTGCAGGTCGCGGAGCCCGTGCGAAGCCATCTGATCGAGCGCTACCGCCTGCCCCGGCCGCGGCTGGCGCTCGGCCAGGCGCTCCGAGGCATCGCGCACGCCGCCATCGACATCTCGGACGGCCTTCTGGCCGATCTCGGCCACATCGTCGAGACATCGGCGGTCGGGCGCAGAGATCCGCATCGACCTTCTGCCGCTGTCGTCGCCCGATCTGTCCGGCGCGCAGGACGCGGCGCTCTCGGGCGGCGACGACTACGAGCTGCTGTTCACCGCAGCTCCGTCGCAGCGCGACGCGATCGAGGGGCTGGCGGAAAAACTCGACCTGCCGCTCACCCGCATCGGCCAGATGCAGACCGCCCCCGGCATCCGGGTGCTCGACGCCGCCGGCGCCGAGGTCCATCCCGAGCGCACCGGCTGGCGGCATTTCTAAGGCAGGCGTCGGGATCTCAGCTCTCGATGCCGACATAGTCCAGCACCGCCGACCAGTCCTGGCGCGAGGTCTCGGCGCGCTTGCCGGGCAGGTCGAAGATCGAGAGGCCGGCGGCTGCGACGTCGTTGTAGATCGTGCGATCGGCCAGCGTGCCCAGGTCCTGATGCTCGATCGCGTGCAGGAAGCGGGCGAGGTGCGCCGCGGCGTGGGTGCGCGGCCGCACCCGGTTGCGCACCACCGCGACCGGCTTCCTGCTCTTGCGGATCGGCTTCAGCTCGTTGAGCTTGGTCGAGGAACGCCGCCGTGGTGGCCTGATCGAAGGCCGATGCCAGCACCGGCACGACGATGATGTCCGCCATCTTGACCAGCTCGAGCACGTGCTTGGTCTTCATCGCGGCCGCGGCGTCGATGACCAGGCGCTCCGTGCCGCGCGGCGGATCGGTGAGCTTGCTCGCCCAGTCGAGCGGCTCGATATGGGCCGCCGTGCCGGGCCGCAGGCGCGCCCATTGAAAGCTGCTGTGCTGGCGATCGGCGTCGGCCAGCGCCGTGCGCCGGCCGCTGTTGGCGAACGCGGCGGCGATATGGGTCGAGATGGTGGTCTTGCCGCAACCGCCCTTGGTGTTGGCGACCAGAACCGCGATCATCGCTGCGCCATGCCTCAGCCGTGCCAGAACGGGTCGCCATGCGAGAAAGCATGCCAGGCCTCGATCAGCTCCGGCTCGAGGTCGGCGACCCCCTTGCCGTACCAGCCTAGCACCAGACCGGCGGCCATGCGCAGCGATTCCCGCTCCGCCTGGCTCTTGGCCTGATCGACCAGCCGAAGGCCCAGCTTCTCTGCGACCGCGACGTCGTTCAAATGCCCGAGGCTGTCCTGCATCTGCTTGAGCGAGGCGAGGTAGGGCTTGGTGTCCTTCTTGCGGTAGAGCCCCTCGAAGAACTCGCAGGCGTAGCGCAGCTTCTTGAGCGCGATGCGCACGCGATGGCGGTCTGCGGCCGAGAGCTTGGCAAAGCCACGGCCGAGCTTGCGGGCGTTGCGGTGGCGCTTGGCGAGCAGCGCGTCGGCGAACGCCACGATCGGCCGGGCGAACCAGTGCGCTCCCTGCTCGGTGGCATGCTCGCGCCAGCCGCCCGCCTCGATCCACAGCCGCAGCTCGAGCAGATAGCGGGTGTAGGCATGTGAGCCGATCTCGGCGCGCACCGCCTCGTAGCCGCGCTGCCGCTCGACCTTGCGCGGCCTCGAGCAGGCGGGCGAGATCGGGATCGCCCGGCCGCGCGGCGCCGATCGGCGCCAGCAGCTCGGTGCTGAACACGTCCCAGTCGCGCGCCGGCCCGAAGCAATTGATGATCCGCTTGGCCCCGTTCGACAGGCGGGTGCGCTCCTCGCGCTCGATCAGGTGGCCGAACACCGAGAAGGCCGAGCGCAGGCGGCGGATCGCGACGCGCAGCTGATGGACGCCTTCGGGATCGCGGCCGTCGAGCGCCGCCGCCTCGTTGGCGCACCAGTGCTGCACGCAGCTGCGCAGGATCTGGCGAAAGCCTCCTCGACCGTGGCGCGCGGGTCGAGGTCGAGCGCCGCTCGCCTTGTGCCAGGCCGGCGCCTGGCCGTTGGCGAGCGCATAGCCGAGCGCCGACTTGCTGCGGGTCTCGATGCGCAGCGGCGCCAGCTTGTCGAGCTCCAGCGCCAGGCTGTAGAGCGCATCCGGCGAGCCTTCCAGCAGCTCCAGCTCGATCTCGGCGATCGGCATGCGATCGCCTCGCGTCTCGATCGTGCCGGAATCCAGGGCGGCCTCGATCAGGCTCTCGCGGCCCTTCTGGTCGATCACCCGGATGCGCCGCACCCGGCGCTTGACCCGCGTCGTGAACTGGCTCTCGAGCTCCTCGGGCGTGACCAGGCCTTGCAGGACCTCGAGGGCGCCGACCGGCAGGACCGCGAGATCGGGCTCGCTCGAGGGAAGCGGCGTCTCCCACTCGCCGCGATAGCTGACCAGGCCTTCGGTGTCGTTGGACTTGAGCGTCTGCACGTAGCGGCGGCCGTGCCGGCGCACGCGGAACGCGAGGCCGCGCGCGCGCAGGCGCTGGTCGTGCGTGTCGTAGTAGACGTTCTCCAGACGCCTGGTCACGCCGCGCCCGGTCGATTTGTCGCAGATCGTCGGGCTCGCGAAGATCGATCTCGAGCGCTTCCGGCTGGCCTGAAAGCTTCAGCTCGATTTCCGCGTCCGGATCGATCGGAGTCGCGGGTTCTGTCGCTGTGGTCATCGCATGGCGTACGGCGCTGCGATCGCAGCGACCGGTTCCCCTCCATTGTTCCTTCCGCAAGGATGCGGGTAGCGTTCGTTATCCTGATGACAAGAGGCATTGGCGTGGGGGTTGTCAAGAGCGCCCGCTCGCGCAGCGATTACAGTGCCAGCGTCTCTTGCACGACAGCAGGTTGAATGCAGTCGGCATCGTCGTGCTTCGGGTTGTTGACCCGCGGGTTGACCGGAAAGCTTTCGAGCCACGCCGCCGGGCACGGCTCCAGCAGGCCTGCGCGCATCGGCCGCGGCGGGATCGAGCCAGCGCGGCATGGTCCTCGGGCGCCAGGATCACCGGCATGCGATCGTGGATCGGCGCCACCAGCTCGTTGGCCGGGCAGGTGATGATCGTGCAGGAGCGTATCACGGTGCCGTCGGAGGGATCCTTCCAGCGCTCCCACAGGCCGGCGAAGGCGAACGGCGCCTGGTCCCTGCGGCGGATCAGGAACGGCTGGCGGGCCTTGCCCTCCTTGCGCCACTCGAAAAAGCCGTCGGCCGGCACCAGGCAGCGGCGGCGGCTGTAGGCCTCGCGAAACGGCCGCATCGTGTGCACGCTCTCGCGGCGCGCGTTGATCAGGCGGTTGCCGATCTTGAGGTCGTCGGCCCAGAACGGCACCAGGCCCCAGCGCGCCATGATCAGCTCGCGCGCCTGCCCGTCGCGCGTCAGGCGCACGATCGGCACGTCCTGGGTCGGGGCGATGTTGTAGCGCGGCATCAGGTTCGGCCGCTCCTCGAACAGGAACAGCTGGCGCAACGCCTCGACCGGCGAGGTCAGCATGTAGCGGCCGCACATGGCGCCAGCCTACGGCGTCGGCCAGCCGTTGCACAGCCAGCCCCATGAGCCGTTCCGGTAGAGGCTCAGCCCCGATCGAAGGAACCGCCTCCGCTCGCGAATTTCCGGGGCGTAGATCGACCGCGCTCTGGTTGAGAATGCTGCCTTGACTTGGGCCGGTGATCGTGCGGCACTCTCGCTCTCAGAAGTGCCGCCCGGCAATCGGGATCGGCACCGGGGAGGGCGAAATGAAGAAGAAAATCGGCTGCTCGGTCGCGACCTTGCTGGTCTGCGGCATAGCGTTGCCCGCCTGGGCCGACGACCAGGACGACGTGGCTGCGGCCATGAGCATGTGGCAGGACTACCTGGCCAAGGGCAGCACCGAGGACCCCGGTGAGATCCTGACGCTCTATGCCGAGGACGGCGTCCTGTGGGGGACGCTCTCCAGCAAGCGGCGGGACGACCCGGCGGCGATTCGCGACTACTTCGTCAATGCTTACAAGGCCTTGCCGAATCTGACCGTGACGTTCGAGGACCCGTACATCCGGGTCTATGGCGACACCGCCGTCAACACCGGCTACTACACCTTCTCCTATGAGAAGGACGGCGCGACGCAGAGCCTGCCGGCGCGCTACAGCTTCACCCTGGTCAAGCGCGACGGCGACTGGCAGATCGTCGACCACCACTCCTCGGCCATGCCCCCGCCGCCGAAGTAGCCGTTGCTCGCCTACTGCGCGCTCGTGCTCCGCTGCCGCGCGACGTAGGCCTCGTAGGCTTCGGAAAGCTCCTGCCACTGCGCGCAGGTCGTGAGCGGATCGACCGCGGCATGGGCGAGCCGCCGGCAGGCGTCGGCAAGGCGGTCCAGCGTGGCCTTGGCATCGTCCGGCCGGTCGAGCTCGAGATAAGCCTCGCCCAGATATTCGAGCGTGCCGCGGTTGTAGGGATTGAGGGTCAGCGCCTTGCCGTAGGCTTCCAGCGCGGCCGGGTAGTCGCCGAGCTCTCCGGTAGGCGAAGCCCATCAGGAGATGGGCGTTGTCCTGCCAGGGCCGCGCCTCGAGCGCCGCGCTCATGTGGTCGAGCACGCCCTGCCAGTCCTCCTGCTCGAACGCGGCGACGCCGGCGGCATACGGGTCGTCGGCCGTGCCGGCGCGGGCTCCGCGTCGAACCCGTGACCGCGCCGGCCGGCCCGCATGCGCTGCCAGCAGCACCATCAGACCGCCTGCCGCAACCTTCGTCCTGCACGCATGGCTCTCCCCGGTGGACGGCACCTCGAGCGACGACTACCACAAGTCGCCGCAGCAAGCGATCCATCAAAGGGAGGCCCCGATGCGCCGCCGAGATCGAGAACATCGCGCCAGAAATCTTTCGCCAGCGCCTGCTGATCGAGGGATTCTTCGCGCGCGAGATCGACGAGCAGGTGGTGCGCGACTACCTGCTCGGCATCGCCGCCCATCTTGGCCTGCGGACCTACGGCGATCCCGTGGTGTTCTCGCCGGGCGCCGGCACCGGCCGGGCCGAGAACGCGGGCTTCGATGCCTTCGTGCCGCTGATCGACAGCGGCATCTCGGGCTATTTCTGGAGCGCCCAAAAATTCCTCTCGGTGCTGCTCTATACCTGCAAGGGCTTCGATGAGCAGGCGGCGCTCGCCTATACCCGGACGTACTTCGCGATCGACGGCCAGACCGTCACCCACGCGTTCTAGGCATCGCGGTCGCGAGAGTCAGGACCGGCCGGCATCGCCTGCGGCGCGCGGCGCCGCGCGCGGCGTGCCTTGTCAGCGTGCGGCGCATCTTCTAGGTTCTGCCCCGCCCGGCCGGCCGCGCGCCGGGCGTTATCATGCTGAGGGGTTCGAGGGCAGATGACCGGAGTCGATTGGCTTCTCTACGTGCTGATCCTGATCTGCGGCGGCGTCGGGCTCGCCTATGGCGTCCTGACCCGGCAGATGGTCCTGGCCGAGGCGGACGGCACCGCCCGGATGCGCGAGATCGCCGGCGCCGTGCAGGAAGGCGCGATGGCGTATCTCAATCGCCAGTACATGACCATCGCCGGCGTCGGCATCGTCGTCTTCGTCCTGCTCTGGATCTTCCTGGGCTTCCACGTCGGCTTCGGCTACCTGATCGGCGCGCTGCTCTCGGGTGCTGCCGGCTACATCGGCATGAACGTGTCGGTCCAGGCCAACGTGCGCACCGCGGAGGCCGCCAAGCGAGGACTGGCGCCGGCGCTCGAGGTCGCGTTTCGCGCCGGCGCGGTCACCGGCATGCTGGTGGTGGCGCTCGGGCCTGCTCGGCGTCTCGATCTACTTCGGCATTCTCTACTGGTACTATGTCGACGACCTGGCCTCGGACCTGGCGATCCGCGCCGTCCTCGAGGGGCTGCTCGGGCTCAGCTTCGGCGCCTCGCTGATCTCGATCTTCGCCCGCCTGGGCGGCGGCATCTTCACCAAGGGCGCCGACGTCGGCGCCGATCTGGTCGGCAAGATCGAGGCCGGCATCCCCGAGGACGATCCGCGCAATCCGGCGGTGATCGCGGACAATGTCGGCGACAATGTCGGCGACTGCGCCGGCATGGCGGCCGATCTGTTCGAGACCTACGCCGTCACCGTGGTCGCGACCATGCTGCTCGGCGCGATCTTCTTCACCGGCGAGGTGCAGATCGCGCTGATGCTGTATCCGCTGATCGTCGGCGGCATCTGCCTGCTCGGTTCGGTGATCGGCACCTTCATGGTCAAGCTCGGCCCGAGCAACAACATCATGGCGGCGCTGTACAAGGGCTTCCTCGCGGCGGCCATCGTCTCGGCGGTGGTGCTGCTGCCGGTCACCCTGCTGTTCCTGGGCGGCAGCACGGTCTACGAGGGCGGTGGTGCCAGCTTCACCGGCTGGGGCGTGTACGGCTGCACGCTGGTCGGCCTGCTGGTCACCGGCTGCCTGATGTGGATCACCGACTTCTACACCGGCACGACGCACCGGCCGGTGCAGAAGATCGCCGAAGCCTCCAAGACCGGCCACGCGACCAACATCATCGCCGGCCTCGCGGTGTCGATGGAGGCGACGGCGCTGCCGGTGATCGTGATCTGCGCCGGCATCCTCCTGGCCTACCTGTCGGCAGGCCTGTTCGGCATCGCCGTGGCGGCCACGACCATGCTGGCGCTGACCGGCCTGGTGGTCTCGCTGGACGCCTACGGGCCCGTGACCGACAACGCCGGCGGCATCGCCGAGATGGCGGACCTGCCGGCATCGGTGCGCACCACGACCGATGCGCTCGATGCGGTCGGCAACACCACCAAGGCGGTCACCAAAGGCTATGCGATCGGCTCGGCCGGGCTCGCGGCGCTGGTGCTGTTCGCGGCCTATGTCGAGGACCTGAAGCACTACTTCCCGGACCTGGACGTGCGCTTCACGCTGTCCGATCCGTATGTTGTGATCGGCCTGTTCATCGGCGGCCTGCTGCCCTACCTGTTCGCCTCGCTCGCGATGCAGGCGGTCGGCCGGTCGGCAGGCGCGATCGTGCTCGAGGTGCGCCGCCAGTTCCGCGACATTCCGGGCATCATGGAGGGCACCGGCAAGCCCGACTACTCGCGCGCCGTCGACCTTCTGACCAAGGCGGCGATCAAGGAGATGATCGTGCCCTCGCTCCTGCCGGTGCTGGCGCCGATCGTGGTCTATGCGGTGGTCAGCACGATCGGCGGTCAGGCGGCGGGCTTCGCCTCGCTGGGCGCCATGCTGCTCGGCACCATCGTCACCGGCCTGTTCGTCGCCATCAGCATGACCTCGGGCGGCGGCGCCTGGGACAACGCCAAGAAGTACATCGAGGACGGCAACCACGGCGGCAAGGGCTCGGATGCCCACATGGCGGCGGTCACGGGCGATACGGTCGGCGATCCCTACAAGGACACCGCCGGCCCCGCGATCAACCCGATGATCAAGATCATCAACATCGTGGCGCTGCTGATCCTGGCGGCGCTCGGCGGCGTCTGACGAAAAGCGCGCCCGGCCTCCTGCGCCGGCGACCGGCCCCGACGCCCGGACTACTCGTCCTCGTCCGTGGGATTGAACCGGCCGATATTGCCGAGGAACTGCTCGAGCACGCTCATCTCGTTGCCGGAGGTCGGCGTCTCGCGGTCGACCAGATCGATCTCCCTCGCCCCGTTCAGGTCATGGCGATCGATCCTGCTCACCGTCCCCTGCTCATCGAACTCGATCGCCACCACGTCCTGCGAGACGACGGTTGTGTGGTAAAACGAATGCCGTTCGGTGCGCTGGCTGACGTAGTACCAGGTTTGGTCGTCGAAGGTCGCGAGCGAGGAGGGCGAGCCGAGCAGCTGGACCACGTCGCCCTGCGCGCTCTGCCCCGGCTCGATCTGGGCCAGGGCGGCGGCGTCGAGCCGGTGGCCATGGGTCGAGACGCTGGACGTGCACGATGCCAGGCTCAGCGCCACGATCGCGGCAATCGGCGCGACCGTGCGCACCTGCTGACTGCATCGTCCCTGTCTTGCCATGAGCACGCTCCTGACCTTTAGCTGCTTCAGGATACACAAGTGAGCGAAATGCGGCGATCCCGTCAACCGTGCCGTGAACCTGTAGGCGGTCCTCAACCGCGCCGTGAAGCCTCCGGCCGCGGCGCCGGCGCGGCCCGATGCGACCGGGCCCGGGGCAGGATGAGCGAGGCGCCCGCGCCCGAGCTGCCAGCGGCGCGACGCAGCTGGCGCCGGCTATGGCAGCGGCTGCGCCAGGCCAGCCGCGCTCACGACGCAAGGCGGCAGGTTGCCGAGCAACTCTACCACGCCGTGGTGAAGCAGGCGCGAAGATCGGTCTGGTATCGAGGAACTCGGCGTGCCCGACACGCCCGAGGGCCGCTTCGAGATGGTCGCGCTGCATGCGGCGCTCGTGCTGCGCCGGCTGCGAGCGCGAGGGCATGGCCGGGCAGGCGCTCGGCCAGCTGCTGTTCGATGCGATGTTCGTCGATCTCGACGGCAGCCTGCGCGAGCTCGGCGTCAGCGACCTGTCGGTGGGCAAGTACATCAAGCGCCTGGCCGGCAATTTCTATGCCCGACTGGCCGCCTTGGACGAGGGCCTGGGCGCGGCGCCGGACGGGCGATCGCTCCTTCCGATGCTGCGCGCCAACGTCTATCACGATGCCGCGCCGACCGAGCGCCAGCTCACCGCTTTGGCCTGCGCGCTGGCCGAGCAGGATCGCGCGCTGGCGCGCCAGCAGGGCGCAGCGCTGTGCGGCGGCACAATCGTTTGGGTAGAGCCTGATATGCCATCCGAAACGTAGAGCGCGAGAGGGCGCGGCCCCGATCCGACCGGTCGGCCAGGCTGCCTGCGGGGGGCTGGCAGAGGCGGCGAGGTCGTGGCAAAGTGATTGACCAGGGTGTTGCTTGGCCCTAAGTTGCCGGCCGTTTTGGGCGCGGTCCGGGCGATCGGCGGGATGCGCTGTCGTGCCTGCGCCGCGGGAGTGATCTCTTGGTTCCCAACGAAGCAATCGCGCGACCGGTGGTGGTCGACCCCTGGCCTTCGGGCGGCATCGAGCTCAGCCTGGAGGCGACGCCTGAGGAATGCCGGGCGCTGGCCCTGCGCTTCGATCTCGTGAGCGTCGAGAGGCTGGCGGGTCATGCGCGCCTCGAGCGCTGCGGCAAGGGCGAGGTGATCCGGCTGCGTGGTCGGCTGCAGGCGCAGGTGGTGCAAGCGTGCGTCGTCAGCCTCGAGGAGGTGCGCTCGACGGTCGACGAGGCGTTCGAGTGCCGCTTCACGCGGCCGGTCGGCAGCCGCCGCCGCCTGACGATCCTCGCCTGGGACGACGACGTCGAGCCGCTCGAGGGGGTGGAGCTGGACGTGGGCGAGATCTTCGCGCAGCAATTGGCGCTGGCGCTCGACCCTTATCCGCGTGCCGCCGGCGCCGATGCTCTGGTAGCGCGCGAGCTGGGACCCAATATAGCCCTCGGCGAGGACGAGCCGGAGGGCGCGTTGGCTGTGGCGATGATGGACAAGGGTCAGGGTGCGGCGCGCGCCGCCCCGCCGAGCCGAGGTCGAGGGTGATGGCTGTACCAAAGAAAAAAGTATCGAAGTCGAGGCGGAACATGCGCCGCGCGCATGATCGCTTGGCGACGGTCAATCTGATCGAGTGCGTGAACTGCGGCGAGCTCAAGCTGCCCCACCACATCTGCGAGGCGTGCGGCTACTACAACGGTCGCGAGGTGATCCCGCAGGCCTCCGAGAGCGCAGCCCCCTGAGCGGTCCGCGGCCGTGACCCTCACGATTGCTCTGGATGCGATGGGTGGCGACCATGCCCCCCAGATGGTGGTCGCCGGCGCCGATCTGGCGCGCGAGCGCAATCCGGAGCTGCATTTTCTGATGTTCGGCGACCGCGAGCGGCTCGACGGTCTGATGCGGAGCCGCAGCCAGCTCGCGGCACGGACCACGATCGAGCACACGGCGGAGGCGGTCGAGCCCGATGCGCGGCCCTCGCATGTGCTCCGCCAGGGGCGCAACACCAGCATGCGCCTGGCGATCGATGCGGTGAAGGACGGCCGCGCGAGCGCCGCAGTCTCGGCCGGCAACACCGGCGCGCTGATGGCGCTGGCGAAGTTCGTGCTCAAGACCCTGCCCGGGATCGAGCGCCCGGCGATCGCCTCGCTGATGCCGACGCGGCGCAGCGAGACGGTGGTCCTGGATCTCGGCGCCAATACCGAATGCGACGCCGACAACCTCGTCCAGTTTGCGGTCATGGGCGAGGTCTTCGCCCGCGCCGTGCTCGGCATCGCCAAGCCGACCGTCGGCCTGCTCAACATCGGCACCGAGGACGTCAAGGGCAACGACACCTTGCGCGACGCCGCGGCCGCCCTGCGCAGCAGCCCGCTCGCGATCGAGTTCCGTGGCTTCGTCGAGGGCACCGACCTTGCCAGCGGCAAGGTCGACGTCGTGGTCACGGATGGCTTCACCGGCAACGTTGCGCTCAAGGCAGCCGAAGGTGCGGTAGGCCTTTATGCGCAGTTCCTGCGTGAGGCCTTCAAGAGCTCCCTGCTCTCCAAGCTGGGCTATCTGTTGGCCAAGCCCGCCTTGGAGTTGCTGCGGCGGCGCCTCGATCCGCGGCGCTACAACGGCGCCATGTTCCTGGGCCTCAACGGCATCGTCGTGAAGAGCCACGGCGGCACGGACGCGGTCGGCTTCGCCAATGCGATCGGCGTCGCGGCGGATCTGGTCGGGCGGGGCACCAGTCAGTGGATCATCACGGAGCTGAACCGGCTCGAGGAAGAGGCACTGCGCAGCACCCGTGCCCGCGCTTCGTAGCATGCGCAGGGCGCGGATCGTCGGCACCGGCGCCTACCTGCCCGCACGCGTGGTCAGCAACGAGGAGCTGTCGCGCACGGTCGACACCAGCCACGAGTGGATCGTCCAGCGCACCGGCATCGAGCAGCGCCACATCGCGGCCGACGGCGAGATGACCTCCGATCTCGCCTGCGCAGCGGCGCGCGAGGCCCTGCAGAACGCCGGGCTGGACGCCGATCGCCTGGATCTGATCATCGTCGCGACCACCACGCCGGACCATACCTTCCCCGCCTGCGCCGCCGCCGTTCAGGCCAAGCTCGGCGCCGATCGGGCCGTCGCCTTCGACCTTCAGGCGGTCTGCAGCGGCTTCGTCTACGCGCTGGCGGTGGCCGACAACTTCGTCAAGGCCGGGCAGGCCGAGAGCGTGCTGGTGATCGGCGCCGAGACCTTCTCGCGCCTGCTCGACTGGGAGGACCGGCGGACCTGCGTGCTGTTTGGCGACGGCGCCGGCGCCGTCGTGCTGCGCGCCGAGGAGGGCACCGGCACGGTGTTCGATCGCGGCGTGCTGGCGACCCTGCTGGGCTCCGACGGGCGCCACTACCAGGACCTCTACGTCGACGGCGGACCGTCGTCGACCGGCACCACCGGCCACGTCAGGATGAACGGCCGCGAGGTCTTCCGCTTCGCGGTCAACGCGCTCAGCACCGCGACGCGCCGCGTGCTGGAGATCGGCGGCCTCGAGGTCGACGACGTCGACTGGCTGGTGCCCCACCAGGCCAACAGCCGCATCCTCGATGCGGTGCGGCGCAATCTCGGCCTGCCCGAGGATCGGATGCTGGTGACCGTCGGCCGGCATGCCAACACCTCGGCCGCCTCGGTGCCGCTGGCGCTGGCCGAAGCCGCGGCCGCGGGCAGGCTGCGGCCGAACCAGATCGTGGTGATCAACGCCATGGGCGGCGGGTTCACCTGGGGAGCGGCGCTGCTCCGCTGGTAGCCTCTACCATCGATTGCTTTCTGTTTACCCTCGCTGCCGAGATCAGGCTTGCGCCTGTTGACGGAAGAGCCTGAAACCGTTAGGTTTTTTTATTGCCCAGTCTGCGAGGGGGCGAGCAGCATGAAAGGCAGGACGCTGACCAGGGCGGATCTTGCCGAGGCGGTCTACCAGGAGGTCGGCCTGTCCCGCAGCGAATCGGCCGAGCTGGTCGATTCGATCCTGGACGAGATCGGCGATTCGCTGGTCGCCGACGGCACGGTCAAGATCTCCTCCTTCGGCACCTTCTCGGTTCGTCAGAAGGGGCGAAGAATCGGCCGTAACCCCAAGACCGGCCAGGAGGTTCCGATCATGCCTCGCCGCGTGCTGGTGTTCCGCGCCTCGCAGGTCCTGAAGGATCGGATCAACGTTCAGGACGCGGGCGGCGGGCAACCCGCGGAGGATGACTGATGGTCTCTCCAGAGCACGACCGCAGCGAGAGTGTGCCGCGCCGTCCCAATGGGCGGCCGGCGAAATCGGCAGCGGCCTTTCGCACCATCAGCGAGGTCGCGGACGAGCTCGAGGTGGCGCAGCACGTGCTGCGCTTCTGGGAGAGCAAGTTC
>CAVWCI010000005.1:0-63663 GCA_963753315.1 uncultured Alphaproteobacteria bacterium
GGAGGGAGCGGGATTTGAACCCGCGAGGGGCAGAACCCCAACACGCTTTCCAGGCGTGCGCCTTAAACCGCTCGGCCATCCCTCCGGACGCGGCGCGACCATAGCCCGGCTGGCCGAAAAAATGCAACGTGGGGCAACGCCCAGCGGCGATCCGTAGCGCCATGGGCGCCGATCGCCGGCGGCAGGCTCGAAGAGAAAGCCTCAGGCGTGCAGCCCGCTGCGCTCGTCGCTCGCCAGAACCTTGGACAGCGCTCTCACGAGACGGGGCTCGTCGACCGGCTTGCGAACGTGCTCAGCGCCCTGCAGCGCCTCGTCATGCAACCGCTCGATCTCATAGCCGGTCACCAGGACGAACGGCACGTCCTGCTGCTGCAGGGCCTCTGCGACGGGGGTCACCCGCTGGCCCTGCAGGTTCACGTCGAGCACCGCAGCATCCGGGCGCTCGCCCGACAGCACACAGAGCGCCCGCCTGACGCTTGGGGCCGGATCGAGCACGATGCAGCCCAGCCGCTTCAGGAGGCTTTCCAGCTCCATGGCGATGATCAGCTCGTCCTCGACAACCAGGACCCGGAGCCCGTTCAGAAAACTACTTGCCTGCGCCACACGTTCTCTCCTCCGCCTGCGAGGTACGACCCTAGGGTGCCGGGAAAGTCGCCTCGAGGCGGAATCCTTCAGGTTGGAAGGAGAGGTCTGCTGTCCCGTCCAACTCATAGTCAAACGCGCGCCGGATCAATTGCGTTCCAAAACCTGTTTCCTTGGGCGGCGCCACGGGCGGGCCGCCGCGCTCCTCCCAGCTAAGGCGTATGTGCCTGCCTTGATCGGCGTCCTCGATCTGCCATGAGAGGCGAACCCGGCCATCCGGTACCGAGAGGGCACCGTACTTTGCGGCATTGGTCGCCAGCTCATGGAAAATCAGGCTGACCGAGAGGGCCTGCCTGGCGCCAAGCTCCAGCCGCACACCTTCGATCTCGATGACTTCGGCCCGATCTCCCGCAAACGGCCGCAACGCGTCCGCGAGCGAGCGCAGCTCGGCCCCGCGCCACTCGCTCGCGAAGAGCAGGTCGTGGGCGCGCGCGAGCGCATCGACCCGCCCGAGGAAGACCTTTGGTACTGCCCGGCCGAACGCGCGCCGTTGGCCTGCGTCGCGAGCGCACGCACGACCGCAAACAGGTTCTTGACCCGGTGGTTCAATTCGCCGACCAGCATCTCCCGTTCCGCCTCCGCCCGCCTGCGCCCGGTGATGTCCTCGATCGCGAGCAGGATCAGCTGCAGGTGATCGACCCGGCGGCCGTTGAGCACCATGACGCGATGGCCGATGGTCTGGAAATCGTGCTCGACCTCGAAGCCCTCGAAGAACTCGTTGCCCGGCAGCACTTCCGAGAGCAGGCGACGAAGCTCCGGAATGTCCCACTGGCCGTCGCCGAGATCGTAGACCATGCGCCCCTCGGTCTCCGCAGGCTCGACCTCGAAGGCATCGTAGAAGGCGCGATTGGCGGACTGGACCCGGAGATCCTCATAAAGGACCAGGAGTGGCTCGCGCACCGTGTCGACGATCTTCTCGGCCAGCTCCTTTTGATGCTCCAGCAGCCACTGGCTGCGCCGCTGCTCCGTCACATCCTCGATGGCAACGAGAACCAGGGACGGGCGATCGCCGGCACGCAGCAGCGTCCGCGCGTTGACCAGCATGACCTTCTCGCCGATGCTCTCGAAGCTGTGCTCGACCTCGAACGCCTCGACGGTCCGGTCCTGCGGCAGGACCTTCGAGAACAGCTCGCGCAGGCGCGGGATGTCCCACTGGCCGTTGCCGAGCTCGTAGATCAGGCGCCCCTCGGTCTCCGCGCGATCGACCTGAAACGCGGCGTAGAAGGCGCGGTTGGCGGACAGCACCCTCAGATCCTCGCTCAGGATGAGGAGAGGCTGGCGGATCGTGTCGACGATGCTCTCGCTCAGGATCCGAGCTTCGTTTCCGTCCGGCAAGGCGGCGGCTTCTGCCATCGGAGTTTCCCTCGTCAGCTTGCATGCCTCCTCGCGGCGCAAACGCCTCGAGCTGGCGCACACGCTGAGAGAAACGGATTTGCTGCGCCGGGGTTGCCGGACCGAATGTCACGCCGGCCGCACGCGCGCCAGCACGATCGAGATGTTGTCGCCGCCGCCTGCCGCCATCGCGGCCTCGAACAGGGCCGTCACGCTCGCGGCATCGTCGTCGCCGATATGGGCCGCGATCGCCTCGGGGTCCAAGAGGTCGCTCAGGCCGTCGCTGCAGATCAGGTAGCGACCCTCGATCGGCTCGAGCAGCACATGCGGCGTGATGCCGTCCGGCTCGTGCCAGCCGCCGAGCGACTGGGTCAGCAGCGCCGTGGTGTGCGCCGCCGTGCGGCCATCGGCGAGCTTGGGGCCGGGCGTGTCGTCGGTGCTGAGCTGGACAAGGCCCGCCGGCTCGATGCGCCAGACGCGGCTGTCGCCGACGTTGAAGACGGCGAGCCCCGAGGGCGCTACGTGCAGCCCGGCGACCGTGCTGCCCATGCCGTGCAGATCCGGCCGCTCGCGCATGGTCGCGAACAGCGCCTGGTCGACCGCCCGCAGAAGGTCCTTCAGCGAGGCTGCGTCGGTCGCCCAGGCGGCGCGCCCGGCCAGGCACTCGGCGACAAACCGGCTCGCGATGTCGCCGCCGGCATGGCCGCCCAGGCCATCGGCGACCAGGCAGACCACCGGCGCCTCGACCAGCCGCTGCATGGTCATCGGCTGGTCCATCGACTGGCTCATCACCCAGTCGTCGATCGCGACGGTATCCTCGTTGCGCGTCCGCACCGCGCCGACATGGGTGAAGGCGGTCGCCGTCAGCGCCAGCGCCGGGGCGGCAGCCGGCCTCCTCAGGCACGCCAGCGCTCCAGCGCGGCCCAGTCCAGGCGCACGCCGTGGCCGGGCCGCTCCGGCGCCAGCGCGAAGCCGTCCGCGATCGCCAACGGCTGCTCGACGAAGCGCTCGAGGCCGAAGCCGTGCACCTCGAGATAGGATTTGTTCGACACCGCGGCGAGCAGATGGACGTGCAGATCGTGCACGCCGTGCGAGGTCACCGGCAGGTTGTTGGCCTCGGCAAGATGGGCGACCTTCAGCCACACCGTGATGCCGCCGCAGGTCGCGAGATCGGGCTCGGGGAAGGCGACGCCGCCGGCGGCGATCATCTGCTGGAACTCGTGCAGGCTATGAAAGTTCTCGCCGGTGGCGATCGGCAGCGGGCCCTCGCGCGCGATCTTGGCGTGGCCCTCGACATCGTCGGGGATGGTCGGCTCCTCGAGCCAATAGACGTCGTGGGCGGCGAGCGCGCGCGAGGCCCGGATCGCCTCGTCGACCCGCCAGCGCATGTTGGCGTCGACCATCAGCGGCACGTCGGGACCGAGCAGCTTCGCGCATCGCCGCGACCCGCGCCAGGTCGTCGCGAAGGCGTGGCAGGCCTACCTTCATCTTGATGGCGCGAAAGCCTTTCGCGAGATTGCCTTCGGTCTGCTCGAGCAGGCGCTCGAGCGGGAACTGCAGGTCGATGCCGCCGGCATAGGCGGGAACCTTCGGATCGTGGCCGCCGAGCAGGCGCCAGAGCGGCAGCCCGGCGCGGCGCGCGCGCAGATCCCAAAGGGCCGTGTCGACCGCGGCGATCGCGAACGCCGCGGCGCCGCCGCGCCCGACGAAATGCAGATGCCACCACATGCGCTGCCACAGCTGCTCGATCCGGCTGCTGTCCTGGCCGGTCAGCAGGGGCGCAAGGTCGCGCGCGATCAGGCTGTGCACCGCAGCGCCGCCGGCATCCACCGTATAGGTGTAGCCGAGCCCCTCGGCGCCATCCGCGGCGCGCAGGCGCACCGTCACCAGCTCGAAATGGCTGATGTCGCCATGGGTCGAATCCGACAGCACCTCCGGCAGGGCGATGCGAAAATGATCCGCCTGCACCGACTCCAGCGTCATGCCTTCCCCCGTTGCTCGATGTTGGGGCACGCAGCCTAGCCGGCTCGGGCGCGGAAGTCCTGTTGCTTTGTGACGCGCCACGATAGCCTGGCGCGATGAAGCGTATGTGCTGCGGCCTCGGCGTCGTCCTTTTGCTGCTGGCGGCGGCGGGCGCGCTGGCCGGGATCGTCGATGGCTGTCGAAGGCGCGCGCGGCGCGATCAGCCTCGGCTGGTTGTGGTTCCAGATCCACGGCAACAGCCTCGTGGGCTTCCAGGCGCTGATCGAGAAGGGCGTGAGCCCGGCCGTCTGGCCGCCGATCCAGAGCCTCCTGACCTGGCCCTTGTGGCTGGTGCTCGGCATCCCAGGCGTGCTGGCGGCGCTCTGCTGTCCGGGACTGCGGCGCCCGGGTCGGGCCGCGGGCTGAGGTGGAGCGCTGAAGGCCCGCGGCCGGGCGCAGTGGATCACGCCGGCGGCGCTGGCGCCGCGGGAACGAGAAAGCTACCCGATCAGCTCGACCTTGCCGGTCGAGAGGTCGTAGACGCCGCCGACCACCCTGGCCCTGCCGCCGGCGACGAGGTCGGAGACGATCGGGCCGGCAGCCTCGACCTTAGCCACGGTGCGGCGCACATTCTCCTCGATCGCATTGGCCAGAAGGTCGCCGCCCTGGCCGCGCACCGCTTCGACCGCTGGCTTGATCGGATCGATCAGGACCGGCAGGTGGCCGGGCAGTTGCGCATCGTCCTCGACCACCTTGATGGCCGCGCCGACCGCACCACAGGCGCTGTGGCCCAGCACCATGATCAGCGGCGTACCGAGCACCGCGAGCGCATATTCGGTGCTGGCGAGCATGTCGACGTTGAGGGTGTTGCCGGCGACCCGCAGCACGAACAGCTGGCCGCGGCTCTGGTCGAAGGCGAGCTCCGGCGCCACACGCGAATTGGCGCAGCCGAGGATCACTGCGAACGGCGCCTGCCCCTCTGCCAACGCTGCGCGGTCCGCGGCAAAGTCTCTTGGCCTGGTCTCGCCGCTG
This sequence comes from uncultured Alphaproteobacteria bacterium, assembly GCA_963753315.1. Classification (GTDB taxonomy): domain Bacteria; phylum Pseudomonadota; class Alphaproteobacteria; order Geminicoccales; family Geminicoccaceae; genus DASUGG01. The sequence continues at coordinate 4,969 of CAVWCI010000005.1, forward strand.
ACGTAGCGGGCGTTACCCTCCATCAGGAGCGCAAGCGCCTGGTCCGCAGTGATGGCCGGATCGGCTGCAAATGCCCGGCCGCCGCCGAGCGAGAAGGTCGTCACCGCCCCGAGGCGCAAGCCCGCAAGAGCAAGCCCGCCGCCCCAACCAAGAGTCTCGCGGCGAGACATGGCGCGCTCACCCATGATTCCGCTCCCCTGCTGACGGCCGATCCTAGCGCACCAGCCTCGCGGAGGCGAGGTTACTTACTTGCCGCCGTTCAGCCCGCAGCGGCGCGCAGGGGCCGGAAGAAGGCGCGGATCTCGCCCGCCAGCGCGTCGGGCTGCTCCATCGCCGCGAAATGGCCGCCCTTGGGCATCGCGGTCCAGCGGCGAAGGTCGGTGTAGACACGTTCGGCCAGCGAGCGTGGCGGCCTGAGAATCTCGCGCGGAAAGGCGGCAAAGCCCGCCGGCACGCCCACCGTCTCGTCCTGGCGGCACATGCCAGGGCCCGTGCATGCGCGCGTAATACGGCCAGAACGACGAGCCGATCGCGCCGGTGAACCAGTAGAGGCCGATGTTGGCCAAAAGCTGGTCCTTCTGAACACGCTCTCCAGATCGCCGCCGCAGTCCGACCAGGCCCGGAATTTTTCGACGATCCAGGCGGCGAGGCCGACCGGCGAGTCGCTGAGCGCGAAGGCCAGCGTCTGCGGCCGCGTGCCCTGGATCCACTGGTAGCCGGTCTCTTCCTTGAGGAAGATCTGCAGCTCCTCGAGGTAGCGCGCCTCCTCGGGCGTCGGGTCGGCGAGCATGGCCGGATCGCGCGGGATCGGCATGAGGTTGAGGTGGATGCCGATCAGGCGGTTGGCGTGGGCATAGCCGAGCCGCGAGGTGACGAACGCGCCCCAGTCGCCGCCCTGCGCGGCAAAGCGCTCGTAGCCGAGCGCGCTCATCAGGTCGGCAAGGCAGTCGGCGATCGCCTCGACGCCAAAGCGCTGCTGGCCGGGCGCGAACGAGAGGCCGTAGCCCGGCAGCGAAGGCGCCACCACGGTGAACGCATCGGCCGGATCGCCGCCGAAGCGGCGCCGGATCGGTCAGGCGCGGGATGATCTCCAAGAACTCGAGCACCGAGCCCGGCCAGCCGTGCGAGAGCAGCAAGCGGACAGGGGTCGGGGCCCTTGCCCGGCACGTGCAGGAAATGCAGCTCGATGCCGTGCAGCGGCAGCTTGTACTGCGGAAATGCGTTGAGCGCCGCCTCGGCCGCGCGCCAGTCGAAGGCGCTCTGCCAGTACCGGGCCAGCTCCTGCATGTAGGCGACGTCGCTGCCATACGCCCAGGGCTCGCCTGCCTGGTCGGGAAAGCGCGTGCGCGCCAGCCGCTCGCGCAGATCGGCGATCGCCGCATCCGGCACGTGCAGGGTGAAGGGGACGGGCTGCTTGCGCATTGGAGCACTCACCGTTCGATCGTTGCAAAGCGCAAGCAAGACGGAGATCGGCGCGCCCGGCAAGCGCTCCCGCACGCAAAGCACCTTGTCCTGCAGCGACGAGATTGCGTGCGATCGCGGCGCGCTCGACATAACGTTGGATTTGCTGGGCGACCTCAGCTCCGTTCTCTTCACGTCCATTCGCGCGTATGATGGCGAGTGCTTGCCGAGCGTCTACCGGAGCCTGCGATGGCCGAGCGGATCGACAGCAATCTGATCTATGAGATCCTGAAGACGTGCAAGCACGCCTGGCCGGCCTCGAAGGCATGCGCGGTGAGATGCGCGACGGCTTCGCCTCGCTGCGCGCACATCTCGCGACCCAGCACGGCGATGCGGCCTTCCTGGAGCGCCGCGTCATCGAGCTCGAGAAGGACATGGAGCGGGTCAAGCGGCGCCTGGAGCTTGCCGAGCCATCGGATACGCTATAAGCCTCCCGAAGGAATGAGTGGATCCGCTACCTCGCATAGGGCGGTTGCGTTCCCTTCTGATCCCGGAAGCGCTTCAGCCCTCCATCTTGAGCGCCGCGAGGAAGGCCTCCTGCGGGATCTCGATCTTGCCGATCTGGCGCATCCGCTTCTTGCCGGCCTTCTGTTTCTCCAAGAGCTTGCGCTTGCGGGTGACGTCGCCGCCATAGCACTTGGCGATCACGTCCTTGCGGAAGGGCTTCACGGTCTCGCGGGCGACGATGCGGCCGCCGATCGCCGCCTGGATCGCGACCTGGTACATCTGCCGCGGGATCAGCTCCTTCAGCCGCGTGCACAGCGCCCGGCCGCGCGCCTCGGCCATCGAGCGGTGCACGATCAGGGCCAGCGAATCGACCGGATCGCCGTTGATCAGGACCTGGAGCTTGGTCAGGTCGCTCTCGGCATAGCCGTCGAGGTGATAGTCGAAGCTGGCATAGCCGCGCGAATAGGACTTCAGGCGGTCGTAGAAAATCGTAGACCACCTCGTTCAGCGGCAGGCGGTAGACCAGCAGCGCGCGCGAGCCGGCATAGGTGAGATCGACCTGCTCGCCGCGCTTTTCGGTGCAGAGCGCCAGCACCGCGCCCAGATGCTCGTCCGGCACCAGGATCGTCGCGCGGATCCAGGGCTCCTCGATGCTCCGGATCGCGGTCGGATCGGGCATGTCGGCGGGATTGTGCAGCTCCAGCATCTCGCCCCTGGTCAGATGCACCCGGTAGACCACCGAGGGTGCCGTGATCACGAGGTCGAGATCGAACTCGCGCATCAGGCGCTCGCGAATGATCTCGAGATGCAGGAGCCCCAGAAAGCCGCAGCGAAAGCCCGAGCCGAGCGCGCTCGAGTTCTCGGGCTCGTACTCGAAGCTGGCATCGTTCAGGCGCAGCTTGCCGAGCGATTCGCGCAGATCCTCGAAGTCGGCGGCATCGACCGGGAACATGCCGCAGAACACCACCGGCTGGGATGGCCGAAAGCCCGGCAAGGGCGCTGCCGCGGGCCGGCGATCGTCGGTGATCGTATCGCCGACCCGGGCATCGGCCAGGTCCTTGATGGAGGCCGTGATGAAGCCGATCTCGCCGGGCCCGAGACGATCGACGGCCTGGCGCTTGGGCGTGAACGCGCCGACCTGATCGAGCTGATGCACGGCGCCGGTGCCCATCATGCGCACTCGCTGGCCCCTGGCGAGCGCGCCATCCTTGACCCGCACCAGGGTGACCACGCCGAGATAGGCGTCGTACCAGCTGTCGACGACGAGCGCCTTGAGCGGCGCGTCGAGCTGCCCCTGCGGTGCCGGCAGGCGTGCGACGATCGCCTCCAGCACGTCGTCGATGCCGGCCCCGGTCTTGGCCGAGATCAGCAGGGCATCGTCGGCGGGCAGGCCCACGATGTCCTCGATCTGCTGCTTGATCCGCTCGGGCTCGGCCGCCGGCAGGTCGATCTTGTTGAGCACCGGGATGACCTCGTGGTCGGCGTCGATCGCCTGATAGGCGTTCGCGAGCGTCTGCGCCTCGACGCCCTGGGTCGCGTCGACCAGCAGCAGCGAGCCCTCGCAGGCGCGCAAGCTGCGGCTGACCTCGTACGAGAAATCGACGTGGCCCGGCGTGTCGACCAGGTTGAGCTCGTAGGTCTGGCCGTCGCGGGCCGTATAGGCGAGGCGCACGGTCTGCGCCTTGATCGTGATGCCGCGCTCGCGCTCGATGTCCATGCTGTCGAGCACCTGCGTCGGTCATCTCGCGCGCATCGAGGCCGCCGCAGCGCTCGATCAGCCGGTCGGCGAGCGTCGACTTGCCGTGGTCGATATGCGCGATGATCGCGAAATTGCGGATATGGGCGAGATCGGTCATCCCGTGATCTCGTCGCCTTCCCGGGGCGGCGCATCGCCGGCACGATCCAACAGGTCGAGCACCCGGCCACGTCGGCCCGCGCGGCGCGCTCCTTGAAGTAGGTCGCCGTGCGCAGCGCCGAAAGCTTCTCGGCGACGGCCACGTTGATGAACTGGTTCAGCGTCGTCCCCTCGGCCTTGGCGACCCGCTCTGCCTCGCGCTTGAGGGAGGCCTGCAGCCTCAGCGCATAGTTCGACTTCGTCACCTCGATCCCTCCAGCCACCCTCGCAAAGCCGGGCCAGGCCGGCTGATGATCGGCGCAAGCTCCAGGCGCCCGCGAAGTCCGCTCGTTGAACGTCAGGAGCAGATCAGCGTTGCCGTTGACGGCGGTCTCGAGCACCAGCTCGTCGTCCGGGTCGCGCAGCATCGGCCGCCACAGATACGAGATGGTGATCGGCGTCGCGACCGCGCAATGGCATCTAGCAGCTCACCAGCTCGGCGTGCTCAGCCCGCTGGCGGACTGATGCTCCGGCCGCAGGATCACCGCTCGTACTGCACCATCAGCGGCACGGACGCCAGCATCTCGCCTCGCGGCGCAATCCGGCGCGAGCCACGCAGCAGACGCACCTCGCCTGCTGCGAAGGGCGGCCACGAGCACGTCGGCGTCGAGCACCATCTTCATATCGCAGGGAATATAGTATCACGGCATCGCCTTGCAATAGACGTCACGACATCGCTGCCAGCCCTCTGGTCATCGTCGCGCGCTCATTGCCGCAGCACCGCACCGGTGGCCTTGTTGGCGGCGGTGGTGATCTTTTTGGCGGCCGCCTCGATCTCGGCCTCGGTCAGCGTGTGGTCGGGCGCCTGCAGCCGCACCGCCACCGCGAGCGACTTGCGGCCCTCGCCGAGGCCGGCGCCTTCGTAGACGTCGAACAGCGTCACCTCGCGGATCAGGCCCTTGTCGGCACCGCGCACCGCGCTCAGCAGGCTCTCGGCCGGGACGTCGTCCGCGACCACGAAGGCAAAGTCGCGATCGACCGGCTGGAAGGGCGACGCCTTGAGCGGCGGCCGGGCGCGCGCGCCCCTGCCCTTGGGCTTGGGCAGGCGATCGAGAAACAGCTCGAAGGCAACGCCCCGGCCCTCCACGTCCATCGCCCTGAGGATCGCCGGATGCAGCTCGCCGAACTCGGCCAGCACGGTCTTCGGGCCCAGCATCAGGCGGCCGCGCCGGCCCGGATGGTAGTGCGCAGGCCCGTCGGCCGCGACGCTGACGCCATCGAGCTTGACCTTGCAGGCGGCGAGCACGGCCTGCGCGTCGGCGCGCGCGTCGAACACGTCGACCGGCCGCTGCGCCGAAGCCCAGTGCCGGCCGTGATTGTGCCCGACCCGAAGGCCGCCCGCGGTCACCTCCTGCTCGCCCGGCCGGGCGCCGAAGAAGCGCGCGCCGATCTCGAACAGGGCGACGTCGGCCTGGCCGCGGCTCTGGTTGCGGGCGGCAGCACTCACGAGATTGGGCAGGAGGCTCGGGCGCAGGACCGAAAGCTCGGCATGGATCGGATTGCGCAGGCGCAAGCCATCGTCGCCGAAGCGGGCCGCGAGCCCGGGCTCGATGAACGACCAGGTGACCGCCTCGACCAGGCCGCGCTGCGGCGAGCGTGCGGCGCGCGGTCGAGCGCAGCTGCTGCGCCGCAGTGACGCTCGGGCCGCCGACCGCCTCGGTGCGCCGCACCGGCATCGGCGGCACGCGGTCGTAGCCGTGATGGCGGACCAGCTCCTCGACGATATCCGCCTCCATGCGGACGTCGTGGCGCCAGGACGGCGGCGTCACCCGGACCGCCTCTGGGCCGTCGCCCGCCACCTCGAAGCCCAGGCGCTCGAGCTGCTGGGTGATCGCCGGCACCTCCAGCGCAATCCCCGCAAGGCGCTTCAGCTGGTCGATCCGGAACCGGAACGCGCCGGGCGGCTCGGGCACGGCACCCGCCACGATCGGCGCGCTCGCCTCGCCGCCGCACAGCTCCAGGATCAGCCGGGTCGCGTACTCGGTGCCGGGCAGCACCATCGCCGGGTCGACGCCGCGCTCGAAGCGGGTGCGCGCGTCGCTCTCGATGCCGAGCCGGCGGCCGGTCGCCGCGGTACGGATCGGATCGAACAGCGCCACCTCGAGCACCACATCCACGGTCTCCGCCGTGCAGCCGGTGCTCTCGCCGCCCATGATGCCGCCGAGGCTGATGGCGCCGCTGTCGTCGGCGATCACGGTCATGCCGGGCTCGAGCGTGTAGGTCTTGCCGTCGAGCGCCTCGAGCTGCTCGCCTTGCTCGGCAAAGCGCAGGCGCAGATCGCCCTGGAGCTTTCTCGCGTCGAACACGTGCAGCGGCCGGCCGAGGTCCACGGTCACGAGGTTGGTGATGTCGACCAGGGTCGAGATCGGCCGCAACCCGATCGCGGCCAGGCGCTCCTGCAGCCACGCCGGGCTCGGCCCGTTGCGCACGCCGCGGAACACCCGGCCGACGAACAGCGGGCAGGCCGCCGCGTCGCGCTGCGGGAAATCGAGCGTGATCTGAAGCGACGCATCAAATTGCGCTGCGTACTGGACTGAAATCACGCCGTTTCAGTCGTGCCGACGCCAGCGGCCGCGAGCTCGCGCGCAATGCCGACCACGCCAAAGCAGTCGCCGCGGTTCGCGGTCACGGAAACGTCGATCACCGGCCCCTCGATGCGGATCACCTGGTCGACCGGACGGCCGACCGGCGCATCCGGCGCCAGCTCGATGATGCCGGCGTGGTCCTCGCCGAGCAGGAGCTCGCGCGCCGAGCACAGCATGCCGCAGCTGTCGACGCCGCGGATCCTCGCCTGCTGCAACGGCTTGCCGCTCTCCGGGATCACGGTGCCGACCGCAGCGAAGACCGCCTTCATGCCGGCGTGGACGTTGGGTGCGCCGCAGACCACCTCGACCCGCGCCGAGCCCGTGTCGACCTCGCACACGCTGAGCCGCTCGGCGTCGGGGTGGCGTCGCACGGCCGTGACCTCGGCGACCGTGAACGGCGCCAGATCGGCGCCGCGGCTCTCGACGCCCTCGACCTCGAGGCCGAGCATGGTGAGGCGCGCGACGATCTCGTCCAGGCTCGCATCGGTCGCCAGATGCTCCTTGAGCCAGGGCAGCGTGAGCTTCATCGCGACAGGCCGCCATGGGTGGTCGGCACCTCGAGCGCGCCGAAGCCGTAGTGGCGCAGCCAGCGCAGATCGGCCTCGAAGAAGGTGCGAAGGTCGGGGATGCTGTATTTCAGCATCGCCACCCGATCGATGCCCATGCCGAACGCGAAGCCCTGCCAGATCTCCGGGTCGACATCGACCGCGCGCAGCACGTTCGGGTGCACCATGCCGCAGCCGAGGATCTCCAGCCAGTCGTCGCCCTCGCCGACCACGAGCTCGGTGCCGCTGCGCCGGCAGCCGATGTCCATCTCGGCCGACGGCTCGGTGAACGGGAAGTAGCTCGGCCGGAAGCGCACCGGAATGTCGTCGCGCTCGAAGAAGGCGCGCACGAAATCGGTGAGGCAGCCCTTGAGATGGCCCATATGCGTGCGCCGGTCGATCAAGCAGGCCCTCGACCTGGTGGAACATCGGCGTGTGCGTCATGTCGAGGTCGCGCCGATAGGTGCGGCCGGGGGCGATCACGCGGTAAGGCGGCGGGCCGGCCAGCATGGTGCGGATCTGCACGGGCGAGGTGTGGGTGCGCAGCAGCAGCGGCTCGCCGTCCTGCTCGGCCTCCAGATAGAAGGTGTCCTGCATCTGCCGCGCCGGGTGCTCGCGCGGGATGTTGAGCGCCTCGAAGTTCTTGAAGTCGTCCTCGACGTCGGGCCCCTCGGCGACCGAAAAGCCCATCTCGCCGAAGATCGCGATGATCTCCTCGGTGACCTGGCTCACGGGATGCACGCGGCCGTCCGGCGCCGGACGCACCGGCAGGGTCACGTCGACCCGCTCGCTCTGCAGCTGGGCATCGAGGGCCGCGGTCTCGAGCGTCGGCCTTGCGCAGGGCGATCGCCTCGCTCACCGCGTCCTTGAGCTGGTTGTAGCGCTGGCCGGCGGCGCGCCTCGCCTCCGGATCGAGGCCGCCCAAGCTCTTGGTCAGGCCGGTGATGCGGCCCTTCTTGCCGAGCGCGCCGACGCGCAGCTGCTCCAGCGCCTGGAGGTCGGGCGCCGCCGCCACCTCGCTGAGCAAGGCGCTCTGCAGTCGCTCGACGTCGACGTCCATGTCCAAATCGCTCTCTGCCCGTGTTGCGCCCATCCAGCAAAAAGGGGCCGTCCGGCCCCTTCCCCGCCCTCGGTCCCGGCCTTGCCGGTCAGCCCTCGAGCGCGGCCTGGGCCTGCTTGGCCAAGCTGGTAAACCCGGCCTGGTCGCGCACCGCGATGTCGGCCAAAACCTTGCGGTCGATCTCGATGCCCGCCGTCTTGAGCCCGTGCATGAGCCGCCCGTAGGTCAGGCCCTCGGTGCGCGCCGCGGCGTTGATCCGCTGGATCCAGAGCGCGCGGAAATCGCGCTTGCGGTTGCGCCGGTCGCGATAGGCGTATTGCAGCGACTTCTCCAGCCGCTGCACCGCCGCGCGGAAGGTGTTGTTGCTGCGCCCCCGAAAGCCCTTGGTCTGGGCCATCACCTTCTTGTGGCGGGCCTTGGTCGTCGTCCCGCGCTTGATGCGTGCCATCTCTTGCTACCCCTGCAGCTGCCGCGCCCTACGAGGAGCCGTACGGCAGCATGCGCTTGATCATCCTGACGTCGGCATCCGCCACGATGGTGCTGTCGCGATGTCCGACCTTCGCCCTCTTCGACTTGTGGGTCAGCTGGTGGCGATGATAGGCGTGGTTGCGCTTGACCTTGCCGGTGCCGGTGAAGCGAAAGCGCTTGGCGGCGCTGCGCTTGGTCTTCAACTTGGTCATCGGGAACTCCGTCTGCCGAGCCCGCTCCGATCGGCTCGGCCGGCTCGAGGCCTGCGCCTTATAATCGACGATGCGCGCGCTCGCAACCACTGCTGCGCCCCGGCACAGAAGAGCGGGATGCGCAAAGATGCAAGGGAGGTAGGGATGGTGGACACGACGCTCAAGGCTCTCGGCCGCAGGCTGCGGCTCGGCGTGGTCGGCGGCGGCCCCGGCTCGTTCATCGGCGAGGTGCATCGCATCGCCGCGCGCATGGACGATCACTTCGAGGTGGTCGCAGGCGTGCTGAGCCGGGATGCCCTGCGCTCGCGTGCCGCGGCCGCGGCGATCGGCATCGCGCCCGAGCGCGCCTATGCCGACCATGCCGAACTGCTCGCGGGCGAAGCGGCGCGCCCGGACGGCATCGACGTGCTCGCGATCATGACCCCGAACGGCCTGCACCACGCCGCGGCGCGCGACGCGCTGGCGCACGGCCTGGACGTGATCTGCGACAAGCCGCTGACCACCACGCTCGACGACGCCCTGGACCTGGTGCAGCGGGTGCGGGAGGCGAAGCGGGTGTTCTGCGTCACCTACAACTACAGCGCCTACCCGATGGTCCGGCAGGCGCGCGCGATGGTGCAGGACGGCACGCTCGGCGCGGTCCGGCAGGTCCAGGTCGAGTACATCCAGGGCCATCTCGCCGCGCGGACCGCGGCGGACGACGATCCGGCCGCGGCCTGGCGCTTTGCCGAGGAGCTTACCGGCCCGTCGCTCGTGCTGGGCGACATCGGCACCCACGCCCATCATCTCGCGAGCTACATCAGCGGCCAGGCGCTGGTCGAGGTCGCGGCCGAGGTCGGCAGCGTGCTGCCGGGCCGCAAGGTCGACGACTTCGCGCATCTGCTGCTGCGCTACGACGGCGGTGCGCGCGGCTCGATGTGGGTCACGAACTCGGCCGCCGGCGGCGAGCACGGCCTCGCGATCAAGGTGTTCGGCGAGCATGGCGGCATCGAGTGGCACCAGGAGGATCCGAACCACCTGCTCTATCGCCGCATCGGCGGCTTTCCGGAGATCATGACCCGCGGCCGGCCGGGCCTCGGCGCGGCGGCGCAGCGGGCGACCCGCGTAGCGCTCGGCCATCCCGAGGGCTATTTCGAGGCGTTCGCCAATCTCTACAGCGACGCGGCGGCGGCGATCGTCGCCAGGCGCACCGGCGCAGGCGCCGGATCCGCTGCTGGACTTCCCGACGGTCGAGGATGGCGCGCGCGGCGTCAAATTCGTCGAGGCCGCGGTCGCATCGAACCGCGATGGCGGCCGCTGGACCGACTGCCGCCTCGACCTTCGCCCCTCGTGACCGCCGTTGCCGATGGAATGCTTGACGCCTTTCGCCGTTTCCAGGAGGAGGGGGAAAGGAAGGAGAATGTCATGCAGACCCGGTGGCGCGATCCGCGCATGCTGGCTGCCGCCGTCTTGCTGGTGCCGCTGCTCGCCGCGGCTAACGGCGCGGACGAGCTGGCGTTGACCATCGAGCAGAACTTGGCGAGCATCGAGTTTCGTCTCGATCTGCGGCCTTACCAGGCCGGGCAGGACCTGGAGGAGCAAGGCCGCCAGCTCGAGCTGCTCGCCAAGGAGGCGCCGGACCATGCGGCGCTGCGCGGGCTCGAGGAGCGCTATCAGACGCTGCAGGCCAACCTCGCCGATGCGCTTGCGCGCGCCGAGAGCGGCGAGGCCGCCGCCCAGGTGCCGGGGGCGCCTGCGGGCTTCGTCGAGGGCCTGGAGGAGGTCGCGGCGCTGCAGCGCCAGGCCGAGGCGGAGATGTACGGCGGCGATCCCAACAAGGCGCTCCGTTATCTGGAGCAGTCCGAGGCGCAGATCGCAGCGCTCGAGAGCCGCTATCGGAGCGAGATCCCGCCAGGCCACGTGCCGCTGCTGGTGGCCAAGGAGAAGGCCGCGGCACTCAAGGACCAGCTGGCCGACAGCGGCGCGCAATAGTCGGCGCCGGTCACTCGTCGATCGGGTCGACCACACCGTGCCGGTTCTGCGGGTACCAGTCCTGGTCGACGATCTGCTCGAAGCTGTAAGGGCAAGCTTGCGGCAGCGCGTCGGCTGCTTCGCGTTCACCGTGCTTGATGAGTCCTGCAGCAGCATCGCGCCGGGCTCGCCCGAAGAGCTTGTCGAGGTCGGCTGCAACGTCCGGCAAACATGCTCGCCGTGATGTGATCCTCGATCTCGTCGCGGGCCTGAGCCACCGAGCTGCGCCAATCGATGCGTGGCTCGGATGCCGGCGAGTGTTCGAGCTTGAGCAGATGCTCGATGATCCGTCGAACCTGGCTGCGCACGGTGTTCAGATCGCTCCGGCCCAAGCTCTCCACCTCCTCGGCCAGGTTCTCGAGATCGAGCTTGGTGTCGACGCGTCGCGCCGCCATGCGCGCGCAGCTCCGCCGCCTGCTGCCTGGTCCAGGCGTAGTAGTCGGTCTGGTAGAGCGATCGCTCGAGCACCTTGGCCATCGACCCTCCTCGGTCATCGACCCTCGCGCCTGTTGCGCAATCCTATCGCATGACGCCGCAGCGCGCAAAGCTTGCGGCCGAGGAACCCGCGCCGACACGACCTAGTTGTCGACCACCCGCAGATGGTTCGGCCGGGGGGCCGCGTTCTCCGGCTCTGTGGTGCGGTCGATCAGGTGCATGAACGAGCCCGCCACGGCGCCCTGGCATGCGCCCAGCAGCCCAAGCGGCTGATGGCGCGCGTCGGTCGCCTCGAACAGCGGCGCGGCCTCGGCCTCACCCGGCTCGGCAAGCGAGGCGTAGTGGAACTCGTGGCCGCGGAAGGTCGTGCCGGCCTGGCCGAGCGGCGAGGGCGCCAGCAGCTTGAGGCGCCGATAGCCGAGATGGCGGCGGGGCTCTGCAAAGCTGGTGGTCACCGGCAGCAGGTCCGCCATGCGATGCATCTCGCCCGCCCGATCGACCAGCGCCCGGCCCAAGACCATGAAGCCGCCGCACTCGCCATAGACGAAGGCGCCGCGCGCCGCGCTCGCGCGCAGGCCATCCAGAAAACAGCCTGCCGCGGCGAGGATACCGGCGTGCAGCTCGGGATAGCCGCCCGGCAGATAGACGGCATCGGCCGCCGGGTCGGGAGCCTCGTCGGCGAGCGGCGAGAACGGCACCACCTCGGCGCCGGCATGGCGCCAGCCCTCGATGATCGCCGGATAGGCGAAGGCGAAGGCACGGTCGGATGCGATCGCGATCCGCTGGCCGAGCGGCCGCAGGGGCCGCGCCGGCGGGCCGTACAGCCCGAGCCCGAACGGCCGCATCAGTCGCCGCAGGCGATCGAGATCGACCGCGCCTGCGATCACGTCGGCGGCGCCGTCGAGGAAGCTCTCGAGCGCCGGCAGCTCGCCCGCCTGCACCAGCCCGAGATGCCGCTCCGGCACCTCGAGCCGCGGGTCGGCGGGCAGGCAGCCGAGCACCGGCTGGGCAAAGCGATCGTCGCAGACCCGCCGCAACTCTGCCGCGTGACGCTCGCTGGCGACGCGGTTGAACACCACGCCGGCGACCTCGACGTCGTCGCGATGGCGGGTGAAGCCCTCCACCAGGGCCGCCGCCGAGGCGCCCATGCCGCGGGCGTCGACCACCAGGATCACCGGCAGGTCGAACAGGCTGGCGAGGTCGGCGGTCGAGCCGTGGCTGTCGGCGGCGCCGTCGAACAGCCCCATCACGCCCTCGCCCAGGACCAGGTCGGCATCGCGCACGATCGCATCGCCCAGTCCCGCCAGGGTCTCGAGCCGCATCGCCCAGCTGTCCAAATTGAAGCAGGGCCGCGAGGTGGCGCGGGCGTGGAACATCGGATCGAGATAGTCGGGCCCGACCTTGAACGAGCCGACCGCCAGCCCCTGGCGGCGATAGGCGCGCAGCAGCGCCAGCGTCAGCATGGTCTTGCCGTTGCCCGATGCCGGGGCCGCGACGATCGCGCCGGCGGCGCTCATTGCTGCGACCTCATGCGGGCGACCTCATGCGGGCGATTCCGGGCCGCGGACGCACGCGCCGCGCTTGCCGGAAACGGGCGTATGAGGGATGATCCACCTGCACATGGCCGAGCATAGCCCGCGCACGTGCCGGCGTTGAGGGCCAATGATGCAGCAGTGCCCAGGCGGCAACCGACGCCGCCATGTGGGCGGGGGTCGAGGAGAGCAGTTGGCAGGCATGACCAGCAAGCCCAAAGGCGAGCTCCGACGCGGTTGGACGACCGGCGCCTGCGCGGCCGCGGCGACCAAGGCCGCCTACCTCGCGCTGCTGACCGGGCGCTTTGCGGACCCGATCACCATCGCCCTGCCGCGCGGCCAGCGGCCGAGCTTCGATCTGGTCGAGAAGAGCCTGCGCCGCGACGAGGCGAGCGCCGCGGTGATCAAGGATGCGGGCGACGATCCGGACGTCACGCACGGCGCCCGGATCCGCGTCACGGTGCGCCGCGGCGACCCCGGCACCGGCGTGATCTTCATCGCGGGCGAAGGCGTCGGCGTGGTGACCCGGCCGGGCCTGCCGATCCCGGTCGGCGAGCCCGCGATCAATCCAGCACCACGCCAGCTGATCCGCGAGCTGGTCGCCGAGATCGCGAGGGATCAGGGCGACGCCGGCGACCTCGAGGTGACGATCGCGGTGCCGGGCGGCGAGATCCTCGCCAAGCGCACCGCCAACGGCCGGCTCGGCATCGTCGGCGGCCTGTCGATCCTCGGGACCACCGGCATCGTCGTGCCGTATTCCTGCTCGGCCTGGATTCACTCGATCCACCGCGGCATCGACGTCGCCCGGGCGTCGGGCCTCCACCATGTCGCCGCCGCCACCGGCTCGACCTCGGAGCGCGCCGTCCAGCTGCTCTACGGCCTGCCGGAGATGGCGCTGATCGACATGGGCGACTTCGTCGGCGGCACGCTGAAATACCTGCGCCGCCACCCGATCGCACGGGTCACCCTGGCCGGCGGCTTCGGCAAGCTCGCCAAGCTCGCGACGGGTCATCTCGATCTGCATTCGAGCCGCTCGGCGGTCGACCTGCCCGCGCTCGCCGCGTGGCTCGCCGAGCACGGCGCCGCCAGCGCGCTGATCGACGACGCGCGCGGTGCCAGCAGCGCCAGCCAGGTCCTGCAGCTGGCCCTGGACGGCGGCCTGCCGCTCGCCGACGACGTCGCCAGGCGGGCGCGCGAGGTAGCCCTCGACCAGCTGGCGGGCGGGATCGCGCTCGAGGTGCTGATCTTCGATCGCGCCGGCGCCCTGATCGGTCGCGCCAAGGGCTGGTAGCGCCAGCGCAAGCGTCGGGTAAGCGAGACCGTGGCGATCCGGGTGCTGATCCTCGGCGGCACGACCGAAGCGGTGCAGCTGGCCGAGGCCTGCGCCGAAGTCCCCGACCTCGAGATCACCACCTCGCTCGCCGGCCGCACCCGTACGCCTTGCGCACCGCCGGGCGCGCTGCGGATCGGCGGCTTCGGCGGCGCCGACGGGCTGGAGCGCTACCTGCGGGCGCAGGCGATCGATCGGCTGGTCGACGCCACCCACCCGTTCGCGCTCCAGATCGGCCGCAACGCCGTGCAGGCGTGCCGCGCCGCGGGCGTGCCGCGCCTGCGCCTGCTGCGCCCGCCCTGGCAGCGCCAGCCGGGCGATCGCTGGATCGAGGTCGAGAGCCTCGCCGAGGCGGCGCGCCGCCTGCCGCAGCGGGCCCGCGTGTTCCTCAGCGTCGGGCGCAGCGACCTTGGCGCCTTTGCCGGGCTCGAGCAGTGGTTTCTGGTGCGCACCATCGAGCCCGCCGAGCCGTTGCCTCGCGAACGCGCGCTGGCTCGCGGAGCGCGGCCCGTTTCGCCTCGAGGACGAGCTTGCGCTCCTGCGCGAGCACGAGGTCGACGTCCTGGTCACCAAGGCCAGCGGCGGCGAGGCGACCTACGCCAAGCTCGCGGCAGCCCGCCAGCTCGGGCTGAAGGTGATCATGGTGCGTCGCCCGCCGCCGCCCGCGGGGCCCATGGTCGAGAGCGTCGCCGCGGCGCTCGCCTGGCTCGCTCATCGCCCGGCCGACCCCGGCACCTTGGCCGGCCGCAGCACGTGATGATGATCGCGCGCGTAGAGCCGGCTGTCGGCGAAGGCCGCGGCATCGAGGGCGCGGCCGACCAGGATCAGGGCGGTCCGCGTGATCCCCTGCCCTTTCACGCGCTCCCTGATCGTCGCCAGCGTGGCGCGGATGATGCGCTGGTCCGGCCACGAGACGCGGTAGGCGACCACCGCCGGGCAATCGGCGCCGCAGACCGGCACCAGCTCCCGCACCACGCGCGCGAGGTTGTTGATCGAGAGATGGATCGCAAGCGTCGCGCCGGTGGCCGCAAACGCCGCCAGGCTCTCCCCTTCCGGCATGGCCGAGGCCTGGACCGCGGTGCGGGTCAGCACGACCGACTGCGCGATCTCGGGCAGGGTCAGCTCCTGGCCGAGCGCCGCCGCGGCGGCCGCGAACGCCGGCACGCCGGGCGTGATGTCGTAGGCGATGCCGAGCGCCTGCAGGCGGCGGATCTGCTCGGCCATCGCGCCGTAGAACGACGGGTCGCCCGAATGCACGCGCGCGACGTCGAGGTCCTCGCCCTTCGCCCGCTCGATCTCGGCGACGATCGCATCGAGGTCGAGCGGTGCGGTGTCGATGACGCGCGCTGCGACCGTGGCGTCGGCGCCGGCCTCGGCGATCACCGCGCGCGGCACCAGGGAGCCCGCGTACAGCACCACCGGGCAGCGCCGGATCAGGCGCAGGCCGCGCACCGTGATCAGGTCCGGAGCACCCGGACCGGCGCCGATGAAATGCACCCTCATGCCGGCTCGCCGGCGAGATAGCCGCGCGGCGTGTAGACGAAGCGCCTGCGCCCCTGGCGCTCGACCAGCCGCGTCTGGCAGGCGCCGACGATGACGAGGCTCATCATGCCGACGGTCGCGGGATCGAAGCTCTCCAGGCGGCAAAGCTCGACCGATTCGGCGGCCCTGCCGAGGTTGCGGGCGTGGATCACCGGCGTGCCCGACGGCCGCGCGGCCGACAAGATCGCGATCGCGCGCGCAAGGCCCTCGCGGCGGCGGCGCGAGGCCGGGTTGTAGAGCACCGTCACGAAGTCGCCTGCGGCCGCGGCCTCCAGGCGCCGCTCGATGACCGGCCAGGGCGTCAGCAGATCGGACAGCGAGATCGCGCAGAAGTCGTGGCCGAGCGGCGCGCCGGCGCGCGCGGCCGCCGCCTGCAGCGCCGAGATGCCGGGGCTGACCTCGATCGCGACCTCCTGCCATGCCGGCCGGTCGCACCGCTCGACCAGCTCGAAGACCAGCGACGCCATGGCATAGATCCCGGCATCGCCCGAGCTGACCAGCGCGACCCGCCTGCCCGACGCGGCAAGATCCAGGGCCCTTTCGCGCCCGCATCTCCTCCTCGCCGAGCGCGAAGCCGTGCAGCGCCTTGCCGTGCGGGCGCCCGAGCAGGTCGAGATAGCCGCGGTAGCCGACCCAGTCCTGCGGCGTCGTCCAGCAGGGCCTGCGCCTCCGGCGTGCGCCAGCGCGCAGCGCCGGGACCCAGGCCCACGATCGCGAGCCGGCCCTGCGGCCGGCCGACCCGGTCGGGATCGATCGGCGCGGGCGCGCGTGCGAGCGCGCAGGTCGCGCGCTCGGACTTGGTCTTGGCGACCACCAGCGCGCCCGCCGGCCCGGCCGCCGCCAGCGCCGCGCCCTCGGCGACGCCATGGCAGCCGGTCGCCGCGAACACCACCTCCGACGGATTGGCGAGCCGTTCCGCCTGCGCCTCCAGCTCGGCCGCGCAGAACAGCCGCAGCGGCACGCCGAGCGCGTCCGCCAGCGCACGCACCGCGGGCTCGCCCGCCTTCAGCTCGATCGAGGCGAGGCACGCGATCGCGTCCCGCGCCAGGCCGTGCGCGGGCAAGCGTGGTCGCGACCAGCTCCAGGACCTCGTCCGCCGTCGTGCCGCGCTCGCAGCCGACGCCGAGCGCCAGGACCCGCGGGTGGATCACCAGATGGTGTTGCCGAGCCCGACCTCGTCCCGGTCGGTGACGCGTGACCTTGACATCGCCGGTCGCGGCGAACGGCGCGCCGCCCGCGGTCAGCCAGTCGGCATCGCCGGCTTCGATGCGGAGGCGCGACCGGCGCGGCCATCGAGCAGCGCGGCCATGACCGGCTTTGCCGCCTCGCGGATTGCGCAGGACGAAGCCTTGCGGCGGATCGTCGAGCGCCAGGTCGAAGCGGACGTCGCCTGCCGTGGTGATCGCCGCCCGGCCGCCGAGCGCCTGGGCGACCGCTCGGGCGAGACGGTTGGCGCCGCGATGGCCGCCCAGCAGCGGCACGGCGACGCTGCCGTCCTCGGCGATCGCGACCACCGGCGGCTCGGCGCGCTTGTCGGCCAGCAGCGGCGCCAGCAGCCGGATCACGATGCCGGCGGCGCACAGCGCCAGGATCGGCCGGCCGGCCCGGTAGAGGTCGCGCAGGCATGCGGCCAGCTCGTCGTAAGCCACGGCGTCGCAGGCTTCGGCGCAGCCGCCCGCGCGGCACATGGAGCGTCGCGTGCGGCAGGGCCTCGCGAATCCGCAGCGCCGCCGCGAGACCTCCCTGGCCCAGCAGCACGATCGCCGGCGCTGCGCTCATTGGTCCGGCCCGGGCGGGACCAGCACGAGGGAGAAATAGGGCGCGCTCACCTCCTTGATGTCGACCAGCGGCATGACCCGCTGCTCCGCCGTGCTGACCCGCTCGACATAGATCGCCCGGTCGAGCAGGTTCAGCTCGTCCAGCACCTGGCGCACCTTGTCGAGATGACGCCCGAGCTTGAGGATGGCGGCGGCGTTGCTGTGAGCGAGACGCGCCCGCAGCGCTTCCATCGGCAAGGTCGCGGGCACGATCGTGAGGGTATCGGTCCGGACCGCAAGCGGCCGGCGCGCCGCCGCGGCGGCGGCCGTGATCGACGTGATGCCGGGCACGATCTCGCTCGGATAGGAGGGCGCCAGGCGCTTCAGCAGCTGGCTGAAGGAGCCGTACAGCAGAGGGTCGCCCTCGCACAGCACCGCGACGTCGCGGCCGCGCTCGAGCTCGGCGCCGATCCGCGAGGCGCCCTCGTCGTAGGCGGCATCCGCCAGCTCGGGCGAGGGATGCATCGGCAGGGCGATGTTGATCTCGCGCTGGCCGGGCTGCAGGTGCGGTGCCGCGATCTGCCGGGCGACGCTCGTCTGGCCGCGCGCCGCGACGTAGGCCACCACCGGCGCGGCCTGCAGACAGCGCAGCGCCTTCAGGGTGAGCAGCTCGGGATCGCCCGGGCCGACGCCGATGCCGAGCAGCCGACCGGTGATCATGACCGGACCGCCGCCAGCTGGGTCACCGGCATCGCGGCGCGCCAGCCCTCGAACCGGCCGACCGGCTCGGCTCTCGCAATCATGATGCGGACCAGCTCGCCGCCGACCCTCGGCCCGCCAGGCGAGCAGGGCCTGCTCGCCCTCGAGCGTGACCGCATTCGCGACCAGCCGGCCGCCCTGCGGCAGCGCCTGCCAGCAGCGCTCGAGCAGGCCGGGCTCGCTGAGGCCGCCGCCTATGAAGACCGCATCCGGCGGCGGCAGGCCGTCCAGCGCGGCCGGCGCGCTGCCCTGCGCCACCACGAGCTCGGGCGTGCCCAGGCGCTGCGCGTTGCGCTCGATGCGGGAGCAGCGCTCCGGATCGCGCTCGATCGCGACCGCCTGGCCACGCCGCAGCGCGCGCAGCCACTCGATCGCCACCGCCCCGCTGCCGGCGCCGACATCCCACAGGCGCTGCCCGGCCAGCGGCGCGAGCCGTGCCAGGCTCGCGGCGCGCACGTCCCGCCTGGTCAGCATGCCATCGCTCTCGAAAGCCTCGTCCGGCAGGCCGGGGACGCAGGGCCACGCGGTGGCGCCGGCGCCGGGCACACACGCGATCGCGACCGTGTTCAGCGCCGCGCAGCTCGCCTCCGGCCAGGCCTCGGCGGTGCCTTCGACCCGGCGCTCGGCGCTGCCGCCCAGATGCTCGAAGGCCCACAGGCGGCTGGGCCCATAGCCCTGCTCGCACAGCAGCCGCGCGATCAGGTCCGGGGTGCCGCCGTCGTGGCTGAGCGCGATCAGCCGCGCGCCCGGGCCGATGTGGCGGCGCAGAGCATCCGGCGAGCGGCCATGCACGCTCAGGCACTCGACCTCGCTGCGCGACCAGCCGAGGCGGGCGCACACCAGGCTGAAGGCGGACGGCGCCGGCATGACGCGCATCTCCTGCGGCGCGAAGCGGCGCGCGAGCGTCTCGCCGACGCCAAAGCACATCGGATCGCCGCTCGCCAGCACCACCACCCTGCGGCCGCGCCGCGCCTCGAGATCGTCGAAGGTCGCCTCGAGCGGCCGCCGCCAGGCCAGCCGCTCGGCGCGCTCGTGCGCGACCAGGGCGAGCTGCCGCCGGCCGCCTACCAGCACCTCGCCCGCCTCGACCACGGCGCGCGCCGCGGGCGAGAGCGATGCCAGGCCGTCGTCGCCGATGCCGACCACGCTGAGCCAGGGCTGATCGAGGGACAGGGCCATGGCGCTCATGCCAACGGATCGTCTGCGAGCAGCGCGTTGAGCGCGGCCGCGGCCATGGCGCTGCCGCCGCGGCGGCCGCGCAGCGTGATGTGGGCGACCTGCGGCCGGTAGGCGATCAGCGCATCCTTGGCCTCGGCGGCGCCGATGAAGCCGACCGGAAAGCCCAGCACCAGGGCCGGGCGCGGCGCGCCGTCGGCCAGAAGCTCCAACAGGCGGAACAGCGCGGTCGGCGCATTGCCGATCGCGACCACCGCACCCTCCAGCCGGGAGCACCAGCCGTCGACCGCAGCCGCCGAGCGCGTCGTGGCGCAGGCGGCCGCCCGCTGCTGCGTCGCCTCGTCCTCGAGGGTGCAAAGGATCGGATTGGCGCGCGCGCTGCGCCGGATGCCGGCTCGCACCATGGTGGCATCGACCAGGATCGGCGCCCCCGCGCGCAGCGCCGCCCGGCCGGCACCGACGGCATCCGCCGTCCAGGCGAGGTCGGCCACGATGTCCGGCATGCCGCAGGCGTGGATCAGGCGCAGCGCCACCGGCCGCAGGTCCTCCGGCAACCCCTCGAGCGGCGCCTCGCGGCGGATCGCGGCGAACGATTCACGATAGATCGCGGCCGGGTCGCGCAGATAGCTGCCCTGATCGCGTCGCATCGCATCCACTACCGTGCACGGCGGCTCGAGGTCGGAGGCGGCCTGATCCCGGGCGTGCGCATGGTCGTGGCCATGCGGGTGAGCATGATCGTGGTGGTGGTGCCCGTGATGGCCATGCCCATGGTGGCCGTGACCCTGCGTGCCGATCCCCTCGACGTGATGATGGTGGCCCTCCTGCGGCGCGCCGACCGCGGCCTCGTAGCCGATGATCTGCTCGCGATACTTGCACAGCAGGCAGTTCATGTTGACATCGGCGGTGCGGATGCCCTCGATGCGCTCGACGAAGGCGTCGAGCACGAGGGGATGATCGTCGAGATATCCTGCCTTGAGGAAGGCGATGCCCGGATGGCGGGCCGCGACCTCGTCGGTCTGCCGATAGATCCGCTCGACCAGGACGCCCGTGAAGAGGAAGTAGGGGAACACCACGATCCGCCGGAAGCCGAGCTGGCAGGCACGCTCCAGGGCGGCATCGACGCGGGGATGGGCGACGCCGCTGTAGCCGACCTCGGCCCAGCCGAAGCCCATGCCCTCCCACAGCATGCGCGCGACCTTGGCGACGTTGCCGTTGGCATCGGAGTCCGAGGTGCCGCGCCCGATCACCATCAGCAGGGTCGCCTCGCGCGGCACGTCGCCGCCTGCCGCCGCGAGGCAGGCCTCGATCCGATCGCGCGCCGCGCGCAACAGCTTGGGGTCGATCCCGAGCTCGCGGCCGAACTCGATCTTCAGGCCGTGATCGGCGGCATATTGGTTCAGCACCGAGGGCACGTCGTTCTTGACGTGGCCGGCCGCGAACAGCATGCCCGGCACCGCGAGCACGCGATCGACGCCGCGGGCGCGCAGGGCATCCAGCCCCTCGCGCAGCACCGGCCGGGCGAATTCGAGAAAGCCACTCTCGACCGGGTAGTGCGGCAGGCGGTCGGCGAGACGGCGGACCAGGCCGTTGAACTGCGCGATCGCATCGACGTCGCGCGAGCCGTGGCCGCAGACCATGACGCCAATCTTGCCCATACGGCGGCACCCCCGGTGATCGGTCATCGCCTGGATACCAGCCGGCACGCGGGCGAAACAAGCACGCCCTGGCCGCGCCGACCGCGACGACGCATGCTGCTGACCGACCCGGCCACGCTGCTGCACGCCCTGCTGCTGGCTTTGGCGCTGGATGCGCTGATCGGCGAGCCGGCCTGGCTCTACCGGCGCGTGCCGCATCCGGTGGCCCTGATCGGCGCCGCGATTTCCGGGCTCGAACGCCGCTGGCTCGACCTGGGCGAGCCACCGCACGTGCTGCGCCGGCGCGGCCTGCTGCTGGGCGTCCTGATCGTCGCGGCGAGCGCGCTGGCCGGCCTCGGCCTGCAATGGCTATGCCTTCGCATGCCCTTCGGCTGGCTGCTGCTCGGCCTGCTGATGAGCAGCCTGCTGGCGCAACGCGGGCTCTACGAGCATGTCGCCGCCGTCGCCGCCGGCTTGCGCGAAGGCCTGGCGCAGGGCCGCGCCGCCGTGGCGCAGATCGTCGGCCGCGATCCCGAGCAGCTCGATGCGCCGGCGGTCGCGCGCGCCGCGATCGAGTCCACCGCCGAGAATTTCTGCGACGGCGTGGTGGCGCCGCTGCTCTGGGGCGCTCTGCTCGGCCTGCCCGGCATGCTCGCCTACAAGGCGATCAACACGGCGGACAGCATGATCGGCCATCGCTCGGCGCGCTACGTCGATTTCGGGCGTTTCGCTGCCCGCCTCGACGACGCGGCGAGCTGGCTGCCGGCGCGCCTGAGCGCCCTGCTGATCCTCGCCGCCGCGAGCCTCTGCCCGGGCACCACGCCCGCCGCCGGCTGGCGCGCGCTGCGGCGCGATGCGGCGCTGCATCGCTCGGTCAATGCCGGCTGGCCGGAGGCGGCGATGGCGGGTTCCCTCGGTCTGCGGCTCGCCGGCCCGCGCCGCTATGGCGGCGAGCTGGTCGAGGACGCCTGGATGGGCGACGGCACGCCACTCGCGACGCCTGCCGACATCGGCCGCGCGCTGAAGATCCTGGTGCGGGCCTGTGCGCTCGCCGGAGCACTGCTCGCGCTGGCGCTCGTGCCGGCAGGCACGTAGCTGCCCGGCGCCGGCTCAGCGCACCACCTGCGATCGGACGATGTAGCCCAGCCGCTCGTCGGCGAGCCGTTGCGCGAGGTTGCGCTGGCAGGCCTCGTAGGCCGTGTCGGTCGCGATCCCCGCGCACTCGGCCGCGCTCATCTGCTGGAACGTCGGGCCGCACCCGCAGCAGGACGCCGCGGCCAGCGCGATCGTCCCGCCCTTCTCGCCGGAATCAGGCGCATCATCGTGCATGCCTTGCCGTGGCGCTGCCGACAGCGAGCGCGATGATCGCATTTTGGTTGCGCGCTTGCACACCAGATCTATACCCAGTTGGTGCGATCATGCCGGCACATATCCTCTGCCCAGGGTGAAAGCCGTGACAGAGCCCTCGATTCTCCTGGAGATCGCCGACCGCGTCGCGACGGTCACCTTGCACCGACCGGATCGTCTCAACGCCTTCGACGAGGCGATGCATGCGCAGCTCGCCCAGGCGCTCGACCGGATCGAGCTCGACCGGGCGATCCGGGCCGTGCTGCTGACCGGCGCAGGGCGCGCGTTCTGCGCCGGCCAGGATCTCTCCGAGCGGCAGACGGGCGATGCGACGCTCGATCTCGGGGTCACGCTCGAGCGCCTGTACAACCCGCTGATCCGCCGTATCCAGCGCCTGGAGCGGCCCGTGCTGTGCGCCGTCAACGGCGTCGCCGCCGGTGCTGGCGCCAATCTCGCGCTGGCCTGCGACATCGTGCTGGCGGCGCGGTCGGCGACGTTCATCCAGGCCTTCTGCAGGCTCGGCCTCGTGCCGGATTCGGGCGGCACCTTCATGCTGCCGCGGCTGGTCGGCCCGGCGCGCGCGATGGGCCTCGCCATGCTGGGCGAGCCGCTGCCGGCCGAGCAGGCCGAGGCCTGGGGCCTGATCTGGCGCTGCGTCGACGACGACCGGCTGATGGACGAGGCGCATGCGGTCGCCGCGCACCTGGCGACGCAGCCGACCCGCGGCCTCGGCCTCATCAAGCGCGCGCTGCATGCTTCGGCCGACAACGACCTCGACGAGCAGCTCGACCTCGAGCGCGACCTGCAGCGCGAGGCCGGCCGCACCGAGGACTACAGGGAGGGCGTCGCCGCCTTCCTCGAGAAGCGCAAGCCGGCCTTCAAGGGCCGCTGATGCCGCCGGCACCACCGGGCGATCGGGCAGACGACCAGGCCACCGCCGAGGCGGTGCGCGCGCAGATGTACGGCCGCGACCGGGCGGCGCAGGCGCTCGGCATCGCCGTCGAGGCGATCGGCCCCGGCAGCGCCGTCTGCCGCATGGCCGTGCGCGAGGACATGCTGAACGGCCACGCCACCTGTCATGGCGGCCTGATCTTCACGCTCGCCGATACCGCCTTCGCCTATGCCTGCAATGCCGGCAACCGGGCGACCGTGGCGCTCGCCTGCCAGATCAGCTACATCGCGCCGGCGCGCACGGGCGACGTCCTGACCGCCAATGCCCGCGAACAGAGTCGCACCGGCCGCACGGGCGTCTATGATGTCGAGGTGCGCCTGGAGGGTGGCGCGCTCGTGGCGCTGTTCCGGGGCCAGGCCTACGAGGTCCGCGGCAGGGTCGTGCAGCCGGAGGCCTGAGCGCCCAGGTTTTGCCGGCGCAGGCGGAGAATCGCGGGAAGACGATGAGGATGCGGCCACCCGAGCGGCACGAGCTCGACCCGATCGAGATCGCATCGCGCGACGAGATCGCAGCGTTGCAGCTGCAGCGGCTGCGCTGGACCCTGCGCCACGCCTATGACCACGTCGCCCACTACCGCAGCACGTTCGACCGCGCCGGCGTGCATCCCGACGACCTGCGCACGCCAGCCGACCTCGCGAAGTTCCCGACCACGAGCAAGGACGATCTGCGGCGCAGCTATCCCTTCGGCATGCTCGCCGTGCCGCGCCAGCAGGTGGCGCGGATCCACGCCTCGTCGGGCACCACCGGCAAGCCCACGGTGGTGGGCTACACGAAGCAGGACATCGCGACCTGGGCCGAGGTCTGCGCCCGCTCGATCCGCGCCGCCGGCGGCCGGAGCGGCGACATCGTCCACGTCGTCTACGGCTACGGCCTGTTCACCGGCGGCCTCGGCGCGCATTACGGGGCGGAGCGGCTCGGCTGCACGGTGGTGCCGATGTCGGGCGGCATGACCGAGCGCCAGGTCCAGCTGATCGCCGATTTCTGCCCCGACATCATCATGGTGACGCCGTCCTATCTGCTCGCCATCGCCGACGAGTTCGCGCGTCAGAAGCTGGATGCCCGGCGTTGCTCGCTCAAGGTCGGCATTCTTGGCGCCGAGCCCTGGACCGAGGCGATGCGCGGCGAGATCGAGGCGTGCTTCGACCTCGATGCGCTCGACATCTACGGCCTCTCGGAGGTGATCGGCCCCGGCGTCTCCTGCGAGTGCATCGAGAGCAAGGACGGCCTGCACGTCTGGGAGGATCATTTCTATCCCGAGGTGGTCGACCCGGTCACCGGCGAGGTGCTGCCGGACGGCCGGCGCGGCGAGCTGGTGCTCACCTCGCTGACCAAGGAGGCGATGCCGGTCGTGCGCTATCGCACCCGCGATCTCACGCGCCTGCTGCCGGGCACGGCCCGCTCGATGCGGCGCATGGAGAAGATCACGGGACGCTCGGACGACATGCTGATCGTGCGCGGCGTCAATCTGTTCCCGAGCCAGATCGAGGAGCTGATCCTGGCCGATCGGAGGCTGGCACCGCACTACGTCCTCGAGGTCCGGCGCGAGCAGCGCCTGGACGAGGTGACGGTGATCGCAGAAGCCCGGCCGGATGCGGCCGACGAGGTCACCCGCGCCGCCGCGAGGCGCGATCTCAGCCAGCACATCAAGTCGCGGATCGGCATCACGACCAAGGTCCGCGTGGTCGAGCCCGGCCGGGTCGACCGCTCGCCCGGCAAGGCAAAGCGCATCGTGGATCTTCGGCCAACGACGTAGCCCGGCCGCGACGGCACATCCATCGGCCGTTCCCTTTCAAGCTGCCTCTGCGCTCGCTATAGGGGGTGGCGCCCGGCCGCGCCGGCTGAGGCCGGGGAGCCGCCGTGCCCGCACCGATCGCATGCCACCGACCGTCGAGGCTCGCTCGCCTGCCGATCTTCTACGGCTGGGTGGTCGTCGCCGTCGCCTTCGTGACGATGGCGATCGGGGTCAACGGCCGCACTGCCTTCTCGCTGCTGTACCCGCCGATTCTCGACGAGTTCGGCTGGGAGCGGGGTGCTACCGCCGGCGCCTTCTCGGTGGGCTTCCTGGTCTCGATGCTCTATGCGCCCCTGGTCGGCTTTCTGATGGACCGCTGGGGCCCGCGCTACGTGATCGCGCTGAGCGCGCTGGTGGTCAGCGTCGGCTTCGCCTCGGCCACGCTGACCAGCCAGCTCTGGCAGCTCTATGCCAGCCTCGGCGTGCTCGTGGTCGGCACCAGCGTCGCCATGAGCTACATCGGCCACGGCGCCTTCCTGCCCAACTGGTTCAGCCGGCGGCGCGGGCTCGCGATCGGCATCGCCTATTCCGGCGTCGGCGTCGGCTCGATCCTTCTGCTCCCCTGGGTGCAGCTGCTGATCGATACTGGCGGCTGGCGCCACGCGTGCTGGATCCTGGCGCTGCTGGTGCTGGCGATAGCACCGCTCAACCTCGTGCTGCAGCGCCGGCGACCGCAGGATCTGGGACTGCTGCCGGACGGCGCGCCCGTTGCCGAGGCTGCTCCCGACGGCACGCCGGGGCACAGGGTGGTCGACCCGGCGTGGGTCGCGATCGACTGGACCCTGCGGCGCGCCGCCAGCACGGCCCGCTTCTGGTGGCTGGCCGTCGGCTTCTGCTGCGGCCTCTATGCGTGGTACGCGGTGCTGGTGCACCAGACACGCTATCTCATCGACGTCGGCTTCGACCGCAGCACCGCAGCCTATGCCCTGGCGCTGGTCGCGCTGTTCGGCATCGCCGGCCAGATCGGCATCGGCTGGCTGTCCGATCGCATCGGCCGCGAGTGGGGCTGGACGATCGGCAGCCTGGGCTTCGTGCTCTCCTTGCTGCTGCTGGCACTCCAGGGCCGGGCGGACCTGCTGCTGATGTATGCGATGGTGGCGACGCAGGGACTGCTCGGCTACAGCCTGGCCCCGGCCTACGCTGCGATTCCGGCCGACCTGTTCCAGGGCCGACGCTACGGCACGATCTATGGCGCCTTGAGCTTCACATCGACGCTCGGCGCCGCCGCCGGTCCCTGGGGCACCGGCTTCCTGCACGACCAGACCGGCGGCTATGGCGCCGGCTTTACGCTGGCGCTGCTCCTCGTACTGGTCTCGATCGGCTGCATCTGGTGCGCGGCGCCGCGCAAGGTTCGTGGCGTCGCGCGCTAGCCGATCTCAGGATGCCACCGCGGCATCGCGCACCTATATAGACAGCGACATCAAGGGCCAACGCACACAGCGAGATCGCTTATGGACCATGCGCCGTCCGACCTGCTCGGAGACCTTCTGCAACGCGCCAGGAAAGCCGGCGCCGATGCCGCCGATGCGATGCTGGTCGAGAGCGGCGCGCTCGCGGTGACGCGCCGGCTCGGCAAGCTCGAGAAGGTCGAGCGCGCCGAGAGCCACGAGCTCGGCCTGCGGGTGTTCGTCGGCCGGCGGCAGGCGATCGTCTCGACCGGCGAGCTCGACGGCGCAGCGCTCGATCGCCTCGCCCTGCAGGCGGTGACGATCGCGAAAGCCGTGCCCGAGGACCGCTATGCCGGCCTTGCCGAGCCCGAGCAGATCGCGACCAACCTGCCCGAGCTGGATCAGGACGACGGCGTCGAGACGGATGCCGATGCGCTTGCGGAGCTTGCGGGCGCCGCCGAGGAGGCGGCGCTGGCCCACCCCAAGATCACCAATTCCGAGGGCGCCGAGGCCGACTGGTCGCGCAGCCGCACGACGCTGGCGGCGACCAACGGCTTCGTCGGCTCGATCGCGCGCTCGAGCCATGGCCTTAGCGCCGCCGTGATCGCCGGCGCCAACGGTGCGATGGAGCGCGACTACGAGTTCGCCACCGTGATCCGCGCCGCCGACCTGCCGGACCCGGCCACCCTCGGCCGCCAGGCGGCGGAGCGCACCGTGCGGCGCCTCAACCCGCGCAAGGTGCGCAGCCAGGCGGTGCCCGTGGTGTTCGAGCCACGGGTCGCCGGCAGCATCGTCCGGCATCTGGTGAGCGCGATCAGCGGCCCCGCGGTCGCGCGCGGCACGACCTTCCTCAAGGACAGCATGGGCGAGCGCATCTTCGCCGAGGCCATCTCGATCGTCGAGGATCCGCTGCGCGAGCGCGGCCTGCGCTCGCGCGCGTTCGACGCCGAGGGCATCGCCGCGCAGCCGCGCCGGCTGATCGACCGCGGCGTGCTGACCACCTGGCTGCTGGATTGCGCCTCGGCGCGCCAGCTCGGCCTGCAACCGACCGGGCATGCGGTGCGCGGCGTCTCGTCGGCGCCCTCGCCCGCGCCTGCCAATGTCCATATCGAGCCCGGCACGATCAGCCCGCAGGATCTGATCCGCGACATCCAGAGCGGCTTCTACGTGACCGAGATGATGGGCATGGGCATCAACTACGTGACCGGCGACTACAGCCGGGGTGCCGCGGGCTTTTGGATCGAGAACGGCGAGATCGCCTCGCCGGTCAGCGAGGTCACGATCGCCGGCACCCTGCAGGGCATGTTCCTGGCGCTGACGCCGGCAAGCGACCTGTCGTTCCGCTACGGCATCGACGCCCCGACGCTGCGGATCGAGGGCATGACCGTGGCGGGACAGTGACCGTCCTGGACCTCAGGGCCGACCTGGACCTTACCCGGGAGGCGGCGCTCGCAGCCGGCGCGCTCGCGCACAGCCACTTCGGCGCCGGCCGCAGGAGCTGGTACAAGGGGCCGGGCCAGGTGGTGACCGACGCCGACCTGGAGGTCGACGCCCTGCTCCACGACATGCTGCGCGGCGCCCGCCCGGACTACGGCTGGCTGTCCGAGGAGCGCGTCGACGATCGCTCCCGGACACGCTGCGCCCGGACCTGGGTGGTCGATCCGATCGACGGCACGCGGGCGTTCGCCGACGGGGTGCCGCAGTTCGCGGTCAGCGTCGCCCTGGTCGAGCGCGGCGAGCCGCTGCTGGGCGTGGTCCTCAACCCGGCCACGGCTGAGCGCTTCGAGGCCAGCCGCGGCGGCGGCGCATGGCTGAACGGGTCGCGGCTTCGCGTCAGCAGCCGCACCGATCTCGCCGGCGCCGCGCTGCTTTCCAGCCGGACCGAGATGAAGCGGCGGCACTGGCCGGACACAATTCCCGAGGCGGACTTCACGACCATCGGCTCGCTTGCCTACAAGCTCGCCCTGATCGCCGCCGGCCGGTTCGACGGCCTGGTATCGCTGCGCGCCAGCCACGACTGGGACATCGCCGCGGCCCAACTGCTGGTCAGCGAGGCCGGCGGCCGTCTCACCGACGCGGCCGGCCGGGCCATCATGCTCAACCAGGAGACGCCGCGGCACGCGGGGCTCGCGGTGGCCGGTACCGAGTCCCTGCACCAGGCGCTGCTGGCGCGCCTCGAGACCGCCGCAGCCACCCCCTAGATTTGCGCATTTGTGGCTTTGGCGCCACAGCATCTGCCCAATTGCAACGGGCCGTCACGATGGACAGGCTTGGACGGCCCGGAATCGGGAATAATGGGCACCGACCGTATGTTGGTGTGCGTGTAGGCTGGCATGCGCCGGACCGACACAGGAAGGATGGAGCGGGAGGTCGTGACAGGGTCGCAAGACAAGGCCGGCGGCAACGGCGTATCCGAAACCGACCGCATGATCGCGGAGCAGATTCCGCGGCTGCGACGTTACGCCAGGGCTCTGCTCGGCGACCCGGTGCGTTCCGACGATCTCGTCCAGGAAGCCCTCTTGCGCGGCTTGTCGCGAAGCCACCTGTGGCAACCAGGGACTGATATCCGCGCCTGGATGTTTACGATCCTGCACAACATTCATGTGAACAATCAGCGGCAGCGCTATGCGCGCGCTGAATATCAGGAGTTGGTCGACGATCAGCCGGAGATGGCAACCCCAGCGACCCAGGAGCAAAGCCTGGCAATCCGCGATCTGGCGCGGGCACTCCAGCTGTTGCCGGAGCCGCAACGCCAGGTCGTGCTGTTGGTTGGCCTCGAAGGCATGAACTACAAGAGCGTCGCCGCCGTACTAGAAATTCCCGTTGGCACAGTCATGTCCCGGCTGCACCGGGGCCGCGAGAGCTTGAGGCGCCTGATGGCGTACGGTCCTCCGGCCACCGCTGCCGCCCAGGACAACAGACGGCAAATGTAACCATGACGACACGCCAGACATCGATCGACGAGGACGATTTCCAGGCTTTCGTGGACGGTCAGCTGCCGCCCGAGCGTTGCCGGGCGGTCATGGCCTATCTCGCGGCGCTTCCCGATGAGTCGTCGCGCATGAGCGACTACCGGACGCTCAGCGAGGGGCTGCACAGCCTGTACGACGAAGTTGTTCTATGAGCCTCTGCCGGTGCGGCTGCGGGTCGACCATTACCGCGGCCGCGCATCCTGGCGCGATCGTCTGCAGCGCTGGTTCGGCTTTGGCGTCTTCGGCCTGACGCCGCGGCTCGTGGGCCTGGCGGCCTTGCTGGCAGCGAGCGCCGCGGGCGGCTGGGGGCTGCACAGCAGCCGCGTCGTGCTGCCCGAGGTCGAGACCCCGGCGATGAGCTTCGCGAGGCAAGCCACCAGCGCTCATCTGGTCTATGCCCCGGACGTCCGCCATCCGGTCGAGTTCGGCGCCGACCAGGAAGAGAAGATGCTGCTCTGGCTGTCCGAGCGGCTGGGCGCCCCGGTGCATGTGCCGAAGCTTCAGGATCTCGGCTTCACGCTGGTCGGCGGCCGCCTGCTGCCGGCCGGGAGCGAGCCTGCCGCGCAGCTGATGTACGAGGACCCGGGTGCGCAGCGGATCACGCTGTACATCCGTGGCCGCTGGACGTCCTCGTCCAGCCCCTCCCAGCCGGAGCGATCGGTCAGCTATGCGACCGAGGACGAGGTGGGCCTGGTCTACTGGATCGAGGGCCCGTTCGCCTACGCCCTGATCGGCTCGATGGATCGCGAGCAGCTGTTCGCGACCGCGGAGACGGTGCAGCAGCAGCTCACCATGCCGGTCATTGCGCCGACGCCGGAGCAGACCGCGACGACCGAGAAGGATGCCACCTGAGCTCGCGCGCGAGCTCGCTCAGAGGTCGGTGCGCAGCTGCCAGAGTTCCGGGAAGTAGCACACCTCCACGCTTCGCCGCAGGTAGTCGACGCCTGAGCTGCCGCCGGTGCCGGTCTTGCGGCCGATGATCCGCTCGACCGTGGTGACGTGGCGAAAGCGCCACTGCCGCGACCAGTCCTCGAGATCGATCAGCTCCTCGGCCAGCTCGTAGAGGTCCCAGTAGGCCGCCGGGTCGCGGTAGACCTGCGTCCAGGCGGCGCGTACGCCAGCATCCGCAAGGTAGGGCTGCCGCCAGTCGCGCTCGAGATGGTCCAGGGCGATCGCGAGCCCGCGCCTCGCCAGCAGCCGGATGGCCTCGTCGTAGAGGCTCGGCGTGTCGAGCTCGGCCGCCACCTCCGCCTGGATGTCGGGGTGATGGCGGAATACCGCGAGCATCTCGGGCCGCTTGTGCCCCAAAAGGCATTCCAGCAGCCGGTACTGGTGCGACTGCAGGCCCGAGGCCGGCCCGAGACGATCGCGGAAGGCGAGATAGTCGGCCGGCGTCAGGGTGGAGAGGACGTCCCACGACTGGATCAGCTGCGCCTGGATGCGCGATACCCGGGCCAGCATCTTGAACGACGAGCGCAGGCTGTCGGTGGCGATCATCCGCCGCGCGGCGCGCAGCTCGTGCACCATCACCTTGAGCCACAGCTCGGTGGTCTGGTGGATCACGATGAACAGCAGCTCGTCGTGGCTCGAGGATACCGGCCGCTGGCTGGTCAACAGCCGGTCGAGCGCCAGATAGCCGCCATAGTCGAGCTGACCGGCGAGGTCGGTCCTGACGCCCGGCTCGCCCTCAACAGGCGGATCGCGCTCGCTCATGTGACGCTGGCCCGCTGCTTGAATTCGGGACGATCCCAGGCGCGCTCCCCCAACACCTGGCGCAGGATCTCGACCGCATCCCACAGGTCGACGAAGCGCACGTAGAGGGGGGCAAAGCCGAAGCGGATCAGGTCGGGCGCGCGGAAGTCGCCGATCACGCCGCGCGCGATCAGCGCCTGCATGACCGCATAGCCCGCGGCATGACGGAACGCGACCTGGGCGCCGCGCCGCTCCGGCTCGCGCGGGCTCGCCAGGGTCAGGCCAAACCCGGCGCAGCGCTCCTCGACCAGGCGGATGAAGGCGTCGCCGAGCTGGCGCGACTTCGCCTGCAGCGCCGCCAGATCGACCTCGCAAAGCAGATCGACCCCGACCTCCAGGGCTTTCAGGCTCAGGACCGGCGGCGTGCCGGCCTGGAACCGGTCGATCCCCGCCGCCGGCCGATAGTTGGGCTCGAAGGCGAACGGATCGCGGTGGCCGAACCAGCCGCTGAGCGGCTGCCGGGCGGCCTCCTGCCAGCGCTCGGCGACGAACAGGAAGGCAGGCGCCCCTGGCCCGCCGCTCAGATACTTGTAGCCGCAGCCGACCGCCAGATCGACGCGATCGCGCGCGAGCGCCAGCGGCATGACGCCGGCGCTGTGCGCGAGGTCGAAGAGCGCCAGGGCGCCGGCCGCGTGCGCCGCGGCGGTGAGCCCGGCGATGTCGTGCACCTCGCCGCTGCGATAGTCGACATGGCTCAGCATCAGCACGGCCGTCCGCTCGTCGAGTGCTGCCGCGAGCGCGTCGCGCTCCACCAGCCGCAGCTCGAGCCGATCGCCGAGCAGATCGCGCAGGCCCTGCACGACGTAGAGATCGGTCGGGAAGTTGGTCTGCTCCGAGAGCACGACGGTCCTGCCGGGGCGCAGCTGCAGGGCCGCCGCGATCAGCTTCACGAGGTTGACCGAGATCGAATCGGCGACCAGCACCTCGCCCGGCCCGGCGCCGACCAGGCGCGCGATGCCGGCCCCGACCCGACGCGGCAGGTCGACCCAGCCGTGCCGCGTCCAGCTCGTGATCAGATCCTCGCCCCATTGCCGGCGGACGAGATCCTCGATCGTCGCGGCGGTCGCCTCGGGCAGCGCGCCGAGCGAGTTGCCGTCCAGGTAGACGACGCCGGCCGGCAGCGCGAAGCGGGCCCGCCAGCCGGCCAGCGGGTCGGCCCGGTCGAGCTCTGCGAGGTCGGCGCGGCTCAGCACGGCGGCATCATCTCTCTCGTCGGAGTTGAGGCGAATATCGTACCGCGTGCACCGGCGGACAAGGTCGGGCCGGCGCTCGTGCCGGCCTACTTCTCGATGTCGAGCTTACGCTTCTCGGTATACAGGAACCGGATCAGGTCGTACTCGAACGGCGAGCCGGTGCTGTAGTATTGGAACGGGGTGCGATAGCGCAGATCGATCGGCCGCAGCCCGTACATCAGGGCATAGTAGGCGATCGAGCTGGTCACCTCGGCCGGCAGCGCATAGTAGAAGGCGAGCCCGTCGACCGCGAGCCCGGTGCCGTCGCGCAGATTGGACGGGCCGAGCACCGGGATCACCAGATAGGGGCCGGGGCCCGCGCCCCAATGGCCGAGCGTCTCGCCGAAGTCCTCCGGCTCCGGAGGGATGCCCCTGGCCAAGGCGATGTCGTAGAGCCCGCCGAAGCCGAACATGACGTTGATCACGAAGCGCAGCACGGCGCGCCCGGCGCTCTCCGGCTTGAGCTGCAGCACCGAATTGGTGAAGTTGCGGAACTCGTCGATGTTGACGAAGAAATCGGAGACGCGGTTGCGCACGAACTCCGGGGTCACATCGACGTAGGCCCTGACCACAGGCAAGAGCACATAGCGATCGAAGCCGGCATTGAAGGTGTAGATGGACCGGTTGATCGGCCCGAGCGGATCGTACACCACCAGCGGATAGACCTCGTTCGGGGGTGCTACGTCGGCGAGCGTGATCCGGGCCGGCTCGATCGGGCCCTTGGCGGTCGAGCCGCAGCCGGCGAGCGCTGCGGCCAGCAAGGCCAGGACGACGAGCTTTCGACCGATCGCCATCATCGCCTGCTCAACGCCTGAAGTAGTCGACGACATAGCCGGTCACGGCACGGCTGCCGAGATTGCCCATGTGTCCGCCCGTGGGCCAGACCTGCGCCCGCGGCCCGAACAGCTCCTGCAGGAACTCGATCTGGCCAGGTGCCAGGATGATGTCGTCCTCATTGCTCATCAGCCCGACATGCTCCGCGTGCGCGAGAAAATCGCGAATGCTTTCCAGGCTCGCCTCGTCGATCAGGTCCTGTCTGGTGATCGTCGGATCCTTCTCCTTGAAGTACGGATAATAAAGATCATCGAAGTAGTTGATGAAGGTCATCCTGATGCTGGTCTCGAAATACTCGGTGAGCGAGCTCGCCGGGCCAAGCTCCAGGTTCTTGGGCACGATCAGGCCGGAATTGGTCATGACATCGGAGGTGAAGGTGAGATTCGCCGATGTGAACCGGAAGGCCAGGCCGATCAGCGCTTCCAGCTCCGCCTGCGAGGGCTGCAGGCGCGTATAGAGGTTGTACAGGAGATAGTCGCTGCTGAAGTTGAGGTCGTCGCTCTGCTGATAGTATCCCGCAAATTGATTGATCAATCCGCCAAGCAAAACGCCGATGTTGCCGCTGCCTCCGGGGATGTTGTCGTCGAGCATCTTGTCCAGGATCTGGGCGGAGGTGTAGAGGCTGACCGGCGGATTGATCAGCAGGACCTTGTCGAAGTCCAGGACCTTCTCCTGCGCATCCAGATGGGCGACGAAGGCGGCGTTCCACGCGCCCATGCTGTAGCCGAGGAGATGAAAGGCCTCGACCTGGATGCGGTCCTTCACCTGCTCGTAGGCCAGCTGCATCACCCGATAGAGATCGCGGGCGTCGTCCTGGGGACGGCCGGCAATGCCGGTGCTCGAGGCGGCGACGACGAACTCGGGCTCGGCGGGCGATGCCAGCGAGATGACGTGGTAGCCGCCTTGAAACAAGGCCCTTTGCAGGTATTGGCTCTTGATCAACTCGGCACCGGCGCCGGTACCGGGGACCAGAAAGATCAACGGCGCCGGCCCGACCTGATAGACCAGGGAGAACTGCAGCTGGTCGGCATACCAGAAGATCTCGGGAACTTCGCGGTCGGGAAAGACGGTGAGCGTCAACTGGTCGTTGTTGATCTCTTCCGGCACCACGGCCGCCTGGCCCGGCGGCGTGCCGGCGACGGTCGCCGCCACCGGATCGACGATGGTGTAGTCGTAGGCCGGCGGCGGGCCCTCGATCGGCTGGGGCACGATCGCGCTGCTGCAGGCGCCGAGCGCCAGGCTCGCCGCAAGGCAGCAGCTGACCAGAATCCCGCGCGCGTCCATGGCCCGTCTCGCGGTCGCGATCGGACGGTCAGCCGGAGAAGTCGAACGCTTTGCCCTCTTCGCGCAGCTGATCGACGCTCTTGCCGTCGCAACCGGGACGGTTCTCCCAGTGCAGGATGCCCTGCGCATCGATCGTGATGACGGTCATGAACTCGCGCTCCAACGATTCGTACAGCGTGCTGCCGTCTGCCATCCGCCGCGCGGCATAGACCACCAGCTTGCCGCTCTCGAAGTCGCAGACGATGGCATCCGGGACGCCTTCCAGCAGCCCCGCGGCCGCCGGCCGCAGCGTCAGGACCATGGCCACGGCACAGGCGAACAGGATCGATCTGGCTCTCATTCGGGGTTTCCCGAGCTGCTGCGGTGGTTCGCGGCGCGCGCGATCACTCGGGCACGCAGTCGTACATGCTGAGGCTGGAGTTGAGGTAGAGGAGCGAGGCCGAGGGCGCCGCCGGCGAGGTCCCCACCAGCACCGCCTTCTTGCCGTACTGCGAGCAATGCTCGCGCGCCTCGACCGCCGCTAGCTCCGGCTGGTAGGCATCGTGCTCGATCGTGATGCCGTCCGGGCTCTCGTGCCGCACCGCGCATCCGGCGAGCCACAGAGCAAGACCAAGCAGCACCACAAGTCGCATCGACGTTCCTTTGCCATCCGCATCGCAGGCGTTCTACCCCAGAGCATGCAGAGACAACCCGAGAAAAGCACGCGCTGTCAATGGAAATGCCGGGGGAAATGCCTGGGGAAAACGCGCTCAGCCGTTGACCATGCCGCCGTCGACGTTGATCACCTGCCCGGTGATGTAGCTGGCCTCGTCCGAGAGCAGGAAGCGGATGACGGTGGCGACCTCGCGCGGCTGGCCGAAGCGGCCGAGCGGGATTTCGGCCAGCAGCTCCGGGCCGCGCGCGGCGATGATGTGGCGCGGCATGGGGCTGTCGATGATGCCCGGCGCCAGCGCGTTGACCAGCACCCGGCGGCCATAGCGGCGCGAGAGCGCGCGCACCATGCCGACCACGCCGCCCTTGGCGGCCGAGTAGGCGACATGGCCCATCGAGCCGCGCGTGAAGGCGGCCGACGACATGAAGATCATCCGGCCCGGCGCGCTCGCGTCCAGCCGCTCCTCGAGCGCGCCCACCATGTGGTAGGCGTTGGAAAGGTTGTGCTCGATCGCGCGCTGCCAGACACCCTCGCTTTGCGCCAGATCCGGGTCGGGCTGATACACCCCGGCCAGATGCACGAGGCCGTAGATCGCATCGCCGCAGGCGGCCACGGCCTGCGCGCACGCCGCGTGGCTCTCGAGCAGGCTCTCGTGCATCGCCGTCTCGACCCCGGCGATCGCGGCCGCCTCCGCAAGCGGCGCTCCGGGCACGTCGATCAGGCCCAGCCGATACGGCCCCTCGGCCAGAAGCCCGATCAGCGCCCGGCCGATCGCGCCGGCAGCACCAGTGATGATCACGGTTCGCATCCAGGCTCCCCCCGAGGTGTCCGCGGCGAGCATAGCGCGACGGTGCAGCTTGGTCAGGGAAAGCCGTGCCCGCGCCGAGAGCGGGAGATCTGGCGCAGAGCGGCGTCGCCGCGCGGCCGGTGCGGGCGCGTTCCGGCCGTGCGGTGAGCGCGGGGCTAGCGGATCTCGGCCCCGGCTGCGAGCTCGTCTCTAGGCGCGCCGAGCCAGCCTCCGGCCGCCGCAGCAATTCCGCCGATGAGCAGCGCGATAAACGACCAGAGCGCTGCCGATGAGACGGCCCCCGCCGCGGCTTCGGCTGCCTGCGCAGCCTGCTGCTGCGCCTCCTGCATGGCCTGCTCGTACTCGGCCTCCAGGTTTTGCAGCGTGCTCTCCGCCTCCTGCTGGCTCATGCCGCCCTGGGTCGTCAGCACGTCCATCACCGCCTGCCGGTCACCGCCACCGGCCATGAACTGGCGGAACGCGGCCATCAGGGTCTCCCGATCGACCTCGATGTCCCCCGGCAGCGCCTGCTCGACGCGTTCCTGGATCTGCTCCCAGGGAACCGCCTGCTGAAGCATGTCCGTGATCGCGCCGCCGCTCTGGCCGCTCGCCGCCGACTGGGCGCCCTGCGCCGTGGTCGAGGCGACGGTGCCGGCCAGGGAGAAGGCGCCGCCGATGATGCCGCTGACCGCCGTCGCCGTGAGCCACATGAGAAGCAGGGTCGTGAGCGCCCACGTCACCACGCCGTGAAGCATGCCATCGAGCTTCTTCGGATCGCCCGCGAGCCGGCCGGCGATCCAGCCGCCGGCGGCCAGCGCGACCAGGAAGCTGATAACCCCCCAGATCGCGGAGCCGATGCCAAGCGATTGCGTCCCTGGCGTACCGCTCCCGCCCGGCGCGGGATCAATGGTGGCAAGGCCCACCCCCACGCCGAAGAGGCTGAGAAGGAAGAGCACCACGACGCCGACGATGGCGCCTGCCAACACCGCCCAGGGCGAGATGCGTCGGATCACCCGGTCGGGATGCTCGCGATCGAATCGGTGCGTCCTCGCTGGCGTGGCGCCGACATACTCGCCACGCCCTTCGTAGTTGGTCGCCATCTGTCTTCTCCCGCTGATAAATAGCATGGCGGGCAACGAGGCGCGTGCTGATTGGTTCCGTCCTCACCGCGGCGGCCTGAACGGGTGTCGTCGCCGTTCCCGCAGGGGAAGTCAGGCGAACGACGGCGACGGCGCGCAGAGCGCGAGGTGGCCGACCTCCGATGGAGCAAATTGAGCTGAGTCAAACCGGCATTGGATTTGCATCAACCCGCGTGAGGGCGTAGCTTGGATGCGCCAAGCATTCGCGCACCCAGACATTTCGATCTTCTCGGCCCGGGCCCGATCCCGGCCGGAGGTCGGTTGCGTCGCGCAAGGGTGCAGGACAGGGGAGGACAGCATGAGCACTGATCGCAGGCTACGTCTCGACGACTATCTGATGCGCCGCCGCCAGGTGCTGCAGGGCGGCGTGGCCGCGGCCGCGGCGCTGGCCCTGCCCGGCACCGCCCGGCGCGCGCTCGCAGCGCCTTCGGATCCGATGCATTTCATCGGCTGGCAGTACAACCCGCAGATCGTCGCCGAGAACGTCGAGACGTTCGCCGGCCTCTACGACGAGAACGTCGAGTACGAGCTGGTGCCGGGCGAGTACCATGCCGTGGCCGAGACCAAGCTGATCGCCGGCCAGCACATCGACATGATGTATTCCGAGGAGGACCGGATCGTCCGCTGGAACCGCGCCGGCTGGAGCCGCTCGCTCGAGGGCCTGCCGGGCCTCGATGCGATCAAGGCCGGGATGTACGAGGTCAACGTCCGCAACATGGCGCTGCCGGACGGCGGGCTCGGCGGCCTGCCCTACTACACCGGCTTCAACTCCTTCGTCTGCAACGAGAAGCATCTCGATGCGGCCGGCATCGAGCCGCCCGCGACCTGGGAGGAGCTGATCGAGCAGTGCCGCAAGCTGAAGACCGACGGGGTCTCCGAGTACCCCTACATCTCGGCCTGGTCGCGGCAGTGGCCGACGCTGTCGTGGAGCCTGTTCTCGATCTGGTACTCCGAAGGCGCCAAGGTCTTCGACGACAACGACGACCCGGCGTTCGACGACGCCTTCCGCAAGGTGCTGGAGATGCACCGGCAGCTGTACGAGGAGGAGCTGGTCGTCCCCGACATCATGACGCTGCAGGGCGAGGCCGTGCCCAACTTCGCGACCGGCCAGCACACCTACATGGTGGTGCACGAGTACGACCAGAAGGTGTTCAACACGCCGGACATGTCGCAGATCGCCGGCGCCTGCATCAACGCCATCATGCCCGGCGCCACCCGCTCGACCTTCATCTGGACCGCGGTCTACCAGATGGGCGCCGATCCGGTCGACGAGCAGCGCGTCTGGGACCTGATGCAGTTCTTCGGCGGCAAGGCCAAGGACGGCAAGTACCATGTCGCGACCCGCTGGGCGCTCGATTTCGGCCTCGGCACGCCGCACAAGGAGGTGATCGAGAGCCCCGAGGTCCAGGAAGCCTTCTCGCAGTGGAAGGACCTGAAGGTCGCGACCGAGCAGCTCGAGACCGCCACCACCCGCGACGTCGCCAAGACCATGTGGTTCCCGGAGTGGGACTGGTACATGATGGGCGAGGTGCAGGACTACATCCGCGGCGAGCAGTCGACCGACGAGATCGTCGACAAGCTGCACGCCAAGGCGGTCGAGCTGAAGGGCCTCTATCCGGAGTGACGCTCTGAGCTTTGCCGGGAGCTTTGCCGGCAAGGGGGCCGGCGGCACCCCGCGCCGCCGGCCCCCGCCTCGAATTGGGTGACGTCTTGCGCGGCTTGGAGACCGGGCACCCATGAGCAGACCGTTATCGCTGGTGCTTCCCTGGCGGCAGCAGGCGTCGCGCCGGCGCGACCGGCCCTCGATCCGCCTGCCCTTCCTGCTCACCTTGCCGACCCTTCTGGTCGTGTTCGTGGTGATCGGCATCCCGCTGGTCTACTCGCTGGCGCTGAGCCTGCATCGCATCAACATGCTGACCCAGCAGTGGATCTTCGTCGGGCTGCAGAACTACGTCGACATCCTGCCCGATCCGGAGTTCATCGCGGCCTTCGGCCGCACCGCGTACTTCGCCGCGGTCACGGTGATCGGCGGCCTGGTCCTCGGCATGGCGATGGCGCTGGTCCTGAACGCGCGCTTCCCGGGCCGCGATTTTTTGCGCAGCATCGTGCTGATCCCCTGGGCCATGGCGCCGGTCGCGGTCGGCGTGCTGTGGGGCTGGATGTTCAATGGCGAGTACGGCACGCTCAACGCGATCCTGTACGACCTCGGCCTGATCAGCCGGCCGATCCACTGGCTGGGCGACGGCGACACCGCCTTCAACCTGGTGGCGCTGGTCCACATCTGGAACCACGCGCCGCTCGCCTCGCTCCTGATCCTGGCCGGCCTGCAGTCGATGCCGGACAACCTGCATCACGCCGCCAGGATCGACGGCGCCGGGCCGATCCAGCGCTTCTTCAAGATCACCGTGCCCTGGCTGCGGCCGATGCTGCTGCTGATCATGATCCTGACCACGATCAACGCGATCATGGCGTTCGATCTGTTCTGGATCATGACCCGCGGCGGCCCGGGCAGCGCTACCACCGTGTTCTCGTGGATGGGCTACGCGTACGCCTTCCAGTTCTTCAGGTTCGGCGAGGGCGCTGCGATCCTCTACGTGCTGACGGTGCTCTGCCTGGTGCTGGCCTGGCTCTACCTCAAGCTGTTCATCCCGACGGTCGGCCGCAGCCCCGACGCTCGCCGCAGCATTCTCGGACGGCGAGGCGAAGGAGGACGAGGGCCTCGCGGGCTCGCTGATGGCGGCCGTGGCCAAGCCCGGCGCGGCCCTGAAGACCCGGCTCGAGCGCCTGCCCGCGCTCAAGCGCCGCGTGATCCTGC
Organism: uncultured Alphaproteobacteria bacterium; assembly: GCA_963753315.1. Taxonomy (GTDB): domain Bacteria; phylum Pseudomonadota; class Alphaproteobacteria; order Geminicoccales; family Geminicoccaceae; genus DASUGG01. The sequence goes on from CAVWCI010000005.1 coordinate 44,762, forward strand.
GCGGCCGGGCCCGGCGGATCGTCGCCGGCACCGGCCTCGCCATCGCCGCCGTGCTGATCTTCGCCTGGTCGTTCGGGCCGTTCCTGTGGCTGGTGCTGATGAGCCTCTCCAGCTCGGCCGATCTGGTGCGCACGCCGCCGACCGTCGTCCCCGCCGGCCTGACGCTCGAGAACTACCGCTTCGTGCTGTTCCCGGGCGGCGTCGAGGACGGCCAGTCGAGCATCCAGGCGACCCGCGTGCCCTACGCGATCTGGAACAGCCTGGTGGTCGCCACCTGCGTCACCGCGGTCAACCTCGTGCTGGGCTCGCTCGCCGGCTACGCGTATGCCCGCCACGACAGGAGCCGCCTGATGAGCGGCTCGCTGTGGGCGCTGATGATGACCCGCATGACGCCGAGCCTCGCCCTGATCCTGCCGTTCTTCATCGTGTTCCGCACGCTCGACCTGATCGACACCCGCACCGCGCTCGTGATCGCCTATTGCAGCCTGATCCTGCCGCTCTCGACCTGGATCATGAAGGGCTACTTCGAGGGCATGCCGCCCAATCTCGAGAAGGCGGCCCTGGTCGACGGCTGCACGCGGCTGCAGGCGATCCGCAAGATCATCATGCCGGTGGCGCGGCCCGGCATCGTCGCCGCCGGCATCTTCTGCTTCCTGGTGAGCTGGAACGAGTTCATCTTCGCGCTGATCCTGACCGGCACGCCGAACGCCCAGACCATCCCCGTGATCATCGCGGGCTTCCTGGTCCAGCTCCGCTTCTACGACTACGGGCCGATGTTCGCAGCGAGCGTGCTGGCGGTGATCCCGCCGGTGGTGATCACGCTCGCCTTCCAGCGCTATCTGGTGCGCGGCATGCTCTCGGGCTCGCTCAAGGGCTAGGTGGAGACCGCAGATGGCGAGCGTGACCCTCAAGCAGCTGACCAAGGCCTTTGGCGACGTCAAGGCGGTCGACCGGCTCGACCTGCATGTCGAGGACGGCGAGTTCCTGACGCTGCTGGGTCCGTCCGGCTGCGGCAAGAGCACGGCGCTCAACTGCATCGCCGGGCTCGAGCGGCCGACCGATGGCGAGATCATGTTCGACAGCAAGGCGGTCACCGACTTCGAGCCGCACGAGCGCAACGTCGCGATGGTGTTCCAGGACTACGCGCTCTACCCGCACATGAGCGTGCGCGACAACATGAGCTTTGGCCTGAAACAGCAGCGCATCGATGCGGCGACGATCGGCCGTCAGGTCGCGACCGCGGCCGAGATGCTGGGGCTCGGGCCGCTGCTCGAGCGCCGGCCGGCCGAGCTTTCCGGCGGCCAGCGCCAGCGCGTCGCGGTCGGCCGCGCCGTGGTGCGCAATCCCGCCGTGTTCCTGATGGACGAGCCGCTCTCCAACCTCGATGCCGGCCTGCGCGTGCGGACCCGCACCGAGATCAAGCGCCTGCAGCGCGACCTCGGCATCACGTCGGTGTTCGTGACCCACGACCAGGAAGAGGCGATGGTGCTCTCCGACCGGGTCGCGGTGATGCGCCATGGCGAGCTGCAGCAGATCGGCCCGCCGATGGAGGTCTACCGCCAGCCGGCCAACCTGTTCGTCGCGTCGTTCATCGGCAGCCCGGCGATGAATTTCTTCGAGGTCGAGGTCGGGCGCGAGGACGGCCGGCTGCTGTGCGACATCGGCGATGCCGTGCTCTCGATCCCGCGCGACGTGGCGCCCGGCATCGGCGATCTGCGCCGGGCGATCCTGGGCGTGCGGCCGATGGACCTCGTGGTCGGCGCCGGGCGCGATCTTGCGATCCAGGGCGAGGTTTTTCTGGTCGAGCCGATCGGGCCGATCTCCTATGTCGACGTCGACGTCGGCGGCCGCGCGGTCAAGGCGGTCGCCGACCCGGACCGGGCGCCCGCGATCGGCGAGCGGGTCAGCCTCGGCTGCGCCGCGGCGCGCGTGCATCTCTTCGATCCGGCGAGCGAAGCGCGGCTCTGAGCCGCCACCAAAGGGAGGCGATGGATGGAGCGGGTCAGGATGGCGGTGATCGGCGCCGGGATCTGGGGCGAGAACCACGCCATGGCGCTCTCGACCTACCCGCTCGTCGATCTGGTCTGCATCTGCGACCTGGACGGGCGGCGCGCGAAGGCGCTGGCCGACAAGGTCGGCTGCGACCACACCACCGACATCGAGCAGCTGGCTGACAGCGACATCGTCGCCGCCAGCATCGCGACCCCCGACTATGCCCACAAAGACCCGGCGCTGCGCATGATCGAGGCCGGCAAGCACGTGCTGATCGAGAAGCCGCTCACCACCGACGTCGCCGAGGCGCGCGCGATCGTCGAGGCGGCCGAGCGCAAGGGCGTGAAGCTCATGGTCGATTTCCAGCTGCGCTGGCACCCGCACTACATGGGCGCCAAGGCCGCCATGGAATCGGGCGAGCTGGGCACGCCCGTGATGGGCTACGCGCGCCTCAGCGACACCATCCACGTGCCGACCGAGATGCTCTCCTGGGGCGGCGGCTCGGGGCCGGAGTGGTTCCTGTTCCCGCACACCATGGACGTCACGCGCTGGCTCCTGCAGCAGGAGCCCAAGGAGGTCTACGCCAAGGGCCGCAAGGAGGTGCTGGTCGACCTCGGCATCGATGCCTACGACGCCATCCAGGCGATGGTCGAGTTCGAGACCTGCTTCGTCACCTTCGAGACCTGCTGGATCATCCCGAACGGCTATCCGACCGTGGTCGACAACAAGTACACGCTCTACGGCAGCAAAGGCTGCATCGAGCTCGACGGCAAGCCCGGCGTCGCGATCTCGACCGACCGCTACCGCCACCCGTTCGGCAGCCACGCGATCACCCGCTACGGCAAGCCGTTCGCGCACTTCTACGAATCGATCCGCTACTTCGCCGACTGCATCGCGGCGGACAAGGCGCCGGAGGCGAGCGGCCACGACGGCCTGATGGCCACCGCCATGATCGAGGCGACGGTGAAGTCCCTGAACGAGGGCCGCGCCGTCAAGATGAGCGAGGTGCTGGGCTCATGAGAGGGCGAGGGCGAAGGCGCTGGCGGCGGAGCTCGCGGCGCTGGTCGACGTGCTGGTGCCGGGCGACGAGGCGTTTCCGCCGGCCTCCGAGGTCGGCGTGCAGGCCAAGCTCGCCGACCGCTGGACCCTGATGCGCGGTGACGGAGCGGTGCATGCCCTCATCGAGGCCCTGGCCGCGGCCGGCGGCCCGCTCGCCCGGCTGGATCGCGACGGCCGCACCGCGGTGCTGACCCGCATCGAGCGCGAGCGTCCGGACGACTTCCTGCTGGTCCGCAACATCGTCTACCTGTCCTACTACGAGAGCCCGGCCGTGCACGAGGCGATCCGCGCCATGGGCTTCACCTACCATGCGACGCCGCTGCCCGATCGGCTACGACGTCGGCCGGTTCGATCCTGCCAGCGACACGCCGCGCCACGGCCGCGGCGCCTTCGTGCGCACCGAGGAGGTGCGGCGCGTCGACCTCTCCAAGCTCGATTTTCTGGGGGGCGGCCATGGCTGAGCCGGCCGACGTCCTGGTGATCGGCTCGGGCGCCAGCGGCGCGCTCGCGAGCATGGTGCTGGGCCAGGCGGGCCTCGACGTGGTCTGCCTCGAGCAGGGCGGCTGGACCGCGCCCGACGATCACCCGCACTTCAGCGCCGACTGGGAATGGCAGCGGCAGCAGCGCTGGCATCCGAACAACAATATCCGCCACGGCCGCGACGACTATCCGGTCGAGAGCACGAGCTCCAACATCCTGATGTGGAACGCGGTCGGCGGCTCGACCAACGTCTACACGGCACTCTGGCCGCGCTATCGGCCATCCGACTTCCGCAAGGGCGTCGAGCACGGCCTCGCACCCGACTGGCCGATCACCTACGAGGACCTCGCACCCTATTACGATCGCGTCGACCGGATCGTCGGCGTGAGCGGGCTCGCCGGCAACCCGGCGATGCCGCCGCACGATGGCTACCCGACGCCGCCTTTGCCGCTGCGCCCGGTCGGCCGCAGGCTGGCTGGCGCGTTCGACCGGCTCGGCTGGCACTGGTGGCCGATCCCGGCGGGCGTCGTCTCGGAGGATTATGACGGCCGCCCCGCCTGCAACGGCTGCGCGGGCTGCGTTGCCGGCTGCGCGCGCGGCTCGATGAGCAAGTTCTCGCTCTCGGTCTGGCCGAAGGCGCTGGAGGCGGGCGTCGACCTGCGCCCGCTGGCCCGCGTCGAGCGCCTCGAGCGCGGCAAGGACGGCCGCCTCACCGGGGCGGTCTACGTCGACCGGCGCACCGGGGCGCGCCACTTCCAGGCGGCCGACGTGGTGGTCCTCGCCGCCAACGGCGTCGGCACGCCGCGCCTGCTGCTGATGTCCGACAACCTCGCCAACGGCTCCGACCAGGTCGGCCGCAACCTCATGCACCATACGCTCGTCGCCTGCGAGCTCTGGGTCGAGGAGCCGCTGCATTCGCACATGGGCTTCATCGGCGCCCTGATCAGCCAGGAGTTCGCCGAGACCGATTCTTCGCGTGGCTTCGTCAACGGCTTCAACTTCAATTGTGCGACCGCCGGGCACGCCGGCGGCCAGTCGATCGGCTTCGTCACGCCTGCCTCCGCCCCCTGGGGCGAGGGCCACCACGACTGGTTCCGCCGCCACTTCGGCCATGGCTGCGCCGTGTTCGCGATCGGCGACGACCTGCCGCAGGCGAGCAATCGCGTCACCCTGTCCGAGACCGAGAAGGACGCGGACGGCCTGCCGGCGCCCAAGATCACGTATGCGCCGCACGAGAACGACCTGCGCCTGATGCGCTTCGGGCTCGAGCGGCTCGAGGACATCGCGCAAGGCCGCCGATGCCTTCGATTACCGCCTGCACGACTACATGTCGGAAGATGGCGTCTACCAGACGCCGGCCTGGCACCTGCTCGGCACCGCGCGGATGGGCGGCGATGCGGAGACATCGGTGATCAACAAGTGGCACCAGGCGTGGGACGTGCCCAACCTCTACATCGTCGACGGCAGTGCCTTGGCCACGGGCGGCGTGGTCAACCCGACCAACACGATCTGCGCGCTCGCCCTGCGCGCCGCCCTGCACCTGCGCGACAATTTTTCCGAGCTGCGCCGTGCCGGCAGGACGTTGTCGGACTGATCGGTCCCAGCCGGAAGGAGCGGAAGCCCGTGAAGCTCAAGCTGCACCACCTCAACCTCTGCACGACCAATGTGCCCGCCATGGACGAGTTCTACCGCAGCGTGCTCGACATGGCGCCGGAGCCCTCGATGAACGCCTTGCGCGTCACGAACCAGGGCTATGGCGGCGAGGTCGCCTTCGTCACCGACGGCACCACCCAGGTGCATGTGTCGGAGAAGGACCTGCAGTGCGGCTTTCGCACCGGCCACGTGGTCAACCCCCTGGAGCGCGGCCATATCGCGTTCCGCACCGACGACATCGAGGCCTTCAAGCGGCGCCTCGAGGAGAAGGGCGTCCCCTACTCGGACTATGGCGGCTTTGCGATGAAGGGCTGGCAGCAGGTCTTCTTCTACGACCCCGAGGGCAACGTGGTCGAGGTCCACCAGGCGCCGGAGTGATCAGATCTCGGCGATCGCCTCCAGGGATTCGGGGATGATCTGGCCGCCGTCGACCACGATCTGCTGGCCGGTGATGTAGGCGGCCTCGTCGGAGGCGAAGAACAGCGCGGCGTTGCCGATGTCCTCCACCGTGCCCAGGCGCTTGAGCGGGATCGAGGCGGCCATGCTGTCCATGTAGTCCTGCCCCAGGCCCTCCAGCCCTTCGGTCATGACGTTGCCGGGCAGCACGGCGTTGATCGTGGTGTTGTAGCGGGCGAGCTCCATCGCCGCGGTCCGAAGGAAACCCAGCTGGCCCGACTTCGATGCGCCGTAGTGCGCCCAGCCGGGAAACCCTGTGATCGGCCCGGTGATCGAGGAGGTCAGCACCACCCTGCCCCTGCCCGCCCGCTCGAAGTGCGGGATCGAGGCTTTGACGCAAAGGAAGGCGGAGCGCAGGTTCGTGGCCATCACCCGATCCCACTCGGCGGGTTCGAGGTCGACGATCCTGGTCTGCGGGAAGATGCCGGCGTTGGCGCACATCACATCCAGGCCACCCTGGGCGGCAGCCGCGTCGTCGACCATCGCCCGCACGCTCGCCCAGTCGGCGACGTCGCAGACCGCGTAGCGCACGGTGCCGCCCGCGGCGCGCAGCGCCTCGCAGGTCCGCGCGAGCACTTCCTCGCCCTGCGCCGCGATCGTCACCTTGGCGCCTTGCGCCGCGAAAACCCTGGCGATGCCGCGGCCGATGCCTTTGCTGCCCCCGGTCACGACGACGCTGCGATCCCTGATCGATGTGAGCACCTGCGTTCCTCCTAGCCCTCGATCCGGCTGCCCTTCCTGCTCACCTTGCCGACGCTGCTAGTCGTGTTCGTGGTGATCGGCATCCCGCTGGTCTACTCGCTGGCGCTCAGCATGCACCGCATCGACATGCTGACCCAGCAATGGATCTTCGTCGGGCTGCAGAACTATATCGACATCCTGCCGGACCCGGAGTTCATCGCAGCGCTCGGCCGCACCGCTTATTTCGCCGCGGTCACCGTGCTAGGCGGCCTGATGCTAGGCATGGCCATGGCGCTGGTCCTGAACGCGCGCTTTCCGGGCCGCGATTTTCTGCGCAGCATCGTGCTGATCCCCTGGGCCATGGCGCCGGTTGCGGTCGGCGTGCTGTGGGGCTGGATGTTCAATGGCGAGTACGGCACGCTCAATGCGATCCTGTTCGACCTCGGCCTGATCAGCAAACCGATCCACTGGCTGGGCGACGGCGATGCCGCCTTCAACCTGGTGGCCCTGGTCCACATCTGGAACCACGCGCCGCTCGCCTCGCTCCTGATCCTCGCCGGCCTGCAGTCGATGCCGGACAACCTGCATCGCGCCGCCAGGATCGACGGCGCCGGGCCGCTCCAGCGCTTCTTCAAGATCACCGTGCCCTGGCTGCGGCCGATGCTGCTGCTGATCATGATCCTGACCACGATCAACTCGATCATGGCCTTCGACCTGTTCTGGATCATGACCCGCGGCGGCCCGGGCAGCGCCACCACCGTGTTCTCGTGGATGGGCTACGCCTACGCCTTCCAGTTCTTCAAGTTCGGCGAGGGCGCTGCGATCCTCTACGTGCTGACCATGCTCTGCCTGGTGCTCGCCTGGCTCTATCTCAAGCTGTTCACCCCGACCGTCGGCCGCAGCCCGACGCTCGCCGCGGCGCTCGGGGCCGGCAAGGCGCGCGACGAGAACGACAGCTTCGCCGGCTCGCTGATCCGGGCCATGGTCAAGCCCAGCGCCGCGCTGAAAACCCGGCTCGAGCGCCTGCCGGCCCTCAAGCGCCGCGTGCTGCTGCATGGCCGCGCGCGGCGGATCGTCGCCGGCGCGGGCCTCGCGATCGCCGCGGTGCTGATCTTCGTCTGGTCGTTCGGGCCGTTCCTGTGGCTGGTCCTGATGAGCCTGTCCAGCTCGGCCGACCTGGTGCGCACGCCGCCGACCGTGGTCCCCGCCGGCCTGACCCTCGAGAACTACCGCTTCGTGCTGTTCCCGGGCGGGGTCGAGGACGGCCAGTCGAGCATCCAGGCGACCCGCGTGCCGTTCTCGATCTGGAACAGCCTGGTGGTCGCGACCTGCGTCACCGCGATCAACCTCGTGCTGGGCTCGCTCGCCGGCTACGCCTATGCCCGCCACGACAGGAGCCGGCTGATGAGCGGCTCGCTGTGGGCCCTGATGATGACCCGCATGACGCCGAGCCTCGCGCTGATCCTGCCGTTCTTCATCGTGTTCCGCACGCTCGACCTGATCGACACCCGCACCGCCCTGGTGATCGCCTATTGCAGCCTGATCCTGCCGCTCTCGACCTGGATCATGAAAGGCTACTTCGAGGGCATGCCGCCCAATCTCGAGAAGGCCGCCCTGGTCGACGGCTGCACGAGGCTGCAGGCGATCCGCAAGATCATCATGCCGGTGGCGCGCCCCGGCATCGTCGCCGCTGGCATCTTCTGTTTCCTGGTGAGCTGGAACGAGTTCATCTTCGCCCTGATCCTGACCGGCACGCCCCAGGCCCAGACCATCCCGGTGATCATCGCGGGCTTCCTGGTCCAGCTCCGCTTCTACGATTACGGGCCGATGTTCGCGGCGAGCGTGCTGGCGGTGATCCCGCCGGTGGTGATCACGCTCGCCTTCCAGCGCTATCTGGTGCGCGGCATGCTCTCGGGCTCGCTCAAGGGCTAGGTAAGGAGACCGCAGATGGCGAGTGTCACCCTCAAGCAGCTGACCAAGGCCTTCGGCGACGTCAAGGCGGTCGACCGGCTCGACCTGCATGTCGAGGACGGCGAGTTCCTGACGCTGCTGGGCCCGTCCGGCTGCGGCAAGAGCACGGCGCTCAACTGCATCGCCGGGCTCGAGCGGCCGACCGATGGCGAGATCATGTTCGACAGCCGGGCGGTCACCGACTTCGAGCCGCACGAGCGCAACGTCGCCATGGTGTTCCAGGACTACGCGCTCTACCCGCACATGAGCGTGCGCGAGAACATGAGTTTTGGCCTGAAACAGCAGCGGATCGATCCGGCGACGATCGGCCGTCAGGTCGCGACCGCGGCCGAGATGCTGGGGCTCGGCCCGCTGCTCGAGCGCCGGCCGGCGGAGCTTTCCGGCGGCCAGCGCCAGCGCGTCGCGGTCGGCCGTGCCGTGGTGCGCAATCCCGCCGTGTTCCTGATGGACGAGCCGCTGTCCAACCTCGATGCCGGCCTGCGCGTGCAGACCCGCACCGAGATCAAGCGCCTGCAGCGCGACCTCGGCATCACGTCGGTGTTCGTGACCCACGACCAGGAAGAGGCGATGGTGCTGTCCGACCGGGTCGCGGTGATGCGCCATGGCGAGCTGCAGCAGGTCGGCCCGCCGATGGAGGTCTACCGCCAGCCGGCCAACCTGTTCGTCGCGGCGTTCATCGGCAGCCCGGCGATGAATTTCTTCGAGGTCGAGGTCGGCCGCGAGAACGGGCGGCTGATGTGCGACATCGGCGATGCCGTGCTCTCGGTCCCGCGTCGACGTGGCGCCCGGCATCGGCGGAGCTGCGCCAGGCGATCCTCGGCGTGCGGCCGATGGACCTCGTGGTCGGCGCCGGGCGCGATCTCGCGATCCAGGGCGAGGTTTTTCTGGTCGAGCCGATCGGGCCGATCTCCTATGTCGACGTCGACGTCGGCGGCCGCGCGGTCAAGGCGGTCGCCGACCCGGACCAAGCACCCGCGATCGGCGAGCGGGTCACGCTCGGCTGCGCCGCGGCGCGCGTGCATCTGTTCGATCCGGCGAGCGAAGCGCGGCTCTGAGCCGCCACCGAAAGGGAGGCGATGATGGAGCGGGTCAGGATGGCGGTGATCGGCGCCGGGATCTGGGGCGAGAACCACGCCATGGCGCTCTCGACCTACCCGATCGTCGATCTGGTCTGCATCTGCGACCTGGACGGGCGGCGCGCGAAGGCGCTGGCCGACAAGGTCGGCTGCGACCACACCACCGACATCGAGCAGCTGGCCGACAGCGACATCGTCGCCGCCAGCATCGCGACCCCCGACTAGCCCACAAAGGCCCGGCGCTCCGCATGATCGAGGCCGGCAAGCACGTGCTGATCGAGAAGCCGCTCACGACCGACGTCGGCGAGGCGCGCGCGATCGTCGAGGCGGCCGAGCGCAAGGGCGTGAAGCTGATGGTCGATTTCCAGCTGCGCTGGCATCCGCACTACATGGGCGCCAAGGCCGCCATGGAATCGGGCGAGCTGGGCACGCCCGTGATGGGCTACGCGCGCCTCAGCGACACCATCCACGTGCCGACCGAGATGCTCTCCTGGGGCGGCGGCTCGGGGCCGGAATGGTTCCTGTTCCCGCACACCATGGACGTGACGCGCTGGCTCCTGCAGCAGGAGCCCAAGGAGGTCTACGCCAAGGGCCGCAAGGAGGTGCTCGTCGACCTCGGCATCGATGCCTATGACGCCATCCAGGCGATCGTCGAGTTCGAGACCTGCTTCGTCACCTTCGAGACCTGCTGGATCATCCCGAACGGCTATCCGACCGTGGTCGACAACAAGTACACGCTCTACGGCAGCAAAGGCTGCATCGAGCTCGACGGCAAGCCCGGCGTCGCGATCTCGACCGACCGCTACCGCCACCCGTTCGGCAGCCACGCGATCACCCGCTACGGCAAGCCGTTCGCGCACTTCTACGAATCGATCCGCTACTTCGCCGACTGCATCGCCGCGGACAAGGCCCCGGAAGCGAGCGGCCACGACGGCCTCATGGCCACCGCGATGATCGAGGCGACGGTGAAGTCCCTGAACGAGGGCCGCGCCGTCAAGATGAGCGAGGTGCTGGTGCTCATGAGAGGGCGAGATGGCGAGGCGAAGGCGCTGGCGGCGGAGCTCGCGGCGCTGGTCGACGTGCTGGTGCCGGGCGACGAGGCGTTTCCGCCGGCCTCCGAGGTCGGCGTGCAGGCCAAGCTCGCCGACCGCTGGACCCTGATGCGCGGCGACGGAGCGGTGCATGCCCTCATCGAGGCCCTGGCCGCGGCCGGCGGCCCGCTCGCCCGGCTGGATGCGACGGCCGCACCGCGGTGCTGACCCGCATCGAGCGCGAGCGCCCGGACGACTTCCTGCTGGTCCGCAACATCGTCTACCTGTCCTACTACGAGAGCCCGGCCGTGCACGAGGCGATCCGCGCCATGGGCTTCACCTACCATGCGACCCCGCTGCCCGATCGGCTACGACGTCGGCCGGTTCGATGCTGCCAGCGACACGCCGCGCCACGGCCGCGGCGCCTTCGTGCGCACCGAGGAGGTGCGGCGCGTCGACCTCTCCAAGCTCGATTTTCTGGGAGGCGGCCATGGCTGAGCCGCCGACGTCCTGGTGATCGGCTCGGGCGCCAGCGGCGCGCTTGCGAGCATGGTGCTGGGCCAGGCGGGGCTCAAGGTGGTCTGCCTCGAGCAGGGCGGCTGGACCGCGCCCGACGATCACCCGCACTTCAGCGCCGACTGGGAATGGCAGCGGCAGCAGCGCTGGCATCCGAACAACAATATCCGCCACGGCCGCGACGACTATCCGGTCGAGAGCACGAGCTCCAACATCCTGATGTGGAACGCGGTCGGCGGCTCGACCAACGTCTACACGGCACTCTGGCCGCGCTATCGGCCATCCGACTTCCGCAAGGGCGTCGAGCACGGCCTCGCGCCCGACTGGCCGATCACCTACGAGGACCTCGCACCCTATTACGATCGCGTCGACCGGATCGTCGGCGTGAGCGGGCTCGCCGGCAATCCGGCGATGCCGCCGCACGAGGGCTACCCGACGCCGCCTTTGCCGCTGCGCCCGGTCGGCCGCAGGCTGGCAGGCGCGTTCGACCGGCTCGGCTGGCACTGGTGGCCGATCCCGGCGGGCGTGGTCTCGGAGGATTACGACGGGCGGCCCGCCTGCAACGGCTGCGCGGGCTGCGTTGCCGGCTGCGCGCGCGGCTCGATGAGCAAGTTCTCGCTCTCGGTCTGGCCGAAGGCGCTGGAGGCGGGCGTCGACCTGCGCCCGCAGGCCCGCGTCGAGCGCCTCGAGCGCGGCAAGGACGGCCGCCTCACCGGGGCGGTCTACGTCGATCGGCGCACCGGGGCGCGGCACTTCCAGGCGGCCGACGTGGTGGTCCTCGCCGCCAACGGCGTCGGCACGCCGCGCCTGCTGCTGATGTCCGACAACCTCGCCAACGGCTCCGACCAGGTCGGCCGCAACCTCATGCACCATACGCTCGTCGCCTGCGAGCTCTGGGTCGAGGAGCCGCTGCATTCGCACATGGGCTTCATCGGCGCCCTGATCAGCCAGGAGTTCGCCGAGACCGATTCTTCGCGTGGCTTCGTCAACGGCTTCAACTTCAATTGTGCTACCACAGGGCACGCCGGCGGCCAGTCGATCGGCTTCGTCACGCCGGCCTCCGCCCCCTGGGGCGAGGGCCATCACGACTGGTTCCGCCGCCACTTCGGCCATGGCTGCGCCGTGTTCGCGATCGGCGACGACCTGCCCCAGGCGAGCAATCGCGTCACCCTGTCCGAGACCGAGAAGGACGCGGACGGCCTGCCGGCGCCCAAGATCACGTATGCGCCGCACGAGAACGACCTGCGCCTGATGCGCTTCGGGCTCGAGCGGCTCGAGGACATCGCGCAAGGCCGCCGATGCCTTCGATTACCGCCTGCACGACTACATGTCGGAAGATGGCGTCTACCAGACGCCGGCCTGGCACCTGCTCGGCACCGCGCGGATGGGCGGCGATGCGGAGACCTCGGTGATCAACAAGTGGCACCAGGCGTGGGACGTGCCCAACCTCTACATCGTCGACGGCAGTGCCTTGGCCACGGGCGGCGTGGTCAACCCGACCAACACGATCTGCGCGCTCGCCCTGCGCGCCGCCCTGCACCTGCGCGACAATTTTTCGGAGCTGCGCCGTGCCGGCAGGACGTTGCCGGACTGATCGGTCCCAGCCGGAAGGAGCGGAAGCCCGTGAAGCTCAAGCTGCACCACCTCAACCTCTGCACGACCAATGTGCCCGCCATGGACGAGTTCTACCGCAGCGTGCTCGACATGGCGCCGGAGCCCTCGATGAACGCGCTTGCGCGTCACGAACCAGGGCTATGGCGGCGACGTCGCCTTCGTCACCGACGGCACCACCCAGGTGCATGTGTCGGAGAAGGACCTGCAGTGCGGCTTTCGCACCGGCCACGTGGTCAACCCCCTGGAGCGCGGCCATATCGCGTTCCGCACCGACGACATCGAGGCCTTCAAGCGGCGCCTCGAGGAGAAGGGCGTCCCCTACTCGGACTATGGCGGCTTTGCGATGAAGGGCTGGCAGCAGGTCTTCTTCTACGACCCCGAGGGCAACGTGGTCGAGGTCCACCAGGCGCCGGAGTGATCAGATCTCGGCGATCGCCTCCAGGGATTCGGGGATGATCTGGCCGCCGTCGACCACGATCTGCTGGCCGGTGATGTAGGCGGCCTCGTCGGAGGCGAAGAACAGCGCGGCGTTGCCGATGTCCTCGACCGTGCCCAGGCGCTTGAGCGGGATCGAGGCGGCCATGCTGTCGATGTAGTCCTGCCCCAGGCCCTCCAGCCCTTCGGTCATGACGTTGCCGGGCAGCACGGCGTTGATCGTGGTGTTGTAGCGGGCGAGCTCCATCGCCGCGGTCCGAAGGAAACCCAGCTGGCCCGACTTCGATGCGCCGTAGTGCGCCCAGCCGGGAAACCCTGTGATCGGCCCGGTGATCGAGGAGGTCAGCACCACCCTGCCCCTGCCCGCCCGCTCGAAGTGCGGGATCGAGGCTTTGACGCAAAGGAAGGCGGAGCGCAGGTTCGTGGCCATCACCCGATCCCACTCGGCGGGATCGAGGTCGACGATCCTGGTCTGCGGGAAGATGCCGGCATTGGCGCACATCACATCCAGGCCACCCTGGGCGGCAGCCGCGTCGTCGACCATCGCCCGCACGCTCGCCCAGTCGGCGACGTCGCAGACCGCATAGCGCACGGCGCCGCCCGCGGCGCGCAGCGCCTCGCAGGTCCGCGCGAGCGCTTCCTCGCCCTGCGCCGCGATCGTCACCTTGGCGCCTTGCGCCGCGAAAACCTTGGCGATGCCGCGGCCGATGCCTTTGCTGCCCCCGGTCACGACGACGCTGCGATCCCTGATCGATGTGAGCACCTGCGTTCCTCCCTACCTTGCGAGCCGTTGCCTGCACTGTGCCTGAGCCAAGTATCATGCCTGAGAAGGGACTGGCGACGCCCCACGACGAGAGTGGGCGCCAATCTTGACGAACTATACGACATTGTCGTATAGAGACCCATGCACGTGGTCGTCGAAATGCCGCAGTTCGTGGCTGACGTCAGATAGGCTCGCATTACCGATCCCGAGCGGTCCGCGATTGTCAATCGCCTGGCTGCGAACCCGGTGGCGGGTGATCTGATCCAAGGTACCGGCGGCGCCCGCAAGGTTCGCTTCGCCGGACGGGGCAAAGGCAAGAGCGGTGGCTATCGCGTGATCACCTTCTATGCAGGGGAGCGCCTTCCGGTCTTCCTGCTCGCCCTCTACGCCAAGGGCGAGCGGGCCAACCTCACCAAGGCTGAGCGCAATGAGCTGCGATCGACCCTCGGGTCGATCGTCGAGACGGATCGCAAGGGAGTGCGTCGCCGTGTCTAAGCGTGAGTCCAAGATCTTGACCGGCGCCCGGGAGGCGCTCGCCTTCGCTCGCGGCGAGCTTGATGGCGCCGTCGTCCATGTCCCGGCCGAGTTCGACGTCAAGGCGCTGCGGCGCCAGCTCGGCATGTCGCAGGCCAAATTTGCCGCGAGCTTCGGCTTCGGGCTCGATGCGGTGCAGAGCTGGGAGCAGGGCCGGCGCCGCCCCGAAGGCCCCGCGCGCGTACTGCTGAAAGTCATCCAGCACGACCCGGACGCCGTCAGGCGCGCCCTGGCGGCGTAGCTCCCGCCTGGGGCAGGGAGGAGCCGACGATTCCGAGCCGGCGCCCGCGCGTCGAGGCACATGGTCGGGGCCGCCCCTTCTCATGCTGCGGGCGTCCTTCGGGGCGCCGGTTTTCCTTTTGTTCCCGCTTGCGGCGCTGCGGGGTTCACACCATCGTAAGTACGAGCGTCCAACAATTGACCGTCGCGCACCCGAGGAGCTGAAGCAATGGCCGGTAGGCTGATCATCGTCAGGGCGGCCTATGACTCGGAGGCAGGAGTTCTGGTATGTCGAAGACAGCGGCGACCTCCCGGGAGTAAATGCCTGGGCGCCCACGGTGCAGGAGCTGGGCGAGAAGCTACCCGCCATCGTTCTCGATCTCCTCGAGGAGGAAGGCGGGGATGGTGATCTGGACGACGTGCCGATAGAGATCATCGCGCACATGAGCATGCGTGCGCGCCGCGGCGCCATTGCTTGAAGGACTACGGCAAGCCCCTTCGGAAGATCCTCACCGAAGCCGGGTGCAGGCTCCTCCGGCGCGGTCGCGGCGATCATGAAATCTGGATGAGCCCCCACGCCAGCAAGCCATTCACGGTGCCGGTGACCATTCCGTCACGTCATCTGGCGAACAAGATCCTAACGAAGGACGCCGGCCTGCCTAAGGCGTTCTGAGTTCGGCACGAGTTCATGCCCTGCCCGTTCTGGTCAACACGGCGGGCCGACGCCTCGGAGCTTCAATCGCCAATTTCTCCCCAGACCCCCAAGCCTTGTTCGGCGGTGCTGGGGGTCCGATCATCGCGGGATCAGGGGCCCATAGGTGTGATCGCGGCTTCGGGGTGCGCCGTTACCCCCATCGGTCGACGTGACCACCTCGTCTCGAAAGCTGGTGCCCAGGGGCGGAGTCGAACCACCGACACGCGGATTTTCAGTCCGGCCAATGGGGCATGAAAAGCGGGGAAATCCGCAGACTTCCTCGCTCCTTGTCACCAAACCGGGCGCTTCATGTCACCATCAGGATCCGACCAGCGCCAGCTCGCCCGCCGCAAACTGGGCGTGCTCGTCGTCCTGCGGCATCAAGTGCGCATAGATCGTCAGCGTCACGACCGGCGTCGAGTGGCCAGCCAGCACCGAAATGCGCTTGACGTTGAAGCCCTGGTCGATCAGCCAGCTGACGAAGAAATGCCGGAAGGCGTGCGCCCCATACTTGGCCCGGCCTTCCCGGGTGACCACGCCGGCCGCGACCTGGAGAGGCGCGAGGTGGCGGTTCCAGATGTTGGGCAGCGACTCGACGCTGCCGGCGCCGGTCGGAAACACCAGGACGAGCTCGCCCGGCTCGATCACCCGGCTGCAGACCGCCGCCACGTCCGTGAGCGCATTCACGGCCATCGGCGGCATCGGGATCGGTCGATAGCTGGTCTCTGACTTCAAGGCGCCGATCTCCTGCCACTTGTCGGCGCGCTGGCGCACGTGCAGCCGGCGCTCCTCGAGGTCGACGTCGGGCCAGCGCAACGCCCGGATCTCGGACATTCGCAGGCCCACAGAACACCATGACGGCGAGCAGCGGCCGCATGTAGCCGTGTGCGGCGGCAAGCAGCGACTGCACCTCGACTGGCGTCGGGATGTCGCGGCCCTTCTCCAGGCGCTTCTGGTGGCGCCCGTTGCCCGCCTTGATCTCCACGTCGCGCGCTACGTTCTGCCCGATCATCCCGCGTGCCGTGGCGTCCTTCAGCAGGCTCTTGATCGACGTCAGGACTTTCTTGGCGAGCGCGCGAGAACGCGTCGACAGCAGCTCGTCGCGCGCGCCTCGACCATCGGCCGGCTCAGCTTGGCCAGCCTGGTCTCCGCGCCAAGGAGCGGCAGGATATGCAACTCGACGTGCTGGCGCCGCTGCGCGAGCGTCGAGCGCTCCAGCTTTTCCGCCTCGCCGCGCTCGATCCATGCCTTGGCGGCATCGGCCAGCGTGACCTTGCTGCTGATCGGCGTGTGCGTGCCGAGCTTCAGGCCTCCCTCGATCTCGCTCCGCCGGGCGACCGCATCGCCCTTCTTTTCGAACGTCTCGAGATGCTGCTTACGTCCTTGTCGCGGTACGCCACGACCCAGGCCTCGCGCTGCTCGCCCGTCGCGTTCTCCCACTTCCGCTTTCGCACCGATGCCATTTTGGATTGCCCCATGTCCCGAGTTGCCGACACTGGGGATTATGTCACCATAATGTCCGCTTGTCCACTCTATTTGTCGTTAGTACCTCTTGCCTAGTCTGTCTGACCCGTGCTAAGAAATCGTTTACCGATCAGCGATCCTGGTCGTGTTGCCGATCAGCACCACACGGTGCGAAGGGGATCGGGCGCAATGCCCGACAGGTTAGCCGCACAGATAGGCGCAACGCCGCGGTCAAGCCCCACCCCCTTTTAGACGGAGATCGGCTATGCCACGGAAGGCGGCTACTACCCCCGAAGAGACGCCCAAGAGCAAATACGCGCTCGACCTCGATGGCGTGCCCGCGATCGGGCGCTACATCGGCTGTGCCCCAAAAGAACTCGACTCTGATCGCGGCGGGAATCATTCCCGCCCTCGTGATCGGCAAGGCCACGGGCACCCGCATTCGCGCGAGCAGCGCCCGCATCGACGAGGTGCTGCCCGAGATCCTCGGGGCACGCTCATGAGCGCGCCCGGTTCATTGCATGTCATTAGCGTGTCATTACCATGTCATAGGCGATTTTTCTCTTTGCCAAGACGGAAATCTGCTCATCTGTGAATGACCGCGCGAACCTACGCGGGGTCAATCCCAATGCCCGATACCGAGCAGCGGTGGCTTTCCGAGCGCCAGGCGGCGGTGCGCCTCGGCGCGTCGCTTTGCACGGTCAAGCGCTGGCGCGAGGCCGGCGTCGGGCCGCCCGTCGTCCAGCTCGGCGCGCGCGTGTTCCCGGTACAACAAGGAGCGAGCTCGACGCCTGGGCCGGGAAAGCGCGTCGTGCACGCGGAGCCCGTCGAATGAGCCCGGCGCGCAAGAGAGCGCCGCCTGAGCCGGCACGGGCCCAGGCGGCAGCGGGGGGCGATCCACAAGGAGACAAACCGCCGCTGCAATAGACCCGAAATCCACCAGACGTGCAAGCCGAGCCGCCGACCGAACAGCGAGTTCGTCGCTAACGGCTTGCGCTCGCTCGACAAGATCGATCCGCAGGCCCGGCGCAGGGCATGGCGCGTGCGGCTGAGCCCATGGTCGGACGTGGCCAGGTGGCTCGCTGTCGGCCCGGAGCCGGGGCCGTGAGCACGCTAGACCTGCCGAGACGTCGGCGCGGTCGAGGCCAAGGGAAGCCCGCTCGAGGCCCAATATCAGGCGGAGCTTGGGCCGTTTTCTGTGCCGAGATCGAGGCAATCCGGTCACGGCTCGATTTCGAGGTCAGCGCCCGTGGCTGGGCCTATATCCTCGAGGGCGAAGCTGGTCTCGGCAAGGGCGAGTTCGATGCCTGCGAGGCCTGATCAACGCCTGCCGGAAGAGCGGCGAACTGCCGCTCGACATCTGCGCCGAGGACGGGTCGCTCGTCGAAGGTCTGGAGGATCTCGACGAACCAGATCCCGAGACCTATGCGGCGGACATCGTCGGCTATGTGCGCAACTGGCACCGGCATTACCTGCCGTTCTCATTCTGGGATGACCAGGACGTCTACATCCAGATGCTGGTCGAGAAGATCGACCTGAAGTCGCTGTTCTCGCCGGTCTGTGGCCTCTTCCGGATTCCGTTGGCGAACACCAAGGGCTGGTCGGATCTCAACGGCCGCGCCGCCATGATGCGCAGGTTCGCCGAGCACGAGGCCGCGGGCCGGCAGTGCGTTCTGCTCTACTGCGGCGATCACGATCCGGTCGGGCTCACCATCTCGACGTTTCTCCGGTCGAACATGGCGGATCTGGCAAAGGCCGTCGGCTGGTCGCCCGACAACCTCATCATCGACCGGTTCGGGCTCAACTACGACTTCATCCAGGCGCAGCGTCTGACCTGGATCGAAGGGCTCGAAACCGGCTCGGGCAAACGGCTGGACGATCCAATCATCCCGATCACCGCAAGCCCTACGTCCAGGACTACATCAGCAATTCGGCGCCCGGAAGGTCGAGGCGAACGCACTCGTGGTGCGGCCAGAAGCCGCCCGCAGCTCTGCCGCGACGCCATCTTGCGATACCTGCCGGCGGACGCGCCGGAGGCTACGAAGCACGTCTCGCACCACTGCGTGAGCAAGTCCGCAGCCTCGTGTTGGAGAAGCTCACGGAAGCGTTCGGCGGCGAGAACAAACCATGAGCGCCGCTATCGAGGTGCTCGCCATCCGCCGGCTCGACGGCAAGAGCAGCCGTCAAGGCCTTCGTCGATATCCGGGTTGGCGGGAGATCGTCCTCAAGGGCGGCAAGATCGTCGCCCAGGAAGGCCAGCGCCC
>CAVWCI010000006.1:0-220029 GCA_963753315.1 uncultured Alphaproteobacteria bacterium
TCCTCTACAACCTTGGCTCGCCAACGTTCGCCCCGCATTGCCGACCGCCATCCCAGACGTAGGATCTTGCAGGAGGAGCTCCGTGACCGGACCCATCAGCGGCCTTCACCATATCACCGCGATCAGCGGCAACGCCCAGCGCAACCTGAACTTCTATGCCAATATCGTGGGGCTGCGTTTCGTCAAGAAGACGGTCAACTTTGACGATCCGAGCACCTATCACCTGTACTACGGCGACGAGGTCGGTACGCCCGGCACGGTGCTCACCTTCTTTCCCTGGGAGCACGTCAGGCGCGGCCGCCGTGGCGTCGGCGAGGCCTCGCTCACGCAGTTCTCGATCCCACCGGGCAGCCTGTCATTCTGGCGGGAGCGGCTCGAGCGCGCCGGGGCGCCCGTGGCGGGACCCAGTGCCGTCTTCGACGAGGAGCGTCTGGTGTTCGAGGATCCGGATGGCATGAAGGCGGCGCTTGTGGTTGCCGCCGATCTCGACCGGCGAACGCCCTGGACCACCTCCGAGATCGGAGAGGAAAGCGCGATCCGGGGCTTTCACGGCGTGACCCTCTCTCTCGCCGATCGTGCCGCGACCGCCGAGTTGCTAACTGCGCTGCTCGGCTACGAAGCAGCCGGCAAGGAGGGCAACACGTACCGGTATGCCATGCCGCCCACGCGCCCTGCCCGGTTCGTGGATATCGTCGAGTTGCCGGGCGGCCAACCCGCGTTGCAAGGCGGTGGCAGCGTCCATCACGTCGCCTACTCGGTGCCGGACCGGGCGGCGCAGGGAGACGTGCGCGACCGCCTGGTGCACGCGGGTTATCAGGTCACACCGCAGATCGATCGCAACTACTTCTTCTCGATCTACTTCCTTTCGCCGGGTGGCGTCCTGTTCGAGGTGGCGACCGAGGAACCCGGCTTCACGGCCGACGAGCCGGTGGCGGAGCTCGGCCGCCATCTGAAGCTGCCGCCGCAGCACGAGCCGCTGCGTGCCGAGATTGAACGCGTGCTGCCGCCGCTTGCTGTCTGATCATCCATGTAGGCGCGGGGCCCGAGAGCCGCGCCGGAGTCCTACCATGGCCGACCTGCTCGAGACCCACGTCCACCTCTTCAAGCCGAGCCCGAAGGGCGATGCGCGGGCTCTGCTCCTGTTGCATGGCACGGGCGACGACGAGCGCAGCTTCAGCCGGCTCGGCGCGGTGATGGCACCCGAGGCCGCGGTGCTCAGCGTCCGCGGCAATGTCCTGGAGAACGGCATGAACCGCTTCTTCCGGCGCCGGGCGGAGGGCGTCTACGATATGGCGGATCTCGCGCGCCGCACCACGGAGCTGATCGCCTTCGTAGACGCCGCAGTTCGCCACTACGGGCTCGACCGCACGGGGCTCATCGGCGTCGGCTACTCGAATGGCGCCAACATCCTAGCCAGCATGCTGTTCAGGGACGCAACGGTGGCGCCCGCGGCGGTTCTGATGCACCCCCTAATCCCTTTCGCGCCGCCCGCCAATCCGGGGCTCGCTGGCAACCGGATCTTGATCACGGCGGGCGAGCGGGATCCCATCTGCCCGCCCGCGTTGTCACGGTCGCTTCACGGTACTTTGAGCAGCAGGGAGCTCAAAGCCGCCTCTTGTTCCATCCCGGTGGTCACGAGCTGGTGCCAGAGGAGATCGATAGCACCGGCGCCTTTATCGTCGAGGCAACACCGGCTACATCTCAGGACATGCGGGCGATGCCCTGAGCTGCGTCGTCACCAACGATTGACGTGCCAATGAAGCGGAGGTTCCGATGAGCTGGCTCAACGCCGACGACCCGAAATGCGAAACGATCGAGGAGGAGCGCAGCCCGATCGAAACCGTGATCGTACCGCGGGCGCGCGACCTCGGCGATTTCGAGGTGCGGCGGGCGCTGCCATCCTCGAAGAAACAAATGATCGGTCCATTCATCTTCTTCGACCAGATGGGGCCGGTGGAGTTCCTCCTCGGGCGCGGAATGGACGTCCGCCCGCATCCGCATATCGGGCTCGCCACCGTGACCTACCTGTTCCGCGGCGAAATCACGCACAAGGACAGCCTCGGCACCGACCTGCCGATCCGACCGGGCGAAGTTAACTGGATGACCGCCGGCAAGGGCATCGCGCACTCGGAGCGTACCCCGCCGGATCACCGTGACGGGCACGAGGAGCTGTTCGGGATCCAGGCCTGGGTGGCGCTGCCTCGGCACGACGAGGAGCACGACCCTGACTTCTCACACCACGAGAGGGCCGTCCTGCCCCTGATCTCGGGCGAGGGCAAGGACGTCCGCCTGATCGCGGGCTCGCTCTACGGCGAAAGCTCGCCGGTTCCGACCTTCTCCGACATGTTCTACGCCGACTGTGCGCTCGAGGTCGGGCGCATCGCTCCCGCTCGAGGCCGAGCACGAGGAGCGGGGTCTCTACCTGGTCGACGGCACCCTGGAGATCGCGGATAGCCGCTTCGACGCCGGACAGCTCCTGGTCTTCCACCCCGGCGACAAGGTCACGCTCAGAGCAATGACGCCGGCGCGGTTCATGCTCCTAGGCGGAGAGCCGATGGACGGCCCGCGTTACATCTGGTGGAACTTCGTCGCCAGCTCGAAGGACAGGATCGAGCAGGCCAAGGCGGATTGGAAGGCGGGTCGCTTTCAGCTAGTGCCAAACGACGATGAATTCATCCCGCTGCCCGATGGGTGAGCCGTTGGGCCTGTCCGTGCTGCCGCGAGCTAGGCGAGGAAAGCGCCTCCGACCCTCGTCTTGCATGTAGCGGATACGAGCGGGATGGGGCACGCCGATTCCAGAACTCGGCCATTGGATCATGGAGGACCATCCCAAGGCGACCATCGCCATGGTCCGCGCCCTCTTCGTCCTGGTAAGCAACCTGTCCGCCGTCCTCCGATCCCGGCGTATGAGAGGAAGCCAAATGTCCCGCCTTCAGAACAAAGTTGCGCTCATCACTGGCGCGTCGGCGGGCATCGGCCTCGCCACTGCGAAATCTTCGCTGCTGAAGGCGCGAAGCTCGTCGTCGGCGCACGGCCCCAAACCGAGCTCGAGGGGCTCGTCAGCGAGATCGAAGCCAACGGAGGGCAGGCCGGGTCACTCGCGGCGACGTGCGCTCGGAGGACTATGCCAAGGCGCTCGTGGCGCTTGCGGTCGACCGGTTCGGCCGGCTGGACGTGGCCTTCAACAATGCCGGCACCCTCGGCGAAGGCGGTCCTTCGACCAGTGTCTCGGAAGCGGGCTGGAACGATGCCATCGCGGTCAACTTGACGGGCTCCTTCCTGGGTGCCGAGCACCAAATCGCGGAGATGTTGAAGCACGGCGGCGGCTCCGTGATTTTCACGTCGACCTTGTGGGCTACAGCTTCGCGTTTCCCGGGGTGGCCGCTTATGCGGCGAGTAAGTCCGGTCTGATTGGGCTGACCCAGGCACTCGCCACCGAGTTCGGCCCGCAGGGTGTGCGCATCAATGCTATACTGCCCGGAGCGGTCGACACGGACATGTATCGGACGATGAACGACACGCCCGAGTCGCAGGCGTTCATCACCAACCTGCATGCACTCAAGCGCGTGGCGACGCCGGAAGAGATCGCCCGCTCAGTCCTCTATCTCGCTTCGGATGACTCCGCCTTCGTGACCGGGACCGCCTCGCTCGTGGACGGCGGCGCATCGATTACGCGAACCTGAGCGCAACAGCGACCATGAGGCCAGGTTTCACCGCTTTGAAGCCAGGGCGTCTTGAACGCGGACCGTTTTGCGGTCAGAGCTATGCCGCTGAAGAGCTCGTTGCCGAACTCTCGAGCGCGTTCCTCTGTACGGAGCTAGGAATCAAGGGCGAACTCCGATATGCGGGCTACATCGGCGGCTGGCTCGCGCTTCTCCGCCCGACCGCAAAGCCGTCTTCGCGGCCTCGAGCCAGCGGGCTGCCGCGCCTGACCGTCCGGTCTGTGCAAGGAAAACAGCCATGGTCGCCGTTAGGCTGGGGCGGTAGGAACTAGCCAGGCTCGGAAGTTGGCTGCATCGGGCAGTGCGGCGGTCAGCCCTCACGTCTCATCCGCTCGCGCCGTGCGATTTCCGCGGGTGTTGGTGGGTCCATGGCATAGTCGGCCGTCACCACGTCACCCGCACGCTGGTAGCGGCCGATCACGACCCCCGTCGTCGTCACCCTGTTGTCCACGAGCTTGAACGCTGCCGGCTTCGCCCCCTTGTCGAACAGCTTCTTGCCGTGCCCAGCACGATCGGGAACGTGAACGTGTTGATCTCGTCGATCAGATCGTTGGCCAGCAACGTCTGGATCAGATCGCTGCTGCCTTGCGTCACCAACGCAGGGCCATTTTCCCGTTTCAAGCGCGCGACGTCCGCCGTCGCGTCATGCAGCGCGACCGAACCCGTCCACGTCAGGTCCATGGTCGAGCGCGTCGCAACGTACTTCGTGGTGCTGTTGAACAGCTTCGCGATGAAATCGTGCTCGCCGCCCTCAGCATATGGCCAATGCGCCGCGAAGATCTCGTAGGTCTTGCGCCCGAGCAACAGGTCGAACGGTTGGCCGAACATCTTGTCAATCGCCTGGCCGAACACCTCGTCTGTGTGCGGCCACACCCAGCCGCCGAACTTGAAGCCGCCGGTCGGATCCTCTTCCGGCCCGCCCGGCGCTTGCATCACGCCGTCCAACGACAAGAACGCTCCCGTAATGACCTTTCTCATGTCCGTCCTCCATTTCGCCAAGGCACTCGCTCGCGCGCCTTTGGCATCCGCCGGCCCGTCGCCGAGGAAGGTGCGCAGCAGGCTCGCGCTCGAGCATTGCATCGCGGTCGGCTCGAGGGCTGCAACACTCGATGTCTCGAGGACGAGCGAGCCGGAGCGTTTCCGACACGGACCACCCGACACATTTGTCTCAGGGAAGCCGGGTCGCGCGCTCGCTGCGCCCAAGTTTCGTGGCTTGGCAAGAGTGCCTCACTGGCGTCGTTCTGATCGGTCTTGGCTTGCGCCTGATCACAATGAATGGTCGCGTGCGCGCCTAAAGCGTTCCAGCCTCCCAGAAGATACTTACGCTTTGGATGATCGCTTCGGTTCAGGAAGCGGGTCAGGCCCGGCCCCGCTACCTGTCCCATCGCTCTCCTCCCGTTCATCCGTCGCAGCTCACGCTGCTCTCTCGGTGGAGAGCCGTCCACGGCATCAGGAGCCGACCTGGGTGCTGACAAGTAGCTCGCTTCCCGAGCCCGGTCCCACAGCATTGGTGTGCCTCGGTTATTCGCTCAGGATTTCCTTGATCCGGGCTGTCGCCTCGTCGACCGCCTGCTCGGGGGTGATGCCCTCGGTGACGACGCGGTGGATCACCGTGCCCCAGACCCGCTCGTTACCGATCCGAGTCGTGTCGCTGGTCGCCCAAAGGCTATGGCGTACTCATAGGGCATCGGTCGCAATTCAGCTTGCATCACCGCGGCCATGTGGTGACGGTCGCTCGGGTCGAGCCAGAACGGCTGATGGAGGAGCGCCGGGATCGAGGCAGCATGCGCTCGCCCGACAAGTCGAGATAGTGCATCAGCCAGCCTTCGGCCAGGAGGAACCGGACGAATTCCTTGGCGGTAGCGGTGTTGCCGCCGTCCCCGAAGACCACCGCCCGGTAGCTAAGCGTCTCGATCGGGGTAGGTCTCGCCAAAGGGACCGGGTGGCCATTCGATCGTCGCGACGTTGTGGTGGTAGTCATCGGGACGCTCGCTCTTGAGCGCGTTGGGGATCGAGAGTGACATGTTTGTGGTCAGCACGACGGTCTGGGCGAGGAACGCCTGATTGTTGCCGCCATCGTCCCACGTCACCGCATCGGGCGGGGTGCAGCCCTTACGGTAGACGGCCGTGTAGTTGTCGATCGCTTTGACGAGCCGCCGCCTAACCTCCGGGTTATCGATGACGAGCCGGCCGTCCCGAGTGACGTAATCCGCCTCGTAGGCGTCCACGAACTGCCAGAACTGGTCGTCGGTATCGGCGGCCTCGACCGACATGTGCCGGCCGATACCCCAGATATCGTCGCGGCCCAATGCCTTGCGCGCCGCAGGCTGAACCTGGTCGCACCAGAACGACCAGAACGGCTCCCACGCCCTGGGGATGTCTTCGAGAGTGAAACCGGCCTGTTCCAGCAGGCTCTTCCAAACGTGGACGTAGTTGCTGATCTGGCCCATCGGCAGGCCGTAGATGGCCTTCCGCCCGGTCCTTGCGTTGGGCAGCATGGCCAGGTCGAGCTGAGCGGGATCGAACAGGTCCGAAAAGGGACCGATGATGTCTGTAAGATCCACCAGCCGATCCTCGAGGGCCCAATCCGGTATATAGTTGTTGATCCAAAAGCCAAAGCGAAGTCGGGCGGCCGGTTTACCGCGAGCGCTGCGATGATCTTGTCGGGATGCTCGTCCAGAGGGTGGAAGGCGAGCTCGACCTGCTTGCCAGTCTCTCCCTCGAAGGCCGCCACGATTTCCCTGACCGCCTCGCCTTCCTCGGCGTAATAGCCCTCGTCCCACCACACGACGAGGTCGGCGGCCTTCACGCCCAGCGGCGCCAGAATAAGCGCCAGAATAACGAGAACGGCGTGGATATACATCATCGATCCTCCCTGAAATGACGGAGTGGATTATCGGGCGCTCCTTATTTCGGCAACCGCAGATGTGGATCGCATCCCCAGGAAGGGCGGCTTGGGGTCATAAGCGGCTATCAGCTTGACTTAGGTCCCGAGACCGGTTGCTGCGAGAAGCTGAGGCTGCGGCTTCCGCCCTCAGTCCCGCCCGCACATGCTCCGGCGACCGAGCGATGGACAATATTCCTATTATCCGCTAGACTGACTTGATTTGCGGCCGTTGTCCCGGGCCGCCTCCCCTGCCAGCGAAGGAATCTGCCATGCCAAGCTTTGGCCTGCCCAGCGCGCGCGCCGAGGCCAGCCGCCGCAACGGCGCCAAGTCGTGCGGCCCGAAAACCCCCGAAGGCAAGGCGCGCTCGGCGCAGAACGCGCTCAAGCACGGTTTTCGCGCCCAAAAACACATCGTGCTGCCAAGCGAGGATGCCGCCGCGTTCGAAGCGCTCGAGGCGGCGCTGATCGAGGAGCTGGCGCCCGACGGGGCGCTGCAGTCCGCGCTTGCGCAGCGGGTCGTGTCCGCCGTCTGGCGGCTCGAGCGCGCCGAGCGGCTGGAGGCCGACCTGTTCGCCGAGAACCAGCTTGCGGGCTGGAGCCTGGGGCACGCCCTGATCCGCGATTGCAACGGCGGCGCGCGCAGCTTCGACACGCTGCTGCGCTATCGCGGCGGCACGCTCGCCGAGCTCTGGCGCGCGCTGCGCACGCTGAAGGCGCTCCAGGCCGAGCAGGCGGCGCGGCCCGCGCCCGCCCTGGCGCCCGAGCGGCGTCTCCTTCCCGAGCCGCACGAAACGCCAATCGAACCCGAAGCCCGCGGAAATCCTCGCGAAACCGTCTCTGTACGCGGCCGGCGGCAAGGTCGTGGCCACCGTCGCGCCTAGCCGCTGCCCGAGGAGCCGCCGGCGCACCGCGGAAAACCAATCGAACCCGAGGCCCGCGGAAATCCCCATGAAATCGCACCCGCGCCGGCCGCGGATGCCGGGAGGGGCGCTGCACGAGGATCCCGGAGCGGACAGGCGACGCAAAAATGCGTCACAATGCGTCACTCATGCGTCACCGCCCGCGGACAGCGCTTTGCGAAGGGAAGCCGCCGATGCCGACCGGCCGGCGGCAACGACGACGGCGGCTGCATGGCCTCGATCTGGGGCGTCGATCTAGGGCTGGTGCCGGCGGCAGGACTTGAACCCGCAACCTCCCGCTTACAAGGCGGATGCTCTACCGTTGAGCTACGCCGGCCGGCACTCCTACCTAAGCTTGGCGCGCACGGAGGGCAAGCGCGCGGCTTGGGGCGGCGCGCTGTTGATCCCGGGCGGCAAGGGCCGACCTTATACGCACGGCAAGCGCCATCTGGTTGAGAAGCGGGAGGGAGAGGCAGTGATGCCAAGATACGTGGGGAGCACGCTCGGGCTGGCGGCCAGCCTGGCCGCAGCACCGGCGGCGGCGCAGGAGAAGGGCAGTGCCGCAGGCCGGGCATGAGCTCGCCTCGAAGCTCTGCACCTCCTGCCACATCGTCGGCAACGAGCGCAGCGGCAGCGACCAGGCGCCCCCCTTTCCGCTCATCGCCAAGAATCCGCGGCTGTCGATGGAGGAGCTGCACGGCTGGGGCGGAAGGGGCCACCCGATGCTGCCGGATCTGGCGCTCACGCCAGGGCCAGATCGCCGACATCAACGCCTATCTCGACAGCCTGCGCGGCGACGCGCCGCCCGAGGCGCCGGCGGCGCCGCCACGCGAGCGCGATCTGCCGCAGACGCCGCCGGAGCGGATCGGCCCGCCGATCGGCGACGAGCAGGAGCAGGACTGATCGTCCGGGCGCAGCCGACGCTGCGTTGATCCGTCACCCCGGCCGCGGCGCGAAGGCGAGGTCGGCGACCAAGGCGCGGCTTGCGCTTTGGGTGTCGTCGGTGTCGGCCTGGATCGCGATCTGCGTCGGATCCGGCGGCTCCTCGCCGAAGGCCAGACGATAGTCCGCGGCGAGGTCCACCTGCTCGGTGAACCACTGCCCGGTAGGGCTGTCCGCAGGACGCAGGACCCGCATGAGGCCGGCGGAACCGAAGTGCGGGCTCTCCACCACCTCGCCGGGCTGGTGGCGGCCGCAGAAGACGTAACGCAGCACGCGGCCGGGGGCATTCTCTCCGGCCCAGGATTCGACCAGCGGACGTTTCAGGCGATCGAGGAACGATGCCTGGTCGGGGTCGTAGGGGAAGCCGACATAGACGGCGAGCGAGCAATCGTCCTCGCCCTTCACCGACAGGTCGGTGGCAGGCGCCGGCTCCTCGACGCGCCAGCGCCAGGTCAGCATCGGGCGCTCTTCGAGGTTCGCATCGACCGGCTTGTACAGGGTCGAGACGCTGTTGTTCGAGACCACCTCGATCGCGCCTTCGGGGCGTCGCGCGATAGGCATTCTCCGCTTTGCTCGGGTTCGCGATCTCCCGCCATCCCTGCGCCTGCAGCTCGGCGCTGGCAGTGGCCTCTGCCACCCGCGGCGCGAAGGCTGCGAGCAGGATGAGGGCCAGACAGAGGCGAGCAGCCCTCGCAGCCCGCCATTCTCCAAGCAGATCACGCATGGCTCGTCCTGTGCATGCTTGGCGACCATCCGGATGAACGAAAACCGGGACGGACCGTTCCGAGCGCCGACGCCACGATGGCTCCGGCGGGTCAAGCGAGATCGAGCCTGCCGCCATTGCACAATCGGAATTGCCAAGCGGTACGGCGGATGCAAGCTTTGGGCGACGGTGGCTCGGGCCATCGGGAGCCATGGGAAGAGGCATCGCCAAACATGACGCTCGATCAGGCGATGGCCTTCGCCGTCATCCTCGGCACGATCGCGCTCTTGATCTGGGATCGGGTCCGCTACGACCTGGTGGCGCTTTTGGCCCTGCTCGCATCGGTCGCCTGCGGCATTGTCCCGGCGGCGCAAGCCTTTCGCGGCTTCAGCAGCGACATCGTCATCATCATCGGCTCCGCCCTCGTCGTCAGCGCCGCGATCGGCCGCTCGGGGCTCATCGAGACGCTGATGAAGCCGTTCGTGCCGAAGATGACGACCAGTGGGATGCAGGTGGCGGTGCTGGCGTCCGCCGTGACGGCGCTTTCCGCCTTCATCAAGAATATCGGCGCCGTGGCGATCTTCATCCCGATCGCGCTCCAGGTCGCTCGCAAGACCGAGAAGCCGCCATCGCGCGTGCTGATGCCGCTCGCCTTCGGTTCGCTGCTCGGCGGGCTCATCACCCTGATCGGCACGTCGCCCAACATCATCGTGTCGCAGATGCGCGAGCAGATCACCGGCGAGCCGTTTCGCATGTTCGACTTCGCGCCGGTGGGCATCTGCCTGGCGGTCGCGGGGGTCGCCTTCCTCACGGTGGGCTGGCGGCTGCTGCCGAGGATCAAGAGGGGGACCGGCGCGACGCCCGAGACCCGCTTCTCGATCGAGGACTATGTCACCGAGGTGCGCCTGACGACGGGTTCGCCTGCCATTGGCAAGACCGTTCGGGAACTCGAGGCGCTCGGCGATGGCGGCGTCACGGTGGCTGCCATCGTCCGCGAGGGCTACCGTCGCTACGTTCCGGCTGGCTACTGGCCGCTGTTCGAGGGCGACATCCTCATCCTCGAGGCCGACACCCACGCGCTCTCAAGGCTCGTCGATGACGCCCGGCTGGAGTTGATCCACGGCAAGCGGCTTGAATCGGACGAAGGCTCCCCAGGAAGACCTGGCGGTCATCGAGGCGGTGGTGACCGCCAACTCGATCATGATCGGCAACACCGTGGAGCAGCTTGCCCTGCGCGAGCGCTACGGCCTGAACCTGCTGGCGATGAGCCGCTCCGGGAGCAGGATCGCCCAGCGGCTGCGCCGGGTCCGCTTCCAGGAGGGCGATCTGCTGGTGCTGCAGGGCCGCGGCGAGCGCATCAACGACAAGCTTGCCTCTCTCGGCTGCCTGCCTCTGGCCGAGCGCAACGTACCCTTGGGCCGTCCGCGCAACCTCTATTTGCCGGCGGCGATCCTCGGGGCCGCGATGGTTCTGGTCACGATGGGCATCGTATCGGTGCCGATCGGCTTCCTCGGTGCCGCGGTAGCGATGCTGGTGCTGCAGTTGCTGACGCTCAAGGAAGCGTACGAGGCCGTCGAGTGGCCGGTGCTGATCCTGTTCGGTGCCCTCATCCCGGTGAGCGAGGCGCTGCAGTCGACGGGCGCCACCGGGCTGGTCGCGGGCTGGCTGTCGGCCGCGGCGCAGCACCTGCCGGCGCTTGGCGCGCTCGGGCTGATGCTGGTCGCTGCCATGGCGCTGACGCCGTTCCTCAACAATGCCGCGACCGTCCTGGTGATGGCGCCGATCGCCGCTGGCATGGCCGGCAAGCTGGCGCTGAGCCCCGACCCGTTCCTGATGGCGGTGGCGATCGGCGCCGGCTGCGACTTCCTCACGCCGATCGGGCACCAGTGCAACACGCTCGTGATGGGACCCGGCGGCTATCGCTTCGGCGACTACTGGCGTCTCGGCCTGCCGCTGTCGGTCATGGTCGCCGTGCTCGGGACGTTGCTCATCAGCATCTTCTGGCCGCTGCACTGAGCGGAGCCGTTGCCGGTTGCCGATCGCAGCGGCGTCACGTTCCGAGCCGGATGCTGCCGTCCTCGGCCATCGTCCAGTGCGGGTTCCAGGCGATCTCCCAGAGATGGCCGTCGGGATCGGCGAAATAGCCCGCATAGCCGCCCCAGGACGTCTCCTCGGCGGGCTTTGGGATCGTGGCACCGGCGGCCTTGGCTGCGTCGAGCACCGCGTCGACCTCCTCGCGCGAGCGCGTGTTGTAGGCGAGCGCGATGCCGGCAAAGCCGCTGCCCTCCGCCGGCACATGCGCATCCGCGGCCAGCGACTGGCGCGACCAAAGGGCCAGCACCATGCCGCCAGCCTGGAAGAACACCACCTCGGCCTGGGCGCCGTGGCGACGCCAGCCCAGGGTCTCGTAGAAGCGCCGTGACCGGTCGAGATCGGCGACCCCGAGGGTCACCAGGCTGAGCCGCTGCTCCATGATCGCCTCCATCAGGTTCGACGACGCCTTCCTAGAGGACGGGCGCCGCCTCGGTCTTGAACAGATCGGACAGGGCGAGCGTGCTCTGCGCGCCTTGCAGCAGGACGCTCGGGCTCTGGCCGGTGAGTGCCCGCAGCTCGCGGCTCATGTGCGCCTGGTCGGCATAGCCCGCCTCCGCGGCGAGGGCGGCGAGGCTTTCGCGCCGGCTGCGGGCGACAAGGGCCAGGACGCGTTGCAGCCGGAGCACGCGCTGAAAGGTCTTCGGGCCGTAGCCGACCGCGGCCACGAAGCGCCGGTGCAGCTGCCGTGGGCTCGTCTCCAGCAAGCATGCCAGATCCTCGATCCGTCCGGCCGGGTGACGGGCCAGCCAGCGGATCGCCGCGGCGATCCCGCGATCGGGCGGACCGGCGTCGGCAAGGCGGGTAGCGAGCGCGGCCTCGCGCCGCGGCCAGCTTGGCCTCGATCGATTCCTGCCCGGTGATCGGCGCTGTCAGGCGGATCCCGCCCCAGATGTCGCGAAGCGGCGTGTCGCGGTCCGAGAGCGCGCTCGCCGGCGGACCGAGCATCGCGGCGGCGCCGGGGCGCAGGCGCACGCCGACCACGATCGTGCGCGGTGCGAGCGGTACGATCACGGGCCCCGTCGCGGGCCCGGCGACCACCGCCGGCGCTTCGCCGATCCAGACGAGATCGGCGCAGCCGTCGGGCAGCACGCGGTGGCGATGCGTGGTCTCGCCGGCGCCGATCACCTGGCTCCAGACGCACAGCACGTGTCCCGCCAGCGCCGGCATCGGCAGGCGCTCGCGGTAGATCGAGATGGGCTGCGGCATCAGCTCGCGTCCGCGTCGGTGTGCCCGCGGCGTGCCGCCAGCGCATAGAGCGCGATGCCGCAGGCGACCGAGACGTTCAGGCTCTCCATCGCGGGCGCGATCGGCAGGCGCGCGGCAAAGTCGCAATGCTCGCGCACCAGGCGGCGCACGCCCTCGCCCTCGGCGCCGAGCACCAGCACGAGGTTTTCGGCCTCGGGCGCGGCGTCGATCGTCTGCTGGGCATGGCCATCCAGCGCGATCCGCCAGTAGCCCAGGCCGGCCAGGTCGTCGAGCGCGCGGGCGAGGTTGACGACCTCGACCACCGGTACCAGATCCAGAGCGCCCGAGGCCGCCTTGGCAACCGCGCCGCCGAGCGGCGCCGCCCGCCGCTCGGCCATCACCACGGCGCGCACCGCGAACGCCGCGGCAGTGCGCAGGATCGCGCCGACATTGTGCGGATCGCTGATCTGGTCGAGCATCAGGACCAGGTTGCGGCCGGGCTCGGGCGCGCAGGCCCGCCGCAGATCCAGCCTCGGCAGGGGAGCGACCGAGAGCGCCAGGCCCTGGTGAACCGCGTCGGCGCCCAGCCTGGCGGTCGATCTCGGCGCGCTCGACGGTCAGCACCTCGAGGCCGGGACGCTTGGCGCCGGCGCCGAGCCGGGCCAGCACCTCGGCGGTCGCGAGCAGCCGGTGGCAGCTGCGCTGCGGGTTGGCGAGCGCCGCCTCGACCGCGTGCCGGCCGTACAGCCACAGGCCCCTGGCAGGCGCCTCGGCGGGTCGGCGCGGGGTGCCGTGACGGCCGCGTTCGGGCCTTACCATGTGCTGCTCCCATGCCGCGCCGAGGCGCTGCGGGCGGCGGTTGACAAGCGACCCGCAATATCGATACTCCCGCCCACCTTTTTCCCTCCGGGCAACGGTTTGGCGGGACTTTAAGGCGTTTCGGAGGGGTGGCCGAGTGGTTAAAGGCAGCAGACTGTAAATCTGCCCGCGTACGCGTACGTAGGTTCGAATCCTACCCCCTCCACCACGCCAGGACAGCGGTGAGCGGCGAAGCCTGAGGATGCGAGCATGGGTTTCCTTCGCGGGCGTAGCTCAATGGTAGAGCTCCAGCCTTCCAAGCTGGCTATGAGGGTTCGATTCCCTTCGCCCGCTCCAATCCCTCACCGTGCGGCCCCATAGGAAGTGGCCCAGCTGGGCGTAGTTCAAGGATCCGGGAACGATGTCGAAGGCGAAGTTTCAGCGGACGAAGCCGCACTGCAACGTGGGGACGATTGGCCATGTGGACCATGGCAAGACGACGTTGACGGCGGCGATCACGAAGATCTTGGCGGAGACGGGTGGAGCGACGTTCACGTCGTACGACCAGATCGACAAGGCGCCGGAGGAGAAGGCGCGCGGGATCACGATCAACACGGCGCACGTCGAGTACGAGACGGAGAACCGGCACTACGCGCATGTCGACTGCCCTGGGCACGCCGACTACGTGAAGAACATGATCACGGGCGCGGCGCAGATGGACGGGGCGATTTTGGTGGTGAGTGCTGCGGACGGGCCGATGCCGCAGACGCGCGAGCACATTCTGTTGGCGCGGCAGGTGGGGGTGCCGGCGATCGTGGTGTACCTGAACAAGTGCGACCAGGTGGACGACGAGGAGCTGTTGGAGCTGGTGGAGCTGGAGGTGCGCGAGCTGCTCTCGGCGTACGAGTTTCCGGGCGACGACATCCCGGTGGTCAAGGGATCGGCGCTGCAGGCGCTGGAGGGGCAGAGCGGGCCGCTGGCGGCGCCCTCGATCCTGGAGCTGATGCAGGCGGTGGATGCGTACATCCCGCAGCCGCAGCGGGCGATGGACCGGCCGTTCCTGATGCCGATCGAGGACGTGTTCTCGATCTCGGGGCGGGGCACGGTGGTGACGGGCCGGGTGGAGCGCGGCATCATCAACGTCGGCGACGAGATCGAGATCGTGGGGATCAAGGACACGCACAAGACGGTGTGCACGGGCGTGGAGATGTTCCGCAAGCTGTTGGACCGTGGCGAGCCTGGCGACAATGTGGGGGTGCTGCTGCGGGGCGTGAAGCGGGAGGACGTGGAGCGCGGGCAGGTGCTGTGCAAGCCCGGGTCGATCACGCCGCACACGAAGTTCTCGGCGGAGACGTACGTGCTGACGAAGGAGGAGGGCGGGCGGCACACGCCGTTCTTCTCGAACTACCGGCCGCAGTTCTTTTTCCGGACGACGGACGTGACGGGGACGATCGAGCTGCCGGAAGGGACGGAGATGGTGATGCCGGGCGACAACGTGACGATGAAGGTGAACCTGATCGCGCCGATCGCGATGGAGGAGGGGCTGCGGTTTGCGATCCGCGAGGGCGGCCGCACCGTCGGCGCCGGCGTCGTCGCCGCCATCATCGAATAACCGAGGCCGCGCAGCCAGATCGCCGCCGACCCTTGCCGTCGGCGGCGAAAGTGCGTAGCTAAGGCCTGCGCTGGCGGGGTCGGGCGCGTCAGAGCGGGTAGCGCCGACGTTTAGGAGTGTAGCTCAATTGGTAGAGCACCGGTCTCCAAAACCGGGGGTTGGGGGTTCGAGCCCCTCCACTCCTGCCATGCGATCCTCCACGCCCGCCATGCGACATACGAGGCGGCCACGGCGGCAGGCGGCGGTGGCGGGCTGAGACGGAACTGCCGAGACAAGAGCAAGGGTTCACAAGGCGAAATGGCGAAGACATCGCCGGCGCAGTTCGTTCGCGAGGTGCGTCAGGAACTGGCCAAGGTGACCTGGCCGACGCGCAGGGAGCTCGCGGTGACCACCGTGAGCGTGTTCGTGATGGCCATCGTGATGGCCTTGTTCTTCTTCCTGGTCGATCAGATCATCGCCTGGATCGTCCAGGCGATCCTGGGATTTGGTGCATAGTTGGGGCTGTTGGTGAGCTCATGACGGCGCGCTGGTACATCATCCACGTCTATTCGGGCTTCGAGAAGAAGGTCATGACCTCGATCCGCGAGCAGGCCGCGCAAAAGGGCCTGAGCGAGCAGTTCGAGGAGATCATGGTGCCGATGGAGGAGGTGGTCGAGGTCAAGCGCGGCAAGAAGGTCAGTGCCGAGCGCAAGTTCTTCCCGGGCTACGTCCTGGTCAAGATGGAGCTCAACGACGAGACCTGGCACCTGGTGCGCAACACCGCCAAGGTCACGGGCTTTTTGGGCGGCGGCGGCAAGCCCGCGCCGATTCCCGATGCCGAGGCCGAGCGCATCCTGCGTCAGATGCAGGAGGGCATTGAACATCCGCGCCCGCTGATCACCTTCATGACGGGCGACGAGGTGCGCGTCGTCGACGGCCCCTTCAGCTCGTTCAACGGCAATGTCGAGGAGGTCGACGAGTCCAAGGGTCGCCTCAAGGTTTCGGTCTCGATCTTCGGTCGGGCGACACCGGTCGAGCTCGAGTACTCGCAGGTCGAGAAGCTGTAGGGCAGATCGGGCGACGGCGCGATCGCAACACCGGGCGTCCGGCCCGCATCGACCGGCGCGGCGCCTTTCGAAGCAAGGAAAAGCGGGCTCATGGCCAAGAAGATAACAGGCTACATCAAGCTGCAGGTGCCGGCGGGCAAGGCCAACCCGTCGCCGCCGATCGGGCCGGCGCTGGGCCAGCGCGGTCTCAACATCATGGAGTTCTGCAAGGCGTTCAACGCGGCGACCCAGGGGCTCGAGCCCGGCATGCCGATCCCCGTGGTGATCACCGCCTTCGCCGACCGCACCTTCACCTTCACGACCAAGACGCCGCCGGCAAGCTACCTTCTCAAGAAGGCCGCCGGCCTGGAGAAGGGCAACCAGACGCCGGGCCGCGCCACGTCGGGCAAGGTGTCGGCCAGCCAGGTGCGCGAGATCGCCCAGCAGAAGATGAAGGACCTGAACGCCAACGATCTGGACGCGGCCGTACGGATGATCGCGGGCTCGGCCCGCTCGATGGGCCTCGAGGTGGTGGAGTAACGTCATGGCTGGCAAGGGCAAGCGGCTGCGCGCCGCGGAGGCGAAGGTCGACCGTGAGAAGGCGTATGCGCTCGCGGACGCGGTGGCGCTGCTCAAGCAGACCGCCTCGGCCAAGTTCGACGAGACCGTCGAGGTCGCGCTCAATCTCGGCGTCGATCCGCGCCATGCCGACCAGATGGTCCGCGGCACGGTCGATCTGCCGCACGGCACCGGCAAGTCGGTGCGGGTCGCGGTGTTCGCCAGAGCCGGCAAGGCGGAGGAGGCGAAGGCGGCCGGCGCCGACGTGGTCGGCGCCGAGGATCTGGCCGAGGCGATTCAGGGCGGCGAGATCAATTTCGACCGCTGCATCGCCACCCCCGACATGATGCCGGTGGTCGGCCGGCTCGGCCGGGTCCTGGGCCCGCGCGGCCTGATGCCCAATCCCAAGCTCGGCACGGTGACCCCCAATGTCGGCCAGGCGGTGCGCGCGGCCAAGGCCGGCCAGGTGCAGTTCCGGGTCGAGAAGGCCGGGATCGTGCATGGCGGCGTCGGCAAGGTGAGCTTCGACCAGGCCTTGCTGATGGACAACATCAAGGCGTTCGTCGACGCCGTGAGCCGGGCCAAGCCGACGGGCGCCAAGGGCACCTACATGAAGCGCGTCGCGATCAGCTCGACGATGGGCCCGGGCGTGCATGTGGAGGTCGCCAGCCTGGCAGGCTGATGCACGCAGAGCGGTTGAGAAAGTGCTTGCACTTGCGCGGGGGGCCCCTATGCTTCCCGGCTTGATCGATGCGCGTCCAATGCGAAGAACCGGCTGCTGGAGAAAAGATCCCGCGGGCGGGTTTTTGCGCGCCTGGTGTGAGATGAGAACAGGGGAGCTGGCTCGAATGGATCGGGGCGATTGCGCCTGGATCGAAGCGTCATGTCGTGCCGCGTTCCCAGCAGACCGTGGAGCGGAGCGTGCTTCGAGCTAGAAAAGCCGAGATCGTCGACAGCCTGCGTGGCGTGTTCAGCGACGCCGGGGTGATCGTGGTCACCCACTACCAGGGGATGTCGGTCGCCAAGGTGACCGAGCTGCGCCGCGGCATGCTCGATGCCGGCGCGCGGTTTCGCGTGACCAAGAACCGCCTGGCCAAGATCGCGCTCGCCGACACGCCCTATTCGTCGCTCGCCGATCTGTTCACCGGACCGACCGCGATCGCCTACTCGGCCGATCCGGTCGCGGCGCCCAAGGCGGCGGTGGGCTTCGCCCGCCAGAACGAGAATCTGGTCATCATCGGCGGTGCGCTGCAGGGCAACCTGTTGAGCCCCGCCGAGGTCAGGGCGCTCGCCGAGCTGCCGTCGCTCGACGAGCTGCGCGGCAGGCTGGTCGGCCTGCTCACCACGCCGGCCGCACGGCTGGTCGGCGTCCTGCAGGCACCGGCCGGGCAGCTGGCCCGGGTGTTGGCGGCGCGCGCCGAGCAGGCTTGAACCCGTTGCACCGCGTCGCCTAGCGCGGCGCGTATCGTTGGAGTCGAGGAGAACCGCGTCATGGCGAATCTGGATCAAGCTGGTCGAAGATCTTTCGGCGCTCTCGGTCCTGCAGGCGGCCGAGCTGTCGAAGATGCTCGAGGAGAAGTGGGGCGTGTCGGCTGCCGCACCGGTCGCGATGGCGGCCATGGGTGCCGCCGCGGCGCCGGCCGAGGAGGTCGAGGAGCAGACCGAGTTCGATGTCATCCTCGCGGCGATCGGCGAGAAGAAGATCAACGTGATCAAGGAGGTGCGCGCGATCACCGGGCTCGGCCTGAAGGAGGCCAAGGATCTGGTGGAAGCCGCGCCCAAGCCGGTCAAGGAAGGCGTCTCCAAGGACGAGGCCGGCAAGCTCAAGGGCCAGCTCGAGGCGGCCGGCGCCACGGTCGAGGTGAAATAGCGCTGCGGCGGCCATCGCTCCGGCGAGGCGTGACGGGTGGGCGGCGGCCGCCCGGAACGCAACCCAAGCCGGGGCTGCCTGTCAGACGATCCCCTGACCGCGCGGGCCCCCTTGCAGGGCCCGTCGGCATGACCATCTCTTTCGGGCTCCTCAGGCTCGCCCCGCCGCGGTGCGCGGCCGCGGTGGCTGCAACGCGCCATGTCGCATCGGGTGCGCGCCGGGTGCATCGGCACCCCGGCGCGACGCTGCGGCGCTGAGCCGGCATCGGATCCCGACATCGGATCAAGGACAGCCATGAACAACACCT
The DNA here is from genome assembly GCA_963753315.1 of uncultured Alphaproteobacteria bacterium. Lineage (GTDB taxonomy): Bacteria > Pseudomonadota > Alphaproteobacteria > Geminicoccales > Geminicoccaceae > DASUGG01. Next base: position 18,603 of record CAVWCI010000006.1, read on the forward strand.
TCACCGGTCGCAAACGTATTCGCAAGAGCTTCGGACGGATCGCCGAGGTCACCGTGATGCCGAACCTCATCGAGGTTCAGCGCAGCTCTTACGAGAATTTCTTGCAGATGCACGTGCGGCCGGAGGAGCGCGACCACCTCGGCCTGCAGGAAGTGTTCAAGTCGGTGTTCCCGATCCGCGATTTCGCGGAGCGCGCCGCGCTGGACTTCGTGCAGTACGAGCTCGAGGAGCCCAAATACGACGTCGAGGAGTGCCATCAGCGCGGCATGACCTACGCGGCACCCCTGCGCGTGACCCTGCGCCTGATCGTGTGGGACGTCGACGACGACACCGGCTCCAAGAGCGTGCGCGACATCAAGGAGCAGGACGTCTACATGGGCGACCTGCCGCTGATGACCGACAACGGCACCTTCGTGATCAACGGCACCGAGCGCGTGATCGTCTCGCAGATGCACCGCTCGCCGGGCGTGTTCTACGACCACGACAAGGGCAAGACGCACAGCTCCGGCAAGTACCTGTTCTCGGCGCGGATCATCCCCTATCGCGGCTCGTGGCTCGACTTCGAGTTCGACGCCAAGGACCTGGTGTTCGTGCGCATCGACCGGCGCCGCAAGCTGCCGGTGACCACGCTGTTGCTCGGGCTCGGCCTGACGCAGGAGCAGATCCTCGACTACTTCTACGAGAAGATCACCTTCGAGCGCGCCGGGCTCGGCTGGAAGCAGCCCTTCCGGCAGGAGCGGCTGCGCGGCCAGAAGCTCGTCGCCGACCTGGTCGATGCCGAGAGTGGCGACGTGCTGGCGGAGGCCGGCACCAAGCTCACGCCGCGCCTGATCCGCAAGCTCGAGGAGCAGGGCGTCGAGAAGCTTTACGTCTCGACCGAGGAGCTGGTCGGGCGCTACGTGGCGGCCGACGTGATCGACGAGAAGAGCGGCCTGGTGTACGCCGAGGCGGGCGACGAGCTGACGCCTGAGCTGCTCGCCAAGCTGGTCGACGCCGCGGTGCAGGAGCTCGCCGTGCTCGACATCGATCACGTCACCATCGGGCCCTACATCCGCAACACGCTTGCGGCCGAGCGCTGCGCCAACCGCGAGGAGGCGCTGCTCGACATCTACCGGGTGCTGCGCCCGGGCGAGCCGCCCAACCTCGATACCGCCGAGAACCTGTTCCAGGGCCTGTTCTTCGATCCCGAGCGCTACGATCTGTCGCCGGTCGGTCGGGTCAAGCTCAACGCCAGGCTCGGCATGGAGACCGACGATACGGTGCGCGTGCTGCGCAGCGAGGACATCCTGTCGGTCATCAAGCGCCTGATCGAGATCAAGGACGGCCGCGACGAGGTCGACGACATCGATCATCTCGGCAACCGCCGGGTGCGCTCGGTCGGCGAGCTGATGGAGAACCAGTTCCGGGTCGGCCTGCTGCGCATGGAGCGGGCGGTGCGCGAGCGCATGAGCTCGGTCGAGATCGACGCCGCGATGCCGCACGACCTGATCAATGCCAAGCCGGTAGCGGCGGCGGTGCGCGAGTTCTTCGGCTCATCGCAGCTCTCGCAGTTCATGGATCAGACCAACCCGCTCTCGGAGATCACCCACAAGCGGCGCCTGTCGGCGCTCGGCCCGGGCGGCCTGACCCGCGAGCGCGCCGGCTTCGAGGTGCGCGACGTGCATCCGACCCACTACGGCCGGATCTGCCCGATCGAGACGCCCGAAGGCCCCAACATCGGCCTGATCAACAGCCTCGCGACCTATGCCCGGATCAACAAGTACGGCTTCATCGAGAGCCCGTATCGGCGCGTCGCGGACGGCAAGGTCAGCGACGAGGTGGTCTATCTCTCGGCGATGGAGGAGGGGCGCTACACGATCGCCCAGGCCAATGCCGAGGTCGACGCCGACAAGCGCTTCGTGCAGGACCTCGTGAGCTGCCGCCAGAACGGCGAGTTCGTGCTGGCCCTGCCCGAGACGATCGAGTTCATCGACGTCTCGCCCAAGCAGCTGGTCTCGGTCGCGGCGGCGCTGATCCCGTTCCTCGAGAACGACGACGCCAACCGCGCCCTGATGGGCTCCAACATGCAGCGCCAGGCGGTGCCGCTGATCCAGAGCGAGGCGCCGCTGGTCGGCACCGGCATGGAGGCCGTGGTGGCGCGCGATTCCGGTGCTGCGGTGGTGGCCAAGCGCGGCGGCGTGGTCGATCAGGTCGATGCCTCGCGGATCGTGATCCGGGTGACCGACGAGACCGAGCGCGCCGATTCGGTGGTCGACATCTACAATCTGCGCAAGTTCCAGCGCTCCAACCAGAACACCTGCATCAACCAGCGGCCGCTCGTGAAGATGGGCGATCGGGTGCAGCAGCGGCGACATCGTCGCCGACGGCCCGAGCACCAATCTCGGCGAGCTGGCGCTGGGCCGCAACGTGCTGGTCGCGTTCATGCCGTGGAGCGGCTACAACTTCGAGGACTCGGTCCTGATCTCGGAGCGCATCGTGCGCGACGACGTGTTCACCTCGGTGCACATCGAGGAGTTCGAGATCATGGCCCGGGACACCAAGCTGGGGCCGGAATCGATCACCCGCGACATTCCCAATGTCGGCGAGGAGAGCCTGCGCAATCTCGACGAGGCGGGCATCGTCTACATCGGCGCCGAGGTGCACGCCGGCGACATCCTGGTCGGCAAGGTCACGCCCAAGGGCGAGACGCCGATGACGCCCGAGGAGAAGCTGTTGCGGGCGATCTTCGGCGAGAAGGCCGCGGACGTGCGCGACACCTCGCTGAAGGTGCCGCCCGGCGTCACCGGCACGGTGGTCGAGGTGCGGGTGTTCTCGCGCCGCGGCATCGACAAGGACGAGCGCGCCATGGCGATCGAGCGCGCCGAGATCGAGCGGCTCGCCAAGGACCGCGACGACGAGCGGGCGATCCTGGAGCGCAACATCTATGGCCGTCTGCGCGAGCTGCTCGAGGGCCAGCGCGCGACCAGCGGGCCCAAGGCGCTGCCGACCGGCAAGCCGATCGCGGCCGAGGCGCTGAGCCAGCTGGCGCGCCGGCAGCTGTGGGAGATCGGCGTCGACGACGCCCAGCGCATGGTCGAGATCGAGCAGCTCAAGCGCCAGCTCGACGATGGCTTGCGCCTGCTGCAGGAGCGCTTCGACAACAAGGTCGAGAAGCTGCAGCGCGGCGACGAGCTGCCGCCGGGCGTGCTCAAGATGGTCAAGGTGTTCGTCGCGGTGAAGCGCAAGCTGCAGCCGGGCGACAAGATGGCCGGCCGGCACGGCAACAAGGGCGTGATCTCGAAGATCGCGCCGATGGAGGACATGCCGCATCTCGAGGACGGCACGCCGGTCGACATCGTGCTCAACCCGTTGGGCGTGCCTTCGCGGATGAACGTCGGCCAGATCCTGGAGACCCATCTCGGCTGGGCCTGCAACAATCTCGGCCGCGACATCGGCCGGCTGCTCGACCAGGTGTCGCGGGACAAGAAGCTCGGGGCGCTGCGCAAGCGGCTGGCCGCGATCTACGGCGACGGCGCCGGGATCGAGGGCTTCGAGGAGGGCGAGCTGGTCGAGCTTGCCGGCAATCTGCGCGGCGGCGTGCCGGTCGCGACGCCGGTGTTCGACGGCGCGCACGAGGCCGACATCCTGCGGCTGCTGGACGAGTCGGGCTGCGATGCCTCGGGCCAGGTGACCCTGGTCGACGGGCGCAGCGGCGAGACCTTCGATCGCAAGGTCACGGTCGGCTACATCTACATGCTCAAGCTCGGGCATCTGGTCGACGACAAGATCCACGCCCGCTCGGTGGGGCCCTACAGCCTGGTCACGCAGCAGCCGCTCGGCGGCAAGGCGCAGTTCGGCGGCCAGCGCTTCGGCGAGATGGAGTGCTGGGCGCTGCAGGCCTACGGCGCGGCCTACACCTTGCAGGAGATGCTGACGGTCAAGTCCGACGACGTGTCGGGCCGGACCAAGATCTACGAGGCGATCGTGCGCGGCGAGGACACCTTCGAGGCGGGTATCCCCGAGTCCTTCAACGTGCTGGTCAAGGAGCTGCAGGCGCTCAGCCTGAACGTCGAGCTCCAGCAGGAAACGGGCGACGATTGATCGACGGCGTCACGGCCGGCCGGCAGGCCGGTTCGTCGGGGTCGATCGAGAGGAGCGGAACATGAACGAGCTGATGTACTTCTTCGGGCAGCCGAGCGGCACCCTGAAGTTCGATCAGATCAAGATCGCGATCGCCAGCCCGGAGCAGATCCGGGCGTGGTCCTATGGCGAGGTCAAGAAGCCCGAGACCATCAACTACCGCACGTTCAAGCCCGAGCGGGACGGCCTGTTCTGCGCCCGGATCTTCGGGCCGATCAAGGACTACGAGTGCCTGTGCGGCAAGTACAAGCGCATGAAGTATCGCGGCATCGTCTGCGAGAAGTGCGGCGTCGAGGTGATCCAGAGCAAGGTGCGCCGCGAGCGCATGGGCCACATCGACCTCGCGGCGCCGGTCGCGCACATCTGGTTCCTGAAGTCGGTGCCGACGCGGATCGGCACGCTGCTCGACATGACGCTGCGCGACCTCGAGCGGGTGCTGTACTTCGAGAACTTCATCGTCATCGAGCCGGGCCTGACGCCGCTCAAGCGCCACGAGATCCTGAGCGAGGAGCAGGTCCTGCGGCTGCGCGAGGAGCACGGCGAGGATTCCTTCACGGTCGGCATCGGCGCCGAGGCGGTGCGCGAGATGCTGGCGCAGCTCGACCTCGAGGAGGAGCGCGACAAGCTGCGCCTCGAGCTCGGCGAGACCAGCTCGGAGGCCAAGCGCAAGAAGATCGTCAAGCGGCTCAAGATGACCGAGACGTTCATCGAGTTGGGCAACCGGCCCGAGTGGATGATCCTGACCATCATCCCGGTGATCCCGCCCGAGCTGCGCCCGCTGGTGCCGCTGGATGGCGGCCGCTTCGCGACCTCGGATCTCAACGATCTCTACCGGCGGGTGATCAACCGCAACAACCGGCTCAAGCGCCTGATCGAGCTGCGCGCGCCCGACATCATCGTGCGCAACGAGAAGCGCATGCTGCAGGAATCGGTCGACGCGCTGTTCGACAACGGTCGCCGCGGCCGCGTGATCACCGGCGCCAACAAGCGGCCGCTGAAGTCGCTCTCCGACATGCTCAAGGGCAAGCAGGGCCGCTTCCGCCAGAACCTGCTCGGCAAGCGGGTCGACTATTCGGGCCGCTCGGTGATCGTGGTCGGGCCCGAGCTCAAGCTGCACCAGTGCGGCCTGCCCAAGAAGATGGCGCTCGAGCTGTTCAAGCCGTTCGTCTACTCCAAGCTCGAGCTCTACGGCATGGCGCAGACCATCAAGGCCGCCAAGCGGATGGTCGAGAAGGAGCGGCCCGAGGTCTGGGACATCCTCGAGCAGGTGATCCGCGAGCACCCGGTGCTCTTGAACCGGGCGCCGACCCTGCACCGCCTCGGCATCCAGGCGTTCGAGCCGATCCTGATCGAGGGCAAGGCGATCCAGCTGCATCCGCTGGTCTGCACCGCGTTCAACGCCGATTTCGACGGCGATCAGATGGCGGTGCACGTGCCGCTCTCGCTCGAGAGCCAGCTCGAGGCGCGCGTGCTCATGATGTCGACCAACAACATCCTGAGCCCGGCCAACGGCAAGCCGATCATCGTGCCGACCCAGGATATCGTGCTGGGCCTCTACTACCTGTCGCTGATGCTCGAGGACGAGCCCGGCGAGGGCATGGTGTTCGCCAGCCTGGACGAGGCCCTGCAGGCGCTCGAGGCGGGCGTGGTGTCGCTGCACAGCAAGATCTTCTGCCGGATCAGCGAGCCCGGCGACAACGGCGCCGAGTGGACCGGGCGGGTCGAGACCACGCCGGGTCGCCTGCTGCTGTTCGAGATCCTGCCCAAGAATCCGGCGGTGCGGTTCGAGCGCCTGCTCAACCAGCTGCTGACCAAGCGCGAGATCACCGAGGTGGTCGACGAGGTGTACCGGTTCTGCGGTCAGAAGGAGACCGTGGTGTTCGCCGACCGGCTGATGAACCTCGGCTTCGGCTACGCCGCGCGCGCCGGCATCTCGTTCGGCAAGGACGACATGCTGGTGCCCGCGACCAAAGCCAAGCTGGTCAGCGACACGCAGGAGCTGGTCAAGCAGTACGAGCAGCAGTACGCCGACGGCCTGATCACCAAGGGCGAGAAGTACAACAAGGTGGTCGACGCCTGGGCGCAGTGCACCGATCTCGTGGCCGACGAGATGATGAAGGAGATTCAGGCCACGGCCTCGATCCGCAATCCCGAGACCGGCCGCATCAACCAGCCGAACTCGATCTACATGATGGCCGATTCCGGCGCCCGTGGCTCGGCTGCCCAGATCAAGCAGCTGGCGGGCATGCGCGGCCTGATGGCCAAGCCGTCGGGCGAGATCATCGAGACGCCGATCATCTCCAACTTCAAGGAGGGGCTGACGGTGCTCGAGTACTTCAACTCGACGCACGGCGCCCGCAAAGGCCTCGCCGACACGGCGCTCAAGACCGCCAACTCGGGCTATCTGACGAGGCGTCTGGTCGACGTCGCGCAGGATTGCATCATCGCCGAGGAGGACTGCGGCACCACCAAGTCGATCACGCTGGCGCCCGTCGTCCAGGGCGGCGAGGTGATCGAGGAGCTGGCGGAGCGGATCCTGGGCCGGACCACGGCCGAGGATGTCCTGCATCCGACCACCGGCGAGGTGCTGGTCGAGCGCGACGTCCTGCTCGACGAGGAGAAGGTCAAGCTCCTCGACGAGGCCGTGGTCGAGAGCCTTCAGGTGCGCTCGGTGCTGACCTGCGAGAGCCGTGGCGGCGTCTGCAGCAGGTGCTACGGCCGCGATCTGGCCCGTGGCACGCCGGTCAACATCGGCGAGGCGGTCGGCGTGATCGCCGCCCAGAGCATCGGCGAGCCGGGCACCCAGCTGACCATGCGGACCTTCCACATCGGCGGCGCGGCGCAGCAGTCGGCCGAGCGCTCGAGCATCGAAGCCACCATCGACGGCACGATGCAGCTGCTCAACGGCACCCTGGTGCGCGACAGCAAGCAGCGCCGGGTGGTGCTGGGGCGCGCCGTCGAGATGGTCCTGCACGACGAGAGCGGCCGCGAGAAGGCCCGTCACCGGGTGCCGTTCGGCGCGCGCCTGATGGTCGATCCCGAGGCCAAGGTCGAGAAGGGCCAGCGCCTGATCGAGTGGGACCCGCACACCCTGCCGATCATCACCGAGGTGTCGGGGCGCGCGGTGTTCATGGACATGGTCGAGGGCATGTCGTTCCGCGAGGTGGTCGACGAGGCCACCGGGCGTGCGAGCAAGGAGCTGGTCGACTGGCGCCAGCAGGCGCGCGGCGCCACCTTGCGGCCCTCGATCCTGATCCAGGACGAGAAGGGCCATCCGCTGAAGCTGCCGAGCGGCGCCGAGGCGCGCTACTACCTGCCGGTCGGCGCCATCCTCAACACCGAGGCCAGCGTCACGGTGCATGCCGGCGACGTGCTCGCCCGCCTGCCGAGGGAGGCGAGCAAGACCCGCGACATCACCGGTGGTCTGCCGCGCGTCGCCGAGCTGTTCGAGGCGCGGCGGCCGAAGGATCCGGCGATCATCGCCGAGATCGACGGACGGGTCGAGTACGGCAAGGACTACAAGACCAAGCGGCGGCTGCGGATCGTGCCGCCGGAGGAGGATGCCGAGCCGATCGAGTACCTGATCCCCAAGGGGCGCCATGTGGTCGCGCAGGAGGGCGATCTGGTGCGCGCCGGCGATCTGCTGGTCGACGGCAACCCGGTCTCGCACGACATCCTGCAGGTCAAGGGCGTCGAGGCGCTGGCGAGCTTCCTGGTCAACGAGATCCAGGAGGTCTACCGGCTGCAGGGCGTGACGATCAACGACAAGCACGTCGAGGTGATCGTGCGCCAGATGCTGCAGAAGGTCGAGGTCAGCGATCCGGGCGATACCACCTTCCTGGTCGGCGAGCAGGTCGACAAGCTGGAGTTCGAGGCGGTCAACGAGCGCGTGGTGCAGGAGGACCGGCGGCCGGCGAGGTCGATCCCGGTGCTGCAGGGGATCACCAAGGCGTCCCTGCAGACCCAGTCGTTCATCTCGGCGGCCTCGTTCCAGGAGACCACGCGGGTGCTGACGGATGCCGCGTTCGCCGGCAAGCTCGATCACCTCGCCGGGTTGAAGGAGAACGTGATCGTCGGCCGGCTGATCCCGGCCGGCAGCGGCGGGGTGCTGGGCCGGCTGAAGCGGCTGGCGGCGAGCAGCGAGCGGTTCGCGCCGCCGCGCGAGCTGCCGCCGGACGAGTCGGTCATGACCCTGCCGGAAATGAGCGAGCTGCCGTCGGCGGAGTAGCCGCCACCAGCGAAGCGCGAACAGCGGGCCGGTCCGGGGCAGCGATGCCCTGAGGCCGGCCCCTTGCCCTGCGGAGACAAGGCTTGACGCCTGTCGGCCCGGTCTCTAAAAGCAGCGTCACCTTTTCTTTGGGTTGCTGGTGGTGAACCGACCGTTCAGACGCAGCATCCAAGTTTAGACGAAACCAAGCGCGGGCCTGCCAGCGATGCCATCCGGTCGAAGCCGGTGGCAGGGCGGTCCGTGCCGTAGCTCGACGGAGCGAGCCATGCCGACGATCAACCAGCTCGTCCGCAAGCCCCGCAAGGCGGAGCCGGTGCGCAACAAGGTGCCGGCGCTGGAGGCCTGCCCGCAGCGCCGCGGCGTCTGCACGCGGGTCTACACGACGACGCCGAAGAAGCCGAATTCGGCGTTGCGCAAGGTCGCTCGCGTGCGCTTGACCAATGGCTTCGAGGTCACCAGCTACATCCCCGGCGAGGGGCACAATCTGCAGGAGCACTCGGTGGTCCTGATCCGTGGTGGACGGGTCAAGGACCTGCCCGGCGTGCGTTACCACGTGATCCGCGGCACGCTCGATACGCAGGGCGTGTCCGGAAGGCGCCAGCGCCGTTCGAAGTACGGCGCGAAACGACCAAAGTAGGATTTGCTGCCATGGCTCGACGGCGGGCTGCCGAGAAACGCGACGTGTTGCCGGATCCCAAGTATGGCGATCCCGTGCTGTCGCGCTTCATGAATGCGATCATGCTCGACGGCAAGAAGTCGGTCGCCGAGCGGATCGTCTATGGCGCCTTCGACAAGATCGAGAGCCGCGCCTCGCGCGAGCCGCTGGGGCTGTTCCACGAGGCGCTCGACAACGTCAAGCCGCCGCTCGAGGTGCGCTCGCGCCGGGTCGGCGGCGCGACCTACCAGGTGCCGGTGGAGGTGCGCCCGGTGCGTCGCCAGACCCTGGCGATCCGCTGGATCATCGACGTCGCGCGCAAGCGCTCCGAGAGGACCATGGTCGACCGGCTCGCCGCGGAATTGATCGACGCCGCCAACAGTCGCGGTGCGGCCTTCAAGAAGCGCGAGGACACGCTGCGCATGGCGGAGGCGAATCGCGCCTTCTCGCATTATCGCTGGTGAGCATTTTTCGGCAGAGCACGGACATGGCCCGGACCACTCCCCTCGAGCGCTATCGCAACATCGGCATCATGGCCCACATCGATGCCGGCAAGACCACGACGACCGAGCGCATGCTATATTACACTGGCAAGATCGTACAAGCTCGGCGAGGTGCACGAGGGCACCGCCACCATGGACTGGATGGAGCAGGAGCAGGAGCGCGGCATCACGATCACCTCGGCCGCGACCACCGCTGCCTGGAAGGACCATCGCATCAACATCATCGACACCCCCGGCCACGTCGATTTCACGATCGAGGTCGAGCGCTCGCTGCGGGTGCTGGACGGCGCGATCGCGGTGTTCGATTCGGTCGCCGGCGTCGAGCCGCAGTCGGAGACGGTGTGGCGCCAGGCCAACAAGTACCGCGTGCCGCGGCTCTGCTTCGTCAACAAGATGGACCGGATCGGCGCCGACTTCTTCCGCTGCGTCAGGATGATCCGCGAGCGGCTCGGCGCTGTGCCGGTGGTGCTGACGCTGCCGGTCGGCGCCGAGGCCGACTATGTCGGCAACGTCGATCTGATCCGCCAGACAGGCGGTGATCTGGAAGGACGACACGCTCGGCGCCGAGTTCGAGCGTATCAGGAGATTCCGGCCGAGCTGAGGGCGCAGGCCGAGGAATATCGGCATGCCCTGATCGAGGCCGCGGTCGAGCTCGACGACGAGGCGCTCGAAGCGCTATCTCGGCGGCGAGGAGCCGGACGAGGCGACGCTCAAGCGGTGCATCCGCAAAGGCGCGCTCGCCCACAAGCTGGTGCCGGTGCTGTGCGGCTCGGCGTTCAAGAACAAGGGCGTGCAGCCGCTGCTCGATGCGGTGGTCGACTTCCTGCCCTCGCCGCTCGACGTGCCCCCGATCCAAGGGCGTCAAGCCGAATTCGGACGAGGTCGTCGAGCGCCGCTGCGGGCGACAACGAGCCGTTCGCGGCGCTGGCCTTCAAGATCATGACCGATCCGTTTGTCGGCACGCTGGCCTTCGTCCGGGTCTATTCGGGCGTGGTCGAGAGCGGCTCCTACATGATGAACACGGTCAAGGGCCAGCGCGAGCGCATCGGCCGCATCCTGCAGATGCACGCCAACTCGCGCGAGGAGGTCAAGGACGCGCGCGCCGGCGACATCGTCGCCCTGGTCGGGCTGAAGAGCAGCCACCACCGGCGACACGCTGTCGGACATGGATCGGCAGGTGATCCTGGAGCGCATGGAGTTCCCGGATCCGGTGATCGAGGTCGCGGTCGAGCCCAAGACCAAGGCCGATCAGGAGAAGCTCTCGACCGCGCTCGGCAAGCTCGCCGCCGAGGACCCGTCGTTCCGGGTCGGCCTGGATGCCGAATCCGCCCAGACCGTGATCAAGGGCATGGGCGAGCTGCATCTCGAGATCATCGTCGACCGGCTCAAGCGCGAGTTCAAGGTCGACGCCAATGTCGGCGCGCCGCAGGTCGCCTATCGCGAGACCGTCGGGCGCACCAGCGAGCTCGACTACACCCACAAGAAGCAGACCGGCGGTGCCGGCCAGTTCGCGCGCATCAAGCTGGCGCTGCAGCCGGGCGAGCGGGGCTCGGGCCTGGTCTTCGCCAGCAAGATCGTCGGCGGCTCGGTGCCGCGCGAGTACATTCCAGGCGTCGAGAAGGGCGTCATCGCGGCGGCCCAGACCGGCGTCCTGGCCGGCTTCCCGATGGTCGACCTCGCGATCTCCCTGATCGATGGCGCCTATCACGAGGTCGACAGCTCGGTCATGGCGTTCGAGATCGCGGCGCGCGCCGCCTTCCGCGAGCTTGCGGCCAAGGCCGGGCCCGTCCTGCTCGAGCCGGTGATGGCCGTCGAGGCGGTCACGCCCGAGGAGTACATGGGCGACATCATCGGCGATCTGAACAGCCGGCGCGGCCACATCACGGGGATGGAGCCGCAGGCCAATGCCCAGGTCATCAGCGCCATGGTGCCGCTGGCGACCATGTTCGGCTATGTCAACACGCTTCGCTCGCTCTCTCAGGGCCGGGCGACCTTTACCATGACGTTCGACCACTACGAGCCCGTGCCGCAAATGGTCGCCCAGGAAATCCAGGCCAAGTACGCCTGAGCGCGCCGGCGAGCCGCGCGCAAAACGGAGAACCCAAGCCATGTCGAAGGCGAAGTTTGAGCGGACGAAGCCGCACTGCAACGTGGGGACGATTGGCCATGTGGACCATGGCAAGACGACGTTGACGGCGGCGATCACGAAGATCTTGGCGGAGACGGGGGGGCGACGTTCACCTCGTACGACCAGATCGACAAGGCGCCGGAGGAGAAGGCGCGCGGGATCACGATCAACACGGCGCACGTCGAGTACGAGACGGAGAACCGGCACTACGCGCATGTCGACTGCCCGGGGCACGCCGACTACGTGAAGAACATGATCACGGGCGCGGCGCAGATGGACGGGGCGATTTTGGTGGTGAGCGCGGCGGACGGGCCGATGCCGCAGACGCGCGAGCACATTCTGTTGGCGCGGCAGGTGGGGGTGCCGGCGATCGTGGTGTACCTGAACAAGTGCGACCAGGTGGACGACGAGGAGCTGTTGGAGCTGGTGGAGCTGGAGGTGCGCGAGCTGCTCTCGGCGTACGAGTTTCCGGGCGACGACATCCCGGTGGTCAAGGGGTCGGCGCTGCAGGCGCTGGAGGGGCAGAGCGGGCCGCTGGGGGCGCCCTCGATCCTGGAGCTGATGCAGGCGGTGGACGCGTACATCCCGCAGCCGCAGCGGGCGATGGACCGGCCGTTCCTGATGCCGATCGAGGACGTGTTCTCGATCTCGGGGCGGGGCACGGTGGTGACGGGCCGGGTCGAGCGCGGCATCATCAACGTCGGCGACGAGATCGAGATCGTGGGGATCAAGGACACCGCACAAGACGGTGTGCACGGGCGTGGAGATGTTCCGCAAGCTGTTGGACCGGGGCGAGCCGGGCGACAATGTGGGGGTGCTGCTGCGCGGGCGTGAAGCGGGAGGACGTGGAGCGCGGGCAGGTGCTGTGCAAGCCCGGGTCGATCACGCCGCACACGAAGTTTTCGGCGGAGACGTACGTGCTGACGAAGGAGGAGGGCGGGCGGCACACGCCGTTCTTCTCGAACTACCGGCCGCAGTTCTTTTTCCGGACGACGGACGTGACGGGGACGATCGAGCTGCCGGAAGGGACGGAGATGGTGATGCCGGGCGACAACGTGACGATGAAGGTGAACCTGATCGCGCCGATCGCGATGGAGGAGGGGCTGCGCTTTGCGATCCGCGAGGGCGGCCGCACCGTCGGCGCCGGCGTCGTCGCCGCCATCATCGAATAGCCGCGGCAGGCGAGCGAAGGCACCAGCGGCACCGGGTGAGCAGACGACATGGACACGCAGAACATACGCATTCGCCTCAAGGCGTTTGATCACCGGGTGCTGGACCAGTCGGCACGTGAGATCGTGAGCACCGCGAAGCGGACCGGGGCGCGGGTGCGGGGGCCGATCCCGCTGCCGACCCGCACCGAGCGGGTGACCGTGCTGCGCTCGCCGCACATCGACAAGAAGTCGCGCGAGCAGTTCGAGATCCGCACCCACAAGCGGCTGCTCGACATCGTCGACCCGACGCCGCAGACGGTGGACGCGCTGATGAAGCTCGACCTCGCGGCCGGCGTCGACGTCGAGATCAAGGTTTAAGGCCCGAGCTCGGGTTCTGGGAGAGACGTGATGCGTACGGGACTGTTGGCCGAGAAGATGGGCATGACCCGCGTGTTCGGCGTCGAGGGCGGCCATGTCCCGGTGACCGTCCTGAAGGTCGACAACTGCGAGGTGGTCGCGGCGCGGCACCCGGACAAGGACGGCTACAGCGCGGTGCAGGTCGGCGTCGGCAAGGCCAAGAGCAAGCGGGTGACGAAGCCGATGCGCGGCCATTTCGCCAAGGCCAAGGTGGCGCCCAAGGCGAAGCTCGCCGAGTTCCGCGTGCGCGAGGACGCCCTGCTCGAGCCGGGCGTCGCGCTGTCGGTCGACCACTTCGTCGCCGGGCAGTTCGTCGACGTCTGCGGCATCAGCATCGGCAAGGGTTTCGCCGGTGCCATGAAGCGCTGGGGCTTCCACGGCCTGCGTGCCAGCCACGGCGTGTCGGTCTCGCACCGCTCGCACGGCTCGATCGGCCAGTGCCAGGACCCCGGCAAGGTCTTCAAGGGCAAGAAGATGGCCGGCCACATGGGTGCGCAGGCGGGTGACGGTGCAGAACCTCGAGGTGGTCGGCATCGACCGCGAGCGCGGCCTGATCCTGGTCAAGGGCGCTGTGCCCGGCGCCAGGGGCGGCTATGTCCGGGTCACCGATGCGGTCAAGCGCGCCCTGCCGGGCGAGGCGCCCTATCCGGCTGGTCTCGCGGGTGGCGCTGCGGCGGCCGCCGATGCCGATGCCCGGAGTCCGGCGACGCGCCGGCACCGGCCGCGCAGGAGTAGTCCGATGGAGGTTGCGATCACCACCCTGGACCAGAGCGAGGCCGGCACGATCGAGCTGAGCCCGGCGATCTTCGGGCAGCCTGTGCGCGCCGACATCCTGCATCAGGTGGTGCGCTGGCAGCTGGCCAAGCGGCGCCAGGGCACCCACAAGAGCAAGACCCGCGGCGAGATCAAGGCCACGACCCGCAAGATGTACAAGCAGAAGGGCACCGGCCGGGCACGCCACGGCGCGGCGACAGCGACCCAGTTTCGCGGCGGCGCCAAGCCGTTCGGCCCCAAGCCGCGCGACCACGCCCACAGCCTGCCCAAGAAGGTGCGGCGCCTCGGCCTGAAGGTCGCGCTCTCGAGCAAGCTCGCCGACGGCAAGCTCGTGGTGCTGGATCGGGCGAGCCTCGACGAGCCCAGGACCAAGCCGCTGGCGGCGGCGCTCGCGAAGCTGGGCTGGTCGTCGGCGCTGCTGATCGACGGCGACGAGATCGATCGCAACTTCGCGCTGGCCTCGCGCAATCTCGTCGGGCTGCAGCTGCTGCCGTCGGCGGGCGCCAATGTCTACGACATCCTGCGGCGCGACCTGCTGGTCCTGACCACCGCGGCGGTGCGCCGGCTGGAGGAGCGGCTGGCATGAACCGCGAGCAGATGTACGACCTGATCCTGGGGCCGGTGATCACCGAGAAGTCGACCCAGGCCACCGAGCACAACCAGGTGACCTTCAAGGTGCGCCAGGAGGCCACCAAGCCGCAGGTCAAGGAAGCGATCGAGGGCCTGTTCGGGGTCAAGGTCAAGGCGGTGAACACCTTGAACCAGAAGGGCAAGGTGAAGCGGTTCCGCGGCCGCCTCGGCAAGCGCAGCGACGTCAAGAAGGCGATCGTGACGCTCGAGGAAGGCCACAGCATCGACATCACCACGGGTATCTGAGGCGGAGGGCGGACAGCATGGCACTGAAGACGTTCAAGCCGGTAACGCCGTCGCTGCGCCAGCTGGTCCAGGTCGACCGCACGGGGCTGTGGAAGGGCAAGCCGGTCAAGGCGCTGACCGAGGGCCTCTCCAAGAGCGGCGGGCGCAACAATGCCGGCCGGATCACGGTCCGGCACCGCGGCGGCGGCCACAAGCGGCGCTATCGCCTGGTGGACTTCAAGCGCCGCAAGCTCGGCGTCGGCGCGCTGGTCGAGCGGCTGGAGTACGATCCGAACCGGTCCGCCTTCATCGCGCTGCTGCGCTACGACGACGGCGAGCAGGCCTACATCCTGGCGCCGCAGCGCCTGAACGCGGGCGACCGCGTGATCGCCGACGAGCGGATCGACGTGAAGCCCGGCAATGCGGGCCCGCTGAAGAACATCCCGATCGGCACGATCGTGCACAACATCGAGCTGAAGCCCGGCGGCGGCGGCCAGTTGGCGCGCGCCGCCGGCACCTATGCCCAGCTGGTCGGCCGCGACGGCGACGACGCCCAGATCCGGCTCGGCTCCGGCGAGATCCGGCGGGTGCGCGCCACGTGCATGGCCTCGATCGGCGCGGTCTCGAACCCGGATCATCAGAACATCAACCTCGGCAAGGCCGGCCGCAAGCGCTGGATGGGCTGGCGGCCGACCGTGCGCGGCGTGGCGATGAACCCGGTCGACCATCCGCACGGCGGCGGCGAGGGCCGGACCTCGGGTGGCCGCCACCCGGTCACGCCCTGGGGCAAGCCGACCAAGGGCGCGCGCACGCGACGCAACAAGAAGACCGATGCGCAGATCGTGCGCTCGCGTCACAAGGCCAAGAAGAGGGGGAGCTGAGCCGTGCCGCGCTCGGTATGGAAAGGCCCGTTCGTCGACAGCCACCTTCTGAACAAGGCGGAGAAGGCCAGGCAGTCGACCCGCAACGAGATCATCAAGACGTGGTCGCGGCGCTCGACCATCGTGCCGGAGTTCGTCGGCCTGACCTTCGCGGTCTACAACGGCCACAAGTTCCTGCCCGTCTACGTGACCGAGAACATGGTCGGCCACAAGCTGGGCGAGTTCTCGCCGACCCGGACCTACTACGGCCACGGCGCCGACAAGAAGGCGAGGCGACGGTGAGCGCGGAGACGCATCATGGGTAAGCCCGGCCGCGAGCGGCAGCTGCAGGACACCCAGGCCATGGCCATGGCCAAGGTGATGCGGGTCAGCCCGCGCAAGCTGAACCTGGTGGCGCAGATGATCCGCGGCATGAAGGCGGAGCAGGCGCTGAACCAGCTGCGCTTCAACCGGCGCCAGATCGCGCACGACGTGCGCAAGGTGCTGCTGTCGGCGATCGCGAACGCCGAGAACAACCACGATCTCGACGTCGATCGCCTCGTGGTCGCCGAGGCCAGCGTCGGCAAGTCGCTGGTGATGAAGCGGATTCGTCCGCGCGCCCGTGGTCGCGCCGGCCGCATCCACAAACCGTTCGCGCGGCTGCGGATCGTCGTCGAGGAGCAGGAGGAGGCGGCCTGATGGGTCACAAGGTCAATCCGATCGGGCTGCGGCTCGGCATCAACCGGACCTGGGATTCGCGCTGGTATCGCCGACCACCACTATCGCGACCTGCTGATCGAGGATCTCAAGATCCGCGACTATCTGCACAAGCGGCTGAAGCAGGCCGGGGTCAGCAAGGTGGTGATCGAGCGGCCCGCCAAGAAGGCGCGGATCAGCATCCACACCGCGCGCCCGGGCGTGGTGATCGGCAAGAAGGGCCAGGAGATCGAGGCGCTGCGCAAGGACCTCGCCAAGATGACCACGGGCGACGTCCATCTCAACATCGTCGAGATCCGCAAGCCCGAGATCGACGCCCGCCTGGTGGCCGAGAACATCGCGCAGCAGCTCGAGCGGCGCGTGACCTTCCGGCGCGCCATGAAGCGGGCGGTGCAGTCGGCGATGCGGCTCGGCGCCCAGGGCGTCCGGGTCGAACTGCTCGGGGCGGCTGGGCGGCTCGGAGATCGCGCGCGGCGAGTGGTATCGCGAGGGCCGCGTGCCGCTGCACACCCTGCGCGCCGACGTCGATTTCGGCCGCGCCACCGCGTTCACGCCCTACGGCACCAACGGCGTCAAGGTCTGGGTGTTCAAGGGCGAGATCATGGAGCACGACCCGACGGCGCACGATCGGCGGCTCAGCGAGTCGTCGTCGGTGCGCAGCTGAGGAGCGCCCGTCATGTTGCAGCCGAAACGTACCAAGTATCGCAAGCGCCAGAAGGGTCGCAACGACGGCCTGACCAAGGCCGGCGCCGAGCTGAACTTCGGCGCCTACGGCATGAAGGCGACCAGCAACGCCAGGGTGACGGCGCGCCAGATCGAGGCCGCGCGGCGCGCGATCACCCGCCATCTCAAGCGCGCCGGCCGGGTCTGGATCCGCATCTTCCCCGACATCCCGGTCAGCAAGAAGCCGGCCGAGGTGCGCATGGGCAAGGGCAAGGGCTCGGTCGAGTACTGGGTCGCGCCGGTCAAGGCCGGCCGGATCATGTTCGAGATCGACGGCGTGCCGGGCACGCTCGCCGCCGAGGCGATCCGGCGCGGCGCCGCCAAGCTGCCGCTGCACACCCGGTTCGTCGCCCGGGTCGGCGAGGAGATCGGCCGATGAAGGCGACGGAGCTTAGGAGCCGGACCCGCGACCAGCTGGCGCGATCAGCTGCTGCAGCTGAAGAAGGAGCAGTTCAACCTTCGCTTTCAACGGGCGACCGGGCAGCTCGAGAACACCGCCCGGGTTCGCGAGGTGCGGCGCGACATTGCGAGGATCAAGACCATCCTCGGCCAGGCGCGGCCCGAGAGCCAGCCGACAAGCTGAGGGAGCGGCGATGCCAAGGCGCGTTCTACAGGGTACCGTGGTCAGCGACAAAGCTGACAAGACGATCATCGTGCGCGTCGATCGGCGCGTGCAGGAGCCTTTGTACAAGAAGTACATCACCCGATCGAAGAAGTATGCGGCGCACGACGAGCAGAACCGCTGCAAGATCGGGGACATCGTTCGTATCCGCGAGTGCCGGCCGATCTCCAAGCGCAAGTGCTGGGAGGTGGTGGGCGAGGCGGCGGCGGACTAGGACCGGGCAGCACGCGTAAGCGGGAAGCAGGACCATGATACAGGCGGAATCCAACCTCGAGGTGGCCGACAACTCGGGCGCGCGCCGGGTGCAGTGCATCCGCGTGCTCGGCGGCGCGCGCCGGCGCTGGGCGTCGATCGGCGACGTGATCGTGGTCGCGGTCAAGGAGGCGATTCCGCGCGGCAAGGTCAAGAAGGGCGACGTGCATCGTGCCGTGATCGTGCGCACCGCGAAGGAGATCCATCGCCAGGACGGCAGCGCGATCCGCTTCGATCGCAACGCCGCGGTGCTGATCAACAACCAGGGCGAGCCGATCGGGACGCGGATCTTCGGCCCGGTGACCCGGGAGCTGCGCGCCCGGCGCTTCATGAAGATCATCTCGCTGGCGCCTGAGGTTCTGTGACTGGGCCTGGGGTTCCGTGACTGGGGAAGTGTCGGTGGTCAAGAAGTTCAAGATCAAGAAGGGCGATCGGGTCGTCGTGGTCAGCGGCCGCGATCGCGGCAAGCAGGGCGAGGTGCTGCGCGTGGTGCGCAAGGAGGACCGGCTGATCGTCCAGGGCATCAACATGATCAAGCGCCACAGCCGGCCGTCGGCCGGCCATCCAGGCGGGATCATCGACAAGGAGGCGCCGATCCACATCTCGAACGTGGCGCATCTCGATCCCTCGACCAACGGACCGACCCGGATCGGCTACAAGGTCCTGGACGATGGCCGCAAGGTGCGCTTCGCCAAGCGCTCCGGCGAGCTGATCGACCGGTAGAGGAGCCAGGTGATGGCGAGGTTGCAGGACTACTATCGCGACGTGGTGCGCGACGAGATGCAAAAGCGGTTCGGCTACGGCAACCCGATGCAGATCCCCAAGCTCGACAAGGTCGTGCTCAACATGGGGGTCGGCGAGGCGACGCAGGACAGCAAGAAGCTGCAGTCGGCGATGGCCGAGCTCGCGCTGATCAGCGGCCAGAAGCCGGCGGTCTGCCGGGCGCGCAAGTCGGTCGCCAACTTCAAGCTGCGCGAGGGCATGGCGATCGGCTGCAAGGTCACCTTGCGCAGCCGCCGGATGTACGAGTTCGTCGATCGCCTGATCAACATAGCACTGCCGCGGGTGCGCGACTTTCGCGGCGTTCCGGCCAAGAGCTTCGACGGCCGCGGCAATTTCGCGATGGGGCTGCGCGAGCAGATCATCTTTCCCGAGATCAACTACGACGACGTCGACGAGATGCGCGGGCTCGATGTGGTGATCTGCACCACCGCGCGCACCGACGAGGAGGCACGGGCGCTGCTCGAGCAGTTCCGCATGCCGTTTGCAAGCTGAGGAGAGCTCATGGCCAAGAAGAGTGCCGTGGAGAAGAACAACAACCGGCGCCGCATGGTGGCCCGCGATGCGACCAGGCGCGCCGAGCTGCGGGCGATCGTCCGGGACCGCTCGCGTGAGCCGGACGAGCGCTTCGAGGCGACCCTGGCGCTGGCCAAGCTGCCGCGCAACGGCGCCAGGACGCGCGTGCGCAACCGCTGCTCCCTGACCGGCCGGCCGCGCGGCTATCACCGCAAGTTCGGGCTGTCGCGCATCGCGCTGCGCGATCTGGGCTCGACCGGGCAGATCCCCGGCTTGGTCAAGGCGAGCTGGTAGGGCTCGAGGAGGCTCGCCGACGATGATGGAGGGACGAGAATGTCGCTGAGCGATCCGCTGGGGGATATGCTGACCCGGATTCGCAACGGTCAGTCGGCGCACAAGACCGCGATCAGGAGCCCGGCCTCGAGGCTGCGGATCAGCGTGCTCGAGGTGCTGCAGCGGGAAGGCTACATCCGCGGCTACGAGCGCGAGGCGGATGGCCATCAGGAGCTGTCGATCGAGCTGAAGTACCACAATGGCACGCCCGTGATCCGCGAGCTCAAGCGGGTGTCCAAGCCGGGCCGGAGGGTGTATTCCGGCGTCAAGGAGCTGCCGAGGGTCTACAACGGGCTCGGCATCGCGATCGTGTCGACGCCGCGCGGCGTGCTGTCGGACTCCGAGGCCCGCGATGCGCATGTCGGCGGCGAAATCCTCTGTACGGTGTTCTGATGTCTCGTATTGGCAAGCATCCGGTCGGTGTGCCCGACGGCGTCAAGGTGACGCTGCAGGGTCAGCATCTCAGCGTCTCGGGCAAGCTCGGCGAGCTGGCGCGCACCCTGCCGGCCGAGGTCGAGCTGGCCCAGGAGAACGGCGCGATCGCCGTGCGGCCGCGCGGCAACGACAAGCGCGCCCGCGCGATGTGGGGGCTGTCGCGGACGCTGGTCGCGAACATGGTGGACGGCGTGGCCAAGGGCTTCACGCGGCGCCTCGTGATCAGCGGCGTCGGCTACCGCGCGGCGATCGACGGCAAGATCCTGAACCTGCAGCTCGGCTACAGCCACGACATCAAGTACGCGATCCCCGTGGACATCGACGTCAGGTGCGAGACCCCGACCGCGATCTCGATCAGTGGCGCCGATCGCCAGCGGGTCGGCCAGATCGCCGCCGAGATCCGGGCGTTCCGCAAGCCCGAGCCCTACAAGGGCAAGGGCATTCGCTATGACGACGAGATCGTTCTGCGCAAGGAAGGCAAGAAGAAGTAAGGGCCATGGTCAAGCCAGCTGAGCGTTTCCTGCGTCGCCGTCGGCGCACCCGGGCCGCGTTGCGCAAGCGCAATCACGGCAGGCTGCGCCTTTCCGTGTTCCGGTCCAGTAAGCATATCTATGCCCAGGTGATCGACGACGACAGCGGCCGGACGGTGGCCGCGGCGTCGACGCTGGAGAAGGATTTGCGCGGCCAGTTCAAGACCGGCGCCGGTCAGGCCGCGGCCGAGCAGGTCGGCAAGCTGATCGGCGAGCGCGCCAAGGCCGCCGGCGTGCAGGCCGTGGTGTTCGATCGCGGCGGCTATCTCTACCATGGCCGCGTCAAGGCGGTCGCCGAGGGTGCTCGCGCCGTCGGGCTGGCACTCTAACCGGGGGCAGGGCTTCGACGTGATGAAGGACAACTGATGGCACGCTACGGCAGCGACGAACGGCAGGACGGCGATCTGGTCGACCGCCTGGTCAACATCAACCGCGTGGCCAAGGTGGTGAAGGGCGGCCGGCGCTTCGGCTTCTCGGCGCTGGTCGTGGTCGGCGACGGCAAGGGCCGGGTCGGCTATGGCGGCGGCAAGGCGCGCGAGGTGCCCGAGGCGGTGCGCAAGGCCACCGAGCAGGCCAAGCGGAGCATGATCCGGGTGCCGCTGCGCCAGGGCCGTACCCTGCATCACGACATCCAGGGGCAGTTCGGCGCCGGGCGGGTGGTGCTGCGCGCGGCGCCGGCGGGCACCGGGATCATCGCCGGCGGGCCGATGCGGGCCGTGTTCGAGGCGCTCGGCGTCTCCGACGTGGTCGCCAAGTCGCTCGGCACGGCGAACCCGCACAACATGATCAAGGCGACCTTCGCGGCACTCTCCAGCATGATGTCGCCGCGCGCGGTCGCGGCCAAGCGCGGCAAGAAGGTCGGCGACATCGTCGGCCGCCGCGAGGGCGGCGAGAACCGGGCGGAGCCGGCGTGATGGCGGACGGCAAGGCAAAGCTGCGCGTGACCCAGACCGGGAGCCCGATCGGCCGGCACCCGAGGCAGCGCGCGACCCTGATCGGGCTCGGCCTGAACAAGATCTCGCGCTCCAAGGTGTGGCCGGACGTGCCGTCGGTGCGTGGCCGGATCGACCGGGTCAAGCACCTGGTTCGGGTCGAGCCGGTCGATGAGCCCGATCGCGGCTAGACGAGGGACAGGATGAAGCTCAACGAACTCGCGCCGGTTCCTGGCGCCCGGCATGCGCGCAAGCGGCTCGGCCGGGGCATGGCCTCGGGCACCGGCAAGACGGCGGGGCGCGGCCACAAGGGGCAGCGCGCCCGCTCCGGCAGCGCCACCCGGACCTTCGAGGGCGGCCAGATGCCGATCTATCGGCGTCTGCCCAAGCGTGGCTTCAAGAACCTGTTCCGCACGGAGTTCGCGCCGGTCAACCTGGACCGTCTCCAGGCCGCCGTCGACGCCGGCAGGATCGACCCGAAGAAGACCGTCGATCTCGCCGCGCTGCGCGCCGCGGGGCTGGTCAACAAGCGACTGGACGGCGTGCGCCTGCTGGCCCGTGGCGAGCTGAGCGCCGCCTTGACGATCGAGATCCACAGCGCGTCCAAAGCCGCGATCGCAGCGGTCGAGAAGGCCGGCGGCAAGCTGATCCTGGCCCAGCCGCGCGAGGCGGACGGCCCCGAGCCGCAGGCGCCGTCCCAGAAGCCCTCGAAGCGGCCCGCGGCGGCGCAGGCCGCCGGCGAGACTGGTGCCGCGGACGCCGAGGCGGGACCCGGCGGCGACGCGTAGCACGGAGATTCTCCCATGGCCTCGATGGCCGAGCAGCTCGCTGCCAACGTCAATTTCTCCGCGTTCAGCAAGGCGACGGAGCTCAAGAAGCGGCTCTGGTTCGCGCTCGGCTGCCTGATCGTCTACCGCTTCGGCACCTACATCCCGCTGCCGGGCATCGACCCGGTGGTGATGGCGCAGATCTTCGAGCAGAACGCCGGCGGCATCATGGGCATGTTCAACATGTTCTCCGGCGGGGCGCTGGAGCGCATGTCGATCTTCGCCCTGGGCATCCTGCCCTACATCTCGGCGTCGATCATCATGCAGCTGATGACCGCCGTGTCGCCGACCATCGAGCAGCTCAAGAAAGAGGGCGAGGTCGGTCGCAAGAAGATCAACCAGTACACCCGCTACCTCACCGTCGTGCTGGCGGCCTTCCAGGGCTACGGCCTGTCGGTCGGCCTGGAGGCGATGACCGGTCCGTCGGGCAGCGCCGTGCTCGATCCCGGCTGGTATTTCCGCATCACCACGCTGATCACGATCGTCGGCGGCACCCTGTTCCTGATGTGGCTCGGCGAGCAGATCACCGCGCGCGGCGTCGGCAACGGGATCTCCTTGATCATCTTCACCGGCATCATCGCCCAGTTGCCGAGCGCGCTTGCCAGCACGCTCGAGCTCGGCCGCACGGGCGCGCTGTCGACCATCCTGATCATCTTCATGCTGGTCATGGCGGTCGTGGTGGTCACCTTCATCGTGTTCGTCGAGCGCGCCCAGCGCCGCATCCTGGTGCAGTACCCCAAGCGCCAGCAGGGCAACCGCATGTTCGGCGGCGAGAGCTCGCATCTGCCGCTCAAGATCAACGTCTCGGGCGTGATCCCGCCGATCTTCGCGAGCTCGCTGCTGCTGATGCCGGCGACCATGGCGAGCTTCGGCGGCGCCGGCGGCTCGGAGTGGCTCGGCGTGGTCTCCGCCTGGCTCGGCCGCGGCCAGCCGCTGTTCCTCCTGATCTATGTCGGCCTGATCGTGTTCTTCGCGTTCTTCTACACCGCTATCGTGTTCAATCCGCAGGACACCGCCGACAATCTGCGCAAGCACGGCGGCTTCATTCCCGGCATCCGGCCCGGGCAGCGCACCGCCGAATATCTCGACTACGTCCTGACCAGGCTGACCACCGTGGGCGCGATCTACCTGGCGGCGGTCTGCGTCCTGCCCGAGATCCTGATCTCGAACTACGGCGTGCCCTTCTACTTCGGCGGCACCAGCCTGCTGATCGTGGTCTCGGTGACGATGGACACCACCGCGCAGATCCAGTCGCATCTGATCGCCCATCAGTACGAGGGCCTGATCCGCAAGTCGCGGCTGCGCGGGGCGAGGCGGACGTGAACCTGGTCCTTTTGGGCCCGCCGGGGGCGGGCAAGGGGACGCAGGCGGCCATGCTCAAGGAGCGCTACGGCGTGGCGCATCTGTCGACCGGCGACATGCTGCGCGAGGCGGTCGCCGCCGGCACCGAGGTAGGCAAGGAGGCCGAAGGCATCATGGCGCGAGGTCAGCTGGTGCCGGACGGGCTGATCAACCGCGTCGTGGCCGAGCGCATCGTCCAGCCCGACTGCGCCAAGGGCTTCATCCTGGACGGCTTCCCGCGCACGATCGCGCAGGCCGAGGCCCTCGACGCGCTGCTGGCGGAGCGCCGCCTGAAGCTGGATGCGGTGATCGAGTTCGCGGTCGACGAAGAGGCGCTGGTGGACCGCATCGCCGGGCGCTACGCGTGCGCCAGGTGCGGCGCCCTCTACCACGACAGCGCCAACCCGACGGCGGTGCCTGGCAGGTGCGATGCCTGCGGCAGCACGGAGTTCGTCCGCCGCGCCGACGACAAGCCGGAGACGGTGCGCGCGCGCCTGCGGGCGTATCACGAGCAGACGGCGCCGCTGCTGCCGTACTACCGGGACAAGGGGCTGCTGGTCACGGTCGACGGCATGGCGGACATCGAGGACGTGAGCGAGGAGATCGCCAGCCGGCTCGCGGGAACGGCGCGTTGACAGGTGGCAGTGGCCGCCTATAATCGCGCGGCTTTCGCGCCGGGGGCTCGCTGCCTATATGAGATCTGTCGCGGCCGGCCGGCCAGCCGCGGGCGTGCGCGAGAATAGGGAGAGACGGAAGTGGCCCGGATCGCCGGAGTGAACATCCCCAGCGGCAAGCCGGTGGGCATTGCGCTGACCTACATCTATGGGATCGGCAGGACGAGTTCGGAGAAGATCCTCGATGCGGTGCAGATCCCGTTCGGTCAGCGGGTGAGCGAGCTGTCCGAGGCCGATGTCGCGCGCGTGCGCGAGGTCATCGACCGCAACTACCGCGTCGAGGGCGACCTCCGGCGCGACGTCGCGCTGAACATCAAGCGTCTGATGGATCTCGGCTGCTACCGCGGGCTGCGTCACCGCAAGGGTTTGCCGGTGCACGGCCAGCGCACCCACACCAACGCGCGTACCCGCAAGGGTCCGTCACGGCCGATCGCCGGCAAGAAGAAGGTCAAGAAGTAGCCCATGGCCAAGGATACCAGTCCTCGTCTGCGACGTCGCGAGCGCAAGAACATCTCGTCCGGCGTCGCCCATGTGAGCGCATCGTTCAACAACACCATGATCACCATCACCGACGCGCAGGGCAACACGATCGCCTGGTCGTCGGCCGGCAGCCAGGGCTTCAAGGGCTCGCGCAAGTCGACCCCCTTCGCCGCGCAGGTCGCCGCCGAGCAGGCGGGGCGCAAGGCGATGGAGCACGGCATGCGGACGCTCGAGGTCGAGGTGCGTGGCCCGGGCTCCGGGCGGGAATCGGCGCTCAGGTCCTTGCAAAGTGTCGGCTTCACGATCACATCGATCCGTGACGTGACACCGATCCCGCACAATGGTTGTCGGCCGCGCAAGCGGCGACGGGTCTAGCCACACGCCCTCGCAGGCCCTGCGAGGGCGGTTGCCGTGCTGGCATGCCGCCCATGGCAACCGGGGTTTCACGCGTTCCGCCATCTTTGGCAAGTTTCGAGGTAAGCCCGTGATTCAGAAGAACTGGCAACAGCTGATCAAGCCCCCCAAGCTCGAGGTGCTGCCGGGGCAGCGCGGCGACCGCGAAGCGACCGTGATCGCGGAGCCGCTGGAGCGGGGCTTCGGCGTCACGCTCGGCAACGCGCTGCGCCGCATCCTGCTCTCGTCGTTGCAGGGCTCGGCGATCACCGCCGTGCAGATCGACGGCGTGCTGCACGAGTTCTCGACCATCCCCGGCGTGCGCGAGGACGTGACCGACCTGGTGCTCAACCTGAAGTCGCTGGGCATCCGCCTGCACAGCGAATCGACCAAGCGCATGTACCTCAAGGCGCGCGGCCCGGCGGTGATCACGGCCGGCATGATCGAATGCGGCCACGACATCGAGATCATGGACCTGGATCACGTCATCTGCCATCTCGACGAGGGCGCCGAGCTCAACATGGAGATGACCGCGCGGATCGGGCGCGGCTATGTCCCGGCGGTGCACAACAAGTCGGAAGATGCGCCGATCGGCCTGATCGCGGTCGATGCGATCTACAGCCCGGTGCGCAAGGTCGCCTACCGGGTCGATCACGCCCGCGTCGGCCAGGTCACCGACTACGACAAGCTGACCATGCAGATCGAGACCGACGGCTCGGTGACGCCCGAGGACGCCGTGGCGCTCGCTGCCCGCATCCTGCAGGACCAGCTGCAGCTGTTCATCAATTTCGAGGAGCCGCGCGCCGCCTCGTCCGCCGAGGCCAAGCCCGAGCTGCCGTTCAACCCGCACCTCCTGCGCAAGGTCGACGAGCTCGAGCTGTCGGTACGCTCGGCCAACTGCCTCAAGAACGACAACATCGTCTACATCGGCGATCTGGTGCAGAAGACCGAGGCCGAGATGCTGCGGACCCCGAACTTCGGCCGCAAGTCCTTGAACGAGATCAAGGAGGTGCTGACGCAGATGGGCCTCGGGCTGGGCATCGAGGTGCCCGGCTGGCCGCCCGAGAACATCGAGGAGCTGGCGCGCAGGATCGAGGAGCCCTACTGACGGGCCGGGCCCGAAGCCTGAGAGCACCCTGGGAGAACGCCGATGCGCCACCGCCTTAGCGGCCGCAAGCTGAACCGGACGTCGAGCCACCGCAAGGCGATGTTCGCCAACATGGCCGTGGCGCTGGTCAAGCACGAGCAGATCAAGACCACGCTGCCCAAGGCCAAGGAGCTGCGGCCGGTGGTCGAGAAGCTGGTCACCTTGGGCAAGCGGGGCGATCTGCACGCCCGCCGCCTCCTGATCGCCAAGACCCGCGACGCCGGGACCGCCGCCAAGCTGATCGACACGCTGGCGCCGCGCTACGAGGACCGTGCGGGCGGCTATCTGCGCGTGCTCAAGGCCGGCTTTCGTGCCGGCGACAATGCGCCGATGGCGATCATCGAGTTCATCGATCGTGACGTCTCGGCCAAAGGGCAGGATTCCGGGCCGCCCCAGCATGTGGTCGAGGAAGAGTCCGAGCCGGCTGCCGCTTGAGCCCGACCGCCTTCGGCTACGGGTGAGGGCGGCCGCGCGCCGCCGGCAAGCGACGCAGGGCCGGCGCCATCTCTTCGACGCGGCCTTGCGCCATGTGACAGCCGCGATCCTGGCAGTCGTGATCGCCGGGGCCTGCGCGGCGGCGCCGGGCGGGATTGCGCTCGCCCAGCAGGTGCCGCAGTCGCGCGAGCAGATCTCCCTGTCCTTCGCGCCGATCGTGCGCCAGGCGGCGCCCGCGGTGGTCAACATCTTCACCACCAAGCAGGGGGCCAGCTCGCCGCTGGATTCCCTGCTTTCCGATCCATTCTTCGATCTGTTCTTCGAGGGTCAGCGCCGGCCCGCCGCGCGGGCCGGCCCAGCAGGCGCTGGGCTCGGGCGTGATCGTCCGCGCGGATGGCCTGATCGTCACCAATCACCACGTGATCGAGGATGCCGAGGAGATCATGGTGGTGCTGTCGGACCGGCGCGAGTACCGGGCCGAGATCCTGGGCGACGACGAGACCGCCGATCTCACGCTGCTGCGCATCGAGGCCGGCAAGGAGCGCCTGCCGGCGCTGCACGATGGGCGATTCCGACCGGCTCGAGGTCGGCGATCTGGTCCTCGCGATCGGCAACCCGTTCGGCATCGGCACGACGGTCACCAGCGGCATCGTCTCGGCGCTCGCCCGCACCACGCCCGACATCGGCTCCGACCTGTCGTTCATCCAGACCGATGCCGCGATCAACCCCGGCAACTCCGGCGGCGCCCTGGTCACCCTGGATGGCCGGCTGGCCGGCATCAACACCGCGATCTTCACCCAGACCGGCGGCTCGATCGGCATCGGCTTCGCGATCCCGGTCAACCTGGTCAAGGCGCTGATCCGCTCGGTCGAGAGCGGCGGCGACGCGCTGGCGAGGGCATGGCTCGGCGCCAGGACCCAGCCGGTCGACGCCGGCCTCGCCTCGTCCCTCGGGCTCCGGCGGCCGGGCGGCGTGCTGGTGAGCCAGGTCCACCCGCGCGGGCCTGCGGCACGCGCCGGACTGGCCAAGGGCGACGTCGTGCTCGCGATCGACGGCACCGAGGTGCTCGATGCGCGCGGGCTCAACTTCCGCCTCGCGATCGGCGCGGTCGGCGAGGAGGCCGAGCTCGACGTCTGGCGCAGCGGCGAGCGCATGACCATGCGGCTGGCGCTCGAGACGCCGCCCTACGACCCGCCGCCGCAGATCACGACGCTGACGGGGCGGCATGCGCTGTCCGGCGCCACGGTCGCCAACATGTCGCCGGGCCTGAACGAGGAGCTGGGGTTCGACCTGTTCAAGCGCGGCGTCGTGGTGACCGCGATCCAGCGCGGCAGCGATGCGGCGCGGCTTCGCTTCCGGCGCGGCGACATCATCACGCGGCTGGCGGGCGAGCGGATCGAGGGCGTCGAGCGGCTGAGACGCCCTCGTGCATGAGCGGAGCCTGCCCTGGCAACTCGAGGTCGAGCGGGGCGGCCGCACGCTTGCGGTGGTGATCAACTGATGAGCGATCTGTTCGGGCAACGGCCGCCCGATGCCGCCTCCGAGCACGCCGGCCACGCCGGGCAGCCGCTCGCCGACCGGCTGCGGCCACGCTCGCTCGACGAGCTGGTGGGCCAGGACCACCTGCTGGGCCCCGAGACCCCGCTCGGCCGCATGTTCGCGCGCGGCCAGCTCGGCTCGATCATCCTCTGGGGGCCGCCCGGCACCGGCAAGACCACGCTCGCCCGCCTGCTGGCGCAGCGCCTCGGGCAGCCGCTCGTGCAGCTCTCGGCGGTGATGTCGGGCGTCGCCGATCTGCGCAAGGTCTACGAGCAGGCGCGCACGTCGCGCCGCACCGGCCAGAGCACGCTCCTGTTCATCGACGAGATCCACCGCTTCAATCGCGCCCAGCAGGACGGGCTGCTCGCCCAGGTCGAGGACGGCACCGTCACGCTGATCGGCGCGACCACCGAGAACCCCTCGTTCGCGCTCACCGGCGCCCTGCTGTCGCGCTGCCAGGTCCTGGTGCTGCACCGCCTCGACCAGCCGGCGCTGGACGCGCTGATCGGGCGCGCCGAGCAGGCGCTGGGCCACCGCCTGCCGCTCGATGCCGAGGCCCGCGCGAGGCTCACCGAGCTTGCCGACGGCGATGGCCGCTATCTTCTGAACATGGTCGAGAACCTCGCCGACCTGCCGCCGGCGCCGGAACTCGATCCGGCGAGCCTCGCGCACGTGCTGCAGCGGCGCATGCCGCTCTACGACCGCCAGCAGGAGGCGCACTACAACCTGATCAGCGCGCTGCACAAGTCGGTGCGCGGCTCCGATCCCGACGCGGCGCTGTACTGGCTCGCGCGCATGCTGGCGGGCGGCGAGGATCCGCGCTACGTCGCGCGCCGCCTGGTGCGCATGGCATCCGAGGACATCGGTCTCGCCGATCCGTCGGCGCTGCCGCTCGCGATCGCGGCGAGCCAGGCGTACGAGCAGCTCGGCAGCCCCGAGGGCGAGCTGGCGCTTGCGCAGTGCACGATCCATCTGGCGAGCGCGCCGAAGTCGAACGCCGCCTACCGCGCTTTCGGCGCCGCCTCACGCGCCGCGCAGGAGAGCGGCTCGCTGATGCCGCCGGCGCACATCCTGAACGCGCCCGACCGGGCTCATGAAGCAGCTCGGCTACGGCCGCGGCTACGCCTACGACCACGACGCGCCCGAGCGCTTCTCGGGCCAGGACTACTTCCCCGACGGCATGGCGCGCGAGACCTACTATCAGCCGACCGGAGAGGGCGAGGAGGCCAAGATCAGGCGGCGGCTCGAGGCCTGGGCGAAGCTGCGCGCGGCGCGCGGGGCCGGGTCATGAGCGAGGTCGAGCTCAGGACCGTGGCGGCGAGCGAGGCCGAGCTGCGGCTCGACCGCTGGTTTCGCCGCCACTTCCCCGCCCTGAACCACGGCAGGCTGCAGAAGCTGCTGCGCACCGGCCAGGTGCGGGTCGACGGCAGGCGTGCCCAGGCCGACGCGCGCCTTGCGGCCGGCCAGACCATCCGCGTGCCGCCGCTCGCCGCCGCGCTCGCACCCTCCAGGATGCAGCCGGCGATCGATCGCAACGATGCCGCCTTTCTGCGCAGCCTGATTTTGGTCGAGGACCATAGCCTGATCGTCCTGAACAAGCCGGAAGGCCTCGCCGTCCAGGGCGGCACGGGGACGCGGCGCCACGTCGACGGCATGCTCGCGGCGCTGGCAAGCGATGGTGAGCGGCCCCGCCTCGTGCATCGGCTCGATCGCGACACGAGCGGCCTTCTGGTCGTCGCCAAGACCGCCGCGGCCGCCGCGAAGCTCACCCGCGCGTTCCGCCAGCACAAGGTCGACAAGCTCTATTGGGCGCTGGTGGTCGGGCGCCCGGCGCTGGCGGCCGGGATCATCGACCAGCCGCTCGCCAAGCAGGGCGGTGCGGGCCGCGAGCGGGTCGCCCGCGACGAGGAGGGCCGCTTCGCGCGCACCGCCTATCAGACCGTGGCGCGCGCCGGCAGGATCGCGAGCTGGCTCGCGATGAAGCCGTTGACCGGCCGCACCCATCAGCTGCGCGCGCATTGCGTCGTGCTCGGCACGCCGATCCTGGGCGATCGCAAATACGGCGAGCAGCGCCTCTCGGGCGCGCCCGAAGGGCTGATGCTGCACGCCCGCGAGATCCGTCTGCCGCATCCCGACGGCGGCGTGCTCGCCGTGACCGCACCGCCGTCCAAGACCCTGCGGGCGGGCTTTTCCTGGCTCGGCTTCGAGCCGGATGCGAGCCTGCCGGGAGCCACGCTCGCCGACTTCGATCCGGCATGACGCGGCTGATCGTGTTCGACTGCGACGGCACCCTGGTCGACAGCCAGCATCTGATCATCGACGCCACGCGGGTCACGTTCGAGAGCCGCGGCCTGCCGCCGCCGGCGGCCGACGCGGTGCGCCATATCGTGGGGCTGTCGCTGTCCGAGGCGATCGGCGAGCTTATGCCCGGGGTAAGCGAGGTCGAGCTCGCAGCGCTGGTCGACGGCTACAAGCAGACGTTCCAGGCGATGCGTCGCCAGCCGCTGTTTCACGAGCCGCTGTTCGAGGGCGCGCGCGCGACGCTGCACGAGCTGGAGCGGCGCGGCCATCTGCTTGCGGTGGCGACCGGCAAGTCCGATCGCGGCCTCGCGAGCGTCCTGCAGCATCATGCGCTGGAGCACCTGTTCGTCAGCCTGCAGACGGCCGATCGCCATCCGAGCAAGCCGCACCCCGCCATGCTCGAGGCGGCGATGCGCGCGACCGGCAGCGCCCCGCACGAGACCATCATGGTCGGCGATACCAGCTACGACATGCAGATGGCGCGGGCCGCGCGGGTGCGCCCGATCGGCGTCGCTTGGGGCTACCATGCGGTGGCCGCGCTGGAGCTGGCGGGCGCCGAGGTGATCGTCGAACGCTTCGAGCAGCTGCTCGAGCTGGCGGCGGCGCCGGCATGAAGCGCTTCTACAAGGACGTCGGCGTCGATGCGACCGGCGGGCGGCCATCGCATTCTGCTCGACGGCCGGCCGGTCCATACACCGGCCCGGCAGCTCCTGGTGATGCCGAACGCGGCGCTCGCCGAGGCGGTGGCAGGCGAATGGCGGGCGCAGGGCGAGACCATCGAGCGGGCCGGCATGGGGCTCACGCGGCTGGTCAGCACGGCGCTCGACCGCATGCCCGCGCTGCGCGGCGCTGCGATCGACGAGGCGCTGGGCTACGCGCTGACGGATCTTTTGTGCTATCGCGCCGCCGAGCCGGTCGAGCTGGCCGCGCGGCAGGAGCGGGCCTGGCAGCCCTGGCTCGACTGGCTGGCCGAGGCTCACGGTGCCAGGCTCGTCGTCACGACCGCGATGCTGCCGGTGAGCCAGCCCGAGGAGGCCGTCGCGCGGCTGCGGGCGGCGATCGAGCAGCTGGACGACTGGCGCCTGGTGGGCCTGCACGGCGCCACCACAGCACTCGGCTCCCTCGTGCTCGGCCTTGCGCTGCTGGAAGGCGAGATCGATGCGGAGCAGGCGCTGGCGGCGAGCCTGCTGGACGAGCTGTTCGAGATCGAGCGCTGGGGTCGCGAGCGCGACGCGGAGCGCCGCCAGCAGGTGCTGCGGCGCGATGTCGCCGCGGCGGCAAGGTTCCTCGCCTGCCTGCGCCCGCCCGCTACAGCAGCCCGGCCTCGACCAGATAGCGATGAATGATCTCGGCTGCCAGGCGGTTGCCGAGCGCGTTCCAGTGGGGGTCGTGGTGGTAGCGGATGCGCCGGCCCTTTGCGGCCTCTGCCATCGGCTCGGCGAGGTCGAGATGGTAGGGGATCTCGCTCGCCAGGAACGCCCGCAGCCTGCCGTGCAGTCCCTCCTCCGGAATGCCGTCGGTGATCAGGACCAGCACGGCACCCTGCTCGTCGGCCATCGCTTGCAGGGCGCGGAGGTTGTCGAGGTGCTGCTCGAACGCCTCGGCCACCCAGGGGTAGCGCGCCGTGTCGACGTTCCACAGGAAGAAGTCGTAGCGTTGCTCGAGGAGAGGATCCTCGGCGGGCGCGGCCTGGCGCTGCGGCTGTTCCGTCAGGACATGGTCGATCATCGCGGCGATGGTCAGGTGCTCGGTGAGGAAGCGAGGCAGGCTGAAGGTCTCCTGGCGCGCCAGGAAGCGGCGGTAGCGCGCCTCGAATTCTTCGGGCGTGTGGCGGGTCAGCACGCCGGTGCGCAGATCCAGAGATTTCAGCGTGTGGCCGCGATAGCCGTCGACCACGCCGTAGCCGGGAAACACGGCATCGTCGTTGAAATCGTTCCACGTGTCGTACAGCACGAGGATGACCTTCGGCGCCACCCCGACCCTGGCGATGGTTCTTTGCGCCTTGAGCGCCTGGTAGCGGGGCCCTGTGCCGCTGACGCCGCAGTTGAGGATGCGCTGGCCGGACAGCGTCTCGAGCTGGTCGGTCCACCGGTCGCCGGGCGGGACATAGCCCCAGGTCGAGCTGTCCCCGACCGCGAGCACGTAGTCGTCGCCGAGCGGATCGCCCTGATCGAAGCAGCCCCAATGATCGGTGAACACCTCGAACGATGGCCCGCGCATCCGGAAGGTCGCCGGCGGCCGGTTCGTGCCGAGATCGGCGCCAAGCTCCGGGTCCGCCACGAAGTAGCCCGGCGGATAGTCGGCGCGCGGCCGGGTCAGATCGCGAAAATGCGTCAGCGCGAGCACGAGCTCGAGCGCGATCAGGCCGACCACCAGGGAGGCCGACAGCAGCAGCGCGTTCGCCAGTATCGACCTGTGCGAGCGCCTGCGCGGCGTGGTCTGCCCGGCCTCGTCTGCCGGCCCGTGGATGTCGCGTGCCATGGCGCAGCATACCGCATCCCTGGTTTCGAGATTGCGACGGCAGGGCCGGCAGCTTGCGCGCAGAGGTCGGACTAGATCAGCCCGGCCTCGACCAGATAGCGATGAATGATCTCGCCGGCCAGGCGGTTGCCGAGCGCGTTCCAGTGGCCATCGTGCTGGTAACGGGTGGGTTGCCCTTGTGCAGCCTGCGCCATCGGCTCGGCAAGGTCGATGTGGTAGGGGATCTCGCTGTCGAGGAACGCCCAAAGCCGACTGTGCAGGTCCTGGTCGGGAAGGTCGTCGGTGATCAGGACCAGCTCCGCGCCGTGCTCGTGGGCCATGCGGCGCAAGGCGCGGATGTTGTCGAGGTGCTCCTCGAAGGCTTGGACGACCCAGGGGTAGCGCGCCGTGTCGACCCTCCACAAATAGACCTGCGTGGGCTCGGTCAGGATCGGGCCATGGTCGCGCGTTGCATAGGCATAGACCCTCTCGAACGCTTCGCGCAGTATCGCAGCGGTGGTCAGGTGCTCGGTGAGGTAGCGTGTCAGGCTGAAGGTCTCCTGCTCCTGCAGATACTGGCGATATTTGGCTTCAGCCTCGGCGCGGGTGAGGCGGATCACCTCTCCGGTGCGCAGGTCGAGCGACTTGAGACTGGTGCCACGATGGCCGTCGATCACGACATCGTCGGGGAACAGCACGTCGTCGTTGAGGTCGTTCCATTTATCGTACAAAACGAGGATGACGGCCGGCGATACGCCTACCTTGGCGATCGTTTTGCGAGCCTTGATCTCCTGGTGTCTGGGACCCGTGCCGCTGACCCCACACTTCAGGACGCGGCGTCCGGACAGCGTTTCGAGATGCGTGGTCCATTTGTCCTCGAGCTCAGCATAACCCCATGTCGAGCTGTCACCGATCGCCAGCAGATAGTCGTCACTGATGGGACCGTCATGGTCGAAGCAGCCCCATTGATTGGTGAACACTTGCGACGAAGGCCCGCGCATCCGGAACGTCGCGGGCGGGTAGTTCGCCGCGAGATCTACGCCAAGCTCCGGATCCTCGACGTAGTAGCCAGGCGGAACCTCCGAGAGCGGATGGGTCAGATAGCGGTAGTGCGTGGACCGGAGCGCGAGCTCGAAGGCGACCAAGGCGATCAGCAGCGTGGCCGACAGCAGGATGAGGTTCGCCCAAAATGCCTTGGCCGAGCGCTTGCGTGACGTCGTGCTGCGGGGCTCGGCGTCCGGCTGTTGGGCAGTACCGGGCGGGCCATGGTCGTTGCGCGCCATAATGTGCCCATATATGCGCCCCGTTGCCGAAGTCACGCCGCAAGGCGGTCCCCGTCGCGCCGGCGGTCGCGAGCAGCGATGCTGACCCTCGAGAGCGCGCGACTGCTGCTGCGCCCCCTGGGGCTTGCCGATGCGCGCCACTTCAGCACGCTGTTCGATGGCGACTGGGATGCGGTCAGGCAGACCGGGCGGATGCCCTACCCACCTGCCGGGCCCGCGATCCGGCGCTGGATCGCCGCGCATCTGGGCGCGCGCAACCACGCCTTTCTGCTGGTCCGCAAGGAAGATCGCGCGGTGCTCGGCAGCGCCGGCTTCGGCGGCCCGACCCGCATTGCGGAGCTTGGCTATGCGCTGGGAAGGGCGTATTGGGGCAGGGGCTATGCGACCGAGGCGGTCCGGGCGATGCTGGACCATGCCAGGCTGCTCGGCCTGCGCCGGCTCGACGCCTACAGCTTCGTCGACAATCCGGGCTCGGCACGCGTGCTCGAGAAGGCGGGCTTCACCGATCTCGGCGTGATCACCCGCAGCTATCCGGCGCGCGGCGGCGCGCGCGACGTCAGGCACTACCAAAAGAAGCTCTAGCCAAAAGAAGCTCTAGGAGGACGCAACGATGCAGTATCGCCGCCTCGGCCGAAGTGGCCTCAAGGTCTCGCCTTTGTGTCTTGGCACGATGATGTTCGGCGGCGAGACCGACGAGCATGATTCGGCGCGGATCATCGCCCGCGCCAAGGATGCCGGCATCAACTTCATCGACACGGCCGACGTCTACCACGGCGGCGCGTCGGAAGAGGTGGTGGGCCGCGCGATCAAGGCCGATCGGCGCGACTGGGTGCTGGCCACCAAGATGTGCAACGCCATGGGCAAGGGGCCGAATCAGGCGGGCCTGTCGCGGCGCTGGATGTTCGAGGCCTGCGACGGCTCGCTCGCGCGCCTTCGCACCGACTGGATCGACATCATGTACCTCCACCGCGAGGACCACGGCACGCCGCTCGAGGAGACGGTAGGCGCCATGGCGGACCTGATCCGGGCCGGCAAGATCCGCTATTTCGGGGTCTCGAACTTTCGCGCCTGGCGGGTCGCGGTGATCTGCCGGCTGTGCGACGAGGCCGGCATCGACCGGCCGATCGTGAGCCAGCCCTACTACAACGCCATGAACCGCATGCCCGAGGTCGAGCATCTGCCGGCCTGCGGCTATTTCGGGCTCGGCGTGGTGCCTTACAGCCCGCTCGCGCGCGGCGTGCTGACCGGCAAGTACGACCCCGACGCGCCGCCGGCCGAGGGGACCCGCGCTGCCCGTAACGACGTCCGCATGATGCAGTCGGAGTGGCGCAAGGAGTCGCTGGTGATCGCCCAGACCATCAAGCGCCATGCCGAGGCGCGCGGCATCACCGCGGTGCAGTTCGCATTCGCCTGGGTGCTCAACAACCGGGTGGTCACCGCGGCGGTCGCCGGGCCTCGCACGCTGGAGCAGCTCGAGAGCTACCTGCCGGCGCTCGACTGTCGCCTGACGTCCGAGGACGAGGCCCTGGTCGACGGGCTGGTGCCGATCGGCCATCCCTCGACGCCAGGCTTCAACGATCCGGCCTATCCGATCGAGGGTCGGCCGACATGGAGCGCCCCCGGCGCCTGACGATCGGAGCGACCGGTGTCGACGCCCGATCAGGCAACGCTTGTGCCGCCCGCGATGCGCCACGCGCGCTCGTACGTCGCAGCGCTTCGCGAAGGCTTTCGACGGGGCGAGCAGGAGGTCGTCTCGGAGCGGCGCGCGCGCCAGATCGAGGCCGATTTCGCGGGCTACCTCGCGGCCATCACGGACCAGCGCGGCCACATCACGCTTGCGAGCGGCGAGCGGGTGCGCAAGGTGCCGTTCTCGCTGCACTGGCTGTGCGATGGCGAGGAGTTCATCGGCGAGGCCAGCATCCGCCATCAGCTCAACGCCCATCTGATGCAGGAAGGCGGCCACATCGGCTACGGCATCCGGCCCTCGCGCCGCGACCGGGGCTACGGCAAGCGCATCCTGGCGCTCGCGCTGGTGGAATGCCGGCGCCTTGGCATCGAGCGCGTGCTGGTGACCTGCCTGGAGCGCAACATCGCGTCGGCCAAAATCATCGAGGCGAACGGCGGCCGGCTGGAGAACGTGATCGCCGCGCCCTCCGGTCATGGCGCCCTGCGCCGCTATTGGATCGACGCTGTAGGCACAAGCTCCCGCGTCAGCCCGGCGGGCGGTCGCCGATCCAGTAGCGTGGACCGGGGCCGAGACGGCCTGCCCGATCGTCGGGATTGGCGAGCCTGCAGCGCTCGAGCGACAGGCAGCCGCAGCCGATACACTCGCCGAGCCCGAGCTTGAGGCGCTCGAGCTCGGCGATGCGCCGGTCGATCCGCAGCGCCCAGCGACGCGAGAGACGCGACCAGTCGCGGCGGTTCGGCACGCGCTCCGGCGGCAGCCCGGCGAGCTCGGCGCCGATCTCATCGAGCGTCAGCCCGATCCGCTGCGCGAAGACGATGAACGCGATCCGCCGCAGGACCGGCCGCGGATAGCGGCGATGACCGGAGCCGGCCCGCTCGGACGTGATCAGGCCGCGCTCCTCGTAGAAGCGCAGCGCCGATGCCGCGACGCCACTGCGCCGCGCCACCTCGCCGATCGTGAGCAGGGCCGACATGGCAAGACTCGGGATTTCATCCTTGACCTCAAGTTCACTTGAACTTGTAGCGTGCATCCGATCGGCGCGCAACCGCTCCATGGGAACAGGCGGCGGCGGCCGTCGTTTGCAACCCAAGATCCTCAAGGAGGAGTTCCGCAGATGCAGACCGTGATCCCGGATCTCTATGCTTCGGCGCCCGAGGCGCTGTCGTTCGCGCCTTCGACCCATGTCCGAGCCTTTCTGCTGCGCCGCGGTCAGGGCAACCTGCTCATCTACAGCGCCCCCACCGTGGTCGACGACGCCGCTGCGATCGAGGAGCTCGGCGGCGTCGCGCGCCACTATCTCAACCACTGGCACGAGGCCGCGTTCGGAGGCGCCGACCGGATTGCCGCTACGTTCAAAGCCCCGCTGTTCTGTCACGAGGACGATCGGCAGGAGGCGTCGAAGTCGGCCAAGGTCGCCGGCACCTTCTCCCAGCGCCACATGGCGGCCGATGACCTCGAGGCGATCCCGATCCCCGGGCACACCCCCGGGGCAACCGCCTATCTGTGGGACAGCGGCGGGCATCGCTGCCTGTTCACGGGCGACTCCCTCTATCTGCGCGAGGGCGAATGGGTCGCGGCGGTGCTCGAACTCGAGCGATCGCGACGCCTATATCCAGAGCCTCGAGCTGATCAAGGATCTCGACTTCGACCTGCTCGTCCCGTGGGCCGCGACCGCCGGCCAGCCCTTCCATGCCGTGACCGACAAGGCCGATGCCGGGCGCCGCATCGATACGATCCTGGATCGCGTGCGCCGCGGCGACGATCACTGAGGTGAGGTCGGCGCCGGCGCCATGCCGGCAGCGAGCCGTCGACAAATCGCGTTGACATCGGGGCCACCCCCATGGAGGTTCGGGCGTCGATCGTCTCGGATGGGACGGGCGCCTCGGCGCGCGGCGATCGGCAGCCTCGCCATGCCAGCCTTGCCATGACTGTAGACGGAGCCCTGATGGACCGCACGGCGACATCCTCGATCGAGAAAGATGTCGCCGGAGCGAGGGCGGCCGTGCGGCCCGTGATCTCGGCCGAAGGGCTCGAGAAATCCTACGGCGCCGTGCACGCGGTCCGCGGCATCGATTTCGAGGTCGCGCCAGCCATGTGCATCGGCCTGCTCGGTCCCAACGGCGCCGGCAAGACCACGACGATGCGCATGGTCATGGGGCTGACGACGCTCTCGGGCGGCAGCCTTACCGTGTTCGGGGTGCCCGTCGATGCGATCGGTGGGCGCGATCGCGCCAGGATCGGCCTCGTGCCGCAGGAAAACAATCTCGATCCGGACCTGTCGGTGCGACAGAACCTCGAGGTCTACGGCCGCTACTTCAGCATGCCGGCCGACCTGATCGCGCGGCGCATTCCCGACCTGCTCGCCTTCATGCATCTGAGCGACAGGATCGACAGCGGCGTGAACCAGCTCTCGGGCGGCATGAAGCGCCGTCTGGTGATCGCGCGCGCCCTGATCAGCGACCCCGAGCTGGTCATCCTCGACGAGCCCACCACCGGCCTCGACCCCCAGGCACGCGTGCTGATCTGGAAGCAGCTCCTCGATCTGCGGCGCCGCGGCAAGACGCTGCTGCTGACCACCCACTACATGGACGAGGCGCAGCGCCTGTGCGACCAGATCGTGATCATCGATCACGGCCGCGTGCTCGACCGGGGCTCGCCGGCCGCGCTGATCGACCGCCACGTCAAGGGCCACGTGTTCGAGGTGCGAAAGCCGCTGCCGGAAGGCCTGGATGCCCATGGCTGGGAGTGCGAGGACATCGGCGATGCCGTGCTCTATTACGTCGAGCGGCCGCGCGCGCTGATCGAGGCGATGCCCGACCAGACGGTCTACTGGCATCGCCAGGCCAATCTCGAGGACGTGTTCCTGCGACTGACCGGGCGTCAGCTGCGAGAGAACTGATGCAGCAAGCGAGCGCGATCGTCGCCCATTCCCTGGCGGTCTGCCGCCGGCAATACCTGGTCTGGCGCAACATCATCTGGGCGTCGATGACGACCAACGTCGCCAATCCGCTGCTGTTTCTCTATGCCTTCGGCTTCGGGCTGGGCGCGGTCATCGACGACATGGCCGGCCTCAGCTACCTCGCCTTCGTCGTGCCGGGGATGATGGCGTACTCGGCGATGTTCGCCGCCAGCTTCGAGACCACGATCGGCTCGTATTCGCGCTTCAACCTGCAACGCACCTGGGATGCCGTGCTGGCGACGCCGGTCCGGCTGACCGAGCTGCTGCTGGGCGAGCTGCTCTGGGCCGCCTGCAAGGCGATGCTCTCGGCGGTGTGCGTGCTGCTCGTCGGCGCGGCCTGGGGCGGGGTCGCCTCCTTCGGCGGGGCGCTCTTGAGCCTGCCGGTGATCTTCATTGCGAGCTGCGCGTTCGCGGCCTGCGGCCTCGCCGCGACGGCCCACGCGAAATCCTGGGAGTTCTTCAGCTACTTCTTCACCTTCTGGGTCACGCCGATGTTCATCTTCTGCGGCGTGTTCTTCAGCGTCGACCGCTTTCCGGACTACGTCGAGCCGGTCGCCTGGATCCTGCCGATGACCCACGTGATCGAGCTTGTCCGGCCGCTGACCTCGGGCCAGGGCCTCGCTCTCGGAGCTCTGCTCGTGCACCTCGGCTATCTGGTCGCCTTGTGCATCGTGGGCTTCGTGCTGGCGCATCGGCGTCTGCGCGTGCGGATGTTCGACTAACCACGGCGGCCGATCGCGAAATGCTGGACATGCGTGGCGATCGGATTAAGGTCCGGCCGTTGCGCAACGACCGAACGGGCTCTGCCATGACTCGCGCGCCGATCCGCCTCCTGCCGATCCTGGGACTGGCTGCGGTCGTGGGGGCCTGTGTCCCGCCGGCCGGCTATGCCAATCCCGACATCCAGGCCGACTACACGATCGGCAACCATCTGTTCGATGTGCGCGCAGTGCGGTCGTCGGTCGGCTACGATGTCTATGTGGCCGAGCTTGGCGGCCCTTACCTCACCGATTTCGGCGCTGCTCGATACGGCCACGCACATCGAGGCGGCCGAGGAGGTGATCCGCCCCAGCTGCACGCAGGCGGTCCTGGACAACGACTGGCGAACCTTCGGCATGGAGCCGGCGCCACAGCCCTCGCTCGGCATCATCGCGCGGTTCAGCTGCTCGTAGGGCGCGTCGTCGCCGCGGATCCGCCGCGCGGCGCCTCCGGGTGACGACAGTTCGCGCAGCCGAGACTACGCGCCGGCAGGGTGGCGCACTATGTTAGCAGGCATGCGACGCTCGAAAATCTCCCACTGGATGCGAGCTGGCGCGGGCACCGTCCGCGTCGGAGCGGTCGCGGTGCGCGCACAGGTTATCCTCGGCCTCGTCGCCGCGATCGCGCTGGTGGTGGCGGCCTATGCCCAAGACCTCGATGCCGAGGTCCTGAAGTCGCTGGCCGAGGAGCAGGTCATCGTGACCCAGGACCTCGATGGCGGCTACGAGGTGGACTACGCCGACGCCGGCGCCAGCGCGTTCGAGCGCACCCGTGCGCAGCTTGACAACCTGACGCCCGATCGTCCGCCTGCGGATCGCCAACGACGACGTGCTGAAGCACCTCTACCTCGACGGCCTGACCGAGCTCGAGCATCTGGAGCTTTCCAGCAACCCCTCGCTGCGCAGCATCAACGGGCTGGAGGATCTGAAGCACCTTCAGACTCTCGTGATCTCCAGCAACGGTCGCCTCAAGAACGAGATTGCGCCTTTCGCGGGGCTGAGCGAGCTTCAAACCCTGAAGGTCATCGGCAACGATCGGCTGCGCGTGTTGCCCGATCTCGGCGCTCTGGCGGAGTTGCGCGACCTGGAGGTCGTGGGCAACGAGCGCCTCGCCGCGCTCACCGGGCTCGAGGGCCTGCACAAGCTGGAGCGGCTCGAGGTGCGTGGCAACGGCCGGCTGTCCGAGCTGGCGCTTCACGGCGCGCTGGGCAAGCTGCAGAGCCTTGCGATCTACCGCAACCGGGAGCTCGAGGTGGTGTCGGGCCTCGGTGGCTCGCGCCAGCTGGAGAGGCTGGTCGTCTACGGCAACGATGAGCTGGTCGAGATGCCGGATCTCGAGCACCTGACGCGGTTGCGCAACCTCGAGATCTCGAGCAATGCCGAGCTCCCCTCCGTCAGCGGCCTGGAGAATCTCGGCCAGCTGGAGCGGCTGGTGATCACGCGCAACCGGGCGCTCACCAGCCTGTCGGGGCTCGATGGGCTGGCCTCGCTGCGCAGCCTCGTGATCTACGGCAACGAGAGCCTGAGCAGCGTGTACGGACTGGCCGGCCTCGACAAGCTTCAGCTGCTGGTCGTCTGGGACAACCCCGCGCTTCGCGACATCGCCGGCCTCGCCAGTCTGGCGAGCCTGCAGCGGGCCGCGGTCGCCGGCTCGCTGGTCGAGAAGCTGATGGACGCCTTTCAGCATACGCCGCAGCTGCAAAGCCTGGTGCTCGACGACGGCGGCGACACGAGGCGGGTCGGAATCGCGCTCAATCAGATGCGGCGCGATGCCGGTCTGGCACCTGTCGAGATCAGCCACTCCGCGCCAGGCTCGCCGGCCTGGTGGGACGCGATGCGCGGCTGAGCGCGGCGTCCCGACCGATCGAACCCGGAGAAGCAGCATGACCGCATGCATCGTCGGCTGGAGCCACACGCCGTTCGGCAGACACGAGGATCAGGACGTCGAATCGCTGATCGTGCGGGTCGCGCGCGATGCGGTGGCCGATGCCGGGCTCGAGCCCGCCGAGATCGACGAGATCGTGCTCGGCCACTTCAACGGCGGCTTCTCGGCGCAGGAGTTCACGAGCTCGCTGGCGCTGCAGGCCGACGATGCCTGGCGCTTCAAGCCGGCGACCCGGGTCGAGAACGCGTGCGCCACGGGCTCGGCGGCGGTGCGGGCCGGCATGCGCTCGATCGCCGCGGGTGCCGCCCGCT
Organism: uncultured Alphaproteobacteria bacterium; assembly: GCA_963753315.1. Lineage (GTDB taxonomy): Bacteria > Pseudomonadota > Alphaproteobacteria > Geminicoccales > Geminicoccaceae > DASUGG01. The sequence continues at coordinate 60,613 of CAVWCI010000006.1, forward strand.
TCACGCTGGTGATCGGCGTCGAGAAGATGACCGACCTGCCCGGCCCGGAGATCGCGAAGACCCTGCTGAAGGCGTCCTACCTCAAGGAGGAAGGCGCGATCGAGGGCGGCTTTGCCGGCGTGTTCGGCCAGATCGCCCAGCTCTACTTCCAGCGTCACGGCGATCAGTCCGATGCGCTCGCCGCGATCGCCGCCAAGAACCACAGGAACGGCGTCGGCAATCCGCTGGCCCAGCTCCGCAAGGACCTGGGCTTCGATTTCTGCCGCACCCTGTCGGACAAGAACCCGCGGGTCGCAGGCCCGCTCAAGCGGACCGACTGCTCGCTGGTCTCGGACGGTGCCGCAGCCCTGGTGCTGACCGACGTCGCGACCGCGCTCTCGATGCGCAAGGCGGTGGTGTTTCGCGCGAGCGCGCAGGTCAATGACTTCCTGCCGATGAGCCGGCGCGACATCACCCTGTTCGAGGGCTGCGAGCAGGCCTGGGGGCGTGCGCTCGGCGAGGCGCGGATCGGCCTCGACGACCTCGATTTCGTCGAGACCCACGACTGCTTCACGATCGCCGAGCTGATCGAGTACGAGGCGATGGGCCTGGCGCCGCGCGGCCAGGGCGCGCGGGCCGTGCTCGAAGGCTGGACCGCCAAGGACGGCCGGCTGCCGGTCAATCCCTCGGGCGGGCTCAAGGCCAAGGGCCACCCGATCGGCGCCACCGGCGTCTCGATGCACGTGCTGTCCGCCATGCAGCTCACCGGCACGGCCGGCGAGATGCAGGTCGAGGGCGCGAAGCTCGGCGGCATCTTCAACATGGGCGGTGCCGCGGTCGCGAACTACGTCTCGATCCTCGAGCCGCTGCGCTGATCGCCCCTGCCGCCCCTCCGGCCGGATCAGCCGACCCGGCATCCTCGCGTCGCGCCCGCGTGGCGGTGGCGCTGATCTTCTTCGTCAACGGCTTCGTCTATGCGAGCTGGGTGCCGCGTATCGCCGAGATCCGGGCCGGCCTCGCCTTGAGCGAGGGCGAGCTCGGCGTGGCGCTGCTGATGCTGGCGATCGGCGCGCTGGTGGCGATGCCCGCGACCGGCGGCCTGATCGCGCGCCATGGCAGCCGGACGCTGACGGCCTCAACCGTCGTCCTGCTCGGCCTGGCGCTTCCCCCCATCGCGTTCGCCGGCGGCTTCGCGTGGCTCTGCCTTGCCTTCCTGTTCTACGGCGCCGCGACCGGCGCGCTGGACGTCTCGATGAACGCGCAGGGGATCGCCGTCGAGCGCGCCTACCGCCGGCCGATCATGTCGTCGTTGCACGGCATGTTCAGCATCGGCGCCATGGCCGGCGCTGGCGCTACGGGTCTGCTGGCGAGCCAGGGCGTCGGGATCGTGGCCCAGCTCGTGGCGATCGGCGCCCTGACCGTGTTGCTCGGGCCGCTCCTTGCGCGCGTCATGCTGCCGGCGCAGGCCGATGCCGGCGGCCAGGGTGCAGGGCTTCGTGCTGCCCGACCGGCGGCTCGTGGCGCTCGGCCTGATCGCCTTCTGCGGCCTGCTGGGCGAAGGTGCGATGGGCGACTGGAGCGCCGTCTACCTGGACCAGAGCCTGGGCGCCGACGTCGAGGTCGCGGCGATGGCGTTTGCCGTGTTCTCGCTGACGATGGCGCTCGGGCGTTTTTCCGGCGATCGCGTCGTCGCCCGCTTCGGTGGTGGTGCCGTGGTCTGCGGCGGCGGCGCGCTCGCGGCGCTGGGACTGGGCGCCACCTTGCTGATCGGCCGGCCGGAGGTCGCGATCGTCGGTTTCGGCCTGATCGGCGCGGGCCTTTCGTGCATCTTCCCGGTGGCGCTCTCGGCGGCGACGCGCACGCCCGGCATGGCCGCCGGTACCGCGATCGCCGGCGTGTGCACGATCGGCTATCTGGGCTTTTTGATCGGGCCGCCGGCGATCGGCGGCCTTGCCGAGCTTTTCGGCCTGCCAGCGGCGCTCGGCGCGGTCGTGCTGCTGTTCGTGCTGATCGTGGTGCTCGGCAACCGCGCCTCGGAACGGCGCGAGAGCGCGGCGATATCAGCCTGAGCGCTGCCCGAGGCCAAGGCGCAGCCCGCCATAGGCGATCGCCCGGCGCGGCACATCGACGCTCAGCAGGTCCTCGCCGATCACCACCGGGCCTTTGAAGTCCGCGCAAACCTCGCGCAGCAGCGCGTCGCGATCGAACTCCGCCGGCACGAAGTGATGGAGGAGCAACATTCCAGCACCTGCCCTGGCGGCCACTTTGCCGACGTCGGAGGACAGCGTGTGATAGGCGGCGACGTTCGCCAGGCCCTGCGCGCTGCGCATGCGGCCCGGCGCCATGTGGCGGTGGATGAAGCACTCGTGCACCAGCAGGTCGACGTCCTTCGCGGCGCTGACCAGCCCGTCGCACACCGTGGTGTCGCCCGAGAAGGCGACGCGCGCCTTTGCGGTCTCGAACAGGAAGCCGAAGGCGGGCTCGACCGGCCGGTGGTCGACCGCGAAGGCGCTGATCCGCAAGGCCTCCGCATCCCAGATCACGCCGTCCTCGAACTCGGTGATCTCCAGCTCGAGACCCGCGGTCGAGGGCCGGCACTCCCAGGCGATGCGCTGCTCGCGCTCCTTGCGCCAGACCTCCATGGTCGCTTCGGCGAAGGCGCGCGTGCCGGCCGGACCGAAGACCCGCTGCGGCCGCTCGCGCCCCTGATGCCAGCTCGAGATCACGAGCTGATAGAGGTCGACCAGGTGGTCGGAATGCAGATGGGTCAGCAGCAGGGCATCGAGGTTCGCTCCCGAGACGCCCGCTGCCGCCATGCGCTGGGTGACGCCCGAGCCGCAGTCGACCAGGAAGCTCATCTCGCCGATCTGGACCAGGCTCGCCGGGCCGAAGCGATGGGTGTGCACCTGTGGGCAGCCGGTGCCGAGCAGCGTCACCAGCACAGGCGTCAGCCTTCCAGCTCCGGCGAGCCCTCGTCACGGTTCCAAAGGCGCAGCAGGTGACGCCTGGCGCCATCGTCCTGAAAGGCGGTGCGGCTGTGCGCCACCTGGCGGTTGTTGATGTACTGGAACTGGCCGCTCGCGAGCCGGAACTCGAGCCAGCTCTCCGGCGCCTCGACGATCTCGCGCATCGCCGCCAGGGCGGCGGCGCCGGCGGCGTCGAGCGCTGCCCCCTTCAGCGCGTAGCCCTTGTGCACGTAGTCGTCGTAGTAGCGCGCGACCAGCGTTCCGCCGTCGGTCTGGAACACCGGGTGCTCGCTCCAGGTCGCGTCGGCCGGATCGTGCTCGGCCTGGCGATCCCACCAGAACGGGGCATACAGCCGCTCGAGGAGCTCGGGCGCACGGCCGCCGAGCGTATCGTGCGCGCTCACCAGGCTGGCGCAGCGGCTGTGGCCGCCCGATGCCGCCGGCTGCACGCAGAACAGGCCGACGAAGTGCGGCGGCGATGTCAGCCAGCCGCCGTCGGTGTGGAAATGCTGCTCGAGGTTTGTCACCGAGCGCCGCACGCCGTGCGCCAGCGCCTTGCCGGAATCGCGCACGTCGTAGAGCCGCGTGCCGTCCCACTTCTGCGCCACCACCTGGCCCAGCAGCTGCGCCAGCAGCCAGGCGATCGCCTGGTTCTCGGGCACGCCGTAGCGCTCGACCGGCACCCGGTCGAGCACCGCAAAGCCGATCCCGTCGGTCAGCTGGCGGCGGACCGTCGCCATGACCTCTGCGCAACCGGACAGCGCGAACCGATCGGCCCGCAGGCTGGTGATCGAGGGCTCGTCGGCGCGCACGGCCTGCGCGACCTCGTCGAGCTCCGGCCAGCAGCTCTCCGGCAGGGCGATCAGCCAGTCGTCTTGCGCCAGATCGTCGCGCCGCCAGTGCCTTGGCCCGATCGTTGCTTCACCCATCGGTGAACGTCCGCTGGCGTCCGATGGAGCAGATCCCATGTGTCTCTCACCCTCCTGGCGACTGCGCTGACGCGCTTGCACAGCCTCATCGAACAACATGCCAGACTGCGCGCGGTCGGCAAGGGCCCGAACCGCCTCTCGCAATGGCTGAATCTTGCAGGGAGTCTCAACCAACGGTTGACAGCGCGCCAACTTGCCGTACGGTCCGAAGGATACGTTGGCATCGTCCCTGAGAGGGGTTCATGTTCAAGGTCATATTGCTTGTCTGTGCCGCCAACATCGCGCCCGGCGACTGTCAGGCCGACACCGCGGTCCACCTGATCAACGGCCCGGACGCCAGCAACGAGGTCATGTGCGGGATGCAGTCCCAGGCCTACCTGGCGCATACCTGGATCGGCCAGTCGCTGACCGAGGGTGAATATCTGAAGATCGTCTGCCGACGCGGCCAGGCCGAGCGCGTCCTGGAGAAAGCGTCAGCCAGGCACTGACCGCCGCCTCACGTCGCCCCGCCCGGGCTGGACGGGCTCTGCCGGTTGGCAGTATGCCTGGACATGCGCAGAACCGCGAGGGGAGGGCGACATGGGCAAGGATATCGGGCACTGGCTGAACGGCCGCGCGGTGTCGGGCGGCAGCGGTCGCTATGGCGACGTGTTCAATCCTGCGGTCGGCGAGCGCTCCGCCCGGGTTGCCTTGGCGGGCGCCGCGGAGGTCGACGCCGCGGTCCAGGCCGCCAAGGCGGCGCTGCCCGGCTGGGCCGGCACGACGCCGCTGCGCCGCGCCCGCGTCATGTTCAAGCTCAAGGAGCTGGTCGAGCGCGACATCGACGACCTGGCCTCGCTGGTCAGCGCCGAGCACGGCAAGACCCTGGCCGACGCCAAGGGCTCGGTCACCCGCGGGCTCGAGGTGGTGGAGTTCGCCTGCGGCATCCCGAGCCTCCTGAAGGGTGAGTTCAGCGACAGCGTCGGCACCGGCGTCGACCTCGTCTCGTTCCGCCAGCCCTTGGGCGTGTGCGCCGGCATCACGCCGTTCAACTTCCCGGCCATGATCCCCTTGTGGATGTTCCCGCTCGCGATCGCCTGCGGCAACACGTTCATCCTGAAACCCTCGGAGAAGGACCCGTCCTGCCCGATCCGGCTCGCCGAGCTGGCGGCCGAGGCCGGCGTGCCCGATGGCGTCGTCAACGTCGTCAACGGCGACAAGGAAGCGGTCGATGCGATCCTGCGCCACCCGGACATCGCCGCCGTGAGCTTCGTCGGCTCCACGCGGATCGCCGAATATGTCTACAGCACCGGCACCGCGAGCGGAAAGCGGGTGCAGGCGCTGGGCGGCGCCAAGAACCACATGGTGGTGATGCCCGATGCCGACCCCGAGCAGGTGACCGATGCCCTGATCGGCTCGGCCTACGGCTCGGCCGGCGAACGCTGCATGGCGGTCTCGGTCGCGGTCGCGGTCGGCGATGCCGCCGATCGCCTGGTCTCGGACCTGGCGCCGCGGGTGCGCGCGCTGAAGATCGGCCCGGGCCACGAGGAGGGTGTCGAGATGGGGCCACTGGTCACCGCCGAGCACCGCGACAAGGTGCGCTCCTATATCGACCTCGGGGTCGAGGAGGGCGCCGAGCTGGTGGTCGATGGCCGCGATTTCAAGCTCGAAGGCTTCCAGGGCTACGAGAACGGCTACTACCTCGGCGGCTGCCTGTTCGATCGCGTCACGCCCAACATGCGAATCTACAAGGAGGAGATCTTCGGGCCGGTGCTGACGGTCGTGCGGATGCCGGATTTCGAGAGCGCGATCGAGATCGTCAACAGGCACGAGTACGGCAACGGCACGGCGATCTTCACGCGCGACGGCGATGCGGCGCGCACCTTCGCCGCGAGGGCGAACATCGGCATGGTCGGCGTCAATGTGCCGATCCCGGTGCCGATGGCGTTCCACAGCTTCGGCGGCTGGAAGCGCTCGCTGTTCGGCGACCACCACATGCACGGCCCCGAGGGCGTGCGTTTTTACACCAAACAGAAGGCCGTGACCTCGCGCTGGCCGACCGGCATCCGCGCCGGCGCCGAGTTCAAGATGCCGACCATGGCATGAGGTGGATCCTTTGAGCCGGTGCTCTATGACCGACACCGAGACGCTCACGCGGGCGGTGCTCACCACTGACGGCAGGGTGCTGGTCGAGCAGCCTGACGGCAGCTATCGTCCGGCAACGGGTGAAACGGACTGGTCCAGGATCGATCGCACGAGCGAGGCTGAGCTTACCGCTGCCATCGCCGCCGACCCCGACGATCCCGCCAACGACCCGGGCTTTTGGGACCGAGCCCGCCTGCTCTACCCAAAAAAGGAGAGCATCGCTCGCGTTTGATCGAACGGCGCGCCCGGTGTAGTCATGGCCGCAGCCGCGCCGCGGCTTCACGCCTCACATGCCGGGATCCAGGAAAATGACCCAAGACACCCCCTTGAGCGCCGGCTGGCGCGAGCATCCCCGCTATCCCGATCCGGCGGTCGAGATCCTGGACGAGCGCTTCGCCCCCTATCGCATCTTCAGCGCCGCGGTCGAGCGCCTCTACACCGGCTGCCGCTGGGCCGAGGGGCCCGTCTGGTTCGGCGACGGCCGCTACCTGCTCTGGAGCGACATCCCCAACAACCGCATCCTGAAATGGGAGGAGGAGACGGGTGCCGTCAGCATCTGGCGCAAGCCCACCAACTTCGGCAACGGCAACACCCGCGACCGCCAGGGCCGCCTCGTCACCTGCGAGCACGGCCGGCGCATCACCCGCACCGAGTACGACGGCAGCATCACCGTGCTGATGGACCGCTGGCAGGGCAAGCGGCTGAACTCGCCCAACGACGTCGTCGTGAAATCGGACGGCTCGATCTGGTTCACCGATCCGCCGTTCGGCCTCCTCGGCAACTACGAGGGCGTTCGCGCCGAACCGGAGCTGCCGCAGTCCGTCTACCGGATCGACGCGAGCGGCGAGGCGAGCGTGGTCGCCGACGACATCCTGGGCCCGAACGGCCTTTGCTTCTCGCCTGACGAGCGCCTGCTCTACGTCGTCGAGTCGCGCGGCCAGCCGCACCGCAAGATCCTGGCCTACGACGTTTCCGCCGACGGCAGGACGATCTCCGGCAAGCGCGTGCTGATCGACGCCGGGCCCGGCGGCACGCCTGATGGCATGCGCTGCGATGTCGACGGCAACCTCTGGTGCGGCTGGGGCATGGGCAGTGCGGAGCTCGACGGCGTGCTGGTGTTCGCGCCCGACGGCACCAAGATCGGCCGCATCGCGCTGCCCGAGCGCTGCGCCAACGTCTGCTTCGGCGGGCCCTTGCGCAACCGGCTGTTCATGGCGGCGAGCCAGTCGATCTACGCGCTCTACGTCAACACCCAGGGTGCTGCCGGCGGTTAACGGGCGGCTGCGGCCTGCTCGAACCGGATGCTCGCGGCGTAGCTGCCGAAGTCGTGGCTGGTGACGCCGTTGCGCGCGCTGCCGACGTAGAGCGGCCGGCCCTCGCTGCGCAGTACGGTGACCGGCCCGCCCTCTGGGCCGATAGCGCCGGCGTGCACGGCGGCAAGGCACAAGGTGGAATCGTCGGTGTAGAGATCGGTGCCCCAGACCGCGCCGCCGACCGAAGCGGCGCCGGCGCCGCAGGTGCAGGAAAACGGCGTCGGCAGGTCGCGGTCGATGGCGAGCATCTGCGGGCAGGGCCCGGGATCGGACACGGGCTCGGCCGGCGGCAGGTTGGCAAGCTGGGGCTCCGGCGGCGGTAATGTCGAGCTGTCTGACCCGGCATCGCTATCCAGCGACGACCCTCCCGATCCCCTGGCGGACTCGACCGAGGCTGCCGGCGCCGGTGCTTTGCTGCCGAAGAGCCCATAGGCGTACCAGCCGCCAGCGCCGACGAGCAGCAGCGCGATCGCTGCAGCCGCCGCCAGTCGGCGCCTGCCTCCGGCTGCGGCCGGCGCGGCTGGCGGTGCGCCCGCCGCCGGCCCCGCCGTCCCGGCATCGTAGACCTTGGCGGCGGCGATGATCGACCGGGCGAGCCGCGCCAGATATTTCTCGATCGGCGGCTCCCAGGCGTCGATCCAGTGTGCCGAGGAGACGAACAGCTCCAGCGAGCGCGACGGCAACACTTCGCGCACGCGGATCGGGAAGATCGGCTTGCCCTTGCTGACGGCGCGCTCGACCTCCCGCTTCACGAAGATCAATTCGTTGGCGTGCTCGGACAGCACCAGCACGAACACGGCACTGGTCTCGATGCCGTGCACGATCTCGGCGCCGTAGTCGCCGCCCGGCGTCACGTCGCGCGGCGCGATCCAGCAGGTGACGCCGTTGCGTTCCAGGTAGTCCGTGATCGACGCGGCGATCGCCGCATCCTCGGAAGCGTGGCTGACGAAGGCGACCTTGGCCATGGCAGCGCTCGATGCTCGCCGGCGATCCGGGCCGGCCCGCCGTCTATCTAGCACGCTCCATCAGTGGCGCCAGCGTCTCGATGAGCGACGTGGACGCTGGCCTGTCCTGCAACGCGATGCAATGCTGGCGCTGTCGAACGAGCGGGGGCGCTGGCATGCCCGAGCTGCCGGACGTGACGGTCTACATCGAGGCGCTGGAGAAGCGGATCACAGGCCGGCCGCTGGAAGCGGTACGGATCGTGAGCCCGTCGCTGCTGAAGACCGCACGGCCGCCGATCCGCTCGGCCGCGGGCCGCGAGGTCGTGCGCCTGCGCCGTATCGGCAAGCGGATCGCGATCGGGCTCGAAGGCGATCTGTGGCTGGTGCTGCACCTGATGATCGCGGGCCGGCTGCACTGGCGCGAGCGGGGAGCGAAGCTCGCGCGCAAGGTCGCCCATGCGGGCTTCGATTTTCCGGACGGCACGCTGGTCCTGACCGAGTTCGGCCCGAAGAAGCGGGCCTCGCTGCACGTGGTCGAAGGCGAGGCCGGGCTCGCGGCGCACGATCCGGGCGGGCTCGAGGTGCTGGATGCCGATCTCGCCGCGTTCCGCGCCGCCCTGCTCGCGGAGAACCATACCCTCAAGCGGGCGCTGACCGACCCGCGCCGGCTCAGCGGCATCGGCAACGCCTACTCGGACGAGATCCTGCACGCGGCGCGCCTGTCGCCGCTCGCCATGACCCGGATGCTCACGGCCCAAGAGGTCCAGCGCCTGTTCCAGACCACCCGAGCCACGCTCATCGAATGGATCGATCGCCTGCGCGCGGAGGCGGGCGAGGGTTTTCCCGAAAAGGTCACCGCCTTCCGGCCCGACATGGCGGTGCACGGCAAGTACCAGAAGCCCTGCCCGGTGTGCGGCACGCCGATCCAGCGCATCCGCTACGCCGACAACGAGACCAACTACTGCCCGCGCTGCCAGACCGACGGCAAGCTTTTGGCGGACCGCGCCTTCTCGCGCCTGCTCGGCAAGGATTTTCCGCGCACCATCGAGGAGCTCGAGCGCCTGGGCCGGACCTGAGACGCTACCCTTGGCCGGCGCGCCTGAAGCAGGCCAGGATGTGGTCGTCGACCATGCCGGTCGCCTGCATGAAGGCGTAGCAGATGGTGGGGCCGACGAACTTGAAGCCGCGGGCCTTGAGCGCCTTCGACATGGCGCGCGCCTCGGCCGTCTCGGCCGGGACCTCGCTCATCGAGCGCCAGCGGTTGACGATCGGCCTGCCGTCCACGAACTGCCAGACGTAGTCGCGAAAGCCGCCGGGCTCCTCCATGATCTCGAGGTATGTTCTGGGCGCCGACGATCGTGCCCTCGATCTTGGCGCGGTTGCGCACGATGCCGGGATCGGCCATCAGCGCCGCGACCTTGCTGCTCGTCGTAAGAGGCGATCTTCATCTGGCTCGAAGCCGTCGAACGCGCGCCGAAAATGCTCGCGCTTGCGCAGGATCGTGATCCAGGAAAGGCCGGCCTGAAAACCCTCCAGCATCAGCATCTCGTACAGCGCGCGGTCGTCCTGCAGCGGCGTGCCCCATTCCTCGTCGTGATAGGCGATGTAGAGCGGATCGCTGCCGGCCCAGCTGCAGCGTACCTTGTCGTCGACCATCTGTTCCTCCCGGGCTGCGGACGATCAAAGCTCCTGCCGCCGCCGCTTGTCCGCATGGTCTTCTTCGCCATCTTGCCGAAGCATTGCTCGCGGGCCAAGCGTTCAAGCGCTCGCTCGGCTTTCGCTGTTGCGCGCCTCCTCGGCGGCGAGCTTGCGCTGGCGGCGCAGGCGGTCCGGATCCAGCGTGCCGGCCTCGATCGCGGCTCGGACCGCGCAGCCGGGCTCGCTCTCGTGCCGGCAGTCGGCAAAGCGGCAGTTCTCGGCCAGCACGACGATGTCTGCAAACAGCGCGTCGAGGCCGTCCTTGACGTCGGCGAGCTGCAGCTCGCGCATGCCTGGCGTATCCAGCAGCCAGCCGCCGGCCGGCAGCCGGTGCAGCGCCCGGCCGGTGGTGGTGTGGCGACCCCGATCGTCGTCGGAACGGATCTTCTGGGTGGCGATCGAGGTCGCCGGCGAGCGGTGTTGATCAGGGTCGACTTGCCGACGCCGGACGAGCCCAGCAGCGCCACGGTCTGGCCTTGGCCGCACCAGGCTTCGAGGCAGGCGATGCTGGCAGGATCGCGGGCGTCGACCGTCTCGACCAGGAGGCCGGGCGTCAAGCCGCGCGGCACTGCGCGCGAAATCGGCCGGAGCAGCGGCCAGATCCGCCTTGGTCAGCACGATCACCGGCGTGACGTCGGCGTCGCGGGCGAGCGCCAGATAGCGCTCCACGCGCGCGACATTGAAGTCCTGGTTGCAGGACGACACCACGAACAGCGTATCGACATTGGCGGCGATGAGCTGGATCTGACGGCCTTTGCCGGCCGCCCTGCGCTTGAACAGGCTCCACCGCTCGAAGAGGCGCAAAGGCCGATGCGCGCGGTCGAGCAGCAGCCAGTCGCCCACCGTGGCCGCGGCTTCGTCGTCGGCGGGGTCGGCTGCGAACGGCGGGATGCGCGCCCTGATCCCGGGCCCGGCGACATCGAGGCCGCCGCGGTGCACCGCCATCACCCGCACCGGCGTGGCGTGGTCCCGTCGATCGGGATCGAGCTGTGATTGCAGAAAGGGATTCCAGCCGAGATCGGCCAGATCCGAGGTCCATGAGTGCATCGGTCTCGAGCCAGCTGCGGCGCCGCGCGATGCGGGTGCCTGGACATGCGAACGCATGAACGCCGGGCCGGGCGCAAGCAGCCGGTCACGGCGATGGCTGGTCGAGAGGCGGGTAAGCCCGGGACGCCCCGGGAAAGGGCTAGGCCTTGCGCGCTCCGCCAGCCCGGTGGGATGCAGCAACTCTCATCAAATGCCCTCCTGCGGCTGGTGGTGCGTGGCGCGACTATGCAGCCGGCTGCCGCACGGTTCAAGGGCTATGCGGGCAGGCCGCCCATCCGGACGACGAAATCGGCGACGCCGTCGACGCCCTGGCGCTTCTTGATGTTGGTGAACACGAACGGCCGCTCGCCGCGCATCCGCCTCGCGTCGCGCTCCATCACGCCGAGGTCGGCGCCGACCAGGGGGGCGAGGTCGATCTTGTTGATCACCAGCAGGTCCGAGCGGGTGATGCCGGGGCCGCCCTTGCGCGGGATCTTGTCGCCGGCCGACACGTCGATCACGTAGATCGTGAGGTCGGCGAGCTCCGGGCTGAAAGTTGCGGCGAGATTGTCGCCGCCCGACTCGACGAACACCAGGTCGAGCGCCGGGAAGGTTTTCACCATCTGCTCGATCGCCGCGAGATTGATCGAGGCGTCCTCGCGGGTGCAGATGTCGTTGGTGATCACCGCGATCTCGTAGCGATCGCGCAGGCGCTTGCGCAGCGCATCCACGAGCGCGGTCTTGCCCGAGCCGACCGGGCCGCCGATGCCGACGCGAGGCGGGCCGTGCCGTGAAGGGCGGGCCCCTATCCCTGCGGTCCGGATTTTGCTGAAATGCGGCCGTGCTGAGGCGGACACAGGATCAGAGTGGGCACATGAGCAAGCATCTTTGGATCGCGCCGGCGGTCGGTTTGGCGATCGGCCTCGCGACGCTCGCTGGCACGGCGCAGGCCCTGGACGAGGTGACCTTCGGCACGAACTGGAAGGCCCAGGCCGAGCATGGCGGCTTCTATCAGGCGGTGGCCGACGGGATCTACGAGAAGCACGGCCTGGACGTGACGATCCGCGCGGGCGGCCCGCAGGTCAACCACAGCCAGCTGCTCGCCGCCGGCACGATCGACTTCAACATGGGCGGCGGCATGTTCGGCGCCTTCAACTACGTCCAGAACGACATCCCCATGGTGGTGGTCGCGGCCACGTTCCAGAAGGACCCGCAGATCCTGATGGCGCATCCGGGCCAGGGCCTCGAGACGATCGCCGACCTCAAGGGCCACCCGATCCTGATCTCGCAGGACGCCCGCACCGGCTATTGGGAGTGGCTGAAGGCGGCGCATGGCTTCACCGACGACCAGATCCGCCCCTACACCTTCAACCCGGCGCCCTTCCTCGCCGACAAGACCGCGATCCAGCAGGGCTATCTGAGCTCGGAGCCGTATGCGGTCGAGCGCGAGGGCGGTTTCACGCCGAAAGTCTTCCTCCTGGCCGATGCCGGCTACAACCCCTACTCGACCGTGATCGAGACCTCCTGGCAGCTGGTCGAGGAGAACCCGGACCTCGTGCAGCGCTTCGTCGATGCCTCGATCGAGGGCTGGTACAGCTACCTGTACGGCGACCCGGGCCCTGGCAACGCGCTGATCAAGCAGGACAACCCGGAGATGACCGACGAGCAGATCGCCTACTCGATCGAGAAGATGAAGGAGTACGGCATCGTCGATTCGGGCGAGGCGCTGGAGGTGGGGATCGGCGCCATGACCGACGAGCGCTGGCAGAGCTTTTTCCAGTTCGCGGCCGATGCGGGCCTCTATCCCGCGGACCTCGACCTGTCGCGCGCCTACACGACGCAGTTCGTCAACAAGAAGGTCGGCATGGAGCTGAAGAAATAGCCGGGGCCCGCGGCGGCCCCGCTCAGCCCAGCGGCCAGAGCGCGATCTGCGGGAACAGCAGGACCGCCAACAGGCCGATCACTTGCAGCCCGATGAACGGCAGGACCCCTGTGAAGATGGTTTGCATGCTGATCTCGGGTGGCGCCACGCTCTTCAGGTAGAACGCGGCCGGCCCGAACGGGGGGCTCAGATAGGAGGCCTGCATGTTCATGCAGAACAGGATGCCGAACCAGACCGGATCGAAGCCCAGTTCGGTCGCGACCGGCACGAAGATCGGCATGGTCAGCAAGAGGATGCCGATCCAATCCATGAAGCAGCCGAGCACCAGCAGGATCAGCATCATCACGACGATGATGCCGAGCGGCTCGAGCGGCAGGCCCGAGATCAGGTCCCGCAGATAGCCGGTGCCGCCCATGATGTTGTAGATGCCGATCAGGGCGTTGGCGCCGAACGCCAGCCACAGCAGGACGCCGACGGTGGTCATGGTCTGCAGCAGCGCCCTGCGCAGCAGGGCGAAGGTCAGCTCCTTGCGCAGCCAAGCCGAGGCGATCGCACCGCACGACGCCAATCCCTGCCGATTCGGTGACCGAGGCGATGCCGCCATAGATGCTGCCGAGCACCCAGACGATGATCATGATCGGCAGGAACAGGCCCTTGAGCAGGGCCAGCTTCTCGGCGAGCGGCATCTCGCGATCGGCGAGCGGTGCCGGCGGCCCGAGCGCCGGATTGAGGCTGCAGCGGATCACGACGTAGGCGACATAGAGCCCGCCCAGCAACAGACCGGGCGTGAAAGCCGCGAGGAACAGGTCGCTGATCGAGACGTTCGCGGTCAGGCCGTACAGGATCAGGACCACGCTCGGCGGGATCATGGTGCCGAGCGAGCCGCCGGCGCAGATCGTGCCGATCGCGAGCTTGGTGTCGTAGCCCCGGTTCAGCATCTGCGGCAGGGCGATCAGGCCCAGCAGCACGATCTCGCCGCCGATGATGCCGGTCATCGCCGCCATGATCATCGCGACCAGGACGGTCTGCACGGCGAGCCCACCCGGCAGGGTGCCGGCGAACACATGCATGGCGCGATAGAGATCGCGCGCCACGCCCGAGCCTTCGAGGATGCACGCCATCAGCACGAAGAGGGGGACGGCCACGAATACATATTCGCTGACGAAGCCGTAGACCCGGCTCGCGACCAGCGGCAGGCCCATGGGCCCGAGCCAGAGCAGGGTGCAGCCGACCGCGAGCAGCATGGTCACCCAGGCGAGCGGCATGCCGGTCAGCATCAGGCCGATCATCACGACGATGATCAGCAGCGAGATGGTGCCGATGTCCAAGATTTCTGGCCTGCTAGGAGTTTTCGGCGGGCGGCGGGGCTGCCTGGCCGGTCAGGTGGCGCCACAGCTGGACCAGGAGCTGCAGCACAATCAAGAGAGCGCCGATCGCGATCAGCGGCTTGATGATCGCCGGGCTCGGCGAGTTCCAGGCGCTGCCGGTCCGCTCCACGATCGTGACCGCCAGGACGGCTGGCCGCCAGGCGGCCCAGACCAGGAGGCCCATCGACAGAATGCCGGTCAGCATCGCCAGCAGGTCGAGCCACCAGCGGATGGGCGCCGGCATCAGATCGTAGACCGAGGTGATCGCGATGTGCTTGCGCTGCGCGGTGACGAAGCCGCCGGCCAAAAGATAGCAGATCGCGCACAAGAGGATGGTCAGCTCGAACGCCCAGGTCGTCGGGGTGGCGAACAGATAGCGCATCACCACCTCGTAGGCCGTGAACGCGACCGCCACCAGGTAGAGGTAGCAGAGCCGCTCGCCGAGCAGACGGTTCAGCCGGTCGATCATGGCTTGGTTGAAGGCCCCGGGGCCGGCGGACGCCGGCCCCGGCCGGGCTCAGAGCAGGCCGATCTTCTTCATGAACTCGATGTTGGCCTCGTAGGCGCGCTGGGTCAGCTCGTCGCCCTCGGCGAACTCCGCCCAGGCCTCGGCAGCGATTGCGCGCAACTTGTCGCGATCCTCCTTCGACCAGTTGATGACCTCGACCTCGCTGCCTTCCGCCATGTCGCGCGCGACCAGCTCGCGATCGGTGATCTCGTTCATCATCGCGAGATCGGCGATCATCGCCCGATACCAGACGTCGAGGATGGTCTGCTGGGCAGGCGTCAGGCTGTCGTACGCGGCCTGGTTGACCGTGAACTGGATCACCGGCATCGAGTGGATGCCGGGATAGATCGGGTAAGTGGCGATCTCGTGCAGGCCGACGCTCTCGTCCATGGTGTAGGAGCTGAAGTCGGCGGCATCGATCACGCCCTTGTCGAGCGAGGTGTGGACCTCGGATGCCGGCAGGGCGACCGGCGAGGCGCCGGCGCGCTCGAACACGTTCGCGGCGAGGCCTTCGGGCGAGCGCACCTTCACGCCCTCGAGGTCCTCGATGCCGCGGATCGGGACCTTCGAGGTGAACAACTCGCGCGCGATGGCGCCGCAGCCGACCACCTTGACGCCGCCGCCGGCATAGGTGTCGAACGCCTCCTGGATCAGCTCGCGACCGCCGCCGTGGTAGCAGAACATGGCGATCTGGTCCGGCGTCTCGTAGCCGGAGATCAGGTCGCCCAGGATCGCAAACGCCTTGCTGCGGCCCGAGAAATACACGGTCGACGTGATGTCGCCCTGCAGGATGCCCTGGCTGATCGCATCCATGGTCTCGTTGTAGGGGACGACGGAGCCGACCGGGGTCAACTCGATCTGCAGCTCGCCGCCCGTCATCTCGGCGAGCCTGGGCAGCCAGTGCTTCTGGATGTTCGTGTAGAAGGATTCGCCCGCGGTCATCGAGGTCTGGACCTTCCAGACCTGCTCGGCCGACGCGGCGTTTACCGCCAGGGCCAGCACGCTCGCCGCGGCTACGCCCGCAACGGGTCGCCACTTGATCGTCATCGCTCGTCTCCCCTCGTTGGTTCTGGTCCGGTCGGTGCCGCCGGCTTGCCTCGCAGCCGGTCACCTTACATCGCGGTCTCCAGCTCGCCCGCGGCCTGGAAGTAGCGGCTGCGCCTGCTGCGCTGGTTCTCGTAGATCGAGCCCTGGTGGGAGGCGGGCGGCAGCGGCAGGCGGACCGGCACCGCGGTCATGCGCGGCTCGATCGTCTCCTCGCCGCAGAGCAGCAGGTTGCAGAACGCGCCGTAGTCGGGCACGCCTAGCAGCGGCCAGGCGTCGGCGGCGCGGTACTGATGCAGCAGCAGGCGGCGCGGCCGGCCCGAGCTGTTGGTTGCCGAGCCGTGCACGGTGCGAGCGTGGTGGATGGTGATCGAGCCGGCAGGGCCCATCAGCGGCACCGCCGTGCGATAGTCCACCTCGCCGCGCGCCGGGTCCATGGCGCCGCAGAACACGCCATCGGCGTGGTGATCGAAGATCGGGCCCTTGTGGCTGCCCGGGATCACCAGGAGCGGCCCGTTGGCGTGGTCGACGTCGTCCATCATGATGCCGACCGCGGCCAGGTCGTCGTTGGTGTGAGGATAGAAGGCCCAGTCCTGATGCCACTCGACCGGCGCGCCGTAGCCCGCCGACTTCAGGTTGAGCTTGCTGGTGTCGAAGCGGATCGCGGGGCCCCACAGCTTCTGCAGCACGGCCAGGATGTTCGGATGGTCGACCATCCGACGGTAAGTGTCGTCCCAGCGATGCGGCACCTTGATCCGGCGCACGCGCGGCTCGGCGGCCGAATGGCTGTCCTCGAGGTCGTAGATCTCGTCGTGGCTGGTGAGCGCGCGGGCGCGCTCGACGAAGGCGTCGGTGACCTCGCGCAGGGCCTCGATGTCGGCCCGGCTCAGGACCTCGGGGACGACGAGGTATCCATGGTCGCGATAGAAGGCGACGGCTTCCTGATCAATCATGATCGACTCCCGCAACGGTGCTTGCCGTGAGCGGCGATACTCGGCGGTTCGAATGAAATCGTCAACATTTGTGTCGCCCCACCACCTGCAGCGCCGGCGGAGCCGCGGCCGCGGCCTCCGCGAGCAGCGGCCTGCTCGGCAGCACGATGGTCACCGGCGGACCGGTCAGCGCCCCGGTCAGGCGATCGATCATCAGCTGCGCCGCGCGCCTGCCGATCTCGGAGAAATCGCGCGCGATGCCGATCACCTCCGGCATCGCGGCGGCGAGCGGCTCGACCGCATCGATGGCGATCACCGCGATCTGGCGCGGCACCGCCAGACGGCGGCGACGCAGGATCTCGAAGGCGACCGCGAGCAGCCGGCTGCCGTCGATCAGCAGCGCGTCGGGCCGCGGCGTGGCGTCCAGCACATGCTCGACCGCTTCGTGCAGGGCGGTGACGTCGGCGAGCACCACGCGCTGCTCGTCGGGCTTGAGGCCGGCCGCGCGCACCGCCGCGCGAAACCCCCGCGCCCGCTCGCGCGCGTGGCCGGACGCGAAGGTTCAGCGACAGCAGCGCGAGGCGCCGGCGGCCCTGCGCGGCGAGATGCCTACCGTCGCCCGCATCGCCGCCTGGTGCTCGCTGAGCACCGCGTCGACGGCGAACGGCAGCTTGCGGTCGAGCACCACCACCGGCACGCCCAGCCCCTGGATCGTCGCCTGGACCGCGGGATCGTCCTCATCGGAGAGGTAGAGAATGATGCCGTCGACCTGGCGGGCGCGCAGCAGGCGCAGGAAGCGCTCCTCGCGGCGCGGGTCGTGGTCGCTGTCGGTCAGCAGCATGTAATAGCCGGCGTCGGCGAGGGTCGCCTCGGCCGCCTTGGCGACGGCAGCGTTCGGGTAGTTGGAGAGGTCCGGCACCATGAAGCCGATGGTGCGCGACACCTTGGTGCGCATCGACTGGGCCGCGGCGTTGGGCGCATAGCCGAGCTGGTGCATCGCCTGCTCGACCCGCGCCCGGGTCTCCGGCCTGACCAGGGAGGGCGCGTTGGCGACACGGGAGACGGTCACGGTCGAGACGCCGGCCACGCGCGCCACGTCCTTGATGGTCGCTCGCCGGCTCACCGCGCGTTCTCCACCGCGATCGCCACCCTAGTCCCTGGCGGTCCTGCGGATGGTCGCGTCCTTGCGCTCGAGCACGCCCGGCTGCAGCCTGGTGCCGAGCCCGGGACCGGTCATGGGATGGATGAAGCCGTTGCGGATGTCGGGCAGGTCGGTCACCAGCTCCTTGTACCAGCCGGTGTAGAAGGCGCGCACGGTCTCCTGGATCAGCGCATTCGGCGCGTTGAGCGACAGATGCACCGAGGCGATCAGCACGACCGGCCCGGTGCAGTCGTGCGGCGCCACCGGCAGGTGGTACGTCTCGGCCATCGCCGCGATCTTGCGCGCCTCCGACAGGCCGCCGACCCAGCTCAGATCGAGCATCACGATGCCGACCGCGTCGCGCTCGAGCAGCTCGCGAAAGGCGCTGCGGGTCGCCAGCGTCTCGCTCGCGCAGATCGGCACGGGCGTCGAGGCCGCGAGGCTCGCCAGCGCATCGGCATTCGTCATCTTGATCGGATCTTCGTACCAGAACGGCTCGAACTCCTCGAGCGCGCCGCAGATCCGCTTGGCGGTCGGCAGGTTCCACAGCGAGTGGAACTCGACCATGATGTCCATGCGATCGCCGACGGCGCTGCGGATCTTGCGGAACGGCTCGAGCGCCTGGTCGAGCTGGGCGGGGCTGATGTAGAGGCCGCCCGACGCCTCGGCGGCGTTGTCGAACGGCCAGATCTTCATGCCCGTGATGCCCTGGCCGAGCAGGCTCTCGGCAAGCTCGTCGGCGCGATGCAGGAACGCATCGAGGTCCTCGTACGGCCCGGCCTGGTCGTCCTGCGGCAGGCCCCAGTTGTCGGTCAGCTGGCCGCGGTTCTGGCGCACGTAGCGATAGCCGGCGCAGGTGTTGTAGGTGCGGATGCAGGGCCGCGACAGGCCGCCCAGCAGCTGGTGGATCGGCTGACCGGTCGCCTGGCCGAAGATGTCCCACAGCGCGATGTCGATCGCCGAGGCGCCGCGCATCTCGGCGCCGGTGCCCGAGAATCCCAGGTAGTTGTTCAGGAGCGTGCGCGAATGCCGGTCGATCGCCAGCGGGTCCTGGCCGACCAGGCGGGGCGCTGCGGTCTCGTGGATGTAGGCGGCGACCGCGTTCGGCCCGAAGAAGGTCTCGCCGAGGCCGACCGGGCCCTCGTCGGTGTGCACGTGAACCCAGAGCAGGTTGGGAAACTCGTCGAGCTGGATCGTTTCGACCGCCGTGATTCGCATGGGGCGCCGCCTCCCTTGTCGGGCCCATCATAGCGCAGCAGGCAAGATGCGAAAGCCTTCGCGCCACGGTTGCATGGCGATTGTCTCGGCGTCTGAAATCGTTATCATGAACGCCGCCGGGCGGTTTGGGAGACGTGGCCCGGCGCTCAACGGGGGAAAACACCATGCGCAAGACGATCAGGCGGGCCGTGGGGCTCGCCGCTGCAGGCTTCGCCTGCGCCACGATCGCCACCGCGACCGCGGCGGACTTCTTCGAGGGGACCGATCCGGGATTTCCGGCGGCGGAGGGCGATCCCGCCGTGCTGCCCGAGGACGCCAAGCTCATGAAGGTGTTCGATGAGGGCTGCGTCCTGACCGAGGGCGTCGCCGCCGGTCACGACGACTTCATGTACTTCTCCGACATCACCTTCACCGCCGCGTGCAAGGACGAATCCGGCAACTACCTGCAGGCCGGCAACATCTTCAAATACGATCCGCAGACCGGCGAGACGACCGTCTTCCGAAGCCCGTCCGGAATGTCGAACGGTCTCAAGTTCGACGCCGACGGCAATTTGATCGCAGCGCTCGGCGCCGACTATGGCGGCCGCATGCTGGTCAAGACCGACATGGAGACCGGCCGGAGCTACATCTTGACCGGGCTGTACGACGGCAAGCCGTACAACTCGCTGAACGACGTCACGATCGACGAACAGGGCCGGATCTATTTCTCGGATCCGCGATATGCCGGCCACGAGCCGCTCTATCAGCCGGGCTACGCGGTCTACCGGCTCGATCCGGACGGCATGGTCGAGCGGATCATCACCGACGGCGGCAAGACCAACGGCGTCCTGGTGTCGCCCGATCAGCAGACCCTGTACGTGGTCAGCAACGACAACGGCTGGTTCGACCTGCAGCGACTGAAGGAGGGCGAGGCGGCGCCGGCGCAGGGGCATCACGTGCTGCAGGCCTACGACCTCGCCGAAGACGGCACGGTCAGCAACCGGCGCGTGCTGGTCGACTACCACCCCTACAGCGGCCCGGACGGCATCATCGCCGACGTCGAGGGCAACCTCTATGCCGCCGTCCGGTCCGAGAACCGGCCGGGCATCGGCGTCTACAACCCCGAGGGCAAGGAGCTCGCCTTCATCCCGACCGGGGACGAGCTGCCGACCAATGTCGGCTTCGGCCGCGGCGAAGAGAGCAACGTGCTCTACGTCACCTCGGGCAAGAGCCTCTACAAGATCCCGATGGTCAAGGACGGCTACCAGCTGCCGTCCGCCGACTGAAGGGCCACCGCGGGGGCGGTGCTTCCGCCCCCGCCCGCTGCCCTCGGAGGCAGCTGGCTGGCGATCCCGGTGGGGACACGGCGCCACGTCTGTAAAGCTAAACCTAGGTATAACTCATATATCCAAGCGTAGAATGGAGCGATCTTCTCATTCAGCCATGTAGAGGAAAGTAACGGGCGGCGGGCCGGACAGAACGTCCGGCCGGGACGCCGCGCGTAGGCGCCGCTACGGGTTGTCCATGACCGCTTCACCGAGATTTTGCATCTACGGCGCAGGCGCCATCGGCGGCATGATCGCCGCCCTCCTGGTCCGCGCAGGCGCAACGGTCAGCGTGGTCGCCCGCGGCGAGACGCTCGCAGCCCTGAACCGCGACGGGCTGCGCCTCATCATCGACGGCGAGACCCTCCAGGCGTCTGTCCGAGCCACCGCCGATCCGGCGGAGCTCGGGCCGCAGGATTATCTCGTCGTCGCCGTCAAGGCGCCCTCGCTGCCGGCGGTCGCCTCACGGATCGGCCCGCTGCTCGGCCCCGAGACGGCCGTCGTCCCGGCGATGAACGGCGTGCCCTGGTGGTTCTTCGCCAACGCCGGGGGTGCGCTCGCGGGGCAGAAGCTGACGGCGGTCGATCCGGATGGCGCGATCGGTCGCGCCATCCCGACGGCGAGGGTCATCGGCTGCGTCGTGCATATCGCCAGCTCGCGCGACGCACCGGGCATCATCCGCCACAGCGGCGGCCACCGGCTGATCGTCGGCGAGCCCGACGGCGGGTCGACGCCGCGCCTGGCCCGTCTCGCCCACTGGCTTCGCCGCGCCGGGTTCGACTGCGAGCAGAGCCCGGACATCCGGCGCGACATCTGGCTCAAGCTCTGGGCCAATCTCAGCATCAACCCGATCAGCATGCTGACCGCGGCGACGTCCGACCGCATCATCGACGACCCGCTGGTCCACGAGCTTTGCGTCTCGATGATGGAGGAGGCCGCCCGGGTCGGCGAAGCGATCGGCATCGCGGGCGCCCTTCCCGTCGAGACCATGATCGCGACGGCGAGGGCGGTCGGGTCGTTCAAGACGTCGATGCTGCAGGACATCGAGCACGGCAGGCCCGTCGAGATCGACGCGCTGCTGACCGTGACGCATGACATCGGGCGGATGGTCGGGGTGCCGACGCCGTTTATCGACAGCGTCCTCGGTCTCGCTCGCTTACGGGCGGCCGGGCTCGGTCTGCTCGATCGCGCGGCTTAGCGACGAGGAGCCTCAATTCGCGCGGGAAGAACCTCCAAATCGGCGGCGGCACGCACCATATCATCCTTGGTCGACCTGCTGATGCGTAGGGAGGCGGAGGCCATGCCGACATACGTGTATCGCTGTGCGCGGTGCGGGGACACGTTCGAGCGGATCGAGACGATCTCCGAGCACGGCGCGACCAAGCCGCCATGTCCGAAGTGCGGCAGTGACGAGGTCGCGGGCGTGCCGACCCCGTTTGTCGCGATGACGGGCAAGAAGAGCTGACGCGCACGCCGGCTGCTTCAAGGCATGCCGGCGCTGTCGCAAGGAGCAACGCGACGGTCACGCGCGAACCGTGTTTCCGTCGGCGGCCGCATGGGCTAGCAATGGGGAAAGCAACCGGGGGAGATCGACCGTGACCAGGAGCCTGAGCGAAGCGCAGGTCGAGCAGTATCGCCGCGACGGCTATCTGTGCCCGTTGACGGTGCTCTCGGCCGGGCAGGCGGCGCACTACCGCGCCGCCCTCGAGGCGGCCGAGGCCGCCGCCGGCGGCAGCCTGCCGGGCCCCTACCGCCACAAGCCGCACCTGGTCTACGGCTGGGCGCAGGAGCTGATCCGCGAGCCCGAGCATCCTCGATGCCGTCGAGGGCATCATCGGCCCCGACATCCTGGCCTGGGAGACCGTGTTCTTCACCAAGGAGCCGCGGACCTCGGACTACATCAGCTGGCACCAGGACATCACCTACTGGGGCCTCGACCAGGAGGGCGACGTCGTCACCGCCTGGCTGGCGCTGAGCCCGAGCACGCCCGAGAGCGGCTGCATGCGGGTGGTGCCCGGCACCCACAAGCGCGAGGTCGTGCCGCACGCCGACACCTTCGGCGAGCACAACATGCTCTCGCGCGGCCAGGAGATCGCCGTCGAGGTCGACGAGGACCATGCCGCCGACCTGGTGCTGCAGCCCGGCCAGATGTCGCTGCACCACGTCAAGATTTTTCATGGCTCGCGCCAGAACGCCTCGAACGATCGTCGGATAGGCTTCGCGATCCGCTTCCTGCCGCCGCATGTCGAGCAGCGGGTCGCGGCCGACAGCGCCACCCTGGTGCGCGGCGAGGACCGCTACGGCCATTTCGAGCTCGAGCCGGCGCCGGCGCACGATCTGGCACCGGACGCCGTGGCCTATCACCGCCAAGTGCGCGAGCGGCGCGTCGCGATCCTGATGCGCGATGCCGCGGGATCGTCGCGGGCCGCCCACACGGCTGGCGCCATGTGAGCGTCGTGCCCGCCGCGGGCTCGGCAAAGCCGCCATTGAAATCGTGAACATGGCGGTTGATACTGGTGCTACGCAAAAGCAGGGGAGGCGAGCGATGCATCTGGCGCAGGCGAACATCGAGCAATATCGGCAGCAGGGCTATCTGTGCCCGATCCGCGTGCTCTCGCCGGAGCAGGCGGCCGATATCCGGGCCAGGCTCGAAGCTGCCGAGGCCGCGCAGCGCGGCGGACCGCTGGGCAAGAAGCTCAACCAGAAGCCGCACCTTCTGTTCACCTGGCTCAACGACCTGGTCCGGAACGAGGCGGTGCTGGATGCGGTCGAGGACGCCATCGGCCCCGACATCCTGTGCTGGGGCGGCAGCTTCTTCACCAAGGAGGCGCGCACCGAGGACTTCGTCTCCTGGCACCAGGATCTGACCTACTGGGGGCTGGAGCCCGCCGACATCGTCACCGCCTGGGTCGCACTGTCGCCGAGCACGCCCGAGAGCGGCTGCATGCGGGTCGTGCCGGGCAGCCACCACCAGGACGTGATCCCGCACACCGAGACCTTCGCGGCGACCAACCTGCTCTCGCGCGGCCAGGAGATCCAGGTCGAGGTCGACGAGGCCGCCGCCGTCGATCTCGTGCTGCAGCCGGGCGAGATGTCGCTGCACCACGTCAAGCTGATCCACGGCTCGAACCCGAACCGCTCGGACGACCGCCGGATCGGCTATGCGATCCGCTACATCCCGACCAGCGTGCGCCAGACCGCCGGCGCCGAGGACAGCGCCATGCTGGTGCGCGGCGTCGATCGCTACCGGAACTTCATCGCCGAGCAGCCGCCGGCCGCCGATCTGGACGAAGGCGCGCTCGCCGAGCACGCCGCGGTGCTGGCGCGCCAGCACAAGATCCTCTATCGCGGCACCGATCTGCAGGAATATCGCTGACGCCATGGCGCCGGCCGCAGGCACGGCGCCCCTAAAACCACCAGGCAACTGCCAGCAAGCAACCAGGGAGACAGGCAGATGAAGAGACGAACCTTCGCAAGGGCGCTGGCGGGACTGCCGGTCGTCGCGATGGCGCTGGCCGGCGTCGCCGGCGGCGTCCGAGGCCGCCGAGTACGAGTGGAAATGGCAGTCCTACTGGCAGGCGGGCACGGTCAACCAGCGCGCCTTCGAGCAGTTCGCCGAGAACGTCAAGGAGAAGTCGGGCGGGCGGATCGAGATCGAGACGCTGCCGGTCGACGCGGTGGTGCCGCAGACCGAGATCCTGGATGCGATCTCGGCCAACATCCTGCAGGGCTCCAATGGCGGCATCGGCTACTACGTCGGCAAGGATCCGGCGTTCGCGCTGCTCGCGGACTGGAACGCCGGCTACGAGAACCCGGAGCAGATGACCGCCTGGTTCTACGAGGGCGGCGGCAACGAGCTGGCGCGCGAGCTGTACGAGCCCTATGGCGCCTACTTCCTCGGCCCGGCGATGTGGGGCGCGGAATCGATCCCCTCCAAGATGCCGCTGCGCAACGTCGATGACTTCGAGGGCATCAAGATGCGCGCGCCCGAGGGCATGGGGGCCGCGATCTGGAACAAGCTCGGGGTCGGCGTCTCGACCCTGCCCGGCACCGAGGTCTACACCGCGCTCGAGCGCGGCAACGTCGAGGCGACCGACTGGGGCACGCTCGGCATGAACGACGAGCTCGGCTACGGCGACATCGCCCCCTACGCCATCTATCCCGGCATCCACTCGATGCCCGCGAACGACATCGCGATCAATCTCGAGATCTGGAACAGCCTGCCCGAGGACC
Organism: uncultured Alphaproteobacteria bacterium; assembly: GCA_963753315.1. Lineage (GTDB taxonomy): Bacteria > Pseudomonadota > Alphaproteobacteria > Geminicoccales > Geminicoccaceae > DASUGG01. Next base: position 85,221 of record CAVWCI010000006.1, read on the forward strand.
TGCAGCAGGTCCTGCAGGAGGCCGCGGTCCAGCTGAACCAGGACAGCATCCGGATGAACCGGGAGCTGGACGACAGCTTCGCCGCCAAGCGTGACCCCGAGACCCTGATCGAGTGGGGCCCCGAGGAGCGCCGCGAGCTTCGCGAGGTGGCGCGCGAGGTCTGGGAGGAGTGGTCGCAGCAGAGCGAGATGGCGCAGAAGATCTACGACAGCCACATCGCCTTCATGGAGAAGAACGGGCTCCTCTGACGGGCCGCCCGTCCTGCTCAATTCCTTTCGCTGAGGCCGCGGATGGCCGGGCAAGGCCCGGTCGTCGGCGGCTCACGTCTCTCGCTTGCCCCGCCTGGTCCGGCGATCGCCGAGCATTCCCGGAGCCCCTCCCATGGCCGATCCCACCATCGTCGACCGCACCTCGCGCACGGTCGGCGACACGCTGAGCTGGCTGTTCCTGATGAGCGTCATCCTCAGCTGCTACGAGGTCCTCATGAGCTCGGCGTTTCGGGCGCCCACGATCTGGGTGCACGACGCCACGACCATGATGAGCGCCACCTGCTTCCTGCTCGGCGGCGCCTACGCCATGCAGCAGGGCCAGCACATCCGCATCACCTTCGTGTACGACCTGCTGCCCTTGCGCGCGCAGCGCCTGTGCGAGCTTGCCGGGCTGGTCCTGGGGCTGCTCTATCTCCTGGGGCTCGGCTGGTTCTCGGGCATGCAGGCGTTCAACTCGATCAGGATCGTCGAGATGAGCGGACGGGCCTGGAACGTTCCCATGCCCATGGTCATCCGCACCGCGTTCTTCATCGGCACGGCACTGTTCGCGCTCCAGACTGCGGCCGAGATCTTCAAGCTGATCCGGACCCCCCGATGAGCATCGAGCTGATCACCATCGCGATGGTCGGCACGCTGTTGCTGCTGCTGGTCATCGGGATGCCGATGGCGCTGGCACTCGGCTTTGTCGCCGTCGCCTTTGCCTTCGCCTTTTTTGGGTGGAACGCGCTGCAGCTGATCTCGAGCCGGATCTACGGCTTCGTCAGCGTCTACGTGCTGATCGCCGTGCCGATGTTTTTGCTCATGGCCGCGATCATGGATCGCTCCGGCGTCGCGCGCGACCTTTACGATGCGATGAGCATCTGGGCGGGCGGCCTGCCCGGCGGCGTCGCGGTGATGACGCTCATCGCCGCGGTGTTCATGGCGGCGACCACCGGCATCATCGGCGGCGAGATCATCCTTCTGGGCCTGGTCGCCCTGCCGCAGATGCTGCGTCTGGGCTATCAGAAGGACCTCGCGATCGGCACGATCTGCGCCGGCGGCTCGCTCGGCACCATGATCCCGCCCTCGATCGTCCTGATCTTCTACGGCCTCACCGCCAACGTCTCGATCGGCGTCCTGTTCGTCGCCGTGATCATGCCGGGCCTGCTGCTCGCCGGCATCTACCTGGTCTACACCCTGGTCCGCTGCTGGCTGAACCCGAGCCTCGCGCCGCCGCTGCCCTACGAGGAGCGCAACATCCCGCTCGCCGACAAGTTCCGGCTCCTGAAAGGCCTGATCCTGCCGATGGGCATCGCGTTCGCCGTGCTGGGCTCGATCTACACCGGAACCGCCGCGGTCACCGAGGCCGCCGCGGTCGGCGTCGCCGGCACGATCTTCGCCGCCTGGGTGCGCGGCGAGCTGAGCTGGACGATGCTGCGCGACGCCTGCCACCAGACCATGTCGACCTGCGGCCTCCTGCTCTGGCTCACCTTTGGCGCCACGGCCCTGATCGGCGTCTACAACCTTCTGGGCGGCATCCGCTTCATCCACGACGTGATGACCGATCTGCCGTTCGAGCCGATCGTCATCGTGCTGATCATGATGGCGGTGCTGATCGTGCTGGGCTGCTTCATGGACTGGGTCGGCATCCTGTTGCTGACCATGCCGATCTTCGTGCCGATCATCGAGGACCTCGGCTACGATCCGATCTGGTTCGGGATCCTGTTCTGCATGAACATGCAGATCAGCTACCTCTCGCCGCCGTTCGGCCCGGCGGCGTTCTACCTGAAAAGCGTCGCACCGCCCGAGATATCTTTGCAGGATATCTTTCGCGCGCTGTGGCCGTTCATTCTGATGCAGATCTTTGCGATGCTGCTGGTGATGTTCTTCCCCCAGATCGCGCTCTGGCTGCCGGCCGCGCTGCGCGCCGGAGGATGATCGCCTGACGCCCCTTGGCGTGTTCGTGCGGTTGGGCCACGACACCATTCGGAACCGCGACTTATCGCTGACGCGTCTCACCAGGGTGTGCTGGCGGAGACGTCCTGAACGGCACGCCTCGTGCTGGACAATATTCCTATATTCGTGTATGCTCCTACTGCCGGGTGGTCGCCCGGCCTTCCCCCATTCGAGGAATCCGCCATGTCCAGAGCCAAGGCCGCGTCGCGCGCGGCTGCATCGAACGTCGCCGCCTCGCTCGCGGCCCTGCTGAGCCCGGCGCGTGCCGAGGCCAGCCGTCGCAACGGCGCCAAGTCGCGCGGGCCCGAACACGCCGGAGGGCAAGGCGCGCGCGTCGCGCAATGCCCTCAAGCACGGCCTGTGCGCCGGGCACCACGTCGTGGTCGAGGGTGAGAGCCCGGAAGCGTTCGTCGCGTTCGAGGCGGCGCTGGTCGCCGATCTCGCGCCAGCGGGCGCGCTGCAGATCCTGCTGGCGGGCCGGATCGCGCGCGCCGCCTGGCGGCTCGAGCGCGCCGAGCGGATCGAGGCGGAACTGTTCGCGCGCCAGATGGACGGCCCGTTCGGCGAAGGCGACCTCGGCCTCGCCCTGATCCGCGACGGCAACGGCGCGCGCGCGTTCGACACGCTGCTGCGCTATCGCGGCGCCGCCCAGGCCGAGCTTGCCCGCACGCTGCGGACTGCTCAAGGCGCTCCAGGCCGAAGCGCAGACGATCGTGGCGCCCGGCGAGGATGCGGCCCGGCACGCACCGGGCCAGGAACGGAACGAACCGGAAGTCCGCACGAATGCTCGCGCCTCGCGCACACGGCCTGCCGCGGCGGAGGACATAGGTGATCGTACCCGCGCGTCGGCAACGCCGACGACAATGCAGCACAGGTCCCGCGACCCTCGCGGATCGTCGCTTACGCCCGCCCTGCCATCCGCCCCTTGCCCGCGCGTGCAACCGCACCAACCAAATGAACCCGAAGTGCGCGGCAATCCTGGCGAGAGCGAGGTCAAGCAGCCTCAAGGCGATGGCGCGGCCAGCCCTGCCGTGCGCTCCTCCCTACGGCCGGCCGTGGGTGCACGGATTCCCAAGATCGCATGACCTCGAAGTTAGGGCCTGGCAAGTCAGGGTTTTAAGGGCTGGAGGAGAATATCGCGGCGATCGGCCGCTCGGCGATGACGCGCCCCGGCGGGGACAGTACTACAACTTCTGAACTGTACGAGCGATTTCAGGTCATGCTTGCCTCCCGAAGGATGACGGTTGGGACCTGATCTGAAGGAGGCCTGTCAATGCCGGAAGAGAGATGGCAGATGACCGGCTCGGGGCCGGAAGCCTACGAGCGTCATCTGGTGCCCGCGATCTTCGCTCCCTGGGCAGCCGTGCTGGTCGATCTTGCCCGCCTTCAGCCGGGAGAGTGGGTTCTGGACGCCGCATGCGGCACAGGGGTCGTCGCCCGGGCGGCAGCGGCGCGTGTCGGTGCGGCAGGAAGGGTGACCGGCGTCGATCTCAATCCCGGGCATGCTCGAGGTGGCACGCGCGGCGGCGGGCGAGGCGGGGCAATCCATCGTCTGGCGGGAAGGCAACCTGGAAGCGCTGCCCTTCGCCGACGGCGCGTTCGATGTCGTGCTGTGCCAGCAAGGGCTGCAGTTCTGCCCGGACAAGGCCGCGGCGGTCTCCGAGCTGCGCCGGGTGCTGCGTGACGGCGGCCGGCTGGCCCTGAGCGTCTGGCGGGACATCCGGCACTTTCCCTACATGCTCGCCCTCACGAGCGCGCTGGCCGACCACGTCAGCGCCGAGGCGAGCCAGCGGATGAGCGCGCCCTGCTCGTTCGGCAGCGCCGACGCGCTGCGGGCTTGCTGAGCGCAGGGCGGCTTCGAGGACGTGCAGGTCCGCATCGACGTTCTGCCGATGCGGGTTTCCTTCCTCGAGGCGTTTCTGCCGGCGCAGTTTGTCGCCACGCCCCTCGCGGCCGAGGTCGGGGCGCTGGACGAGCCTGCCCGCGTCGCGTTTTTTGATGACATCAGGCTCCGGCTCCTGCCCTATATGGACGATGCAGGCCTTGCCGTCCCCTTCGAAGCGCACTCGGTTACCGCGTCTCGATAGACGCGAAAAGGCGGAGGTGGCGCGCGACCGCATTGGCGGTAAATCCGGCACATGACCCGCAGACCGCCATCGATCCTCAGCGTCGCTATCCACCTCGGAGGGCGGCATCGAGGTGACCTGGGAGGTCGACACGTTCTTCGCCAATTCGGCAGCGCCGGAAAAAGTCCTTGATCGATCTGAACGGCGTGCCGTTCGACCAGCTCGACGGCGACGAGACGTCGGTCGAGATTCCGGCCGCAGGCGCTCACAGCGCTCGGCACGCCCGTGGTCGCCATCAGCGTCTCGTTCTGGTGGTCGGGCTCGCCGCCCGAGGAACAGCAGAGCGTCGTATCGGTGCCGGTGCAGACGGGTGGCACTGGCGGCAATGCCGGCGTGCTGCCGGCCGCGAGGCCGATCGTGACCGTGGTGCATGTGCAACCTCGCACGGTGCACGGCCCGAACAGCATCAAGATCGCCTGGCAGTCGAACAACTACAATGACGGCAACATCTTCTGGGGCCCGGCCAGCGCTCCTGCCGCTTTCCCCGCAGCATCAGGCCGGTCGGCGAGGTCTATAGCGGCACGTTCACCACGGATCGAGCGCTCACGCCCGCCACCCAATACGTGTTCAAGGTCGAGGTCCGAAACACCCTGCACAGTCCGACGTGGATCTCGACGACCGTTCTCGTGAGGTCGGCGGCCGACACCCTCTCGGTGCGGCAGTTCCTTCTTGCCAGCGGCAGACCGGTCACGACCGGCCTCGCAAGCCTCGTCGGTCCCACCCGCAGCCTGCGCAAGATGCTGGTAGGATAGGCGTCAGCCTTCCAGGTTGATCCTGACGACGACGGTGCTGCCCCGCATGACGAGCGTGCCTGGCGCAGGCGTGATGCTGATGACGTCCTCGTGGCCGAAATTCGGGTTCAACTGATCGATTTCGTACTGGATCACCAATCCGAGCTGTTCGGCGGACCGGTACAAGATTCCCATGTCATCGCCCTCTTCGACCTCGGTCCTGGTCCGCCACGGCGGAATGACAGCCGCGCCTACCAGGTCCACGAGGGATGCGACGGTGCTTTCGAGCGCATCCAGGCGAGGGCCTGCCTCGCCGACCGTTCTTTGGATCGAAGCGAGCGCCGCCTGCAGGCTCGCGATGGTCGCGCTGAGCGCCGTGCCGGCGAGGTTGAGATCGCCGCGTGACCGCGAGGTTGCCGGTGATCGCGAGGTTGCCGGTCACCGTGACGCCGCCGGGATAGTCGCCGGCGAAATTGATGGTCAGTCCGTCCTGGGAATCGTGCACCAGCGCTCGCCGATGCGGGCTGGAGCCACCGCGGCGTCGCCCCGGCGAATCGAGCATCAGGTCCGAAGCGGTGGTTTTCAGCACGCTGCCCTCGAGGATCAGCCAGTTGCCGCCTTGCTGATCGAGCTTGATGTCGGTCGGCATCGCATTCCCCCTTCGCCGAAGGCTACAGGTTAGAGCAGCCGTCGCCCGCTTGACAGATGGCAGGCTCCGCTGGCGTCGGGCCGCGGCCATCGATAGGCTGAAGGGGCAACCGAGGAGCGCATCCGCGGCAACGCAAGCGATCGGCCCGGCCAGGCCGGCGCCAGGAGCCCTGCATTGAGCGGTAGAATCAGAGACCGGTGCGTGTTTTTGCGGGGCCATCGCGGCGGAGATGCGCGGCGAGCCGTTCTGGATCTGCTTTGATCACGATGACGACTGCCGCCGCGCGATCGGAAGCCCGCTGGCCATCTGGGTCGGCTACCGGCCGGACCAGTTCCGGTTAACTCGCGGGACGCCGAAGTCGTTCTCGAAAACCAGCGGCGTGGTCCGAACGTTCTGCCCCGAGTGCGGCACCTCGATCAGCTATTCGGACCGCGGGCTGGCTGACGAGCTTTACCTGACCATCGGATTCTTTGACCGTCCGGAACGGTTCGCACCGCAAGCGCACGCATACTGGCGCATGCGGTTGCCCTGGCTGGACTTTGCCGACCGCCTTCCCCGCGTCGATGGCTACTCCCGCGACCGCGATCCGGACTTCGGCGACCCCGCCGATCGATAAAGCGGAGCAAGGCCCGTCCGGGATGAGATCCGCGACTTCGTGTACGCGGCAGGTGCCGCTGGCCTCGCGCGGCGGCCATCGATAAGCTGGAGGGGACGAGGCTGGAGGGGCAACCGAGGAGCGCGTGCCGGTGGCAATGCAAGCGATCGCCCCGGCCGGGCCGGCGCCGCGCGAGGGCGGCGAGGCCGATACGGCCATCCTGGTCGAGGACGTCGACATCGCCTATGGCGATTTCGTGATCCAGCGCATCTCGATTTCTCCGTCCGACGCGGCGAGATCTTTGTCATCATGGGCGGCAGTGGCTGCGGCAAGACCACGGTGATGCGGGCGATGGTCGGGCTGAAGGCGCCAGCGCGCGGCCGGATCGTGATCGACGGCATCAGCTTCTGGGAGGCTGCGCCCGAGGTGCGCGAGCGCCTCGCGCGCAGCTTCGGCATCGTCTACCAGAGCGGCGCCTTGTGGAGCTCGATGACGCTTGCCGAGAACGTCGCCCTGCCGCTCGGCGAGTACATGGACCTCAGCCGCGCCGAAATCCAGGACGTCGTGGCGCTGAAGCTCGCCCTGGTCGGTCTCGCCGGCTTCGAGGACTACTATCCATCCGAGATCAGCGGCGGCATGCGCAAGCGGGCAGGGGTGGCTCGGGCGCTGGCACTCGATCCGAGCTTCCTGTTCTTCGACGAGCCTTCGGCGGGCCTCGACCCGGTCACCTCTTCGCTCTTGGACGACCTGATCGTCGAGCTGCGCGACAGTCTCGGCACCACCATGGTGATGGTGACCCACGAGCTGCCCAGCATCTTCGCGATTGCCGACAATGGGGTCTATCTCGATGCCGAGACCAAAACCCAGCTCGCGACCGGCGATCCCAAGGCCCTGCTGCGCGACCCGCCCGATCCCAAGATCCGCGCCTTCCTGACCCGCGGCGGCAAGGAGGCGCGCTGAGCCGATGGCGGGCTTCGATGCGATCGTGGTGGGTGGCGGCGTGGTCGGCCTGTCCGCCGCCTGGCATCTGACTCTGGGCGGCGCCCGGACCCTTTTGGTCGACGGCGGGCATCCGGGTCGGGCTACCGATGCCGGCGCCGGCATCCTGTCGGTGCGCAGGTATGTCGCCGCCGAGGATCCATACGAGCGCTTCGGCGCGCAGGCGGTCGGCTACTACCCGCAGCTGATCGAGCGGCTGGCGGCCGAAGGAGCGGGGGATACCGGCTATGCAGTGTGCGGCTCGCTCACGGTCGCGGTGAGCGATGACGAGCTGGCCGCGTTCGAGCGGGTGCGCGCGGGGCTGCGCCGCCGTTCGGGGGCCGAGGGCTGCAGCGAGCTTGCGCCCGAGCAGGCCCGCGCCCTGTTTCCGCCGCTGGCCCGCGTCCGGGGCGCGATCCACTGCACGCACGATGCGCGGGTCGACGGGCGTCTCCTGGCGGCGGCGCTGCGCAAGGCAGCGCTCGCGCAAGGGCTCGAGATCCGCAAGGCCGAGGTCTCGGATCTCGAGGTCGCGCAAGGCGCCGTCCGCAGCGCCCTGATCGATGGCGAGGCCGTGCCGGCGGGACACGTCGTGCTCGCCGCCGGCGCCTGGTCGAAGCGTCTGGGCGAGCGCATTGGCGTGAAGATCCCGGTGGCGCCCCAGCGCGGCCAGATCGTCCATCTCGACCTGCCGGACACGGACACCGCGGGCTGGCCGATCGTACGTGCCTTTCGCGACCACTACATGGTGCCGTGGCCGGGCCGGGTGGTGGTCGGCGCCACCCGCGAGAAGGTGGGCTTCGCGCCGCGCACCACGCTTGCCGGCATCATGGAGGTGCTTTCTGAAGCGGTCCGAGTGGCGCCTGGGCTCGGCAATGCCAGCCTCGCCGAGGTCCGGGTCGGCCTGCGGCCGGCCAGCGCCGATGGCCTGCCGATCCTGGGGCCGGCACCAGGTCTCGCCAATCTTCACCTCGCGACCGGACATGGCGCTGTCGGCCTGCAGCTCGGCCCCTTCAGCGGCAAGGTGATCGCCGATACCATCACGCGGGGCGATCCGGGCGTCGACCTCGCGCCGTTCGCCCCGGACCGCTGGCGCTGATCGGCCAGCCTCTGCGGGCTGCCGCTTGGCGACGGCGTGGCACGGCCCTACCTTCAGGGTCGCCGGCGGACCGGCTGCCGGCGCACGCGACGACGAGGTGATGGTGTTCACCGAACAGCAGATGCTTCGCTACGCCCGGCACATCGTGCTGCCCGAGATCGGCGGCACCGGCCAGGCGCAGCTGCTCGAGGCCAAGGTCCTCCTGGTCGGCGCCGGCGGCCTGGGCTCGCCGCTCGCGCTGTATCTGGCGGCCGCCGGCGTCGGCACGCTCGGCATCGTCGATCACGATCGGGTCGAGCTCTCCAACCTGCACCGCCAGATCGCCCACCCGACCACGCAGGTCGGCATGGCCAAGACCGAGAGCGCCACGCTTGCGGCGCACGCGCTCAACCCCGAGACCGTGATCCACCGCCACGACCTGAAGATCGACCCGGACAACGCCGCGGCCGTGATCGAGGCCTATGATCTGGTCGCCGACGGGACCGACAACTTCGCCACCCGCGATGCCGTGCACGCCGCCTGCCTGCGGGCCGGCAAGCCCCTGGTCAGCGCCGCGGTGCAGGGTCTCGAGGGCCAGCTCACGACCTACAAGGCGTATCTGGGTGCGCCGCATCCCTGCTATCGCTGCCTGTTTCCGTCCGAGCCGCCGCCGGACCTGATCCCGACCTGTGCCCAGGGCGGCGTGCTCGGGCCCGCCGTCGGCGTGGTCGGCTCCCTCCAGGCGGTGGAGGTCGTCAAGGAGATCCTGGGGCTCGGCGACAGCCTGTCCGGGACGCTCCTGCTGTACGATGCGCTGGGCACCCGCTTTCGCAGCATCCGCATCACCCGGCTGCCGGACTGCCCGGTCTGCGGCGCCGATGGCGGCAGCGGCAACGGCCATGGCTGAGCGCCTTAGCGTGCTGCTGCTGAGCGGCAGCTTCGATCGGGCGCACTACGCGCTCTCGATCGCGAGCAGTGCGGCCGCGCTCGAGCGGCCGGCGACGCTGTTCGTGACCCTGGCGGCGACCAGGGCCTTGCTCGCCGAGGACGGGCAGGGTCGCGCGGGCTGGGCTTCCCTGCCGCTGTCCGCCGACCTCGCCGATCCCGACGTCCCCGACGGCGCCGCGCTCGACGCGCGCAACCGGTCGCGCGGCGTCGCGGGGTTCGAGGAGCTGCTCCAGGCCTGCGTCGCGCTCGGGGTCGAGATCATGGTCTGCGAGATGGGCCTGCGCGCCCTCGATCTGGGGGCCCAGGCGCTGCGCGAGGACGTGCCGATCCGCGCGGGCGGGCTCGCGACGCTGCTCGGCCTGGGCGGGCAGATCGTCGTGCTCTGAGCAACTGTCCGCCATCAGATCTTCACGAATTGGCCCTATGCAAGATCAACTTGCGCCGGGGGCCGGCCTGAGCTAGGGGAAGGTCCGCTCTGAGGCGGGAGCGCCACCGATGACGAAGCTGCGACCAACCGCCGCGAGCACGGCGCCAGCCGTAAGCCTGGAGGACGCATGTCGGACCTCGTCACCGTGACGTATCGTCCTACCGAGGACGAGCCCTACATGAGCAAGAGTCAACAGGAGTATTTCCGTCGCAAGTTGATCGGCTGGCGAGAGGAGATCTTGCGTGGCTCCAACGAGACCTTGCGACAGCTGAAGGAGGAGGACAATCGGGTCGCCGACATGAGCGACTGGGCGTCCTTCGAGACCGACCGCAACTTCCAGCTCCGGGCCCGCGACCGCGAGCGCAAGCTGCTTGCCAAGATCGACGAGGCGCTCAAGCGCATCGATGACGGCTCCTATGGCTACTGCGAGGAGACCCAGGAGCCGATTGGCCTGCGGCGGCTCGAGGCGCGGCCGATCGCGACCTTGAGCATCGAGGCCCAGGAGCGGCACGAGCGCCGCGAGAAGGCCTATCGCGACGACTGACGGCAGCCGACCGGGGGCGTCGCCTCGCCTGGCGGGACTAAAGCGCCGTTCCCTTCTGCAGCGTTCGGGCCTGGGTCGGGGCCGGCGATCGGTGCCGGGGTGTTACGAAAGCTGTCGTCGATCGCGATCCCGCTCAGCCGCAGCGCGCATGATCACCACCGCTGATATAGATATCGGGGCCCGAGCTCATATCAGAGCGCAGAGTGAATCGCGATATTCATACTGCCGCGACTGCGTGGCGTGCAAGTAGACGCCTCGGAGCCTTTACTCTCTGCTTTAGTTTTTTCTTAAACGGCACCTCCGATACTCCGGTGCAATGACCCCCGCCGAGGAGGTTGGAGCGGAGGAGGTTGGAGAGAACGCTGATGTCGGACAGGAACATGCCTGCTGTCGCCGCGGGCCGGCCCAAGAGCTTCGTCGGTCCCGACGGCAAGGTTCTGACGATCGACGACCTGCCGCCGCCCGAGACGCAGCGCTGGGTGGCGCGGCGCAAGGCGGAGGTGGTGGCTGCCGTGCGCGCCGGCCTGCTGAACCTGGAAGAAGCGTGCACGCGCTACAACCTTTCGACCGAGGAGTTCATGGGCTGGGAAGCGGCGATCGAGAAGCATGGCCTCGGCGGCCTGCGCGTGACCCGCATTCAGCAGTTCCGCTAGCGCAAAGACGCCTGGGCTCGACCCGTCGTCGTTGCAGGGGCTGCCCGCTAACCTGAGCGCGCTTCGGGGCTCCGGTCCGGCATGGACCAGGTGCGTGGACATGTTCCGCGGCGCCTTTGCCTCGAGTGTGGTGTAGTGTAAGGGCACACATCGACCATCCGCGCCAGGTGCTGCTTGCCTCGGACCATTGATCCAGCTTTTCCTTCCGGCACGGCCACCCTGCCATCGTCGCCCATCCTCGAAGCGGGCCGGAACTGCTGGTGCATCGAGCGCGCCGAGAGGGCTGCCGTCCTCATCGACGGCGCGTGCTATTTTTCCCGGCTCGAGCAGGCCCTCAGATCGGCACGGCGATCGATCCTGATCGTCGGCTGGGATTTCGACGGCCGCATCAGGCTGCGGCCCGATGCCGGCGAGGATTCGCCGCCATTGGGCGATCTGTTGCGCTCGCTCGTCGAGATCCATTTCGAGCTCGAGGTCCGGATCCTGATATGGAGCATCGCGACCCTGCACGCGCCCGGCGAGACCCTGCCGCTCATCGCCGGCGCTAAGTGGCAGGAGCACGAGCGCATCCACCTGCGCCTCGATCGGGAGCACCCGATCTATGCGGCCCATCACCAGAAGATCGTGTGCATCGACGACAGCCTGACCTTTGCCGGCGGCATCGACCTCACGGTGGAACGGTGGGACACGCCGCGGCACGGCGCAAACGACCCTTTGCGGCTGACGCCCGACGGCTCGCCCTATGCCCCGGTCCACGATCTGCAGATGGTGGTGGACGGAGCGGCAGCGCAGGCCGTTGCGGAGCTCGCGCGGATTCGCTGGCGGAATGCCACCGGCGAGGCGCTGGAGCCGGTCCGGGCCCATGACGAGCTCTGGCCGCCGGGCCTCGAGCCCGACTTCGCGGGCGCACCGGTGGCGATCGCCCGCACCGCGCCGCAACTGGGAGACCACCCACAGATCCTCGAGGTCGCGGCGCTCATCATGGACATGCTCCGCGTCGCGCGCCACAGCATCTACATCGAGGCGCAATACTTCGTGAACTTCGCCGTCGGCGATCTCCTGGCGCGGCACCTGGCCCGCCATGACGGACCGGAGATCGTCATCGTCACCTCCAAGACGCTGCCGGGCGCCTTCGAGCGCTTCGTCATGGGCAGCAATCGTGACCGGCTGATCCGCAGGATGCGGCGGGCCGACCGTTTCGATCGGCTGCGCGTCTATCATCCGGTGGTGCCGGCTGAAGGCGACGTACGCGCGGTTCTGATCCACGCCAAGCTCATCATCGTCGACGATGTGCTGCTGCGGATCGGCTCGTCCAACCTCAACAATCGATCGATCGGGCTGGATACCGAGTGCGACCTCGCGATCGAGGCCGGCAACGAGGTCGAGCGACGCAGCATCAAGCAGCTGCGCGCGCGCCTGCTCGGCGAGCACCTCGGCGTCGAGCCGGAGAGCGTGGCACGGGCGCTGGCTGCCGAGGGCTCCCTGATCCGCGCGATCGAGGTGCTGAACCACAATGCGCGCGGGCTGAGCCCGTTCGAGGCGGTATCGACATCCGGACCCGCCCGGCCCCTCTTCGGCACCCGGCTGCTCGATCCGAGAAAGCCCTTCGAGCCGCTATGGTTCCTGCGCAAGAAGCGCAGGAGGAGCGCGCGCTCCCTTGGTCCTCAGCCCGGCTGATCCGACGGTACTGCCTGCTTTCCTGCGCGGCTGCTCGTTCGCATCAGCAGCTCGATGAGGGCGAACAGGACGCTGCCGAGGCACAGCGGCACCAGGAAGTACGCCAGCCGGAACAGGATCAGGGCGCCGATGACCTGCTGCCCCGGCAGCAGGAACAGCACCACGCTCTCGATCACGCCGAGGCCGCCGGGTACGTGGCTGAGCAGCGTTGCGACATTCGCGATGACGTAGACGGTGGCGACGCCGAGATAGGTGACGTCTGCCGTGGCCGCGAGCGCTTCGTAAAGGCAGGCGGCCACGAAGGCAAAGTTCAGCGGCCCGATCAACGACTGGCCGAGCGCGAGCTTCAGGCTCGGGACCTCGAGCGACCAGTGCCGGAACCGAAGCGGCCGCCGCACGAAGGCCGCAACCGCCAGATAGGCGCTCGCCACCAGCATGCAGGTGATGCCGAGCGCCAGGATGACCCTGCGGTCGAGGCGGGTGATCTCCTGGGCCAGCCCCGGCTGCAGCAGCAGCGCCAGACCGCCGAGGATGCCCAGACCCAGGCCGACGGTCAGCGCGCAGAAGAGCACCAGCTTCGCCACCTCGGCCGCGCAGAGGCCCCATTGCGAGTAAAGGCGGTAGCGGATCGCGCCGCTGCTCAAGGCGGCGAAGCCGATATTGTGGCCGATCGACAGGGCGGTGAACGAGGTCATTGCCACCCGCCAGTACGGCAGGGAGCGACCGACATAGCGCACGCCCATCGCATCGAAGCAGGTGAGACAGAGGTAGCTGGCCGCCGCGAAGCCCCCCATCCGGGCGACATGGTCGAGCGGAACCGATGCGACCGATGTGGCGATCTCGTCCCACGAGTAGCGCGTCAGCGCCCGGTAGATGAGGTAGCCGGCCACGGCCAGCACGGCGGTCACGAACACCGGCGTCAGCCACCTGCGCAGCTTCCTCCATCTGCTCGGCGACGGCGCATCGGCGCCCGAGGTCTGAAGCCGGCTCGGCCGTTGCGGTCATTTGGCGGCTGGCTCGGCTGCGGGCACGAACTCCCTGGCCTCGAAGCGGATCGCGCAGGTCAGCATCGAGGGGAAACGGCCATCCATGGCCGGATGTTCCTGAAGTCGGACACATGGGCTCGCGAGGCCGATGCCCCCGCCGCACCAGCTCACCAGGCTCAGCGCGAGGCACGTGACCCCGATCAGCGAGGTCGCTGTGAGCGCCTCGATTCTCTCCAGATCGTTGTGGAACGCAGCAGCGCCAGCGGCGTTGTCATCGCGACGGTCGGTCGATCAGGAGGTTCGACCTGCATGGCTGCTTTGAGCATCCTGATCACCGCCTACGAGCTGGCGGGGCTGCGTTACCCATGACGCTGCACCTGCCCCTGACGATGCGGCCGGCCGCGCCTGGGGTCGTCCTGATGACCGCCGACACCGTCGGCGGTATCTGGTCCTACGCGATGGATCTGGCAGGCGGACTCGCGCGCGCGGGCACGCGCACGGTTCTTGCGAGCATGGGACGATCGCCGAGCGAGGCGCAGCGATCCGATGCCGCGGCGGTGCCCGGCCTGATCCTCGAGGTGAGCGCCTTCGCCCCCGAGTGGATGGCGGGTGCCGACGAGGACGTCCGCCGAACCGGAGACTGGCTGCTCGACCTCGAGCGGCGCCACCTCCCGGACATCTTGCACCTCAACGGCTATGCCCATGCGGCGCTGCCCTGGCGCGCGCCCCGTATCGTGGTTGCCCACTCGTGCGTGCCGTCATGGTGGCTCGCGGTGCATGGCGCACAGCCGACCGGCAACTGGCATCGCCATATCGACGTCGTCGCCCGCGGCTTGGCCGCGGCCGACCTCGTGATCGCCCCGACGGCGGCCCACCTGCACGCGATCGAGACGATCTACGGTCGGTGTTCCGGCGCCCGGGCGATCCACCATGGCGTCGACCCTGCCCCGCTCCGGAGCGGGCCCAAGCGCGACGTGATCTTCAGCGCCGGGCGGGTCTGGGATGTCGCCAAAAACGTCCGCGCCCTCGACGAGGTGGCGGCAGGCTTGCCGTGGCCGGTAGTCGTTGCCGGCGACTGGCGGCAACCTGATGGTGGCGGCGAGCCGCCCTCGCAGCTGCTCTGTCTCAGCGTCCTGCAGCGGGCGCAGGTGCGCGACTGGATGGCCGAGGCCTCGATCTACGCGTCACCCGCGTATTACGAGCCGTTCGGGCTCGGCGTGCTCGAAGCGGCGCTCTCGGGCTGCGCGCTGGTTCTCGGCGACATCGGGACCCTGCGCGAGCTGTGGTCGGATGCCGCCCTGTTCGTTCCGCCGGACGACCACGACGCGCTGCGCGCGTGCCTCGCGGACCTCATCGAGCGGCCGTCGTTGCGCGCGCAACTCGGCCAGGCGGCGCAGGCGCGCGGTCATCGCTATTCGGTCGAACGGATGACGCAGGGCTATCTCGATGCCTACGCGCCGCCATAGCGGCCGGTTGCCTGGTCGAGGGCAGGCCCGAGACCCTGCCGGCCGCCGCGGCGGAGTGAGCTTGCGCTGCCGGTCAGCCGTCAGGCGGCAGCGCCTGCGAGCTCGCCCTCCTGCACCGATCGGCGCAGCGCATCCTCGAGATCGCGGCCGGTCCGGGGTGCTTCCGCGCTCCGCCTGTCGGCCTCGCGGCTGAGACGCTGCTGGAGCAGCGCCAGCACTGCGGCTTCCTCGCTGCGCAGGCCCGCGAGGTCCTCGCGCAGCGCCCTCTCGACCCGCCCCTGCAGCAGACCGAGCAGACTGCCATCGAGATAGCATTCGACGACCTCGGGATGGATGTAGCTCTTGCGGCACACGGCGACCGTATTGCCGAGCTGGGCGGCGACCTGCTCGATCGCGCGGATCACGTTGCGCTTGGCGGCAGCTTCCGTATCGAAGCTCTCGAACTCGCTGAGCGCGAGCGAGGCCAGCACCGTTCCCGCCCAGGTGCGGAAGTCCTTGGCCGTGAACGGCCTCTCCTGCGACATCCTGCAGATAGGCGTTGACGTCCGCCGAATCGATCGCCTGCCGCTGGCCTTCCTCGTCGATGTACTGGAAGAGTTGCTGGCCGGGGATCTCCTGGCAGGAGCGCACGATGCGGGCGAGGCGGCGATCGCGCAGCGACGTGCGGTGCAGCCTGCCGCCCTTGCCGCGGTATTCGAAGATGACCTCGGCGCCCGCGAAGTCGACGTGGCGGTCGCGCATGGTGGTAAGCCCGTAGCTGCGATTGTCGCGGGCATATTCCTGATTGCCGACCCGAATGAGCGTGACCTCGAGGAGGCGCACGACGGTCGCCAGGACCTTCTCGCGCGGCAGCCCGCGGCGCGCCTGGTCTTCGGCCACGCGCGCACGAAGCCGCGGCAGTGCCCGGGCAAAGGCCAGCATGCGGTCGAACTTGGCGGCGTCGCGGAGCGTGCGCCAGTCGGGGTGGTAGCGATACTGCTTGCGGCCCTTCGCATCGCGCCCGGTCGCCTGCAGGTGGCCCTTGCCGTCGGGGCAGATCCAGACGTCGGACCAGGCAGGCGGGATGGCCAGCCGCTTGAGGCGGGCGAGCTCCCTGCGGTCCTTGATCGGGCGGCCCTTGGCGTCGCGATAGCTGAAGGCGCGGCCCGCGCGCCGACGCCTGATGCCCGGCATGTCGTCGGCGACGTAGCGTAGACCGACCGCGCGCGCCGCCGCGGCGGGATTGGGCTGGTCCGGAGCCGTTGCCGAAGATGCCGGATCTTGCTTCATTCTTCTCCACCCACGCCGGACGCCGACCACGAGGAACGGGTGGCGGGCCCGCAAGTTCCCGATCCGGTCTGCTGCCTTCTGAGGGAACCCTCTGCTGCTGCCCGCGTTGTGAGAGATGACCCGCAAGGGTGCCTCCCTGATTAACTCGAGCCCCGCCCCCGACGGGGCTTCTCTTTTTCCAGGCAGCAACCGACGGACAGCCCCGTCGTGCAGGTCCGGGCTGGCGACGCGCGCCCGCGCCACGCCCGTTATCGGCAGGCATGGGAGCAGAGCCTCGTGCCGGCCGCTCGCAGATCGCTCTCGCCCGCTCCCAGCCTTGCGGATGGCGGGTCGATGCAGGCGGCCGGCCCGGCGGCGATCAGTTCGGCAAGACGCCCTTCGCCTTGGCGGTATGGGTCGCGATCGCGTCCATGAGCGGCGGCGACAGGCAGTCGTAGGGCGTCAGCCCCAGATCGCGCAGCCGCTCGCGGACCTCGCCCATTTGCTCGGGCTTGGTGCCGGCCTCGATGATGGAGGACACGAAGGCCGCGAAGCCCGGCGGCGCCCAGCCGCTCTCGGGGGACAGTTCGGTATGGATGAAATCGAAACCGTAGAACGGATGTCCCTTGTTCTCGATCCGGCCGTACATGTGCACGCCGCAGCCCTTGCAGGCGTAGCGCTGAATCGCCGCCGACGGGTCGACGATCTGGAGCTTGTCGCCGTTCTCGACCACGCTGAGATTGTCGCGCGACACGACGGAGACCTGCGAGAACAGAGCCCCGTCCGGCTTCCAGCACTTGGTGCAGCCACAGACATGGTTGTAGGCGCAGTCGCCCTTGATGCTCACCTTGACGGGCCGGTCGGTGCATTTGCACACCAGCGTCCCGCCGGCAAAGTTTTCCGTGCCGCGCTTTACGCCCTGATCCACCTGAGGATGAATTGACATTGCCATGCTGACCTCCCTTTCCGGTCTCTATCGCGATGCTTGGTGCGACCGACATTCCCCATGTCGATGGTCGACGGCCGAATTTGAGCCTCCCCGATCGGGAAAGCAAGGGCCCGAAATCAGTACAGGACGACGGCGCGGATGGATTTGCCTTGGTGCATGAGGTCGAAGGCGTGGTTGATGTTGTCGAGCGGCATGGTGTGGGTGATGAGGTCGTCGATCGCGATCTTGCCGTCCATGTACCAGTCGACGATTTTGGGCACGTCGGTGCGGCCGCGCGCACCACCGAACGCGGTGCCGCGCCAGACCCGGCCGGTGACCAGCTGGAACGGCCGCGTCGCGATCTCCGCGCCCGCCGGCGCCACGCCGATGATCACCGCTTCGCCCCAGCCCTTGTGGCAGCACTCCAGCGCCTGGCGCATGGTCGCGACGTTGCCGATGCACTCGAAGCTGTAGTCGGCGCCGCCCTTGGTGAGGTCCACCAGATAGGGCACCAGATCGCCCTCGACCTCCTTGGGGTTGACGAAGTGCGTCATGCCGAATTTTTCGGCGAGCGGCACCTTGGCGGGGTTGGTGTCGACGCCGACGATCATGTTGGCGCCGACCAGGCGCGCGCCCTGGATCACGTTCAGGCCGATGCCGCCGAGCCCGAACACGACGACGTTCGAGCCCGGCTCGACCTTGGCGGTGTTGATCACCGCGCCGATCCCGGTGGTGACGCCGCAGCCGATGTAGCAGACCTTGTCGAACGGCGCGTCCGCGCGGATCTTGGCGACCGCGATCTCCGGCAGCACGGTGTAGTTGGCGAAGGTCGAGGTGCCCATGTAGTGGAAGATCTTGTGGCCGCCCTGGCTGAAGCGCGAGCTGCCGTCCGGCATCAGGCCCTGGCCCTGGGTCGCCCGGATCGCCTGGCAGAGATTGGTCTTGGGGTTGAGACAGTACTCGCACTGGCGGCATTCGGGCGTATAGAGCGGGATGACGTGATCGCCCTTCTTGAGCGACTTCACGCCCGCGCCGACCTCGACCACCACGCCCGCGCCCTCGTGCCCGAGGATCGCCGGGAACAGCCCTTCCGGATCGGCGCCCGAGCGCGTGAACTCGTCGGTGTGGCAGATCCCGGTGGCGCGGATCTCGACCATCACCTCGCCCGCCTTGGGCCCGTCCAGCTGCACCGTCTCGACCCTGAGCGGCTCGCCCGCCTTGTGCGCCACCGCCGCGCGTACGTCCATGCCCGCCTCCCCAAATCCCGCTGCCTGCTCCCGATGCCAGCCCGACAGCGAACCAGACTGCTCGCCCCCTGGCAAGGCCCTGCGCGTGCGGACGGCGCGGCCGCGGCAGGCGGCTCAGGCGTCTCGAACCGCAGCGTTAAGGGTGCTGAGCGAGGTGCGCTGGCGGCCCTCGGCGTCGAAGTTGTCGGGCGACAGCCAGCGCTCCATACTGGAGCGTACCACAGGCCACTCGGAATCCAGCATGGAGAACCAGGCGGTGTCGCGATTGCGTCCCTTGACGATCATGTGCTGGCGGAAGGTTCCCTCGTAGGTGAAGCCGAGCCGCCGCGCCGCCTGCTTGGAGGGCTCGTTCAGGTCGTTGCACTTCCATTCCAGGCGCCGATAGCCGAGCTCGTCGAACACCCGGCCGAACATCAGGAACATCGCCTCGGTCGGCAGCGGCGTGCGTTGGATCGGCGGCGCGTACCAGATCTGGCCGACCTCGATCCGGCCGTCCGCCGGCACGATGTTCATGTAGCTGGCCATGCCGGACGCCCGCTCGCTGCGCAGATCGATCACCGCGAAGGACAGCGGATCGGCGGTGGCAGCGCAGCCCTCCAGCCAGCCCGTGAAGTCGGCGAGATCGGCGAATGGTCCATGGGGCAGGTAGTCCCACAGCCATGCCATGTCCGGGCCATGCGAGAGCGCGTACAGGCTCTGCGCGTGCTGCTCGGGGTCGATCGGCTCGAGCCGCACGCGCGCCCCAGCCAGCGTCTGTCGCTCCGGCGGCCGGGCCTCGTGCAGGGGATCGACGACCGGGCCGATCGGTCGTGTGCTCACGGTTTGCTACCTGTTCAGAAAGTTGCCGATGCGATCGATCGCACGCTCGATGTTCTCCACCGAGTTGGCATAGGAGAAGCGGATGTAGCCCTCGCCTTGATCGCCGAAGCTGGTGCCGGCGACCAGCGCGACGCCGACCTCGTTCAAAAGATCGTCCTGCAGCTGGCGCGCCGAGAAGCCGGTGCCGCCGATGTTGGGGAAGGCGTAGAAGGCGCCGCCCGGGCGCACGCAGCGAAAGCCCGGCAGCGCGTTCAGGCGCTCGACGATCACCTGGCGGCGCTGATCGAACGCGGCCACCATGCGATCGGCCGCATCCTGCGGCCCTTTGAGCGCCTCGATGCCGGCGTACTGGGTCGCGGCGTTGACGCAGGAGTGGATATTGATCGCGAGCCGAGTGGCGTGGTCGACCAGATTTCGGGGCCAGACCGCATAGCCAAGCCGCCAGCCGGTCATGGCATAGGTCTTCGACCAGCCATCGAGCAGGATCAGGCGGTCCTCGATCTCCGGATACACGGTCATGCTGGCATGCGGCATGTTGTCGTACACCATGCGCGCGTAGATCTCATCCGAGAGCACCATCACCTGGGGATGCCGCTCCAGGCCTGCGACCAGGGCGTCCAGCTCCTCCCTGGGCACCACGCCGCCGGTCGGGTTGGCCGGGCTGTTGACGATGATCAGCCGGGTGCGATCCGTGATCTTGGCGAGCACCTCCTCGGCCGAGAACGAGAAGCCGCTCTCCTCGTAGAGCGGGATCGGCACCGCCTTGGCGCCGCTGAACTCGATCACCGAGCGATAGATCGGAAAGCCAGGATCCGGATACATGATCTCGGCGCCCGGTTCGCCGAACATGGTGATCGCGAAGTACATGGTGACCTTACCGCCGGGCACGATCACGATCCGGTCGGGGTCGATCTCGACGCCGCGATACTTGGCGATGTCCTCGGCGACCGCCTCGCGCAACGGCAGGATGCCATTTGCCGGGGTGTAGCCGTGATGGCCGTCGGCCAGCGCCTTTTGCGCCGCCGCGACGATGTTCTCTGGCGTCGGGAAATCCGGCTGGCCGATGCCGAGATTGATGATGTCGCGACCCTGCTGGGCGAGCCTGTGCGCCCGTGCCAGCACTTCGAAGGCACTTTCGGTGCCGAGCCGATGCATGCGTTCCGCGAGGATCATTCCTGGCCTTCCCGTCCGAGCGTTCGCTTCGTTCTTGCGCACGGCAACATAGCGCAAGCGGCGCAATTGGCCAGTGTGGGATCGCTTCTACCGAAGCTGGTCCTGAAGCCCGCCGGAGAACCTCGCGCCGCGCGTCGCCACGGAACGCGACGGCGCTTTCCGCGTTTGCTAGGATCGCATTCGAGCATTTAGCGTCCGCGAGCTGCCATGGTCAGACCTGAAGCGCCACGTCCGAGGTCGCAGCCGGCGCCGCCGGTGGCGGCCGTGGCGCCGATGTCGCCGACGGCGACGGTCGCGGTTCTCGTCGTGGTGGTCGGTGCGCTCTATCTCGGCAGCGAGATCCTGATCCCGCTCGCATTGGCCATCCTGCTGAGCTTCACGCTCGCCCCGATCGTCGTCCGCCTGCGCCGCTGGGGACTGGGTCGGATTCCGTCGGTTCTCGCGGTCGTCCTGCTCCTCTTCATCACGATGCTCGGCCTTGGCTCGATCATCGCGACCCAGCTGGCTGATCTGGCAACCAATCTCTCCACCTACGAATGGAATCTCCGCACCAAGATCCGCGAGCTGCGTATCGCCGTTCCGAGCGGCGGCGTCATCGAGCGCACCTCGGACATGCTGCAGGATCTCCGCCAGGAGCTCCAGGAGGTGACCAGGCCGCCTGGCGAGGAAGCCGAGGGGCAGGGCGCGACCTCAGGCGAGAGCGAGCCGGTCAAGCCGGTGCTGGTGCGGGTCCAGAGTCCCGCGCCGTCACCCCTCGAGACGCTGCGCGACGTCGGCGGACCATTGATCGCGCCATTCGCCACCGCGGGTCTGGTGGTGGTCCTCGTGATCTTCATGCTGCTCCAGCGCGAGGATCTGCGCGATCGCGTCCTGCGTCTGGTGGGTGGACGGGAGGTCGCCCGCGCCACCGAAGCCATGGACGATGCCGGCAAGCGGATCAGCCGCTACCTGCTGATGCAGCTGATCATCAACGTCCTGTACGGCATCCCGGTCGGGATCGGGCTCTATTTCATCGGCGTGCCCAATCCGATCCTTTGGGGTTGCCTTGCGACCGTGCTGCGCTTCATCCCCTATCTCGGGCCGGTGATCGGCGCGCTGTTCCCGATCGCTCTGTCGTTCGCGGTCGCGCCGGGATGGACGCTGCCGGTCCTGACCCTCGGGCTGTTCGTCACGCTGGAGCTGTTCAGCAACAACGTCCTCGAGCCCTGGCTGTACGGCGCGAGCACAGGGCTCTCACCGGTCGCGGTGCTCGTCGCCGCGGTCTTCTGGACCATGCTCTGGGGCCCGCTCGGCCTGCTGATGTCGACGCCGCTCACCGTCTGCCTGGTCGTGCTCGGGCGCCACGTTCCCCAGCTCGGGTTCTTCGACGTCCTGCTGGGCGACGAGCCGGCGCTGTCGCCTGAGGTCAAGTTCTACCAGCGGCTGCTCGCCCGCGACCCGGACGAGGCGACCGAGCTGGCCGAGGAGTACCTGGAGGACGGCTCGCTCGACAAGCTCTACGATTCGGTCATCCTGCCGGCCCTGGTGCATGCCGAGCAGGATCGGCTGCGTGGCAGTCTGCACCGGAGCAGCCGTCGAGGAGATCGCCGAGGACACGATCGGCGTGATCGACGAGCTGGAGGAAGAGCAGGATCTTCTGTCGGACGAGGTTGCCGACGAGATGGCCGCTGGCTCGCTGGCACCGACCTCCATTCTCTGCATCGGCGCACGCAACGGTCTCGACGAGGCCGCGGCGGCCATGCTCGCGCACCTGCTCACGCGACGCGGCGCCGGCGCCAGGACGGTGCCGCGGACCGAGATTTCCGGCAGAAATCTCGCAACGCCTGGAACGACAGGGCATTGCGCTGATCTGTCTGTCCTACGTCAATCCCGGGGCCACCCAGCACGCGCAGCGGACGCTCAGGCGTCTGCGCCAGCACTTCGGGACGGAGGTCCGCATGATGTTGGGCATGTGGGCCGCAGATCCTTCGGCGGAAGCGCCGCAGGACCTGCTTCAGGCGACCGGCGCGGATCTGGTGGTCACGTCGCTGCGCCAGGCGGTCCGCCAGCTCGAGGAGCTCGCGCCGGAACGGCGCGAGGTGGCGCCAGGATCCCAGACAACGGCGGCATGAGGCGCCTTCGACCGGGTTTCGTCAGCCGCTCAGCAGCCGCTCGGCCTCTGCCAGGTCCTCGGGGCGGTTGGCGTTGAAGAACGGATCGAACGGCTCGGCTGGAAAATCGACCTCGACCAGCCGGTAGCGTGCAGTCCAGACATCAACCTTGCGGATCTCCTCCAGGGTCATGGCACGCCGCAGATCGTCGGCGAGGCGCACCGGCCAAAGGCCGAACACCGGATGGGCGCGACCGTCCGAGCTGGCGCAGGCGAGATCCGCGCCCCCGACCTCTTGGCGCATCCGGGCGACCAGATCCTTCGGAAAGAACGGCGTGTCGGTCGCGATCGTGGCGATCCAGGCGCAGTCCGGCCGCTGCGCGCGCGCCCACTCCATGCCGGTCAGCACGCCCGCGAGCGGCCCGGCAAATCCCTCGACTACGTCGGCCGCGACCGGCAGTCCGAAGCGCGCAAACCGTGTGGGATCGCCATTGGCGTTAAGCACCAGCGCCGCCACCTGTGGCCGCGCCCGCTCGATCACATGGTCGAGAATGGTGCGATCGCCGAGCTGGCGCAGGCTCTTGTCGCCGCCGCCCATGCGCCTTGCCTGTCCGCCGGCGAGCAGGACGCCGACCACGTCTTCCCTGGTGTTGCCCGATGCCATGCCATCCTTCCGACGCTCTTGCGCGGATAGATGGACCCTCCGGCCGCCCTTGGCCATGCTCAGGCGGGCTGCGGGCGGAAATCGCTCCAGCCGGACGCATGCGCCGGCTCCTGCAGCACGATCTCGGGACCGAGCGCATAGCCGTGCTTGAGCTCGAGGCCATAGCCGCCTGCGAAGTGGCGCGGCCGGAAACGGCTCGGCGGCGGGCCGCCCGTCTCGGCGGCGTCGAGAAGGCCCAGGCCCTGATAGACCGTGGCGACCAGCTCGGCATCGGTGGGCTCGCCCAGATGCTCGGGCCTGGCACCGAGCCAGCCGTCATCGGCCGCAGCGATCAGATCGAGAAGACCGCGCTGAGGCGGCCGGGCGAGATCCCGGCGCAAGGCTTCCAGCCGCTCGCACTGGCTGCGCTCGAGTGGGCGGCTCAGACA
Source organism: uncultured Alphaproteobacteria bacterium (assembly GCA_963753315.1). Classification (GTDB taxonomy): domain Bacteria; phylum Pseudomonadota; class Alphaproteobacteria; order Geminicoccales; family Geminicoccaceae; genus DASUGG01. The sequence goes on from CAVWCI010000006.1 coordinate 108,879, forward strand.
GCGCACGCCGACCCTGCCGGCAAAACGCGCGATCCGGGCGGCGAGTGGGGCGATTGCGGTGCCGTGGCGCAAGCCGTCCTGCACCTCCCACAACAACGGCTCCAGGTCGCCCGCGCGGCGAAGCACGAGGCCCACATGCGTCCAGCCCGGCCGGCGATGCCACAGCCGCCCGAGCCATCCTCCGGAACCGGCGAACAGCACCAGATCGCCAGTCTTCAGAAGGCTTCCGGAGAGCGTATCCATCCCGTTCATCGCCGACGTCCGATCCACGTATCCCCTGGACCCGCCAAGCGGGCGCCATGTGCCAACTCAGTTCGTGTACTAGGGTTTCGGCAGGCGCGCTGTGACCGGGATCACATCCCGGATGCTATGACTATCTCGGCCATACCAAGCTCTGGTACAGGGATCCGGATATGAGGCCATTGAACGGATGATCGACAGTTTGAAGGATCGCGTACTGGGCTGGTTGCGGCAGGTCCGCGACCGCGTGCCCGGACTTCGGGTGATCGTGGCCGCCGCCGCCAACTACATCCGTCATCAAAGCGCCAATCAGGCCGGCAGCGTGGCCTTTTCCTCGGTGTTGGCCATGTTTCCGCTGCTGATCTTCGTATCGGCGGCGGCGGCGTTCGTCGGCCAGCCCGGTACCGCGGTCGAGCTCGCAAGTCGCATCATGGAATTCGCCCCGCCGGTCGTTGCTGATGCGCTCAAGCCGGCGATCGATCAGGTGCTGGGCCAACGCAGCCGCGCGCTGCTCACGATCGGCGTGCTCGCCACGATCTGGACCGCGTCGTCGGGCACGCAGGCGATCCGCACCGCGCTCAACAGGGCCTACGGTGTCGAGCAGGGTCTGTCCTTCTGGAAGGCGCGCATCAAGGTCACGCTGTTTACGGTGATCGGTACGGTTGGCACGATCTTCGTGTTCAGCTCGGTGGTGATGCTGCCCTACATCTGGGCCCTTCTGGAGAAGGCCGCAGGCGTCGGCGCAGAGGCGCTGTGGCTGCGCACTGGCGTCCGCTACGGCTTGGCATTCTTCGTCCTGGTGCTCCTCTACACCGCCCTCTACGGCTGGTTGCCCGACATCCACCAGCAGCTGCGAACGGTGCTGCCGGGCGCGCTGGCAGGCGCACTGATGTGGCTCGGGGTTGCGGCAATCCTGTCCTACACGCTGAGCAGCGCGGGCAATCTGACGCTGGTCTATGGCGGCTTCGCCGGACTCGTGGCGACCCTCGTCTTCCTCTATCTGAGCGCCGTCAGCCTGATCTTCGGGGCCGAGATCAACGCCGTGCTACGCAACGGCACCGAGGCGGCCGATCCATGACCGGCAAGCGCTGAAAAGGCCACAGAGCCCGACCTCAGGCTGCGTCGTCCTCGAGCGAGGCTTTGCGCTGGAGACTTCCGCGATTCCTCGGGCACGTAGCGCGGATCGGCGTCGAAGATGATGCGCTGCTCGCCGGCGAGCGCCACGAACCGCTTGCCCTTGGCGCGGCCGATCAGGGTGAGATTGGCCTGGCGAGCGAGATCGACCCCCCATGCCGTGAAGCCGGAGCGCGAGATCAGGATCGGGATCTGCATCTGCACGGTCTTGATCACCATCTCGCTGGTCAGGCGGCCGGTGGTGTAGAACATCTTGCCGGCCGGCTCGATGTCCTTGAGGAACATGTAGCCGGCGATCTTGTCGACCGCGTTGTGCCGGCCGACGTCCTCCATGTAGAGCAGCGGCCGGTCCTCCTCGCACAGCACGCAGCCATGGATGGCGCCTGCCTTGAGATAGAGGCTGGGCGCGGTATTGATCTGCTTGGCGAGGCTGTACAGCCAGGACGTCCTGAGGACCGCATCCGCAGGCAGGCGGACCTCCTCGAACTGCTCCATGAGGTCGCCGAACACGGTGCCTTGGGCACAGCCGGAGGTCCGCACCTTCTTCTTCAGCTTGTCCTCGTAGTCGGTCTCGCGCGCGGTGCGCACGACCACGACCTCGAGCTCCTCGTCATAGTCGATGCCGATGACCTCGTCGTCGGGCCGCAGCATGTTCTGATTGCGCAGGTAGCCCACCGCCAGATAGTCGGGGTAGTCGCCGATCGTCATCATGGTGACGATCTCCTGGGCGTTCAGGAACAGGGTCAGCGGCCGCTCGTGGACCACCGCGGTCTCGATCGGGCGGCCTTCCTGATCGATCCCGGCGACGGTCCTGGTCAGCCGCGGATCGTCCGGCTCGGGTCTCAGGGTGAACGCGCGCATGGGCTGAATGTGAGCCTTGCCCGGGCAAAGCGCAACAATCGGGCTGAGCCCGAGCCACGGCACCGGCATGCTCCCGGGGCCGACGCCGCTTGCGGCATCGGGATCAACGGAAAGCTGTGGAGGGATCCATGAACGCGCTCGCAGACAAGGTCGCCATCGTGGCCGGGGCAAGCTCCGGCATCGGCTATGCCACCTCGAAGCTGTTCGCCCGGGAGGGGGCCAAGGTCGTCGTCGGCGCGCGGCGCCGGGCACAGCTCGACGCGCTGGTGGCGGAGATCGAGGCGGCGGGCGGAGCGGCCGTGGCCCTTGCCGGCGACGTCCGCGACGAGGCCTTCGCCCAGGCCCTGGTCGAGACCGCGGAAGGCCGCTTCGGCGGCCTCGACGTCGCTTTCAACAACGCCGGGAGCCTCGGCGAGATGGGGCCGACGCCCGAGGTGTCGCTCGCCGGGTGGAACGAGGCGATCGAGACCAACCTCACCAGCGCGTTCCTCGCCGCGAAGTACCAGTTGCCCGCGATGCTGCGGCGCGGCAGCGGCTCGCTGATCTTCACCTCGACCTTCGTCGGCCACACCGCCGGCATGCCGGGCGTCGCCGCCTATGCGGCGAGCAAGGCCGGCCTGATCGGCCTGACCCAGGCGCTCGCGGTCGAATTCGGCCCCAGGGGTATTCGCGTCAACGCGATCCTGCCCGGCGGCACGGACACGCCAATGGCCCGGCAGATGAACGGCACGCCGGAGGCGCTGGCGTTCGTCGAGAGCCTGCATGCGCTCAAGCGCATGGCCAGCCCGGACGAGCAGGCGAGGTCGGTCCTCTATCTGGCATCGGACGCCTCCAGTTTCACGACCGGCACGGCGCTGCTGGTCGACGGCGGCGTCTCGATCAACCGCACCTGATCGCACCGACCGCCCGACCCGGGCGAACCCTTGCCGTCTGGCGATTCGCCTCGACCCGGCCGCGCGAGCGCGACGAGGCCGACGGCCACGGCCCCACCCCGGTCGCGCATGGCAGCTTCGACCGCGATTTACCCTAACGCCGCCAAAGGGCGGCCTCGTCACGTGCCCCGTGGACCACACGGACCACTTCGATGCCGCCTGGGATTCATCGATAGGAGATGAGGTAGCGTGCGTGCGCGAAGCGTCGCAGACCGGGTCGAAGATCGTCTCGCGCGACCCCCACCCCAGGGTTGTCGGCCAGAAAATCGAACCGCTGTTCGATCCGGTCGACGAAGCGATCGGCATTCGGAATACTGTCACGCGTGATGTAGTCCCAGATCTCGTCGACGTCGGCTTGGGCGAGTGGCGAGACGACTATCCGCGGCATGCAGCCGCGTGCCGGCGCCGCTCACGGCCGCGCCGTTTAGTCTCCTGGGCATCGAACGGCAGCCCCTCGCCCCGATCCAGCTGCTCGATGGCGGGATCGAGCAAAGCCAGCAGGGCATCGCGATCGGCAAGATACCGCCGCAACGCGTCGGCGACGACCTCGGCCTCAGAAGCGTAACGCCCTGCGGCCACCTGCTCGCGGGCGAAAGCTGCGAAGTCTGGCGGAATTGGCAAACTGGTCATCGCGTTGCCTCCGCGATCTCAAGACCGGTGACAACAAGGTATTACGCCCTGCTGCTCTCGTCATGCCCGAGCATCTTGTGCTCGGAACCCGCGCGGCGTGTATTCCGCTTTTGCTCAGGGTATGAAGGCCCCCTTCACGAGCATGGGCCCTGGCGGCACGAACCCGGATGGCAAAGGCTTCGTCTGGCCGAGGGCCGTGAACTTGGTCAGGGGAATACGATCCTTCTCCGGAAGGCCGCTAAGGTCGCTCACCTCCCAGAAGCACCACGAGATTTCAAGGCCCCTCTTTTCGGCTTCAAAGGTGCTGGGCGGACGATAGATCGGGTTCGGGTGCTTGCCCTGAGCGGTGGCCGGCTCGACATTGCACAGGATGCCCCGCAAAGAAACTTTGCCACTGGCTGCGTAGTCGTAGGGTGGGCCATGATGGGTGGACGCATAAATGTACACCGGGATGCCAAACCCGAAGTCACGCTCCACCGTTTCGAAAACGTCTGCCTTCATCGACCCGAACGCGACCTTGCCGTGTTCCGCGCAGGTCTCGACAGCAGACTTTAAGTGGAGACTTGGCACCGGAGCCAACAGCGCGACGCCCATCGCTTACCTTTCAATCCCGAGGGTGGCCCTAGGCTAGCGCCTTCCGGAGCACACATACATCTAAAGGATGCTAGACACCAATATCATTGCGCACCGGAATAGGGGCTCAGCCAGATGTATCGTTCCTTTGCTGTCGCTCAACGGGCCAGGTGGCGAAGGCGAAGACATAGAGCATGATAATGTTGAGCAAAGGCAACAGAAGGATCAATGACCAAGCGCCTTTGTAGCCAGCTCTGCGCACCCCATTCCATCCGCCGTAAATGATCAATACATATGGAACAATGAATACAAGCACAATCACTATAATTTGCCAGGAAGCGATCGACATGGCGCCCTCCCTAATCCCTACTCGGAAGGCTTGGCCAACGGCCCTTTCCAAATACGAGCGCCACGACAACATGGCCAACTAGTGGTCTGACGCAATCATAGGATTCCCTTATCGTGGGAAGCGTGGCATACTGCGGCATGCGCGAAGGGATCAGCATCGAGGTGAGCGCGGCGGACCGTGACCGGTTGGAGCGGATCGTGGCGGATCGGAACAGCCCGCAAAAGCACGTCTGGCGGGCACGGATCATCCTGGCGACCGCGGCGGGCTGCGGCACGGCGGAGATCATGCGCCGGGCCGAGGTGTCCAAGCCCTGCGTCTGGCGCTGGCAGGAGCGGTTCATGCGCGAAGGCGTGGCCGGCCTGGTGCGCGACAGGACCCGCAAGCCCGGGCTGCCGCCCTTGCCGCCGGCCGTGGTCGATCGGGTGGTCGCGCTGACGCTTGGCGATCCGCCCGGCGAGACGACGCATTGGACCGGCCGCGCGATGGCGGCGGCCAGCGGCGTGTCGCTGCGCTCGGTGCAGCGGATCTGGGCAGCGCACGGCCTCCAGCCGCACCGGGTGCGGCGCTTCAAGCTGTCCACCGATCCGGCGTTCGCCGCCAAGCTGCGCGACGTGGTCGGCCTCTATCTCGATCCGCCGGCGCACAGCCTCGTGCTCTCGGTCGACGAGAAGTCCCAGATCCAGGCGCTGGACCGGACGCAGCCGGGCTTGCCGATCAAGAAGGGCCGGGCCGGCACCATGACCCACGACTACATCCGGCACGGCACGACGACCTTGTTCGCGGCGCTGAACGTGCTCGACGGCAGCGTCATCGGCCAGTGCATGGCGCGGCACCGGCACCAGGAGTTCATCCGCTTCCTCAATGCCGTCGAGCGCGCCGTGCCGGCCGGCAAGCTGATCCACGCCATTCTCGACAACTACGCCGCCCACAAGCATCCCAAGGTCCGCGCCTGGCTCACCCGTCATCCGCGCTGGACCTTCCACTTCACGCCGACCTCCTGCTCCTGGGTCAATGCGGTCGAGACCTTCTTCGCCACGCTGACCCGCCGCCGCCTGCAGCGCGGCGCCTTCCACTCGTTGGTCGACCTCCAGGCCGCCATCAACCGCTACCTCGCCGAGCACAATCAGCGCCCCAAGCCCTTCGTCTGGACCGCCGACCCCAATCGCATCATCGAAAAAGTCAACCGAGGGTACCAAGCGTTGGCGTCAGACCACTAGTGGAACAATCACGAAGAACGACAATGCCGGACTTTGTCCGGTTTTGCGAAAAATCTTCCATAGCGGGATGATTTCCAGGACAGTAAGGAGAACATAGCTCAGGAGTTCAGACATGGCTTTCTGCCTTCTCAAGAGCGTGACGTGCCCGAGCGATGAGGTGAGTGTAGCGTGCTTCGTCAGCCTTCACTTTTGCCTGAAACCGAGCAAAGCGCTCCTCGTCGATCTCCTTGTCTATCATCGCAACTTTCTTGATAAGGCGATCGGTCAATTCGTCTGTCTCGTCAGACCAGTCCCATTGTTCCAGAAGATTGGCTAAGCCTGGGGCCAAGCTCAGTGGCTCTGTGCCGACTTTTTCTTGGAAATCCGCCAACATGAGTAACCCCACTTCGAGCCACTCGCGCATGCTCGCGTTCCTCATTGCTAGCGGCTCGATTTCCACTTTGGAGTTCGATCCAGTCGCGGACGCGGGCGTCTTTCACTGCTAGGATGCCAGCTATCAAGGCGCGCTCGATTTCCGCCTTGGGGTGTGGCAAGAGTTTGACGTCATAGATGCTGCCGAGATCGCGGCCCCGGGACCATTGCTCTAGAAAGGCGCCGTAGTCGCGAACGATCTGTTGCCAGCCGACGGCTTGGAGATCGGCAGTGTCAGGCTGACCTTTCTGATCCCTCGCTTCGTCCCGCCTATCGATCGTCCGGCCAAAGACGAATCCCGCGACCGAGCAGGGAACCACGAACCAAAGCCACAGATCCGGACGACCACTCACCTTTGCGAGGATCACCGCGGCAACCGGCCCCAGGAAAAGGGCGCCAAACAACTTCGTTCTGTAAGCCACTCTTCAAAAATCGTATGCGCTTGTTGCCTCAACTGAGCGTCGATATCCCACTCTCACCTGATGGACCCGAACGGTGAGGGAATCTAGAACCAAACAGACCGTAGGGTCAAGGTCGCCATCGATCGTTCTACCTATGGGTGGGCGGCGGCCAAAGAGAGCACTATCATCCTACTCACTCCGCCGCTGCTGCCGGCTGCGCTGCCTTCTCCACCCGGGCGGCGCAGAACTTGTACTCCGGGATTTTTCCGATGGGATCGAGCTGCGGGTTCGTCAGGATGTTGGCGGCCGCCTCGACATAGGCGAACGGGATGAACACCATGCCCTCGGGCACGTCCGGGTCGACCCGCGCCTTCAGCTCGATCACGCCCCGCCGGGTCATCACCCGGATCGCTCCGCCCGGCGTCACATCGAGCCGCCGCAGTTCCTTCGGATGCAGGCTCGCCACCGCCTCCGGCTCGATGGCGTCGAGATAGGTCGCCCGCCGGGTCATCGCGCCGGTGTGCCAGTGCTCGAGCTGACGCCCGGTCGTCAGGACCATCGGGTACTGATCGTCGGGCAGTTCGGCCGGGGGGACGATCGCGGCGGGCGTGAATTTGCCGCGCCCGTCGTCGGTCGGGAAGCGGTCGCCGAACACGATGTCATGGCCCGGCGTGTCCGGCGCGTCGCACGGATAGGTGACCGAGTGCTCCCGCTCGAGGCGCTCCCAGGTGATGTTGGCGAGCGAGGGCATGGCGCGGGTCATCTCGTCATAGACCTCGCGCGGATGGTCATAGCGCCAGTCGAGGCCGATGCGACGCGCGATCTCCTGGATGATCCACAGGTCCTGGCGGGCCTCGCCCGGCAGCGGCAGGGCCGTCCGGCCCATCTGCACCTGACGGTTGGTGTTGGTGACCGTGCCGTCCTTCTCCGGCCAGGCCGAGGCCGGCAGCACCACGTCTGCGTACATCGCGGTCTCGGTAAGGAACAGGTCCTGCACCACGAGATGCTCGAGCTTGGCCAGCGCCTCGCGGGCGTGATGGGCGTCCGGGTCCGACATCGCCGGGTTCTCGCCCATGATGTACATGCCCTTGATCGTGTCGGCATGGATCGCATCGACGATCTCGACCACCGTGAGGCCGGGCTCGGGGTCGAGCCGGGTGCCCCACAGCTCCTCAAAGCGCTCCCGGATCTCGTCCTTGGCGACCCGGCCATAGTCCGGGAACATCATCGGGATCAGGCCGGCATCGGAGGCGCCCTGGACGTTGTTCTGGCCGCGCAGGGGGTGCAGCCCCGTGCCGGGCCGGCCGACCTGGCCGGTCATCAGGGCGAGCGAAATCAGGCAGCGGGCGTTGTCGGTGCCATGCACGTGCTGGCTGATGCCCATGCCCCAGAAGATGATCGCGCGCTGGGCGGTGGCGTACTTGCGGGCGACCGTGCGCAGCGTGCCGGCATCGATGCCGCAGACCGCCGCCATGCGCTCGGGCGGAAACGCGGCCAGATGCTTGCGCAGGTTCTCGAAGCCCTCGGTATGCGCCTGGATGTACTGGCGATCGTACAGCTCCTCCTCGACGATCACGTGCATCAGGGCGTTCAGCATGGCAACGTCGCTGCCGGGTTTGAACTGCAGCATGTGGGTGGCGTGCCGCTCGAGCGCCTGGCCGCGCGGGTCCATGACCACCAGCGTTTTGCCCCGCTTGGCGGCCTGCTTGAAGTAGGTCGCGGCGACCGGATGGTTCTGGGTCGGGTTCGCCCCGATCACGATGATGACGTCCGCGTCCATGGCCGCGCCGAACGGCGCGCTCACCGCGCCCGAGCCGATGTTCTCGAGCAGTGCTGCGACCGAGGAGGCGTGGCAAAGGCGCGTGCAATGGTCGACGTTGTTCGACCCGAAGCCCGTGCGCACCAGCTTCTGGAACAGGTACGCCTCCTCGTTGGAGCCCTTGGCCGAGCCGAAGCCGGCGAGCGCGCGAGGGCCGTCGCGATCGCGCACCGCACGCAGGCCCGCCGCGGCGCGATCGAGCGCCTCCTCCCAGCTCGCCTCACGGAAGTGCGTGAGCGGATTGGCCGGGTCGATCGGATCGTCCACCACCTTCGGGACGCCGTCCTTGCGGATCAGCGGCTTGGTCAGGCGATCCTCATGGTTGACGTAGTCGAAGCCGAACCTGCCCTTGACGCAAAGCCGGTTCTCGTTGGCCGGGCCGTTGCGTCCGGTGACGTGGCGGATCTTGTCGTCCTTGACGTGGTAGGTGATCTGGCAGCCGACACCGCAATAGGGGCAGACGCTTTTCACCTCGCGGTCGGTCTCGACGTGGCCCACCCCTTGCGCATCGATCAGGCTGGCCGGCATCAGCGCGCCGGTCGGGCAGGCCTGGACGCATTCGCCGCAGGCGACGCAGGTGCTGGCACCCATCGGGTCGTCCATGTCGAACACGATTTTGGCTCCCGCATTGCGAAACGCCATGCCGATCACGTCGTTGACCTGGACCTCGCGGCAGGCGCGCACGCAGAGATTGCACTGGATGCAGGCATCCAGATGAACCGCCATCGCCGGGTGGCTCAGATCGGCTGCGGGCAGATCGCGCTCGGGGAAGCGGGATTCGTGGAGATCCATCCGGTCCGCCCATGCCCAGAGCTTGGATTCTGGATGATGCGCCACCTCGCGTTCCGGCTGGTCGGCGAGCAGCAGCTCCATGACCATTTTGCGCGCGGTGCGGGCGCGCTCGGACGCGGTCACGACCTTCATCCCGGGCGCAGGCTTACGGATGCAGGAGGCGGCGAGCACGCGCTCGCCCTCGATCTCGACCATGCAGGCGCGGCAGTTGCCATCGGCCCGGTAGCCGGGCTCGGGCAGCCAGCACAGATGCGGAATGTCGATGCCTTCGCGCGCCGCCACCTGCCAGATGGTCTCGCCCGGCTGCGCCCCGACCTCGCGGCCATCCAGGGTGAACTTGATCGCGTCGGTCATGACGTTAACCTCGGAAGAAGGGCCAAATCCCGTTTGGACACTGCCGCGGCGGGCGCCTTCCTATAACGTAGTCTGCCTTGCCGTGAGGCGAAACCGCCTGTGACGGACTTGTCGGCAAAACGTTGGAAAGAGGGGACGTAGGGAGGGAACGATGGCGCGCATCATGGCGGTCCTGGGCCTGCTGGCCGTCGCGACGAGTGAGGCAGCCGCGGAATCGGTCGATCTCGAGCTGGTGCTGCTGGCCGACGCCTCACGCTCGATCGACGACGGCGAGATTCGCCTGCAGCGACAGGGCTATGCCGCCGCGATCACCCATCCCGAGGTGCTGGACGCAATCGAGCAGGGTTTCGACCAGCGGATCGTCGCGACCTATGTCGAATGGGGCGATGCGCGCTCGCAGGACGTGGTGGTGCCCTGGACGATCATCGACGGCAAGGACAGCGCCGCTGCGTTCGCGAAGACCCTGATGGAGCAACCCCGCCACGCCTTCGGGCCGAACGCGATCGGCAGCGCGATCACCGTGGCGCAGGCGCTGATCGAGGACAACGCGTACGAAGGCTATCGCAAGGTGATCGACCTCTCCGCCGACAGCGTCAGCAGCTGGGACGGGATCTCGCTCGCCGAGGCGCGTCAGAGCGCGCTGATGGCCGACATCGTGATCAATGGCCTCGCCGTGCTCTGCCGCAGCTGCAGCGGCCGGCCGAACACCTACGACCTCGAGGCGGCGTTCGCCGAGCGGATCATCGGCGGCCCGGCGAGCTTCGTGGTTACCGCCGAGAACGACGGCCAGTTCGCCGAGGCGGTCCGTCGTAAGCTCCTGCTCGAGATCGCCGGCACCACCCCGTTAGGTGAGACCATCGCCGGCCGCTGACGACCGACGGCCCTACCCGGGCTGCATGCGGTTCCAGGCGTCGAGCGCGGCGATCTTGTACGCCTCCGCGAGCGTGGGATAGTTGAAGGTGTTCTCGACGAAATAGTCCAGCGTGCCCTTCAGGTTCAGCACCGCCTGGCCGATGTGGATCAGCTCGGTGGCGCCCTCGCCGACGATGTGCACGCCCAGCAGCCGGCGGTCGTCGAGCGCGAACAGCATCTTCAGAAAGCCGGTCTCGAGCCCCATGATGTGGCCGCGCGACGTCTCGCGAAAGCGCGCGATACCGGATTCGTAGCCGATCCCCTGCTCGCGCAGCTCCTCCTCGGTGAGGCCGATGGTCGAGATCTCGGGCACCGCATAGATGCCGTAGGGGAAGAACGCCGGCGGGTCCGGGGCATCGTGATCGAAGGCGCGGCAGGCGGCGATCCGGCCCTGCTCCATCGAGGTCGAGGCAAGGCTCGGAAAGCCGATCACGTCACCGGCCGCGAAAATGTGCGGCACGCTGGTCTGGAAGGTAGCCTTGTCGGCCTCCAGCCGGCCGCGATCGTCGCATTCGAGACCGCAGGCGGCGAGGTTCAGATCGCGGGTAGCACCCATCCGCCCGGCGGCGTACAGCACCATGTCCGAGCGCACCGTGCGGCCGTCCTCGAGCCGGATCGTGCACGCGTCGCCGTTGCGCTCGATCCCTTTCACCTTGCAGCCCAGGCGCAGCGCGATGCCCCGGTTGCGGATGTCGTAGGTGAAGTTCGCCAGAAGCTCCCGGTCGACGAACTCCAGCATCTGGTTGCGGGCCTCGATCAGGGTCACCCGCACGTCGAGCGCGCTGAAGATGGTGGCGTACTCGACGCCGATCACGCCGGCACCGACCACCGTCAGATGCCGCGGCAGTCGCTTGAGATCGAGGATCTCGTCGCTGTCCAGCACGCAGTCGCCATCGAACGGCACGTGCTCGGGACGGTACGGCCGGGTCCCGACCGCCAGGATGAAGCGATCGGCGCCATAGCGCATGGTCTCGCCGAGATCGCCGGTCACCTCGATCTCCTCGGGCGAGACGAAACGCGCCGCCCCGCGCAACGTCATGACGCCGTTGCGGGCGAACTGGTGCTCCAGCACCTCGACCTCGTGGTTCAAGGTGATGTGCAGGCGCTTGAGCAGGTCGGCGGCAGAGATCTCCTTCTTCACCCGATAGGCGAGGCCGTAGAAGCTGCGCTCGCGCCAGCCGGACAGGTTGAGCACGGTCTCGCGCAGGGTCTTGCTCGGGATCGTGCCGGTGTGCACCGAGACGCCGCCGATCCGGCGGCCGCGATCGATCACCAGCACCGACCGGTTGAGCTTGGCGGCCTGGATCGCGGCACGCCGGCCGGCCGGGCCACTGCCGATGACGATCAGATCGTAGCGCTGCACCTCAGGCATCGTTCCTTGCCTGGCTTTGTGATCTTCGCGGACACTGTCTCCCATTCGCAGACGGCAGATGCAAGCGTGACGCCAGTAGAGCGTTGACGGCGGGGGCGCCGGAAGCGTTCAATGCGGCCATGCTCGAGCTCTCCGACCGCCCTTCCGAAGCCGCCCCCGACGCGCAGCGCCGCTGCCTTGCCGCGCTCGAGCGCAAGGTGCTGTGGCTCGCCTGCTGGACGATCCACCACGCCAACCACATCCGGCCGAACCGGGATGGCGTCAAGGTCGGCGGCCATCAGGCGTCCTGCGCCTCGGTCGCGAGCCTGATCACGGCGCTCTATTTCGACGTTCTGCGGCCGGGCGACCGGGTCGCGGTCAAGCCGCATGCGAGCCCGATGTTCCATGCCATCCAGTACCTGCTCGGGCGGCAGACCCAGGACAAGCTGGAGCGTTTTCGCGCCTTCGGCGGCGCCCAGGCCTACCCGTCGCGCACCAAGGACACCGATGGCGTCGATTTCTCGACGGGCTCGGTCGGGCTCGGCGCCGCGATGACGCTGTTCGCCTCGCTCACGCAGGACCTTCTGCACGAGCGCAAGCTCCTGCCGGACGGCCAGGGCAAGGGCCGGATGATCGCCATCGTCGGCGATGCCGAGCTCGACGAGGGCAACGTCTTCGAGGCCCTGCTCGAGGGCTGGAAGCACGATGTGCGCAACGTCTGGTGGGTGATCGACTACAACCGCCAGAGTCTCGACCGGGTGGTGCCCGAGCGGCTGTTCAAGAAGATCGAGGATTTCTTCAGCGCCGTCGGCTGGCGGGTCGTGACGCTGAAATACGGCAAGCTGCTGCAGGCGGCCTTCGCGCGGCCGGGCGGCGATGCGCTCCGCCAGTGGATCGACGACTGTCCGAACGACCTCTACGCCGCGATCACCTTCAAGGGTGGTGCTGCCTGGCGCGAGCGCCTCAGCCGCGACCTCGGCCATCTCGACGTGATTCGCGACGTCCTGGCCGAGCATGACGACGACGCGCTCGCCCGGCTGATGACCAATCTCGGCGGTCATGACCTCGATAGCGTGCGCGAGGCGTTCCACGGCGTCGAGGACGATCGCCCGCACTGCTTCATCGCCTACACGATCAAGGGTTTCGGCCTGCCATTCGCCGGCCACAAGGACAACCATGCGGGCCTGATGACGCCCGAGCAGATGGCGGCGTTCAAGGACGCGCACCGGATCCGCGACGGCGAGGAATGGTCGCGCTTTGCCGGCCTCGATGTCGAGCCGGCGGAGCTCGAGGCCTTTCTCGCCGAGGTGCCGTTCGCGGCGCGCACGGAGGCGCATCTCAGCAGCGCCGGTGCCGGTGCCGGCGAGCCTGCCGACGGGCCGGCAGGTGCGCCGCGCCTCGACCCAGGAGGCGTTCGGCCGGGTCATGGGCGAGCTGGCGCGCAGCGACGAGCCGCTCGCCGCGCGCATCATCACCACCTCGCCCGACGTCACGGTGTCGACCAGCCTCGGCGCCTGGGTCAGCCGGCGCAGCGTGTTCAACCGCGCCGAGCATGCCGACGTCTTCAAGGCCGAGCGCGTCGCTTCCGCCCAGCTCTGGACCGAGAGCGGGGCCGGCCAGCATGTCGAGCTGGGCATCGCCGAGAACAACCTCTTCCTGATGCTGGCGGCGCTCGGCCTTGCCGGCCCGCTGTTCGGCGAGCGGCTGCTGCCGGTCGGCACGCTCTACGACCCGTTCATCGCGCGCGGCCTCGATGCCCTGACCTATGCGAGCTATCAGGACGCCCGCTTCCTTTTGGTGGCGACCCCGTCCGGGGTCACGCTGGCGCCCGAGGGCGGCGCGCATCAATCGGTGGCGACGCCCTTGATCGGCATCGGTCAGCCCAATCTCGTGGCTTTCGAGCCGGCCTATGTCGACGAGATGGCCGTGATCATGCGCTTCGCCTTCGAGCATCTGCAGGCCGAGGACGGCGGCTCGGTCTATCTTCGCCTCTCGACCCGGCCGGTCGAGCAACCGGAACGCACGATGACCGCGAGCGCTGGCCGCGGCGACGCTGGAAGGCGCCTACTGGCTGCGCGAGCCGGCGCCCGGCTGCGAGCTCGCCCTGGTCGGCATGGGCGCGCTCATGCCCGAGGTGCTGGAGGCGGCCGACCAGCTCGACGACCTGCCGGGGCTCGGCGTGCTGGTGGTGACCTCGGCCGATCGCCTGCATGCCGACTGGCGCGCCGCTCAGGGCCGGCGCGCGGCCGGCGAGGCGGCACAGGCGACCATCGAGCGGCTGCTGGCACCCCTGGCGCGCAATGCCGCGCTGGTCACGGTGCTCGACGGCCATCCCGCCACGCTCGCCTGGCTCGGCAGCGCGTCGGCGCGCCGGGTCTATTCGCTCGGCGTCGATCGCTTCGGCCAGTCGGGCGACGTTCCGGACCTCTATCGCGACCTGCAGATCGACGTGGAGGCGATCCTGGATCGCGCAGCGCTCGCCTGCCGGGACGCGCTCGCCCGGTGAGCGCGCGGCGCGCGCACACGGTGGACGAAGAGTGAGCCCGACGCGCTCGCAGGTGCGCGGCCAGGCGGTCCTCTCGATCCAGTCCCAGGTCGCCGAGGGCCATGTCGGCAACAGCGCCGCGACCTTGCCCCTGCAGCGTCTGGGCTTCGACGTCATTCCGATCAACACCGTCCAGCTGGCCCATCATCCGGGCCACGGCAGCTGGTGCGGCTACAAGGTCGAGCCGGAGCGGATCGCGCAGATCCTCGAAGGCGTGGTGCGACGCGGTGCGCTCGGACGCTGCGGGGCGATCATCAGCGGCTATCTCGGCGACGCTGCGGTCGGCGCCATCGTGCTCGATGCGGTGGCGGCGCTGCGGGCGGCGCGGCCGGGCGCGCTCTATCTGTGCGACCCGGTGATCGGCGACGACGGCCCCGGCGTGTTCGTCAGCCCCGGCATCCCCGAGCTGATCCGCGATGTGCTGGTGCCTGCGGCCGACGTCGTCACGCCCAATCGCTTCGAGCTGGCGTTTCTGGCCTCGCAGCCGGTGACCACGCTGGCGGAAGCCAGGCGCGCCGCCGGCGCGTTGCGGGCGCGGGGGCCGCGGCTGGTGGTGGCGACCGGCCTCAGCCTGGCGGACGATCCGGGGCTGGCGGTCCTGGCGGACGGCGCCGAGGGCGCCTGGCTGATCACGACATCGCGTCTGCCGATCGCGCCCGGCGGCACCGGCGATGCCTTCAGCGCTCTCTTCCTCGGCCACTATCTGCGCACCGGCGATGTCCGGCTCGCCCTCGAGCGCGCGGTCTCGGCGATGTTCGACCTGGTCGAGCGGACCCGGGCGAGCGGTGCCGACGAGCTTTGCCTGGTCGCGGCGCAGGATGCGTTCGATCCGCCGACGCCGCGCTTTCGCGCTCAGCGGCTGGACTGAGCGGCGTCGGCAGCCGGACGCTCAGGCCGGCTCGACCAGGTGCTGCATCGGCACCAGCACGACCTGGCCCTTTTCGACGGCAAGGCCGAGCTTGCCCTGCTTGAGCGTCAGGGCGGCGCGGCCGAACACCTCCAGGCGCCAGCCGCGCAGCGCCGGGACGTCCGGCGCGTCGAAGGCGGCGATCGCCTCCAGGTCGGCGGTGGTCGCGACCAGCCGCTGCGCGACCTCGTGCTCCTCGCACTGGAATTTCAGCAGCACCCGCAGGAGGTCGACCAGCGGGCCGATGCCGCGCGGCAGCTTGGGAGGTGGGTCGACCACCGGCAGCAGGGTCTCGGGCAGCTCGAGTGCCGAGCGCACCGCCGCGACCACCGCCGCAGCGCTCGCCCGATCCAGGGAGATCCGCCGCAGTTTCGCGATGTCATCGGTCGAGCGCGGCCGGTTGGCGGCGACCTCGAGCAGCAGGTCGTCGCGCAGGATGCGGTTGCGCGGCAGATCGCGCCGCTGCGCCTCGCGCTCGCGCCATGCCGCCAGCGCCTGCACGATCGCCAGGAAGCGCGGCTCGCGCGAGCGCACCTTGATCCGCCGCCAGGCGTCCTCGGGCGGCTGCTCGTAGGTGTGCGGATCGGTGAGGCCGGCGAGCTCCTGGGCGACCCATTCGCTGCGCCCGGTCTGCCGCAGCTGCGCCTCGAGGCGCTGGTAGACCACGCGCAGATGGATGACGTCGGCCAGCGCATAGTCGAGCTGCTGCTTGGTCAAGGGGCGGCGCGACCAGTCGGTGAAGCGCGAGCTCTTGTCGATCCGCGCCTTCGCGAGCCGTGCGACCAGGGTCTCGTAGCCGACCTCCTCGCCATAGCCGCAGACCATGGCGGCCAGCTGGGTGTCGAACAGCGGCATGGGGATCGCGCCGCCCAGATGATGGAAGATCTCGACGTCCTGGCGGGCGGCATGGAACACCTTGACCACCGCAGGATTGGTCATCAGTGCGAGCAAGGGCGCCAGGTCGAGGCTCCTGCGCCAGCGGGTCGATCGCGGCGTGGCGCCTTTCGCCCGCGACCTGCACCAGGCACAGCTTTGGGAAGTAGGTGCGATCACGCATGAACTCGGTATCGAGGGCGACGAACGGCTCCCTGGCCAGCTCGTCGCAGAGCTCGGCGAGCTCGGCGGTCTTGGTCAGCAACGCCATGTGAGCGGGTCACACTTTCTGAGAGCACGGCGACAAAAAGCCTGCGTAGCATAGGTGGGGCGAGCGGCGGCGCAACCCGCGCGCAGCCGGCGGTTGCTGAGCGCTGTCGTGAGGCGGCACTGGATTGCGGGTATCGGGCTAGGGGGCGGACCAGGTCTGGGGTTCGAGGGTCACGGATGGGCGCGGGCTCGTCGTCCATCATCGGGCTCGAAGTGGATGCGAAGGCGCGTGCCGGTGGCCTTGGCGAAGCGCTCCAAGGTCCGGGTCGAGGGCTTCACGCGCCCGCCTTCGAGGCGTGCGATGACGGCCTGGGTGGTGCCCATGGCCGCGGCCACCTGCGCCTGCGTCATGCCGGCACGGCCGCGCGCCTCGATCAGGGCCGAGGCGAGCGCGAACTCCGGTTCCAGCGCCTCGTACTCGGCGCGAAACTCCGGGTCCCTCAGCCACGCCTTCGCGATGTCCCGCGTGGCGATGCGTCCATTGCTCATGTCACCTCCATACAGGGCATAGTATTGCAAAAGTGCAATACAGGCCAGCGATCGTCTGCTTCCTTCTCCTACCGCAAGAGGATAAGGCACGGCGCGGGCGTTACGCTTGTAAACGTGGCGGAGAGCGATCGCATCCAGGGGAGCGCGGTTCTGTGCCGGCTTGACAGCCGGGCGCGTTGATGCCCTTTACGCGCGAGCACAGGCGTGCGTGCACGCCAGGGTCGCGCTGGAGCTAACGAGGACCTCATGCATCGTTATCGCACCCACAACTGCGGCCAGCTGCGCGCGGCCGACGTCGGCGAGCGGGTCCGGCTGTCCGGGTGGGTCCACCGCAAGCGCGATCACGGCCAGCTGCTGTTCATCGACCTGCGCGACCATTACGGCATCACCCAGATCGTGTTCCAGCCCGAGGACGCGTTCTTCGCCGAGGCCGAGGCCGCCGGCTGGAGAGCGTGCTGACCGTCACCGGCAAGGTCGTGGCGCGCAGCGAGGAGACGGTCAACCCCAGGCTCGCGACCGGCGAGGTCGAGCTGGTCGCCGAGACGCTGGTCGTCGCAATCGCCGGCCGAGACCTGCCGCTGCCAGGTCAACGCCGAGCGCGACTTCCCCGAGGAGACGCGGCTGCGCTACCGCTTCCTCGATCTGCGCCGCGAGGCCATGCACCAGACCATCCTGCTGCGCTCCAAGATCATCGCCAGTCATCCGCCGGCGTATGGAGCAGCAGGGCTTCGTCGAGTTCCAGACGCCGATCCTGACCGCGAGCTCGCCCGAGGGCGCCCGCGACTTCCTGGTGCCCTCGCGCCTGCATCCGGGCAAGTTCTACGCCCTGCCGCAGGCGCCGCAGCAGTACAAGCAGCTGTTCATGATGTCGGGCTTCGACCGCTATTTCCAGATCGCGCCCTGCTTTCGCGACGAGGACGCGCGCGCCGACCGCTCGCCGGGCGAGTTCTACCAGCTCGATCTGGAGATGGCGTTCGTCGAGCAGGAGGACGTGTTCGCCGCGGTCGAGCCGGTGATGTTTGGCCTGTTCACGGAATTCTCCGACTGGGACGTGACGCCGCTGCCGTTTCCGCGCATCCCCTATCGCGAGGCGATGATCAAGTACGGCACCGACAAGCCGGACCTGCGCAACCCGATCGAGATCGCCGAGGTCGGCGAGATCTTTGCCGGCGGCGGGTTTGCCGTGTTCGCCAAGGCGGTCGGCCGCCGGCGCGGTGGTGCGTGCGGTCCCGGCGCCGGGCGCCGTCGGCCGGCCGCGCAGCTTCTTCGACCAGATGATCGCCTGTGCCCAGAGCCTGGGCGCGCCCGGGCTCGGCTATGTCCAGTACTGGCGAGGGCGAGCCCAAGGGACCGGTCGCCAAGTTCCTCGACCCGGAGCGCATCGCGCGGATCAAGCGAAGCAGCCGGTCTTGCGGCGGGCGATGCGGTGTTCTTCGTCTGCGCCCGGCCGAAGGAGGCCGAGCGGCTGTCCGGCCTGATCCGCACCCGGCTGGGCGAGGAGCTCGGGCTGATCGAGCCGGACTGCTACCGCTTCGCCTGGGTCGTCGACTTCCCGATGTTCGAGTGGGACGAGGAGGCGAAGTCGATCGACTTCTCGCACAATCCCTTCTCGATGCCGCAGGGCGGACTCGAGGCGCTCGAGACGCCAGGACCCGCTCGAGATCACCGCCTACCAGTACGACATCGTCTGCAACGGGGTCGAGCTGTCCTCGGGCGCGATCCGCAACCATCGCCCCGACATCATGGTCAAGGCGTTCGCGATCGCCGGCTACCCGGAGGACGTGCTGGAGGCGCGCTTCGGCGGCATGCTGCGCGCGTTCCGCTACGGCGCGCCGCCGCATGGCGGCATCGCACCCGGCATCGACCGCATCGTCATGCTGCTGGCGCGCACGCCGAACCTGCGCGAGATCACGGCGTTCCCGCTCAATCAGCAGGCCCAGGAGCTGATGCTCGGCGCCCCGAGCGTCGTCGACGAGAAGCAGCTTCGCGATCTCAACATCCAGCTCTCCCTCGCCGCGCGCGAGCGTCTGCGCGAGGAGCAGGAAAGTCCGGCGCTGAGCGAGGCGTCGGGCGACGACCGCTAGCCAGCAGCCTCCTCGCTGGGTGGTGGGCGCGGCTGGGATCGAACCAGCGACCCCTACGATGTCAACGTAGTGCTCTCCCGCTGAGCTACGCGCCCCACACACCCCTCCTAGATCCAACGCGCGAACTTTTCAACCTCGTGACGCTGTTTCCCGCGCGTCGCCGCTAGCGCCGGGGCGGCGCGTGGGAGGGCCGGCTGCCGCGGGCGCTGGGTATGGTCCTTGCGGTCGATCGGGGCTTGTGGTGTCATGGCCGATAACGATGATCCACGCACCCGACATGACCGCCGACCTCGGCCCCCCGATCGCCATCGCCGACGCCGAGGCGGACCTGTTGCCGTTGGTCATCTCCTCGCCGCACAGCGGTCAGATCTACCCGCCCAGCCTGCTGAGCGAGACCCGCATCGACCTCGAGCATCTGCGCCGGCTGGAGGATGGCTGCGTCGATCGCGTGTTCGGGTACGGGCCGAGCGTCGGGGTGCCGTTGCTGCATGCGCGTTTCGCGCGCGCTTATGTGGATCCCAACCGTGCCGCGTTCGAGCTCGACGCCGACCTGTTCGAGGGCCCACTTCCGAGCTACGTCAACCTCAACTCGGCCAAGGCCAGGGCCGGGCTCGGCAGCATCCCCAGCCGCGTCGCCGGCCACGCCATCTATCGCTCGCGGCTGAGCTTCGACGAGGCGCAAAGGCGCCTGCATGCCGCGTACTGGCCCTATCACCACGCCCTGCAGGGCCTGCTGGCGAAGGCGATGCGGAAGTTCGGCGTCGTGCTCCTGCTCGACTGCCACTCCATGCCCAGCCTCGGCGCCACCGGCGCGGGCGTCACGGACCATGTGGTCGACATTGCGCTCGGCGACCGGTTCGGCCGCAGCTGCTCGGCAATGGTGATCGAAGCCGCCGAAGCGATCCTGCGCGGCAGCGGCCTCACCGTGGCGCGCAACCGGCCTTATGCCGGCGGCCACATCACCGCCTCCTACGGCTGCCCGGAGGCGGACATTCATGCGCTGCAGATCGAGGTGCGACGCGGTCTCTACATGGACGAGCGCACGCTCGCGCCGCACGCTGCGCTGGACGATCTGCGGGTCGTGGTACGCGAGTTGCTGGCCGAGCTCGGCCGCTTCGTGGTCGAGGAGCTGACGCCGGCGTCGCGGAGCGCAACCGAAAGCCTGCCGGCGCTGTCGGCCGGCGCCTAGGCTGGCGGAGACCCTCCGGCGCGGGCACGCCGGACGCCATCCTATCGAAATCTTTACCGACGCCGGTCATGATCGCGGCATGCCCGCCGTCGCGCCCCTTCGCGAGCTGCGCCACGCCCTGGCGGTGATCGGTGCTCTTGGCGTCGCGGCACTGCCGCCTGCTGTCCTTGCCGATCCGCCCGAGGACTGTGGCTCGATCGCCGAGCGCATGGAGCGCGCCGAGGACATTCCGCCGGGCCTGCTGCAGGCGGTCGCCCTGGCGGAATCGGGCCGGATTCACCCCCTGCACGGCGACGCCCGGCCCTGGCCGTGGACCGTGCGGTCAGGTCCCGACAGCTTCTACCTGCCCTCCAAGGAGCTGGCGCTGCGCAAGGTGCGCGAGCTGCGCGCCGCGGGCCGCAGCAACATCGACGTCGGCTGCATGCAGATCAATCTCGGCTATCACGCCACCGCCTTCGCGACCCTCGACGAGGCGTTCGATCCGCTCGACAACGTGGCCTATGGCGCGCGCTTTCTCGCGGAGCTGCACGCCGAGACCCGCTCCTGGGCCAAGGCGACGGGACGCTATCACAGTAGCGACGCCGATCGCGGCCAGGCCTACCGCGCCCGGGTGTGGCGGCTGTGGCGGGACCTACGCCGCCGCCAGGATGGCGACGCGCCGATGATCACCGAGGCGACGTTCGTGGGCGACCGGCTCGCTCGCCTTACGGGCGGCGCAGTTCCGAGCCAACTCGAGGCCGCGTCGGGCGCAAGGTTGATCATCCCCTCCTCGTCCGATCGTCGCAAGGGTTCGGCCGATCCGATCGCGGTGCTACGCGGCCACTGAGCAGACCTCGCTGGTTTCCTCTGTTCCGGCATGGGCCGTGCATGGCGTTGCGTCGGCTGGCCGCGGCCCCTAAGCTCCATGGTCTGATCCTCTGCGGAGCCGCCATCCATGCCGATCATCGCAGCCCGCATGGCGGCGATCAAACCTTCGCCGACCATGGCCGTCGCCGGCCTCGCCCTCGAGCTGAAGGCCGCCGGTCGCGACGTCATCGGGCTCGCGGCCGGCGAGCCGGACTTCGACACGCCGGACCACGTCAAGCAGGCCGCGTGCGCCGCGATCGAGGCGGGCGACACCAAGTATACCACGGTCGACGGCACCCCGGCGCTGAAGGCGGCGGTTGCCGGCAAGTTCCGCCGCGAGAACGGGCTCGAGTACGGTCTCGACGAGATCAGCATCGCCGCTGGCGGCAAGCACATCATCTACAACGCCATGATGGCGAGCCTCGACCCCGGCGACGAGGTCATCATCCCGGCGCCCTATTGGGTTTCCTATCCGGACATCGTGCTGCTCGCCGGGGGCACGCCCAAATTCGTCGACTGCGCCGAGGCGGACGGCTTCAGGATGCGCCCCGAGGATCTCGAGCGGGCGATCACGCCGCGGACCAAATGGCTCATCCTGAACTCGCCCAACAACCCGACCGGCGCCGCCTATGACGCCGGCCAGCTGCGCGCTCTGATCGACGTGCTGCTCGCGCATCGCCACGTCTGGGTGCTCGCCGACGACATCTACGAGCATCTCCTTTACGACGGCATGGAGTTCGTCACCCCTGTCGCGCTCGAGCCGAGGCTGCGCGATCGGTGCCTCACCATGAACGGGGTCGCCAAGGCCTACGCCATGACGGGCTGGCGCATCGGCTATGCCGGGGGGCCGGTGGAGCTCATCCGCGCGATGGCGAAGATCCAGTCGCAGAGCACATCCAACCCCTGCTCGATCAGCCAGGCGGCGGCGGTCGTCGCGCTCGAGGGGCCGCAGGACTTCATGGTGGAGCGCAATCGGATCTTTCGGCAGCGGCGCGACATGGTGGTCGAGTTGCTGAACCAGGCGCCCGGGCTCCGCTGCCACCGACCCGAGGGCGCGTTCTACGTCTATCCGAGCTGCGCGGGCGTGCTCCGCCGGCGCAGTCCCGCCGGCGCGACCCTGTCCAGCAGCGAGGATTTCGCGCGCTACCTGCTCGAGCAGGAAGGCGTCGCCGTGGTTCCGGGCGCGGGCTTCGGGATGGACCCGTACATCAGGATCTCCTATGCCACGTCGAACGAGCTGCTGATCGAGGCATGCCGGCGGATCGTGGGCGCCTGCGAGGCGCTGCGGTAAGCCGAACGCCGCTCAAGGCGCCCCGAAGATCGGGTGGACCACACGATCGCCGACCGCGATGCCGAGCTCTGCGCTGGTGCCTGCGGCCAGCTCGAGGACCGAGCGCACCGGGCTGCCGGAGCCGATGACGGCATCCGAGAGCGGCTCGGTATCGGCCACGATCCGCGCAATCCTGCCATCGGCGTCGATGAACAGCATGTCGAGTGAGATGAAGGTGTTGCGCATCCACATCGTGACGGGAGCGGTGCGGCCGAAGTCGAACAGCATGCCTCGGTCGGAATCGAGGCTTTCGCGGAACATCAGCCCCTGGCGGCGCTGCTCGGGGCTCACCGCCAGCTCGATCTCGAAGCTGAGCGTGCCCGAGCCCGTCTCGATCGCCAGCGGGGTCGTCTCGAAGGCGACCTGAGCGCCTGCCGGGTGCGCCAGCAAGAGCAGCAGGACGAGCAGCGGACGCCCCAGCCAGGCGCCAGACATCTTCCCCTGCGCTAGCGCCAGCCTTCGCAGGCGCGCGCCGGCATCGTTCACCCACATCACCGCTGCCTGGATGGATGGCCGACCAGAAGCTCGATCACGCGAGAATCGGGACCGTTCACGCAACATCAACAAAGTACAACGATATATCGAGAGGCAGCCACCCGCTTTCGCTGCCTGTTCCCGGGCTCTTGACGGCCACCAAGCGGCGGCGGTGTTCGGTCCGGGCTCGGGCGCAAGATGGACGGGGCAGCAATGGCCACGGGTTCGCACGCGAGACTGCTCATCCCGACACCGAGATCCTGGCGTCGCGACCGCGGGCCGCAGCCAATGGCGCTCGCCCGGTCGACGCTCGGCCGTATCCTGTGGGCGCACAAGCTGTTTCTCGCCTGCCTGATCCTGTGCGTCCTTGCGCTCACCTCGCTCCATGTGAGCCAGGTGCCGCCGGTGTTCGAGGCGGAGACCCTGGTGCTGCTGGGCGAGCGGAAGGGCGCCTCCGAGGCGGCCACCTCGTTGGCGGCGCCTCGACAGGAGGGCCCGGAGAGAGAGGCGCTGGCGTTCCAATCGCCGGCGATGGCCGAGCGCCTCGCCGATGCGCTGAGCCTGCATCTGCTGCCGGAGTTCAACCCGACCCTGCGGAGCGGGGCGGCGGGCCTGCGCGACTGGTTCGATCCGGCGAGGCTGGTCCCAAACTCGCTCTTCAATCGTCTGCCGGCGGCACTGCGTCAGGTCCTGTCGACGCGTGCGACGCTGTCGGACCAGCAGCAGGCCGCTGCGCTTTGCGCCGAGATCGCCGCCGAAACGCTGGAGCACATCGCCGCCGAGCCGGCCGATCGCCCGTCCGTCATCCGCGTCCGGTTTCTCTCGACCGATCCCAGGCTGGCGGCGCTTGGCGCCAACACCCTGGCCGACCTCTATCTGGCCGACCGGCTCGCGGCGAAGCAGGCGGTCTCGACCCGGGCAGAAGCGTTCCTTCGCGACGAGATCGCGAGGCTTCGCGCGACGATCGGCGAGGCCGCCCTGCAAGGCCTCCTGGCGCAGGGGCGCCGTCGGAGGTCGCCGGCGACGGGGCCGGAGCGGGGGCGGGGGCGGCGTCCGGCAGGCCAATCGCGACCTGCTCGAGACCTACAGCGCCCGGCTGCAGGAGATCGTCCGCTGCAGGAAGCGCAGGAGGCGGGTGCGAGCGTCATCTCGGTCGCGACCATGCCCGACGAGCCGCTCAATCCCCGCCGCAAGTTCACCTTCGGCGTCGCCCTGCTCGGCGCGCTCCTGGCCGGCTCGCTCGCCGCGCTCGGGCTGGAGCGGCTCGACAGCACCATCAGCAGCGCCGAGCAGCTGAGACACCTGGGGCTTTCGGCCCTGGGCGCGCTGCCCACCATTCCGGCCGCGCGCGACGGCCGCCGGGCGCCCGATCGGCATCTGCTCGATGATCCAACCGGGTCGTTCGCGCAGGCGGCGGCGGCGCTGCGCAAGGACCTGGTGCGGGCCAACGTCCTCTCCCGGCGCACCAGCGTGCTGCTGACCTCGGCGCTGGCCGATGAAGGCACGACGACGACGGCGCTCTCCCTGGCACGATCCACGCTCGCACCGGCGGCCGAGCGCTGCTGATCGACTGCGATCTTCGCAAGCCGCGTCTGCACGAGCTCACCGGCGCCGACAACGAGCACGGTCTGACCGCAATCCTGCTCGGCCATCACACGCTCGACCAGGTGCTGCACCTCGACGAGCGGTCCGGGGCGCTGCTCGTTGCGGCCGGCCCGGCCGCGCTCGATCCGAAGGAGCTCCTGGCGTCCGACGCGATGCGCGGGCTGATGCGGCAGGCAGCGGAGCAGTACAATCTGGTGATTCTCGACGGCCCGGCCGATGCTCGCCGACCAGGACGCCTGCACGCTGGCACAGATGTCCGATTGCGCGGTGCTGGTGGCGCGCTGGGGCAACACGCGTCGCCAGGACCTCGGCGCGGCCGCGGGTGGCTGATCGAGGCCAGCGCCGATATGGCAGGCCTGGTCCTGACGCGGGTCAGGCCGGGCAGGGCGGCCGAATCCTACGCGGCACCGCGCGGAAGCGTTCAGGGGACGAACTGCTCCTTCAGGATCCGCTCCTCGAGGTTGTGCTCCGGATCGAACAGCAGGGTCAGCGTGATGGTCTGGTCCGCCCATACCGAGACCTCCACGACATCCTTGATCTCGGTGGAATCCGCCACGGCGCTGACCGGTCGCTTGCCGGGATCGATCGCCCTGAAGCAAAAGCGGGTCTTGCTGGGAAGCAGGGCGCCCCGCCAGCGCCGCGGCCGAAACGCGCTGATCGGCGTAAGTGCCAGCAGATTGGCGACGGTCGGCAGGATCGGGCCGTGGGCGGAAAGGTTGTAGGCGGTGCTGCCGGCAGGCGTCGCCACGAGCACGCCATCGCAGACCAGCTCCGGCAGGCGCACCACGCCGTCGATCATGATGCAGAGCTTCGCCGCCTGATAGGTCTGTCGGAACAGGGACACCTCGTTGATGCCGAGGCCATGCTCCTCCTGGCCGTCGCGCCGCAGCGCCCGCATGCGCAGCGGATGAAGGGGCACGGCAACCGCCTTCTCGAGGTTCTCGTGCAGGCGGTCGGCCTCATAGTCGTTGAGCAGAAAGCCGACCGTGCCCAGATTCATGCCGTAGATCGGCACCGGCCGGTCGATGCAGCAGTGCAGCGTCTCCAGCATGAACCCGTCGCCGCCGAGCGCCACGATGACATCGGCTTCCTCGGGCGGCACGTGCGGATAGCCGCCGAAAGCTCCGCGAGCGCGGCTTGAGCCTCGGGGCCCGGCGCGGCGCGAAATCCGATCTTATGAAACCGCGTCACGCAGGCATCCGGTTGTTCGCTGGCCTCGGATCATCATATTGCACATTGAGGCGGTGCTGCATCGCCGGTCAAGCCTGCGGCGCTCGGGCGCCGCCGATGGGCATTCACAGCGCCCTGCGGCACGGCTAGAGTGCTCGAATGTGGAGCTGCGCGGGCAGACCGTGATGCCGGGAGGGCATCCATCATGATGATCGACCCCTTCGGCCGGGGCATCAGCTATGTCCGCGTATCGGTGACGGATCGGTGCGACTTCCGATGCGTCTACTGCATGGCCGAGAACATGACCTTCCTGCCGAAGAAAGACCTTCTGAGCCTGGAGGAGCTCGACCGCCTGTGCTCGGCCTTCGTCGATCTCGGCGTGCGCAAGATCCGCCTGACCGGCGGCGAGCCGCTGGTGCGTCGCAACATCATGAGCCTGATCGGCTCGCTGCGACGGCATCTCGATGCCGGCGCGCTCGACGAGCTGACGCTCACGACCAACGGCAGCCAGCTCGGCCGCTTTGCCGGCGACCTTCGCGACTGCGGCGTGCGCCGGGTCAACGTCTCGCTCGATACGCTGGACCCGACGCGGTTTCGCGCCATCACGCGCTGGGGCAAGTACGAGGCCGTGATGGAGGGCATCGCAGCGGCAAAGGCCGCAGGCCTGCACATCAAGATCAACATGGTAGCGCTGCAGGGCGTCAACGAGGACGAGTTCGATCGGATGATCGCATGGTGCGGCGCCGAGGGCTTCGATCTTACGCTGATCGAGACCATGCCGCTCGGCGACATCGACGGCGATCGCACCGACCAGTATCTGCCGCTCTCGCTGGTGCGCGCCCGCCTTGGCGCCCGCTGGACGCTCACCGACCTTCCTGATCGCACCGGCGGCCCGGCCCGCTACGCCCGCGTCGAGGAGACCGGCGGCCGGATCGGCTTCATCACGCCGATGACGCACAATTTCTGCGAATCGTGCAATCGGGTGCGCGTTACCTGCACGGGCATGATGTACATGTGCCTCGGGCAGGAGGACGAGGCGGACCTCTGCACGCCGCTGCGGGCATCGGAGAGCGACGAACTGCTGCGCCAGGCCATCCTCGATGGCATCGCGCGCAAGCCCAAGGGCCACGACTTCGTGATCGACCGCCGGCGCACGCAGCCGGCGGTCAAGCGCCACATGAGCGTGACGGGGGGCTAGGTCGCGGCGGCGGCGGGCGGTGGCCGAAGACGATCTCGACCCGCCGGTTCTGCGGCTCGCGGACGCCATCGTCGGTCGGCACGCGCGGATCGGCCTCGCCGTGGCCCTCGACGCGCATCGCGCTCGTCGGAATGCCGCGCTGGCCCAGCGCCTGGGCGACGCTCTGCGCCCGACGCTCCGACAGGGCCTGGTTGTAGGCCGCCGATCCCGACCGATCGGCGTGGCCTGCGATTACGATCTGCGCCGGCCTGCCGACGAGGTAGTCGGCCTCGACCTGGTCGAGCACCGTGAGCGCCACCGGCGTCAAGGTCGCCTGGTCCCAGGCGAAGAACACGAGATACGCATCCTCGCCGGAAGCCGGCACGATATCACGGGTAAGCGCCTGCTCGACCTCGGCCATCGCGGCCTCGAAGGAGCCCTTGCAGGTCTCGATCTGCTCCGGCGGATCCTCGTCCTCGGTCATCTCCATCCAGCAGTCGAAGGACGTCTGCGCCTCGGCGGCGCTGAGCGCCGCCTTCTTGCGACCGGTCTGGGCGAGCGCCGCCATGAGCCGTGCCCGCGCCGCCGCCAGCTCGTCGGCGTCGCTTACCCCGAGATCGCGTGCTTCCACCCGGTCGGGCAGCACGTTCTCGCCCTTGGCCGAATCGACCGCCTTGAACGCGAAATGGCCGAAGTCGACCATGTCGTAGTCGTCGTACAGAAGATCGCTGTAGTCGAGATAGCCGGAGCGCAGCCCTCGGTTGAAGGCGGGCCCCTGCGGCTCCATCACGCGCACCGCCTGGTATTCGTAGAGCACCACGTCGGTGTCGTCGACGAGCCCGGGATCGTAGGAGCATGCCGACGCTGCGGCGAACGCCGCCGCGAGCAGAGCCAGTCCGATCGAATGCCGCATGCCTTCACGGCCCCCTTGTGATGCGCCCCGGCGGCGCGTGCTCCTGGAACTATTGGGCAAGATCAACGCGGCGATCAAGGTAATTGTCGAGGGCCTGTCTGCCGCCGATCGCAGAGCGGCCATCCGGGCGCCCCTGGGGGGGGGGGGGGGGGGGGGGGGGGGGGGGGGGGGGGGGGGGGGGGGGGGGGGGGGGGGGGGGGGGGGGGGGGCGGGGGGGGGGGGGGGGGCGCTCGGCGCCCGCCCGATGGCCGCGCCGGCTGCCCGGCGAGTCGCGGGGATCGAGAGTTGCGCCGGCGGCGCTGAGCGGGCCGAGATCCGCGCAGCTGAGCCGACGCGTCGCCACCGTCGGCGTGCTGCGCCGCTCGGCCTGGGCTCGCCGCCTGAGCCGAGCCGGCCGTGTCGCACAGCGCGCCGCCCGGGAGTTCCTCACCTCGACACCAAGAAGCTCGGCCGCATCGCCGGCATCGGCCACCGGATCACCGGGACCGGCGCGACACCAAGCGCGGGCCGGTGGGAACCCTGCATGTCGCCTGACGAGCCCCGCTCGCCTGCAGAGCTGCTGCCCGACGAGAGAAGGGAGCGCCGCGCCTTCCTGACCGGGCCTGCCGTTCGCCGCGCACCGTCGAGCGGTCATGACCGACAACGGCTCGGCTACGGCACCTTCCGCGCCGCGCCGCCGCCGGCTGCGCCACTGGACTGCCCCTACACGCCCGCACCAACGGCAAGGCCGAGCGCTTCATCCAGACGCCTGCGCGAATGGGCCTGGGCGGGCGCGCGGCTGGTCCGTGCGCGCGGTCCGCCTCCCGCGCCGCGCCCGGAGACCGCTGGCGAGGCGACGCGTTGCCGCCGGTGCGGTGGCGATCGGCAAAGAACGCGATCACCTCGTCGATGGCGCGCCGGATCACCTCCAGGTCGGCGGCGGCGGGCGGCTGATGCTCGGCCGAGCGGGCGAGCGCGGCAAGCCGCCGCGCGCCGAGATTGGCGCTCGCTCCCTTGAGCGCATGGACGCTGGAGGTCCACGGCGTGCCCGCCTGAAGGGAGCGGCTCATCCTGTCGAAATAGGCCTCGGCGCTGGACACGAACAGCACCGAGAGCTCGCTCTCCAGCTCGAGATCGCCATCGGTGAAGCTCAGCAGGTGATCCAGGTCGACGATCGGCTCGCCTGATGCTTCGCGCGAAGCGGCGGAGCCGGCCGCCTCCACCAGTCGCTTGATGGCGGCGCTGCTGATCGGGCGGCTGATGTGACCGATCGCGCCCAGCTCGACCATATCCCGCTCGAACGTCAGGTCCGGCGCATGCATCACCACGATGGGCAGCGAGATCGGCTCGGCGAGGCGTCGCAGCTCGGCACGCTCGGGAGCCGCGAGGTCCGGGAGCGTACTGCTCAGCAGGACCAGAGCAAAGCGTTCTTGGCCAAGTCGGGCGAGGGCCTCGCCAACGCTTGCCGCCGCCTCGGCCTCATAGCTCAGCTGGCGCAAGGCGGCGACGCCAAGGTTGCGGTCGGCGGCGCGCTCCTCGACCACCAGAGCCTTGCGACGACTTTTCGTGATGGGCTGCATGCAGACATGTCATCTTCAACTAGCGAGCTTATTACTGTCGTCACGATCTCCTAAAACGTCAAGTCGTTTCGGAAAGGATCCCGGCGCCCGATGCCTTGCGAGCGAGGTTGCCAGCCTGCCGGCGAGGTCGGCGTTGGCCAGCGCCAGCGCACAGTTGACCTCGACCGTGGCGGCGGCGCTGCGCTCGGCCATGTGGCGGAGCATGAACGGGGTCTCGGCCGCGCCGCGAACCCCGGCGCGGCGCGCATCCGCGCGCGCGTCGGCCACCAAGCGGTCGACCAACTCCTTCGGCATCGCATGCTGCGGCGGTGGCGGCTGCACCACGACGATACCGCCCGGCAGACCGAGGGCGTCGTGCGCCTCGATCAGTCGGCAGAGGTCGTCGAGGCTTTCGATCATGGGTACCGGGAGGCCGCTCTCGGCGCTGTAGAAGCTCGGCAGCTCGGCGCAGCGGTAGCCCACGATCGGCACGCCCAGGGTCTCCAGGCGCTCCAGGGTGCGCGGCGCGTCGAGAATCGACTTGATGCCGCTGCACACGACGACCGCGCGGGTGCGCGCCAGCTCCTCCAGATCGGCCGAGATGTCCATGCTGCTCTCGCCGTCCTGGTGCACCCCGCCGAGGCCACCGGTCGCCATCACCCCGATGCCGACGCGACGGGCCAGGAAGATCGTGGCGGCAACCGTCGTGGCGCCGGGCTCGCGGGCGGCGAGCACGCGCGGCAGGTCGCGCGTGCTGCATTTGGCCGCCTCGGTCGCTGCCGCGAGGTGTTCGATCTCAGCCCTGTCGAGGCCGACCCTGACCCGGCCGTCGAGCAGCGCGATGGTTGCCGGCTCGGCGCCGGCGCGGCGCACCGCGTCCTCGATCGCGACCGCCAGCGCGGCGTTGCGTGGTCGCGGGATGCCGTGGCAGATCAGCGTCAATTCGAGCGCCACCACCGCCCTGCCTTCGTGCAGCGCCCGCTGCACCGCCTTCGAGGTGTGAATTGTCACCGTCCGTCCCCTCGCATTCCTGCGGCTCGCCCGGGCTTGCGGCGCGAGTGCATTGCGTCATAATCCCGCCCGAACCGAGCAGGAAGTGTCATGCTGCAACGCCCCATCGACCATCATACCGCATTGATTTTCACCATGGTGCTCATCTCCGCCGCCGAGGGCGTGATGACCGACCCCGAGCTCGAGGCCATCGGCCGGCAGGTTCGCTACCTGCCGGTGTTCCGCGGCTTCGACCACGACCGTCTGACCACCGTCGGCAGGAACTGCGCCGAGCTGTTGCGCAAGGAGGACGGGCTGGACGTCGCCTGCGACATGATCGTCGAGGCGTTGTCGCCGCACCTGCGCGAGACGGCTTACGCCGTGGCATGCGACGTCGCGGCCGCGGACGGCGCGCTGGCGGACGAGGAGGCGAACCTGCTCGAGTTCCTGCGCCGACGCCTCGGTATCGATCGCCTGGTCGCGGCCGCGATCGAGCGCGCGACCCACGCGCGGCACTTCCGCGGTTGAGATGACCGCACCGATGCCCGGCCATGCTCGCGGCGTCTCTGTGTCGCGACGGCGGGGTGCTGAGCATCGAGCAGATGGCGGCGGCCGATGCGGCGGCGGCCGCCGCCGGCGTTCCAGGCCCGACGCTGATGGAGAACGCGGGCAGGTCGGTGGCCGACGCCATCCTGGCCCGTTTTGCGGCGATGCCGGTCACGGTCCTTTGCGGGCCGGGAAACAACGGCGGCGACGGCTTCGTCGTCGCGAGGCTGCTGGAACAGGCGGGCTGGGCGGTGCGCGTCGCGCTGATCGGCGATCGGGCGCGGCTGAAGGGCGATGCGGCCGGCGCTGCCCGCGCCTGGCAGGGCGATGTCATGCCGGTCGGTCCTGCGGCGCTCGCCGGCGCCGGTCTGGTGGTCGATGCGCTGTTCGGCGCCGGCCTCACGCGGCCGGTCGAGGGACCGGCGCGCGACGCCATCGGGGCCCTGCGGCAATCACCTTTGCCAGTGGTCGCGGTCGATCTGCCTTCGGGTCTGCACGGCGACACGGGCGAGGTCCTCGGCGATGCCGCGCCGGCGCGGCTGACCGTCACGTTCCATCGTCCCAAGGTCGGCCACCTGCTCTTGCCGGGGCGGGCCTTGCTGGGCGAACTGGTGGTCGCTGACATCGGCATTCCGGACGAGGTCGATCGCGCGCTGGACATCCGGCTGTGGGCCAATGCGCCGCGCGCGCTGGCGAGCGCATTTTCCCAGGCGAACCCCCAGAGCCACAAATACAGCCAGGGCCACGCCCTGGTGCTCGGTGGTGGCCGATCGTCGTCGGGCGCGGCGCGGCTGGCGGCGCGGGCAGCCCTTCGCGTCGGCGCCGGCGCGGTCACGGTGCTGTGCCCGGCGGTCGCTCTCGACATCTATGCTGCCCAGCTGACCGCGGTCATGGTGGCGCCTTTCGAGGACGATGCGTCGTTCGGCCAGCAGCTGGTCGACCCGCGCAGAACCGCGATTCTGCTCGGGCCGGGAGCAGGCGTCGGTGATGCGCTGCGGCGTCGGGTGGGCCTTGCCCTGGCATCGGAGAAGGTGTGCATCCTGGATGCGGATGCGCTGACCAGCTTTGCCGAGCAGCCGCAGGAGCTGTTCGGGCAGATCCGCGGCCCTTGCCTGTTCACGCCGCACGAGGGGGAGTTTGCCCGGCTGTTCACGCTCGAGGGCGACAAGCTCACGCGCGCGCGGGCGGCGGCTCGGCAGAGCGGCGCGATCGTGCTCATCAAGGGCGGCGACACGGTGGTGGCGGCGCCGGATGGACGGGCGGTGATCCAGCCCGACGCGCCCTCGAGCCTGGCGACCGCGGGCTCGGGCGACGTGCTGGCGGGCACCGCACTTGGCCTTGTGGCCCAGGGCATGCCCCTGTTCGAGGCGGCGGCGGCGGCGGTCTGGCTGCATGCGGCGGCGGCCGAGCAATGCGGCCTGGGCCTGATCGCCGAGGACCTGAGCGAGGCGATCCCGGCCGTGTTGCGGTCGCACCAGGCCTGGCGCTAGCCCGCCTCAAGGGCCCTTCGCGTGCTCCGGCATGTCGGGGTAGGCCCTTGCGATGCCGACTACCCGCCAGGCATAGCGCAGCCAGACCAGGGCAAAGGCGATCAGCACGAAATGGTCGATCGGCGCCAGGCTGGCGGGAAATCCGTACACCAGGAGATACAGCGAGAAAGGCCGCCGGTACAGCGCCGCAGTACCAGGCGGCATAGGGATGCTTGGTCACGCCCAGGACGACCGTGCCGACGATCGCGGTGAAAGCGTAGAGCACGATCAGGTCAAAGGCGCCGGCGTAGGACAACGCTGCCAGGCACACGATGGAGAACAAGGTCGCGAGAAAGACCGCATAGGCGAAGATCTCGTGATCCGCCTGTCTCCTGGTCATCCTGGACGCCGGCACGAAATAGGGCGTGCGATCGTCGTCCCAGACGTAGCGTTTGAACAGCTTTTCCCAGTTCACGGCGTTGGCCGGCGATCAGGCGATGCCGAGGCGGTGCTGCCGGTACGGCGAAGGCGACCGGGGCCCGGCGGTCGCGGCCGGGCCCCGGCGGATCGGACGATGAGCGCTGCGCTCACTGACCCAGATAGGTCGGCTTCAGGGCCTGCGCGTCGCCCCAGGTCTTGTACTCTTTGCGGAAAGCCGTGATAGCTCTCGGCAGCTCGCCTGAAATCCTCGTCCTGCGCCGACTGCTCCTCCATCACCTCGCTCCAGGCCTGCTCGAATGCCGCCAGCTCCTCGTCGGTCCAGCGCACGTTGGTGACGCCGTGCTCGGTGAGCATCGTGTTCATGGCGGCAGGGTTCTGCGCCTCCGTCTCGGCGTAGGTGACGTACATGTTCCAGCCGCAGGCCGCCTCGAGGATCGCCTTGTTCTGGTCGTCGAGCGCGTCCCAGGCCTCCTTGTTCATCAGCAGCTCGTTGACCGACACCTGCTGGTGCCAGCCGGGATAGTAGTTGTACTTCGCGATCTGGTGGAAGCCGAGGTCGATGTCCATGTTCGGCATCGAGAATTCGGTCGCATCGATCACGCCGCGCTCAAGCGCCGGATAAATGTCGGCGCCCGCAAGCAGCTGGGTCGAGACGCCGAGCTTTTGCATCACCTGCGCACCGAGGCCGAAGAAGCGCATCTTGAGGCCTCTGAGGTCCTCGAGCGATCCCACCTGCTCGCGGAACCAGCCCGAGGTCTCGGGCCCGATGGTGTTGCAGTTCAGTGAGTACAGATTGTGGCGGGCATAGATCTCGTTCTGCAGATCCTTGCCGCCGCCATAGATCATCCAGGCGTGGAATTCGCCGAAGCCAGGACCGAACGGCACAGCGGTGAAGAATGCCAGCGCCGGGTATTTGCCTGTGTGGTAGCCGGCGGTCGTCCAGCAGGCGTCGACCGAGCCGATGGAGACTGCGTCGAAGCATTCGAGCGCCGGGACGAGCGCGCCGGGCTCATAGAATTTCAGCTCGAAATTGCCACCGGAGAGGCGATCGACCATTTCCTCGACCCGCACCCCGGCGGTGCCGAGATGGGAGAGGTTGCCGGAGAACGCGCTCTGCATCTTCCAGCGGACGCGCTCCTGGGCGTCGGCCGTCGCCACGGTCCCGACAGATAGGAGCGCTGCGACGCCCGCAGCGAGGGTCTTGGAATGCATCGACCTCATTGTAGCCTCCTACTTTGGTGGTTGGTTGGTGTCGCGGCGGTCGTGAGCCGCGGTCAATCGCCGGAAGCGACGGGTGTGGGTTTCGCCGGCCGCCGCAGCGAATCGGTCTCGCTGTCCCACTCCGATTCCTCCAGCTCTTCGAGCTTGATCCGTTCCTTGCCCTCGATCGTGCTGCCCGCCTCCTCCGGCCATTCCAGGGTCATCAGCGGGAACCGGATGTTCTGCGGGCCCCACAGCACGATCGCCACCTGCAGCCAGACGGCGACCCCCGACAACGCGGCGACGATCAGGCCGGCGACCAGGATGCTCTTGATGATCCACCGGTTGGTGAGACCCACCTGAGAAGTCGAGATCTCGCCGATCGCCCAGGAATCGTAGGCGTAGATCGTGGCGAACCAGATGACGATCAGGCAATACGGGATCATGAATACGGTCAGGCCCACGAGCTCGAGCCAGGCTTTCTTGCGGAATGCCAGGTTCTCGCGCACCAGGTCGACCCGGACATGGGTGTTCCAGATGTAGCCATAGCCGAGCACGAGCGCGAACAGGGCCGTGTGGACGTGCCACTCGAGTTCCTGAAGCAGCGTCGATTCGAAGATCCGGCCGAAATTGCTCGACCAGCCAGAGCTGAATCCACACCAGCTTTCTGGCCGTCACGTCGAACACCGTAATGACGATCAGCGGCAGGATCAGCCAGGCTGCCCATCGTCCGACGAAATCGACGAAGCTCCTCAGCCCGTCGCTGACCCGGAGAACGATCGGGCGCTCGGATGGCGCGAGATACTTGACGTCTTCGGTCGCGCTCAGGTCATCCATCGGGCCTTCCACCTCTGTCGGTCGGGTTGTCAGCCATAGACCGACCGCATCAGCCATAGGGCCACCGCAGGGTACATGATCACGATGATCAGCGCCGTCACCTGCAGAAGGACGAACGGGATGATGCCGAGATAGATGCTCTGGATCTTGACCTCCCTCGGCGCGATGCCCTTCAGGTAGAAGAGGGCAAATCCAAACGGCGGCGTCAGGAACGATGTCTGCAGGTTCACGGCCATCAGGATGATGAACCAGTAGATCATGTGCTGCCTGGCCACGTGATCACCGAAGTCCAAATTGACGACCAGCGGCGCAAAGACCGGAAGCACGATCAAGGTGATCTCGATCCAGTCCAGGAAGAAGCCGAGGAAGAAAATCACCCCCATGATCAGGAACAAAAGCCCCCAGGGGCCGAGGCCGGCCGACGTGATCAGGTCATCGACCACGTCGTCGCCGCCGAGCGAGCGGTAGACGTAGGCAAAGCAGGTGGCGCTGATGATGATGAAGAAGATCATGGCCACGGTGCGCGCTGTGGAATGGCAGACGCTTTCCATCGTGGAGTAGGTGAGGCGGCCGTTGAACAGGGCCAACAGGATCGCGCCGAAGCCGCCGACCGCGCCCGCCTCGCTCGGCGTTGACCAACCGAACAGGATCGCGCCTTTGATGAGCCCGATCAGAAATACTGGCGGCAGGAAGGCCTTGAGCACCAGCGGGGCCATTTCTCCTTTCGGAACGTGGAGGAGGCCAGGCGGCAGTGGCGGCGCGAGCGATGGTTTAACGGCGGCGAGCGTCACCACGAAGATGACATAGAGGCCGACCAAGGCGAGGCCCGGCCCCCAGGCCGCCATGTATACATTGCCGACCGAGACCGACATCAGGTCGGCCATGATGATCAGCATGATGCTTGGCGGGATCAGGATGCCGAGCGTGCCGGAGGCGGCGATGGTGCCGCACGCCAGCGCATGGCTGTAGCCCTGGCGCATCATGGTCGGCAGCGCCAGCGCGGTCATCATCGTCACCGAGGCGCCGATGATTCCGGTCATGGCGGCAAGGATGGTGCCCATGATGGTGACGGCGAGGGCGAGCGCGCCCGGTACACGCTTGAGGAGCACCTGGACCAGTAGAGCAGGTCGGCGGCCACGCCGCTGCGCTCCATCATGATGCCCATGAAAATGAATGCTGGGATTGAGACCAGCACCAGGTTCTCGGCCGCCTGACCCCAGATTCTGAGGCAGGAAATTGAAGAACTCGATCAGCGAGAACATGTCCAAAGCATAGCCGATCAAGCCGTAGAGCAGAGCCAGTCCACCTAAAATGAACGCGACCGGATAACCGGAGAACAGCAACAATGCCAACGTCAAGAACATTGCGATCGGCAGATAGTCCTGCACGAACCACAAAAGCTCTTCGTGCTGCTCGGACGACAGGCTCGTCAAGATCGCGAACGCGACGCCGACGACGACGAGAGCAATGATCAAGGTCACCGTCTTGCCGTTCAGCCGGCTGCCGAGCTTCAGAAGAGCATCCATCGCCGTCGGCCTGCTATTGCTTGAAGCAATGGTGAGGCTCGGCGATCCGGGCCCCGCCGTCCGTGCAGCGCGTCATGAGCATAGCTTAGCTCGACGCCGTTGTTGGTGCGGAAGTTTACTCGGTGGCCGGATAGATGCTCGTCAGGAGCCGAGCATCGCCCCAAGACTTGGATGCGTCGCGCCAAGCCGGATGGCTGTCGTCCATCTTTTCGAGCGCGCCGTCATATCGGGAGCTCGAGCCGGTAGCAACCGCGGTTATTTCTCCGGCTGCCGTAACCGCCAACACCACGGCGGAATGCACTCGAAATTCCATTCTCGCCTCCTGTAGCTTTTCAGCCTTCGTTTGTTTGAGCAGCGACGATGACGCAAGGCCATGGTCGCCGTTTTCCTTTGGATCCCTGATTGACGCCGAAAGCGCGAGCGCTCCCTTGCCCGAAATTCGCTCCTCGCAACGTTGGCAAGCTTAGCCGTGCGCTGCGGCCTCTGCAACGGCATTGCGTTGGCGGTGGCCGTCGCCTTCGGTTCGGCGTGCTCGTGGTGCTTGTCCCGCGTGGGCGGGACGGCCTCGCCGCGTAGCGATCGGCGCTTTAGCCGCTGGCCTCGGTGCCGCTGACCTCGCGCTGCGCCCGGCCCGGATTGCATTGACCGACCGAGCCCTCGGCGCAAATGGTGACGCCATCGATCCAGACCGCCTCGCTGAGGTCGGCATGGAGCAGGTCGGTGCCGTCGAGGCGAGCCCCGGTCAGATCGGCGCCGCTCAGATCGGCGCGGAACATGCGGGCGCGGGTCAGGTCGGCATTGCGCAGCGAAGCGCCCCGCAACTCCGCCTTGGTCATGTCCGCCAGCGCCAGATTGGCATCGTCGAACCGGGTGCCGTGCAGAACCGCCGAGACGAACTTGGCGCGGCGCGCATCGGCGCCCGTCAGATCCGCGCCCGAAAGGTCGGCGCGCTTGAACGAGGCGTCCCGCAAGGTCGCGCCGCTCAGATCGACGTCACGTAGATCCTGCTCATCCTGCAGGCACCGCCGCCAGTAGACCTCCGGTGCCGCCACGTCAAAGCACTCGGCGAGCACTGGCTCGCTTGCGCAAACCAGCAGGCAGGCGAAACCAAAGATGCGCACCCTCATGAGGTTAGCATATACGCCATGCGCGCCTTGGTTCAAAGGCCGGAAGGCGATTCCTGCGCTGCCGACCCATGGATTCCGACGCGCCGGCGGCATATCTGGGGAATTCGAGCAGCAACGCGCAGGGTCGAGATGAGCGGGGGAATGGCTGTCAGGCTGCGGATCTCCGGCAGGGTCCAGGGCGTGGCTTATCGCGCCTGGGCGGAGCGCCAGGCTTCGCTGCTTTATCTCTCGGGCTGGGTTCGCAATCGCCGCGACGGCTCGGTCGAGGCGGTGCTCTCCGGGCCCGAGGAGGCCGTGCGGGACATGGTCGAGCGCTGTCGTCGCGGGCCGCCTCTCGCGCGTGTCGCCGCGGTCACCGAGCAGATCGAGACCGCGCCGGTCGCGGCCGGCTTTCGCCAGCTGCCGACCCTTTGAGCGCCGGCTTCCTACGCTCGCGGCGCCTCGAACACCTGCTCGAACGAGGCCATCAGTGCCGCATCGAGCTCCTGCATGGTCGTGGTCAGCCCTAGGTCGGCAAGCGACGTGACGCCGAAGGCGCTGATCCCGCAGGGCACGATGCCGCCGAAGTGCCCGAGATCGGGGTCGAGGTTGATCGCGACGCCGTGATAGGTGACCCAGCGCCGGACCCGCACGCCAAGCGCGCCGATCTTGGCCTCCTCGCCGCCCGGCTTGACCACCCAGATGCCGATCCGGCCGGCGCGACGCTCGCCCTCGACACTGAAGCAGGCGAGGGTCCTGATCAGCCACTCCTCCAGCCGCCAGATATAGGCGCGCAGATCCGGGCCGCGGCGCTGCAGGTCCAGCATCACGTAGCCGACCCGCTGGCCGGGGCCGTGATAGGTGTACTGGCCGCCGCGCCCGGTCCGGAACACCGGCAGGCGATGCGGCGTCAGGAGATCCTCGTCGCGTGCGCTGGTGCCGGCGGTATAGAGCGGCGGGTGCTCCAGGAGCCAGCAGAGCTCGGGCGCCTCACCGGCGCGGATGGCCGCAGCGCGGGCCTCCATCTCGGTGACTGCGGCGACGTAGTCGACCAGGCCGTCGCTGATCCGCCATTCCAGGGGTGGCCATGGGTCCGTGGCGTGCGCCAGGGCGCTTGAACCCGCAGACGTCATTTGCTATGCCCAGCGACTTGCTGGCGGCGGGTTCGCCGCGAGGTCACGTGCGGTCGTGGCGGAATTGGTAGACGCGCAGCGTTGAGGTCGCTGTCCCGGAAACGGGGTGGAAGTTCGAGTCTTCTCGACCGCACCATCACCACCTTGCTCTAATCGCTCGACCGGGCTCGCTTGACTGGCCAGAAGCGGCCGGTCCAGCTACGTTCCCGCATCGTGAAGCGCCCGGTGGCCAAGGGCCATGCCCAGGCGCACCGCGGTGCCTCGGGGCCCGCCGTATCGGGGATGCGATCGATGCGCGATCAGCGACGCGACCCAGCCCTCGCATATCACCGTGGCGCGCTTGGGAGCAAGCAGGGCGTGGCGGAATGCCCTGGCAGCCGGCGGCGCGCGCTGCGATGACCGAGATGCAGCCCGATCCCAAGCCGGAGAGCGAGGTGGAGGGGCTGCCCGACACCGAAGGCCCGATCGAGCTGTCGGAGGAGCTGACCAAGGCGGTCGTCGAGGCGCTCGACGAGGGTGACCCGGAGCGGGCCGCCTCGCTGGCCACGCCGCTGCATGCCGCCGATCAGGCGGATCTGCTGGAGCAGCTCGATCGCGAGGACCGGGCGGCGCTGGTGGCGCAGCTCGAGTCCGACTTCGATCCCGAGCTCCTGACCTACCTCGACGGAGCCGTCCGCGAGGAGGTGCTCGAGCAGCTCGGACCGGCGCAGGCGGGCGCCGCGATCGCGCAGCTCGAGACCGACGACGCGATCGAGATCCTCGAAGACCTCGACGTCAGCGAGCAGATGGCCCTGCTCGCGACCCTGCCGATGCCCGAGCGCGCTGCCGTCGAGGCGGGCCTGGCCTATCCCGAGGAGAGCGCCGGGCGGTTGATGCAGCTGGACTTCGTCGCGGTGCCGGAGTTCTGGACGGTCGGCCAGACCATCGACTATCTGCGCGCGAATCCGGATCTTCCGGACGACTTCTACGATCTGTATATCATCAACCCCCGGTTTGAGCCGGTCGGCTCGATCCCGTTGAGCAAGGTGCTGCGGAGCAAGCGCGGCGTGCTGTTGACCGAGCTACGGATGAAGGCCCTGCACCTTGTTCCGGTCGAGGAGGATCAGGAGAAGGTCGGCTTCATGTTCCGCCAGTACGGTCTCGTGTCGGCGCCGGTGATCGACGCCAACGGCCGGATGCTCGGTGTGATCACCGTGGACGACGTCGTCGACGTGATCGACGAGGAGGCCCAGGAGGACATCCTGAAGCTCGGCGGCGTGCAGGAGACCGATCTGTTTCAGCCGCCGCTGCGCGCCGGCATGCGTCGGTTTCCATGGCTGATGATCAATCTGGGCACCGCCATTCTGGCATCGGTGGTGATCGCGCAGTTCGAGGAGTCGATCGAGCAGATCGTGGCGCTTGCGGTCCTGATGCCGATCGTGGCCTCGATGGGCGGCAATTGCGGCACCCAGACCGTGACCATCGTGGTCCGCGCTTTGGCCGCGCGCGAGGTCACGCCTGCCAACGCGCTGCGCGTCCTCGGCAAGGAGCTCGCGGTCGGCGGCCTGAACGGATTTCTCTTTCTGATCACCGGCGTCCTGGTCGCCGTGGTGTGGTTCGGCAACGTGCTGCTCGGCGTCCTGTTCGGGGTGGCGCTGCTGGTCACCTTGATCTTCGCCGCGCTCGCCGGGGTCGCGATCCCGCTGGCCTTCGATCGCTTCGGCGTCGATCCGGCCCTGGCTTCGGGCGTGTTCATGACCACGGTGACCGACGTCGTCGGCTTCCTGTCGTTTCTCGGACTCGCCACGCTCTTTCTGCTCTAGGTGTGCGCCATGGCTCAGTTCACCTGCCCGTCATTGAACTTCGACCTCGGCGAGACCGCGGAAATGATCCGCGCTTCCGTCGCGGCCTTCGCGCAGGCCGAGATCGCGCCGCGCGCCGAGGAGATCGATCGCAGCAACAGCTTTCCGCGCGATCTGTGGCCGCGGCTCGGCGCGCTCGGCGCGCTCGGCATGACCGTCGAGGAGGCGTATGGCGGGGCGGGGCTCGGCTACACCGAGCATGTCGTCGCGATGGAGGAGATCTCGCGCGCAAGCGCTTCCGTCGGTCTGAGCTACGGTGCGCACTCGAACCTCTGCGTCAACCAGATCCGGCTGCACGGCACCGAGGCGCAAAAACGCCGGCACCTGCCGAAGCTGATCAGCGGCGAGCATGTCGGCGCGCTCGCCATGAGCGAGCCCGGCGCCGGCTCCGACGTGGTCGCCATGCGCACCCGCGCCGACAGGCGCGGTGATCGCTATGTCCTGAACGGCACCAAGATGTGGATCACCAACGGCCCCGAGGCCGAGGTCCTGGTGGTCTACGCCAAGACCGATCCGGAGGCCGGTGCCCGCGGCATCAGCGCGTTCCTGATCGAGAAGGGCATGAAGGGCTTCCGCACGGCACAGAAGCTCGACAAGCTCGGCATGCGCGGCTCCGATACCTGCGAGCTGATCTTCGAGGACTGCGAGGTGCCGGCGGAGAACGTGCTGGGCGAGGTGAACCGGGGCGTGCGCGTGCTGATGGGCGGCCTCGACTACGAGCGCCTGGTGCTGGCCGGCGGCCCTTTGGGCATCATGCAGGCCTGCCTCGACGCA
Source organism: uncultured Alphaproteobacteria bacterium (assembly GCA_963753315.1). Lineage (GTDB taxonomy): Bacteria > Pseudomonadota > Alphaproteobacteria > Geminicoccales > Geminicoccaceae > DASUGG01. The sequence goes on from CAVWCI010000006.1 coordinate 150,128, forward strand.
GCGCTCCCCTACATGCACGAGCGCTCCCAGTTCGGCCGGCCGATCGGCGAGTTCCAGCTGATGCAGGGCAAGCTCGCCGACATGTACACCACGATGAATGCCTGCAAGGCGTATGTGTACTTTGCCGCCAAGGCGGCCGACCGGGGCGAGACGACGCGTTACGATGCGGCCGGCTGCCTGCTGTATGCCGCCGAAAAAGCCACGGCGATCGCGCTGCAGGCGATCCAGACGCTGGGTGGCAACGGCTACGTCAACGACTATCCGACCGGCCGCCTGCTGCGCGATGCCAAGCTGTACGAGATCGGCGCCGGCACGTCCGAGATCCGCCGCATGCTGATCGGCCGCGAGCTGTTCGAGGCGACCCGATAGCGGCTGCCGTGCGCTGACTAGCGCCCGGTGGAGATCACACAAGCGTTGGAGGCAACCATGGCGGAACCCGCAGAGAAGCCCGACTGGCGCATCCAGGGGGTGCGCATCGTCAAGGCATCCGAGCTCGATTTCAACACGCCGCAGACGCCCGGCATGACGCGCGCCGCCGCGATCGATCTCGCCAAGGCGGGCGCCAGCAAGCTCTGGGCCGGCACGGTCTCGGTGCAGCCCAACGCCAAGACCGGCGCGCACCACCACGGCCACCTCGAGAGCATCATCTACGTTGTCAAGGGCCGGGCGCGCATGCGCTGGGGCGAGCGCCTGGAGTATGTCGCCGAGGCCGATGCCGGCGACTTCATCTTCGTGCCGCCCTTTGTGCCGCACCAGGAGATCAACGCGCGCACCGACGAGCCGCTGGAGTGCGTGCTGGTGCGCAGCGACCAGGAGCCGGTGGTGGTCAACCTCGAGATCGAGCCTGCCGAGCCGCCCGAGCAGGTCCGCTGGATCGACCCCAACCACCCGCAAGGGTGACCCGGGGCGTCGCCGATGGTGCCCCGGTTCCCTCAGCCGGCCCCGGTCGTGTGAACGCTTGACAGCGACCATGGCGCTAGCATATCTGCTCGCATGGCCCAGGTGATCGTGCGCAATCTCGACGACGAAGTGGTCTCGTCCTTGAAAATCAAGGCCGAGCTGCATGGTCATTCGCTCGAGCAGGAGCTGCGCGAGATCCTCAAGCGGGCGGCGCCATTGACGAGCGCGGAGAAACTCGCCCTCGCGGATCGGATCCGCGCAATGCAGGACCGACCGCTCGAGACCGAAAGCGTGGACCTGATCCGCGAGGATCGCGACCGCCGCTGATGCTGGTCGTCGATGCGTCGGTGGCGGTGAAGTGGTTCGTCGAGGAACCAGGGACCGCCGACGCGGTCGGCTTGCTCAATGGTCCTGATCCCGTCATCGCGCCGGATTTGGTCGTGGCGGAGGTGGCCAACGTGGTCTGGAAGCATCTGATGCGGGGCGATCTTAAGCGTGAGCAGATCGCTCACGTGCCGGGGGCGCTGCCGAAGATGTTCGCCGAGCTGTGGCCCACGGTGTGGCTCGCCAGCCGTGCCTTCGAGATTGCATCAGAGTTGCGCCACCCGGTCTACGACTGCTTCTATTTGGCCCTGGCCGAGGGCGAGGAGGCGACGCTCGTCACCGCCGACCGACGCCTGATCGGCCGGCTCGCCGGCAGTCCGTGGGACGGCCTGGGCAGGCCGCTGGTGGCATGAGAGGAAACAGGACCGTGGCGGCGCCGATCGACTTTTACTTCGAGTTCGCGAGCCCCTACGGCTACCTCGCCAGCACCCGGATCGACGCGATCGCCGCCCGGCACGGCCGCGAGGCTTTTTGGCACCCCATCATGCTGGGTGCGGCCTTCAAGCTGACGGGCGCGCAGCCGCTCGTGCGCACGCCCCTGAAGGGCGACTACATGATGCGTGACCTGCCGCGCTTCGCCCGGCTTCTCGGCGTGCCCTTCAAAGCGCCGCCCGTGATGCCGGCGAACTCGCTCGCCGCGAGCCGCGCCTGCATCTGGCTCGAGCAGGACGATCCGGACAAGGCCAAGGCGCTGGCGCAGGCCGTCTTGCACGCCCATTGGGGCGAGGGGCGGGACATCGCTCGCCCGGAGGACGTCGCCGATATGGCCGAGCCGCTCGGGATCGAGCGCGCCAGCGCTGCTGGCTGCGGTGGCCGACCCGGCAATCAAGGAGCGCCTGAAGCAGGCGACCGAGGCGGCGATCGAGCGCGGGGTCTTCGGCTCGCCGTTCGTGTTGGTCGACGGCGAGGCCTTCTGGGGCGCCGATCGCCTGGACCAGGTCGAGCGCTGGCTCGCGGCCGGCGGCTGGTGAGGCGCCGCGGGTGAGGCAATGAGCGCGCTCGTGAGCCGGGTCGACCCGCGCTCGGACTCGTTTCGAGCCAACGCGCAGGCGATGCGAGCGCTGGTCGAGGACCTGCAGCGCCAGGTGCACAAGGTCAAGCAGGGCGGCGGCGAGCGCTCGCGCGAGCGCCACCTGGCGCGCGGCAAGCTCTTGCCCAGGGAGCGCATCCGGCGCCTCTTGGACCCGGGCTCGCCCTTCCTCGAGCTTTCGCAGCTCGCGGCCTTCGGCATGTATGACGACGAGGTGCCCGCGGCCGGGATCATCACCGGCATCGGCCGGGTCGTCGGTCGCGAGTGCGTCGTGATCGCCAACGACGCGACGGTCAAGGGCGGTACCTACTATCCGCTCACGGTGAAGAAGCACCTGCGCGCGCAGGACATCGCGCGCGAGAACCGGCTGCCGTGCATCTACCTCGTGGACTCGGGCGGCGCCAACCTGCCGAGCCAGGACGAGGTGTTTCCCGATCGCGACCACTTCGGCCGGATTTTTTACAACCAGGCGACCATGTCGGCGGCCGGCATTCCGCAGATCGCGGTGGTGATGGGATCGTGCACGGCAGGCGGCGCCTATGTGCCGGCGATGGCGGACGAGGCGATCATCGTGCGCGAGCAGGGCACGATCTTCCTGGGCGGCCCGCCGCTGGTCAAGGCCGCGACCGGCGAGGAGGTCAGCGCCGAGGAGCTTGGCGGCGCCGATCTGCACACGCGCGTCTCCGGCGTCGCCGACCACTTTGCTCATGACGACGACCACGCGCTGGCGCTGGCGCGCCGGATCGTCGGCCACCTGAACCAGAGCACGCGCCCGGCGCTCGAGCTGCGTGCGCCGCGCGACGTGCAGCTCGACCCGCAGGATCTCTACGGGCTGGTGCCGCGCGACGCCCGGCAACCCTTCGATGTGCGCGAGATCATCGGACGGATCGTCGACGGCTCGGAGCTCGACGAGTTCAAGGCGCGCTTCGGGCCGACGCTGGTCACCGGCTTCGCCCATCTGCACGGCTATCCGGTGGGCATCGTCGCCAATGCCGGCATCCTGTTCAGCGAATCGGCGCAGAAGGGCGCGCACTTCATCCAGCTCTGCGCCCAGCGCGGCATCCCTTTGATTTTCCTGCAGAACATCACGGGCTTCATGGTCGGCCGCAAATACGAGGCCGGCGGCATCGCCAAGGATGGCGCCAAGATGGTGACCGCGGTCGCCTGCGCGCGCGTGCCCAAGCTCACGGTGATCGTCGGCGGCAGCTTCGGCGCCGGCAACTACGCCATGTGCGGCCGCGCCTACGGCCCGCGTTTCTTATGGATGTGGCCGAACGCGCGCATCTCCGTGATGGGCGGCGAGCAGGCGGCGAGCGTGCTGGCGCAGGTCCGGCGCGACAGCCTCGAGCGCGCCGGCGAGACCTGGCCTGCGGAGGAGGAGGCCGCCTTCAAGGCGCCGATCGCCGCCCAGTACGAGACCCAGGGGCATCCCTACTATGCGAGCGCCCGCCTGTGGGACGACGGCATCGTCGATCCGCTGCAGACCAGGGAAGTCCTGGCGCTGGGATTGTCAGCGGCGCTCCATGCCCCGATCGAGCCCACCCGCTACGGCGTGTTCCGGATGTGAGCGATGAGCGAGCCCACCTTTCTGCTTGAGCGGCGCCCGGACGGCGTCGTCCGGCTCACCCTGAACCGGCCCGCGATCCACAACGCCTTCGACGACCGCCAGATCGCCGAGCTGACCGCAGCGTTCGGCGATCTCGCCGCGGACGACACCGTGCGTGCGGTGGTGCTTACCGGCGCCGGCCGCAGCTTCTCGGCGGGCGCGGACCTCAACTGGATGCGCCGTACATCGACCTACCGCGAGGACGAGAACCTGCGCGATGCCAATGCGTTGGCGGCGCTGATGAAGGCACTGCACGAGTTTCCGCAGCCGACCGTGGCGCGCGTCAATGGCGCGGCGCTGGGCGGCGGCACCGGCCTCGTGGCCTGTTGCGACGTGGTGGTCGCCGGCGAGGAGTGCGGTGTTCGGCACCACCGAGGTCCGCCTCGGCATCATGCCCGCGGTGATCGGCCCTTACGTGATCGCCGCGATCGGCGCGCGCCACGCGCGCCGGCTGATGCTGACCGGCGAGCGGATCACGGCGTACGAGGCGGCACGGATCGGCCTGGTGCACGAGGTCGTGCCGGCAGACCAGCTCGACGCCGCGATCGAGCAGGGTCGTGAGCCATCTTCTCAAGGGCGGCCCGCGCGCGATCGCCGCCGCCAAGCGGCTGGTGCACGACCTCGCCGGCCGGCCGATCGACCAGGGGCTGATCGACGAGACGGCGCGCCGGATCGCGGCGCTGCGCGCGACGCCGGAGGCGCGCGAGGGCCTGAGCGCGTTCCTGGAGAAGCGCAAGCCCGACTGGATCGGCTGAGCGCATGTTCAATTCCGTGCTGGTGGCCAATCGGGGCGAGATCGCCTGTCGGATCATCGGCACGCTGCGGCGCCTTCGCATCCGCGCGATCGCCGTCTGGTCGGATGCCGACAGGCTGGCGCGCCATGTCGCGCTCGCGGACCAGGCGATGCGCATCGGCCCGCCGCCGGCCACGGAAAGCTACCTTCGCATCGATGCGATCATCGAGGCTGCGGCATGCGCCGGCGCCGAGGCGATCCATCCGGGCTATGGCTTCCTCTCCGAGAACCCGGCGTTCGCGCGCGCCTGCGGCGAGGCCGGGCTCACCTTCGTCGGGCCGCCGGCCGGCGGTGATCGAGGCGATGGGCGCCAAGGATCGCGCCAAGGCCCTGATGGCCGAGGCAGGCGTGCCGCTGGTCCCGGGCTACGACGGCGCCAGCCAGGAAGAAGGCGCGCTCCTCGAGGCGGCGCAGGCACTGGGCTTCCCGGTGCTGATCAAGGCTGCGGCCGGCGGTGGCGGCAGGGGCATGCGGGTGGTCGCCGAGCCGGCCGGCTTCGCGGCCGCGCTCGAAGGTGCGAAGCGCGAGGCGGCATCGGCGTTCGGCGACGATCGGGTCCTTCTGGAGCGCTATCTGGCGCGACCACGGCATATCGAGGCGCAGATCTTCGGCGACCGGCACGGCCAGATCGTGCACCTGTTCGAGCGCGACTGCTCGGTGCAGCGGCGTCACCAGAAGGTGATCGAGGAGGCGCCAGCACCGGGCCTCTCGCCCGAGCAGCGCAGCACGCTCGCCGCGCATGCGATCCGGGCCGGCCAGGCCGTCGGCTACGTCAACGCCGGCACCGTCGAGTTCCTGATGGAAGGCGGCCGCTTCTACTTCATCGAGATGAACACGCGCCTCCAGGTCGAGCACCCGGTGACCGAGATGGTGACCGGGCAGGACCTGGTGGAATGGCAGCTGAGGGTCGCGGCCGGGCGAGCCGTTGCCCCTTCGCCAGGAGGAGATCGCGCTTGCGGGCCATGCGATCGAGGCCCGGATCTATGCAGAGGACCCGGGCAAGGGCTTTTTGCCTTCCACCGGTCGCCTGGAGCATCTCCGTTTTCCGACCGAGGGCGATGGGCTGCGGATCGACACAGGCGTTGTCGAAGGCGATGCGGTGACCCCATTCTACGATCCGATGCTGGCAAAGATCGTGGCGCATGGCGCCGACCGCGAGACAGCGTTGCGTCGCCTTCGCACGGCATTGGCGGCATCGCAGGTCGTCGGGCCGGCGACCAATCTCGAATTTCTGCTGCGGATCGCCAGCGATGCGGCCTTTGCCGCCGGCGGGATCGATACCGGCCACCTCGAGCGCGCGCAGGGAAAGCCTGCTGGCACCGCCTGAACCGTCCGACGACCGGCTCTTCGCGCTCGCCTGCCTCTGGATCCTGTCCCGGCAGCGCGAGCAGGCGGCGGCGCTGGCGGCGCAGAGCCCCGATCCCTGCTCCCCCTGGCACCGGGTCGACGGCTGGCGGTTGAACGACGTGGGGCACCAGACCATACGGCTCACCCAGGGCGAGCGGATGGTCGAAATCGAGGTGCGGGCCGACGGCACGGGCTTCCTGCTCGGCATCGGCGATCGGCAGATCGCGGCGAGCGCCGAGATCCGGGCCGATGGCCTGGCGCGTGTGGCTCGACGGCGAGGCCTCGCACCTGACGGTGTTCGAGCGAGGCGAGCAGCTTCACCTGTTCACGCCATCGGGCCAGGTTCGGATCGATCGGCTGGACCCGCTTCGGCTCGCCGAGGCGGAGGACGAGGCGGGCGGTGCGCTCAGCGCGCCGATGCCGGGCAAGATCGTGCGCCAGCCGGTGGCAGCAGGCGATCGGGTGGCGCGCGGCGCGCCGCTCCTGGTGCTCGAGGCGATGAAGATGGAGCACACCGTTGTTGCGCCCGGCGATGGCCGGATCGTGCGGCTCCACTATGCCGAGGGCGATCAGGTCGAGGAGGGGGCGATCCTGATCGACTTCGAGGTTTTGGGCGAGACCCCCGGCGAGGCCCCCGTCGAGGCCAACATCCAGGATTAACACGGCGTACGCAGGGGCGTCCCTTGCGCCCGAGAAGCGCCGTATACTTGACCTCGGCCGCGCTCGATCCACTTTTTGCAAGTGAAGGAGGGGATTCGACAACGGCTGCGGGCGGTCGGCGCGCGTTGTCTTTCTCTTGACTCTGGGTCGCAGGCGGCGGGCCTGAATGAACCTTCAGTTGAGGGTTTGTTAACCATTCTTACATAGCCTCCTCCAAGGTCGGTAACGGGATCCAAGGCGAAGCCGACATCGTCCCGGCGTCAGTGGGTCGGGGGCGGTGCTCTTGGAGACGGAGATGGATGTCTTTTCCTCGCCTGCGTTCGATGAACACGAGCAGGTGGTGTTCTTCTACGATCGCCCGAGCGGCCTGAAGGCCATCGTAGCGCTCCACGATACGACGCTCGGGCCCGCCGTCGGCGGTTGCCGGTTCTGGCCGTATGCCAGCGAGGTCGAAGCCCTGACCGACGTGCTGCGGCTGTCGAAGGGCATGACGTACAAGGCGGCGATGGCCGATCTGCCGTTTGGCGGCGGCAAGACCGTGATCATCGGCGATCCCAGATCGGTGCGGTCCGAGGCGCTGTTCCGCGCGCTCGGCCGCGCGATCCACAGCTTGGCCGGGGCGTACTATACCGGCGAGGATGTCGGCACCAGCCCGCAGGACATGGACTGGGCGGGTCTGGAGACGCCTTACGTGCTGGGACGCTCGCGAGGCGGCAGCGGCGACCCGTCGCCGGTCACCGCGCAGGGCGTTCTGCTCGGCATCAAGGCAGCGGTCAGGCACCGCTTCGGTCGCGACGAGCTGCAGGGCGTGCGCGTTGCCATCCAGGGGACGGGGCATGTCGGCGGCAACCTCGCGACGCTCCTGGCGGCGGAAGGGGCGCAGCTGACCCTCGCCGACATCGACGCCGAGCGCGCGGCGCGCAAGGCCAGGCAGCTCGGCGCCCGTCAGGTCGGCTGCGACGAGATCCTGGCGGTCGATGCCGAGGTGCTGGCACCTTGTGCGCTCGGCGGCGTGATCAACGATCTGACCTTGCCGCAGCTGTCCTGCGACATCGTGGCCGGCGCGGCGAACAATCAGCTGCATGAGCCTCGCCACGGCACCGCGCTGCATGCGCAGCGGAATCCTCTATACGCCAGACTACGTGGCCAACGCCGGCGGCCTGATCAACATCGCCCAGGAGCTGAGGCCGGGCGGCTATGATCGCGCACGCGCCCTGGCCCATGTCGCGACGATCGAGACGACGCTCGCCGAGATTTTTGAGCGCTCGGAGCGGGAAGGCCGCCCGACGCACGAGATCGCGGATCAGGTCGCGGAGGAGCGGATCGGGGCGGCACGCCGGGCAGGCAACGTCGCATATCGCGGCCTCGGCGCCGTTGCGGAGCAGGCAGCCGCCGGGTGAGCGGGCTCGGTCGCGGCGCCGGCCTGGGGAGCCTGGGCGACACGAGGGCAGGCGATCGGCGTCGAACAAGGCGCGATGGGGCTTTTCGGGTAGCGCGTCCCGAGCGTAGGCTCGCGGCTTGGTCGTCGGGGTGCGTGGTCGATCCCGGCGGGCGGGAGCATCGCAGTATGAGCGTGCCCATTCTCGACGATCGTCCGGCCCTCGATCCCGACCCGCTGCGGGCCGCGATCCGCCAGGCCTATCGCGCCGACGAGGCTGCTTGCGCCGCACTGCTCCTCGAGGAGGCGGCGTTCGACGATGCCCGGCGCCGCCGCGTGCAGGCCCACGCCCGCGACCTCGCGCAGCGGGTTCGCGAGGCCCGCGGCGACCGCCTCGGGGTCGAGGCGTTCCTGCACGAGTATGGTCTCAGCACGCCCGAGGGCGTGATGCTGATGTGCCTCGCCGAGGCGCTGCTGCGGATCCCCGATGCGGAGACCGCCGACCGGCTGATCCGCGACAAGCTCGGCGCTGGCGACTGGGCCGGCCACCTCGGCCGCAGCGGCTCCCTGCTGGTCAATGCCTCGACCTGGGGCCTGATGCTGACCGGGCGCTTCGTCCGGGTCGACCTCGACGAGCAGGGGGTCGCTTCCGGCTTCACGCGGCTCGTGCATCGCATGGGCGAGCCGGTGGTGCGCACGGCGCTGCTGCAGGCGATGCGCCTGCTCGGCCAGCACTTCGTCCTCGGCCAGACGATCGAGCAGGCGATCGCCCGGGCCGACGAGGCGGAAGGCCGCGGCTACCGCTACTCGTACGACATGCTGGGCGAGGCCGCTCGCACGGCGGCGGATGCCGCGCGGCTATCACGATGCCTACGGCCATGCCATCGATGCGATCGTCGCGACCGCACGGGGCGAGGCGCTGATGGCGCGCCCCAGCATCTCGATCAAGCTCTCGGCGCTGCATCCGCGCTACGAGCTGGCGCAGCACCGGCGCCTGCCCGAGGAGCTGCTGCCACGTCTGGTCGACCTGGCAGGGCGGGCCCGGGCCGGCAACATCGCGGTCACCATCGATGCCGAGGAGGCGGACCGGCTCGAGCCGTCGCTCGATCTGTTCGAGCGCCTGCTGGCCTTGCCGGACTTCGCCGGCTGGGACGGGCTCGGGCTTGCGGTGCAGGCCTATCAGAAGCGCGCGATCCACGTCGTCGCCTGGCTGCGGGAGCTTGCGCGCCGGCACCGCCGGCGGATCCCGGTGCGCCTGGTCAAGGGCGCCTATTGGGATACCGAGATCAAGCGCGCCCAGGAGCAGGGCCTGGCCTATCCGGTGCTGACCCGCAAGCTCGCGACCGACGTCTCCTATCTCGCCTGCGCGCGCCGGCTGCTGGACGGCGGCGATGCCTTCTACCCGCAGTTCGCGACCCACAACGCGCATACCATCGCCAGCATCGTCGAGCTTGCCGGCGCGCGGCGCGATCTCGAGTTCCAGCGCCTGCACGGCATGGCGGAGGCGCTCTACGGCTCGCTGATCGGGGCCGACGATGCCATCGCGTGCCGGGTCTACGCGCCCGTCGGCAGCCACAACGACCTTCTGCCCTACCTGGTGCGCCGTCTGCTGGAGAACGGCGCCAACACCTCGTTCGTCAACCAGCTGATGGACGCCGCCATCCCGATCGAGCGCCTGGTCGAGGACCCTGCGAGGCGGCTCGCGGCGCTCGGCGGCACGCCGCATCCAAAGATCGTGCATCCCCGCGATCTCTACGGGCCGGACCGGCCCAACGCCAGGGGCATCGATCTGCGCGACCCGCAGGCGCTCGAGGCGCTGGCGGACGCGCCATGAACGCCGCTTTTGCGCCCGACTTCGTGGCGGCGCCGACGGTGCCGGCCGAAGGGACGGCCAGGGATCTGCTCGATCCGGCCGATCGCTCGCGGGTGATCGGTGCCGTGGTCGAGGCAGGTCCGGCCGATGTCGATCGGGCGCTGGCGGTCGCGCGCGGCGGGTTTCGAGCGCTGGGACCGCACGCCCCTGGAGCGGCGCTGCGCTTGCCTTCTGCGCGCCGCCGACCTCTACGAGGAGCATGCCGCCGAGCTCATGGCGTGCTGCGTGCGGGAGGGCGGCAAGACGCTGGTGCGACGCCGTGTCCGAGGTCCGCGAGGCGGTCGACTTCCTGCGCTACTACGCCGCCCAGGCACGCCGGCTCGAGCACCGGGATCTGCCGGGACCCACCGGCGAGAGCAACGTGCTGGGGCTGCATGGCCGCGGCGTGTTCGTGACGATCAGCCCCTGGAACTTTCCGCTCGCGATCTTCACGGGCCAGGTGGCGGCGGCGCTCGTGGTCGGCAACGCGGTGGTCGCCAAGCCCGCGCCGCAGACGCCGATGATCGCCGCCAGGGCGGTGGCGCTGCTGCATCGCGCCGGCGTGCCGAAGGATGCGCTGGTGATGCTGCCGGGCGGTGCTGCGGTGGGCGAGCGGCTGGTCGAGGCGCCTGGGATCGCGGGCGTCGCGTTCACCGGCTCGACCGAGGTCAGCCGCGCCATCAATCGCGCGCTCGCGGCCAAGGATGGCCCGATCGTGCCGCTGATCGCCGAGACCGGCGGCCAGAACGTCATGCTGGTGGATTCCTCGGCCTTGCCCGAGCAGGTGGTCGCCGACGTCCTGGATTCGGCTTTCCGCTCCGCCGGTCAGCGCTGCTCGGCGCTGCGCGTGCTCTGCCTGCAGGATACGATCGCGGCGCGGGTCGAGCGCATGCTCGCCGGCGCCATGGACGAGCTGCGGGTCGGCGATCCGGGGCTGCTCGCGACCGATGTCGGGCCGGTGATCGACGAGCCGGCCCGCGAGCGTCTTGCCGCGCACGCCGGGCGCATGCAGCGCGAGGCGCGCCTGATCCGCCGCGTGCCGCTCGATCCGGGCCTGGAGCGCGGCTGCTTCTTCGCGCCGCAGGCCTTCGCGATCGAGAGCATCGACCAGCTCCCGGGCGAGGTCTTCGGCCCCATCCTGCACGTCATCCACTTTGCCGGCGACCGGCTGGATGCGATGCTCGATGCGGTCAACGCGACCGGCTACGGCCTCACGCTCGGCGTGCACAGCCGCGTCGAGCATACCGTGCAGCACGTGATCGCGCGCGCCCGGGTCGGCAATCTCTATGTCAACCGCAACATGATCGGCGCGGTGGTGGGCGTGCAGCCGTTCGGCGGCGAGGGGCTTTCCGGCACCGGGCCGAAAGCCGGCGGCCCGCACTATCTGCCGCGCTTTGCGACCGAGCGCACGGTCAGCGTCAATACCGCCGCGATCGGCGGCAACGCGACCCTTCTGGGCCTCGACGACGCCGGCGAGGCGGGCAGTCGCAGGCCGCGCGCTCGATCAGAAGATGCCGGCGATCGAGCGGGTGAGGCCGTCGACCAGCTGCGGCGCTGCGTCCTCGAAATCGAGGTTGGTGCGATTGGCGGTGCTCATGATCCGCGTCTGGTAGCGCTTCCAGTCGTGGGTCTGGGTCGCCGAGATGATGCGCGCGCCCGTGCCCTGGCGCAGGTTCTGCTCGAGCCGCTCGGTGACCACCACGCCCTCGCCGGCGCGCTCGGAGATCTGCACATCGGTGACGATGGTGTAGGTCACGTCCTCGATCAGCGCGTCGACGACGCTCGAGGTGGCGGCCCCGACCAGGCCGCCTGCGATCAGCGCGCGGGTGTCGTCGCTGGCGATCCTGCGCACCGGCGACGCCGGCGGCACCGCCGATCAGGGTGCCGCCGAAGCCGCCCGCGAAGGTCTGCTCGGCGGCGGTTGGCGATACCACGCCCACCTGCAGCACGTTCGCCTGGAGCAGGTAGCGCGCGTCCTCCGGCCGCTCGCACGATCCGATAGCCGCGCTCGGCGATCGATGCCTCGACCGCCGGGGCGATGTCGAACTCGGCCCGGTCGGAGGTGTTGCGCACCTGGACCAGGACCGTGCGATCATGGGGTGACACGGGCTCGAGGAAGATGGTGTCGGTCATCTTGGTCTGAACCTCGAGATTGCGCTTGCCGAGGCCGGTGCTGGTCGCCGCGCAGCCCGAGGCCAGCACACAGGACCGAGACGGCCAGCATCCGCGGCAGCGGCATGAGGTTCATCGCATTCTCTCCTCGGGTCACCCCGAATGCTTGCAGCTCCCTCCTTGCAGTTTGCTCGTTCACTTGGAGTCGCCGTGGCGACCCGGGACTTGGGCCGCCGTGGCGGCCCGGGCGCAGGCAGGCGGATCAGAGCGCCTGCTGCAGATTCGCCTCGACCGCTTCCCAGTTGACCAGATGGTTCAGGAACGCGGCCACGTACTCCGGGCGGCGGTTCTCGTAATCCAGGTAGTAGGCGTGCTCCCAGACGTCGATGCCGAGCAGCGGCGTCATGCCGTCGACCAGCGGATTGGCGCCGTTCGGGGTCTTGACCACCTTGAGCGTGTCGCCATCCAGCGCCAGCCAGGCCCAACCGCTGCCGAACTGGGTCGCCGCGGCGGTCTTGAACTGATCCTTGAAGGCTTCGAGATTGCCGAATGCGTCGTCGATGCGCCGGGCCAGCTCGCCGCCGGGCGCACCACCGCCACCGCGCTTCATCACCTTCCAGAACAGCACGTGGTTCCAGTGCTGGCCGGCATTGTTGAAGACGCCGGCCTTGGTCGGATCCTTGGCGGACGCCCGCACGATCTCCTCGAGCGGCGCCTTCGCGAGGTCCGTGTCCTCGATCAGGTTGTTGAGGTTGGTCACATAGGTCTGGTGGTGCTTGTCGTGGTGCAGATGCAAGGTCTTGGACGACATGTAGGGCTCGAGCGCCTCGTAGGGGTAGGGCAGGTCAGGGAGTTCGAATGCCATGGGATCCTCGCCTCGCGCAGGTTGCCAGCAGAACGGTGCTCGATGTCCCGCTGCAAGAGCGGTGTTCGATGCCCCGCTAGATACGTGGTTGGCTCGTCGAATGCAAACGGCGATGCCAAGCCGGAGTTCCGAAGCCGCGAGCGGCCGGAGGCGTCGCACATTGGCCGCTCGACACGTCGCGGCCGGCCACCATATCCCGCATACCTGTCGAGGATGCAGCATGACCGGACCACTCGCCGTCACGGAGCGGCATTCCATCGACGCCTTTACGGCGCTGGGCGCAGTTCGTGGTGGGGCCGCCGACGCCGCCGCGCATCCCGGAGCGCGTGCAACAGGTGCTCGCGCAGGAGCAGGAAGCGAGCGAGATCCTGGTGAGCCTGATCCAGCTCGTGGCGATCGGTCTGTTCGCCCTGGTCTACACGGTGGCGCCCAAGGCGTTTCCGCCCGAGGTGCCGTTCGAGCCGGTGCCGTGGACGCTCGGCGCCTATACCGCATTCACGCTGCTGCGCCTCTGGCTCGCCTGGCGCCGGCGGCTGCCGGCGTGGTTCCTGGCGCTCTCCGTGATCGTCGACATCACGGTGCTGATGGTGACCATCTGGAGCTTCCATCTGCAATACCAGGAGCCCGCGCCGATCTACCTCAAGGCGACCACGCTGATGTATGTCTTCATCCTGATCGCCTTGCGCACGCTGCGCTTCGAGCCGGGCCTGGTCCTGCTCGCAGGGACCACCGGTGCTGTCGGCTGGCTGGTGGTCGTCGCCTACGCCGTGCTCGCCGACGGCGGCGCCACGATCACCCACAGCTTCGCCACCTACGCCATGTCGTACGATGTTCTGCTGGGCGCCGAGGTCGACAAGGTGCTCTCGATCCTGATCGTGACGGCGATCCTGGCCCTGGCGCTGCTGCGCGCGCGCAAGCTGCTGATCCGGGCCACGACCGAGCAGCTGGCGGCGAGCGAGCTGTCGCGCTTCTTCGCGCCCGACGTCGCCGGCCGCATCCGGGCGATGGAGGCGACCATCGAGCCCGGTCAGGCGGAGGCGCGCGATGCCGCGATCCTGATGATCGACCTGCGCGGCTTCACGCTGCTCTCGCACCGGCTCGAGCCGCGGGCCGTGATGGAGCTTCTTTCGGCCTACCAGTCGCTCATGGTCGCCGAGATCGACCGCCACGGCGGCAGCGTCGACAAGTTCATGGGCGACGGCATCCTCGCGAGCTTCGGCGCCACCCGGCCGAGCAGGTCCTATGCGGCCGACGGGCTGCGCGCGCTCGAGAGCCTGATCGAGGTCGCCCGGCGCTGGACGCGCGAGCGCGAGGCGGCCGGGCTGCCGGCGCCCGCGATCGGCGCGGCGCTGGCCACCGGGCAGGTCATGTTCGGCGCGATCGGCGATCGCAGCCGGCTCGAATACACCGTGATCGGCGATCCCGTGAACCTGGCCGCAAAGCTCGAGAAGCACACCAAGGTCGAGGGCGTGGCAGCGCTCTGCACGGCCGAGAGTTACCGTCTTGCGCTGCAGCAGGGCTACGTGGCGGCCGCGCGCCTGGAGCAGCGCGACGCGCGCGCAGTCGCCGGCATCGAGCGGCCGCTCGATCTGGTGGCGCTGGTTTGAGCCCGGCAACGCTTTCCTACTGCGCCGGCCTGGTCCGAGACCAGGCGCCCGGCGCGCTACCTCGCGACCCTGTTCGCGCCGGCGGGCGTGCGCCCAGCCCTGTTCGGCCTGTACGCCTTCGACCACGAGATCGCCAAGGTGCGTCACGTCGTGAGCGAGCCCATGGCCGGGTTGATCCGCTTCCAATGGTGGCGCGATGCGCTCGATGCCATCGCCGCGGGGGATCCGGCGCCTGCCCATCCGGTGGCGCAGGCGCTGCAGGATGCGTGGCCGCGCCTGGCGATCGCGAGGTCGCGGCTCGATGCTGCGATCGACGCCCGCGAGCGCGAGCTCGAGCAGGCCGCCCCCGAGACGCTGCCGGCGCTGGAGCAGCATCTCGTGGCGACCAGCTCCGGGCTGGTGCTGACGGCTTTGGAGCTGCTCGGGGTGCGCGATCAACCGGCTCGCGACGCGGGCCTCGAGGTCGGGCTCGCGATCGGCCTCGCCGACCTCCTGCGGGAGATCGACCTCGACAGGACGCGCACGCTTTTTCTGCCGAAAGACGTGCTCGGCCGCCACGGCATCGCGTCCGACGCCGTGCGCGAGGCCAGCTCGCCAAGTGCCTTCGCGCCCGCCATCCGCGAGCTCGCCGACCGTGCGCGCGCGCATCTGCGCAAGGCGCGCCGATCGCGGCGCAAGGTGCCGGACCAAGCGCTGCCGGCGCTGCTGCCGGGCGTCATGGTCGGCCATCAGCTCCGAGGCCTGCGCTCGCTCGGGGCTGCGGCTGGCGCTCGCAGGCAGCCGGCCCTGGCACCGCTGTGGCTGCTGGCCTATCGGGCGCTCGGCCGCTTCTGAGAGCGCCTGTGCGACTAGAAGCTCGGATCGAGCCGCAGATAGCGGTAGCGATCGGCCGAATTCGACGATGACGGGCTTGACCTCGATCCCCTGCAGCACGTCGAGGGGCACCGCCACGCCGGCCTTGCCCCGGCTCCACAGCTTGCGATACAGGTCGCCCAGGCCCTGGACCGGAACGCCGTCGACCCCGAGGATCACGTCGTTGGGCTCGATCCCGGCAGCCTCGGCAGGTCCATCTGGCGAGACCTTGGTCACGATCACGCGTCCGCGGTGCTCCTCCATGGTCAGGCCGAGCCAGGGGCGTCCGGGCTCGGCGCGGCGGCCGCGGCTCAAGAGATCGCCCATGATCGACTTGAGCCCGTCGATCGGCACGAACATGTTGCCGGGCACCATTCTGCCCTGCCCACCGGGCTCCTTACCGGCGTCGTTGACGAACAGCGAGCCGATGCCGACCAGTCGTCCCTGCTGGTCGATCAGGGCGGCGCCGCCGAACTTGGCGTGCGGGGGCGACGTGAACAGGGCGTCCTCGAGCAGATACTCCCAGTAGCCGGCGAACTCGCGCCGGTCGACCAGATAGACGCCGGTGGCGTCGAGCTCGCCCGCATGGCTCACCACCAGAAGCGGCTGCATGGGTTGCAGCGCGGTCGAGTTGCCGAGGCCGACCGGAGTGACGTCGAGGGGCTGGCTGGCGCGGACCAAGCCGAAGCCGCTCTCGTGGTCGTAGGCCAGGATCGTTGCCGGCACGGGCTCGTGGCCGGCGCCGCTGATCGTCACCTCGCTCGCCTCGAGGATCAGGTAGCCGATCGTCACGATCAGCCCGCTGTCATCGATGAGCACCCCGGTTCCTACCCGCTCGGTGCCGAGCGAGCTGGCCGAGCGTGCATCGGCCGGAATGATCGCATCGACCTGCACCACGCCCTTGACGGTATCCTCGCCGAGGGTCTGGCTGGCCACCGGGTGCGGGAGAACGGCGAGCAGCACGAGGAGCGCGATCAGTCTTGCTGCTGCAACAATGCTTCGCTGGCCCGATTCACGGCGGCAGCGGCACCGAAATGGATCCATGACGGTATCTCCGATGGAGGACGACGCCGCGCCAAGCGGCGCCGAGCCCCCGGCCCCTCTTATGAATATGCGCCGGATCGAGGCGATGGCCAGTCGTCGCGTGAGCAAGCGCCGCGCGACCGGGCCGGTCCTTCTGCGACGGCATGACAGCTCCGGCGCCCGAGCCTATAGTCCCATGCCAGCGATCCGCTAAGCGTGAGGTTACCCGTGCTACGAGCCGAGCCCCTGCCGCCGCCATTCGATCGCTGCGGCCCTGCGGCATGAGCGAGCCCCCCGTCGAGATCGACGCTCCGGACATCTCCGCCTATTCCCAGGGCAGCGCCGGCGTGCCCTACGTCGTGAGCCTGGACAGCGGCAGCACGGGATCGCACGTGGTCATCACGGCGCTGGTCCACGGCAACGAGCTGTGCGGGGCCTGGGCTCTGCTGCGGCTGCTCGAATGCGGCATCCGACCGCGATCGGGCCGGCTGTCGCTGGCGTTCATCAACACGCAGGCCTATCGCCGCTTCGATCCGGCGCAGCCGAAGGCGAGCCGCTACCTGGACGAGGATTTCAACCGCCTTTGGGACCCGGCCACGCTGGACTGGGCCGCGCCAGTCGCGGGAGCTGGAGCGCGCGCGCGAGCTTCGCCCGCTGATCGAGAGCGCCGACTGGCTCTTGGACCTGCACTCGATGCAGCTGCCGTCGCGCCCGCTCCTGCTGTGCGGGCTTTGCGACAAGGGCCGGCGGCTCGCGGCGAGCATGGGCTATCCGGACCTGGTCGTCGCCGATCGCGGCCACAGCAATGGCGCCCGCATGCGCGACTTCGGCGCCTTCGCCGACCCGGCGAGCCCGCGCACCGCCATGCTGGTCGAGTGCGGCCAGCATTGGGCGCGCGGGAGCGTCGAGGTCGCGATCGCCACCTGCCGGCGGTTCCTCGAAGCCGTCGACGTGGTCGAGCCGGCGCTGCTGGATCGATTGTGCCCGCGGCCGAAGAGGTCGCGGCAGCGCCTGGTCGAGGTCACGGACGCGATCACCGTGAACGGCGGGCCGTTCCGCTTCACGCAGGACTTCCAGGGGCTGGAGGTCGTGCCCACGGCCGGCACGATCATCGCCTACGACGGCACGACGCCGATCCGGACGCCCTACGACCACTGCATCCTGATCATGCCGTCGCGACGCCTGACGCCCGGCCTGACCGCCGTGCGCCTCGGCCAGTTCGTCGACTGATGGCGGTCACGATTCGCGAGGCGGCGGCCGACGACGCGGCGACCCTGGTGCGCCTCGTCCACGAGTTCGAGCGCGAGGAGGGCAAGAGCGCCGCCAGGCTCACGGTCGCGGACGTGCTGGCGCAGGGCTTTGGCGACCGGCCGCGCTTTCGCGTGCTGCTCGCCGAGGACGCCGGCCGCACGCTGGGCTATGCCATGTTCTACCCGAGCTACGATAGCGAGCACGCCGCCCGGGGCCTGTACCTGCAGGATCTGTTCGTGGTGCCGGAGGCTCGCGGACGCGGCGTCGGCCGGGCCCTGATGGCGGCGGTGGCGCGTGCCTGCCAGGCCGACGGCGGCTGCTATCTGTTCTGGAACGCGCTCGAGGCCAACCACGCCGGGCGCGCCTTCTACCGGCGGATCGGCGCACGCGAGGAGGAGGTGGTCACCCTCAGCCTGCAGCCCGACGCGCTCCGCCGCCTGGCGGCGAAGGCTTGATCTGGTCAGGCGTCAGGCGGCGCGGTGCAGGTCGGCTCCCTGGCGGAGAAGCTCGGCCTGGACGTCACGGGCCGCAACGGCCCGAGGTGCTACCTCGCCCTGCGTCGCGAGCGCGGCGCAGACCCCGGCCGCCTGGCCCGTCGCCATCGCGATCGGCATCACGCGATAGGAGGAGTGCGCCTCGTGGCTGCCGGAGAGGCAGCGGCCGGCGACGATGAGGTTGTCGATTCCCTCCGGCAGGAGGCAGCGCAGCGGGATGTCGTAGGCCGCGCCGTCGGGCAGCCGCTTGAGGATGGTGCCGCTGCCTTTCGGATTGTGGATGTCGACCGGATAGGAGCCGCGGGCGATCACGTCGTCGAACTGGCGCGCGCTCAGGACGTCGTCGGCCGTGAGCCGGTAGTCGCCCCGGATCCGGCGGGTCTCGCGCACGCCGGCGTGCACCCCGCTCTGGGCGCAGATAGGCGCGCTCGAAGCCCGGCACGCGGCGCTGCAGGAACCGGACGATCTGGCGCAGCTGCGCCCGGCTCTGCCACTCGGCGTAGCTCCAGTCGAACACGTCGGTGCCGAGCACGCCGGTCACCCGGGTGCTGTTGACGCTGACCTCGCGCGCGTGCGGCGTGCCGAAGAACAGGATGTCCTCGCGCGGCAGGTCGAGCTCGCCCTCGTCCGCGGCACGGCGGATCAGGTCCCAGAGCCCGTGCACGCCTCGCCACTGGTCGGGATGCTCGCGGACATAGGCCTCGAACCCGGCGCGGTCGAACTCCACCATGCGGAACATCAGGGTCATCGGCTGCACCAGCCCGTCCATCTCGCGGCCGACCTCGAAGCGGGCCCCGGCCGCGGCGGCGATGTCGCCGTCGCCCGTGCAGTCGACGACGGCGCTGCGCCCGGATCACGATCGGGCCGGACTTGGTCTCGAACACCACGCCGCGGCAGCGGCCCGTCCGCGACCACGCCGCTTGCGAAGGCGTGGAAGAGAAGCCGGACGCCCGCCTCGTCGAGAAGCTCGAGCGCAGCGAGCTTGAGAAGCTCCGGGTCGAACGGCACCACGTAGCCGGTCGCGGGGCCGGGCGTGATGGCGCCGCCGGTGGCGATCAGCCGGCGAAGGAGCCGCGCGAGCGCGCCCGCGACGACCGGCTCGCCCGGCCCATGGTCGGTCGGGAACAGCTTGGCGCCGTCGGCGCGCTCGAACGCGGCGCGCTGGGTGTGGAACGACATCAGCGGCATGACCAGCGCCGCCGTGGCGTTGCCGCCGAGAAAGCCGTAGCGCTCGACGAGGATCACGCTGGCGCCGGCGTCAGCCGCACCGAGCGCCGCGCCGAGCCCGGCGGGGCCGCCGCCCACCACCAGCACGTCGGTCTCGGCGGCAAGCGTGGCCTGCCGCGGCGGCAGGGTGATCACGGCAGGATGCGCGGGGCGATCGAGAGGGGGCAGGGGAACCTCCGGCCTTTGGCGAGAGCTCAGGCGGCGCCGCGCGCTGCCGACGACCGGCTTGCTCAGGAGCCGCACCGCGATCGCGTTGCTCTCGAGCGCCCGCTCCTTGAGCGCCGGCAGGGCGCGGCGGATCTTGGTCTGGAGCTGGCGCCTGCGGTCCCAGGCGTGATCGATGTGGGCGATCAGGCGGCCGGCGCTGACCTGCGCGAAGGGCGGCATGGTGATGCCCAGGTCGTCGAGGAAGCCGTGCACCTTGGGAGCGTAGGGCAGCGCCACGAACGGTACGTTCTGCAGGCTGGCGAAGATCAGAAAATGCAGGCGCATGCCGACCACGAAGGCGAAGCGCTCGATCAGCGTCAGCATCTGCCCGGAGGTATAGGCGCCCTTGAGCACGGTCGCGCGCGGCGCCCGCAGCATCTGCGCGGCCACCGCGTGGCACTGCTGGGTGTCGCTGCATGTTCGGCTCCATGGGCACGAACACGATGTCGGCGTCGTAGCGGTCGACCATGAAGTCCGCGACGTCGGCCAGCAGCTGGTGATAGGTGCGCTCGCTGATCTCGGGGGCGGCGGCGCCGGGCTCGCGCACCGACATGCCGACCAGCGGCCTCTTGGTGTCCAGGCCTTCGCGCTTGAGCGCGTCCGCCGGCACCGGCTCCGGCTTCAGCAGCAGGGCCGGATCGGCCGTGACCGCGATGTCGACATGCACGCCGATCTCCTCGAGGATCTGGCGCGCGCCGCGCTCGCGCACGCTGACCACCTCTGCCCGGGCAAGCGCCTCGCGCACCGCTTCCTGCGCCGCAGGATCGCGCAGCGGGCCGGCACTCACCGCGTAGACCATGACCGGCACGCGGTGCTCGTGCGCCAGCATCACCTCGCGCAGGAAATTCTGCGCCTCGCCGTCGAACAGGATGCCGCCGCCGCCCAGGATCAAAAGGTCGAGCCGCTGGACCTCGGGCAGGACCTCGCCGCGCGACAGCTTGCGCACCGGCACCACGCGCTCCACCTTGTGGCGCTTCTTGGTGTCCTCCGCATCGCGCGAGAAGACGGTGATCTCGACCGGCAGCGCACGTCGCAGCTCGCTCACGATGCCGGCGAGGATGGCCTCGTCGCCGAGATTGAGGCCGCCGTAGGAGCCCGAGATGCCGACCCGGTAAGGCCGCGAGTTCTTGCTCATGCAGGGCGCCGCCTCGATGCTGCTGTCCGATCTTCCTTGAAACGGACCGATCGAGGCGGGGGTTCCGTACGGCAGCAGATGGTCGGTCTGCGCCCGCCCTAAGCCGCCTTCGCCAGCGCCGCGAGCCAGCCGTCGAGATCGGCGAGCGCGCGGCGCGCCAAGCGCCGGCTTGCGCTCGGCGCGCTTGACCTGTCGGCTCGAGCGGCGGCAGCAGGCCGAAATTGACGTTCATCGGCTGGAAGGTGGCGGCGCTGGCGTCGCCCGTGATGTGGCGCAGGAGCCCGCCTAGCGCTGTCGTCGCGGGTGGCGGTGCCGGCGTGCGGCCCGCTGCCCGCGCGGCCGCGAAGCGGCCGGCCAAAAGGCCGATCGCGGCGCTCTCGACATAGCCCTCGACGCCCGTGATCTGGCCGGCAAAGCGCACATTGGGCCGCGCGCGCAGGGCCAGCTCGCGATCGAGCAGGCGCGGGCTGTTGATGAAGGTGTTGCGGTGCAGGCCGCCCAGGCGCGCGAACTCCGCGCCCTCCAGGCCCGGGATGGTGCGAAAGATCCGCTTCTGCTCGCCGTAGGTGAGCTTGGTCTGGAAGCCCACCATGTTGAACAGGGTGCCGAGCGCGTTGTCCTGGCGCAGCTGCACCACCGCATGCGGCCGCACGCCGGTGCGCGGATCGGTCAGCCCGACCGGCTTCATCGGCCCGTAGCGCAACGTCTCGGGCCCGCGCTCGGCCATCACCTCGATCGGCAGGCAGCCCTCGAAGTAGGGCGTCGCGGTCTCCCACTCCTTGAAGGCGTGCTTGTCGCCCTCGAGCAGTGCTGTGACGAAGCGCTCGTACTGGGTCCGATCGAGCGCACAGTTGATGTAGTCGGCGCCGGTGCCGCCGGGGCCTGCCTTGTCATAGCGCGACTGGAACCAGGCGACCGAGAAGTCGATCGTGTCGCGATGCACGATCGGGGCGATCGCGTCGAAGAAGGCTAGCGCGTCCTCGCCGGTGAGCGCCCGGATCGACGGCGGCGAGATCGGGCGAGGTCAGCGGGCCGGTGGCGATGATCGTCTCGCCGGCCGCGGCGTCCGGCAGGTCCGCGATCTCCTCGCGCCGGATCTCGATCAGCGGCGTCGCCTGCAGAGCGCGTCTGGACCGCGTCCGCAAAACCGTCCCGGTCGACCGCGAGCGCACCGCCGGCCGGCAGCTTGTGGGCGTCGGCCGCCGCCATGATCAGCGAGCCGCAGCGCCGCATCTCCTCGTGCAGGAGCCCCACGGCGTTGTTGAGGGCATCGTCGGAGCGAAACGAGTTGGAGCACACCAGCTCGGCGAGATTGCCCGTCTTGTGCGCATCCGTGCCGCGCCCGGGCCGCATCTCGTACAGCGCCACCGGCAGCCCCGTGCGCGCGACCTGCCAAGCCGCTTCGCTCCCGGCGAGGCCTCCGCCGATCACGCTGACGACCGCGTCCATCCGAGAGTAGCAGCGCCGGGCAGGATGCGCCGGGCCTAGTAGGTCCGCATCAGGCCGGTCAGGCGGCCCTGGACCTTGACCCGGTTCGGGCCGAAGATGCGGGTCTCGTAGTCGGCGTTCGCCGCCTCGAGCGCGATGGTCGCGCCCTTGCGGCGAAGGCGCTTGAGGGTGACCTCGTTGTCGTCGATCAGCGCGACCACGATGTCGCCGTTGTCGGCCAGGTCGCAGCGCTGGATGACCACGATGTCGCCGTCGTGGATGCCGGCCTCGATCATCGAATCGCCGACCACCTCGAGGGCGTAGTGGTCACCGTTCTGCACCAGATGCGGCGGCACGTCGATCTGGGTGGTGTGGTCGCGCAGCGATTCGATCGGCGTGCCTGCGGCGATCCGGCCGTACAGCGGCAGCCGCATCTTGCCGTCGTCTTCCCATGCCTGGTTCGGCCGCGCGCCGAAGCGGCCCTGCACGACATTGGTGGAGCCGGCGCGCGTCGTTGACCGGCCCGGAGCGCCAGTTTGCCGGCATGCGCACCACTTCGAGCGCGCGCGCCCGATAGGCCAGGCGGCGGATATAGCCACGGTCCTGAAGTCCCGTGATCAGCCGGTGAATGCCCGACTTGGACTTCAGCTTGAGCGCGTCGCGCATCTCCTCGAAGGACGGAGGGACGCCATGAACGCTCATGTAGCCATGGATAAACTCAAGCAGCTGGTGCTGTCGCTGAGTGAGCACCTCATACTCCCCCGGAACTTGATGATGCGACGAGGCCAGACGTGTTTGGTTGGCGATGTTCTACAGAAGTTCTCGTTCGGCGTCAATCACCTCGGAAAGAGGCAGCTTAACGAATCGGGCACTCCATTCCAACAGATACGACGGTAGAATTGCGATCTTCTCGTGCACGCGGCCGGCGGCGCTCAACCGCCGACGGGTTCTGATGCGAGCAGCACCACCGGCACCGTCGCTCCGGCCGCGACCGCCGGAGCCAGCGGCGGGCGCTTGATCAGGCACGCGGCGCGCGCGAAGACCGCGAGCATCGAGCTGTCCTGCCGGGGCGCCGGATGCACCTCGATGCGGCCGTCCTCGCGCCAGACGGCGTGCGCGCGCAGGTAGTCCTGGCGGCGGTCGTTGGCCGCCAGAGGCGCTGCCAGGATCGCCGGAACCTCCGGCAGCGAGGGATCCATGCCGAGCAGCGCCCGGATCGCCGCACGTACGAACAGGATCGCGCAGACGCCGACGGAGACCGGATTGCCCGGCAGGCCGAGCATCGGCACGCCATGGATGCGGCCGAATATCAGCGGCTTGCCGGGGCGCATCGCGATCTGCCAGAAGTCGAGCTCGAAACCGTGCTCGCCCAGGACGCTGCGGACCAGGTCGTGCTCGCCGACCGAGGCGCCGCCGGCCGTGACCACCAGATCGAAGCTGCCGAGCTGCGGCGCGATCGCGGCAAGCTCCTCCGGCCGGTCGGCGACGATGCCGAGATCGTGAGCCTCGCCGCCCCACGCCGTCACCATCGCCGCCAGCGTGGTGCTGTTGGAGTTGACGATCTGATGCGCCGCCAGCGGCTGCCCGGGCATGACCAGCTCGTCGCCGGTCGCCAGCACCGCGACGCGCGGCCGGCGCCGGACCGGCAGCCAGGCGTGGTTGAGGGCGGCGGCGAGGCCGAGATTGCGCGCGCCCAGGCGCTCGCCTGCCGGGAGCGCGAGGTCGCCCCGCCTGAAGTCGAGGCCGGCGGGCCTGACATAGGTGCCGGGCTCGACGCGACCCTCGAGCCGCACGTGGTCGCCATCCGGCGTTGCGTTCTCCTGGATCGCGATCGCATCGGCGCCCGACGGCAGCCGTCCGCCGGTGAAGATCCGCACGGTCTCGCCCGGGCCGATCGCGGTCTGCCCGGTGCCGCCGGCAGGTGCGGCGCCGATCAGCCGCAGGGTCGCGCGGCCGTCGGCGAGATCGGCGGCGCGCACCGCGTAGCCGTCCATCGCCGAGATCGCGTGCGGCGGCTGATCGCGGCTCGCCACCAGGTCCTGGGCCAGCACCCGGCCGTGCGCCGCACCCAGATGCACCCATTCCGGGGGCAGGGGCGTCAGCCCCGCGACGATGCGCTCGAGCGCTTCCTCGACCGCCAGCACGGGCTCAGTCCGCCGTGAAGGTGCCGGACTTGCCGCCGGCCTTGTGGCGCAGTCGGATGTCCGTGATGCGCATGCCGCGATCGACCGATTTGCACATGTCGTAGACAGTGAGCGCGGCGACCGATACCGCGGTCAGCGCCTCCATCTCGACTCCCGTCCGGCCGCGCAGGCGACAGGTGGCGCTGATCTCGATCGAGGGCGGCTCGGCGCAGCAGGCGAGCTCGACCTCGACCGCCGAGAGCGCCAGCGGATGGCAGAGCGGGATCAGCTCCGGCGTGCGCTTGGCGCCCATGATTCCGGCCAATTGCGCCACGCTCAGGACGTCGCCCTTGGCGACGCCGCGCTGCTCGATCAGGGCGAGCGTCGCCGGCTGCAGCAGCACGCGGCCGGCCGCCGTGGCGACCCGCAGGGTCTCCTGCTTGGCGCCGACATCGACCATCACGGCGTTGCCGTCGCGGTCGAAATGGGTGAGCCGGCTCATCGGACACCCTGTCCGATTGCGTCCGATTTTCCGGTCACCCGACCGATCAGGGCCTCGGTCGCGGCGCGCACGTCCGCCTGCCGCATGAGCGCCTCGCCGACCAGGAAGCAGCGCGCGCCGACGGCGGCGAGGCGCTCGAGATCGCGATGCTCGTGCAGGCCGCTCTCGGCGACCAGCAGTCGGTCCGCCGGCACGAGGCGCGCGAGGCGCTCGGTGGTCCGAAGGTCGACCGCCAGCGTCTTGAGGTTGCGGTTGTTGATGCCGATCAGGCGGGCGTCGAGATCCAGCGCCCGCTCCAGCTCGGCCTCGTCGTGGACCTCGACCAGCACGTCCATGCCGAGCTCGCCGGCGATGCCCTGCATCTCGGCCGCGGCCTCGTCGTCCAGCGCCGCCATGATCAGGAGGATGCAGTCGGCGCCGATCGCGCGCGCCTCGAAGACCTGGTAGGGTTCGAGCATGAAATCCTTGCGCAGGCAGGGCAGGGGCGCTGCCGCGCGCGCCTCCTCGAGGTAGCGGTCGGCGCCCTGGAACCAGCGCTCCTCGGTCAGGACCGAGAGGCAGGTGGCGCCGCCCGCGGCATAGGCCCGCGCGAGGCCCGCCGGGTCGAAGTCCGGCCGGATCAGGCCCTGGCTCGGCGATGCCTTCTTGATCTCGGCGATCAGCGCCAGCTCGCCGCGGGCGAGCGTCGCCCGCAGCGCCCGCTCGAAGCCGCGCGCAGGCGCGCCGGGCAGGCGCCGGCGCAGCTCCGCCAGCGGCAGCGCCGCCTTGCGCAGGGCGACGCTCGCGCGCCTTGCCGCGCAGATCTCGTCCAGGACGTCAGCCACCGCCGGCCCCGCCGGTGATCGCCACGAGCCGCCCGAGCACGGCATCGGCAGCGCCGCTGTCGATCGCCGCCGCGGCCTGCGCGACGCCGTCACGCAGGTCATCGGCGCGGCCCGCGACGATCAGGGCGGCCGCGGCATTGATCAGCACGATGTCGCGGAACGGGCCCGGCGCGCCGGTCAGCAGCGCGCGCACGGCCTGGGCGTTGGTCTCGGCATCGGCGCCGCGCAGGTCCTCGAGCCTTGCTTTCGGCAGGCCCGCCTGCTCCGGGGTCACCTCGAAGCAGCGCACCTTGCCGCCCTGCAGCTCGGCGACCTGCGAGGGGCCGGTCGTGGTGATCTCGTCCAGGCCGTCGGAGCCGTGCACGACCCAGGCGCGCTCGGAGCCGAGCTGGCCCAGCACGTGCGCCAGCGGCTCGACCCAGTCCTTCGCGAACACCCCCATCAGCTGCCGCCTGGCGCTGGCGGGGTTGGCCAGGGGCCCGAGCAGGTTGAAGATCGTGCGCGTGCCGAGCTCGATCCTGGCGCCTGCGACGTGGCGCATGGCGCCATGATGACGGGGCGCCATCATGAAGCCGATGCCCGCCTGCGCGATCGCCCGCTCGACATGGACGACCTCGGCATCGGTGTCGACGCCGAGCGCGGCCAGCACGTCCGCGGAGCCCGCGCGGGACGACAGGGCGCGGTTGCCGTGCTTGGCGACCGGCACGCCGCAGGCGGCGACCACCAGGGCTGCGGCCGTGGAGACGTTGTAGGTCCCCGACGCGTCGCCGCCGGTGCCGCAGGTGTCGATCGCATCGGCCGGCGCTTTGACCTTGACCATGCGCTCGCGCATCGCGAGCGCGCCGCCGGTCAGCTCGTCGACGGTCTCGCCGCGCACCCGCAGTGCCATCAAGAAACCGCCGACCTGCGCCGGCGTGGCATCGCCCGACATCATGATGTCGAACGCGTCGCGCGCCTCCTCGAGGGACAGGGCGCGGCCGCCCGCGACCTGGCCGATCAGCTCCTTCATCCGGTTCGGCGCGGTGCTCATGCGATCGCGCGTGCCGGCACGCGCTCGAGAAAGTTGCGCAGCAGCTGGTGGCCGTGCTCGGTCTCGATGCTCTCGGGGTGGAACTGGACGCCCCAGACCGGCAGCTCCTTGTGCTCGAGCGCCATGATCACGCCATCGGCGGTGCGCGCGGTCACCTCCAGGCAGGAAGGCAGGCTGTCCGGCTCCGCGACCAGCGAGTGATAGCGGGTCGCCGCGAACGGGCTCGGCAGGCCCCGGAGAATGCCCCGGCCCTGCGTGCTCGACGGCGCTGAGCTTGCCGTGCATCACCCGATCGGCGCGCACGATGCGGCCGCCGAACGCCTGCGCGATCGCCTGGTGCCCGAGGCAGACGCCGAGGATCGGGCAGATCCCGGCGGCGGCGCGCACCAGCTCGAGCGAGATGCCGGCCTGGTCGGGATCGCAGGGGCCGGGCGAGATCACGATCGCGTCCGGCCGCATGCCCAAAACCTGCTCGACGCTCACCGCATCGTTGCGCCAGACCACGGCCTGCTGCCCGAGCTCGCCCAGGTAGTGGTAGAGGTTGTACGTGAAGCTGTCGTAGTTATCGAGCAGCAGCAGCATCGGTGGCCCCCCAAGGGGTTTGGAAGCGTTCGGCGCGAAAAGCCTGCCAACTAGGTAGCAAACCCACCTCCGTACGGCTAGCTGTCCTTGCCGCAGTGGTCGTTCATCGCGAGCATCTGCGTCCGTTGACCGCCGCGCAGCGCGCGGGCAACCTCCTGCATCATGGCAGACCCCACCCGGACGGCGAAGGATGCACTCTCCGTCGTGCCCGCCAACGAGGCGAGCTGGGAGGATCTGCAGGCCGTGCTCGGCACGCGCGGCGATCCGTTCAGGTGTCAGTGCCAGCGCTACAAGATGCGGCCCGGCGAGGCCTGGGCCTCGTTTCCGGTCGAGGAACGCGCCGACCGGCTCCGCACGCAGACCGGCTGCGGGCATCCGGATAAGGACACCACTGGTCTCGTCGCCTATCTCGACGGCGAGCCGGTCGGCTGGTGCGCGGTCGAGGCGCGCTCGGCCTATCCGCGCCTGCGCAGCAAGTGCCGCGTCCCCTGGGACGGGCGGTCCGAGGACAAGGCCGACGCCAGCGTCTGGGCGGTGACCTGCTTCGTCACCCGCGCGGGCTTCCGGCGCCGCGGGGTCAGCCGCGCGCTCGCCCGCGCGGCGGTCGACTTCGCCCGCGAGCGCGGCGCTCGTGCCCTGGAAGGCTACCCGATGCTCACCGAGCCGGGGAAGGAGATCACCTGGGGCGAGCTGCACGTGGGCAGCCGCAGCATCTTCGCCGCCGCCGGCTTCGCCGAGGTCAGCAGGCCCACCCTCAGGCGGGTCGTGATGCGGATCGACTTCTGAGCGGCCCTATCCAGGAAGCGCGCCCGCAGTCGGGTCGAGGCTCCGCGGAGGGGAGCTGAGAAGCGCGTTGGCCCGCCGGTCGACTGGACCACCGCAGCGAGCCGCGACCCGGTGAAAGGGTGCCCGACGCCTCTCCCGGGCGAGCTTAACCGCCTGCTAACCTTAACGTGATATCAACCTGCGCCGTGCGAATGTGGGAATCCGTGCGCCGGCCGCCAGAAGAGCGCGCCCGCAGGGCGCGCGGGCAGGGAACGAGGGCAGGGAACGAGGGCAGGGGAACGAGGGCAGGGAACGAGGGCAGGGAACGAGGGCAGGGAACGAGGGCATCGGCAACAGGTGGGTGAGGACGATTGGTCCGGAGAAGGTTCTGCCCGGAAGAGGCGAACATCCGGTCGAAGAGCACCGTCAAGCCCTTTCCGCCCCAGGAGCCGAACTCGTCGAAGCGATCGCGGCTGAACCTGGCTCCAGACTTCGCCCGCGAGCGCGGCGCTCGTGCCCTGGAAGGCTACCCGATGCTCACCGAGCCGGGGAAGGAGATCACCTGGGGCGAGCTCCACGTCGGCAGCCGCAGCATCTTCGCCGCCGCCGGCTTCGCCGAGGTCAGCAGGCCCACCCTCAGGCGGGTGGTGATGCGGATCGACTTCTGAGCGGCTCTATCCATGAAGCGCGCCCGCAGTCGGGTCGAGGCTCCGTGGAGGGGAGCTGAGAAGCGCGTTCGCCCGCCGGTCGACTGGACCACCGCAGCGAGCCGCGATCCGGTGAAAGGGTGCCCGACGCCTCTCCCGGGCGAGCTTAACCTCCTGCTAACCTTAACGTGATATCAACCTGCGCCGTGCAAATGTGGGAATCCGTGCGCCGGCCGCCAGAAGAGCGCGCCCGCAGGGCGCGCGGGCAGGGAACGAGGCCGGAATCCTGCGCGATCGGCGCGAGGCCGGCAAGCGCAGCGATTGATATGATTTAAGTGTGAACTACTTCACACCGGGAGACCGCCAAGCTCCGATATCCTTGCGTTGTCCGAACCGCGCCATACGGGGAATCTCTGGTTCACGAGCCGGCAAATGGAAGAAATGAATATGCCAACGAAGCGCCGTGGTTCACCCTCTCTCACCGATCGCGTGAAGGATCACATTGTAGTCCTCGTTGCCTCAGCCTGCGTCGCAGCGGGAGCCGTCACGTTCACAGTGGCCAAGTTCCTTTTTGACCGAGAATTGGGCGCAAGCGTCGCCAACCATCAAGCCGAGCTGAGCCAGTTTAGGCTTGAACAGAAGCAGGAATTGGCGTCCATCTCTGAGAAATATGAAAGTGTAAAAGGACAGCTTGAGGCTAGGCTGGTTTCTATCGAACGCCGGCTGGGTGAAAACGATGTGTTCGACGTGCGGCGCTTTTTTGTTTCAGATCCCAACAACCTATCGCTATCCAAATATGCCAGATATTATGCAGACGCTGGCTTCTACGCTCCTGCGGACGACCGTAGATGGGAGTACCTCAGGTTATCTGAAGTCGATTTTGCTGAATACCTTATGGGAAAAGAAAACCCGATTATGCCGCTGTTGCGCAGACCGGGAGAATTTACCACAGTCCATGTCTGGAAAGGCATCGAGGAAAAGTTAGTCGACGGCGGATCATCGCCGTTTCAAAGGCTTTTTCCGTTCGTTTCGGTGGTGCGGGTTAGTCACGATGATATGTTGGGAGTTATGAATAAAATGAATTATGACATGACAGAGACTTTGGTTGAATACGATGAAGCAAATTTTGGAAGTAGGGAAAATCAAGAGACGGCCGGATTACTTGATAAGATGTACCGGGGCGATTCGACAGGCTTGTTGCTTTCGAGCAATCTGCTGGTGTCGACAGTGATTAATAGTATGTTTCCTGGCACTAGCTACTACATACGACGACTCCAGAAAATTGACAATGTAGTGTATTGTCAGTCGTTGACCACCCTGACGAACGTTCGTATAGATGGAGTTCACCATGATGCTTACTTCGTGACAGCAGAAAACATCATGATATCAACACCAGAAGCTATGTACCTTATCAATACAGTGGTCCCGAGTTCTGAGCCAATCCCTAGAAACGAGTACTTTGTTTGGATCACGGAATGGCTTGGAGACTTCGCGGTCTTGATAAAGTGAAATTACAGAGGACGCGGTGTCAGCGGTGAAAGCGGTCGGCGGAATCAGAGTTGCAAAGTTTGTGAATGATCATGTTCGCGGCCGACACTCCCCACGGGAAGGAACGGCTGGCCACGTTCGGCGTGCGGCTTGTAGGGCTCGGCCCAGTTGTTGGGCTGGCCCGAGGATGAGCAGAAACCGAAGCGCGTCCGCCTTTTGCGCCGGGCAAGCAAATTCGGCAATCGCCTTGTAGTACCGCTAAGGCCCCGAGCGCGCGAACTGGACCGCTTCCTCGGCGGCGCGGATCAGGGCGCGGGCCTTGTTGCGGCTTTCCTGGTACTCGGTCTCGGGGTCGCTGTCGGCGACCACGCCGCCGCCCGCCTGGACGTACATCTTGCCGTCCTTGACCAGGGCGGTGCGCAGCGCGATGCAGGTGTCCATGTTGCCGTCGGCGCCGAAGTAGCCGACGGCGCCCGCGTAGAAGCCGCGCCGCTCCGGCTCCAGCTCGTCGATGATCTGCATCGCCCGGACTTTTGGCGCGCCACTCACCGTGCCGGCGGGGAAGCCCGCGATCAGGGCCTCGAGCGCGTCGGCATCGGGGCGGATGCGGCCCTCGACGTTCGAGACGATGTGCATGACGTGGCTGTAGTACTCGACGACCATTTTTTCGGTGACGCGCATGGTGCCGATCTCGGCGACGCGGCCGACGTCGTTGCGGCCGAGGTCCAGCAGCATCAGGTGCTCGGCCAGTTCCTTCGGGTCGGCGAGCAGGTCGGCGGCCAGGCGCGCGTCCTCGTCGCGCGTGGCGCCGCGCGGCCGCGTGCCGGCGAGCGGCCGGATCGTCACCACGTCGTCCTGCAGCCGGACCAGGATTTCGGGGCTGGAACCCACCAGCGCGAAATCGTCGAAATCGAGGTAGAACAGGAACGGCGAGGGGTTGAGCCGGCGCAGCGCGCGGTAGAGCGAGAACGGCGGCAGCGCGAAGGGCACGGTGAAGCGCTGCGAGGGCACGACCTGAAAGATGTCGCCGGCCAGGATGTACTCTTTCGCCCGCTCGACCATCGCGTGGTACTGCTCGCGCGTGACGTTCGAGACCGGCACCGGCGGGGTCGCGGCATCGCGCCAGTCGTTGCGGTGCGGCAGGCCGCGGTCGAAGTCCGCGACCACGTCGGCGAGCCGCTCGCGGGCGAGATCGTAAGCCGCGCGCGGCGCCAGGTCCGGCGACGGCCAGACCGGCGTCACGATCACCACGCGATCGCCGATATTGTCGAAGACCGCCATGACGGTCGGCCGCATGAAGACCGCATCCGGGATGCCGAGCCGATCGGGATTGGCGTCCGGCAGGCGCTCCATGAGCCGCACCATGTCGTAGCCCATGAAGCCGAACAGGCCGGCGGCCATCGGCGGCAGCCCGTCCGGCAGGTCGATCTGCGACGCCTCGATCAGGGCGCGAAGGTCGCTCAAGCGCAGGGTTGGGGCTGGGCTCGAAGGCGCGCAGGTCCTGGCGCGCCTGGCGGTTGACCTCGGCGCGATCGCCCCAGCAGCGCCAGATCAGGTCGGGCTTGAGGCCGATGCCCGAGTAGCGGCCGCGCACAGCACCACCCTCGACCGATTCGAGCAGGAAGCTGTAGGGCCGGCCCTCGGCCAGCTTGAGCATGGCCGAGACCGGCGTCTCGAGGTCGGCGACCAGCGAGGTCCAGACGACCTGCGGCCGGCCGGCGGCGTAGGCGTCGATGAACTCGGCGAGCTCGGGGCGCGGGGCCATGGGCGGTCAGCCGGCCAGGCCGTAGGCGCCCAGATCCTCGGGATCGATCAGCCGGTTGATCGTCGCCGGATCGATCTCGACCGGGTAGTCGCGCCGCAGCGCCGCCTCGAACTGGGCCAAGAGGTCGTTGCGCGTCTCGGCCTCGAGCTGCGTGCGCAGCTGCTCGACGCCTGCCGCATCGGCGCTCGGATCGGCCTCGATCACCTCGTCGGTCGCGACGATCGCAAAGCCGGTCGCGGTCGGCACGACCTGCTTGCCGATGCTGCCCGGCTCGGTCGCGAACAGCGCCTGCACGATCGCCGGGCTCAGCCCCTGCGCCGTGCCGCGATCGTCCCGCTTGACCGGCGTGATCGCGGTCACGGGCAGGCCTTGGGCGAGCTGGTCGAACGATGCCACGCCGCTGCGGGCGACCAGCTGCTCGGCCCGCTGCCGGGCGAGCTCCAGGCGCCGCTCGGCCGTCCAGGCCGCCGCCAGCGCGTCGCGCACCTCCTCGACCGGCTTGACGCGCGGCGCCGTCACGCTGTCGACGCCGACCACGAAGTAGCTGCCCGCATCGGTCTCCTCGAGCAGGCTCACCTCGCCGTCCGCGGTCGCGAACGCGGTCTCGAGGAACTTGGGCCAGGGCGGCAGGTCGGCCGCCGCGGCGCCGCTCGCATCGCGGCCCTGCGCGGTCGACCGCCGCGAGCGTCTTCGCGGTCAGGCCCACGGCCGCGGCGGCCTCGTCGAGCGGCACGCCGGCGGCAAGCTCGTCGTCCAGCCGCGTCGCCAACGCCGGCAGGCGGTCGCGCGCCTCGGCGAGCGCCAGCTCCTCGGCCAGCGCGTCGTGCACCTCGGCCAGCGGCACGACGACCTCGGGCTCGACCCTGCTCACCCGGAACAGGTGCCAGCCGAACGGGCTCTCGACCGGCGCCGCCGACCTCGCCTTCCGCCTGCTCGAACACCGCCGCCGCCACGCTCGCCGGGCAGGTCGCCGCGGGTGACGCTGCCGAGGTCGTCGAAGCTGACGCCGTCCTCGCTCATCGCCTCGGCCACCTCGGCGAAGCTCTCGCCTTCCTGGAGCCGCCGCGCCGCCGCCTCGATCGTCTCGCGATCGCTCGCCAGCAGCTGCTCGACCGTGCGCCGCTCGGGCGTGCGGTAGCTCTCGAGGCGCGCCTGGTACTCGGCCTCGATCTGCTCCTCGCTGATCTCGACCTCGCCGACCAGGTCCTTGGGCTCGAGGGTGATGAAGGTCAGCGCCCGATACTGCGGTGCCGTGAAGCGATCCTGATGCGCCTCGTGATAGGCCTGCAGGTCCTCCTCGGTCGGCTCGGGCACGTCCGCGATCGAGCTGGTCTCGACCACCGCATAGCGGCCGCGGCGCTGCTCGTTGCGATGCCGGTACATGGCGTCGACCAGCGTCTGCGGCACGACCGCGGCGCCCGCGACGCCGTTGCTCAAGCGCGCTGCGCATCACGTCCTGGCGCAGCGATGCCAGATAGTCGTCCTCGTTCAGGCCGCTCGCCATCAGCAGCTGCTCGAAGCGCGCGCGATCGAAGCTTCCGGCCGCCTGGAACATCGGGTCCGAGGTCACCAGCCCGCGCAGCGTCGCATCGGTCACCGCGAGGCCCATGTCGCGGGCGCGCAGGTCGAGCAGCCGTTGGGCGATCAGGTCCTGCAGCGCCTGCTGCATCACGCCGAGCTGGATCGCCTGCTCGCGCGAGAGCTGGCCGCCGACCCGCTCCTGCAGGTTGCGCAGCGACCGATTGAAGGCGTTGGCGAGCTCGGTGGCCGAGATCTCGCTCTCGCCGACCGTCGCCACCGCGGGATTCTGCGAGCCGCCGTAGAACACGTCGCCGATGCCCCAGATCGCGAAGCTGGCGACGAGCAGCATCAGCAGGGCCTTGACGACCCAGGAACCCGCCTGTTTGCGAAGCGCATTGAGCATGCCGTGCGCCAAACTGCTGGAGCGCGCGGCCGACCTCGGCCCGCGGTGCGGTCGGGGGACCGCTTTGCGGCTCGAAATCTAGGCATCCGGTCATCGCACAGGCAACCCGCAAGTTGTTGCCGGGGCAGCGCTGGAAACCGCGCGGCTCGTGTGCTAGAGAGGCGCCGCACAACCCGCAGCGCCCGGATCCTGGTGACATCTCGATGCCCTTCGCCAAGCCTTTCGTGCTCGGTAACTGGAAGATGAACGGCCTGCGGGCCGATGGCGAGGCGCTCGCGCTGCGGCTCGTCGAGCGGCAGCGCAGGGCCGTGCGGACAGGGCACGCTCGGCATCTGCCCGCCGGCGACCCTGCTGGCGCCGATCGGCGCCTTGCTGGACGGCAGCGCGGTCCTGCTCGGCGGCCAGGACTGCGCGCCGGCGCCGGACGGCGCTTTCACCGGCGACATCAGCGCGCCGATGCTCGCCGACGTCGGCTGCCGGCTCGTGATCGTCGGGCATTCGGAGCGGCGGCACGGCCATGGCGAGGACGACCGGCTGGTGCGGGCGAAGGCCGCGGCGGGACATGCCGCCGGCCTCCTCGTGGTGCTGTGCGTCGGCGAGACCGAGGCAGAGCGCGATGCCGGTGCGGCCATCGCGGTGCTCGACCGGCAGCTCGAGGGCAGCCTGCCGGACGGTGCCTCGGCCGAGAACCTGGTGGTCGCCTACGAGCCGGTCTGGGCGATCGGGACCGGGCGCACGCCGAGCGTCGACGACGTCGCGGCCGTGCATGCCCATCTGCGCGCTGCGCCTCTGCGCGCTGGCCGAGGGCGGCGACGGCGCTGCGGCTGCTCTATGGCGGCTCCGTCAAGCCCGCCAATGCCGGCGAGATCATGGCCATCCCCGACGTCGACGGCGTCCTGGTCGGCGGCGCCAGTCTCGACGCCGGTCAGTTCGATGCCATATACAGCGCAGGCCAGAGGGCCGCGGCGTGACCACCTCTGAATCCAGTCGAGTCGTCGATGAGCACCATGATCCTGATCGTCCACCTGTTGGTCGCGCTGGCGCTGGTCGGCGTCATCCTGTTGCAGCGCAGCGAAGGCGGCGCGCTCGGGATCGGCGGCGGCGGCATGGGCGGGATGATGACCGGGCGCTCCTCGGCCAATCTTCTGACCAGGGTGACCGCGGTGCTCGCCGCCTCCTTCATCGTCACCAGCCTGCTGCTGGCGATCCTGGCGGCGCATCGGTCCGCGCCCAGCTCGATCCTCGACCAGCCGAGCACGCCGGCCGGGCCTGCCGTGCCCGCCGACACGACGACGCCGCCGCGCCGGCCGCGCCGCGCCGAGCCGGCAGCGCCCTCCGAGCCGGCGGCGCCGAGCGCGCCGGTCGCCGATTGATCCACCACGCTCGTCGAGGGCGGCGCCGGCGCCGGGGTCGGGCGCGGCCACGGTGATCTTGCCTGCGGCCGGGCGAACAAGAGGATTGTCTTGCCTTCGCTCCTGCCCGATACTCCCGGTCCCATGACGCGCTTCGTCTTCATCACCGGCGGCGTGGTGTCTTCCCTGGGCAAAGGCTTGGCCTCGGCGGCGATCGGCGCGCTGCTGCAGGCGCGCGGCTACTCGGTCCGCCTGCGCAAGCTGGACCCGTACCTCAACGTCGATCCGGGCACGATGAGCCCCTATCAGCACGGCGAGGTCTACGTCACCGACGACGGCGCCGAGACCGATCTCGATCTCGGCCATTACGAGCGCTACACCGGCGTGCCGGCGCGCGGCAGCGACAGCGTCACGGCGGGGCGGATCTACTCCGAGGTGCTGTCCCGGGAGCGGCACGGCGACTATCTCGGCGGCACCGTCCAGGTGGTGCCGCACGTGACCGACATGATCAAGCAGTGCATCCTGCGCGATCTCGACGGCATCGACTTCCTGCTCTGCGAGATCGGCGGCACGGTCGGCGACATCGAGGGCCTGCCGTTCCTCGAGGCGATCCGGCAGCTCGGCTTCGAGCTCGGCCACGACCGGGTCGCCTATCTGCACCTGACGCTGGTGCCGTTCCTCGCCTCGGCCGGCGAGCTGAAGACCAAGCCGACCCAGCATTCGGTGCGCGAGCTGCGCGGCATCGGCATCCAGCCGGACCTTTTGCTCTGCCGCGCCGAGCATCCGATCCCGCCCGATGCCAGGCGCAAGATCGCGCTGCAGTGCAGCGTCCAGCCGGATTCCGTGATCGCGGCGCTCGACGTCAGCAGCATCTACGAGGTGCCGATCCGCTACCACGAGGAGGGCCTCGACACCCAGCTCCTCAAGCACTTCGGCATGCCGTACGAGGCCGAGCCCGACCTTCGCCGCTGGCAGGAGATCGTCGATCGGCTGCAGGGTCCGGACGGCGAGGTCACGATCGCCGTGGTCGGCAAGTACACCGGCCTCCAGGACGCCTACAAGTCGCTCGGCGAGGCGCTCGACGCACGGCGGCATCGACAATCGCGTGCGGGTGCACACCCGCTGGCTCGATGCCGAGGTGTTCGAGGCGGGCGACGCGGCCGCGAGCCTGCAGGACGTCAACGGCATCCTCGTGCCGGGCGGCTTCGGCGAGCGCGGCACGGCCGGCAAGATCGCCGCCGTGACCTTCGCCCGCGAGCGCCGCATCCCCTATTTCGGCATCTGCTTCGGCATGCAGATGGCGGTGGTCGAGACGGCCCGCAACCTCGCCGGCATCGAGGGCGCCAACTCCACCGAGTTCGGGCCGTCCGAGGAGCCCGTGGTAGGCCTGATGATCGAGTGGGAGCGCGGCGGGGCGATCGAGCGGCGCCAGGCGAATGGCGATCTCGGCGGCACGATGCGCCTTGGCGCCTATCCCTGCCGGCTGGAGCCGGGCAGCCTCGCGCACGCGATCTACCGGGCCGACGAGATCAGCGAGCGGCACCGCCATCGCTACGAGGTCAACATCAACTACGTCAACCGGCTGAGCGCCGCGGGCCTGCGCTTCGTCGGCATGTCGCCCGACGGCCGGCTGCCCGAGATCGTCGAGCTGCCGGACCACCCGTGGTTCATCGGCGTGCAGTTTCATCCCGAGCTGAAATCCAAGCCGTTCGCGCCGCACCCGCTGTTCGCGTCGTTCGTCAAGGCGGCGCTCGACCAGTCGCGCCTGGTCTGAGGCATCGCGAAGAGCGCCATGATCCGTCACGTGAAGGTCGGCGAGCTCACGATCGGCAACGATCTGCCCTACGTGCTGATCGCCGGGCCCTGCCAGATCGAGAGCCGCGCGCATGCGCTCGAGACCGCGGCCGCGCTGCGCGAGATCTGCATGGCGCGGGGCCTCGGGCTGATCTACAAGAGCTCGTTCGACAAGGCCAACCGGACGAGTGCCGGGAGCCCGCGCGGGATCGGGCTGGCGAAGGGGATCGAGATCCTTGCCGAGGTGCGCGAGCGGCTTGGTTGCCCGGTGCTGACCGACGTGCACGAAAGCCACCAGTGCAGGCCGGTCGCCGAGGCGGTCGACGTGCTCCAGATCCCGGCGTTCCTGTGCCGCCAGACCGACCTTTTGCTGGCGGCGGCGGCGACCGGCGCCGCGATCAACGTCAAGAAGGGCCAGTTCCTGGCGCCCTGGGACATGGACAACGTGGCCCATAAGCTCGAGCAGGGCGGTGCCGAGCGCATCATGCTGTGCGAGCGCGGCACGAGCTTCGGCTACAACACCCTGGTCTCGGACATGCGCAGCCTGCCGCGGCTGGCCACGACCGGCTGGCCGGTGGTGTTCGATGCGACGCATTCGGTGCAGCAGCCGGGCGGCCAGGGCGGCAGCAGCGGCGGCCAGCGCGAGTTCGTGCCGGTGCTGGCGCGAGCAGCGCTCGCGGTCGGCGTCGCCGCCCTGTTCGTCGAGACCCACGAGGACCCGGACCGGGCGCCTAGCGACGGTCCGAACATGATCCCGCTCGCCGCCTTGCCGGCCCTGCTCGACGTGCTCGCCGAGCTCGACCGCCTCGGCAAGCGGCATCCGATCAGCCTGGATTGATTGCTGGCGCCATGTCCGACACCGAGATCATCGCGATTTCCGGCCGACAGATCCTGGACAGCAGGGGCAACCCGACGGTCGAGGTCGACGTCACCCTGGCCGGCGGCGCCAGCGGGCGCGCGGGCGTGCCCTCGGGCGCCTCGACCGGCGCGCGCGAGGCGCTCGAGCTTCGCGACGGCGATGCCACGGCCTGGCTCGGCAAGGGCGTGGGCAGGGCCGTCCAGGCGGTCAACGGCGAGCTGACCGAGGCGCTTTTCGGCCGCGATGCGACCGAGCAGGCAGCCCTCGATCAGGTCATGATCGAGCTCGACGGCACCGCAGACAAGAGCCGGCTCGGCGCCAATGCGATCCTCGGCGTGAGCCTCGCGCTCGCCAAGGCCGCCGCCGCCCAGCTCGGGCTGCCGCTCTATCGCTATGTCGGCGGCGCCGGCGCCCGCACCCTGCCGGTGCCGATGATGAACGTGATCAACGGCGGCGCCCATGCCGACAACCCGATCGACTGGCAGGAGTTCATGATCATGCCGGTCGGCGCCGCGAGCTTCGCCGAGGCGCTGCGCATGGGCTCGGAGATCTTCCACACCTTGCGCAAGAGCCTGCGCGAGGCCGGCCACAACACCAATGTCGGCGACGAGGGCGGCTTCGCCCCGAATCTCAGCAATGCCGACGAAGCGCTTGGTTTTCTTGCAAAAGCCGTCGAGGGAGCGGGCTACAGACTCGGCGACCAGGTGGTGTTCGCGCTCGATGTCGCCGCGAGCGAGTTCTATGCCGAGGGCGCCTACAGGCTGGCGGGGGCAGGCCAGACCCTCGATGCCGGGGGCATGATCCGCCAGTACGAGGATCTCTGCCAGCGCTACCCGGTCCGCTCGATCGAGGACGGCCTGGCCGAGGACGACTGGGACGGCTGGCAGGCGCTGACCCGGGCGCTGGGCGACAAGGTGCAGCTGGTCGGCGACGATCTGTTCGTCACCAATCCGCAGATCCTGGCGCAGGGGATCGAGCGCGGCATCGCCAACGCGCTGCTGGTCAAGGTCAATCAGATCGGCTCGCTGAGCGAGACCCTGGATGCGGTCGACATGGCGCATCGCGCCGCCTATCGCTGCGTCATGTCGCATCGCTCGGGCGAGACCGAGGATGCCACCATCGCCGATCTCGCCGTGGCGACCAACTGCGGCCAGATCAAGAGCGGGGCGCTGTCGCGATCCGATCGCACGGCCAAGTACAATCAGCTGCTGCGGATCGAGGAAGAGCTCGGCCGACGCGGCGCGCTACGCCGGCCCGGCGGCGCTCGAGGTGATGAGGCGACCGTGATGATCGGAGCGCTCCTGCGCGGTTCCCGCTGGCAGCGGCCGCTGTGGCTGGTGGCCCTGGGCGTCGGTCTTGCGGCCTACTTCGGCTATCATGCGCTGACCGGCAGCCGGGGCCTGCTCGCCTGGCGAGACCTGAACGCCGAGCTGGCCTCGACGCGCCAGGAGCTCGACGCCTTGCGCGCCGAGCGGACGGCGCTGGCGGAGAAGGTCGCGCGCCTGCGCCACGACGGGCTCGATGCCGACCTGATCGACGAGCTCGCGCGTCGCCAGCTGAGCCTTGCCGATCCGCTCGACGTCATCATCTTGCTCGATGAGGGACCATGAGCCGATAGAAGCTCGGCCCTGCACGCATGGCTGGTTTGTGGGAGCAAGCCTTAACAGCGCCTGCAATATCGTGTTTAACCGAAGCGCCCATGGTGGCGCAAACGTGGAGTCGGTGCGGTCGCGCCGTGGCGGGGGAGGCGACGGCCCGACGGACACAGCTGGGAGAGCAAGAGCATGGCCACCGCGCAGCGCAAGGTCGAGCCTGTCGTATCGCAGGCTGACGTATCGGGCGGTAAGGCATCTGCACGCGACGCTGACGAGCTGCTTACCTACTATCGCGAGATGCTGCTGATCCGGCGCTTCGAGGAGAGGGCCGGGCAACTGTACGGCATGGGGCTGATCGGCGGCTTCTGCCATCTCTACATCGGCCAGGAAGCGGTCGCGGTCGGTGTCCAGCACGCCCTGCAGCCCGGCGATTCGGTCATCACCGGTTACCGCGATCACGGTCACATGCTCGTCACCGGCATGGATCCCGCCCGGGTCATGGCGGAGCTCACCGGCCGCAGCAGCGGCTACTCCAAGGGCAAGGGCGGCTCGATGCACATGTTCGCCAAGGACCGCCACTTCTACGGCGGCCACGGCATCGTCGGCGCCCAGGTGCCGCTCGGCACCGGCCTCGCCTTCGCCCACAAATACCGCGAGGACGGCGGCGTCTGCGTCACCTATCTCGGCGATGGCGCGGTCAACCAGGGCCAGGTCGCGGAATCGTTCAACATGGCGGCTCTGTGGGACCTGCCGGTGGTCTACGTGATCGAGAACAACAAGTACGGCATGGGCACCTCGGTCGAGCGTGCACTCGGCCAGCGTCGAGCTGTACCGCCGCGGCGAGGCGTTCGGCATCCAAGGCGAGCAGATCGACGGCATGGATGTTCTGACCGTGCGCGAGGCGGCCGACGAGGCGGTCAGGCACGCGCGCGAGCATGGGCCGATGCTGCTCGAGGCCCTGACCTATCGCTATCGCGGCCACTCGATGTCGGATCCGGCCAAGTACCGGACCCGCGAGGAGGTCCAGGGCATCCGCGAGCAGCGCGATCCGATCGACCGCCTGCGCAAGGTGATGATCGAGCAGGGCCTGGCCGAGGAGGAGGAGTTCAAGGCGATCGACAAGGAGATCCGGGCCCGGGTCAGCCAGGCCGCGACCTTCGCCCAGGACAGCCCGGAGCCGGACCCGAAAGAGCTCTACACCGACATCTACGTCGAGGCCCGGCCGTAGCGGGCGTTCGCCCTTGGGGAATTGCGAAACCAGCCATGCCCACCCAGATCCTGATGCCGGCCCTGTCGCCGACCATGACCGAGGGCAACCTCGCGCGCTGGCTCAAGCAGGAAGGCGACAAGGTCGCGGCCGGTGACGTCATCGCCGAGATCGAGACCGACAAGGCGACCATGGAGGTCGAGGCGGTCGACGAGGGCACGCTTGGGCCGGATCCTCGTGCCGGAGGGCACCGAGGGCGTGGCCGTGAACGCTCCGATCGCGCTGCTGCTCGCCGAGGGCGAGGACGAGGGCGACCTCGCCGAGACCTCCGCGGCCGAGCAGGCCCCTGCGGGCGACCAGGTGCCCGAAGCGCCGCGCAGACGCCCGCCGAGCCGGCGGCACCTGCCGCCGCAAAGGCGCCGGCGAGGGTCAGCGGCGGCAACGGTGCGGCGCCGGTCGCCCCGCCCCCCGAGGCCGACCTTCCGGCCGGGACCGAGATGGTCAGGCAGACCGTGCGCGAGGCGCTGCGCGACGCCATGGCCGAGGAGATGCGGCGCGATCCCGAGGTGTTTCTCATGGGCGAGGAGGTCGCCGAGTACCAGGGCGCCTACAAGGTGAGCCAGGGGCTGCTGGAGGAGTTCGGCGCCAGGCGGGTCATCGACACGCCGATCACCGAGCACGCCTTCGCCGGGCTCGGCGTCGGTGCGGCGTTCGCCGGGCTGAAGCCGATCGTCGAGTTCATGACCTGGAACTTCGCCATGCAGGCGATGGACCAGATCATCAACTCGGCGGCCAAGACGCTGTACATGGCCGGCGGCGAGATGGGCTGCCCGATCGTGTTCCGCGGGCCGAACGGCGCCGCGGCCAGGGTCGGCGCCCAGCACAGCCAGGAATACAGCACCTGGTACGCGCACTGCCCCGGCCTGAAGGTGGTGGCACCCTATTCGGCCGCCGATGCCAAGGGCCTGCTCAAGGCCGCGATCCGCGATCCCAATCCCGTGATCTTCCTCGAGAACGAGATCCTCTACGGCCACAGCTTCGAGGTCCCCAAGCTCGAGGACTTCGTGCTGCCGATCGGCCGCGCCCGGGTGCTGCGCGAGGGCAGCGACGTCACCATCGTCGCGTTCTCGCTGATGGTCGAGCGGGCGCTGGAGGCGGCCGCAGCGCTCGCCGATGCCGGCATCGAGGCGGAGGTCATCGACCTGCGCACGATCCGCCCGCTCGACGTCGCCACCATCGTCGAGTCCGTCAAGAAGACCAACCGTCTGGTCTCGGTCGAGGAGGGCTGGCCGCAGTTCGGCCTCGGCTCCGAGCTGGCGGCCACCATGATGGAGCACGCCTTCGACTACCTCGATGCGCCCGTCCACCGCGTCAGCGGCAAGGACGTGCCCATGCCCTATGCCGCCAACCTCGAGCGCCTCGCCCTGCCGCAGGTCGAGGACGTGGTGGGCGCGGCCAAGGCGGTCTGCTACCGCTGAGACAAGCGAAGCCTGGCGCTGACGCAAGCAAAGCTCTGGGAAACGCGATGCCGATCGAACTCCTGATGCCGGCCCTCTCGCCGACCATGACCGAGGGCAACCTCGCGCGCTGGCTCAAGAAGGAGGGCGACCACATCTCGGCCGGCGAGGTGATCGCCGAGATCGAGACCGACAAGGCGACCATGGAGGTCGAGGCGATCGACGAGGGCACGCTCGGCAAGATCGTGGTCGCCGAGGGCGCCGAGGGCGTTCCGGTCAACACCGTGATCGGTCTGATCCTGGAGGACGGCGAGGACAGCTCGGCGCTCGAAGGCTTCAAGGCGGAGGCCGCCGGCGAAGGCGGAGGCCCCGCGCCGCGCCGAAGGAGGAGCCGACCGCCGAAGGCGCCTGCCGCGGAGCCGCCCGCAGCGGCGCAGGCAGCAAGCGCCTGCGGCAAGCCGGCAGCGCGCGCCGGCAACGGCGCCGATTCCGGCCGGATCTTCGCGAGCCCGCTCGCCAAGCGGATGGCGAGCCAGGCGGGCCTCGACCTCGCGGCGCTCAGGGCAGCGGGCCGCGCGGCCGGATCGTCAAGGCGGACATCGAGCGGGCGCTGAAGGAAGGCCGCCGGCCAAGGCGCCGGCCGCGCGGCCCGAGGCCCCGGCGCCGCGGGCGCGAAGCCCCGGCCGCGCCTGCCGCCCGCCGCGCCGGCGGCGCCGCCGGCCGCCGCCTATACCGAGCTGCCGCTCTCCAACATGCGCAAGGTGATCGCGCGCCGGCTCACCGAATCCAAGCAGACCGTGCCGCATTTCTACCTGACCGTGGACTGCACGCTGGATGCCCTGCTCGCGCTGCGCAAGCAGCTGAACGAGCGGCCCGGCGCCGACTACAAGCTCTCGGTCAACGACTTCGTGATCAAGGCGGCAGCGCTCGCGCTGCGCAAGGTCCCGGCCGCCAACGTGTCGTTCGGCGGCGACAAGATCTACCAGTATCACGACGTCGACATAGGCGTTGCGGTCGCGATCCCGGACGGCCTGGTGACGCCGGTGATCCGCAAGGCCGATCAGAAGGGCCTGGCGGCGATCTCCGGCGAGATGCGGGATTTGTCGGCGCGCGCCCGCGATCCCGGCGGCATGAAGCTCAAGCCCGAGGAGTATCAGGGCGGCTCGCTGTCGATCTCGAACCTCGGCATGTATGGCGTGCGCGAGTTCGCCGCCGTGATCAATCCGCCGCAGTCGGGCATCCTCGCGGTCGGCGCCGGCGAGCAGCGCCCGGTGGTGCAGGGCGGCGCGCTCGCCATCGCCACGATCATGAGCGCCACGCTCTCGACCGATCACCGCGCGGTCGACGGCGCGCTCGGCGCCGAGCTGCTCGCGGCCTTCAAGGGCTACATCGAAGAACCGCTGGCGATGATGCTGTAGCGCCCCGCGGGGTGCGCCCGATCGCCTGTCTCGCAACCAGGCTGAAGGAATCTCCTGATGGCGCAGCACGAATTCGATCTGGTGGTGGTCGGCGGCGGCCCGGGCGGCTATGTCGCGGCGATCCGTGCGGCGCAGCTGAAGATGAAGGTGGCGGTGGT
Organism: uncultured Alphaproteobacteria bacterium; assembly: GCA_963753315.1. Taxonomy (GTDB): domain Bacteria; phylum Pseudomonadota; class Alphaproteobacteria; order Geminicoccales; family Geminicoccaceae; genus DASUGG01. Next base: position 193,769 of record CAVWCI010000006.1, read on the forward strand.
CGAGCGCCAGCACCTGGGCGGCATCTGCCTGAACTGGGGCTGCATCCCGACCAAGGCCCTGCTGCGCGCCGCCGAGATCTACGGCCTGATGCACCATCTCGGCGACTTCGGCTTCAAGGCCGAGGGCATCGGCTACGATTTCGACAAGGTGATCAAGCGCTCGCGCGACGTCGCCGCCCAGCTCAGCCGCGGCGTCGCCCACCTGCTCAAGAAGAACAAGGTCCAGGTGTTCGAGGGCCACGGCCGGCTCGACGGCAACAGGACGGTCGCGGTCGCCAGGGACGGCAAGGACACCGAGAGCATCAAGGCCGAGCACATCATCCTCGCCACCGGCGCGCGGGCGCGCACGCTGCCCGGCCTCGAGCCGGACGGCGAGCACATCTGGACCTACAAGGAGGCCATGGTCCCGAAGTCGATGCCGAAATCGGTCCTCGTGGTCGGCTCGGGCGCGATCGGCACCGAGTTCGCGAGCTTCTACGACCATCTCGGCGCCGACGTCACGATCGTCGAGATCCTCGATCGCGTGCTGCCGGTCGAGGACGAGGAGATCTCGGCGTTCGCCCGCAAGCAGCTGGAGAAGCGCGGCCTGAAGATCCAGACCGGCGCCAAGGTCACCGAGCCTCAAGGCCGCGAACGGGACGGTCACCGGCAAGATCGAGCCGAACGGCGGCGAGCCGCAGGGCGTTCGAGGTCGACCGCGTGGTGCTCGCGGTCGGGATCACCGGCAACGTCGAGGACCTCGGCCTCGAAGGCACCAAGGTGAAGGTCGAGAAGGGCCACGTCGTGGTCGACGAGTGGCTGCGCACCGGCGAGCCCGGCGTCTACGCGATCGGCGATCTGGTCGGCGCGCCCTGGCTCGCGCACAAGGCCTCGCACGAGGGCGTGGTCTGCGTCGAGCGCATCAAGGGCCTGAACGACGTCCATCCGCTCGACGTCACCAAGGTCCCTGCCTGCACCTACTGCACGCCCCAGGTGGCGAGCGTCGGCCTGACCGAGAAGGCGGCCAAGGACGCGGGCTACGAGGTCAAGGTCGGCCGCTTCCCCTATATCGGCAACGGCAAGGCGATCGCGCTCGGCGAGACCGAGGGCATGGTCAAGACCGTGTTCGACGCCAAGACCGGCGAGCTGCTCGGCGCGCACATGGTCGGCGCCGAGGTCACCGAGCTGATCCAGGGCTACGCGATCGCCCGCCAGATGGAGGCGACCGAGCTCGACCTCATGCACACGATCTTCCCGCACCCGACCCTGTCGGAGATGATGCACGAGTCCGTGCTCGACGCCTACGGCCGCGCCATCCACTTCTGAGCTGGAAACCGCCTGGTAAGCGGGTGCCTGCTATGCGGATGCAGCGCACCGCCCCGGCTTCGCCGCTTGACGCCCGGGTGCCGGCCGTCCACTTGTGAGGCGAGCAAACCTGTGTCGAGGCCATGACCGAGATCGTCAGCCCGCCGACCGTCGCAGCCAGGCGCAAGCCGCCCTGGATCAGGGTCAAGGCGCCGACCTCGCCGGGCTACCACGCCACCCGCCAGCTGATGCGCGCGAAGCGGCTGCACACGGTGTGCGAGGAGGCGGCCTGCCCCAACATCGGCGAGTGCTGGAGCCCAGGGCCACGCCACGGTGATGATCCTGGGCGACACCTGCACCCGCGCCTGCAGCTTCTGCAACGTCAAGACGGGGCTGCCCAAGGGCGTCGATCTGCAGGAGCCCCTGCATCTGGCCGAGGCGCTGCGCGAGCTCGGCCTCAAGCACGTCGTGATCACCTCGGTCGATCGCGACGACCTGCCCGACGGCGGCGCTTTTCAGTTCGCGGCCTGCATCGGGCGCATCCGCGCGACCTCGCCCGAGACCACGATCGAGGTGCTGACCCCGGACTTCTTGCGCAAGGCGGGCGCGCTCGAGAAGGTCGTCGATGCCCGGCCCGACGTCTACAACCACAATCTCGAGACCGTGCCGCGGCTCTATCGCGCGGTCCGGCCAGGGGCTCGCTACTTCCACTCGCTGCGCCTGCTCGACCGGGTGAAGGAGCGCGATCCCGCGATGTTCACCAAGTCCGGCATCATGGTCGGCCTCGGCGAGGAGAAGCGCGAGATCTGGCAGGTGATGGACGACATGCGCTCGGCGGGCGTCGATTTCCTGACCATCGGCCAGTATCTGCAGCCGACGCCGCGCCATCACCCGCTCGAGCGCTACGTCGCGCCCGAGGAGTTCGAGGACTATGCGCGCATGGCCCGCGCCAAGGGTTTTTTGATGGTCTCGGCATCGCCGCTGACGCGCAGCTCGTATCATGCCGGCGACGATTTCGCGCGGCTGCGGGATGCCCGGCAGGCCGCGCTCGCGGCCGCCGCCGAGTAGCGCGCCTGATGCCGACCCATGCCGAGCAGCGCCACCTGCCATACAGCCAGAAGCGAGCTGTTCGAGCTCGTCGCCGCCGTCGAGCGCTATCCCGAGTTCCTGCCCTGGTGCACCGCCGCGCGCATCACCAAGCGCAGCGGCAACGTCTTCCACGCCGATCTCGTGGTGCGCTTCAAGGTGTTTCAGGAGCGCTTCGTCTCCAAGGTGACGCTGCATCCGCATGCGCTGATCGACGTCGAGTACATCAACGGCCCGTTCCGCTATCTCAACAACCACTGGCGCTTCATCGAAACCGACGACGGCGGCTGCACGATCGACTTCTACGTCGACTTCGAGTTTCGCTCCAAGGTCCTGCAAAAGCTGATCGGGCTGCTGTTCAACGAGGCGGTCTCGCGCATGGTGGGCGCGTTCGAAGCCCGCGCCAACCAGCTCTATGGCGAGCGCGAGCAGCCGCCGGTCGGCGAGGCGGAGCCCGTCCGGCCCGCGGCATCAAGCGCCTGAGGGCGCCTCCGGCTCGGCCGGTCCGGGCAGGAGATCGCGATAGAGCGCCTCGAGCGGGATCGGCCCGTCGCAGGCCCCGAGCGTGATCGACGCCTGGCCGATCAGGTCCTCGATCCGCCAGCCGTCGGGCTCACGCCGCTGCAGGGTGACCCGTCGCTCGTCGTGAAAGGCGACCAGGATCTCTTCGACCGAGGGGAGCGTCCGGTAGTCCGCCACCTTGCGCACGTAGTCCACCTTGCCCACCGCAGGCGAGAGCACCTCGACGACCAGCACCGGCTCGGCGACCATGCGCCGGCCCTGCTCCCGCGGGGCGCAGGTCACCGCGAGGTCGGCGACATAGTAGGTATCGCTACGGTTGGGCACTGTGATCCCGGCCCCGCTGATCACGCGGCACGATCGTTTCAGCCGGCTGCCGATCTCGAGCATGAGTGCGGCTGCCAGCTCGCCATGCGCTTCGGTCGCCGGCATCCTCATGACCGGCACGCCGTCGATCAGCTGGTAATGCCGGTCCGTGCCGTCGTCCCATTCCAGGAAGGCGGCGAGCGTCATGCGTTGCGGGGCATGCGATGCCATGCGTCGAGACTACCGGAACGTGCGGGTCCCAACAAGCCGGGCTTGCGAGCCGCAAGGCGGGCGTAGTACGCCAGGACCGATCGCCACAGACGAACTCTGCCTCGGGGGACGGCACATGTCACAGACCGCGCAAGCGGACATCGGCCTGATCGGGCTCGGCGTCATGGGCCAGAACCTCGCGCTCAACATCGCCGATCACGGCCACCCGGTCGCCGTCTACAACCGCACCGCCAGCAGGACCGAGGAGTTCGTCGCGAGCGACGAGGCCATGGGCCGCCCGCTCACGCCCTGCACCGACGCTGGAGGACGCTGGTCGGCGCGCTGCGGCGGCCGCGCGCGATCATCCTGATGGTCAAGGCGGGCGAGGCGACCGATCGGCCAGATCGAGGCGCTGGCGGCGCTGCTGGAGCCGGGCGACATGATCGTCGACGGCGGCAACGCCCGCTATCACCGACACGATCCGGCGCGACCGGGCCCTGCGCGAGCGCGGCCTGCTGTTCTCCGGCACCGGCATCTCGGGCGGCGAGGAGGGTGCCCGCCACGGCCCCTCGATCATGGCGGGCGGCGCCAAGGAGGCCTATGCGCGGGTCGGCGCCGGTCTTCGAGGCGATCGCCGCCGAGGTCGACGGCGAGCCGTGCTGCGCCCACATCGGCCCCGACGGCGCCGGCCATTTCGTCAAGATGCTGCACAACGGCATCGAGTATGCCGACATGCAGCTGATCGCCGAGACCTACGCCGTCATGAAGGATGCTCTCGGCCTCGACTATCCCGAGATGCAGGCGATCTTCGGGGAGTGGAACCGCGGCGAGCTCGATTCCTACCTGATCGAGATCACGGCAAACATCCTCGGCAAGAACGATCCCGAGACCGGCCAGCCGATGGCCGAGATCATCCTCGATCGTGCAGCGCAAAAAGGCACCGGCGCCTGGGCGGTGACGGCGGCCCTGGAGTTGGGCGCGCCGGCTCCGGTGCTCGCCGCGGCCGTCGGCGCCCGCAGCCTCTCGATGCTGAAGGACGAGCGCGTGCGCGCCGCCAAGGTGCTGGCTGGCCCTGGCGCAGCGGTTCGAGGGCGACCGGGATGCCCTCGTCGCGGCCCTGCGCGACACCCTGCTCGCGGCCAAGGTCTGCGCCTATGCCGAAGGTTTTGCCATCATGGCCGCGGCCGGCAAGGCGCACGACTGGGTGTTCGATTTCGGCACCATCGCGTCGATCTGGCGGGGCGGCTGCATCATCCGCGCGCGCTTCCTGTACCGGATCAAGGAGGCCTACGAGCGCGACCGGGCGGTGGCCAATCTGCTGCTCGACCCGTATTTCGCCGACCTCGTGATGCGGGCGCAGCCGGCCTGGCGCAACGTCGTCGCGACCGCCACGCGGCACGGCGTCGCGATCCCGGCGCTGAGCTCGGCGCTCGCCTACTTCGACGGCTACCGCTCGGCGCGGCTGCCGGCCAACCTGCTCCAGGCGCAGCGCGACTACTTTGGCGCCCATACCTACGAGCGCGTCGACAAGCCGGGCACGTTCCACACCGAGTGGACGGCGCCTAAGCCGTGGTTGCCATGGTCGTGGTGCTGATGGGCGTCAGCGGCACCGGCAAGACCGAGGTCGGCACGCGGCTCGCCAAGGCGCTCGGCGGCATGTTCGTCGAGGGTGACGACTACCACCCGCCGGCCAACGTCGCGAAGATGCGAAGCGGCGTGCCGCTCGACGATGCCGACCGCCGGCCCTGGCTCGAGACGCTCTCGCGCGAGATCGGCGGCTGGCTCGATGCCGGCCGCACCGTCGTGCTGGCCTGCTCGGCGCTCAAGCAGCGCTATCGCGACATCCTGAAGGCCGGGCGGCCAGGCGTGCGCTTCGTTCATCTGAAGGGCGATGCGGACCTGATCCGCGCGCGCCTCCAGGATCGCCGCGGCCACTACATGCCGGCGAGCCTGCTCGATAGCCAGCTCGCGGCGCTGGAGGAGCCCGCCGATGCGATCACCGTCGGCATCGACGCGCCGCCCGACGCGATCGTCGCCGAGATCCGCGAAGCGCTCGCCCGCTCCTGACCTCTGGCCGGGTCGCGCCTTCTAGACCGCTCGTTCCGTCGCAGCTATTGTCGAGCCGATTTCAGGAAGAAGCGGTTCGGGCGAGGGTCAGTGATGACGGACGTCGCGCGCTGGCTGCAAGATTTGGGGCTCGCGCAGTACGCTCGAACCTTTGGCGACAACGACATCGATCTCGAAGTTTTACCTCACCTGAGCGAGCAGGACCTGGAGAAGCTCGGCGTTTCCCTCGGTCATCGCAAGAAGATGCTGCAGGCGATCGCAGCACTCGCCGGCCGATCGCAACCTCCGCTCGGCGCTTCCACCGCGGCGCCCGGAGCAGCATCGCGACCGCGTGCCGAGGCCGAACGGCGGCAGCTGACCGTGATGTTCGTCGATCTTGTGGGCTCGACCGAGCTGGCGGGGCGGCTCGATCCGGAGGACATGGGCGCCGTCATCCGCACCTACCAGGCCTGCTGCAGCGAGGCGGTCGAGCGCTGGGACGGGCATGTCGCCAAGTATATGGGTGATGGCGTGCTCGCCTATTTCGGCTGGCCGCAGGCACACGAGGACGAGGCGGAACGGGCGGTGCGCGCCGGGCTCGCGATCGTCGAGGCCCTGGCACGGCTGGAGACGTCCGCGGGTGACCGGCTTGCAGCACGGGTCGGCATCGCCACCGGGCTCGTGATGGTCGGCGAGTTGATCGGCGCGGGCACGGCGCAGGAGCAGACGGTCGTGGGCGAGACGCCGAACCTCGCGGCCCGGCTCCAGGCGCTCGCCGCGCCCGGCAGCGTGGTCATCAGCCACGTAACGCGCCGCTTGCTGGGCGGGCTGTTCGAGCTGGCTGATCTCGGCCCACAGCGCCTCAAAGGCTATGCGGGGCCGCTGTCCGCCTGGCGGGTGGAGGGCGAAGGGCTTGCCGAAGGCCGCTTCGAGGCGTTGCACGGCCAGCATCTGACGCCGCTGGTCGGGCGCGAGCACGAGCTCGGCATCCTGCTCGAGCGATGGGCCTGGGCCAAGGACGGCGACGGCCAGGTGGTGCTGCTGTCTGGCGAGCCCGGCATCGGCAAGTCGCGCTTGGTCCGGGCGCTGCGCGAGCGCCTCGGCGACGAGCCGTTTACGCCGATCAGCCATTACTGCTCGCCCTATCATACCAACAGCGCGCTCTACCCCGTGATCGGCTTGCTGGAGCGGGCGGCACGGCTCGATCGCGACGAGCCGGTGGAGGAGCAGCTGGCCCGCCTGGAGGCGATGGTCGCCCCGTCGATCGATCGGCTGGACGACGTCGTGCCGCTGCTCGCGGACCTGCTCGGGGTGCCGACCGGCACGCGCTATCCCGCGCCGACCCTCACCCCGGACATGCGCAAGCAGCGGACCCTGCAGGTGCTGGTGGACCAGCTTGCGGGTCTCGCGACGCACGAGCCGGTGCTCGATCTCTACGAGGACGTACACTGGGTCGACCCCTCGACCCTCGATCTCCTGAATCTGGTGATCGAGCGCATCCGGGCGCTGCCCGTCCTGGTGCTGATCACCTTTCGGCCGGAATTCCATCCGCCCTGGACCCGCCATGCGCATGTGACGGCGCTGGCCATGGGCCGTCTCGGCCGACGCCAGGGCGCCGACCTGGTAGGTCGGCTCACCGCTGGCAAGGCGCTGCCGGGCGAGATCCTCGAAGAGATCGTCGCCAGGACCGATGGCGTGCCGCTGTTCGTCGAGGAGCTGACCAAGACGGTGCTGGAGTCGGGCGTGCTCACCGACGCCGGCGATCGCTGGGAGCTGTCCGGCCCGCTGCCGCCGCTCGCGATCCCGACGACGCTGCACGACTCGCTCATGGCCCGTCTCGACCGCCTCGCACCGGTCAAGGAGGTGGCGCAGATCGGCGCTGTGATCGGCCGCGAGTTCTCCCACGCGCTGCTTGCCGCGGTGTCGCCGCTGTCTCCTGACGAGCTGGGCAGGGCCCTCGATCAATGGGTGGCTTCGGAGCTGGTATTCCGCCGCGGCGTGCCGCCCGAGGCGACCTACAGCTTCAAGCACGCCCTGGTCCAGGACGTCGCCTACCAGTCGCTGCTCAAGTCCAGGCGCCAGCAGCTGCACGCAAGGATCGCCGAAGTGCTCGAGCAGCGATTCCCCGACCTCGCGAAGTCGAGGCCGGAGCTGCTCGCCCATCACGCTGCCGAAGCCGGTCTGGTCGAGAAGGCGGTGTTGTATTGGGAGAGGGCCGCTCGACTGTCTGCGGAGCGCTCGGCCATGGTCGAAGCGGTCGCGCAGTCGCGGAACGGGCTGGACCTCCTGGAGCGCCTGCCGGACGATGCCGGACGTTCGCGCAAGGAGCTCGAGCTGCAGACCACCCTTGCGGCGGCGCTCGTCGCCACCGTCGGGAACGCGGCCGTGGAGACCGGGCAGGCGTACGCCCGCGCCCGGACGCTCTGCGAGCAGCTTGGCGACACCACGACCCTGGTACCGGTCCTGAGCGGCCTCAGCACCTATCATCAGACGCGCAGCGATTTCGCGGCGCTGCGGGAGACCGCCTCGGATCTGCTGCGCCTCGGGGAGCAGCTGCATGATCCAGCGAGCGAGCTGGTCGGCAACCGTTCCATGGGCTTGTGCCTTTACCACCTGGGCGAGTTCCGTCCGGCTCGCGAGCACCTGGAGCGAGTACTGAGCATCTATGTTCCTGGGGCACATCATCTGCTCACATCGATCGCCGCCTTCGACATGCGAGCCGCCGCGCTTTCCTACCTGTCGCTGTCCCTGCTGATCGTGGGTTATCCCGAACAGGCTCGGCACTGGAACGAGCAGGCGCTGCTCTGGAGCAGAAGCCTGCGGCATCCGCACAACCTGGCGTTCTCGTTGAATTATGCGGCCTTTTCCATCTGCTCGGGCGCGACGCGCCGCGCCCTGACGGAGATCATCGATGAGCTGAGCGCACTTGCCGCCGAGCAGCGGTTTCCGGTCTGGCTGGCCGGGGCGGGGATCATGCGCGGCTATCTGCTGGCCGAACGTGGCGAGGCAGCCGAGGGATTGCCACATGCCCGCAAGGGTCTGGCTGAGCGGCGGGCGACGGGATCGAGCTGGCATGAGACCTACTTTCTCGGTCTGCTCGCCAGCATCGCGCAGGATGCGGGCGAACCGGCCGAAGCGCTGAGCCTGCTGGAGGCGGGGCTGGCGATGGTCGACAGGACGGGCGAGCGATGGTTCGAGGCTGAGCTGCATCGGCTGAGGGGCCAGTGCCTCATCGCGCAGCAGCAGGGTGCCGGCACGGCAGCCGAGGCGTGTTTTCGGCGCGCCATGGACGCGGCGCAAAAGCAGCAGGCCAAGCTGTGGGAGCTGCGCGCCGCAACATCGCTGGCTCGCCTGTGGCGGGACGAGGGCAAGCGCGCCGAGGCCCGCGACCTGCTCGCCCCCGTCTACGACTGGTTCACCGAAGGGTTCGACACCGCCGACCTGAAGGACGCGAAGGCGTTGCTCGACGAGCTGTGGCAGCCGGACGACGCCGTCGCGCCGGCCTGAGGAAAGCGATGGCGATCCGCCCGCGCAACATCGTTCGCAGGCCGATCGCGGGTCTCGACAGCCATGCAGCCGACTGGCTCGCGCCGTTGCGCACGGGGTGTACGCAGCGGACGATCTCGGCGATATCAGGAGGTCCACCGGCAAGGGTGGCGGTGGCTCGGGCCGGCAGGCCAGGGAACGGATGGGGGCATGGCGCAGTCCGTCGAACGCAAGCTCACGACGATCCTGTGCGCCGACGTGCACGGCTACTCGCGCCTGATGGAGCAGGACGAGGCCGCGACGCTCGGCACGCTGCAGGTCTATCGCGATGCGATCGACGGGCTCGTCGCGCGCCACCGCGGCAGGATCGTCAGCACGGCCGGCGACAGCCTGCTCGCCGACTTCCCGAGCGTGGTCGAGGCGACGCAGTGCGCGATCGAGATCCAGCAGGAGTTGGCGGGGCGCAACCGTTCCCTGCCCGACTCCCGGCGCATGGCGTTCCGGATCGGCATCAACCTCGGCGACGTGATGCTGCACGACGGCGATCTCTACGGCGAGGGCGTGAACGTCGCGGCGCGGCTGGAGGCGCTGGCGGAGCCCGGCGGCATCTGCATCTCGCGCACGGTCTACGACCAGGTGCGCAACAAGCTGACCGTCGGCTTCGACGATCTGGGCGACCAGCCGGTCAAGAACCTCTCCCAGCCGGTGCACGCGTTCCGGGTTCGGCTCGATGGCGCCGCCCCGGACAGTGGGCGCGAGCCGGCGAGGTCGCCTCGGCCGCCGAGCCCGGATCGAGCCGATCGGACCAGGCCGCGAGAATCCGCAGGCTCCGGCAGCGGGCGATTCGCGCGGGCTTCCTGATCGCGCTCTTGTGCGTGATCAATCTGGTCACGTCGCCCGGATACTTGTGGTTCCTCTGGGCGGCCCTGTATTTCGTCGCGCATCTCGGCTGGGATGCGCTCAAGGCGTACGACCGGATCTGATCGGCGCGAACGGCCGCGAGATGCGCGGCGAGGAAGCGCGCCAGGCCTGAGGGCGCGCGCGCAGGTCCCCGATTGACGAAGCCACGTGCAGCTGCCATGGCCGCGAGATGCGGCAAAGGAGGCGGCAGCGATGAACTGGCTCATGCTCTGCGCGGCGATCGGCTTCGAGGTGGTCGGCACGACCAGCCTGAAGCTCTCCGAGGGCATGACGCGGCCCGGCTGGTTCGTGCTGTGCCTCGTGCTGTACGGCACCAGCTTCGCGCTGCTGGGGCTCTCGCTCAAGGCGATCCCGGTCGGCGTCGCCTACGCGATCTGGTCGGGCGCCGGCACGGTGCTGATCGCGCTGATCGGCATCCTGTGGTTCCAGGAGGCGGCGAGCCCGCTGCGCCTGATGTTCATCGCGATGATCCTGATCGGCGCCATCGGCCTCAATTTGACGACCCGCTCGCACTGACCTTTGCGCCGAGACCGCCGATCTCGAGCGCGAGGTCGCGCGCCGCCTCGCGGATCTCGGTGGCAAGCGCGCTGTCCTCGATCGTGCGCGCCAGCACCATGCCGCCGACGCACAGCGCCGCGATCGCGAGCGCCGTCTGGCGCGCGTCGCCATCCGCGGGGTCGACGCCGCGCTCGAACACGCCGACCATGCCGCCGAGCAGCATCTCGTAGGTGCGCCGCACCACCGGTCCGGCGCGCGCCACGTCGGACGGCAGGGCGATCATCGGGCAATGCCGGTCGACGTCCTCGAGATGCTGGCGCGACAGGTAGGCGTTCACCATCTGCAGCACGACCTGCCGCGCGGGTCCCGCGAACATCAGCTCCGCGGCCGTGTTGCAGCGGGCGTAGCTCCCGATCGCCTCGCTGTAGAGCTCCTCCTTGTTGGCGAAATGGTGGTAGAAGCCGCCGCGGGTCAGGCCGGCGCCCGCCATGATCTGGTCGATCGAGACGGCCTCGAAGCCGTAGCGATTGAACATGCGCCTTGCGCACTCGACGATGCGGGCGCGGGTCTCCTCCTTGTGCTGCGGTGCATACGGCATCGCGGGCCTCCTTCGCGTTCACGCTCTGCGTCGGGCAAGCATAGCGCGGGCGCAAAATATGTTCTTGAACATATTTTGCGGGCAGGCACAGTCGCCGGGATCAGCCAGAGGAGGCCGCGATGAAGCTCTACTACTTCGAGACGCCGAACGCGCGCAAAGCCTGCGCGGTGGCGCGCTACCTGAACGCGCCGGTCGAGTTCCGCCGGGTCGACCTGACCAAGGGCGAGCACAAGGCGCCGGCGTTCCTGGCGATCAATCCGAACGGCAAGGTGCCGGCACTCGAGGACGGCGACGTCCGCCTGTGGGAGTCGGCGGCGATCATGTGCTATCTCGCCGACCAGGCGGGCTCGGACCTGTGGCCCAAGGACGCGCGCCAGATCGACGTCATCCGCTGGATCAGCTGGGATTCCATGCATTTCTCCCGCCATGCCGGCACCATGTTCTTCCAGCGGGTGATCAAGCCGCATTTCGGCCTGGGCGAGCCCGACCTCGCGGCGATCGACGAGGCCATGGGCTTTTTCAGGCAGTTCGCGGGCGTGCTGGACAGCCACCTGCGCGGTCGGGACCATGTGGTCGGCGACGGGCTCACGGTCGCGGATTTCGCGCTCGCTTCCTTCCTGCCGCACGCGCGCGAGGCCAAGCTGCCGCTCGACGAGTTCCCCGAGATCCCGCGCTGGTATGCGCGACTCGAGCAGATGCCGGCCTGGCGCGAGCCGTTCCCGACGCCGGCTGCGAGCGCCGCCTGATTCAACCCCGGCGGCGGGCCGCACCGGAGCGGCCCGCCGCTGGTCTCTCAAGCTCGGTGGGCCAGATCCTAGTTGCTGGACTTATGATGATTTCTAGCCGCGCAGCTTTACGTCGTAAACTTGATAGTAGCCGCGCCGGAATCGCTCGGTAAGCATCACATTGGGATTGTCCCACATCCAGCTAAGGACAAGGTGGTTGATGAACTGAGCTTTCTGAAACTGGCGCTCGAGTCCGAGAACTGGCACGTAGCTTACGATCGTCCGAAGATTCGCAACTGAGAAGTTCTCTTCGAAGCCGAGGTATACGAGGTTGGTATCGAGCGCGGCCAGCTCTTCGATGGATCGGATGACCTGATTTCCGTAGTAACGGTCTTGCTGTCGGCGCCACCACGCAGGACCAGGGGCGTCTGGAAAGATGGTCTGCACCGAATAGACTGCACGGTCAGGATAGGCAAACCTTAAGTATTGGAAATCGGTGAGTTCCCACGGGACTAGGATAGCATAGTCACGGCCGTAGGCATGATCAAGTCTTTCCACCACATCATCGAGGTGGTCCATGCGCACTTCATGGATCATAATGGCGAGAGCGAGAGCATTGGAGCCCGCAGCCGCGAAAACGGCGATCCCGCCGACACAAAGAAGCGACACGCGGCGCCGCTCCCACCAGTCGATGAGGTACGGTCTCAGGACTTCGGCGGCAAGCCAGATCAGACCCGCGAGCGCGATCAGGTTGGGAGCGAGGTAGCGGAACTCCACGTAGTGGAAGACCAGGAAGAGGGGCGCAGATGCGAGGACAAACCAAGTCCCAAAGAAGAGCGCTCTTCTCCTTTGTCTAGACAGGAAGGCGAGCGGCAGCGCGATGAAAAAGACGCCACCCTCGAGTCCGACGTTGAGCAGGGTCACCACAAACGGGTCATCGCGCACAACAAGCGCGCCACCCACGGCGAGGTATTGCGTGAGTTCGATGCCGGCCAGAAACAAAAAGGCCAAGGACAGCACGAGTGCGCCGCCGGCCGCGATCACGGCGTGGCAGACCAGCCTCAGCCGTGACATTGGGAACGGAGGCACAAGTAGCAGTGCGCCGACCAGCGAGATATACAAAAGCGCCATGTTGTTCTTAAAGAAAGCAACTGCCACAAGCGCGCCGCCCGAAACCCCGAGCCACAGCGCCGCCCGTCCGTCCAACGAGCGCAGCAGCGCCAGGGCGGCCAGCGCCGAAAAGAAGAACGCCGGCGTCTCCGGCAAAGTCGTGAAAGCCAGATACAAGTAGACCGGTGTGAATGCCATGAGCAGGGCGGCTCTTCCGAGACGGTCGGCCCCCGGCATCAGCTCAGCCAAGATGAGAAAGGTCAACCAGACAGAAGCGAGCAGAAGCACAAGATAGATCAGGATCACCAATACCAGTGCATCAATGCCGGGCCCGGTTACACGCGTGATCGCATGCACGAGCAGCACGTGCAGCAAGCGGGAGAAATAGTGACCTTCAATGCCGGTTGGCTGGAAGTCGCCCGCCATGATCGCATCGAAGGGTAGGTACGCGCCTATGTAGAGATAGCTGGGCTCGTCCTGATGCAGGCGCCAGTCGAGGGCAAGCCACAAGAAAAGCACCGCTCCCCCAGCCAACCAAGCGAGTTGCGTGAGCCATGACGACGGCACTTCGATCGCCAATCTGTGGATACGAAGCGATGCATCAGGCGTCAAAGAATGGTGACCTCATTCGTCGAGCGCGCCGGCGCGCAAGCCACGCTCGAGCACCTCGATGCAGCCGTTCAGGTTACGCTCGTTGAGCCGAGAGCACCAGGCGGAGGAAGGCGCATTCGAGCCGGGCGTTGTCGCGCCACCCGGCGAAGTCCGGAGCCAACCTCCGATCAGTGGCGCGACCCGCGGCAGACCTGTCGGGCGGCGCCACAGAAAGCCCGAACAGGCAGGCGCAACAGGTGACCCGACGCGTGATCGTGCCGCCGAGATCGAACGAGGGTACGGGCCTGAGGTCGTGAGTCCTTGCATCTGATAAGATCCGACGCGAAGGCGCCCTTTGAGCGAGTGTCGCTCCACCTGCCCCGCTCGGATGGTGTGTAAGTGGAATCCGCTCGCCGAGCAACCCTCAAAAGGCCTCCGTCCGCAGTGAGGGCTTGCAGCAGCCCGGTTCTGGCAGTACCCATCCTGTCGTCGGGTTCATGCGCTGCTGATAGCTAGGAACTCCTAAGCGCTACCTCTCACTCCCAGCTGTAAGCGCTTTGCAGTCCGAGGACTCGGGTGAATGGCTTAACACTTTTCGAGTTGCCAGGCTTCGTCGGTGTTGGGGCGATCGGCTTTGTCGTGGATGCGACCGTTCTCACTGCTTTGGTCGCCGGCTTGGGCGCAGATCCATACAAGGCTCGCGGCCTGTCGTTCGCCCTGGCCGTAACCATCACGTGGTACCTCAATCGACGGTGGGTGTTCGCGTACCGAGCCAACCAACGCAAGGTAGCCGAGTACGCGAGGTATGTTGGGATCCAAGTCACGGGCGCCACCATCAACTTAGGTATCTACAGCCTGTGCCTCCATGCCAGTACGGGGATGCGAGCCTATCCGACGCTTCCTTTGGCCATTGGGGCAGCTGTGGCATTGTTCTTCAACTATTTCGCGACCCGGCGCTTATTCCACTGGTGCAAATCGCTTGAGGAGACCGAAGATGTGCACCGATAAAGTTCTTCGCTACAGCGGCGTCGACAATCTTGAAGTCATGATGGAGGCAACCAACTATAATGCTCATTTAATCGAGATTGTTACGTCTTATGTAAAATCGACGAAAGCGCTCGTGGATTTCGGGGCTGGCACCGGAACGTTCGCGAGACCGATGTCTGAACGAGGTTACGAAGTCGTCTGCGTCGAATCCGACTCCTATCTGCGCCAAAAATTAGCGAGCCAAGGTTTCACTGTTTATCACGACATAACAGAACTCCCCACTATGAGTGCTGATTTCATTTATACATTGAACGTCTTAGAACATATCGAGAATGATCATCTGATTTTACTTCAAATATTTTCTACGCTCAAGCCGGGTGGACGACTACTCGTTTACGTACCCGCATTTGCCATTCTGTATACGAGCATGGATCGTAAGGTGGGGCACTATCGGCGTTACAGCCGTCAGTCTCTCGTCAGGGCACTGCGTCGGGCGGGGTTCCAGGTCGACGATGCCCGCTATGTGGACTGCGTGGGCTTCTTAGCCACACTTCTGTATCGGTTAGTAGGTAATAAGGAGGGAGATATCAACCCTTCAGCCCTGAGACTTTATGACCGTGTCGCCTTTCCCGTGAGCCGCGCGCTCGACCGGCACTTTTCCAGCCTGTTCGGGAAGAACCTGTCGTCTATGCCCGTCGACCCGAGGGCGCGCCGCGCTCATCAAAATGCTTAATGGAACCAGCTTTCGGAGGCTTCCCGCAAAGCGCCGGAAAGCTCAAGTAACGCAACCGCTTCATCTCCTTGCGGCCGCGCGTCACCGTATCAAGGATCAAGCCGCAAGTTAAGCTCAGGAAGGCGAGCAGCGTCATTCCCATGGCCAGGATAGCGGTGGGAAGTCTGGTACGAGACCAGTCTCGATGAAACGAATGAGAATCGGCCATGCGATGGCCAATGACGTCAACTGCAGAAACGCAAAAAGGGAGACAAAGAACTGAAGCGGTCGCTCCTCCTTGATCATAGTGACGAGCGTGAGGAGAATTCGAAAGCCGTCCCGGAACGTATGCAGTTTGCTTAGTGATCCTGTTGGTCTAGGCCGGTATGGTGTTTCCACCTCGACCGCCGAAATTCGAGCTCCAGCGCATGAATTGTCAGCTCGGTCTCGACGTCGAAACCGCGCGAGAGCGCAGGAAAGGACTTTACGAATCGACGAGACATTACCCGAAAACCAGTAAGCATATCATTAAACTGCTTTCCGAAGATCAGCGCGACCATCTTCGAAAGCACAGATGCCGAAGCGATGGCCAGTACGGTATGCGTCTGCCGAAATAAGCCACACGCAAGGCGGCGACCATGTCGTTCGGTCCTTCAAGTAGTCGCTCGATCATCCTTGGGGTGCTCTCCACATCATAGGTATCATCGCCGTCAACAAGAATGTAGATGTCCGCGTCAACGTCAGCAAACATACGGCGGATGACATTGCCTTTGCCCTGAAGATATTCATGCCGTACGACAGCACCGGCCGACTGAGCCACGACTGGGGTGAGATCTCTGGAGTTATTATCGTACACGTACACCGTTGCGCCAGGCAAGACGTTCGTGAAATCGCGCACCACGTCGCCAATCGTTGGTTCTTCATTATAGCAAGGAATTAGCACTGCGACCTCGAGCTCGAGGCTTGCAGTCAAGCTTACCTTACTATGCTGAACGTCTGAGTAGGTCATCTCTGTACCTGTGGTCATGATGACGATGGCAAGCCAAGCGGCCGCTCTTAATGCCTCTCGCGTGCGGTGAGCCGTCGGGCTCGCTTCAATCCAGAAACGTCAAGTCGTTGGCTTTCACGCGGTGCGCGGTCAGGATGGACGCGTGGTAGCCGTCGACCTCAACTGGGTTCTGCAATTCCCACGCGATTTCGCCTGCTCGAGTGACCTCCAACAGACGTCCCGCCGTCGATTTCGGTGATCAGCACATTGCCATTGTCGAGCACCTGTTGGTCACCGCGTACCTCCGAGTACAGGGTCGCCGCCGGGGTGGAGGGAACTGCCAGAGGATGGCTCCCGAGTGCGGATCGACCTCGACGACGCGCGACGATCCGCCGGAGGCAAAGTCGCCCAGATTATCGAAGAGAATGACCCGGCCGTTGGAGAGCAGGTCCGGATCATGCTGCCGGTGCCACTGGCCGCGCAGCAACCAGACCACCTCTCGGCGGCCGATGTCGATCAGCGCAAGTGCATCCATTTCGCGCAGCGAGACCAGAGCATGGCCGACCTTCCACCCGGCCACACGCGCCGCGACCTCCGGCGTCACGATTTCGACCGCATTCGGGTGCAGATAGTCGCCATACGGGTTGTCGAGTCCGCCAGCCGGGTGATCGCGTCGCAAAACGGCGATCTGTCGAACGCCTCGTAGATCGAGATCCGATCCAGGATCGTACCGTCGGCCGAGACGACTACCAGGAACTCGTCGAAGAACGGTGCCTCTACGCCAGCGCAGACGTTCGCGCGGTTCCGCGCGGATCTCGTGTGCGAGCGCATACAGGCGCCCGTTGGGAGCGACGGTCACATCGTGATGCAGGTGTTCGACCAAGCCCCAGACCACCTGGCCATCGCTGTCAAACCGCGCCAAGCCCCGCCCGTAAGGCGTACGGTGAGGGCGGTCGTAAACAACGAGCAGATCGCCGTCCGCAAGCAACCTTACCTCGCGGGCCGCCACCTCTTCGTCGGGTTCGGTGGCCCGGTCGGTCTCGCCCGTCTTCTTCAGCACCTTGCTGAACGGCACGTGCCAACGATGCACGACCTGGCCACCCATGTCGATCAGAATGGCTTCCGGCGCGTGGGTCGAGGTGTAGAGCGTGTAGCCGCTAGAGGCTTGCGCAGGGTCGTGGTGGGTCACCCCGGCGTGCCAAACCGCCGGCTCATCGAATGCTCGCCCTCCCTCTCCTCGCCGACCAGCATCAGGTGGGCGGCCTTGGCCCCCTTCCACCCGTCGCGCACGAGCGTATGCGGGAAGAACTTGAAGTGCGCCGACGCGATCCCGAGGACGATGCGAGGAAGCCGAACGCTAGCAGGAATACCGCCGCGGGTACGAATTCGGCAGCGAGGCGCTTCATTCCGGAGTTCCCACGTGACGCTTTCCGAGCGATGTGAGTGTGACCTGGAACTGGTCGTGGGACAAGGCCCCAAACAGGAGTTCGTCCGCCTTTTGAACGCGATGGAGCGCCAGGTCTCGGAAGGCCTGGTGATCACGTCGTCCTCGACAACTACGCCACCCACCAGCACCCGAAATCTCCGCAAGTACTGATGCATCCTCTGGTCAGGCAGTGATCTTACGGATGCGGCCGATGAGCAGCCAGAACGCGATCGACATGTTCAAAAGGTTCCAGGCGATGCCGTTCAGGAAAGCGGCCTGGTAGGAGCCCGTGAGGTCGTAGATCGCGCCCGACAGCCAGCCGCCCACGGCCATGCCGACGATCGTCGCCATCAGCACGAGGCTCACGCGCGCGCCCGCCTCGCGCGCCGGAAAATAGTCGCGCACGATCAGCGCGTAGCTCGGCACGATGCCGCCCTGCGACAGGCCGAACAGCGCCGAGACGATGTATGGCGGCGTCAAGCGTGACGCTGGTCCGGGAGCGGGAGGCCTGCTATGTTGTCGCCTCACGGCCGGACCCAGTCGAGTGGCGAGCAGCACACCTATCCCCGTGGCGCCGTCGAGGCGTGGCTGAGGATCCGAGTCGCGCGCGGAGCGCCCGGTTGGCGCGGCTCGTGCCCGGGATCGCCGCGCTGGCGCGGTACGACCGCCGCTGGCTGCCCAAAGACGTGCTGTCCGGCGTCTCGGTCGCGGCGATCGCGCTGCCGGTCGGCCTCGCCTACGCCGATCTCGCCGGCGTGCCTGCCATCATAGGCGTCTATTCGGCAATCTTCCCGCTGCTGGCCTATGCGCTGTTCGGCTCCTCGCGGCAGCTGATCGTCGGGCCGGACGCGGCGACGTGCCTGCTGGTCGCCGCGAGCCTGGCGCCGCTCGCCGGCGGCGACCCGGAGCGTTATCTGGCCCTGCTGCCGGTCTTCACGCTGATGACCGGCGTGCTTTATCTGATCGCCGGCGCGGCCCGGCTCGGCTTCATCGCCACCTTCCTGTCGCAGCCGATCCTCACCGGCTATCTGAACGGCATCGCGCTGATCATCCTCGTCGGCCAGCTGCCGAAGCTGCTCGGCTACCCGGGCGAGAGCCACGAGTTCGTGGCGCAGCTGCACGAGCTGGTGCAGCATCTGGGCCGAGCCATGCGCCGACCGCCCTGCTCGGGCTCGGCGTGCTGGCCGGGCTCCTGATCCTCGGCCGTCTCGCCCCGATCGTGCCGGGCGCGCTTGGTCGCCGTGGTCGCCGGCATCGGCGCCGTAGCGCTGCTCGACCTGCGCGGCGCTCGGGGTGGCGGTGACCGGCGCGCTGCCGAGCGGGCTGCCGGTGCCGCATATCGCGGCTGTTCGAGCCCGCCACCTATCGCAGCCTGCTGCATGACGCCGCGGCGATCGTGCTGATCAGCTTCGCGAGCGGCATGCTGACCGCCAAGAGCTTCGCGCGCCGCAACCACTACGAGATCGATGCGAACCAGGAGCTGATCGCGTTCGGCGCCAGCAATCTCGCATCGGGGCTGGCCCAGGGCTTCGCCGTCACGGGCGCGGATTCCCGCACCGCGGTCAACAACGCGGTCGGCGGCAAGAGCCAGCTCGTCAGCATCGTCGCGGCCGCGACCATGCTGTTTGCCCTGCTCTTTCTCAAGGCGCCGCTCGCCCTGGTGCCGACGGCCGCCCTGGCCGCGGTCGTGTTCGTCTCGGCGCTCGGCCTGTTCGACCTCACGGGGCTGCGCGATCTCGCCCGGATGAGCTGGCGGGAGGGGCTGCTCTCGCTCGGCACGACGCTCGGCGTGCTGGTGCTGGGCGTTCTGCCTGGCGTCATGCTCGCGATAGCGCTGTCGCTTGCCTGGTTGCTGATGGTCGCATCGCGGCCACAGGATGCCGTGCTCGGTCGCGTGCCCGGGCTACGCGGCTTTCACAGCGTGGCCGACTATCCGCAGGCGAGCACGGTGCCGGGCTTGCTGCTCTACCGCTTCGAGGCCAATCTCGTGTTCTTCAACATCGACTATTTCGGCGAGCGCCTGCGTGCTGCGATCCGCCGCTCCAGGACGCCGGTGGAGTGGGTCGTCGTCGATGCCAGCCCGATCAACTGGATCGATGCGACCGCCCTGCAGCGCCTCGACGAGCTGCGCAGCGAGCTGGCGGCGCGGGAATCACGTTGGGCATCGCGCGGGCGCGACTTTCGCTGACCCGGGCGTTCAATCCGAGCTGGGTCGCGCAGCGGCTTCCCGCCACGGGGCTGCGCCGGTTCCCGACCCTGAAGGCTGCGGTGCACGCCTTCGAGCATCACAAGCCCGACGCCGACGCCGGCCGGGCGGCAGAAAATCCATCGCCACTCGGGAAGGCCGACGAGAAGGAAACGAGGTGAGGCGATCTGCTATCGGTCGGAGTAGAACTCCATGTAGATCCGACGAGCGGTGCTCACCGCAGGGTCGTCAGCGTGCGCACGCCATGCGTTGCAGTCGTTCGTAGCGGTGCGTTGCCGCAGCCGCTCGCCTGAACTCCGTGGCGATGGCAAGAACCAATGCCCATCCTGGCGCAAAGGCCTGGGCCGGCACGGCGCAGCACCTCCGCTCCCAAGCCGAAGTAGGTGGGGGTGACGAACTCGTCATAACTAGGCGGCGGCGCGTAATCGCATTGACGTTCTCCGGCGCGAAGAACTCTGCCGGCGATATCGTCCCGGCGTTCATCCGCGCGAACGCGTCCATGGCCTTCTGGTCGCCGTGAACCGCGGCAAAAAGCTGCTGCATTTCTGGCGGCGGCGGTTCCAGCGTCGCGAGCTGACAGGTGAATTCGTACATTGCCTTTACCCGTGCATCGCGCGTGCGCTGGTACTCGCTCATCGCAGCGTCGAACGGTCGCGTTCCGGCGAAGGTCCGATCGAGTGCCACCGCGCAGAGTTCGGCGTCATGGAAGGCGTCCATGATGCCCTGCCCGGTAATGAAGTCTCGGTTGTAGCCCGCATCACCCACGAGCGCCCAACCGGGGCCGTAGGGCTTGCGGAAATAATTCGGCACGGCCGCAGCGGCGAAGCGCGCCTCCCGCCTGGCGCCGCGTAAGCGATCGGCGAAAGACGGCACCAGCTCGATCGTCTTCAGATAATTTCCTTCGATGTCCTTCTTGTATTCCGTGAATTCTGCGTATGGCCATCCGACGATGACCATGGTCAGATCTTCATGGGTTGGAGCGACCCCAAATCCACGTTTATCGCGGATATAGGTCTCGAATCTGCCGTCCATCGGCAGTCCGCTCCAGTAGGTGTAGTACGCGGCGAGCAAGGGGGGTCTCTCGTCATAGGGTTCGGGCCGAACTGCTTTGGCCACCAACGAGCGTCTGCCATCGGCGCCGACGACAACGCGAGCGCGCTCGATGATGGAGTCGCCATGCTTCGAGCGGCCCTTGATGCCGACCGCACGTCCGTCCTCGATCAGGATCTCCTCGACGGCGAAGCCTTCGCGGATCTCCGCGCCGGCTTGAGCTGCTGCGTCGACGAGCAGCTTGTCGAGGATCGTCCGCCGTGGGCAGTAGCCGACCGGTGCTTCTCTCGTGCCCGGCGCGCCAGCAATCGTGAAGGGGCCAAAGTCGAAGGCGTAGGTGTGGATCGGCGGGCATCCGGTCGCTGCCAGGCGATCGAGAAGGCCCCACTTCGACAGGGCCCTTGCGCCAAGGGGGTGCAAGATGTGGGTGGACACCGTGTCGCTCGGAAAGGTTGCGCGGTCGACCACGAGGACCCGATATCCCTTCCGAGCCAGCAACATCGCCGTCGGCGAGCCAGCGCAGCGCGCGCCCACGACGATTGCGTCGAATGCTTTGGTCATCGCGGCTTTCTCCCTTGCCGACCATCAGACGCCGCCAAGCGCATCGCGCAGCGTGCGCAGCAGCGCTTCGGGTTGCTCGACGGGAGGATCGTCGTTGCAGTTCTCGATCACATGCAGCGGCCAGCCGTAGCGCGCGCTTGCGGCCTCGGCGACCGAAAGCGGCGTCGCACGATCGTGCCGCCCCCAGATCAGGGTCGTGGGCACGGCGATCCGTGCGAGGTCCGCGGGCGGAATCGCGGGTATCGCCGAACTGCTCCATGAGGGCGGCAAGAGCGGCCTGCACGCTCGGCGTGCGGGCGCGATCGAGGTTGTAGGCCTCGAACGGCTCCCAGCGCTCCCCCATCCGCCGGCGCAAGCCATCGAGATCGAATGCGCAGTACCGCCAGAGATCCTGGTGCGTGGCCTCGGTCGGCTGCGCGAGGAATTGCGCGCAGAGCGAGCCCGAACTCCGGCGCCGGCTGGAACTCTCTGAGGCCGAACGTGTCCACGAGCACGAGCTGGCTCAGCCGGTCGCCGTGGTCGATGGCGAAGCGGGCCGCGATGGCGCCGCCGAGCAATTGTCCCACCACGGCCGGTGGTGTTACGCAGCTCTGCTCGATCAGCCCTCCCAGCCACTCCATCACGCGATCGGCATCGATCCGACCATCGTCGGTCACCTCCGAAATACCGTGGCCAGGCAGATCAGGGACAATCACGCGATGGGTTGCTACTAGACCCGGGATGATCCCCATCCAATGGGTTGCGTTCCCCATGGGGCCGTGCAGTAAAACGACCGGCGGCCCTTCGCCGCCCTCCAGCACGGCGGTCGAGATGCCCGCCAACAGCAACCGGCGTTCCGTTACGGGCATGTCTGCTAAGAGCCGCTGACGAGCGCCCTCGCCCAGAATCGGTCTCCGGCCCTTGTCTCGCCCTTGGTCTTGTGCGGTCCTCTGCACCTGCGCCTCGGCCATGGCGTCCTCCCCGTTCGCGTCCGCGATGTCGATCCGCGGAGCATGCTACGAGAGAGGGCGTAGGCCGCGCTTCGGGAGAACACCCCAATTTGCGCCGGGCGATGGTGTGGGTGATTCCCCCCAATGGAACTCTTGCCTTTGCCGCAAATCCGAGTTTCTTGCAGGTGTTTTCTCCTGAACGTCTCTGCTTGGTGGAGGAGTAGCAAGCGATGGCCTGGTGACGTCCACGCAGCGACGGATGGCATCAACTGCCGAGGCGCTCCTTTGTTCCTGCGACCCAAACGGCCTCATTCGTGGTTCGTACTCGGCCGGTCGCGTCCGCGAACCGCCCGTAAGCCTCGGTCACTTTTCCCCAGATGCGCTCTCGCGCGTCCGGTGTTTGATCCTTCAAGAGAACACTGAAAGGCGGCGCCACATCACGAATGAATTCCGTGAATTGCGCAGGTGTCTCTGTCTCGAAGATCACCGCCGTGGTGCCGGTCTCCACATCCTGAAAGCCGGCCTCCCGTGCCGACCTCTCTAGACGACGCTGATCGGCTAGCGCAAAGATCCCCGGCAGCCCCGGTGGTGGTGGCGGCAGGCCGAGTTCGTCGGCGATGATCGAGCCGGCCGTGGCGAACTGGACCCTGCTCTTGTCGCCCCACACACTCGCCGCAAGACGGCCGCCTGGCTTCAGGAATGAGCGCAGGCGCGTCAGCGTCCTTGGAACGTCGGGCAGGAACATAAGTAGCGCCCGGCTGACGATCGCGTCGAAGCTCTCCTTCTCGAAGTCGAGCTGCTCCGCATCTGCTTCAATGAACTCGACGTTGTCGAGTCCAGCCTCCCTGGTGCGCTCACGGGCAAAAGCGAGAAGCCCCGGAGAGATGTCCGTACACACAACACGCCCCTTGGGACCCGCCACGCGCGCGGCGGTAAGGCTGGGTTCTCCATAACCACCGCCGACATCCAAGACCGACGCACCCGGTCGAATGCGTGCCAGCGCGACAAGCTTCGCGCTGTGACGCTGGCCGCCGTCTTTGCCTTCGACGACGTGGTACCACTTGCGCCATCCACCGGCGGCATCATTCCACTCCTGACGCGTCTTCTGCTTAAAGGCGATGGGATCAAAGGCCTGTGCTTCTGTCATGCTGAGTTCCTCTCCTGCCTCGGGACGGCAACCTGCTCCGCAACGTTGATCCATCGCGACGGCCCACAGCATCCCCGTGCAGCGAGATGAAAAATAGTCCACGAAGTGTACTTTCGAGGCGCCTGCCGGCCGTTTATGCTCGCAGCGAGACCGCACAGGTGGATCATGCGCAGCTACGGCCAATTTTGCCCGATAGCCAAAGCCGCGGAGCTATTCTGCGAGCGATGGACGGCTGTCATCCTTCGCGACCTATTGGCCGGGGCGACGCGCTTCTCGCAGCTCAGACGAGGCGCTCCGCTCGCATCACCGACCTTGCTCTCGCGCCGCCTGAGAGAGCTGGAGGCAGGAGGGATCGTTGAGCGGCGCCGTTCGGGCACTGGGCGCAGTTGGACCTACCATTTGACGCCTGCCGGCAAGGAGTTTGCGCCGATCGTCGAAGGGCTCGGCATTTGGGGACAGCGGTGGTCGCGGCGGGAGTTGGCGAAACACGAGATGAGTTTCACGTTGCTCCTGTGGGGGCTCGAGCTGAGCGTGAAACCTGGTGCATTTGGAGCCGGCCGCTGTGTCGTCAAGTTGACCTTCACGGACCAGCCCGATGGCAAGCAGCACTGGTGGTTCCTCAACGAAGACGGTCGGGTGGAGCTGTGTTTTAAGGAGCCGGGATTCGAGGTGGATCTCTACCTCGTCACCACGCTGCCGGACATGATCTACATTTATCGGGGCGATCTGCCCCTCGCCCGCGCCATCGAGCAGCAACGGTTCGAGGCGCATGGTGCCGCCTGGGCGCAGCGCGCTCTTTCCCGCTGGCTGGTCCCGGGCCCCCTGGCGCGTGTGAAGTCGCAGCGAGCAGATGCGCATGCTTCGTAGGACGCGATCGCTGACAGTCGGGCGCGCCACGTCAAGGAAGCGCGTCCAAACCGGCAGGGCGCAGGCCTTCGTTTGCCAGCCACGTGTGCATGGGCGTGACGGTCTTGTCATCACCAGGCGCGATCTTGTCCCACGCAGACCGCGTGGGTGATGCCACCCAGGGCGGTCGGCGGGCTTCGGCGGATCAGATGAGCTTGTGCTGGTACGCGAAGGCTGTCGCCGCGGCTCGCGAGGGGACGTCGAGCTTGGTGAAGATGTTGCTCACGTGCCGGTCGATCGTCTTCTCGCTCAGGAACAGCTCGGCGGCGATGGCCTTGTTGGTCTTGCCGGCGGCGACCAGGCGCAGCACCTGCAGCTCGCGCGGGGTCAACCCATGGGGACGGTCCGAGGGCGCGCCTCGGATGAGCGCGTCGATGCGGGCGAGGTCGGGCGCGGCTCCCAGCTGCTCGAACACCGCCCTCGCCGCATCCAGCTCCAGCCCGCCGCCGTCGTCGTCCCCCAGCGCCCGGCAGGCCAGCCCGATCAGCACCCGCACGCGCGCGGCCGCGTACGGCGCCTCGACCTGCTGCCATACCTCGAACGCACGGCGCAGCGAGCCGAGCGCGGCGTGAGGGTCGCCCTCGGCCAGCTCGACCGCCCCTCGGGCGTGCGCGGCCATTGCGCCCAGCACGCCCGTATCGAAAGTCCGCCGCGATCTCCTCCAGCTCGTGGCAGGCGCCGCGCGCTTCCTGGACGTCGCCTACGCGCCAAGGCGATCTCGATGTGGGCGGGCAGCAGCTTCGTGCGCTGCAGCGGGTCGGCTGTCGCGCTCAGAGCGCGGCGGATCGCAGCGAGCGCCGCGCCGGTGCGTCCTTGCGCCAGCCGCAACAGGGCCAGGCCCGGCTGTGGCTCCAAGCCCCACTGGCTCGCGCTTCTGTACGCCTCCTCGGCCGCCGCGAATTCGCCGCGCAGCCGGTGCACCTCCGCCTGCTGGTAGAGTGCCGCG
This sequence comes from uncultured Alphaproteobacteria bacterium, assembly GCA_963753315.1. Taxonomy (GTDB): domain Bacteria; phylum Pseudomonadota; class Alphaproteobacteria; order Geminicoccales; family Geminicoccaceae; genus DASUGG01. The sequence continues at coordinate 219,007 of CAVWCI010000006.1, forward strand.
GCGACGGTCTGCCGGCTGACGCTGGGCACGCTGGTAGAGTGGCGCGGCGGCGGTCTGTCGGCTGACCCCCTGGGCACGCTCGCGGACGCGCTGCGCCTCCTCGATCGCCTCCTGCCAGGCGCCGCCCAGCTGCATGATCTCGGCGCGATGCACCCGGCAAACGCCCGTGAAGGCGACCATCTCGGGTTGCTCCTCGCACCACTGCGCCAGGGCGGCGGTCCACTCGCGGGCGCGGCCGAACGCGTACACCTCCTGACAGGCCTGGATCACGCTGCAATACATCAAGCCCGTCACGAGGGACGACAGCTCCCCCGCGGTGACTGCGACCATCACCTCGTCGAGCAGCGCGAGTCCCTTTTCGATCTGCCCCTGTTGGATGCGAATCCGGCCCTGATCGTGCCGGGTGCATGCGATCAGGTCCGCATCGCCGCAGCGCTCGCCGATCGCGGCGGCCTCAGCCGCGGTCGCGTACGCAGCCTCGAGGTCGCCCGCGGCAAGGTGCTGCTCCACGACCGGCAACAACAGATAGCCCCGCTCGGCGCACTCATGCTCCTCGTGCTCGAGCAACCGCTGGGCGCGGCCGAACCAGCCGGTCGCGCGGCCCATCTCTCCGCGAAAGAAAAGGCGGAGGCCCAGCCAGAATGCGGAACGGATGGCGCGCAGGCGTTGCCGGCGTCCAGATGCGCCTGATGGGCGCGATCGAGCGCCCTCGAGATAGTCCTCGTCCCGACCGATCAGATACGCCGCCATCGCCAGCAGCTCGAGATCCTCGCCCTCCAGCGGGCCGCCTGATCGGCTGCCGAGAGCGACCGGTAGGCATCGGCCCAGGCCCGCCGCCCGTAATGCTCCGGCCCCGTTCGAGCTCGCCGAGCATGTGCGCGGTACGGCCGTTCGGGTCGGGTTGATCGAAGTCGCCCATGCACTTCGCTCCGATCGCCGCGGAGCCTACCAGATCCGGCAGCGGCCTCGCCGGTTTTCAGCGGGCGGCGGCCGCGCGGCGCGGGCGCAAGCGGCCGAGCAGCA
>CAVWCI010000007.1:0-127008 GCA_963753315.1 uncultured Alphaproteobacteria bacterium
GGGTGAGGTTTGGCGCTTCGCGAGTTTGTCCCTGGCATTCCGAGTATCAAAGACCAGGCTGACCTTGGGCGAGTTTGTACGGGCCACGCCGTTGTTCTTGATTTGAGCGTGCCTTCTTGTTTCATGGCATTGAGAGCGGCGTCGATAGGGCGCTTCTCTTGCGGAGTGGTTGCGCCTAGTTCTCGGTAGAGTGCCTGGGCGGTAGCACCATCGGGGGATTTTCCAATGAGGTCGGCGAGCTTCTTGCGTAGCTTTGCGCGTTCACCGCGCGGGGCTCGGGTGGAAGGGGTCCGGGGTTTGCGTTCTCTGGGCCCGGCGGCCGTGGATGGTCTGAATTGCCTTCCAAGGTGGCTTTGTAGTTGGCCCACGCTTGGACTCGATATCGAGCTTGGAGAGATCTTGGTCGATCTGTGCCCGATTCGCTAGAAGGTTTTCGCGCTGCTTTGCAAGCGCTTTGTGTCTCCGTTCGAGAAGTTCCTCGTCGGTGGGTTCAGTGTCGGTGGGTTCGGTGGCCATCAGCTACCCCCTTCTAAGGAGCAAATGTCCTTAGCATCTCGATCTTGTTGATGCGATAACGTTCGCGCGTTTTTAGCTCACCATCGGTGATCTCCCATCCGGTGAGTTGCGGTCTAAAAGGTAATATAGTATGCGACGGAGAGGACAAGGGAAAAGAGTGGCTGATGCGCTCTGTCCTTTGCATGCCCTGACTGCGGCATGTGGAAAGCAAAAGGGCGGTCCGCTTGGAACCGCCCCAATGACGCTGTCTGTGCGTCGTTATTGTGGCTTACCGCAGTGTGGGCAGACAGCTTGCTCCGCGTCCGGCGTATTGTCATTCGCCAGAGGCGGCGTGTTGTCGTTAGCGGGAGGCGTCCATGCATACTTCTTCTTCCAGTCCGCCCACCACTTATTGACCGTCGACGGATGGAAGAGAAGCGGGGAGTTTGGATACGGGCCTTTGAAATCCGGACGTGGGAAGAGCCCTTGATCCATCCACCTGAGGACCTTGTTTCGGCTCCATCCTATTGCCGCACAGACTTCCCTCAAGGTCATGAGGTCTTCGCACTCGCAGGAGCTTACCACTGCCTTTTCTCCCTTGGCTAGTAGTAAGACCTCGAGTCTATAGTTTTGCCTTTTATTTTAACGCCGAGGGAGCCAGAGAGCGCCTGAAGAGAGGAGGATTTCTTCTTCCTTATGAGCCGCCGACGGGCCCGCATTCACCCCTGGACACCAACCAGATGGTGCGCCACCGTCGGCCGTTCAAGGGTAGCCCCGAAACATTTTAGCAACTAAGGTCGGTTGATCCAGCGCTCAAATGCCAGGATGGCGTCGCGCATTTCAGTAAGGTACAGATAGCGATTGTAAATTGGGAGCACGCCGCCCTCGGCATGGCCCAGGAGGCGGGACAGCAAATGGGGCGGGGTCCACTCGGCCATCACCGTGCTCCATGAGCGCCGCAGATCATGTCGCGTGAAATGTGGGAGGCCCGTGTCCTTGAGGAAGCTCGTGTGCGCGCTCGACCAGTTATTGAACGCGCACGGCATGGAGAATATCGCGAGTTCCGCCTGGGTCAGGGTACCGATAGGGATGGTGTGCTCGCGGCTCCCTTTCATGCACTCGGCAGGCCAGGTGATCGTGTCGCCGTTGATAAATTCCGGCCGAAGGTTGGTGATCTGGCCAACTCGCTGCCCGGTGAGGATGAGGAGCCGGACAATCTGACCGTAAACGCCCGTCTGTCGCCCGTAGGCGAACGCAAGCCGTAGCTCTTGGGGTGTAAGCACGCGGGACCGAGGCCGCGGCTTGGTGGGCAATTTAAGTCCCTCCATAGGACTGTGTGGAATGTAGCGGCGGGTCGTCGCCCACCGGAACATGGTGCGAGCGGCTGTGAAAGCGTGGTTGGCCTCCGAGGGGGTCCAGAGCATCCCGTCCGTGATACGCAGGATGTCACTCGTGGCGATCTCTTGGAGCGTGCGCTTCCCGAGTGTCGGCAGGAAGTGCCGGCGCAGGAGGCGCTCCGTCTCCAGCGCGGTCGAGGGGCGGTTGTGCTCGGCGCAGTGCACGCGCAGGAACAGGGTTAGTGCTTCCTCGAAGGTGAGCGCCGGTGGCCGGTCGCCGTGCAATGTGCGGTGCGCGAGGAGCTGTCGCGCCTTCTCCCGGGCCTGGGCGAGAGAGATGATCGGGAAGCGTCCGAGCGTGAGGCGCTTCCGGGGCGAGCCGTACGTGAGCGTAAACGCCTTGGTCCCGCCCTGCGAAACGCGAACCGCCAAGCCTGGGATTGCGTCGTCAGCATAGTCCTTTTGTCCGCGCGCAGGTGGTCTGAGGGAGCGCACGGTGAGGTCAGTGAGGTGCATTAGGTGCGGCCTAGGTGTAAGGAGAGTCCGTGATGGTGTGGGACGGTATGGGTACATCTGGGAGGGCAGTCAGAGCAAGAGACTTTTTGGTTTCAATGGCTTGATGGTGCGAATGGTGCTATTTGGGATGGTGCCCCCGACCGGACTCGAACCGATACTTCCTTGCGGAAAGCAGATTTTGAGTTTGCCGCGTCTACCAATTCCGCCACGGGGGCTGCGCCGGGGTCTAACGCGGCGCGGCAGGCCGGTCAAGCAACGCCAGGAGCCGCGTCGGTCCGGCGATGAGCGAGCCTACTGCTGCTGGCCGCCGCCGATGCTGCCGGTCGCCGTCGGATCGGGATCGCCCGGCACAGGCACCGCGCCGCCGCCGCGAATCAGTGGGTCCCTGGCGTCGGGCGCGGCGCCGGCACTGGCCGCGGGCGGCCCGGCGTCGGGATCGACCCAACCGCTCTTGGCATCGTGGTCGGCGCTCGGATGCGGCATCACGCGGGTGTACTGGCCGTTCAGCTGGACCAGCACCGGGGTCCCGTTCGGCAGCGGCTGCTCGTCGTCCTCGCGGTTCTGCACCAGCGTGACGAGACGGCCGTCGTCCATCTGCAGGATGTATTCGATGCCGTCACGATCGCCGATCTGCTTCTCGGCCATGTAGCCGATGCCGGCACCGACCAGGCCGCCGACGATGGCCACCAGCAGGCTGGCAGGCCCGTTGACCGCGAGGCCGCCGCCGGCGGCACCCACCGCCGCGCCGGCCCCGGCGCCGATGAAGCCGGGCTCGCCGGCAACGTCGACGACGCGCGACGAGACGACCGAGCCCTGGGCCGTCTCCATGGTGGCGCCGACCTCGCTGTCGCCATAGGTCGTGTTCGACGGATGCGAGCACGCCGCAACCGAGACCATCAACGCGACACAGCAAACGGTCCGATGCATCGGGAAGTCTCCCTCACGCCCACACCTCTATATATAGGCGCAACCCTCATATAGAGCATCATTTACGGCAATGCGAAGCGGGCGTGCGCCGCGCCGACGGCGCGCCCGGCCGAGCAGGGCCGCAGGCCGGGCGAGGGCCCGCCTCACAAATCCATGCCAGCCCCGCCGCCTTGGCCTATATTCGACCGGTAGGCGTGATCGGCAGACATGTGAGGACGGCCGAATGGAGAAGCGCATGGCGAGCACGAGGAGACACCGGAAAGCGCTTCCTGGCGGCATCGCCGCGGCGATGTTGTGGCTGGCCCCGAGCCTCGGCTGGAGCGCCGACGATCCGCGCGACGCCGCCTTCCTCGAGCCGGTGCTGCAGCGGGTGCTCGAGACCGCGCGGACCGATGTCGAGACCTCCTGGCGCAACCCGGAGACCGGCAACGGCGGCAGCATCGTGGTCGAGCGCACCTTCTATCGCGAGCCCGAGAGGCCATGTCGCGCCTATGTGCGAACGCTCGAGGCCGCGGGCGCCGCGCCGCAGGTGACGAGGGGCACCGGCTGTCGCGACAGCACGGGCCTCTGGCTGATCGAGGAGCCGCCCGCGAGCCTGGCGGGACCGCCGCGCGCGACGCCGCCTGGCACCGCCTCGCCGCCGCCTGGCACTGCTGGCCGCCGCCGGGGGCCGGGCCGGAAGCCCTGGCCGAGGTCGGCCCGAGCTGCCCCGACACGGTGCTGGTGCCGATGCCGGCGGTCCGGCCGCCCGCCTTCGCCTATACCCTGCCGAGCAGGGCCGAGCTTTGAGGCCGGCGGCGCCCGGACGCCATGTTGCGCACCGACCCACGCGTCCACGATAGCGAGCGGCAAGGCAGCGGGCCCGTGCCGGGCGAGACGTTTGCGGGCCGCTGGCGGGCCTTGTCCGAGATCGGGCACGGCTCGACCGGTCAGCTCTTTCTCGCGCGCGACGTCGAGAGCGGCGAGCGGGTCGTGGTCAAGCGCGGCCTCGACGCCGACCTCTTGCGCAACGAGGCGGACGTGCTGCGCACGCTCGTGCATCCGGGCGTGGTCCGGCTCAGGGAGCGGCATGACGCGGCCTCGCCGCCCTTTCTGCTGCTGGAGCTGGTCGAGGGCACGGATCTCGAGGCGTTTCTCGGCCAGCACGGCGGCACGCTGGATGCGATCACGCTCGGTCGCCTGCTGCTGCGGCTCTGCGATGCCGTGGCGTTCGTCCACGCCAGGGGTTTTTTGCACCGCGACCTGAAGCCCGCCAACGTCCTGGTCCGCCCGGACGGCAGCCCGGTGCTGGTGGACTTCGGCGCGGCGCTGCCGCTGGAGCAGGCCGGTGCCGCCAGCCTCTGGAGCTTCGTCACCGAAGGCTACGCCGCGCCGGAGCAGTATTTCACCGACCGGCGCGAAGGGCCCTGGACCGACGTCTACGGGCTCGGCGCGCTCGGCCATCGCGCCCTTGCCGGCGGCGCGCCGGCAGCCGCCCTGATCCGGGCCGGCGGTGCCCGGGGCGAGCCGCTCGCGGCCGCTCGCGACGGGGCGCGCGCGCTGCGCGAGGCGATCGACTGGGCGCTCGAGCCCGAGGCTGCCGATCGGCCGCAGTCGGTGGCGGCCTGGCGCGAGCGGCTCGTCGCGGCGATCGAGCAGGCGGAGCAGGAAGCGACGCCACGACGATCGGAGAAAGCCGCCGGACGGGCGGAGTCCGGACAGGACGACTACCCGCCGACGATCCGCGTCGCCCGGGCGCGCGCCGACAGTCCCGCCCCAAGGGCCGCCGACCGTCAGCGCGACGCAGCGCCCGCCGCGCCGCGGCGCGCGCGGATGCTGCCGCTCGTGCTGATCCTCGCGGCGCTGGCGGCGGCAGGCGTGGCGGCGGGCCTGTACGGCTGGCCGCTCTACGAGCGCTACGTCAAGTCCGAGTGGCTGGTCGATCAGGCCGGCGGCGGCGATGCCACCACGATCGCAGGCGCCCTGGCGCGCGCGCGCGACGATGCGATCATCAGGATCGGCCCCGGCACCTACGCCGAGAGCCTTCGCATCGAGCGGCCGGTGACCCTGATCGCGCTCGAGGGGGCGACGCCCGTGGTGGCGCCCGACAGCGGGCCCTGCGCCCTGGTCACGAGCCGGACCGGCGCGATCGCGGGGCTCGATCTGCGCGGCGCCCCGGCTGGCGAAGGCGAGGCGTCGCCCTGCGTGATCCTCGCAGGCACCGCGCTCACCCTGGAGGGCAACCGGATCGCGGGCGGGGCAGGCCCGGGCATTCTGATCCGCGACGGCGCCGAGCCGGTGGTGCGCGGCAACCGGCTGGAAGGCACGGGCCTGGTGGTGAGCGCCGGCGGCCGCGGCACGATCAGCGGCAACAGCATCGTCGATGCCGAAGGCGCCAGCCTGGTCGTGCGCGGCGGCGCCGATCCCAGCTTGAGCGACAACCTGATCGAAGGCGGCGGCGGGATGGTGTTCGCCGAAGGTGCTTTGGGCGCGCTGACCGGCAACCGCCTGCTGCAAGCGGGTGCCACCGGCATCCGGGTCACCACCGGCGCCAGTCCGCGGATCGAGGGCAACACGATCGAGGGCTCGAAGGAAGCCGGGATCTTCGTCTACGATGGCGGCGGCGGCCGGATCGAGGGCAACACCGTCACGGGCAGCGGCCTGTCGGGCGTGGTGGTCGCGGGCGGCGGCGCGCCCGAGGTGGTCGCCAACACCATCCGCGACAATGCCGAGCATGGCGTGCTCGTGGTCGAGGGCGGCCGGGCGGTGCTCGAGGGCAACGAGATCGTCGGCAACCAGGGGCACGGCATCGCGCTCGGGGCGGGCAGCGAGGTCGAGATGACGGACAACCGGCTCGAGGGCAATGACGAGCCGCAGCTGCTCGATGCCCGCTGAGCGCCCGGCCCCGGGTTGCGTGACCATGCCCGCAGGCGCAACCGGGCGAGGGAGCTGATGCGCACGCTGGTCGTCGGCCGAAGCCCGTTCGCGGACGTGGTCATGGCGGATCCCTCGATCGCCACGCACCATGCCGAGATCGTCGTCACCGACGACGGCCGGCTGTATCTGACCGACTGCGCGAGCGAGACCGGCACCTGGCGCCTCGATGCGCCCGGCGGCGAGCAGCACTGGCGGCCGGTGCGCCAGGCCTTCGTGGCCGAGGACGAGCCGCTGAAGCTCGGCGAGCACCGTTGCACGGCGCGCCAGCTGATCCGGGCGGCGCGCGAGGGCGGTCCGAGGGAGGGTCAGTCGTCGGCGCTGCAGCAGGAGCGGCTGGAGCGCGCTCGGCCGCGGCTGCGCGGCCGGGTCGAGCGCGACGCGACGACCGGCGAGATCGTGCGGCGGAGGCCCTGATGGCGCAGCCGGTGCCGCAGCGACGCCTGCAGGACGCCCTCGAGCGGCCCCGCGCGCGCCGCTTGTTCTCGCATCCGCTGATCCTCCTGGCGTGCCTGGCGGGCGCGGTCGCGCTGATCCGGGCCTTCGACCTCTTCCTGTCGGACGCGTGGGGCGAGATCCTGAACGACCGCGGCCGCTCGACCTATCCGCTTACGGTGCAGAACATCATGTGGGTCGTGTTCGCGCTGGGCATCGGCGAGCTGATCGTGCGCACGCGCGATGCTTTCGCCGAGCACGCCGAGCTCGGCAAGCGCTATCTGCCGGAGGACGAGACGACCATCCTGCAGGGGCCGGAGCTGCGCCGGATCTACGCGGTCGCGCGCGGCGCGATGCAGGATGGAGCGGCTTCGCAGGGGCGGTTTCTGCCGCGCCTGATCCAGCGCGTGGTGACCCAGGTCCAGACCAACCAGGCGGTCGATCAGGCGAACGCGCTGCTGAACTCGAGCCTCGAGCTGGCGTTGCACGAGATCGACCTGCGCTACAGCATGATCCGCTATGTGATCTGGGCGATCCCGACGCTCGGCTTCATCGGCACGGTGATGGGCATCGCGTTGGCCCTGGAGTTCGCAGGCTCGGTCGACCTGCAGACGCCCTCGCTCCTGTCGGAGCTCACCAAGCATCTCGCGGTCGCGTTCAACACCACGCTGCTGGCGCTGGTCATGTCGGCGGTCCTGGTCCTGATTCAGCACGTCGTCCAGGCCTACGAGGAGCGCGCGCTCAATCGCGCCGGTCAGTACTGCCTGGATAACCTGATCAATCGCCTGTACGTGGACTGAGCGATGCTGATCCCCAGGCGGCGGACGATGGAGATGTTCAGCATCTCGGCGCTCGACCTGTTCGCCTCGGCGCTTGGCACCTTCATTCTGCTGGCGATCCTGCTGTTCCCCTTCTATCTGCGGCAGCCGTCGCTCGATACCGAGCTCGCAGGCGCCCGCGCCGAGCTCGCGGCGTCGGGCAAATCGCTGCAGGACGCCGAGCGCACGGCCGAGACGCAGGCCCAGCGCGTGGCGCAGGCGAACGCGGCGCTTGCCCTGGCGCGCCAGCAGCTGGAGGAGGCGCGGGCCGAAGCCGCCGCGGATCTCGAGCAGAGCATGGCGGCGGCCACCGCCAGCGAGGCCGTCCGGCCCACGCCCGACCGTCGCGAGACCCCGTTCGCGATCAACGACCTCGACCTCGTCTTCGTCATGGACACCACCGGCAGCATGCGCAACGAGCTGGCGGACGTGCAGGCTAACCTGCTCGGCGTGATCCGCGTGCTGGCCCGGCTGGCGCCGAGCCTGCGCGTTGGCTTCGTCGCCTTCAAGGATCACGGCGCGGCGTACGTCACGCAGAGCTTCCGGCTCAGCCCGATGAGCCAGGACAACGTCGTGAAGGTGATCGGATTCGTCGGCCAGATGTCGGCCGAGGGCGGCGGCGACGATCCCGAGCCCGTCGACGAGGCGCTGGCGGTCGCGACGGCGATGGACTGGCGCCCCGATGCCCAGGGCCAGATCGTCGTGATCGGCGACGCGCCGGTCCGGCCTGCGGGCCGGGCGACCGCGCTGGCGCTGGCCGAGCGCTTTCGGGGCTCGGCGCCGGACCTCGCCCTGCCGCGGTCGGTATCGTCCATCTTCACCGGCGAGGGCCCGGCTGCACGCATCTTCTTCGAGCAGCTCGCGCGTGCGGGCGGCGGCGACTTCAGCGCCTATGAGGGGCAGATCATCGAGAACGTGCTGCTCTCGGTGCTGCGCGATCCGGGGGAGCTCGCCTCACGATGACCTCCTTCGATCGCGGCCGTGCGGTTCTCGAGGGCGGCTGGGTGCTGGCCGGCCATCGCGGCGACGGCGCGCCGATCAAGCTGGCCATCGGCGAGACCGAGCTGTCGCGCGCCTATCTCGGCGTCACCGTCGGCCGGCATCCGGCGCTGTGCGATCGGGTGATCGACGATCCAGGCATCTCGCGCCGCCATCTTCGGGTCGGCATGACGGAAGGCGGCCTGTTCGCCGAGGACCTGAACAGCCTGAACGGCACCGTGCTGGACGGCGAGGAGATCCCGCCGTTTCAGCCCGTGCGGCTGAGCCCCGATCAGGTGCTGACGCTGGGCGGCGTGGTGCTCACCGTGTCGCGGCTGTCCGACGAGGCGCGCTGATGCGCCGCTCCAACCGCGAGATCTCGATCTTCACCCTGTCCGCGCTCGACGTGCTCGCCATGTCGGCCGGCGTGTTCGTGCTGCTGCTCGTCATGCTGATGCCTTACCATCGCAAGGTTCTGGACGCGCATGCCGCGATCGAGGCGGTGCGCATCGCCGAGGCCGAGACCGTCGCGCATGTGCAGACGCTGGAGGAGCAGGGCACGCTGCACCGCGCCGAGGCGGACGCGGCCGAAGCCGAGGCCGCCGCCGTCCTGGCCCAGGCCGCGAGCCTTCGCCAGGCCGCCGCCGAGCAGCGCCAGGAGGTGCTGCGGCAGGCCGTCGCCAGCCAGGTGCAGGAGGGCGACGTCACGACGCCGGTGATCGATGCGATCGACCTCGTCTTCGTGATCGACACGACCGCCAGCATGGGACCGGTGCTGCGCGAGGTCGCGCATTCGCTGCGCGGCATCGTCCGCATCCTGGAACGGCTGGTGCCGTCGCTGCGCGTCGGCGTCGTCGCCTACAACGATCGCGATACCGGTCGGATTCCCGTCGTCACGCTGCCGCCGACGCCGACCGATCATGGCCTGGCGCGGGTGGTCGCCTTCATCGAGGGGCTTTCGGCCTCGACGGTCGGCAGCCGGACGGTCGACGAGGATCTGTATCTGGGGCTCACCACCGCGACGGCCCTGCCGCTGCGACCCGAGGCCAAACAGGCGCTCGTCGTGGTCGGTGACGCCGAAGCTCATCCCCACGAGCAGGCCCAGGCGCTGTTTCGCGCCGAGAGCTTCGTGCGTGGCCGCGACAACCGCAGCATCTCGACGCTGTTCGTGACGACGCCGTCGTCCATGCTGCACGGCAACGTTGCGCGCGGCTTCTTCGTCGCGCTCGCGAACGCCGGCGGCGGCAGCTTCACCGATCACGCCGGCAGCATGATCGAGGGCGTTCTTCTATCGGTGTTCGTCGACTAGCGACCCGGCCCGGGCACGGCTCTCTGAGGTCAGACGAGGCCCGGGCTGCTGCGGGTCGTGGCGACGTTCCTGCGGGTCAGCCACAGGATGCCGCCGTAGCCCGCCACCACCAGGGTGAGCATCAGCTCCGTGGTGATCGGCCAGATCGCGGCCACGAGGCTCGGCACGCCGGCCAGACCCAGGTAGATCACCAGCGAGTAGTTTGCATCCCAGCGCCGCTTGAGGCGGTGATGCAGGTGGTTCTTGTCGCCCATCATGGGCGAGCGGTCGTTCATCACGCGGGTGATCATCACCCGCAGGGTGTCGGCCACCGGCACGAACAGCCACAGGACCACCGTGAGCATGGGCAGCTGGCTGCCCGCCACGTTGAAGCAGTAGATCATCAGGAGGCCGATCGTGGCGCCGATCGAGTAGCTGCCGGCATCGCCCAGGAACAGGCTGTCGCGCAGGTTGAAGGGCAGCAGGATGAGCAGCCCGAGCAGCATGAAGCGCAGGTACAGCTGCAGCTGGTCCGGGGCGTAGAACATCAGGCAGCCGGTCCAGAAAGCCGCCAGGCCGATCACGAGGCCGTTCATGCCGTCGGCCATGTTGATGGAGTTCTGCAGGCCCACCAGGCAGACGATGGTGAACGGCACGGCGATGATGCCGAGCCGCACGACCTGATCGGGTGCCAGATCGATCTCGGTCAGGATCAGGTCGGGCTGGAGGAGCACCAGGGCACCGCACAGGCTGGCGGAGATCAGGAGGCGGACCGTCGGCGGCACGTGATCGCGGTCGTCATACCAGCCGAGCAGCAGGAACCCGATGCCGCCGATGGCGAGGATCAGGAAGATGCTGCCGGAGGGCCCGTACCAGAGCGCCTCCGCGAGCGCCACGAGGAACAGCGGCACCATCAGCGCGATGCCGCCCACGAGCGGCGTCGGCCGGGCATGGCCGTGGCGGCCGCCGTCCGGATAATCGATGACGCCGAGAATGCGACCGATCGGGCCTGCCAGGCTACAACAGGTGACGACCGAAAGTCCGAACCATACGATTGAGAACATCATGCTCGGTTTGGAACCTCGCGACTTGAAGCAACATCCTCCGCCGGCGCTCAACCCGTCCAAGCACCCCTCGGGACCCATCCCGGCATGACCAGCTTGCTCTCCGCTGGCTTCGCGCTCCCAACTTGCACAGCAGACCTTTGCGGTCCTTGTTTGGCTTAAAGTAGCAATGCAAGCGCCACCCATAGGCGACGAGGAACTCTGCTCTTAGTCCTCACGCCGCCAAATGGTCAAGCGCAAAATCCGGCCCTTTAGTAAAAAGCAAGTTATCAGCACAGGTTTCCACTTAACCATAAGGATACCACTGGATCGCGAGATTGCTCGCGCGTTGAGTGTGGAACCATCGGGCTCGCCCTGGGCGACAAGTCAGCGGCCCGATCCGTGCGGCAGCCGGGCTTGCAAGCGCCAACCTATGCACGCAGGTACGCGCAACCGCGTTTTGTCGCCGCAACCCTCCCGATTCCGGCTAAGCCCTTGTCGCAGAACAATTGTCTCCACGGCCTGATCGGCCCTGCGATCGGCTGGCGAGGCCACTGGCGATCTCGGCGCCATGCGCCCGATCTTGCCTCCCCATGGGCACGGGATCGTGGCCGATGGCCCGCCCCTGTCTCTTGAGAAAGTCGCATCGCTTTCATTTGCCATCCAGTCTCGGCGTCAAGGTTTCGCTTTGAGTGTTGCGTCGCTGCAACAGGTGGCCGACGCCAACCTCGGTGACGTAGATGCACGCGCGCCCCTCGACGGCGCGGGCCTGCGCGTATATCGAGTGCACCACACCAGACCAGTATGGGGGGAGCAGATGCGGACGAGGTTGCAGGAGGTGTGGAACCGCGGCGAGGTGGCGGTCAACGGCTGGCTGTCGATCCCGAGCACGGTGACGGCCGAGATGGTCGCCAGGCAGGACTACGACACGATCACGGTCGATCTGCAGCACGGCCTGATCGACTACCAGGTGGCGTTGCCGATGATGCAGGCGATCGCCGCGGCGAGCGATGCGACCGTGATCGCGCGGCCGCCCTGGAACGAGCCCGGCATCATCATGAAGCTGCTGGATGCCGGCGCGCTCGGCATCCTCTGCCCTCTGGTCAACACGCCCGCCGACGCCGAGGCGCTGGTGCGCACCTGCCGCTATGCGCCCGCGGGCATCCGCAGCGTCGGTCCGACGCGGGCGATGATGGTGTACGGCGCCAACTACATCCAGGAGGCCAACGACGCGGTGATCACGCTCGCCATGATCGAGACCGCGCAGGCGCTCGACAATGTCGAGGCGATCGCGAAGCACGCCAGGCCTCAGCGCGCTCTATATCGGGCCCAGCGATCTCGCCCAGTCGCTCGGCCATCCGATCCGGATGGACCCGACCGACGCGCCGGTGATGGCGGCGATCGACCGCATCCTCGAGGCGGCCAAGGCGGCCGGCATCAAGGCCGGCATGCACTGCATGATGCCGGACTATGCCCGCCAGATGGCGGCGCGCGGCTTCGACTTCGTGACCCTCGGCAACGACGCGCGCATGCTGACCGCGGAGCTCGCGGCGCGGGTCGGCGCGTTTCGCGCCTGAGCCCGGGCATGGCGATCGGCGTCCGGACAACGCCGCTCACAGGTCCTGGCTGATCGCGAATGGCTCGTCTTGTGACGTCCGTGGCCGCTGCGGCCAGGATGGGCTGCCGCCGGCGCATTGGGACGTCGCCGGCGGCGGCGCGATGCTCGCTGGTTTCCCCACTGCATTTCCGTTAGAAGTTGGCCGCGGGAGCCAGGCGCGTCGAGCAGCAACGCAACCGGGGCGAAGCAGCGATGAGCAGAGCGACACAGTTGATCGGGACGATCGTCGGGGTGGGGCTGCTGGCCGGCTGCGCGCCCGGCCTGGTCGGCGGCGATCGACAAAGCGATCCGAATCTCCATCGCGTGCTGGTGAGCGACAGCGACGTGCCGGCCAGGCAGGGCCTCCTGTTCATCGCCATGCAGGATGCCGAGGTCGCGTTGCAGAGCGCTGTCTACGCGGTGGCCGCCGACGAGCCGGCCAAGGCGAAGGCGCGGATCAACAACATGCTGCATGCGATCGACCCGTCGTTCCCGGGCACGCCCACGGTGACCTCGAGCGGCATCGCCGCGTTCTGGCCGGGCACCGGCTTCGGCCTGCGCCGCTCGGTCGAGGGCATCGCCGAGCAGGCGCGCGCCATCGGCAGCCGGCCCGGCGCGTCCGAGCAGGTGGTGGCGCAGGCCGGACAGGTGGTGACCTGCGCCGAGGAGACGCTCGGCCGCATCGATCGGGTGGAAAGCCTCGGCCAGCAGGCGCTTGCCGCCGGCTCCGCGGCCGAGATGGCGCCGCTGCTCGCGGAGGCCGATCGTCAGACCCACATCATGATGGAGGCGCCGGCCGCCGGGGCCGCGGGCGCCTGCTCGCTCGAGGATGCGAAGGCTTATCTGGACAGCCTGGCGCTCGAGCTGGCCTGAGCGCGTTCGGGGCGGCCCGGCTCAGGCGCTCGCCGCCGACAACGGCCGCTCGATCGCGGCGAGGAACGCCATCTCCAGGGTCGGCGCGCCCTGGCTCTCCTTGAGTCCGGCCGGCGAGCCGACATAGCCGAGCCGGCCCTGATGCAGGACCGCGACCCGGTCGCAAAGCTCGTCGTGGTCGGCCAGGATGTGCGAGCTCATGAGGATGGTGCGGCCGCGGCCGCGCGCGGCGGCCAGCTGGCGCTTGAGCAGGATGCGCGCCTTGGGATCGAGCCCGCTCATCGGCTCGTCCAGGATCAGCAGCGGCCGCTCGGTCAGCAGCGTAGCAATGATGCCGAGCTTTTGCGCCATGCCCTTGGAGTAGCTGCGGATCGGCCGGCGCAGCGCCGCGGGATCGAGATCGAGCTCCTCGGCCAGCCCGCAGACCACCGCGCGCCGCACCCGCCGGCGGTAGAAGGCGAGCGACAGCCGCACGAAATCGTGGCCCGGCAGGTGGCTCGGCGGCTGGAATTTTTCGGGCAGATAGGCGAGCTGCGCCCGGCTGCCCGGTCGGTCGTGCGGTTCGCCGAACAGATGCACCGTGCCCGCCGTGGGCACCACCAGCATCATGATCGACTTCAGCAGCGTGCTCTTGCCGGCGCCATCCAGGCCGACCAGGCCCAGGATCTCGCCCTGGCGGACGGAGAGCGTGATGTCCGCCAGCACGTCGGTGCGCTCGTAGCGGCTGCAGAGGCCTGCGATCTCAATGGCATCGGACATGCTCATCGCGTCCTCATGGCGGCGCGGCGCTGCGCGCGCCCGGCCTATCGCCGGCCCATCGGGAATAGGCCCTCGGCGCTAAGGTTGCGTTAACGGCGAGCGCCGGACCGGCGCGCGCGCTTCAGGCGCGTTCCTCGGCGAGGATCTCGAGCGCCATGCGCAGCAGCCGCGTCGAGGCCTCCTCGGTCGCGAAGGCGGCGTGCGCGGTGAGCGTAACGTTCTCGAGCCGGGTCAGCGGGTGGTCCTGCGGCAAGGGCTCGTCGGCGAACACGTCCAGGCCGGCATGGCCGATGCGGCCCTCCTGCAGGGCCGGAGACCAGCGCCGGCTCGTCGAGGATGGCGCCGCGCGCGGTGTTGATCAGGATCGCGCCCGGCCGCAGCAGGCCGATGCGGCGGCGATCGATGAGGCCGCGGCTGCCCTCGTTCAGGGCGACGTGCAGCGAGACGACATCGGCCTCTGCCAGCAGCGCGTCGAGCTCGACCGCCCGGCACGGCAGGCCGTCGGGAACGCCGCTCCGGTTCCAGGCGATCACCCGCATGCCGAGCCCGGCGCCAAGGCGCACCATCGCCTTGCCGATGCCGCCGGTGCCGACCACCCCCAAAACCTTGCCGGCCAGCTCGATGCCGTTCAGGGCCTCCCACTGGCCCCGGCGTACGGCGCGGTCCATCGTCGCGACCTGGCGCGCGGCCGCGAACATCAGCGCGATCGCGTGCTCGGCGACGCTCTGATCGCCATAGCCGCCATAGGCGCGCACGCGGATGCCGAGGCGCTCGGCGGCGGCGAGGTCGATGAAGCTGGCAGCGCCGGTCCCGAGAAAAACGATCGACTTCAGGTTCGGACAGGCGGCCAGCAACGCCTCGTCCATCCGGGTGTGGTCGTTCATCGCGAAGGCGGCATCCGCCAGCAGCGCGATCGCTTCCGCCCGCGAGGGGTTGCCGACGTTGATCTCGAGGTCGGGCACGATCGCCGCCAGCTCGCGCTGGTACAGCTCGTGCAGGAACGGCGTGCAGTCGAAGAAGATGGCCTTCATGAGCGAGCCTTTGTCTGATGGACGCGTCTCCCAACGCCCACCATAGAGCAGAGCGCGCAGCCCAGCCAGGGCGTGCCCTTCTTCCGGAGCGGCGATCGGGGGCGCCGTGGTGATCAAGCCCAATGCCGCGGTCACGCTCTGCCACCGGTACATCGCGATCGGAAAACTGCCGCCCACCCCAGGCAAGCGGGTCGGGATCGAGCGCTGGCGTTCGTCGTGATGGCCTTGCCGATATCCCCCGGATCCCGCGCCGGCCGCACATCACGGCACGGGTCGAGGTGGCGCCGAGCCGTATGGCGCGATCGGGTGTCGCATTTTTGCGTCGGCCTGTGCACTGGAACAAACCCGAGAATCGCCCGTCGGGGGCAAAAACACGATCATGGCCAAAGAGTTAGGCCGAAGGCACAGAATGGCGCATGCTGTCGCGAAAGTGCCAAGTCATTGGCTTGCCGCACTTTCTCGGGTTTGTTCGGTTTTCGCATCGAGCAGCGCCGGCAAGGATCTCTCGGCCTGCAGCGCCTTGAGGGCAGCAAGGGAGCGGAAAAGCTCCGCCAGCGCCGAGCCGCGGTAGCGCACCAGCGTGTCCAGCGCGCGGGCGCCGCCCGCCAACCCAACCCCGAGCGCGCTTTGCACGCTGCGATGGTACAGGCTGGCGCCCTCCAGGTGGCGGCCGAGCAGGGCGGCCTCGAGGCGATCGGCGCGGCGTGCGCGCCATGCGGCGACGACGATGCGTGCGACCAGATCGGTCTGCAGCGCGCCCTCGGGCGCAAGCTCCTCGTGCAGCGCGGCCTCGAAGGCGCCGAAGGCCGCGGCGTTCTCGTCGACGAGCAGCATCATGCGTTTTGCGCAAAGGCCGTGCTTGGTGGCGTTGCGGGCGACCCGGGCGCGGCCGGCGGCGGTCTTGGGTCCGCGCGACTTCGCGCCGTTGCGCCGGCTGGCCGCCGCCCGCGCGGCGGAAACTTTTGGCATGGCTGATGATCCCGATGGCTGGCCCGCGGATCGCAGGCCGAAGGGGGCAAAGAGGCAGCTTAGCCGATTATAGGAATAAATACAAGGAGCGGACGCTGCTCGGGGCGCATGGCGGCAAGGAAACGTTAACCATGCTCCCTTAAGGTTTGCTTCGGAGGGTCCATGCGACCGTGGGAATCTGTGCCGGCGACGCCCGCCGGAGGCGGAATTTCTGGGCCTTGACGATCTCGCCGGACGGGGGGAATCGAGGCTGCGCCGTTCGGCAGGAAGCGGCCCGGCGCGGGATCCGGCGCAGGCCCGGCTGCGAGCCGGCGCGCCAGACTATGACCCGAGCACGGCAAGGGTGTGGCGGGCGATCATCTGCTCCTCGTCGGTCGGGATCGCGAACACCGCGACCTTGCTGTCGGCGCCCGAGATGCGCGGGCCGCCCGCCCGGTTGGCGGCGTCGTCGAGCGCGATGCCGAGCCAGCCGGCCCGCGCGCAGACCTTCTCGCGGATCGCAGGCGAGCGCTCGCCGATCCCGGCGGTGAACACGAGAGCGTCCAGGCCGCCGAGCACGGCGGCGAGCGCGCCGAGCTGCTTGGCGATGTGCCAGACGAAAAGGTCGACGGCCTGCGCGGCACGCGGGTCGGCGCTCGCCAAAAGGTCCCGCATGTCGTTGCTGATGCCCGAGACGCCCTTCAGGCCGCAGTCGTGGTAGAGCATGGCCTCGATCGCATCGGCGTCCATGCCGTACGCGCGCAGCAGGTGCAGCACGACGCCGGGGTCGAGCGCGCCGCAGCGGGTGCCCATCGGCAGGCCGTCGAGGGCGGTGAAGCTCATGGTGCTGTCGATGCTGCGGCCGGCCTGCATGGCGCACATGCTGGCACCGCTGCCGAGATGCGCCACCACGACGCGGGCATCTTTCAGCTCGGGTGCTATCGCGGGCAGGGTGCTCGCGATGTACTCGTAGGACAGGCCGTGGAAGCCGTAGCGGCGGATGCCGTCGTCATGGAAGCGGCGCGGCAGGGCGAACCAGTCGGCGAGCTCGGGATGGGCGCGGTGGAAGGCGGTATCGAAGCAGGCGACCTGCGGCAGGTCGGGCTGCGCCGCGGCGACCGCGCGGATGCCGGCGAGGTTGTGCGGCTGGTGCAGGGGGGCGAGCGGGCAGAGCTTTTCCAGCCGGGCCAGCACCGCCTCGTCGATCCGCACCGGTGCGGCGAACTCGGTGCCGCCATGCACCACGCGGTGGCCGACGCCTGCGAGCCTGGCGTCGCCCAGCTGCTCGCGCAGCCAGTCCCTGAGCACGCCAAGGAAAGCGGCGTGATCCATGCCGGCATCCTGCCAGCGGCGATCGACCAGCTCTTGCCCCTTCGCATCCTTGGCCGTCATGTGCGGCTCGGTGCCGATGCCCTCGATCTCGCCCTCGAGCGCGGGGGTGGGCTGGCCGTCGCCTCCGACCCGCCAGAGCGAGAATTTGAGGCTCGAAGAGCCGGCGTTGATGGTCAGGACCGCATCGGGCATGGCAAGGCATCCGGGTTGGGAGGTCACGCTGGCATCGCGCCCGCCTGTCGGCGCCAGTCGACCAGCAGGGTGGCGATCGCGCACGACGCCAGGCGGGCGCGCACGGTATCGGCGCGCGAGGTCAGGATGATCGGCACGCGCGCGCCCAGCACGATGCCGGCGGCATCGGCATTGGCCAGGAACGTGAGCTGCTTGGCGAGGATGTTGCCGGCCTCGAGGTCGGGCACCAGCAGGATGTCGGCATCGCCCGCGACCTCGGAGCGGATGTTCTTGATCGCCGCCGCCTCCTTGCTGATCGCGTTGTCGAAAGCCAGGGGTCCGTCGAGCAGGGCGCCGGTGATCTGGCCGCGCTCGGCCATCTTGCAAAGTGCTGCGGCATCGATCGTCGAGGGGATTTTAGGCGTCACCGTCTCGACCGCGGACAGGATTGCAACCTTGGGCATCTCGCGGCCGAAGGCGTGCGCCATGTCGATCGCGTTCTGGACGATGTCGGCCTTGGTCTCGAGGTCGGGGAAGATGTTGATCGCGGCATCGGTCACCACGAGCGCCTTGGGATAGGTGGGCACGTCCATGATGAAGGCGTGGCTGATGCGGCGCTCGGTGCGCAGGCCCACCTCCTTGCGCACGACCTCGGCCATCAGCTCGTCGGTGTGCAGGCTGCCCTTCATCAGCGCCTGCGCCTCGCCGGCGCGCACGATCGCGACCGCCTGCGCGGCGGCGGCATGGCTGTGGGCGGCCTCGACCACCTGGTAGGGCGCGAGATCGATACCGCACCGCTCGGCGACCGCACGGATCTTCGCCTCGGGCCCGACCAGGATCGGCCGGATCAGCCTGGCCTCGGCGGCTTCGATCGCACCTTGCAGCGAGCTTTCATCGCAAGGATGCGCGATCGCCGTGGCGAGGGGCTCGAGGCTGCTGCAGCGCTCGATCAGGGCCGGATAGACCCGGTACTCGCGCGCCGGCCGGTGCGGCGGCGATACGTCGATGGGGCTTCGCACCGTCATGATGGCTCCCGCTCCGAGGGGCGGCCACGACCCGGGCCATCAGCGTAGCGGATCCGCCGGCCGATCACGAGGGGTGAGCCGCCCGAATTCAGGCCGTCGGCGATCTTGACTGCCAGGCGATTCGCGCAATGTCGATTGAACGCCGGGCGGGCATTCACCATCGCGGAAGCTCCTGCCCGAGTTGCGTTCGAACAGGGAAGCAAAAGGCGCGCGAAGCTGCCACCTGCCGTCCCGGCCGCAGGAGGCGGCTTTGCCGCACGTCAAGGGGATGGGAACAAAATGAGCGAGAACCTGAAATCCGCTGCGGATCGAATCCTGCAAAAGGTCACCTCAGGGAGTGCAAGCGTTCCAGGCGTGGTCGCGATCGCTACCGACCGGAGCGGCAGCATCTACGAGGGTGCCGCCGGCAAGCGCATGCTGGGCGGCGATGCCGACATGACGCCCGACACGGTGTTCGCGATCTTCTCGACCACCAAGGCGGTCACAGGCACGGCGTGCCTGCAGCTGGTCGAGGACGGCAAGCTCGACCTCGACGCGCCTGCCAAGACCTACGCGCCGGAGATCGGCAAGCTGCAGGTGCTGGAGGGCTTCGGCACGGACGGCAAAGCCAAGCTGCGGCCGCCCAAGCGCGACGTCACCACGAGGATGCTGCTGCTGCACACGGCAGGCTTCGGCTACGACTTCTTCAACGAGAAGTACAACCGCCTCGCGCAGGAGCATGGCCAGCCGAGCGTGATCACGTCGTCGAAGGCGTCGATCAACACGCCCTTGCTGTTCGACCCCGGCGACGACTGGGAATACGGCTGCAACATCGACTGGGCCGGCCAGGTGGTGGAAGGGATCAGCGGCAAGCGGCTCGGCGAGTTCATGCAGGAGCGCATCTTCGCGCCGCTCGGCATGTCGAGCACGGCTTTCACGATGACGCCGCCCATGCGTGCGCGTCTGGCGCGCATGCACCAGCGCGAGGCCGGCGGCAAGGTCAAGCCGATGCCCGATTTCGAGCTGCCGCAGGACCCGGAGGTGCACATGGGCGGGCACGGCCTCTACGCGACCGTGCAGGACTATTGCCGGTTCATCCGCATGTGGCTGAACGACGGCATGGGGCCGAACGGGCGCGTGCTGAAGAAGGAGACCGTGCTCGCGGCCGAGAAGAACGGGCTCGGCGACAAGAAGATCAAGGGACTGCCCGGCGTGATTCCGAGCCTCTCGAACTATGCCGAGTTTTTCCCGGGCATGCCGAAGTCCTGGGCGCTGACCTTCATGATCAACGAGGAGGACGCGCCGACCGGGCGGCCGGCGGGCGCGCTCGGCTGGGCCGGCCTGCCCAACCTCTACTACTGGATCGACCGCAAGAACGGCATCGGCGGCTTCTGGGCGACCCAGATCTTCCCGTTCGCCGATCCGACCTCGGTCGGCGGCTATCTCGACTTCGAGAAGGCGGTCTACGACAACATTGCGTCCGCAAGGCGGCCTAGGCGGACCAGGGGCTCCCCGCGCGCAGCGCGCGGGGAGCCCCTGAGCCAGGCACGACGCAGCGCTACTTGCCGGCCAAAAAATTCTGCACGCTCGCGTTGAAGGCTTCCGGCTGCTGCCACAGGGCGAAGTGGCTGGCATCCTTCATGATCTCGAGCCGGGCGTTCGGGATCAGCTCGGCCATCTCTTCGGTGTGCTCCTGCTTGACCGCCTCGTCGTGGTCGCCGGAAAAGATCACCGTGCGCACCGGGATCGCGCGCAGCTGGTCCTTGGTGTAATGCGGCTGAGTCGCCCACATCTGCGAGATCTGCTCGACGAAGGCGTCGAGCTGATCGGGCGTCGGCGACAGGCGGGCATAGTCCGCGCTCGATCGCTCCATGGCAGCGTTGAAGGTCGGATCATCGCCGAGGGTCTCCTTGAGGCCCTCGGGCACATAGTTGGCGCCGAACGCATATAGCCCGCTCAGCCGCTCCGGATGCCGGATCGCGATGTCGAGGCCGATGACGCCGCCGTCGCTCCAGCCGACCAGGGCTGCCTCGTCGATGCCGAGATGGTCGAGCAGGGCCAGATAGTCGTTGGCCATCAGCTCGTAGCCGAACGGCTGCGCGGAGCGCGTGCTGCGGCCGTGGCCGCGGCTGTCGGCGACGATCACCTTGTGGTCCTCGGCGAGTGCCGGAACCTGAAAGCCCCAGACGTCGGCATGGCCGAGGCCGCCGTGGATCAGCAGCACCGGCTCGCCCTCGCCATAGACGGCGTAGTACATCTCGATGTCGTTCACCGGCGCCATGCCGCTCTCGGCCGGCTCCGGCATGGGCGGTGGCTCGGGCAGCGTCTGCCAGACCTCCTGGGCGTTGCCGGCGCCCACCAGCAGGCTCGCAGCGCACAAGCTCGCAGCACCCAGCAGCAATGTCCTCATCGATTTCCCTCCCTTGGATGTCGTCGGCGGCAAGCGATCATCACAACGATGCGGCCGTGGTATACGTTGCGAGCCTGGCCGCACGTGCGGGCGACCGAGCCCGGAGCCTGGCCGTTCGCGGGGCCCGACATCGAGGCGCCGCCATCACGTCCGGCGCGGGCGCAGCATCCAGATTGTCACGAAAGCCCGCCCGCGTACATCCAAGTTGGCGTTGGCTCGGCGCCCGACAGCGCCCCGGACACCACTGCGACGCGGGGGCGGGCGGATAATCCCGGGACACGGCCGCTAACTGCACTTCAGTCCGCTTGGTTCCCTCTCATGCACTCGAAGCGCTCTAAACCCGCTGCCGGGCAGGCCTGCGCTTGCCAACGCTGCCGTGCTCGGCCACAAGGAGGCCCATGCATCCGACGCTGGTGATCCTCGTCGTGGGCCTCACGCCGGCGCTCCTCGGCCCGCACACGCCCAACCTGCAGCGCCTCGCCACGCCAGGGCGGCCTGCGCCCGCTGCAGACGGTGGTGCCGGCGGTCACCTGCACCGTGCAGTCGACGCTGGTCACGGGCCTGCCGCCGTCGCGGCCACGGCTGCGTCGCCAACGGCTGGTACTTTCGCGATCTCGCCGAGGTGATGCTGTGGCGGCAGTCGAACCATCTGGTGAGCGGCGAGAAGATCTGGGATGCCGCCAAGCGGCGCGATCCGGACTTCACCTGCGCCAAGATGTTCTGGTGGTACAACATGTACGCCAGCGCCGACTGGAGCGCCACGCCGCGGCCGATGTATCCGGCCGACGGCCGCAAGATCCCGGACCACTACACCTTTCCGGCCGAGCTGCACGACGAGCTCGACAAGAGGCTCGGCACCTTCCCGCTGTTCAAGTTCTGGGGCCCGGCCGCCGACATCGAATCCAGCGCCTGGATCGCGCGCGCGACCGCGCATGTGCGCGAGACCCGCAAGCCGACGCTCACGCTCTGCTACCTGCCGCATCTCGACTACAACCTGCAGCGCCTCGACCCCGATCCGGCGCTCGCGCGCATCGCCAAGGACCTGGAAGAGGTCGACGCGCTGTGCGGCGAGCTGATCGAGCCGGCCGTGCGCGACGGCCATCGCATCATCGTGGTGTCGGAATACGGCATCACGCCGGTGGTCGATGCGGTGCACATCAACCGCGCGCTGCGCCGGGCCGGGCTGATCCGGGTGCGCCTCGAGATGGGGCGCGAGATCCTCGATGCCGGCGCCTCGCCCGCGTTCGCGCTCGCCGACCACCAGCTCGCGCACGTCTATGTGCAGCACGGCGCGCGCGTCGCCGAGGTCAAGGCGCTGCTCGAGGGCCTGGACGGGGTCGATCTGGTGCTGGACGAGGAGGGCAAGCGGGCGCACGGCCTCGATCATCCGCGCTCGGGCGAGCTGGTGGCGATCGCGAAGGCGGATCGCTGGTTCAGCTACTACTACTGGCTGGACGACGGCCGCGCGCCCGATTTCGCGCGCACCGTCGACATCCACCGCAAGCCCGGCTACGACCCGGTCGAGCTGTTCGTCGATCCGGCGATCCGCTTGCCGAAGGCCGCGATCGGCTGGCGGCTCGCCAAGCGCAAGCTCGGCATGCGCACCCTGCTCGACGTCATCTCGCTGAAGGACACGCAAGCTGGTCCGGGGCTCGCACGGCCGCCTGACCGACGATCCCGAGCACGGGCCCCTGGTCATCAGCAGCGAGGCAGGCCTGCTCCCGGACGGCCCGATTCCGGCCACCGACTTCAAGCGCCTCGTGCTCGCCCACGTGTTCGATCGGGGCTGAGCCCGACTTTCCGGTCGAGGGATGGCGGCCGGATCAGGAGATGCCGGTCGTCGGCAACGGCAGCTACTCACGCAGGATGGAACCGAGCGCGATCGCCTCCTGAACCTCGAAAGTTCCCTCCCAGATCATCCTGAGCGCGACATAGAGAATGATCGCAAGGCCGACATAGGCGATCCAGCGATAGCGCTGCAGCAGGCCCGCGATGAACGATGCCGCGAGGCCCATGAGCGCAATGGAGAGCACCAGCCCGAAGATCAGAACGATCGGATGCTCGCGCGCGGCGCCGGCCACCGCGAGAACGTTGTCGAGCGACATCGAGACGTCGGCGATGACGATCTGCCAGGCGGCCTGGGCGAAGGTCTTGCGCGGCGCGCCCGTCTGCGATCCCGCCCGATCGGTCGAGAGTCCGCGTCGGCGAGAGCCTCCTGGGCCGCGTGCGCTTCGGCCGCCGCGGCGCGCAGCTCGCGCCACATCTTCCAGCACACCCACAGGAGCAGGAGGCCGCCCGCGATGAGCAGGCCGACGATCGTAAGCAGCCACGTCGTGATGCTTGCGAACAGGATGCGCAGCACCGTCGCGGCAATGATGCCGACGAGGATCGCCCTGTTGCGCTGCTCGGCCGGCAGCCCCGATGCTGCGAGGCCGATGACGATGGCGTTGTCGCCGGCGAGCACGAGGTCGATGAAGATGACCTGGAGGAAGGCGCTGAAGGCCTCGGGGGAGTAGAGTTCGCTCATGCGGCACCCATGCACGTATCGAACGTGGCCGCCGCCGTTGTGCTCCTCATGGAAGATCGAGACCGAAGAACCGGCGGGGCCACACTGTGGTCGTCCAGTCCGACATCACAGCCGAAGTCAGCTGTCAGAGGGGCCCGGCCTGGTACGACGTCTGTAGCAAAGATTTGCGCCGGCCTCAACCGGCCATCCTGTCGCGCCTCTCAGGCCTGCAGGACGCATCGCATGCTGTCCGCCAGGACAGGGCGATGCCGACCACGGCCCCTGGTGATTTCGAGCGATCCCGACCTGCTGCCGGACAATATCTACTCAATATCGCGGCTGTAGATTTTGCGATGCAGCAAAGAAAATGAAATGTCGGAACTCCCTGCTGTGGCTCCCGTTTCACGTTTTTCGATGTTGGCGCAGGGAGACCGACATGGCTGACAGGACGAGAATGTTGCGAGCTACGCTGCTGGCAGCGCCGCTGGGCGCTCTGGCATTGCTGGCCCAGGCCCAGGCGCAGGACAGTGACGTGCCGACCTCGCCGCACCAGGAGGAGGTGCTGCGCGGCCAGCAGGGCGGAGAGCAGCAGGGCAGCCAGCAGCTTTCCACGGAGCAGTCGCAAACCGGGGCGCAGGACGTGCCGACCTCGCCGCACCAGGAGCAGGTGCTGCGCGGCCAGCAGGGAGAACAGCCCACGACGGAGCAACCGCAAACCGGGGCGCAGGAAAGCGACATGCCGACCTCCCCGCACCAGGAACAGGTGCTGCGTGGCGAGCAGCAGGGCAACCCGGAGCAACCGCGGACCGGGGCGCAGGAAAGCGACATGCCGACCTCCCCGCACCAGGAGCAGGTGCTGCCCGGCGGGCAGGGCGGATAGCGCCAGGATCCAGGAGGACCATCCTGCGCCAGGTGGCTGGACGGGTCAGGGGCCGGCGGGACCTCCTGCCGGCCCGGTCGTCTATTCGATGACCAGCTCTTCCATGGTGCGGGCCGGCTCCTCGACCACCGGCTCGCGGCCGCCGCGCAGGATCGAGTTGCCCTCGTACAGCGTGCGCTGATCGATCGCCGGCGGGCTCAGCCAGTCCTCCTCGCGTATCTGGCCGCTCTGGCCATAGGCGTCGAGCGCGTTCTGATAGCAGATCAGGCGCACGTGCTCCTCGGGCACGCCGCGCTGCAGCGCGAGCTTCGCCGTCTTGGCCACGCCCAGCGGCTCGGAGATGCCCCAGTCGCAGGCGGAATCGACGATCACCCGCTCCGGGCCATACTGGCGCACGATCTCGACCATGCGCTCGTTGCCCATCTTGGTGCTCGGATAGATCGAGAACGCGGCCCAGTAGCCGCGATCGAGCACTTCGCGCACGGTCTCCTCGTTGTTGTGGTCGATCACGACCTGGGTCGGCGGCAGGCCGTGCTCCTCGATCACGTCCATGGAGCGGGTCGTGCCGCGCTTCTTGTCGCGATGCGGCGTGTGGATCATCACGGGCAGCTCCAGCTCCTTGGCGAGCTCCAGCTGCAGCCGAAAATACCTGTCCTCGAGCTCGGTCTGCTCGTCGTAGCCGATCTCGCCGATCGCGACGACGCCGTCCTTGAGCGCGAAGCGCGGCAGGATCTCCATCACGCCCTCGGCCAGCTCCTCGTTGTTGGCCTCCTTGGAGTTCAGGCCGATCGTGCAGTAGTGCCGGATGCCGAACTGCCCGGCGCGAAAGCGCTCCCAGCCGACGATGGTCGAGAGGTAGTCGATGTAGGTGCCCACATAGGTCCGGGGCTGGCCGATCCAGAAGGCCGGCTCGATCAGCGCGACCACGCCCGATTTGGCCATCGCCTCGTAGTCGTTGGTCGTGCGCGAGATCATGTGCGTGTGCGGGTCGATGAACATCATGGCTTCGGCCTCCCTTCGGACGCGGGTCGCGCGCCGCGGCGATGGTTCAGCTGTCCTGGCTGAGAGTATTCCAGGTGAGCGCTGCGCTCGTTCAATCGCCGAAGCGGAGCTCACCGTGACGGCGGGGCGTGACCGCGGCAGCTCATGACGGCGGCGCGCCAGGCGCAGCCGATCGGAACATCCAGAGGTGATGACTCAGTGTAAGGCACTCGGAGGCACGATCTTGCCGCCGACGACCCTTCTCCAGCCGTACCGATGGCCGTAGCGCTCCATGGTCTTGAGTCGTGCGCGACGAGGTTCGAGGATGGCCCGACCGGAGAGCGCTGCAAGCTCGGCGAGGGAGCCCGGGCTCGGCACGTGTGCGATGCAGGGCGAGGAGCGCGCGGTTGCGATCCGAGAGGATAGCGCGCGAAGCTGTCCATCGACGTGAACCAGAGTTTTTGGCTCGCTCCCGAGCTCAGGCCTGTGATCGCCGCGCGCGATGGCCATGCGTCCGGGCCTTCAGTGTGCTCTATAGCTCGCGATGCCGACCTTCAGGCGTCGTCACCTCAGCACCCCTCGATCCTTCAAGGCTCGGATCGTGCGGCGGCTCCCTTTCGGCCATTGCATTATGATCTAGTGATAACCCGAGAGCCATCGATCAGGCGTGGCTTCGCCACCAATGGCGCGTGTGTGGCGATCAAAGCTCCCCGCGAGATCCCAGGAAAGCTTGCCGCCTTCAACCGCAGCCGCCAGGTCCGGCGCCGCAGCGAGCAGCTCGCGGGCCTTGGCGTGCGGGCAGGCGTGCAGCGCGAGCGCTGCGGCCTGGCGCTCGATCGCGCCTCCGGTCGCCAGCACGCGCTGCAGGTCGGCCAGCGCCTCGGCGTCGGCATGCGGCCCGACGCAGCGCCACAGCTCCGGGCTCACCGGCCGGCCCGCCGCCCAGCGCTCGTGCGCATAGTCGGAGAGCATGCGCGCCAGCGGCGGATTGGCCCGCTCGTCGAGACCCTGGATCGGATGCAGCGTGGAGCCGACGAACAGCGCCTTCAGCACCATGTGGTTCCAGCGGTTCTCGGCGAACTGCTCCTTGGGATAGGGGTTGCGATGGGCCACCGCCTCGAACACGGCGCGCATGTTGCTGCGCGTGCCCTCGGCCGCCTGCGCCTCGAGCCGCTGCGCATCCGGATAGAGCGGCAGGCCGCGATAGAAGGCGACCTGCTCGCTGACGTCGGCGGTGCGGCAGAGCTGGGCAAAGCGCGCCGCAAAAGCCTCGCCCGTGCCGCCGCCTTGCAGCAGGATCACGATGCGGGCCGCCTGATCGAGGCTCCAGCCCGGGGATCCCAGCCGGGCCGGGCGCCGTCCGCCTCGGCGAGATCCGCCGCGCTCAAGCGCGAGATCATGCTTGCCGAGCTTGCGCGGCGCCATGCCGAGGGCGACGTAGAGCTCGCGGTCCTTGACCTCGCCGGACAGCTTGGCGAGCTGCTCGCCGAGCCAGGCGCTGGCGGCCTCGGGCAACTGCCGTGCCAGCCATCGCTCGAGCAGCCGGCGCGGCGTGCTGGCATCGCTCATCTCCGTCCTCCCGGGCTGGCGAGCGATCGGCCGCCGGGCGCGCCGCGGACGACGCGCCCGGACGTCCTGCCGCTATCGAGCGGCTGCGAACCGTGGCTCAGCCCTGGCGGGTGACCGTCCAGATCACGCCGGAGCCGGGCACGGTATAGAACGGCGAGGGCATCTCGAAGTCGGTGAACACCTCGCCGTAGTCGACGATGTACATGGTCTTGCCGTCGTTGGAGAACACGACGTCGTTCGGCCGCTCCAGGCCGCCCCGGTTCTCCTCGTCCTGATAGGCGGTCGGGCCCATCTCGACGTTGCGGGCGAAGTACGACCACTGGACGCCCGAGGGGTCGAGGAAGTGGACCTGCAGCACCGCCGGCCAGGTCGGGACCAGGCTCTCCGGGCCCGTGTCGAGGATGCCGTAGACCGCGCCGAACAGGTCGTTGTCGGCGCCGAAGCCGCCGCCGCTCCAGGCGAGGCCGTCGATCGGGTTGTTGGTGTCCCACTCCAGGATCGGGTTGATGTAGCCGTCCGGGTTGGGGTTGGCGATGATGTGCGGCACGCCGCGCACGCCCTCGACATGGTGCTGGAACCGGTACGGCCAGACCTCCGGCACGAACGGCTCCTCGCCGATGTAGAGGTTCGGATAGGGCCGATCGATCGGATTGCCGGTGTATGCCTTATGGCCGTAGCGCTTGCCCGACACGAACAGGAAGCCCTCCTTGTCGGGGAAGCCGGCGTCCTGCCCCATCTCGGTCACCAGCCAGATCTTCTCGGCACCGTTGGCGACGCGGCGGTTGCCGAGGTCGTTGGCGCCGTTGTCCGAGACCGCGAGAGCGTTCTCGAACCTGCTGCCGGCGGGCCCGAAGGCGACGCCCGACTGGTTGCGGAAGCCCATGGCGTAGACTTCCATGTCCTCGTGGGCGTAGATGCCGTCGGCGCCCTGCTGGTCGAAGGCGACGCGCATCACCGAGCCGCCGCACGGCACCTTGGCCGGGATCTTCATGCCGGGCGTGGCCGGCACGCCGACCGGCAGGAAGCCGCCGGTCAGCCGGCCGTCGGACGACTTCACGTTCAGGCCGGTGTGCACGATGTCGCGGCAGGCGGATCGTGCGGCGTCTGCCGGTGGCCGTCCGGTGTCGCGAGCCAGAACGGATCGTTCGGGATGTCGGTCCAGCCGTGGTTGTCGGGATCGGCGAAGCCGGTGTTCGACGGCAGGCCGAGCGCAAAGTAGAGATAGCCGTCCTTGCAGGTGACGCCGCCGTTGCGGTGGTCGCCGATGAACAGGTCCTTGATGATCAGCTTCGGCTCGCCGTCGACGCCGTCGACCTCCCAGATCTTCTCGGCGTATTCGGGGATGTAGATCTTGCCGTTCTCGGCGCAGAACGAAATCTCGTTCATGACCGTCGTGAAGGTGCCCTTGCCGATCTCCTTGATGAGCTTGCCCTGCGGGTCGAACACCTTGACGTGCGCCTCCTCGAACTGGTCGGCGTCCGGGCTGCCGAGCAGCGGCGGCGAGACCGCGACCCAGAGGTTGCCGTCGGCATCGACCGTGGCCGAGGAGGGAGCACTGAGGCCCTTGACCAGGATGCCGACCTCGTAGCCCTCGGGCACGACGACCTTGGAGGGATCGGGCTCGACCGCGATCCGCTTCTCCCAGCCGCCGGAGTCGGCGGTACCCTGCATGTCTGCCGACGCCACGCCGGCCGACGCGACCAGCGCCGTGATCGACAACGCGCAACATGACCACGTTTTCATTTCTGTCCCCCTGACTTGGTTGTGGCGTTGTTGCCGAGAACCGCGCCTCCGCTCGCTAATACGTTGGAAGGGCGCGGATATGGGCGATGACGTCTTTAATGTCCTGCTCGGACAGCGTGGACTTCCAGGCCGGCATGTAGCTGTTCTTGCCGACCGCCTCGCCGCCCTCGGCGATAACCATGTACAGGTAACCATCCGGAACCAGCTCGATGTAGTCCTTCTTGGTCAGAGTTCTGGACATGCGGCATGAAGGTGTGGGCGCCGCCCCGACCGTCCTCGCCGTGGCAGCCGCTGCAATACCGCTTGTACAGCTTGGCACCGGCGGCCGCGTCGCCGTCGGTGAACCGCTCGACGTCCGTGAGATCGGCCTCCTGCTCCTGCGCAAAGCCTGCCGGCGGCACGGCGAGCAGGCCGCCGAGCAGCAGCAGGAGGCAGACCTTGGTGGCGCGCATCGCTCCGGCTCAGTTCGAGAAGCGATCGCTCTTGACGTAGGCCGTGACCGCCATGAGCTCCTCGTCGGTGAACACGTCCTCCCACGCCGGCATCTTACGAAACCCGTAAGCGACGCGCAGGTAGACGTCCTCGGGCGTCAGCTTCTTGGGCTACAGCTTCGGCGCCTTGCCCGGATAGGCGCCCTTGCCGTGACACTTGGAGCACTGGCCCTGGAACAGCTCCTGCCCCAGCGCGATCTGCGCCGGATCGTTCAGGAACTCTTCCGTCAGCTCCGTCTCGTCCGCATGGGTGATCCCGACGGCCGAGACCGCCAGAAGCCCGATCAGCGGCGACATCGCCAGAGCCAGGTTACGGAACCTGCGCGACAACACTTCCCTCCAATAACGTTGGTCATGGCCGCGCCACGATGGCTCGCGGCCGTCACTTCGCTTCGACCGGAAGGCCGGAGCCTCCCCGGAAAGCTTCCGGGGAGGCTCTTGCCTCGCGGTCCGTCGTCGCCGGCTACTGCGCCGGCACGATCTTGTAGATCTTGTCGAGCCCGCCGACCGGTCCGGTGGTGACCGACGTCAGCGCGTAGACCTCGCCCTCGTTGTCCTGCGCGAAGGCCGAGGATGTAGGGCAGCGCGCCGTCCATGTTGGCGACGGTCACGTTCTCCTTGGTCCAGGTGCCGTCCTGACCCTTGGTCGCGAAGAAGAGCTGGCCATCCGGCGCGGCGAACGACTTGCTCCAGTCGCCGAAGATGTACTTGCCATCCCACTCGGCGTTGCTGCCGCGGTAGACGTAGCCGCCGGTGACCGAGATGCCCTCGCAGTCTTCCGGCCTGGCCGTGCAGTTGTCGTACTCGATGATCGGCATCACCATGCCGTCGGTGCTGCAGTCGTCGGGATGGTTGTTCGGATCCTCGAAATTGAAGCAGTGGCTCGCCTCCATGACGCGCCAGCCATGGTTGCCGCCCTTCTCGATGATGCTGACCTCCTCGTAGCTGTTCTGCTGCACGTCGCCGCAGAAGAGCTCGTTCTCGCCGCCCATGTCGAACGAGCAGCGCCACGGGTTGCGCAGGCCGTAGGCCCAGATCTCGGGCAGCGACGTGGCTTCCTGGCCGACGAACGGATTGTCCTGCGGGAATGCCGTAGCTCGCCGCCGCCCGACTGGTCGACGTCGATCCGCAGGATCTTGCCGTGCTGCGATGAGCAGGTCCTGGCCGTTGCCCTCGGTGACGTTGTGGCCGATGCCCCAGTCGTTGGCGTAGCCGCCGTCGCCGGTCGCGATGTAGAGCATGCCGTCCGGGCCGAAGCCGATCCAGTGGCCGTTGTGATTGAACTGCGGCCAGTCGATCGCCGAGATCTGACGCGCCGACGTCGGATCGGCCACGTCCGGATCGTCCTCGGAGACCGTGTATTCCTCGATCGACATTGGTGTGCGACCACCAGAAGTGCTTGTCGAGAACGCCCTGCCACTGGGTCGGTGAGCTGTAGGCGACGTAGAACTTGCCGTTGTTGGCGAAGTCGGGGTGGAACGCGAGGCCGAGCAGGCCCTTCTCGTCGAACTCCGGCCACTGCGGCGTAATCTTCTCGGTGATAGTCGAGGAACGGCTCGCCCAGGATCTCGCCCTCCGGGCGTCAGGATCCTGATCAGACCGTTCTGCTGGACGATGAAGCGACGGTCGTCGCCGGGCGGCGACACCATCATCATCGGCGCCGTCACACCCGAGGCCACCTCCTCGAGATTCACCGTCACTTGGGCTACCGCCGGTCCCCCGGCAGCGCGCCATCGCCAGGACCAAGCTCGACGCCAGCCCCAGGCACAGCTTCGTTCTCATTTCTAATGTCCCCTTGTAGAACTAGTGTCCCCCCGCATTCTCGACCTCCCCGACACGCCCAATCCCGGTTCTACGCGGGTGGCGTTGTTCTGTTTTCGGTGTCGCGTCGAGTATCCGCAGTTGTAATCGACAACCGGGAAAAGCTCAAGCCCTGTTGTGCAGATCGCATACGCCGCTCTTTTGCGGCCGTCTAGGTCCCCGGCACGAGCCGTTGCAGCCCGAGCGTCAGCGCGAAGCCGGCGACCGCGAGCCAGGCGACGCCCGGCGCGCCGGCGGCGGCGATCAGCACCGCATCGAGCAGTGCTATGCCGGCGATCAGGCTGACCACGGCGCGCGGCACGTCGCCCGGCCGGCGCCGCCTGAGGAACCAGAGCGCGACACCGACCCAGATCGCGAAGAGCACGAACATCACGCAGGCCGGTCGGGCTGGCCGAAGCATGGACCAGCGCATAGATCACCGGCGCCGCCAGGAACAAGCAGCGGCCACAGGTTTCGCGACCTCGCCGAGGTTCTCCTGCTTGGCGACATAGGTGAGCCCGATCAGGTAGCAGAGCAGCAGCAGCGCTGCGAGCCACAGGATCGCCGGCGGCGGCACGGCGAAGGCGAGGCCGGCCGCCAGGTAGACCAGCACGCGACAGAGCCCCATGAGCACCGGGCTCAGCGGATTGTCCTTGTGGTGCCAGTCGTAGAGCACGATCGCGCCGGCCAGCGCCAGGCCGCAGAGCCCGGGCCAGGGGCCGGTGCCGCCGGCCGGGCCGTAGCCGGTCCAGAGCAGCAGCAGGACGCCTGCCGCCAGCATCGCGAAACCGGCGGCGAACACCGCGCGTGCGCTCACCCGCCCGAGGGGATCGGCCGCTCGGGCCGCTCGATCGCGTCGATGCGGGCATCGAACGCATCGTTCAGATACATGCCGCCGACGTAGAACAGGGAGAGCGCTGCCAGCAGCGGCAGCGTTGCCGGGCCGGCGAGCGCGCCGCCGGCGAGCACGATGCCGGTCAGCGTGTTGGTCCACACCGTCGGCAGGTTGGACACCCGGCCGAGGCGCAGTGCGACCTGCCAGCTCATCGGTGCAGCTTGGGGCGCATCGGACCGGAGGCTCGCGCAGGTCAGGGGCTCAGGCGATCCCGGACCCAGGCCAGCTCGCGGGCGATGGCGGTGGCGACGTCGTCCTGCCGGTCCTGCTCGGGCAGCACGTCCCAGGTGTAGGTCTCGACCTCGAGATGCGCCGAGACCGGGGTCTCGCGATGGATCGCCAGGATCTCGCGCAAAAAGTCCTGGGTGGTCGAGAAATGCTCGATCTCGTCGAGAAAGATCGGCACGTGGAAATGCACGCGCCACTCGCGCGGGCTCGCTCGAGCCGGCGCGATCGCCGAGCGCCGCGAACGCCTGCGGCAGGTCGAGGTAGCGGGTGAGCGCGCCGTGGCGCCGCTCGACCACCTGGTGCAGATAGACCGGCTCGTCGAAGGACCGCAGCCGCTCGGCCTTGGCGGCGTCGACCTCGGCGATGCGCAGCGCGGCCGAGAGCTGCAGCTTCGGCACCCGGATGCCCGCGCTTTGCAGCCGCTCGAGCCCGCCCTTCGGATCCTCGTACTCGACCGCCGCGTGGCAGACGTCGTAGCAGACGCCGAGGTGGCGATGCAGCGCCTGCTCGGCTTCGCTCCGGCCGAGGCCGCAAAGGTCCGCCAGCCGGGTGATCGCGGCATCGGCGAACAGGTGCCGCTCGAAGAACCGCACGGTCTCCTCGATGGTCTCGAGAAAGCAGTACGGCTCGGGCTCGAGGGCCAGCGCGATCACGCGGCCGGTGCGCGCCTGCAGCCGCACCAGATGGGCGGCGTGCCGGACCATGTTCTCGGCGATGCGCTCGGCGACGCCCGGCGCTTCGGAGAGCGGCTTGAAGGTGCCGGGCACCGTGCTGACGCTGCCTTCAAGACCGGGCTCGTCGGGCAAAAGGTCGGCCAGCAGATCCGCCAAAAGGTCGGTGTAGACCAGCCGCTCCTCGTGCTGCCAGTCCGGCTGGTAGACCTCCTCCTTGACCCGCACGCCGTGGAAGGGGCCGTAGGGAAAGCCGTTGATCGTGAAGACGTAGAGGTCGTGCGCGTCCAGCAGGCCGCGCAGCTGCGCGAAGGCGCGCTGATCGCGCAGGGCCTCCGCGGCGACCGCGGACAGCCGCAGACCGACGCCGAACCGACGTTCCGGCGCGAAGGCGGCCTTGACCGCGGGCAGATGACGCGTCAGCGCGGCGAGCACCTCGGGCCAGGTTTCGCCGCGATGGATGTTGGTGCAGTAGGTGAGGTGCCCGAGCCGGCCGCCGAGCTTCATGCGCTCTGGTCCCGCTGCTTCAGCCAGGCGATGGCGTCCAGCACCCAGGCTTCCTCGATCGCGTGCACCTCGATGCCGCGGCCGATGTCCTCGAGCAGGGTCACGGTCAGGTCGCCGCCGAGATGCTCCCGGAACTCGCGCAGGCCCTCGATCAGCGCGAGATCGCCGTGCGGCCGCGTCGACTCCAGGGCCGGATGCCACAGGCGAAAGCCGAGGAACTCGAGCAGCGCGCAGATCCGCTCCTCCGCGCCCGGCGCGAGCAGGCCGGCGAGCACCGAGTAGCGCGCGTCGAGCGCCATGCCGATCGCGACCGCCTCGCCATGGCGGACGTGATGCTTGGTCAGCGTCTCGAGCTTGTGCGCCGACCAGTGGCCATAGTCCAAGGGCCGCGCGCTGCCGGTCTCGAACGGATCGCCGCCATGGGCGATCTGGTGCATGTGCAGCTCGGCGCAGCGCCGGATCATGCGGGCCAGCGCCGGCCGCTGGAACGTCACCAGGTCCTCGGCGTGGCGCTCGAGCCAGGCGAAGAATTTCTTGTCCCGGATCAGCGCGACCTTCACCGCCTCCGCCATGCCGGCGATCTTGTCGCGATCCGGCAGCCGTGCCAGCAGATCGATGTCGTTCAGCACGGCAAAGGGCGGCGCGAACGCTGCCGACCAGGTTCTTGACGCCCAAAAGGTTGACGCCGTTCTTGACGCCGACGCCGGAATCGTCCTGCGCCAGCACCGTGGTCGGCACGCGGATCAGCCGGATGCCGCGATGGGTCGTGGCGGCGACCAGGCCGACCGCATCGAGCACGGCGCCGCCGCCGATCGCGACGACGTAGGAATGCCGGTCGATCCGGTGCTCGACCAGCTGTCCCTGCATCTGCTCGACGAACCAGAGCTCGTTCTTGATCCCCTCGCCGCCCGGCACCGGGATCGGCGGTGCCACCAGCTCGATCGTGCTGCTGTGCGCCGCCGCATAGCCCGTGATCTCGCCCATGATCTCGGGCCGGGCGGCGATGATGCCGTCGTCGACGAACACGATGCAGCGGTGCCGGCGGTCGGGCTCCAGGCGTGCGAGCGCCTGCGCCAGGGTCGGATTGTCGGGGCGCAGCAGGCCATCGGTGAAGTGCACCGGATACTCGTAGGTGATCGTGAAGCGCTGGACGTGGACGCCGGTCTCGTCACGCGCCTTGGCGGCCCTGGTCCCCCGAGCCGACTTGGTCCGTTGTGCCATCGACGTTCGCCTTCCTTGGGCCCGGCCGGTTTGCCCGGAGCGGCTTCGCTCCCTTGGCCGGTGCTCCTCTCTTGGTTCGGTCCACCCGGATCGATATTTATGGCGGCGCGGCGGGATTTACAGATCACCCTCGAAGCGATCGCTCGCGATCCGCTTCGCACCTGTGCCCCTTCTCCGTCGCTTCCTCTGGCGGCCAACCCGAATGCCACCTCTGCCCGCGCAAAATCGCACCACTTGCGATGGACGACAAGCCCTGAGCCGCCACGCCGTCCGGACTTGTCCGAGGACAGCCGAAGCCTATGATGGATTGGAGCGTGGCCGGCGTCGCCGGCCCATAGCCGGACCGCGACAGAGGCGGCGCCGGTGCCTCGGAGGGAGGCCAAGGCATGCGCTACGTCAATGGCTTCTTCTGTGTGTTGCTCGTGCTGTTTGCGATCGTGCAGTACAACGACCCGGACGCGATCCTGTGGATCCTGATCTACGGCGTCCCCGCGGTCTGGGCAGGTCTCGCAGCTTTTCGCCCCGCCCGGTTCGCGCACAACTCGCTGCTGCTCACGGTGTTCGGCGTGACCCTGGTGGCGATCATGGGGGGCGCGATCTATGATTGGCCGCAGTCGATCGCCGACTGGTGGGACAACGAGGTGGTGCGCGAAGGTCTCGGGCTGATCATCGCGACGGTGGCGCTGCTGGTGGTCGCCTACACCTTGTGGCGCACCCGCCGCGAGGCGCCGCTGGCCGCGCAGGGCGGCTGACGCTCCGAGCTTCAGCGCTTGCTCGAGCCTGCGGCCGGGGGCGACGTGCGATGCGGATCCGGCTGCCCTTGACCGTAACGACGGAGCGCGAGAGTTCTTCCTCGGAATAGTGAGCGAAGATCTGCGCCACCATCTGGATACGGACCGCAGGCGGAACATCCGGCAGCCGGATCAGGCCGGCGTGCGGTTGCGCTCGCAGGTGGATCAGCGTGCCAAAATCGGTGTCGATGGTAGTCAGGATGCGCCGCTCGGCTGCCGCGAGGCGAAGCAATGCCGCATCGCCCGGATCGTGGCCGAGCGTCCTCACTTCCAGGACATCATGTCCCTGCTCGCGCAGCCAGGCCGCCAGCATTCGTCCAGCACAACGATCGACCAGCAGCCTCAAGCAGTCTTGACCCGGACGGCTTCGATGCTCTCGTCCGCGATCGCCGCTCGAGCGTAGGCGAGGCAGGCCCGGATGTCGTCCGGCTCGAGTTCGGGATAATCCTCGAGGATGGCCTCGATCGTCTGGCCCTGGGCCAAGAGGCTCAGGATCAGCTCGACCGATATGCGCATCCCGCGGACGACCGGCTTGCCGGCAAAAATCTCGGGATCGGCGGTGATGCGGCTAAGGAGGGGGTCATCGTGCACGACGGCTTTCCGAATCGCTGCAACGGTTGGAAAGGATAGCACGGGCCGCCGCAAAGGGATGCATGCGATTATATCGATCAGTATGGCACGAGCGGTGCCGCCATCGTCACCGCTCCTTCACGTAGGGCTCGCCGATCGCCTTGGGCGCTATGGCGCGGCCGACGAAGCCGGCCAGCAGCAGCACGGTCAAGAGGTAGGGCAGCGCCTGGATCGCCTGGGTCGGCACCTCGCCGATCAGCGGCAGGGGCGTGCCCTGGAGGCGCACCTGCACGGCATCGGTGAACGCGAACAGCAGGCAGGCCAGCATCGCCGGCACCGGCCGCCATTTGCCGAAAATCAGCGCGGCGAGCGCCAGGTAGCCCTTGCCGGCGGTCATGTCGCGGATGAACGAGGCGTTGTGCGCGATCGACAGATAGGTGCCGGCGATGCCGCAGAGCAGGCCGGTCACCAGCAGCGCCTTGTAGCGCATCAGCGTCACGCTGATGCCGGCGGTGTCGACCGCGCTCGGGTTTTCGCCGACGGCGCGCAGGCGCAGGCCGAAGCGGGTGCGATAGACCACCCAGGCGACCAGCGGCACCGCCGCCACCATCACGTAGACCAGGATGTTGTGGTTGCTGATCAGCTCGGCGTAGATCGGGCCCAGGACCGGCACGCCGCGCAGCTCCTCGGCGAACGGCAGGACGATCGGCTGGAAGCGCGCCTCCTCGCCGAGCAGAGGCGTGCGGCCGCCCTGCCCGAACCAGGCCTCGGCCAGCGTCGGGGCCAGGCCCGCCACCATGATGTTGAGCGCCATGCCGGAGACCACCTGGTTGCCGCGATGGGTGATGCAGGCAAAGCCGTGCACCAGGGCGAGAAAGATCGCGGAGACGATGCCGGCGCCAAGGCCGAGCCAGGCCGAGCCGGTGACCGCCGCGGTCGCGCCGGCGGCGAAGGCGGCGCCCAGCATCTTGCCCTCGAGACCGATGTCGACCACGCCGGAGCGTTCGGCGAACAGGCCGGCAAGCGCCGCGAGCACCAGGGGCGTGGCGAGGCGGATGGTGGAGTTGGCGAGCAGCAGGACCTGGAGGAACAGCGCGTCCATCAGGCCGGCGCCGCGCTCATCAGGCGACCGCGCCGCTGGGCGCCGGCCGCGCGAACAGCGCCTCGAGACGCGGCCGGAACATGTGCTCGAGCGCGCCGGCGAACAGGATCACCAGCCCCTGGATCACCACGACCAGATCGCGGCTCAGTGCCGGCATGTCGAACGACAGCTCCGAGCCGCCCTGATAGAGCGCGCCGAACAGCAGAGCGGCGACGATGATGCCCACGGGGTGGCTTCGCCCCATCAGCGCGACGGCGATGCCGACGAAGCCGAAGCCGCCGGTGAAGTCGAGGGTGAGGCGGTGCTGCGCGCCCAGCACGATGTTCAGCGCGACGAAGCCGGCAAGCGCGCCCGAGATCGCCATCGCGAGCATGATCTGGCGCGCCGGCGAGATGCCGCCATAGATGGCGGCCGCCTCGTTCTTGCCGACCACGCGCAGCGCGTAGCCGAAGCGGGTCTGCCAGATGAACAGCCAGACCAGCAGGCAGCAGAGCAGGGCGAAGACGAAGCTGAGATTGAGCGGCGAGCGGCTGCTCTCGATGCCCATCGCGGCGAGCACGTCGTGCATCTGCGGCAACCACGCGCTGGCCGGCAGGGTCTCGGATTCCGGGATCTGCTGGTCGGGCGCGATCAGCACGTTGACCAGGAGATAGGTCATCAGCGCCGAGGCGAGGAAATTGAACATGATGGTCGTGATCACGACGTGACTGCCGCGCCTGGCCTGCAGCCAGCCCGGGATGAACGCCCAGATCCCGCCGAACAGGGCCGCGCCGAGGATCGCCGCCGGCACCACGAGGATCCAGGGCAGCCAGCCGAGATAGAGGGCCACCAGCGTGACGCCCAGGCCGCCGAGATAGGCCTGGCCCTCGCCGCCGATGTTGAACAGGCCGCAGTGGAACGCGACGGCGACGGCGAGCCCCGTGAAGATGAAGCTCGTGGCGTAGAACAGCGTGTAGCCGATCGCCTCCTCGTAGCCGAAGGCGCCGAACACCAGCAGGCGGAGCGCTTCCAGCGGGTTCTCGCCGAGCACGACGACGATCAGCCCGGATACCAGGAAGGCCGCGCCGAGGTTCAGGAGCGGCAGGAGGCCCAGATTGACCCAGCCCGGCAACTCGCCCCGCGCCGCCATCAGAGATGCGCCTCGCCGGGTCGTGCGCTGCTTGACGCGCGCCTCGGCGGTCCACATCATGTCCGCGATGGACAGCCGGACGATCATCCGGAAGCTGCGTGACGCCGGCTGGGTCCGACGTTCGCACGACCGGCAGTCACCATCAGTTCATGCATCCGAATACGCGAACACGTCGTAACGGTTCCTCATCTCCGAAAAGACGTGCCTTTCGGAACGATCAAGAGGATCGAGCGACGATCTGGCGTGAAGCTCAGAAGGAGATAGCCGTTGACGACCTACATCGCGTTCCTGCGCAAGGATCCCGATAGCGACTTCGGGGTCGATTTTCCTGACTTTCCGGGCTGCATCACGGCCGGCAGCACGCTCGAGAAAACCTGCGAGCCATGGCAGCGCGAGGCGCTCGAGGTTCACATCGAGGGCATGCTCGAAGCATGAATCTGCCGATCCCTGAGCCTTCGCGCGCTCGAGGTCGTCATGGCCGATCCGGAGAACGCCGAGGCGATCCCGTTCCTCGTGTGCCGTTCCGGATCACCGGACCGAGAGTCGTCCGGGTCAGACGTCGAGCCATCCTCGCGAGACCGCCCTCGAAGAAGCTCGATGCGCTCGCCGAGAAGCAGCGGCAAGACGCGGCAGGCCTTGCTCGCCAGGCAGTCGCGCCGCCTGTCGCCGATGCGCAAGGCGCATCACGCCGCCTGAGCCTCGGTGACGCCGGCCATGAGCAGGCCGATCCGGCGCTCGTCGGCCTCGGTCGCGACAAGCTCGCCCGTGATCGTGCCGTCGAACATCACCAGGATGCGGTCGGCAAGCGACATGATCTCGTCGAGCTCGACCGACACCAGCAGCACGGCCTTGCCCTGGTCGCGCATCGCGATCAGCCGCCGGTGGATGAACTCGATCGCGCCGATGTCGACGCCGCGGGTCGGCTGGCCGACCAGCAGCAGGTCCGGGTCGTGCTCCAGCTCGCGCGCGAGCACCAGCTTCTGCTGGTTGCCGCCGGAGAACGATCCCGCCCTCAGCTCGGCATCGTCGGGACGCACGTCGTAGCCGCGCATCCAGCGCAGACAGGTGCCGATGATCCGCCGCTTCTCCAAAAAGCCGTGCCGGCAGTACACGGGATCGACCTGATAGCCGAGGATCGCGTTCTCGTAGGCCGGAAAGTCGCGGATCAGGCCCATGCGCAGCCGGTCCTCCGGCACATGCCCGAGGCCGGCGGTGCGGCCGAGGCTGGCGTGGCCGAGCGGTCGGCCCTTGATCGTGATGCGGCCCGTCCGCGAACGGCCGGATGCCGCTCAGCGCCTCCAGCAGCTCCGACTGGCCGTTGCCGGCCACCCCTGCGATGCCGACGATCTCGCCGCCGCGGACGGCGAAGCTGATGCCTTTGACCCGGGTGACGCCGGCGCCGTCGCGCACGACGAGGCCCTCCACCTCGAGGATTGGCTGGCCTGGGCTCGCGGGGCCCTTCTCGACCCGGAGCAGGACCTTGCGGCCGACCATGAGCTCGGCCAGCTCCTCGGTCGAAGTCTCGGCGGTGCGCCGGTGCGCCACCATCGCGCCCTGGCGCATGACCGAGACATTGTCGGTCGCCGCCATGATCTCGCGCAGCTTGTGGGTGATGAGCACGACCGTGCGGCCCTGGTCGCGCAGGTTGCGCAGGATGCGGAACAGATGGTCGGCTTCCTGCGGCGTCAGCACGCCGGTCGGCTCGTCCAGGACCAGCACCTTTGCGCCGCGAAACAGCGCCTTCAGGATCTCGACCCGTTGCTGGAGGCCCACCGGAAGGTCGTGCACCACCGCATCGAGATCGACCTCGAGGGCATATTCGCGCTCGAGCTTGCGCGATCTCGGCGCGCGCCCGCGACGCGCCCGCCGCGAGCGTCGCACCGCCTTCGGCGCCGAGCAGCAGGTTCTCCAGCACCGTGAACGGCTCGACCAGCATGAAGTGCTGGTGGACCATGCCGATGCCGGCCGCGATCGCGTCCTCGGGGCTCTCGATCCGGCATTCCCTGCCGGCGACGCGGATGCTGCCGCGATCGGCCTGATAGAAGCCGTAGAGGATGTTCATCA
The DNA here is from genome assembly GCA_963753315.1 of uncultured Alphaproteobacteria bacterium. Taxonomy (GTDB): domain Bacteria; phylum Pseudomonadota; class Alphaproteobacteria; order Geminicoccales; family Geminicoccaceae; genus DASUGG01. Next base: position 40,024 of record CAVWCI010000007.1, read on the forward strand.
GGGTCGATTTGCCGGCGCCATTCTCGCCGACGATGCCGTGAATCGTGCCGGCCGGGATACGCAGGTCGATGCTCTTGTTGGCGTGGACCGGGCCGAAATGCTTGTCGATGCCGATCAGCTCGACCGCCGGCGGCCGGTCGTCCGGCGGCCTCCTGCATCCCCGCCGCCTCGGTCACGCGAAGACCATCACTCGGTCGAGTAGGGTTCCACCACCAGCTCGCCCGCGATGATCTGGGCCTTGGCGTCCTCGAGCTGGCTTTCCATCTCGGCCGTGATCAGCTCCCGATTGTGCTCGTCGAGGGCATAGCCGACGCCGTCCTCGGCGAGGCCGAGGTTCTGCGTGCCGGCCTTCAGATCGCCCTCCATGGCATCCTTGAAGGCGTTGTAGACCGCGACGTCGACCCGCTTGAGCATCGAGGTCAGGACGCTGCCGGGATGCAGGAAGTTCTGGTTGCTGTCGACGCCGATCGACAGCTTGCCGGAGTTGGCCGCGGCCTGGAGCACGCCGAGGCCGGTGCCGCCTGCCGCGGCGTAGACCACGTCGGCGCCGCGGTCGAACTGGCTCTGGGCGAGCTCGGCGCCCTTGGCCGGATCGTTCCAGGCGGCGGGCGTCGTGCCGGTCATGTTGACGAACACCTCGGCGTCGGCGTTGACGTGCTTGACGCCCTGCTCGTAGCCGTGGGCGAAATTGCGGATCAGCGGGATGTCCATGCCGCCGACGAAGCCGACCTTGTCGGTTCCCGAGGCCAGTGCTGCCGCCATGCCGACCAGGAACGAGCCCTCGTGCTCCTTGAACACCACCGACTGCACGTTCGGCAGCTCGACCACCGAATCGATGATCACGAACTTGGTATCCGGATACTCCTGGGCGATCGCCTCGAGCGGCGTCGCGAAGGAGAAGCCGACGGCCACGACGACGTCGGCGCCGCGGCGCGCCATGCGGCGCAGCGCCTGGTCACGCTGCGATTCGTTGGTGACCTCGAACTCGAGATACTCGACGCCGGTCTCGTCCTTGAACGCCTCGGCGCCGGTGTAGGCGGCCTCGTTGAAGGACTTGTCGAACTTGCCCCCCATGTCGAAGATGATCGCCGGCGTGAAGTCCTGGGCCGAGGCGGTGCCGGCCAGGAGCAGGGCCGCGCAGACGGCGACGAGGTTTCGGTGCATGCCAACCCCTCATTTCTGAGCTGTCGTTGCGATCAGCGTAGGGCAGGCGGACCGAAATGCAACAGGATTGCTGGCGGAGCGCGCCACGGAACAGTCGATCTCGGAGATCACGAATGGCCAAGCAGCTCTTGCATCTGGTGTTCGGCGGCGAGCTCAAGGATCCGGGCGGGACCGAGTTCGTCGATACCGAGAAGCTCGACCTCGTCGGCATCTATCCGAACTACAAGGCGGCGCACGCGGCCTGGCAGGCGGCGGCGCAAAGGACCGTCGACGATGCCCATGTGCGCTACTTCGTCGTGCACCTGCACCGCCTGCTCGACCCGGAGGCGACCGAGCCGCGCTGAGGTGGCGATTTGCGACGGCGGCGCGTCGCGGTGTAGCATGAACCGATCGACGGGCAGAGGAGCGCCGCCATGAAGGTCGCCTTGATCCAGATGAACTCGCAGGACGACAAGGCCGCCAATCTCGAGCAGGCGAGGCGGCTGATCGAGCAGGCGGTCGCCGAGGAGCGGCCGGACCTGGTGGCGCTGCCGGAGATTTTTCCGCTGATCAGCGACGACGTCGCGCTCAAGAAGGCGGCGGCCGAGCCGGTGCCGGGCGGCGATGCCTACGGCATGCTGCAGGAGCTCGCGGCCAAGCACCGGATCGTGCTGCACGGCGGCTCGATCATCGAGCGCGACGGCGATGCGCTCTACAACACCAGCGTGGTGTTCGATCAGGGCGGCCGCGAGCTTGCCCGCTACCGCAAGCTGCACATGTTCGACATCGTCACGCCGGACGGCAAGGAGTACCGCGAATCCGCGACCTTCACCCGCGGCGCGCGCACCGTCTGCCTCGACGCGCTGGGCACCCGGATCGGCCTCTCGATCTGCTACGACGTGCGCTTTCCCGAGCTCTACCTGCAGCTCGCCAAGGACGGCGCCAAGGTCATCCTGGTGCCCTCCAATTTCACCCTGCAGACCGGCAAGGACCACTGGGAGGTGCTGCTGCGCGCCCGCGCGATCGAGACCCAGACCTATGTGCTGGCGCCCGCGCAATGGGGCCGCAACGCCGGCGGCCGGCTCGCATCCTACGGCCACTCGCTGGTCGCAGACCCCTGGGGGCACGTGATCGCCAAGGCCCAGGACCGGGTCGGCTACGTCGCCGCCCGGCTCGATCTCGAGGAGGTCGAGCGCGTGCGCGCCCGGATGCCCTGCGCCCAGCACCGCGTGCTGTGATGGTTCAGCTCGAAGCGATGCCGCGCCAGATCGATGCGGTGCGGATTCTAGCGCTCCAGGAAGGCCTGCACCTCCGCAATCAGTAGCGGCGCACGCTTCTCGAGGCTGATGAAGTGCGTGCCGCCGCCGATCGTGACGAACAGCTTCTCCTCGGCGCCCAGCTTCTCGAACAGGCCAAGCGCGTCCTCCAGGGTCGACTCCTTGTCGGCGTCGCCACGAATGACCAGCGTCGGCACCTTGATCAGGCTGGCGTCATAGACCGGCCGGGCATGGTGGATCTCCCAGGAGTTCCACGAGGACCCCGTTCGGCGCGCGCACGACGTCAGCGCCTTCGGGCTCGGCCGTCAGAAGGGCCTCGAACCAGGTCTCGAACACCTCCTCCTCGCGCCATTCGGCCTTGTCCGCGGGAACGATCTGCTCCTCCCAGATGTCCGCCGCCTGCTCGGCATTGACAGAGCGGTAGGCGCCGACGTCCTTCATCTGCTCCAGATCGCCCGGCACGGCCATGCGCTCGACCCACGCCGGCTCTTCTTCGCTGTAAATCGGGGCGTAGAACACCAGCCGGTCGACCTTGTCGTTGTGGCTGGCCGTGTACATACCCGTCGTCACGGCGCCCCACGACCAGCCGACGAGGTTGACCTTGTCTGCACCGGTTCGCCCCTGGATGAAGTCGACGGCATCGCCGATGTCGCCGACCACTTCGGCCGCGCGGGCGAAGGGCTCGTTCTTCAAGGGTGGAGCGGACATCGCCGACGGCCGGGTCGACTGGCCGTAGCCGCGCAGGTCGACGTAATACGCGGCAAAGCCGCGCTCCGCGACCTGGGTCATCCAGTCGTAGCCCTCGAGTTCCAGATCGAAGGTGTCGCCGCCGTAGGTGGCGCCGTGGACGAACAGGACCGCCTCCTCGATCTCAGCTGGATCGGCGCCGGCCGGCAGGCGCTCGCGAACGTGGATCTTGAGGTCGGGCTCGGTCGAGCTTTGCAGGAAGTGATCATGCTTCACGGTTCCCTGGCTCCAACCGACGCCCGGCTGGAACAGCGCCAACAGAGCAAGCGTTAAGCCAGCGCCGGCGCGCTGATAGTGCGTAGCCACGATCATGGTGCCCTCAACCAAAAGTGTCTTAGGATCGATAGATACTATACCAGGGAGAGAAGCGAGACGGCAAGCGGGCATCCCCGCCATCGACATCCTCCAGGGCCCCGTCGTGCGGAGTGCCCGCGCTTTGCCGGCGCGCGCCGCTGGTGCATGCTGGGGCCCGGACCGGGACGGGAGGCAGGCATGGCGGGGCGGCTGCAGGACAGGGTTGCGCTGATCACGGGTGCGGGCTCGATCGGGCCGGGCTGGGGCAACGGCAAGGCCACGGCCGTGCTGTTCGCACGCGAAGGCGCCAAGATCTTCGCGGTCGACCTCAACCTCGAGGCGGCCGAGGAGACCCGCGACATCATCGACGGGCGAGGGCGGGGTCTGCGCGACCCATCGCGCCGATGTCGCCAAGGCGGACAGCGTGCAGGCCATGGTCGATGCCTGCATGGCGGCGTTCGGGCGGATCGACGTGCTGGTCAACAATGTCGGCATCGCGCGCACCGGCAGCATCGTCACGACCGAGGAGGCGGACTGGGATCTGGTCACGGACGTCAACCTCAAGAGCGTCTACCTGGCCTGCCGCAGGGTCGTGCCGATCATGGAGCGCCAGGGCAAGGGCGCGATCGTCAACATCGCCTCGATCGCGGCGCACCGCTGGACCGGCATCAGCTATGCCAGCTACTACGCGACCAAGGGCGCCGTCGTCTCGCTCTCGCGCAGCATCGCGCTCGAATGGGCCGCCAAGGGCATCCGCTGCAACTCGGTCTCGCCGGGGCTGATGAACACGCCGATGGTGCATCACGGCCTCACGGCCGCCTACGGCGCCGCGGGCGACGTCGAGAACCTGGTCCGGGTGCGCGATGCGCAATGCCCGATGGGCCACATGGGCGATGGCTGGGACACGGCGCACGCCTGCCTGTTCCTCGCCTCGGACGAGGCCAAGTACGTCACCGCGCACGACCTGGTGGTCGACGGCGGCCTGACCGCGAAGTTTGCGTGAGCCCACCGGGCCTCGCCCGGACCCACGCGGCATTGCCCTCGATGCTCCAGCGCGTCGACGCTGCGCGACCGTTACCCCGGTAAAATTCTTTTCCCGGGGTAGCGCGAGCCGGCCTGCAACGCGCGCCAACGACGCCAGGCCGAAAACGCTAAGCAATTGATTGCAAAAGATGTCATTGGGTTCGTTTCGCATTTTTTTGCATGCGGGCGTCAGCTTGCCGTCGGCTCTCCTGGGTCCGTCACTAGGTATTATATCCTACAACAAGCCATTCGCCAAGCCGATGGCTATGCGTCGCGTTGCCGGGGATGCTCGCGAGCCCAGCGCTGGGCTTCGAGCGCCAGGTCCATCGCCTCCTCGTCCGACAATGGGCCGCCCGCCTGGCGCTCGAGAACCCCAGGGCGTGACGTCGTGCAACCGGCGCATCTGCTCCAGCCGCTCCAGCCGCTCCACCGGCACTAGCGCGGCAGTGGCTTGCCCTTGCGTTCGATGATGAACGCGTCCTAGACTCCGCGTGCGGCGCGTCTCAGCGCCAACGCATTGTGCCAGCACCTTGACTCGGCGAGAAAATCATCCCAACTCTCCGTTGAGCTGAGAAGGCCTGTACAGGTGGCTCGAAGGATACGGAACGCTGGCGACTAAACTTTATTCGACCTATCCAGGCGGCTCCAAGGAGCGTGTCAGTCGGGCTGGAAATGCTGTCCGAGAGGGCAATGCGTCGCTCGGCGACCTAGCCGTGATTGACCTGTGGCGAGCAGCTCATCGACCGGTTCTAAATACGTTTCAGGCGATCCTGCGCACGCGGACACGAGGAAGCGACGTAGTCGTCGCGCAGCGTCACAAGAGAAAGCGGACAATATTCGGAAAGCTTCAGCGGTTTCCGAAGATGCAGCTCGCTCGAATGGACGACGTTGCCGGCTGTCGGTTGATCTTCCCTGACGTTGAATCTCTCTATGAATTTCGCAAAAGCATTCATGCAGCGAACTTCAGACATCGTCTCAAGAATGAGATAGACAAGTACGACTACATCAAAAGCCCCAAAAACACAGGATATCGTGGAGTTCACGATGTTTATGAATATGACGTCAACTCCGAACACGGTAAAGATTATAAGGGACTTCTTATAGAGATACAATATAGAACTACCTACCAACACGCTTGGGCAACGTGCGTAGAGGTTGTCGGATTCATAACAGAAAGCCAACCAAAATTTGAAGAGGGTGACAAGCGTTACCAAGAGGCGCTGTCACTTGCCAGTGAAATCATCGCACGCGCTTTCGAAGAATCCAATTCGTGCCATCCAGAACTGTCTGATAGCGAACTTATACATAAGTTCCTCGAAACTGACAAAGAAATTTCGCTAATGCGAATTCTTCGCAACCTAAACTCAGCAGATAGTGAGGTATCTAGCAAAAAGAATGTGATTCTTATGTTCTCTGAAAAGGACAGCCTTGAGCTGCGGACGTACCAGAACGCTACGGATGCGATTCGTGCTCTGTTTGAGCTGGAAAAACAGAATCCTGGCATGGATATTGTCCTTGTTCGCGCTAATTCGAGTGAAGAAGTACGCATCGCTTTCAAGAATTACTTTTCAGATGCGAGAGAATTCATTCATTTAATAGACGAGGGCTGCCAAAGATTGGCTAAGGACAAGGTCTTGGCCGAGAACAAGATATACCTATCCCGCGATGAATTTGTCCAAAGTTAGCGCTATTCGCCACCTCAGGTGATGAGGAAGGTTGCGTCGGGGAGTATTGCCGTGGCCGGGCCTGCGTGTCGGGCATTGTCCACCTCGTGGACGGGCGGTTCAGCATCGACGGGGATCGAAAGAAGTTCGCTTTCGCTTCGAAGGCACTCGTTTGCCCAGCGGACAGACAAACCCAGCGCTGCGCCTCCAGTCGGAGATCTATCGTCTTCTCGTCGGACAGCGGGAGTCGAGCCGGGCATGCCTGAGTTTTCCAGGCGTGGCGGCCGACTATGCCCTGACCGAGGTCTAGCTAGAGCTTAAGCCGCTGGAGCGCAGCACCCTCACGCCAAAAACCCCAGCGTCTCCTCCAGCGAGGCGACGTGGCAGTAGATCATGTTGATGATCTCGAGCTCGTGGCGGTGCAGGTCCATGGTCGCGGCGGCGCAGCAGTCCTCGACGACGATCACGTTGAAGCTTTCGTCGGCGAGGCTTCGGACCGTCGAGGAGACGCATTGGTCGGTGAAAATGCCGGCGGCGATAACGTTTTTGATGCCCATGTTGTGCAGGATCAGGCGCAGGTTGGTGCCGGTGAGCGCGCTGTCGGTGGTCTTGGTGATGACGATCTCGTCGCCCTTGGGCGCCAGTTCCGGCACGACCTGGGAATCCTCGCGCTCCTTGGGCAGGAGCAGGTAGTTGAAGCCCGGCTTCTTCTGGGAGAGGGAGCGGTCGCGGCCGTCGAGCTTATGGCAGGCGACGCGGGCGAAGACCGGCTCGACGCCCTTTGCCCGGCAGGCCCCGATCAGGCGCGCGGTGTTCGGGATCAGGGTCTGCCGCATGCGCGCGAAGAACGGCTGCCAGCGGGCGTCGTCGGCCGGATCGGGCTTGGGCGCCATGTACGTGTTCTGGATGTCGATCACCAAGCAGCGCTGTCTGCGGCCGGCGCGCAGCACGATGTCCTCGGGCTCGGGCGCGTCCTGGTAGTAGAACGAGGGGCAGGCGGCCTTCCAGCTCAAGGAGCTTCCTTCTCGGCCTGAGGGCTGCCGGGGAGCGGCGGCGCTGCCTTCACGCCGCGGCGCGACAGCAGGGCGCCGATCTCGGAGGTCGCGAACAGGCCGCCCGGGCGCAGGATGAGGATCCCGATCATGGCGAGCGCCAGCGCGACCTCGGTGAGGCCTACGACCTGCTCGGAGAAGATCTGGGCGCGGTTCAGCCCGCTCTCGATGCTGCGCAGGCCCTCGAAGGCGAAGGTTACCGCGAAGCAGCCGAACACCGCACCCGAGACCGTCCCGGTGCCGCCGATCACCAGCATGCCGAGGATCACGAACGTCTCCTTGAGATAGAAGGCCTTGGGCGAGAACGAGGTGATGAAGTGGCCCCACAGGCCGCCGGCGATGCCGGCGATCAGCGCGCTCAGCACGAAGGCGCGCCAGCGCTGCAGCGGGATGTTGGTGCCCATGGCGGCGGCCGCGGTCTCGTCGTCGCGCGAGGCGCGCAGCAGGAGGCCGGTGCGCGATTCCCTGAACAGCACGGCCACCACGATGGCGCCGGCGGCGACCGCCGCGGCCAGGTGCAGATCGGTGGCTTTGGGCAGACCGAACAGGGTGCGCGGGCCGTTGGTGACCTCGCTCCAGTGCAGCATGATCGTGTGCAGCACCACCAGGAGCGCGAACGAGGTGATCACCGCGGCGGCATCGGACAGGCGCATGAGCGGATACGAGGCCACCGCGGCCACCGCCGCCGCGACCAGGCCGCCGATCGCGATCGCGAGGTAGGGGGAGAGCTGAAGGTCGGCGATCGCCGGATACAGATCCGGCAGGGCCATGCCCTTCATCTGCGCCGGGATCGAGAACAGGGCGGAGGCATAGGCGCCGACCCCCATGAAGCCGATATGGGCGAACGACAGGATGCCGGAATTGCCCATGAACACCTGCAGGCCGACCGCCAGCACCAGGCTGATGCAGAGATTGATCGCGATGCGCTCGAACACGCGCACGCCAGAGTGCTCGGCGCCGAGCACCAGCAAGGCCACCGGCAGGAGCAAGAGGCCCAGCGTGAGCCAGCTCTTGCGATCCAGCATCCTAGGTCCTCTGGCCTGTGGCGGGGCCGCGGATCAGGCCCTCCGGGCGCCACAGCAGGATCAGGATCACCAGGCTGAAGGTGAAGGCGTCGCGGAATTTCAAAAGATCCTGGGGCAGGCTGTAGTTCAGCCCGGTGTCGATGAAGGCCAGCAAAAAGCCGCCGAGCACCGCGCCCTGCAGGCTGCGCATGCCGCCGATCACCGTGGCGATGAACGCGACCAGCAAAGGCTCCAGGCCGATCCCGGGCACCACCGTGCCGCTGCGGCCGAGCCAGAACAGGGCGACGACGCCGGCGAGCAGGCCGCTGATCGCGAACGCCGTGCTGATCACGAGGTTGGCCGGCACCCCCAGCATGCGCGCCATGGTGAAATGGCTCGCGGCCGCACGCATCGCGATGCCGAGCATGGTGCGCTTCATCACGATCGCGAACAGGGTCAGCATGACGGCCGCGGCGGCGATGGTCAGCACGTTGCGCACCGGCGTGATCACGCCAGCGATCTGGATGGTGTCGGAGAAGATGGCGGGAAGGGGCAGGTTGCGCGGCCGCGGCGAGATGAACAGCAGGGCCGCGTTCTGCAGCAGCGTCGAGAAGGCGAAGGAGGTGATCAGCACCGCCGTCACCGACTTGGCGCGCACCGGCCGGAAGGCGACGTAGTCGGTCGCGATGCCGGTCAGCACCGCCGCCAGCACGGCCATCGCCGCCATCACGAGCCACGGCAGCGCCGTGCCGCCGACCAGGAACAGCGTGTACCCGGCCACCATGATCAGCTCGCCATAGGCGAAGTTCACCAGCCGCAGGATGCCGTAGACGATCACGAGGCCGAGCGCCATCAGCGCATAGGCGCCGCCGAGGCTGAGCACGTCGATCAGGAACTGGACCGCCGCGGTCACGCCGGAGCCCCCGAGATAGAGCGCCTTGAGGTCGGTCGCGGCGCGGATCTCTTCCGCCGGGCCGCTCGCCGCGATCTCGCCCAGGCGCATGACGAAGGCGTGGTCGGCGACCGCGAGGCCCTGCGCGGCGTTCTGCTCGACCAGGAGGATCGTGAGGCCGGTGCGCTTGAGCTCGGCGATCATGGCGAAGATGCGATCGATGATCGCGGGCGCCAGGCCCAGCGAGGGCTCGTCGAGCAGCAGGAGGCGCGGGCGCGACATCAGGGCGCGCGCGATCACGAGCATCTGCTGCTCGCCGCCGGAAAGGGTGCCGGCGGGCTGGCCGGCGCGCTCGCCAAGCACCGGGAACAGCTGGGTCACGCGGGCATGGTCCTCGGCCATGCCGGCCGGATCGCGGCGCCGCGTGAAGGCGCCGAGCTTCAGGTTCTCCTCGACCGTGAGGTCGGGGAAGACGTCGCGGGTCTCGGGCACCATGGCAGCACCCAGGCGCACCATGCGCTCGGGCCAGCCATACGGCACCTCGGCGCCGCCGAGCGTGATGCGGCCGCGGGCGGGGCGGATCGCGCCGGCGATCGCCTTCAGCGTCGAGGATTTGCCGGCGCCATTGGCGCCGAGCAGCACGGCGAGCTGGCCCTCGGCGACGGAAAGCGAGACGCCGCGCACCGCCCGGATCGCGCCGTAGCGCACCTCGAGGTTGCTGACCTCAAGCATGGGCGGCCGAGCCGAGATAGGCGGCGATCACCTCGGGCGAGCGGCGCACGCTCGGGACGTCGCCCTCCGCGATGGTGCGGCCCGAGGCCAGCACGTGCAGGCGCTGGCACAGCTGCATGATCAGCGGGATGTCGTGGTCGATGATCAGGAGGCCGAGGTTTTCGGCCTTTGGCAGGGCGGCGAGCAGGGCGAGCAGGCGCTCCGTCTCGGCCTCGTTCATGCCGGCGGCGGGCTCGTCGAGCAGAAGGAAGGTCGGCGCCGCCGCGAGCGCGCGGGCGATCTCGACGCGGCGCTCGTCGCCATAGCTGAGGCTGCCGGCGAAGTCGTCGGCGCGGCCGGCGAGGCCGAACTCGGCGAGCAGCCGGTCGGCGAGCCTGCCTGCCGCCGGCCGCCGGAGGCCCTGCGCGATCGCGCCCGCCTCGACGTTCTCGCGCACGCTCAGATGGCGGAACAGGCGCACGATCTGGAAGGAGCGGGCGATGCCGCGCGCGGCGATCTTGCGCGGCGCCAGGCCGGTGATGTCGGCGCCGTTGCACAGCACGCGGCCGTCCTGAGGTGCTATCTGCCCGGTGATGACGTTGATCAGCGTGGTCTTGCCGGAGCCGTTGGGGCCGATCAGCCCCAGGATCTCGCCGGGCTCGAGGCGCAGCGACACGCCATCGAGCGCGCGCAGGCCGGCGAACTCGACCGTGACCTCCAGGGCTTCGAGGGCAGATACGGACATCGACGCTCGGCAGGCGAGGCGCTTGGCAGGCGGGGCGGCGCCACGCGGCACCGCCCTCGCCTGCCGTTGGCTCAGGGCGCCGGCGGGTTCTCGGGCGTGCGCCAGCCGAGGAAGCTTGGCGTGCCCTCTTCGAGCGCGATGATCACCGCCGCCTTGTCGGGCGCATGGCCTTCCTCGGCCGAGCGGTAGGTGAGCTTGCCGGTCAGAAGGTCGAACTCGTTCGAGGTCAGGGCCTCGGCCACCGCATCGCCGTCGGTCGAGCCCGCGATCTCGACCGCCTTGGCCATCAGCATCACGGTGTCGTAGCCGGTCGCGACGAACGAGGTCTCCGGCGGCCCGCCATGCATCGCTTCGTAGGCCTCGATGAAGGCCGGCATGTCGGGATGCGCCTCGGGCCCCATCCAGGTGTGGGTCACGAAGTAGATGTCGGAGCCGAAGCGCTCGCCGAGCGCCTCGAAGATCGCCGTGTCGTCGTAGCTGTCGCCGCCCATCACCGGCGAATCGATGCCGACCTCGCGGATCGAGCGGATGATGGTCGCGATGTCGGTGCCGTAGGACGAGATGAAGATCACGTCCGGCTTCTGCCCAAGCGCCTGCAGGCGGGCGAGCTGCGCCGAGAAATCGTTGTCGCCGTTGGTGTAGGTGTCCTCGAGCAGGACCTCGCCGCCGAGCGCCTCGAAGGCCTCGATGAAGTATTTCGAGAGCGACTTGGTATAGGCGATGAACTGGTCGGTGACGACGTAGGCGGTCTTCCAGTCGCGCTCTTTGAAGGCATACTCGGCCGCCGTCGCCCCCATGGTGGTATTCCACATCGACAGCGTGAACTGCTTGTCGCCGAGCGACCAGGAGCTGTAGAGCGGGTCGGAGGCGCACATCGAGATGCCGACGATGCCGGCATTCTGCGCCTCCCGGCTGGCCGGGCCGCCGAAGTCGAAGTCGCAGGGTGCGACGATCAGCTCGGCACCCTGGTCGATCAGCTCGACCGCGGCATTGCCGACGGTGACCGGGTCGGACTTGCCGTCGATGTTGAGAAAGCGCACCTCCTCGCCGAGCAGGCCGCCGGCGTCGTTGATCTGCTTGACCGCGACCTGCGCGCCCTTGAAGCCGGGCTCGTCGAGCGGTGCCTGCACGCCGGTCAGGCAGATCGCGCCACCGATCAGGATCTCGGCGCTCGCCTGGCCCGTCGCGGCCAGGAGACCCGCCAGCGCCAGTGTCAGCGCCGTCTTCCGCTGCCTCATCCTCGTTCCTCCGTTTCTTCTGTGTCGGGTGATCCGCGCTCGCGCGCGTCCCCTGCGCCCATCTTGGCAAGATCCGGGCCAAAACGCGAGGGGGCCATGGACTGGGCATCCGCGCCGTGCAGCGGTGCCGGGTGCCCTTGACATCCCGCCGGACCTTAGCGAAGGCATGCACGAGGCGCGGCTTCAGCCGGGCCGCTGGAGGGCAGGGCCGCAAGAGTGAGCAGGACCAGCGCAGGCCTCCTGCTGTATCGCCGCCGCGACGGCGCGCTCGAGGTGTTCCTGGTCCACCCGGGCGGGCCGTTCTGGGCGCGAAAGGACGCGGGCGCCTGGTCGATCCCCAAGGGCGAGATCGATCCGATGGAGGAGCCGCTCGCCGCCGCCAGGCGGGAGTTCACCGAGGAGACCGGCCTTTCGGCTGAAGGCGCGTTTCGGCCGCTGGCGCCGATCACCCAGGCCGGCGGCAAGATCGTCCAGGCCTGGGCGGTCGAGGGCGACGTCGACCCGGCGGACCTTCGCAGCAACACGTTCGCGATCGAATGGCCGCCGCGCTCGGGCCGTCAGCAGACCTTTCCCGAGGTCGACCGCGCCGCCTGGTTCCCAATCGACGTCGCGCGCCGGAAGATCAACCCGGCGCAGGCCGCCCTGCTGGACGAACTGACGGCTTCGGTCTGAGGCAAGGCTGCGCGCTGGCCGCACGCCGGCAGATCATGCGCCGAATCGCCCCGAGCGTTTGGGTGGCGAAAGGCCGGCCAACGGCGGCGCTGAGCGGGCAGAGCCGAAACAAGCAACCGCCGCTCGAGGCTTCTTCTCGAGCGGCGGTGCGTGCTGTAGGTGAGGCCGGGAAGGCCTCATCAGGGCCGTTTACAAGGTGCTTGCGGGCGCCGGCACGGTCTGGTTCGCCGGCATCTGGCCGTTGGCGTTGTTCGCCGCAACGGGCTTGGCCGGCATCGGGGTCTTGGCGACCTTGGTAACCTTGGCGGCGGCCATCTTGGTGGTCTTCGCCGTGCGGGCCTTGCTCACCTTGGCCGGGGCCTTGGCCTTGCGCGCCGCAGCGGGCTTGGCCATGGTCCGGGTCTTGGCGACCTTGGTGACCTTGGCGGCGGCCATCTTGGTGGTCTTCGCCGTGCGGGCCTTGCTCACCTTGGCCGGGGCCTTGGCCTTGCGCGCCGCAGCGGGCTTGGCCATGGTCCGGGTCTTGGCGACCTTGGTGACCTTGGCGACGGCCTTCTTGGCGACCGGCGTCGTGCGGGCCTTGCTCACCTTGGCCGGGGCCTTGGCCTTGCGCGCCGCAGCGGGCTTGGCGGTGGTCCGGGTCTTGGCGACCTTGGTGACCTTGGCGGCGGCCATCTTGGCGCCCTTCGCCGTGCGGGCCTTGCTCACCTTGGCCGGGGCCTTGGCCTTGCGCGCCGCAGCAGGCTTGGCCGTGGTCTTGGCCTTGGCGACCTTCGCAGCGACAGGCTTGGCGGCCTTCGCCGTGCGGGCCTTGCTCACCTTGGCGGCGCCGTTGGCCTTGCGCGCCGTGGCGGGCTTGGCCGTGGTCTTGGCCTTGGCGACCTTGACGGCGGCAGGTTTGGCAGCCTTCGCCGTGCGGCGCTTGCTCGCCTTCGCGGCGCCGTTGGCCTTGCGCGCCGCAGCGGGCTTGGCCCTGGTCTTGGTCTTGGCGACCTTGGCGGTGGCACGCTTGGTGGTCCGGGCCGTGCGGCGCTTGCTCACCTTGGCGGCGCCGTCACCAAGCATTGCCGCGACCAACGCCTTCACCAGTGCATCCTGAGTGACATCGATCATCATTAGACGCGACCTTAGGTTATCTAGAAAGCCTACATCATCAGGCCAAGTCATTGAGAATTGGTAAAAGATGAAACTTTGAGGTGTCTTTGCCTTGGCGCCATCGGGACTGGCGCCGATTCTGCGCGTCTCCGCTGCCCCCAACGGGGGGGTTGCCAGCCCGCGGCGGCGGGCGCGCGCTAGAACCTCGGCAGCTCCGGGAAGCGGGTCTGGCCGCGATGGATGTGCATGCGGCCGAGCTCGGCGCAGCGGTGCAGCTTGGGAAACACCTTGCCGGGGTTGAGGATCTGGGCCGGGTCGAAGGCGCACTTCACGCGCTGCTGCTGGTTCAGGTCGTCCTCGGAGAACATCACCGGCATCAGGTCGCGCTTCTCGACGCCGACGCCGTGCTCGCCGGTCAGCACGCCGCCGACCTCGACGCAGAGCTTCAGGATCTCGGCGCCGAACTCTTCGGTGCGCTCGAGCTCGCCCGGCTGGTTGGCATCGTACAGGATCAGGGGATGCAGATTGCCGTCGCCGGCGTGGAAGACGTTGGCGACCCTGCAGCCCATAGTGCTCGGACAGCTCGCGCATGCGGTGCAGGACATGGTGCAGCTGGCGGCGCGGGATCGTGCCGTCCATGCAGTAGTAGTCGGGCGAGATCTTGCCGACCGCCGGGAACGCCGCCTTGCGTCCCAGCCAGAAGCGCTGGCGCTCGGCCTCGTCCTGGCTGACCCGGATCGTGCTGGCGCCGCACTGGCGCGCGATCGCGCCGACCACCTCGATCAGATGCTCGACCTCGGCGGCCGGCCCGTCCAGCTCGCAGATCAGGAGCGCCTCGACGTCGAGCGGGTAGCCGGCGTGGCAGAAATCCTCGGCGGCGCGGATCGCCGGCCCGTCCATCATCTCGAGCCCGCCCGGAATGATGCCGTTGGCGATGATCGAAGCGACGCAGTCGCCGCCCTGCTCGGTGGTTGGAAAGCCGATCAGCAGCGCCTGCGCGGTCTCGGGCTTCTTCAGGATGCGCACCGTGACCTCGGTGACCACCCCCAGGAGCCCCTCCGAGCCGGTCATCAGGCCCAAGAGATCGTAGCCCTCGGCATCGAGATGCTTGCCGCCCAGGCGCACGATGTCGCCGTTCGGCAGCACCATCTCGAGGCCCAGCAGATTGTTGGTCGTGAGGCCGTACTTCAGGCAGTGCACGCCGCCCGAATTCTCCGCGACATTGCCGCCGATCGTGCACGCGATCTGGCTGGAGGGATCGGGCGCATAATAGAAGCCCTCGCCCTGCACCGCGTTGGTGATGCCGAGATTGGTCACGCCGGGCTGGGCGACGACGCAGCGGTTGTCATAGTCGATATCGAGGATGCGGTTGAATTTGCCGAGCCCCAGGACGATGCCGTCGGTGAGCGGCAGGGCGCCGCCCGAGAGCGAGGTGCCAGCACCCCGCGGCACGACCTTGATGCGCTCCTCGTTGCATAAGGAAAGGATCGCCGCGACCTGCTGCGTGGTGCTCGGCAGCACGACCGCCATCGGCAGCGCGCGATAGGCGGACAGGCCGTCGCACTCGTAGGCGCGCAGCTCGTCCTGCGTCGCGATCACGCCCTCGCCCGGCACGATCGTCGCGCAGCTTGTGCGATGATCGCATCGCGCTTGGCGAGCGAGGCCTGATCCGGCTCCGGCATGTGCATCGCACCCTCCACCCCCCGCCGCTCAGGCGAGGTCCCCGGCAGGATAGGGTGCGGCCTCCAGCCGCGTCAAACGCGGCGCAAAGCCAATCCCGCCGGCGCGGACGCCGGTGGCAGGCTCAGCCCTGGCGGGCCTTGAAGCGCGGGTTGGTCTTGTTGATCACGAACACCCGGCCCTTGCGCCGCACCACCCGGCAGTCCTTGTGGCGCTGCTTGGCCGTCTTGAGCGAGTTGCGGACCTTCATGATGCGCCTCCTTAAGCCTTGCGACGCCGAAAGCTCTGGAAGCGCCGATTGAACTTGTCCACCTGGCCGCCGCGCTCGATCATGCGCGAGCGGTCGCCGGTCCACGCCGGGTGCACGTTCGGAATCGATCTCGAGCGTCAGCTTGGCGCCCGGCTCACCGTAGGTCGACCGGGTCGTGAACGTCGACCCGTCGGTCATCACCACGGTGATCTCGTGATAGTTCGGATGGATGTCCTTCTTCACCCGCTTTCTCCCGGCGTCGGCGCCCGCTATATAGCCCTGGGGCCGGCGCCGGGCAAGGGGCCGGTACCGGTTTTCGCGCGCGAGCGGACGAGGGGACGGCATGAGAGGCGCGGCAGGCTCGATCGCCGGCGCAGAGGCGCGCCAGGGCAACCGCGACCTGCGCCAGCTGCGCCGCCTCGGGCGCTATCTGCGACCCTATCGCTGGCGGCTGGCGGCGACGCTCGTCGCCCTCATGCTGGCCGCCTCCTCGGTCCTGGTGCTGGGCGTGGGCTTGCGCTACCTGATCGACGGCGCGTTCGGCGACGGCCGCATCGGCGCTCTCGACCATGCGCTCGAGGCCGCGCTGATCGTGATCGTGGTCCTCGCGGTTGCGACCTTTGCGCGCGCCTACCTGGTGACCTGGCTCGGCGAGCGGGTGATCGCCGACCTGCGCGGCGACGTCTACGACCACGTGATCGGGCTGCCGCCCGGGTTCTTCGAGCTGACCCGCACCGGCGAGGTGCTCTCGCGCCTGACCTCGGATGCCGCCGTGATCCAGACCGTGATCAGCGCCAGCCTGTCGCAGGCGCTGCGCAACATCCTGCTGCTGATCGGCGGCCTCGCCTTGCTGGTCTCGACCAACCCGAAGCTTACCGGGCTGGTGCTGGTGGTGGTGCCGCTGGTGGTGGTGCCGATCGTGGTGATCGGGCGCAGGGTGCGGCGGCTCTCGCGCCTCGCCCAGGACCGGATCGGCGAGCTCGGCGCGCAGACCGAGGAGACCCTGAACGCGGTGCGCACGGTGCAGGCCTTCGCCCAGGAGGGCCGCGAGCGCAGCCGCTTTGCCAGCCTCAGCGAGCAGGCGTTCGGCGCGGCGGCCGAGCGGGCCTGGGCGCGCGGCCTGCTCGCGGGCTCCGTGATCGCGCTGGTGCTGGGGGCGATCGTCGTGGTGCTCTGGGTCGGCGGCCGCGACGTGCTCGCCGGCACCATCAGCGGCGGCGAGCTGGCGGCGTTCGTGTTCTACGCCTCGGTGGTCGCGACCGCGACCGGGGCGCTCAGCGAGATCATGGGCGATCTGCAGCGCGCCGCGGGGGCGACCGAGCGGATGTTCGAGCTGCTCGACACGCAGCCCGCGATCACGGCCCCGGCAAAGCCTTCGCCCTTGCCGGAGCCGGCACGAGGTGCTGTGCGCTTCGCCGCGGTCGACTTCGCCTATCCGGCCCGGCCCGACTTCCCGGCGCTGCATCGGTTCAACGTCGCGATCGCGCCGGGCGAGACGGTCGCCCTGGTCGGTCCGTCCGGCGCCGGCAAGAGCAGCGTGTTCCAGCTGCTGATGCGGTTCTACGACCCGAGCGCCGGCGCGGTCCTGCTGGACGGCGCCGATCTGCGCGATCTCGACCCGGTGGCGTTTCGCGCCCGGATCGGCCTGGTGCCGCAGGAGCCGGTGATCTTCTCGGCCAATGCCTGGTCGAACCTGCGCTACGGCCGGCCGGAGGCTCGCGACGACGAGGTGCGCGCGGCAGCCGACGCGGCCGCGGCGAGCGAGTTCCTGGACCGGTTGCCCGAGGGCTTCGACACCTTCCTCGGCGAGAAGGGCGTGCGCCTGTCCGGCGGCCAGCGGCAGCGGATCGCGATCGCCCGGGCGATCCTGCGCGGTCCCGCGGTGCTGCTGCTCGACGAGGCGACCAGCTCGCTCGATGCCGAGAGCGAGCGGCTGGTGCAGGACGCGCTCGACCGCCTGCGGCGCGGCCGCACCACGCTGATCATCGCGCACCGCCTGGCGACGGTGCTCAAGGCCGATCGCATCGTGGTCATGGACGAGGGCCGCGTGGTCGCGTCCGGCACCCATCACGAGCTGGTCGAGCAGGACGGGCTGTACGCGCGCCTGGCCGCGCTGCAGTTCGACGTCGAAGGCCGCGTCGCGGCCGAGTAGCGCTGTCCCGGGTTCTTCGATGCAGGCCTCGCTGCCGCCGGGCAACGAGGGCCAGGCGGCGATGTCGCCCTGGCCCTAGGGATTGGTCAGCTTGATCTCGATGCGGCGGTTGCGGCGATAGGCGATCTCGTCGTCGCGATCGTCGATCGGCTGGAACGCGCCGAAACCCGCGACGGCGATCCGCTCGGGCGGGATCCCCTCCTCGACCAGGAACTTGCCGACATTGATCGCGCGCGCCGTCGACAGCTCCCAGTTGGACGGGAACTCGGGCGTGCGGATCGGCCGGCGGTCGGTGTGGCCGTCGACCTGCAGCACCCAGGGGACGTCGCTCGGCATCTCGGCGGCGATCTCGCGCAGGCTCTGCGCGAGCTTGCGCAGCTCCTCGCGGCCGTTCGCGCCGATGTCCGCCGACGCGCTCGGGAACAGCACCTCCGACTGGAAGACGAAGCGGTCGCCGACGATCCGCACGTCGGGCCGGTCGCCCAGCAGCTCGCGCAGCCGGCCGAAGAACTCGGAGCGGAACCGGCTCAGCTCCTCGACCTTGCCGGCGAGCGCCACGTTCAGCTTGCTGCCCAGATCGGCGATCGTGACCTCCTGCTCCTCGACCCGCTGCTCCTCGAGGTCGAGCGCCTGCTCGATCGCGGCGAGCTGCACCCGCAGCGCATTGATCTGCCGGTTCAGGATGTCGACCTGGCCCAGACGCCTCGCGCGAGAGGGTCTGCTCGGTGGCCAGCTCCTCCTCGGTGCGGGTGCTGCTGCGCAGCAGCTCGGCGAGCCGGATGTCGCGCTGCTCCAGCTCGGTCTGGGCAAGCGTCGTGCGCTCCTGCTCGCTCGCCAGGCTCGCCTCGAGCTCGGCGCTGCGATCGCGCACCTGGCTCAGCTCGAGCAGCAGCTGCTCGCGCGCGCGCTGCAGCTCCTCGGCCGTGGCGCTCAGCTCCTCGCCGCTCGCGCGCTCGCTCTCGAGCGCCGCCGCCAGCTCGGCGATCCGCCGCTCCCGCTCGCCGCTCTCATCGCGGGCCGCCTCGAGCTCCGCGCTGAGCTGCTCGATCCGGGCGGCGCGGGTAGCACCATCGGTCTGGGCGGTGAGCAGCAGTGCGGCCAGCCTTGCGACCTCGGCATCCAGGGAGCTGCGCTCATCGCGCGTCGCTTCGAGCGCGGCGCTCAGCCGCTCGCGCTCCTGCTCGCTCGCACCTTGCGCATCCTGCGCCGCCTGCAGCTCGTTCGCCAGGCGGGCCAGCTCCTCGGCGGCCTGCGCCTTGGTCTGCTCGGCAGCCTGCAGCAAGGCCGTCATCTCGGCGACCTGCAGATCGAGCCCGTCGCGCACCTCGGTCAGCGCCTCGACGTCGCGCCGCAGCTGGACCAGCTGCGCCAGCTGCAGCTCGATCGTCTCCCGGTCGGCTGCGACCGTCTGCTGGGCCTGCTCCAGCTCCTGTCGCAGGCGGTCGCGCAGATCCGTCGTCTGCTCGAGCTCGGCCTCGACGTCCTCGAGCCGCTCCGCCTCGAGCGCGCAGGCTGTTCAGGGTCTGGGTCGAGCGCGGCCTGCTGGTCCTCGAGCGTGAACGCGCGATCGCGGAACTCGTCGCGCTCGGCCTCGGTATCGGCGAGCAGCGCCGCCGAATCGTCGCGATCGGCGATCGCCGCCTGGAGGTCCGACGACAGCTGGGTCACCGACTGCCGCAGCTCGGCGCTGGTCGCCAGCTCCATATCGAGCTCGGCGGTCAGCTCGCTGATCGCCCGTTCCAGCGTGTTCAGGCGGGTGTCCTGGCCCTGCAGCAGCTGGTTGAGGAAGAACTGGCCGAGCACGAACACCACCAGCAGGAAGATGAAGACGAGGAGCAGGGTCGACAGGGCATCGACGAAGCCCGGCCAGATGTCGACGGACGGACGAAAGTCGCGGCGCGAGCGGGCCACGGGCCTACCCCGACAAGGCGCGCTGGTCGCCCGCCGCGGCGGCGGCGATGGTGCGCGCGACCATCTTGATCTCGCTGCGCAGCTCATGGGTCATCTGGGTGCGCCCCTGCACCGACTCGTCGAGCAGGCGCGCCAGATAGACGTCCATGTTGCGGATGTGGTTGCGGGTCGCCTCGTCGATGCCGCTGTCGCCCTCGACCAGGCGCGCGACGATCGGCCGAAGCTCCTCCTGCGAGCCGATCAGGCGGCCGAGCAGCGCCTGCTCCGTCCCGATCTGGTCGCCGAGCGCGCTCAGCCGCTCGGTCAGCGCGACCAGCCCCGAGTGGATCGAGCTCTGGTTCTCCTCCGAGCGCGCCACCGCGCGCTGCAGGCTCTCGAGGTTCTCCGCGGTCTGCTCGAGCAGCGCCTGGACGTAGGCCGGCACATTGACGTCGCCCCCGGCCTGCAGGGGCTCGGCGCCGCCGAGGCGCGTCAGGCTCGAGAGCCACTCCTCCATCTCGTTGTAGAAGCTGTTCTGCGCCTGGTTCGCCTGCAGGTCGAGAAAGCCCAGGATCAGGGAGCCGGCGAGGCCGAACAGGGACGAGCTGAACGCCGTGCCCATGCCCGCCATCGGCGCCGCCAGGCCCGCCTTGAGATTATCGAACAGGGTCACGAGATCGTCGCCCTCGCCGACCGCCAGGCCGGAGATCACCGTGCTGATCGAGCCGATCGTCTCGAGCAGGCCCCAGAAGGTGCCGAGCAGGCCGAGGAAGATCAAAAGGCCGATCAGGTAGCGCGCGATGTCGCGCGACTCGTCCAGCCTGGCGCTGACGCTGTCCAGCAGATAGCGCACCGACATGGCCGGCAGGCGCACCCGCCCGCGCCGCTCCTGCTCGCCGAGAACGCCCGCCACCGGCGCCAGGAGGCGCGGCGCCGCCTGCAACGAGAAGCCCGGCTGCTGGGTACGGAACGCCTCGATCCAGCGGATCTCGGGCTTGAGACCGAGCACGCGGCGGAAGATGTAGAAGATGCCGACCAGCAGAACGCCCAGGATCAGGCCGTTCAGCAGCGGATTGTAGAGGACGATCCGGAACACGATCTCGTAGATCCCGGCCACGGCCAGCGCCGCGAGCACCAGGAACAGGATCATACGGTTGATGAAGCGCTGCGGACTGGTCATCGCCGGGCTTTCCGGATAGGGCGCGATCGCCTGGGCCAACGAGGGCGGCTAGATCCGAGCGGCTTTCCCCGGACGCGGGATATGCGCCGACCCTGCCGAGGGCCCCTAGGGGTTAGTAGCCGTTCACCTGTTTCTAAATAGTAAGCAATAAGCTATTGAGGGGACACATAAGCAAGTTCGACGATCACGACAAGCAAGTTTGCTTCGAGCCGTGCCATCCCTGCCGAGGGCAACGTCAGGGTGCCGCCCGCAGCAGCGCGCTCAGCTGCGGATAGATGCCCTGGTTGCCCGCCACCAGGGTGCCGGGGCTCGAGAAGATCGCCGTCCTCCAGGCGCCCGACCATGCCGCCCGCCTCTCGGATCAGCACGATGCCGGCCGCCATGTCCCAGGGCTTCAGGCCATACTCCCAAAAGCCGTCCAGCCGGCCGGCCGCGATATAGGCGAGGTCGAGCGAGGCGGTGCCGAGGCGGCGGATGCCGGCGACCTCGGCCGAGACGCGCTCGAGCTGCTGCGCGAAACCCTGCTCGCGGCCCTGCCAGTCGAGCACGGGGATGCCGGTGCCGATCAGGCTGTTGGCGAGATCGCTGCGGCGCGATACCCGCAGCCGGCGGTCGTTGAGATAGGCGCCCGCCCCCTTCTCGGCGCAGAACAGCTCGTCCTTGATCGGATCGTAGACCACGCCCGCGACCAGCTCGCCATGCCGCTCGAGCGCGACCGAGATCGCGAAATGCGGCAGGCCGTGCAGGAAGTTGGTGGTGCCGTCCAGCGGGTCGACGATCCAGCGCTGATCGTCCCGGCCCTCGAGGCTGCCGCCCTCCTCCATGAGGAAGCCGAAGCCCGGCCGGACCCGGCTCAGCTCCTGATGCAGGATCTGCTCGGCGCGATGGTCGGCGGCGCTGACGTAGTCGCCCGGTCCCTTGATCGAGACCTGCAGGTTCTCGACCTCGCCGAAGTCGCGCACGAGGTGGCGCGCCGCCTTGTGGGCGGCCTGGACCATGACGTTGATGTTGGCCGAGCGGATCGGCATGAGGCGTTCTCGATGATCGGGGTGTGAGGGGACCGCAGAGTATCTGGCGGCTCAGTCCTTGGCGCGCTCGACGTAGGTGCTCTCGACGATGTTCACGACCACCCGGGTGCCGGCCTCGATGTGCGGCGGCACCATGATCCGCACGCCGTTGCTGAGCACCGCGGGCTTGTAGGAGGCCGCCGCGGTCTGGCCTTTGACGACCGGATCGGCCTCGACCACCTCGAGCACCGTGGTCTCCGGCAGCCGCGCCATCAGCGAGCGGCCCTCGTAGCTCTGCACCATGATCGCCATGCCCTCCTGCAGGAAGGCCAGGCGCTCGCCGAGCAGCGCCTTGTCGATCGCGACCTGCTCGAAGGTCTCCTGGTTCATGAGGTGGAGCTGCGGGTCCTCCTCGTAGAGGAACTGGTACTCCTGCTCGTCGAGGCGCACGCGCTCGACGGTCTCGACCGCGCGGAAGCGCTCGTTGAGCTTGGTGCCGTCGACCAGGTCCTTGAGCTCGACCTGCTGGTAGGCCGGCCCCTTGCCGGGCTTGACGTGCTCGGTCCTGACCACGCCCCACAGCCGGTCCTTGTGCTCGAGCACGTTGCCCGGGCGAATGTCGTTGGCGCTGATCTTCATGACCTCGACTCCAAAGCTCCGCAATTCCGCAGCAGGGCGCTCAGCCGCCGGCGATCGTCGCCAGAAGACCGCGCACGCCGGCCGCGGCGCCGTCCGGGTGGCGCCACACCTCGTCGCTCACCCCGATGAAGTCGGCGCCGGCGCGCGCCGCGGCGCCGAGGCCGGCGTCGTCGAACGCGCCCTCGGCCAGGCACGGCAGCACGAACAGCTCGTTCCACCAGGCGATCAGCTCGAGCAGCGATGGTTGCGGCGGCCGGCCGACCTCGCCGAACGCGATATAGTCGGCGCCGTCGTCGCCGGCAAGCATCGCGGCGTGGCGCGAGTGGCCGCAGGATGCGCCCAGCAGCCGATCGGGCCCGAGCCGCGCGCGCGCCTCGCGCACCCTGGCCGGGTCGCGCGAGATGGACGCCGTCGGCGCGAAGCGCAAGCGCGAGATCGAGGTCGTCCTGGACCAGGAACGCGACGCGGCCCGCGCAGATCTGCCGCAGAGCATGCGCCGCCACGTCCGATTCCTGCGCCGGGCGCAGCAGGAAGGCGACGGCGCCGCCCGCTGCCAGCTGCCGCCTCGAGCTCCGGTGCGAAGCGCGCGGCGTCGAGCTCGGACGGGCCGATCAGGTAGAGCTGACAGCCCGCCCCGGTCTCCTCGCCGCGCCTCCGAAGCGCCGCTCACGCCTCGTTCAGATAGATCTTGATCACCTCGTCGAGCAGCGCCAGCGCGTCCTTCTTGGGCCGCTTGAAGCTGTTGCGGCCGATGATCGAGCCCGAGGCACCGCCGTCGCGGATCTGGCGGATCTCCTCGAGGAAGCCTGCCGTGTCGGTCGCCTCGCCGCCCGAGAACAGCACGACGCGCTTGCCGGCGAACGCGCACTGCATGACGTGCCGGACCCGCGCCGCGAGCGTCGAGCGGTCGATGTCGTCCTTCTCGTAGACGGACTTGGCGGCAGCGAGGTCGATCACGTCGGAGGGCGGCTTGACCTTGATGATGTTGGCGCCCATCAGCGCCGCCATGTGCGCCGAATAGCCGACGATGTCGAGCGCGGTCTCGCCGGCCTTGGACACAGCACCGCCGCGCGGATAGGCCCAGACCACCGCGATCAGGCCGTAGGACTTGGCCTCGCGGATGATCTCGCGCAGCTCGCCCATCATCTTGTAGCAGGCGTCGGAGCCCGGATAGATCGTGAAGCCGACGCCCGCGCAGCCCAGATGCAGCGCGTCCTTGACCGAGGCGGTCACCGCCTGATCGGGCACGCCGGTGGCCAGGCTGTTGGCGCTGTTCATCTTGAGGATCGTCGGCAGCTGGCCGGCATAGGTGTCGGCGCCCGCCTCGAGCAGGCCGAGCGGTGCCGCATAGCCGTTCAGCCCGGCATCGATCGCGAGCTGGTAGAGGTAGAGCGGGTCGTAGGCCGGCGGGTTGGAGGCGAAGCTGCGCGCGGGCCCGTGCTCGTAGCCCTGGTCGACCGGCAGGATCACCAGATGGCCGGTGCCGGCCAGGCGGCCGTGCATCAGGAAGCGGGCGAGGCTGCCTTTGACGCCGGGGCTCTCGCCCTCGTACCAGGACAGGATCTCTTTGACCTTGGGCGTGAGCTGCATGGTTCTCCCCTTCTGCGCCGCTAGCGGTGCGCTCGATTGTGCGCCTGCATCTCGAGCAGCCAGGTGCTGCACCGGGACCGCGCGTCGTCGTCCGGTGACAGGCAGAGCACGCGGCGGTGCGGATACCTCGTGACGGTACCACGCGCCGACCTCCGCCGCCATCTCGGCCAGCCGCTGAGATACCGCCGCCGGCCCCGAGAACGCAAGCCTGCGGCAGCCCGTGCGCAGCGCCGCCATCACGAGCCCGGCATCGTCGCCGCAGTCGACGACGATCTCGTGGCCGACCAGATCGCCCAGCGCTTTCAGATAGCCGACGCCGGCATAGGCCGCCGCATCCGGCGCGCTGCGCAGCCAGATCGCGCACCCCACCTCCGCCGCCGCGGCGAGCGCCGCCTCGGCCTGGGCGCGGTCGTGCACCACCACTTGCGGCGGTTCGCTCATGGGCGCGGCCCCTGCTGCACCGGTCGACTACGCCGCCTCGGCTGGGCGCCGCTTGAAGCGCACTTCGGTCCGCACGCCTTCGTGCTCCTGCAGGACGCGGATCACCTCGAACAGATTGCGCGCCTGCGGGTTGCCGGTCCGGCTCAGCATCCGCATCAGGCTCTGCGGCGCCTTGCCGGTGAGGCGGCCGAGCTCGTCAAACCCCAGCCGCGCGACCACGTAGTTGCGCAGCAAGGTCTTGCCTACCTCGACCTCGCCGCCGATCAGCTCCGCGATCGCTTCCTTGAGCACCTCCCGGCCGAGCACTGGATCGCGCTTCATGCGCGCGCGGATCGCAACATTCACGTCCTCGCTCAGCGCCATGCCACCTCTCCCCCCGCTTGCGTTGCCGATACTCCCGCCACAATGCCTTGGCCGCCTCGATGTCGTGCTGTTGGCGCTGTTTCGTGCCTCCAGCCAGGAGGATGATCAAGGTGTCGCCGTCGCGTCCGAAATAGATCCGGTAACCGGGGCCGAAGTCGATCCGGTACTCCGACACGCCAGAACCGACCGGTCGCACGTTCGACAGGTTGCCGAGCTCCATCCGGGCGATCGCGGTCTCGACCTTCGCGTGAGCGGGTGCTCGCAAGCCATCGAGCCATCGCGCGAACGAGCAGCGGCCGCTCGCATCGATGTAGGCGCGAACCTCGATCATACGGTGGCATAATAACGTTTGCGTTATTTAGATCAACACATGTGTTACGGCTTTGCCGGCGCGAACGGCGGCAGGCGAGGCAAGGCGCGCCTTCCTCCCGACCGGGCAGCAGCGTCCCCCTCGGCGGTCGGAGGTGGAACGCGCCGGCCTGTCGAGGTCGGGCGCCGCATCGAGACGGATCGGCAATAGTGACATGGCGGCCGGGATTTTTCTTGGCGATCGCCGCTGGGAGAGCGAACGTGTCAGCAACTCCGCGGCCGTCGACGGCCTGTTAACCTTAGCGCGATACGAAGGAGCGATGGGCGATCTCTGGGAATCCGTGCGCCCGCCCCCAGCAAGAAGCGCGCCCGGAGGGCGCGCGGCAGGGGCGGCCGGAGATGCGGGCCGTCGAGACGCGGAAGGGGGCCGATCAAACCCCGTCTGACGCATCGATCCGGCGCCGTGCGACCCTCATGCTGGCGCTTCGAGCCGGAAAGAACCATGACCCCGGCAGCGACCCAAGAGCAACCACCCCCTTGCCTGATTAAAGAACCTTTTCCATGACAGTAATGATCCTGATGGGAATCAACTGACACTAACGGCGAGCGCTTCAGTCAAGAGTTCGGAGTTAATCTTTGGTTGGATTGACGCCGTTTTGCTTTGCGTCTATACTCGAATCTTATCCGACACCACAGAAGTTTCGCACCTCAGGGCACTTCTTGAGTTTGTGCTGACCGCGCGCCTGAACGAGGCGTGCGGGCACCTTGTCGTGTTCGCTTTTTTGCATGCTGCGAGTAACGCTACGTCATGCCAGGTGTGTAAATGCGCGATTTGCGCTTCAACTTGGAGTAGTGATTAAGTTGCGGAATGGTCTGACTGAGTTTGGTTTTGCGCCGGTCTCCGGTTATCAGAACGGAGCGTTCACTCCGACCCCCTCCTGGACCGGAGTGTATGCCTGGGCGGAGATCGTTGACGGCACACCGATCCCACGCCGAATCGGGAAGGCGGTTAGCGGGCTCAGGGGACGGTTTAGACATCTCAATGATTGGCTGGCGGGAACGCTGAAGCCTCATGATGCGCGCGAGCAAGCAGTGCGCCACTTTACGCTGCATGCATTCGCTTGCATGGCGAAGCTCGAGATATGGGCTGTCCAGGTTGATGATCCGGCGGAAGCTCGTGATCTCGAGCAGAGGTTGCGCGAACTTCACCGCAGCACCCTGACTTTGGACCTGCAGGTTAAGGGAAGCTGGATCGAACGAAAGATGGCTGAATGGCGTCGTGGTCGCGCCAACCGCAATGCGCCAACCGGACTACGGGGCATCGGATTTCCGAGCCTCCTCCGTCGTCGCACTTATGGCAAATGCTCACGAACTCTTTGGCCGGCCAGGCTCGCCATTATCCAAAGTGCGTGGTCCATTCCGTGCGTTCGCTCAGATGCGAATGAAGCGCACTGGGATGCTTTGATCAGATCGATCCCGGGTGGACCTGCTCCACCATTTCACATTCGGTCTCTCCAAGGTCCCCCGTTGATTTGGCATGGTTCCCTCAGCTTTGCTGCAACACCGCGACGCCGGGGAGGGTTTTGCCTTCCAGCCATTCCAGGAACGCGCCGCCGGCGGTGGAGGCGTAGGTGAGTTGTTCGAGGGCGCCGGCGTGGGCGAGGGCCGAGAGGGTGTCGCCGCCGCCGGCGATGCTCATGAGCTTGCCGGCTGCGGTCAGCTCGCCGACTTTCTTCGCGACCGCGTTGGTGCCGGCATCGAAGGGTGGGATCTCGAAGGCGCCGAGGGGGCCGTTCCAGAGCACGGTGCGGGCCTTGGCGATGCGCTCGCAGAACAGCTCCTCGGTGGCGGGGCCGATGTCGAGGATCATGGCGTCGTCCGGCACCAGCTCGATCGGCGCCACGGTCGCTTGCGCGCCCTCCTTGAGCTCCTTGGCGATGCGCGCGTCGATCGGCAGCAGGATGTCGCAGCCCTGCTTCTTGGCGCGCCCCAAGATCTCGCGCGCGGTGTCTGCCATGTCGCGCTCGCACAGCGATTTGCCGACCGGCGTGCCCTGGGCCAGCAGGAAGGTGTTGGCCATGCCGCCGCCTAAAATCATGGCGTCGACCTTGCCGATCAGGCTGCCGAGCAGCTCGAGCTTGGTGGAAACCTTGGCGCCGCCGACGATCGAGAGCACCGGCCTCTTGGGATCCTCGAGCGCGCTGGTAAGCGCCTCGATCTCGGCCTGCATCAGGCGGCCGGCGGCCGACGGCAGGCGCTCGGCGAGACCGACCACCGAGGCATGCGCGCGATGGGCCGCCGAAAAGGCATCGCCCACATAGAGCTCGCCGAGGCTCGCCAGCGCATCGGCGAAGGTCCGGATCATTGGCCTCCTCGCCGGGATGGAAGCGCAGGTTCTCCAGCAGCAACACCATGCTCGGCCGCAGCGCCTGGACGGCTTGCTCGGCCGGCTCGCCGATGCAGTCCTCGGCGAACGCGACCCTGGCGCCCAGCGCCTCGCCTAGCGGCTTGCACAGCGGCACGAGCGACATCGCGGCCTGCGCGCTTGCCCTTGGGCCGGCCGAAGTGCGAGAGCGCCACCACCTTGGCGCCCTTGTCCATCAGCTCCTGCAGGGTCGGCGCGATGCGCTCGATCCGGGTCGCGTCGGTGACCTCGCCGCCCTGCATCGGCACGTTCAGGTCGATCCGCACCAGCACGGTCTTGCCGGCCGGATCGAGGTCGTCGAGGGTGCGGACCCTGGCCATGGCGGCCTCAGAGCTTGCCGAGCAACGCCGCGACGTCGCCCATGCGGCAGGAGAAGCCCCAC
Source organism: uncultured Alphaproteobacteria bacterium (assembly GCA_963753315.1). Lineage (GTDB taxonomy): Bacteria > Pseudomonadota > Alphaproteobacteria > Geminicoccales > Geminicoccaceae > DASUGG01. The sequence continues at coordinate 67,889 of CAVWCI010000007.1, forward strand.
TCGTTGTCGTACCAGGAGGCGACGCGCGCGAGCTTGCCGCCGAGCACCTTGGTGGCGTTCAGGTCGACCGTCGAGCTGTGGCTGTCGTGGTTGAAGTCGATCGAGACCAGGGGTTCCTCGTGATAGCCGAGCACGCCCAGCCATCGGCCCGTCGGCGGCCGCCCGGATCGCCTCGTTGATCTCCTCGGCCGAGGTCTCGCGCCTGGGCACGAAGGTGAGGTCGACGATCGAGACGTTCTTGGTCGGCACGCGGAAGGCGACGCCATCCAGCTTGCCCTTGAGCGCCGGCAGCACGAGGCCGACCGCGCGCGCCGCCCCGGTCGAGGTCGGGATCAGGGACTCGGTCGCGGCGCGGGCGCGGTGCAGGTCCTTGTGGAACACGTCCAGGAGGTTCTGGTCGTTGGTGAAGGAGTGGATCGTCGTCATGTGCCCGGTCTCGATGCCGATCGCATCGTTCAGGACCTTGGCGACCGGGGCGAGGCAATTGGTGGTGCAGGACGCGTTCGAGACCACCTGGTGGTCCTGGCGCAGCTGGTCGTGGTTGACCTTGTAGCAGACCGTGAGGTCGGCGCCGTCCGAGGGCGCCGAGACCAGAACCTTGCGGGCGCCGGCCTCGAGATGGCGGGCCGCGGCATCACGCTTGGTGAACACGCCCGTGCATTCCAGCACGACGTCGACCTCGAGATCCTGCCAGGGCAGGTCCTCGATGGTGCGCACGGCCAGCACCTTGATCGGGCCGGTGCCGCAGTCGAGCACGTCGCCCTCGAGCCGGACCTCGCCCGGGAAGCGGCCATGCACGGAATCGTAGCGCAGCAGATGGGCGTTGGTCTCGGGTGGCGCCAGATCGTTGATCGCGACCACGCTGACGTCGCTCCTGCCGGCCTCGGCCACCGCGCGCAGCACGTTGCGGCCGATGCGGCCAAAGCCGTTGATTGCGATCCGAACGCTCACGAGAGATCTCCCTGCGATTGATTGCCCACCTGGCCGCTCAGGCGGCGTCGCGCCAGCGCGACCACGCGCTCGGCCGTGATGCCGAAGTGCTCGTAGAGCTTGGGCGCGGGCGCCGAGGCGCCAAAGCCCGTCATGCCGACCACGTTGCTCTCGTCGCCGACATAGCGGGACCAGCCATAGGGCGATGCCGCCTCGATCGCGATCCGCAGGCCGGGCCCCAGCACCTCGGCGCGGTACGCCTCGTCCTGGCGGTCGAACAGCTCGAAGCACGGGATCGAGACGACGGCGCAGCCGACGCCGTAAGCCTGCAGCCGCTTTTGCGCCTCGAGCGCCAGCGAGACCTCGGTGCCGGTGGCGAGCAGGGTCACCCGCCGGCGGCCCTCGGCCTCGGCCAGCACATAGGCGCCGCTCGCGCAGCGGTTCTCGTCGTGGTCCCCGTCGTTGGCGCCGCGCACCGTCGGCACGTTCTGGCGGGAGAGCGCCAGCAGGCAAGGGCCGTCCTCGCGCGCGATCGCGAGCGCCCAGCACTCCGCGGTCTCGATCGGATCGGCCGGCCGCATCACCCAAAGATTCGGCATCGCCCGCAAGGCGGCGAGATGCTCGATCGGCTGATGGGTCGGGCCGTCCTCGCCGAGACCGATCGAATCGTGGGTCATGACGAACACCACGCGCTGCCCCATCAGGGCTGCCAGGCGGATCGCCGGCCGGCAGTAGTCGGAGAAGATCAGGAACGTGCCGCCATAGGGGATCAGGCCGCGGTGCAGCGCCATGCCGTTCATGGCCGCGGCCATCGCATGCTCGCGCACGCCGTAGTGGACGTAGCGGCCGCCTGGTGCTGTCCGATTGAGCTCAGGCGTCGACTTGGTGTCGGTGTTGTTCGACGGCGTGAGGTCGGCCGAGCCGCCGATCATCTCCGGGATCGCCGCGGTCAGCACCTGCAGCGCCTCCTGGCTCGCCTTGCGGGTCGCCCAGCTCGGCTTCTCCTCGGCCAGGCGGCGCTTGTGCTTCTGCAGCAGACGATCGAGCCCCTCGGGCAGACGCCCTGCGAGCGCATCCTCGAAAGCAGCCTTGACGGATGGCTCCTGGCCCTCCAGGCGCGACTGCCAGGAGGCTCGCACGTCGGCGCCGCGCCGGCCGATCGCGCGCCAGGCATCGAGGATCGGCGTCGGCACCTCGAACGCCGGGTACGGCCAGCCGAGCCGCTCGCGCGCCGCCGCGATCTCCTCGGCGCCGAGCGGCGAGCCATGCGCGCTGGCGGTGCCGGCCTTGGTGGGCGCGCCGTAGGCGATCACGGTGCGACAGGCGATCAGGGTCGGGCGATCGCTGTCCTGTGCTGTGCGCAGCGCCTGCTCGATCTGCGCCGGATCATGGCCGTCGATCGCGACGCTGTTCCAGCCATAGGCGGCAAAGCGCTTCACCGTGTCGTCCGAGAAGGCGAGCGACGTGGAGCCGTCGATGCTGATCTGGTTGTCGTCGTAGAGCACGATCAGCCGGTCGAGCCGCTGGTGGCCTGCGAACGAGCAGGCCTCGTGGCTGATGCCCTCCATGAGGTCGCCGTCGCTCGCGATGACGTAGGTGCGGTGGTCGACGAGGCCCTCGCCGAAGCGGGCGCGCAGCTGGCGCTCGGCGAGCGCCATGCCGACCGAATTCGCGAGCCCCTGGCCGAGCGGGCCGGTCGTGGTCTCGATGCCCTTCGCATGGCCGTACTCGGGATGGCCCGCGGTCTTGGATCCGAGCTGCCGAAAATTCTTCAGCTGCTCGATCGTCATGTCCTCGTAGCCGGTGAGGTGGAGCAGCGCGTAGAGCAGCATCGAGCCGTGCCCGGCCGACAGCACGAAGCGATCGCGATCCGGCCAGGCGGGGTCGGTCGGATCGAAGTTCAGGAACTTGCCGAACAGCACGGTCGCGACATCGGCCATGCCCATGGGCATGCCCGGATGACCGGAATTGGCGGCCTGGACGGCGTCCATCGCCAGGGCGCGGATGGCGTTGGCGAGATCGTTGTGGGTGGGCACGGTGACTGTCCCTTGCGCCAGCGAGCTGGTGTGATCCGGCGACGACGATGGATATTTCCGTGGCGGAGCGGGCCCTGAGGATCCCGCAGGCCAACGCACGCAAAAGGCGCGGGTTCCAGGGGATCCCGCACCGACGCGGCGCTCAGTTGACGCGCTCTGCCTCGTATGTCAAGGGTAACCGCCAGTATCATCGGGGCCACGGACCTCGTTTCGATCGGCGGAGCGGCATGGCAGAGCTAGAGGCGGCCGAGCGGCATCTGAGCGCAGCGCTGGAGCGGTTGCAGGCGGCGCTGAACCGGCGCGGATCCGGCGATGCGCCGGTCTGGAACGCCGACCTGCCCGACGACGTGATCGCGCTCCAGGAGGAATGCCAGACTCTTCGCGAGGTCGCCGGCCACGTGTCGCAGCGTCTCGACCGCTCGATCAACGAGCTCGATCGCCTGCTCGGAGACTGAGCGATGGCCACGGTCGACGTCACCGTCAACGGCCGGCACCACATCGTTCAGTGCGGCGAGGGCGAGGAGATCCGGGTTCGCAGGCTCGCCTCCTACATCGACAAGCGGGTGGCGGATCTGGCCAAGGGCCAGGCTCAGGGCGGCGACACGCGCCTGCTGCTGATGGCGAGCCTGCTGATCGCGGACGAGCTGTCGGACGCGCTCGACGAGATCAAGCGCCTGCAGACGATGGTGGATCAGCGGGTGCGGGAGGTCGAGCAGAGCTCGGCGGCGGTGGTCGAGCGCGTCGCGCGGCAGGTCGATGCCATTGCAGCGCGGCTGGAGAAGGCCTAACTAGTCTTCCTGGCGGCTGCTGCTGGGTGCGTTAGGTCGTCGAGTTCCCTGGGGCCAATGGTTCTCTGAACGGGAGCTGTCCCTGCCGGGATCGTGGTCCCGGTATTACGGCGCCCACCTGCGTAAGCAGGCCACAGAGACGGTAACGACCGACGGCTTTGGCGGCACCGCCACTTCCTCGCCCGCCACCCATCGCGCGCGAAGCGTTTCGCGCCGGCCAATGACGGCAGAGAAGCTCGATTGACGGATCTCACCGACCTGGTCCGGCGCAAGGCATCGTTGCGGACCGCGGCGCTCGAGCGCCGTGCCGGCATTCCGGCGTCCTACGGCAGGCAGGCCGCCGACGAGGTGGCGGCGCGGCTCGTGGACGAGCTGCAGATCCCGCGCCGCGCGACGGTCGCCGGCTATTGGCCGCTGGCCGACGAGCTCGATCCCAGGCCCGGCATGGACCTCCTGCGAGCCCGCGGCCATGCGCTGGCGCTGCCGCGCCTGGACGGCCGCCACCAGCCTCTCCTGTTCCTCGCCTGGGATCAGGGCGACGTCCTGGTCCCCGGCACGTTCGAGCTGCTGGAGCCGGATCCGTCGCGGCCGCCGCGGGTGCCCGACGTGGTCCTGGCGCCGCTCCTGGCCTTCGACCGGCAGGGCGGCCGCCTGGGCTATGGCATGGGCTACTACGACCGCACGCTCGACCACCTGCGATCGCGAGGGCGGCGCCCGCTCGCCATCGGCATCGCGTTTGCCGCGCAGGAGGTCGACGAGGTCCCGACCGGCCCGGCCGACGTCCCGCTCGACGGCGTGATCACGGAGCGCGCGCTGCACCGCTTTTCCGAGCCCGGTGCCGGTCGATGAGGCCGTGGGCATGAGAATCCCGCGCTCATGAGGATTCTTTTCTGCGGCGACGTCGTCGGCCGGGCCGGACGCCGGGTGCTGATCGACCGGCTGCCGCGGCTGCGCGCCGATCTCCGCCTCGACCTCGTCATCGTCAACGGCGAGAACGCCGCCGGCGGCTTCGGCATCACCCCCGAGATCTGCCACGATTTCTATGCCGCCGGCACCGACGTGATCACCACCGGCAATCACGTCTTCGACCAGCGCGAGGTGATCGGCCACATCGACCAGGATGCGCGCATGATCCGGCCGCTCAACATGCTGCCGGGCACGCCCGGGCGCGGCAGCGCCCTGCTGCGGCTGACGGACGGCCGCAAGGTGCTGGTGGTGCAGGTGATCGGCCGCCTGTTCATGGGCGCCTACGGCGATCCGTTCGGCGCGCTCGAGGGCGAGCTCGCAAGGCACCCGCTCGGCGCCGCGGCCGACGCCATCGTCGTCGACGTCCATGCCGAGGCGACCAGCGAGAAGATGGCGCTGGCCCACCTCGCCGACGGCCGCGCCTCGCTGGTGGTCGGCAGCCACACCCACGTGCCGACCGCGGACCATCAGATCCTGCCGGGCGGCACCGCCTACATCACGGACGTCGGCATGACCGGCGACTACGATTCGGTGATCGGCATGGGCAAGGAGGTGGCGCTGCAGCGCTTCCGCAGCCATATCCCCGGGCCCCGCCTGACGCCCGCGCTGGGCGAGCCGAGCTTGTGCGCGGTCTACGTCGAGACCGGCGAGGGCGGCCTCGCGCAGCGGATCGCGCCGCTGCGGGTCGGCGGCAGGCTGGCGCGGGCGATGCCCGATGGCTAGCGACGCGGGCTGCCTGGCCGGAGCGAAGCGCGCGCCGGTCTCGACCGGGTTCATGGCGCTGCTGGCGGCGATGAGCGCGCTGGCGCCGATGTCGCTGCAGATCTTCGTGCCGGCCTTGCCGGCGATCCAGGCGCATTTCGCGGTCTCGCCCGGCACCGCGCAGCTGGCGCTGAGCCTCTCGATCCTCGCCAACGCGATCGCGGCGCTGAGCTATGGGCCTTTGTCCGATCGCTTCGGGCGGCGGCCGGTGGTGCTGGCGGGCCTCGCGATGTTCATCGCGGGCAGCGTGCTGTGCGCGCTGGCGCCGACCATCGGCGTGCTGATCGTCGGCCGCGTCGTGCAGGCGGGCGGCGGTGCTGCGGGCATGGTGATCGCGCGCGCGATCGTGCGCGACCTGTACGAGCGCGACCAGGCGGCGAGCATGATCGCCTATCTCACCATGGCGATGGTGGTGGCGCCGATGCTCTCGCCGAGCGTCGGCGCGCTCCTGCTCGACCTGTTCGACTGGCGGGCGATCTTCGTCGCGGTCACGGGCCTCGGCTTCCTGCTGGTCTGGGGGGCGCGGCAGCGGCTGCGCGAGACCCGCGCCGGCGGCTCGGGCGGCGCCGGCTGGAGCGACCTTCTGTCCGGGACGGCAGCGCTCCTGCGCTCGCGCGCGTTCGTCGCCTACGTCCTGCAGAGCGCGTTCGCGATCGCCGTGTTCTTCGCCTTCGTGGCCGGCGCGCCCTACTACATGATCGACGTGCTGGGCCGCCCGGCGACCGAGTATGGCCTCTGGTTCATCGTCGTCTCGCTCGGGTTCATGGCCGGCAACTTCGCGACGGCGCGCTTCGGCCGGCGGATCGGTCTCGATCGCATGGTGCTGATCGGCAGCTGGCTGGTGCTGCTCGGGATCCTGCTGGCGGCCGGCCTCGCGCTCGCCGGGCTGTGGACGCCGGCAGCGCTGTTCGGCCCGATGATGCTCGCGACCTTCGGCAACGGCCTCTCGATCCCCAACGCGCAGGCCGGTGCCATCAGCGTCGATCCGGTGCTGGCCGGCACCGCCTCGGGCCTGTCCGGCTTCACGCAGATGCTGGTCGCGGCACTGGTCAGCCAGGCGGTGGGCGTTCTGCAGAACGGCACGCCCTACCCGATGCTGGCCTTCATGGTCGGCGGTGCCGTGATCTCGCTGATCGGCTTCGTGCTGCCGCGACGCGGCCTCGCATCGCCGCAGGCCGCCCGGGTCGCATGGCTAGCGGTGCGCCGGCGGCGGCGTCGGCCGCCACGCCGGTCTCGCCGGTCTTCATGGCGCTGCTGGTCGGCATGACGGCGGCAGCACCGCTCTCGATGCAGATCTTCGTGCCGGCCCTGCCGGCGATCCAGCGCGGCTTCGCCGTGCCGACCGGGGTGGCGCAGCTGGCGCTCAGCCTCTCGATCCTCGCCAACGCGTTCGCGACGCTCAGCTACGGGCCCATGTCCGACCGCTTCGGCCGCCGGCCGGCGGTGCTGGTGGGGCTCGGCCTGTTCGTCGCAGGCAGCGTGATGTGCGCGCTCGCGCCGACGATCGGCTTTCTGATCCTCGGCCGCATCGTGCAGGCGGCCGGTGCTGCGGCCGGCATGGTGATCGCGCGGGCGATCGTGCGCGACCTGTACGATCGCGACCGGGCGGCGAGCATGATCGCCTATCTCACGATGGCGATGGTGGTGGCGCCGATGCTGGCGCCGAGCGTGGGCGCGATCCTGATGGACCTCGCCGGCTGGCGGGCGATCTTCGTGGCGCTCACCGTGGCCGGCATCATGCTGCTCTGGAGCGCGCGCCTGCGGCTGATCGAGACGCGGGGCCACGGCGGTCCGGGGCGCGGCCTCCTGATCGGCGCCGGCAGCCTGCTGCGCTCGCCGGCGTTCATCAGCTACGTCCTGCAGAGCGCGTTCTCGATGAGCACGTTCTTCGCGTTCGTCTCGGGCGCGCCGTATTTCATGATCGACGTGCTCGACCGCCCGGCGACCGAGTACGGGCTCTGGTTCATCATCGTGTCGGTCGGCTACATGGCCGGCAATTTCACCGCGGCCCGGGTGACCTCGCGCGTCGGCCTCGATCGCATGATCCTGCTCGGCAGCGCGCTGGCACTGGTCGGAACGACGCTCCCCCTGGGCCTGCTGCTGGCCCTGCCGTGGTCGCCGGCACTGCTGTTCGGCCCGGTGGTGCTCTCGGCCGTGGCCAACGGCTTTGCGATGCCCAACGCCCAGGCGGGCGCGATCAGCGTCGATCCGGCGCTCGCCGGCACCGCCTCGGGCATCGCGGGCTTCACCCAGCTCACCTTCGCCGCCGTGGTCAGCCAGGCGGTCGGCATGCTGCAGGACGGCACGCCCTACCCGATGCTGGGCTTCATGGTCGCCTGCTCCGCGCTCTCGCTGCTGGGTTTCGTGCTGCCGCGGCGGCTGGCCGCGCGCCGCGCCTAGTCGGGCAGAAAGTCCGGGTCGAGGACCTGCTCCAGCGACCACGGCGCTGCGAGGGGTATCGCGTCCGGCGCGAGCCCGGTCTCGATCAGCGCCTGACGACGGCCGTCCTGGTAGCATTGCTCAAAATGCTCACGCGCGTAAGGGCGCAGGCTTGGACTGGTCTTGAGATCGTTGCGCAGACGGCGGCGGTGCTCGGCAATGGAGGACAGCCAGCCGCGCGAGCGCCGGCTGGGCTGAAACCGGTACTTCAAGAGGTGCTTGAGGACCACGACGAGGTTGCTCTCTACCGCCTTCTTCTCGCCAGTCCCCAGATCCTCGACCTCCTCGACCAGATTGGCGATGTCGAGCTGGTCGAAGCGGCCGTCCTTCAGCAGCCGCGCCTGCTCTTCGACCCACATGCAGAAGTCGCGCTCGTAGAGCGACGTCTCGAGCCGGATAGCGTCCTTCGCGCGCGCCATGACCATCCCTCTCGTGCCGGGACGAGCATAGCATCGCGGCATGTGCGCCGCCACGCGGGCGGTGCGGCGGCGTCATCAATCGTACCTCGACATGTGAAGCGCCTCACACACGCCCGGCGATGGTCTCGCCTACCCTCCGGCCTCGGTAGTCGGCTGCGAGCCCGATTTGGTCGCAGCGAGATGTGGTCCCGCCGCGAGCGCAACGAGCCATACCCGCGCGCCGGACCGCCTTCGTCCATCATCGATATGGCTCACGCGATTTGAGGAGACAGCAGTCATGAAACGTTCCAGCGAGTCGCTGTACGGCAAAAACGTCGAGCCCGTCGAGGCGCCGGTCCAGAAGGAGGAAGCGTTCCTCCCCGAGCTGATCCAGGTCGATCTGCTGGTGCGGGCGGCCGAGGCGAGAAGCCTGTTCAACGTCGACGGCGACGGCACGGCGGTGGCCGTGCTCGACACCGGCCTGCGCACCACCCACGTCGACTTCGCCGGGCGCGTGCTGCCGGGCCGCAACTTCACCGCCGACAACGGCGGCGATCCGGCCGACCCGAGCGACGGCCAGGGTCACGGCACCAACGTCTCCGGCATCATCTGCGCCGGCGACATCCACACCGGCATCGCGCCCGGCGCCCGGATCGTGCCGATCAAGGTGCTCGGCAACAACGGCAGCGGCAGCTTCGCGGGCATCCGGGACGCGCTGCAATGGGTCATCGACCATCACGGCGAGCACGGCATCTCGGCCGTGTGCATGTCGTTGGGCGATGGCGGCAACTACCAGGACGACCAGGGCTTCCCGGGCGACGCGATCGGCAGCCGCATGCGGGCGCTGGCCGACCTCGGCATCGTCTGCTGCGTCGCCGCCGGCAACGACTACCACTCGCACGACAGCGTACAGGGCATGGGCTACCCCGCGATCTTCCGCGAGACGCTCAGCGTGGGCGCGGTCTACGACAACGACGAGGGCAGCTTCAGCTATCAGAGCGGGGCGGTCGCCTTCTCGACGGCGCCCGACCGGATCACGCCGTTCTCGCAGCGACTGCACGCCAAGGTCGGCACGGAGTGCGCCACCGACATCTTCGCGCCCGGCGCTCCGGTCACGTCCTCGGGCATCCTCAACGATCAGGGCGAATTGATCCAGCACGGCACCAGCCAGGCGACCCCGGTGGTCACCGGCGTCGTGCTCCTGGTGCAGGCCCTGCACAAGCGTCTCGCCGGCAAGCTGCCCCCGGTCGCCGACGTGATGCGCTGGCTGGAGCAGGGCTCCGCCACGATCCAGGACGGCGACGACGAGCACGACAACGTCCTGCACACGGGCCTCGCGTTCCGTCGGGTCGATGCCGTCTCGACGCTGCTCGCCTGCTCCCACGACGCGCTGAAGTCCGAGCTGATGGCGGCCGGCTGCGGCCTGCGCCCGATCAAAGCCCCGCGCCGGGCCGCGCACCGGTCTGCCGCCTGACGACGGCGATGAACACCCGAACCCGGCCGCGCGTCCGCGCGGTCAACTTGAGGAAGCCGGCTGCGCCGTTCAGCGCACAAGCGCGCGCGCAGCCGGCGCGCCTCGAGACCGCACCCGGCACCGGCATCGCCGATCCGGTCAAGTTCCGCGAGCGCATACGGCTCAACCGCGCGATCGCCAGGACGGCCGCGGTCTCGGACCGGGACGAGCTCGCCGAGTTCGAGCGGATCATCGGCAGCGACGACCTGCTGCCCTTCTACGTGCTCGAGCTCGGTGCGAGGCTGGGGACCGCCGTGTGCAAGCTCGGCTTCGACGACGAGGAGGACGGCACCGGGTTCCTGCTCGGCCCGGACGTGCTCCTGACCAACCACCACGTCCTGCCGGACCCCGCCCGGGCGCGCCTCGCGCGCTGCATCTTCGAGTACCAGCTGGGGGTCGACCGCAAGCCGAAGGAGACGATCGCCTTCCGGCTCGACCCGGACAGCCTGTTCATCACGAGCCCGGCCGAGACCGGGCTCGACTACACCTTCGTGCGGATCGATGCGGCCGCGGCGATCCGCTTCGGCCAGATTCCGGCCAGCCGCGGCTCCTTCGGCAGTCTTCAGGGCGAGTATGCCCACGTCGTCCAGCATCCGGCCGGCAAGATGAAGCGGGTGACCTACCGCGACAACCGGATCTACGAGGACGACGGCCTCTTCATCCGCTACACCGCCGACACCGAGCCGGGCAGCTCGGGCTCGCCGGTGTTCAACAACGACTGGCAGCTGATCGGGCTGCATCACCGCTCGCGGCGCATCACGCAGGCGCAGATCGATGCCGAGCCCGAGCTGGCCCGCTACCAGTACCTCAACCAGGCGATCAAGCTCTCGGCCGTCGCGAGCGATCTCGAGAACCGGCTGCAGGGCGACGCGAAGCTCGCCGCGCGCGAGGTGCTGCGCTGCTTTGGCGACACCGATTCGCTGCTCGGCTACTTCGGCGCGCTCGGCCGCCCGCTCGGCCCGGGCAGCGACTTCGAGAAGGTGGTCCAGACCTATCAGGGCGAGGCCCACGATATCGACGTCGGCTTCTGGAACATCGAGTGGTTCACGAACCGCTTCGAGGAGAAGACGCCCGAGATCGCGAAGATCTTTGCCGAGCTGAACCTCGACATCTACGGCCTCAGCGAGTCCTCGCCGGCGGCCGCGGACCATCTCGTCCGCTTCCTCGCCCAGCACTACGGGCTGGAGTTCGCGTGGGCGGCCTCCGAGCCGGACGCGGGTCCGGGCAAGCAGAGCACGACCGTGCTGTGGAATACCCAGACGGTGGAAGGCGAGCCGGTCGACTGGCCGGACGAGGTCAGGCCCTGGTTCGAGGTCGACAGCCGGCACTTCGACGAGCTCGGCCTCGAGGCGGTGCACGGCAAGGTGTTCAACCGCCATCCGGGGCTGTTCCGGTTCAAGGCGCTGCAACCGCGAGGAGATCGGCGAGCCGTTCGACTTCTTCGTCGTGCCGCTGCACCTCAAGGCGATGGGCGAGGGCAGCCTGCGGCGCCGGATGGCGGCACGCATCCTGGGCGCCGCCATCAAGCAGATGACGGCGGCGGGGAACGATGCCGACTGGATCGTCGGCGGCGACTTCAACGCCGAGCTCGCCACCGGCGACTTCGCTGCCCTCATCGAGTCCATGGTGCCGATCTCGGCGGAGGACGAAGGCGAAGGGGCGATGACCTACCTCAAGTCGCCGCGCTCCCTGATCGACCACCTCTTCATCTCGCCCAATCTCGCGCGCACCTACGGCGCCAAGGACTTTGTGATCGTCGCCACGGATACCCGGACCCCGGCCTATGTCGAGAAAGTCTCGGACCACCGGCCGATCCTGGTGCGCCTGAGCCTCCGGCCGGGCGAGGTCACGGAGCCTCCTCCGGCTGCGGCCCTGCCGCCCGGCCTCGCCGAGGCCCTGGCGCCGCTGACCTGAGCGCCCACGGCGCTCGCGGCACCGCTCAGTAGCCGAGCGTGAGCGAGCCCGCGCGGCGCGGATCGGAGCTGCCGAACAGGCCGTCCTCGGTGATCATGATCGACTGGGTCGAGCCCATCACGTCGTTGATGTCCACCGTGTGCCCCTTGGCTTCGAGCAGGGCGATGGTGTCGGGCGAGATGCCCTCCTCGATGCGCAGCTCGTCCGGCAGCCACTGGTGGTGGATGCGCGGCGCCAGGCGTCGCCTCGGCGATGTTCATGTCGTGGTCGATCACGTTCATGATCACCTGCAGGGTCGTGGTGATGATGCGCGAGCCGCCGGGGCTGCCGGTCACCAGGAACGGCCGGCCGTCCTCGAGCACGAGGGTCGGCGACATCGAGGAGAGCGGCCGCTTGCGCGCCTCGACGGCATTGGCATCGCCGCCGATCAGGCCGTAGGCGTTGGGTGTGCCGGGTTTGGCGGAGAAGTCGTCGAGCTCGTTGTTGAGCAGGATGCCGGTGCCGTCCGCGACCAGGCCGGTGCCGTAGCCGAAATTGATCGTATAGGTGTTGGCGACCGCGTTGCCGTCCTTGTCGACCACCGAGAAGTGGGTCGTATCCGGGCTCTCGTAGGGCGCAAGCTCGCCCGGCTTGATGTCCGCCGCGGCGGCCGCATGGTCGGGATCGATCTTCGCCCGGATCGTCTTGGCGTACTCCTTGGAGGTCAGCGCTTCGATCGGCACGTCGACGAAGTCGGGATCGCCCAGATACTCGCTGCGATCGGCGTAGGCGTACTTCATCGCCTCGGCCATGTGATGAATGGTGGCGGCGCTGCCCGGGCCGAACTCGCGGATCGGCACGTCCTCGAGCGTGTTCAGGATCTGGACGATGTGCACGCCGCCGGAGCTCGGCGGCGGCATCGAGACGATCTCGAAGCCGCGATAGCTGCCGCGCACCGGCTCGCGCAGCACCGCCTCGTAGGCCGCGAAGTCGTCCATCGTGAGATGGCCGCCGGCCCGAGAAACCTCGGCGACGATCTTTTCCGCGATCGGCCCGCCGTAGAACGCGCCCGGGCCATCTGCTGCGATCAGCTTCATGCTGTCCGCGAGGTCTGCCTGGACCAGCGTCTCGCCCGGCTGGTACGGCTCGCCGCCGTCCTTGAAAAAGATCTTGGTCGAGGACGGCCACTTCTGCAGCTCCTCGGCCGAGCTCTCCAGGGACTGCGCCAGGTCGGGGGTCACGGTGATGCCCTGCTCGGCGAGCGCGATCGCCGGCGCCAGCGCTTCGGCGAGGCTGATCGTGCCGAATTTTTCCAGCGCCAGCGCCATGCCGGCGACCGTGCCGGGCACGCCGACCGCAAGCCCGCTGTAGCGCGACTTTTCCGGGTCCGCCTCACCCTGCTCGTCCAGGTACATGTCGCGGAACGCGGCCGCACCCGACATCTCGCGATAGTCGATCGCGACGGTCTCGCCGCTGTCGGCGTCGTGGACCACCATGAAGCCGCCGCCGCCGAGATTGCCGGCCTGCGGCAGGGTCACGGCCAGCGCGAAGGCGATCGTGGCCGCCGCGTCGACCGCGTTGCCGCCGTTCTGCAGGACCTCGAGGCCGATCCGGGTCGCCTCCGCCTCCTGGCTCGCGACCATGCCCTGCCTGCCGAACTCGGGATGGACGCGGTCGAGGTCGCTGTAGATTGCAGGCTGCTGCGCCTGGGCGAGCGCGAAGGTCGGCGCGAGCAACAGTACGAGACTGGCAAGACCGGCGCGCCAGCCGGATCCGGTGATCTTCATGTCGAGCCTGCCTCCCGGGATTCGGATCAGATCGAGCCACCGAGGAGATAGTAGGCGACGCCCAGCCCTGCACAAGCGGCCAGCGTCACGATCATGCCGACGTTCAGGCGGAACACCGCCACCAGAGCGCCAGCGGTAAGCAGCAGCGAGGCGAGGCGCAGGCTCGCCGGCTCCGGCACGTCGAGGGTGAGGCCGGGCGCCCGGACCTCGTAAACCTCGGCAAACAGGACGTGGAGCGCAAACCAGATGGCGAGGTTCAGGATCACGCCGACCACGGCGGCGGTGATCGCCGCGAGCGCGCCGCCGAGCGCCCGGTTGCCGCGCAGCGCTTCGACGAACGGAGCGCCGAGAAAGATCCACAGGAAGCACGGCACGAACGTGACCCAGGTCGTGAGCATGCCGGCAAGCGTGCCGGCGAGCATCGGATCGAGGGGGCCGGGATTGCGGTATCCGCCCATGAACCCCACGAACTGCACGACCATGATCAGCGGCCCCGGCGTCGTCTCGGCGAGCCCGAGGCCATCCAGCATCTCGCCGGGCCTGAGCCAGCCATAGGTCTCGACCGCCTGCTGCGCGACGTAGGCCAGGACGGCGTAGGCGCCGCCGAAGGTGACCACCGCCATCTTGCTGAAGAAGACCGCGATCTGGCTGAACACGTCGTCGCTGCCGAGCGTCAGGAGCAGGATCAGCACGGGGCCCAGCCACAGGAGCAGGCAGACGGCGGCGAGCTTGAGCGACCACGCCAGCGCCGGCCGGGCGTGCTCGGGCATCGCCTCGCCGAGCGCCGAGTTGGCATCGGCGATGGCCGCATCGCCGATCCGGCCATGGCCGCCGCCGAGGAAGGCCGCAAGTCCCGCCCGAGCCCCCAGGAGGCCGATCAGGCCGGCGCAAAGGATGATCAACGGGAACGGCACGTCGAAGACGAAGATGGCGACGAAGGCCGCGGCAGCGATCGCCAGCATCACGCGGTTCCTCAGCGCCCGGCGGCCGATGCGCACCACCGCCTGCAGCACGATCGCGAGCACCGCGGCCTTGAGCCCGAAGAACAGCGCCTCGACCACCGGCACGTCGCCGAGCCCGGCGTAGAGCCAGCTCAGCGCCATGATCGAGACGAAGCCGGGCAGCACGAACAGCGTCCCGGCGACCAGCCCGCCCGAGCGTGCGGTGCAGCAGCCAGCCGATGTAGACGGTGAGCTGCTGCGCCTCCGGTCCCGGCAGCAGCATGCAGTAGTTCAGCGCATGCAGGAACCGCTCCTCGCCGATCCAGCGCTTCTCCTCGACCAGGATGCGGTGCATGACCGCGATCTGGCCCGCCGGTCCGCCGAAGCTCAGCGCGGCGATCTTTGCCCAGACCCGGACCGCCTCGCCAAAGCTGATGCCGTGCCCGGCTGTCGTCGACGGTCGCGCCGCGAACGCTCGCGCCTCGGTCACGACCGTACTCCCCAGCCCCGGCTCACCCGAGCTTCCTGTTGCGGAAATACCGATACAGGTCGTCGAGCATCGCGGCGCCGCGTTCGACGCGCTGCTCGTCGTCCTGGTGCGCCAGCACGATGCCGCCGATCAGCCCGGCGATGCCGGCGGTCTCCTCGCGGCCGAACTTGCCGTCCTTCAGGTCGATGTCGTGCACCACCTCGCCGATCGCATGCAGCGCCGGATCGTCGAGCGAGGCGCGCTCGAGCAGCACCTCGAAGGTGCACTTGTCGCCCTCGTGGGTGAACTCGGCCTCGTACATGTCGAAGCGGATCTCGCCGGGCCGCCGCGCGCCGCCTCTGCTCGGGGCGAACTCGAAGCGGGCCTCGGGGTCGATGAACCTGCGGATCAGCCAGGCGGACGCGATGCGGTCGACATGCACGCCCTCGCGCGTGACCCACGTTCGCCCGTGCAGCCCGCGCAACCCTTCGCCACTGCTCATGCTGTCCTCCTTGCGGACATCCGGCTCCGGCTCTGCGAGCCGGGCCTCGAGCCCGGACAGCGCCGCCTCGGCGGCGGCGCGGCCGCTCGCGCCGAAGAAGTCGATGCCGGCGATCTGGGTGAGCTGCCGGCGCAGACGAGCGACCTGCTTCCCGCTCTCGGCCTGCCGCTCCGGCTGCGCCGCGAGGTCATCGGCGAGCGCACCGGCGTCCTTGCGGATCGTCTCGTAGTCGGCGTCGCGCGCGGCATCGAACAGGGCGCGCACCTGCTGATCCGAGAGCCCGTCGACGAAGCGCGCCTCGCACAGCGAGGCCTCGCCGCCGCTGCCGACGATTTCCCGTACCAGCCAGCGGAAATCTTCCTGGGTCTGATCGTCGTGCGGCAGCGCATAGACCGCTCCCTTGACCGCGACCGCGCCCATCGCCTGCAGCCGGCGCCAGATCTTGACCCGAAGATAGGCCGGCTGGGGTGGCAGCTGATGGATCAGCAGCAGCCACGGCGCGCTCTCTGTTTGTTTCATGATACGTTCGTATCATATTAGTTTTGACATTGCAACGGATGCATCATAGTGCTAAGCCGTCGGTACGGAGGCATGGCATGGAACGAACCATCACTTGCGCGGCCCTGAACGACCTGGTCGCCAGCGGGGCAAAGATCGTGCTGGTCGATGTGCGGCGGCGGCCGGCGTTCGATGCCGAGCCGGGGGTCATACCGGGCGCCGTCTGGAAAGATCCGGAGCAGGTCGGGACCTGGGCTGTCGGGCTCAGCCAGGATCAGCCGGTGATCGCTTACTGCGTGCATGGCCACGAGGTGAGCCGCGGCGTGGTCGATCGCCTGCGCGCGCTCGGCATCGAAGCTGCCCTGCTCGAAGGCGGGATCGAGGCCTGGAAGGCCGCCGGCGGGCCAGTCACCCAGTCGAGCGGAGGAACCGGGTCATGAGATGGGTCACGCGTGAGCGACCAAAAATCGACCGGATCGCCTGTCCCTGGCTGATCGTGCGTTTCATCGACGAGCAGCCGGAGTTCCTCTACGTGCCGAGCGATCAGGTGCGCAAGGTCGCCGGCGAGACCGGGGCGATTCCCTACGACGTGCCGGACGTCGAGCTTTCCCACGTCGGCGAGCTGTGCAGCTTCGATGCGTTCCTGCGCAAGTACGCGCTGGACGAGCCCGAGCTGCAGGAGCTCGCGACGATCGTGCGCGGCGCCGATACCGGCCGCCTCGATCTGGCGCCGCAGGCGCCGGGGCTGCTCGCCCTGTCGCTCGGCCTGTCGGCGCTCTTCCAGGACGACCACGAGATGCTGCGTCACGGCATGGTCATGTACGACGCCCTCTACGCCTGGCTCAAGCAGGCGCGCGACGAGACCCACGGCTGGCCGCCCCAGTCGTAGGCGGCCGCAAAGGCTCGACCGACCCGGGATTGATCTGATCGCCAAAGCGACTAGGTTTGGCAGCCCTCACACCTGTCCGGGCGATCCATGCGCTATCCGAGACTGAACCTGTTGACGGGACAGGACCGGCGCCTGCGCGCCGGCCATCCCTGGGTGTTCTCCAACGAGCTGCAGATGGACGCGGCGGCCAAGGCGCTGCCGCCCGGCGAGATCGTCTGCCTGTTCACGGCCGACGGCCGGCCGCTGGCGCTCGCCCAGTTCAACCCGCACTCGCTGATCGCGGCCCGCGTCGTGAGCCGCAACAAGGACGCCGTGGTCGACGCGCAGGTTCCTCGAGCGCCGCATCGCCCGGGCGCTGCGGCTGCGCGAGAAGCTTTACGATCAGCCCTACTACCGCCTCGTGCATGCCGAGGCCGACGGCCTGCCGGGCCTGGTGGTCGACCGCTTCGGCGACGTTCTGGTCTGCCAGCTGAACAGCGCCGGCATGGCGCGGCTCGAGGAGCCGCTGCTGGACGCGCTGCAAGCTGTGCTGGCGCCACGTGCGGTGGTGCTGCGCAACGACAGCCCGGTGCGCGAGCTCGAGGGCCTGGCGCTCGAGGTGCGCGTCGCCAGGGGCGAGCTCGACGGCCAGACCCCGCTGGTCGAGAACGGCCTCACCTACCTCGCCGACCCGCTGGGCGGGCAGAAGACCGGCTGGTACTACGACCAGCGTGACAACCGCGCCTTCGCGGCCCGCCTGGCGCGCGGCGGCCGGGTGCTCGACCTCTACAGCTACAGCGGCGGCTTCGCGATCGCGGCCGCGGCGGCGGGCGCCCGGCAGGTGCTCGCGATCGACCGCGCGCAGGGCGGCCTCGACCTCGCGCAGGCGAGCGCCGAGCGCAACGGCCTGTCGGACCTGATCGCGACCGAGCGCCAGGAAGGCTTTGCCGCGCTCGACGCGCTGGCGGCGGACAAGCAGCGCTTCGATCTGGTGATCGCCGACCCGCCGGCGTTCGTGCGCAGCAAGCGCGAGCTCAAGCCGGGGCTGCGCGGCTATCGCAAGCTCGCGCGCGGCTGCGGCGTCCTGGTCGCCGAGGGCGGCTTCCTGGTGATCGCCTGCTGCTCGCACAACGTCCCGGCCGAGGCGTTCGCCGACGAGGTGCAGCGGGGCTTGCGGGATGCCGGTCGCGGCGCGCGGCTGCTGCGCCAGAGCGGGGCCGGGCCGGACCACCCGGGCCATCCGGCGCTGCCGGAGTCCGGCTACTTAAAGTGCCTGTTCTGCGCGCTCGACTAACGGTTTGAAATTGCACAAACTGTGGGTTGAACTATTGCGGTGTCTATTAACTGTAGAACGTCAAGTATCTCTTTCAGGTTGTTTTGCGGATGAGAGTTGCCGCATAATAGTTTCTTTAGAAACGGTAAGAGCGCGGGTCGCATGGTCTCGCTGGTCGGCAGGTGGAGGGCGCGCGGCGTCCGTGGCGGCGCCACCGGCATGCCGCGATCTGCCGGCGACGCTGCGGCCGCCCGGCAACAGCCTGGCGCTGGCGTTCGAGCAGCTCTGCGCCCAGCTGAAGCGGCCGTTCTCGAGCGCCGAGATCAGGGCGGCCGCACCACCGACCGAGGCCGGCATGACACTCGGCGGCATCCTGCTCGCGGCCGAGCGGCTCGGCTTCAAGGCGCGTCAGGTGAAGCCGCGGCGGCGCGCGCTCGCCCAGGTTCCAACCCCTTTCCTTCTGATCGGCCACCGCCCCGGCGAGGGCTGGCTGGTGCGCGCCCGGGTGCGCGACCATCTGGTGCTGGTCGATCCGGCCAGCGGGCGCGAGGCGGTCACCAGCCTCGAGAGCGTGGCCGATCTGGCCTGGCGCGTGGTCCTGCTGAAGCCCTCGGCCGCGACGAGTCCGCGCCAGGAGGCCGGAGCCCGGCCCAGGCCCCAGCAATGGCGCGATCCGATCATGCGCCGCCTGCGCCCGGTGCTGTGGGAGCTGGGCCTCGCCTCGGTCGCGATCAACATCATGGCGCTGGCGACGCCGTTGTTCCTGATGACCGTCTACAACAAGGTGATCAACCACAACGCGCTGCAGACCCTCGACGTGCTGGCGCTCGGCATGATCACCCTGTTCGTGTTCGAGTGGGGCCTGCGCAGCCTGCGCAGCTACATCGCCAGCCACACCGGCGGCCGTCTCGATGCGGCGCTCGGCAGCGAGGTCGTGCATCACCTGATGCACCTGCCGCTGCGCGTCTTCGAGAAGGTGCCGACCGGGCAGATCCTCGAGCGCACGCGCCAGCTCGACAATGTGCGCCAGTTCTTCACGAGCCAGATGCCGCTGCTGCTGGTCGATCTCGCCTTCGTCGGCGTGTTCGTGGCCGTGCTGCTCTACCTCGACATGCGCCTCGGGCTCATCGTGCTGGCGGCGATGCCGCTGTTCTGGCTGCTCTCGATGCTCGCCCGGCACCGCCAGCAGCCGCTGGTCGAGGCCGGCTTCCAGGCGGCCGCCGCCAAGGCGTCCAGCCTCGGCGAGGCGGTGAGCCAGGCGCTCACCGTCAAGGCGCTCGGCCTCGAGCCCGAGATGGAGCGTCGCTTCAAGGAAAAGCTCGCCCAGAGCGCCTGGACCGGCTACCGCGCCAGCAATCTCGGCGGCCTGGTGAGCAGCTCCGGCCAGGTGCTGCAGCATCTCACCGCGCTCGTGATCGTCTATGTCGGCGCCCGCGCGATCATCGCCGGCGAGATGTCGATCGGCGCCCTGATCGCCGCCACCATCCTGGCGGCGCGCGTGCTGGCGCCGATGCGCCAGGTGGTCGGCGCCTGGCAGCAGCTGCACACCGTGCGCAGCGCGTTCGCCCGGCTCGACGACATGATGAACGAGCCGATCGAGCTGAGCGGCGAGCCGGCGCCGGCCCTGCCGATCAACGGCCGCATCCGCTTCGAGGACGTCGCCTACCGCTACGGCGACGAGGATGCGCTGGCGCTGGATGGCGTCGACCTCGAGATCCAGCCCGGCCAGACGCTGGGCGTGATCGGCCCGCCCGGCTCCGGCAAGAGCACCCTTGCCAAGCTCCTGCTCGGGCTCGACCAGCCATCGAGCGGGCGCGTCCTGATCGACGACCTGGATGTGCGCCTGTGGTCGCCCGCGGCCTTGCGCCAGCAGATCGGCGTCGTGCCGCAGGAGGTGCAGCTGTTCGCCGGCTCGATCGCCGAGAACATCAGCCTCGGCGCCGCCGATCACGCCTTCGAGCGGATCGTCGCGGCCGCCAGGTTCGTCGGCGCGCACGACTTCATCCAGCGCCTGCCGAAGGGCTACGAGACCCAGCTCAGCGAGCGCGGCGGCGGCCTCTCGGCCGGCCAGCGCCAGCTGATCAGCATCGCCCGCGCCGTGATCCGCAATCCGCGCATCCTGGTGCTCGACGAGGCCACCAGCGCGCTCGACGCCGCGACCGAGGAGGCGCTGCTGACCAATCTGCGCCGCGCCTCGCGCGGCCGCACGATCGTGATCGTGACCCATCGGCTCGGCGCGCTCGCGATCGCCGACCGGGTGCTCTGCCTCGCCGACGGCAGGATCGTCCAGGAAGGCAGGCCCGGCGAGATCGCGGCCTGGACGCGGGCGCGGCGGGCGAGCGCGCCCGGGCTTCGCCCCCACCTGGCGCCTGTCTGAGATGCTGCGCCGCCCGTTCACCGACGGCCACCGCTATGCCGAGTTTCTGCCGGACGCCGAGGGCCTGGTCGAGCGCCGGCATTCGCCGGCGGCGGGCCTCCTGATCCTGGCGCTCGCCGCGCTGTTCGGCGGCCTGATCGCCTGGGCCGGCCTCACCGAGATCGAGCAGGTGGTGCGCGCCCAGGGCCAGGTCGAGCCGGCCGGCCGGGTCAAGGTCGTCAATCATCCGGACGGCGGGCGGATCGCCGGCATTCACGTCGCCGAGGGCGACACGATCGCCGCCGGCGAGCCCCTGGTGACCTTCGACGGCGAGCTGGTCCAGACGGAGCTCGCCGAGCTGACCGGGCGCTGGCAGGTCAAGGCCGCGGAGGCGGCGCGGCTGCGCGCCGAGGCGAGCGGCGAGGAGCCGGTCTTCGAGCCCGAGCTCTTGCAGGAGCGCGCGGCCCTGGTCCGCCAGCAGCGCGAGCTGCTCGAGACGCGCCGGGCCGCCCATGCCAGCCGCGCCGAGACGCTGCGGCAGACCGCCGAGCGGCGCGGCAGCGAGCTCGAATCGCTCCAGGCCGAGCTGAACCGCTTTCGCAGCAGCCAGGGCCTGGTCGGCAAGGAAGTGACGGCGGTGCGCAGCCTGGCCGAGAAGGGGCTCTATCCGCGTCTGCGCCTGGTCGCCCTGGAGCGGGAGCTGAGCGACGTGGTCGGCGACACCAGGAAGGCCGAGGCGCGGATCGCCGCTGCCGAGGCGGCGGTCGCCGAAGCCGAGAGCCGCCAAGTGGGCCTCGAGCGCGAGCAGCGCTCGCTGGTGCTGGCCGAGCTTGCCGAAGCCGAGGCCGAGCGCGACCGCCTGGCGGAAGCGCGCCGGCGCACCGAGGCCCTGCTGCGCAACATGGTGGTGCGCGCGCCGGTCGACGGCATCGTGCAGGAGCTGGCCGTGACCACGCCCGGCCAGTCGGTGGGCTCCAACCAGCCGATCATGAAGCTGGTGCCGACCGGCGGCGGCCTCGTGATCGAGGCCCGGGTCGACAATCAGGACGTCGGCTACGTCCGGGTCGGGCAGGACGCCACGGTCAAGGTCCGCGCCTTCGACTTTCTGCGCTACGGCACCCTCGATGGCCGGGTGGAGCGGATCGCCGCCGATGCCAGCGTCGATCCCGACAGCAATACCTACCCCTATCGGATCATCGTGCGCACCGAGCGCGCCGATCTCGGCGACGGCGAGCACCTCCTCGCGGTGGTGCCGGGCATGATCGTCGACGTCGACCTGCGGGTCGCCGAGCGCACCGTGCTCTCCTATCTCACCGACCGCATCCTGCGCCTGCGCGAGGACGCCTTCCGCGACGGGTGAGCAACCGTCTCAGCGCCGCTGGCCGCGCTGGGGGCCGCTCATGCCGGCGACGCTCAGGCCCTCCTCGCCCTTGTCGATCGTGAAGGTGCGCTGGGCGAAGCCCCGGCATTGCTGCAGGATCATCATGCAGCTCCCCGGCAGCCTCCTGTCGCAGTCGTCGCCGTCGCGCACCCAGTCGCGATAGTAGTAGCTGAGCGCGATCACCATCTGGCCGGGGTCGTCGGAGAGCACCTGGCTGCGCGCCACCCCCTCCATGATCGGCGCCGTGCAGCGGCCGCCCTCCTCGAGGCCGCGGGTCTCGTAGTAGTTCCGGACCTTGAGCATCAGCCCGGGCTGACCCGCCAGCTCCGACGACCGGCTCTGGCTCGCATCGCCGCTGCAGCCGGCGAGCCAGAGGGCGCACAGCAGCAGCGCCAGGCCGCGCGCGGTCCGTTCGCCCGGCCATCAGCTCGCGAGCCTCAGATGCAGCCCCCGCGGGTGCTGCGCGCCGCTCATCTCCACCACCATCGGCCCATCCGGTCCCTTGTCGATCGTGAAGGTGCGATTACCGAAACCGATGCAGGCCCCTCTCAGTTCCGCGCTGTGGTCGCGGTAGAGATAGCGCACCCGGACGACCAGGCGCTGCGGATCGTCCTGCAGCACGGTGGCGTTCAGCACGCCATCCAGCAGCGGCGTGCGACAGCGGCCGTTCTCCTCGGTCGCGCGCGCCTCGTAGTAGCGCTGCAGCACCGGCCGCAGGTCAGGCACGCCGGCGACATCCTGGCCGGTGCCGGACAGGCCGCTGCAGGCGGCGAGCGCCAGGGCGAGCGCAAGAGCGGGCAGGATCAGGCGGAGGATCGGCCGCATCACTCAGCGTGTCGGCAGGGTAAGGTGGAAGGCGGTGCCGTCGTCGCCGGTGTGGACCAGCTCGACGTCGCCGCCATGGGCGCGCATGATCTCGCGCGCGATCGGCAGGCCGAGGCCGGTGCCGCCGGGCCGGGTCGAGCCGGCGAACGCCTCGAACAGATGCGCCTGCGCCGCCGGCGGCACCCCCTTGCCGGTATCGGCGACCTCGATGACCATCCGCTCGCGCTGCCGCCAGGCGCTGATCGAGATCAGGCCGCCGCCAGCGGTGGCGAGCGCCTGCTCGGCGTTGCTGGCGAGGTTCAGCAGCACCCGGAAGAGCTGGTCGCGATCGGCTCTGACCATGGCGCCGGCGCTGACCTCGTTGCGCCAGCGCACCGGGCCCGGCTCGGCGCCGAGCACCGTCTGGCCGACCTCGTCGACCAGCGGGCGCAGGGCGAAGCGGGTCTTGCGCGGCGCGCCGGCATGGGCCCGGGCGAAGCTCAGCGTCTCGCTGCACAGCCGCGCCGCCCGATCCATCGCCTCGACCAGGCGCGGCGTCACCCGCCGCACCTCGGGGTCCTGGCTCTGATCGAGCCGGTCGGACAGCAGCATGGCGTTGGCCAAAAGGTTGCGCAGGTCGTGGTTGATCTTGCCGACCGCGGCACCGAGCGCGGCGAGACGGGTCTTTTGCGTCAGCGCCGCGCGCAGGTCCTTCTGCATCCGGCCGAGCTCGTTCTGCACCAGCCCGATCTCGTCGCTGCGCCTGGAGGCCGGCAGCTCGATGCCGGCGTCCTCCGGGCGATCGCGAAACGCGATCACGCTCTCCGTGATCCGCCGCAGCGGCCGCACGATCATCAGCTGCAGCGCCGCATACACCAGGAATGCCGTGAGCAGCGAGATCACGATCGAAAGGTTCAGGATGCGCCAGGAATAGTCGACCATGGCGCGCCACATCGGCTGCTCGCGCAGGCTGACGTCGACCAGCACCTCGGGGCGCTGCGGCGAGGTGCCGATGACCCGGATCATCCGGTTGCCGCCATGCCAGAGCGTGCTGAAGGCGTCGCCGATCATGGTGCCGGGCGATGCCTCCCGCAGATCGAACACCTTCTGCACCGGCGGCAGCTTGCCCAGCATCAGCTCGGCCGACGGCTCGCGCAGGGTCACGGACAGCACGCCGGCGTGGCTCAGCAGCTCGTTCTCGAGCGTGCCCTCGATGCCGGCCGCCCCGGCCGCCTCGAGCGACATGGTGGCGAGGTGCGCCGCCGCGATCCGCTCCTCCAGGTAGACCAGCCGGAACCGCGCGATCGAGGGCACGTAGATCAGCACCTCGCCCAACAGCACGAACGCGCTGGTCAGCACCAGGAGCCGCGCCGAGAGGGAGCGGTGCAGGGCCGGCAGGTGAAGCTGGCTCGCCATGCCGCCCTTATAGGGGGGAATTGGCGGCTTGACAGCAGCCCAGGGCGCCGGCGCCGGGCCAGGTTGCCTCTATGGCGCCGGGACCGCAAGCACCGGCTCACACCGGCGCTCGAAATCCGGCTTCAGGGGCCGCTGTCGACCCGGCAGCCGTCGGCCGTGCCCTGCCATCGGGCCGGGCCCCAGTGCCTCTTGAAGATCTCTGTGGCGACAGTCATGGCTTCATCCTCGCCGTCGACCGCGGCGACGTAGACCGTCCTGATCGGTACCTCGTGCAGTGTCCCGCAGCCGTCCGTCAGGTGCTTGTAGAAGGTCACCGCATAAGGCTTGTTCTTCCTCAGTTCGCCACTCCCTGCGTCACTCAGCGACACGACGCCGGCAAGCCGCCCCCGCCGGTCGAGCACGGGCAGCCGGCGGACGCCATGCTCCGCCATGATCTTCGCCACGTTCTCGACGGGCTGATCCTCGAAGCAGGACAGGATCTCGCTCGACATCACGTCGCAGACCCGCTCCTGGGTCGGGTTCGTGCCATTGGCAAGAACGCGCACCACGATGTCGCGGTCGGTGAGGATTCCAAAGACCTGCTCGTCTTGTCCGATCAGCAGGCAGCCGAGATCGCCATCGCGCATCGTCCGCGCAGCTTCGGCGATCGTCGTGCTCGGATCAATCAGAGCGGGCCGCCTGCTCATGATCTCACGGACCTTCATGTCGGTCTCCTTCTCGCCAAAGGGCGTCGCGAATCACACGACACCGTCGGGGCTGCGTGCTCCTGCGGCTGCGCCGCGCGTTCCCCGCCTACGCGGCCATTCGCAGCTCGTCCGGGGCTTCCTCGGCTGGCACGCTTCGTTCGACCGGCCGCGAGAGGGACTTGCCACGGCGCGAAAGCATGCCGTCGACCGCCAGCTCGATCTGGCCGCGCGTCAAGCCGATGTCGGCCAACAGGTGATCGTCCAGCAACCTCAGCTGGGCGATGGCGATCCGGCGCCGGCGTCTGAGGGCATAGGGCTCGAGGATGAAGCGGCGGACCAGCCGCGCCAGGCGCTGCAGGTCCCGCCTGAACGCGTCGGCGACACTGGCGCGGCCGAGGGACTCGGCGATCTGCTTGCCGTTGGCCGCAGGCGTCTGCTCGCGCGACTTCCCGTTCATCAGTCGCTCCAAGGCTCGCCGAGCCTTCGTCCAGACCCAGTGCACGCCGTTCGCGATCGCCTCCGCCTGCCGCCGGCGCGCCTCGGCAGTGCGAATCAAATGATCGTGCAAGCCGTGCCGCCTTGGCATGGCTGCGCCTGATCACATCGTCCTGCACCTTGAGCTGCGCCGACATTACTTCTCTCTCCATATTTGCTGTCTTCCTTCTTTTTATGTAATGCTTGATTTATTTATTACAACAGAGTTTTTATTCATCCGGTTCGGAAGAAAAACTCTGGTCGCATCGTTTCTTGGCTTTATTTCCGTTTTTCTTCGCCGCGGCGTGCGCCATCAATCACACGCGACATCGGTGCGAGGGCTTGAAACCCAGGGTCCAAAAAGCGCGGCCAGCGATGGACGGCGACGACCTCTTCCGGTGCCGCGCTGACCCTGCCCGGCGGCTCAGACCAGCACGACCGCCGTGCTGTCGAGGTCGAGGCCGTGGGTTTCCGGTTGGTATTGGACCTCGAGGACCGCGACGCTCTTGGTTCGACCGTCGAGTGTCCGCCATTCCATGCGGGCGCCCTCGGGCAAGCCGAGCAGGGCGGAGCCCAGAGGCGTGAAGACTGAAACCTTGCCGCGCAGACTGTCCTCTTCGCCCGGATAGACCAGGGTGACGGTCCGGCACTCGCCCGTATCGGGAACCATGATGCGGACGCGCGAGTTCATCGTCACGACCTTGGGCCCAACGTCGGCCGCAGGGACGAGCTCCGCCCGTTCCAGCTCGTCGATCAGGAAATCCACGACGACGCCGCGGCGCCGCGCTTGGTAGAAGTCCGCCAAGGCGGAGAGCCGCTCGTAATCGTGCGTGGTCACGTAGATCTTGGGTTGGTCTTGAGCACAGTGCATCATTTTGTCGAGGTCCTCGGCCCATCGGGGTCGCGTCGGCTGCCGCCGAGCGTCCAGCTCGGCGGATCGCTTGCGGGGAACGAAGCCTTCAGTGTTTCGTCCACGAGATCGTCCAAACGACGAAAGGCATCACGCCCTTCGGGGTCATCTCCGCCGGTCATGCCAGGTTGCGCTGCACGTCCTTCGGACGCGACGGAACCTTCTCCAAACGTCCTCACGGGACCCTCCGCGCTGGCTGTTGAAGCTGGATGCCGGGAATGGGGGGCAGGCTGGCCGCCGGTGCGGGCCGCGGGGCGTCACCCGACGTCCGCAAAGGCCGGCGCCGATCCCGACGAGACGGGCAGCCCCACCGGCCGTGCGATCCTGGGCCGACCGACCCGGCTTTGCGGCCGCCTCCTCGAGCCTTGCCCGAGGGCGCTCCTGAGCCGCGCCCGAATCGCGACCTCGCGCACGTCAGCCGGCAGTCCGAGGGCCAGAGGCGGCAACTCGGCTCGGCGCACGGCGGTCGCGACCCGAGCCGCGGCGTCGGCATCGAGCCGCTCCATCACGGCCGTCGGCAGATGGCGGCGCAACCTCGCCTCCAACTCCAACGGATCGTCGCCGAATTCGATCGCGCACACTCCCACATCGGTGGCGGCCACCAGCACGTGCCTGTTGCCCTGCCCGACGAAAGTGAACCCGACCCGGATTCCAGCCCCGCCCGCGCGCCGCGCCGCTGGGGTCATGCCGAGCGCCTTGCGAGCGGTTCCATAGGCCGGTGATATGGAGCCGTAGCCCGCGTCATAGATCGCCTCCGTCACTGGACGTCCGGCCGCCAGACTTTGCGCAAGGCGCCGCCAACGAACGACGTTGGCGTACTCGCCCGGGGTCGTGCCGAGCACCTCTTTGAAGACCCGGTGAAAATGGAAACGGCTCATGCCGACGGCGTGGGCGATCGCCGATAGGGACGGCGCGCGCTCGCTTTCGCTCAGGATGCCGCAGGCTTTGCCGACCGCGGCAACATGCCAGGCGAACGGCGAGGCCAGGGTCGGCCTGCAGCGCTTGCACGCATGGAATCCCGATGCCTCGGCGGCCGCAGAGTCAGGGAAGAAGCGGACGTTCCGCCGCAGCGGCGTCGGCGTCGGGCAGGACGGCCGGCAATAGATGCCGGTGGTGACCACAGCGTAGACGAAGCGCCCGTCCGCCACCGCATCGCGGCTCACCACCGCGCTCCAGCACTCGCTCTCGTCCGCAATCACAGCCCGCTCCACCATTCGCGTCTCAACGTAGAGATCGGCTGCCTGAGGCCCCGATTCTACCCATTTGTTGCTTTCTTACTAACGCTCGTTTGTCAAATGTGACCGCAATGCCAAATCTGAAGGAGCCTTGGGGTGAGGGTGCGATCACCCTTGAACGGTTGCCATCGCCGCCGCCATTCCATAGCTGGCAGCAGCCCCCGGGCATCTACGTCAAGGTCGCCGGCCGGCAGGCACGCCCTGCCGGTAGAGGAGAGCCCAGCACGCGCGACAGCGCATCCTCGCCGTAATCGTCGCGTTCATTCTCGCGGGCATTCTGGCGCAGGCGGGTGGTGATCGACCGTCAGCCGCAAGGTGAAAGGAGGTTTGTTATGAGCGAGAGCATGTATCCGCAGACGACCAAGGCGCTGGCCCAGAGGCGAAGCGAGCTGGCGCCGGAGATCGAGGCCGCGTTCCGGCAGTTCGGCCAGGCCGTCTTCCGAGACGGCGCGCTGCCCGGCAAGACCAAACAACTGATCGCGGTGGCGGTCGCGCACGTAACGCAATGCCCATACTGCATCAAGGGCCACACCAAGGCGGCCCTCCGACATGGTGCGACGCCTGAGGAACTGATGGAGGCGATCTGGGTCGCCGCGGAGATGCGCGCGGGCGGGGCTTACGCCCATTCGGCGCTTGCCTTGGAGATGGTCGACGAGACGAGCGACCGCTAAGGCTCACGGATGAAGGATCTGTGCGTTCACGACGGTGGGCAGATCCGGCGGACGGCCCCGGATCTCGAACGGCTGACGTTCCAGGTCAAGCCGGTGCCGCCGTTTCGCCTCGACCTCACGGTCCAGGCGCTGCGCCGGCGGGCGATCAACGCCGTCGATCGCTGGGATGGCACCACCTATCGCCGGATGCTGGTCGTCGACCAGCGCCCGCTCGGCATCGAGGTCGTGCAGATCGCGCCATCGGAGTGTCCGATGCTGCAAGCGACGGTGAGCGGCTCGAGCCTCACGCCGTGCACCAGGCTCGTGGCGATGTCGGCGCTCATCCGTCTGCTCGGCGTCGATCGGCCCCTCGATGACTTCTATCGCGCGGCCGAGGGCGACCTTGCCCTCGGCCGACTGGCGCAACTCTTCCACGGCCTGAAGCCGCCGCGCTTCGCGACCGTGTTCGAGGCGCTGATCAATGCCATGGCCTGCCAGCAGGTCACGCTCAGCCTGGGTATCCAGCTGCTCAACCGGCTGGCGGAAACCTGCGCGCGCGGTCGGAACGCAGCAGGCGATCGGGCTTACGCCTTCCCGTCGCCGGACGACCTCGCCGAGCGCACGCCGGACGAGCTGCGCGTGCTCGGCTTCAGCCGGCAGAAGGGGCAGGCGATCATCACGCTCGCGCGCGCCGTCGCTGCAGGCCAGGTCGATCTCGACGACCTCGAGGACCTCGACGATGCGGCGGCCGTGGCGCGGTTGTGCACCTTGCGCGGTGTCGGCCGCTGGACCGCGGAATACGTCCTGCTGCGCGGTCTCGGACGCCTGCACGTGTTTCCGGGCGACGACATCGGCGCGCGCAACAACCTGCAACGCTGGCTCGGGCTCCTGGAACCGCTCGACTACGACGGTGTGCAACGGGTCCTCGCCCGATGGCAGCCCTTCCAGGGCCTCGTCTACCTGCACCTGCTGTTGTGGGGCCTGCAGCCCGAGCACGGCAGACCCACGGCGAGAATCCGCCGAACTCGGCAACAGGGTGCTGCGCTGAGCGTGCGATCGAGAAGGAGTTTTCGCCATGACGATCGATCTGAAACGCGTCTACGACCCGCCCGCGAACAGCGACGGTCGCCGCATCCTGGTCGACCGCATCTGGCCACGGGGCATCACCAAGGCTGACCTCCAGATCGACGCCTGGCTCAAGGACCTGGCGCCGAGCACCGAGCTGCGAAAGTGGTTCGGACACGACCCGGCGAAGTGGGACGAGTTCAGGAAGCGTTATGCCGGCGAGCTCGAGCAGCGTTCGGAAGCCCTCGAGGAACTGGTCGAGAAGGCCAGAGCCGGCCGCGTCACCCTGGTCTTCAGCGCCAAGGACACCGAGCACAACAACGCGGTTGCGCTCAAGGAGCATCTGGAGCGCCGGCTGAAGCGGTGAGCCGAAGGAGGCGACGGGCGCTGCGCCGGCGGCGATCTCGCGCGCATCGGCTCCCGAGCGCCAGGCCGACCGTCCGCGCCCGGCTGGGTCGGCCTCAGGGCGTGGCGTCGTTGAGCCGCCAGTCGAAGCCGTCGGCGCCGATCTCGTCGAACTGCTGCAGGCTCATCGCCAGGCGCGGCTCGGCGTAGGCCATGAGGTGGTGGATCACGGCGCTGTCGCTGCCGCCGAAGTCCTTGCGGTACCAGCGATACATGCTGGACAGGTCCAGCTGGTCGCCCGAGACCGTGACGCAACGGGAATCGTTGACATACGCCATCGCGGCCTTGCTCAGCTGGTGGTCCAGGCGATCGCCGCGATAGGGCTCCGGCTGCAGATTGGGACACGAGATCGCGGCGCAGCTCAGCGTGTAGTGCACCCTGGGATCGCGCCAGATCGGCCGCAGGATGCGATGCACGATGTCGTTGAGCGAGACCGGCGTACCGTTGATTTCGACGAGCTCGCTGTCCCACGGTCCTCCGGACAGCGGGCGCGGCGTGTCGCCGATGTCGCGGATGCTCGCGATCGGGTAGTGGTCGAGCACCAGGCGCACGGTCAGCGCGTTGTACAGGTTGATCCAGTACGCCATCTGCTCGAGCCGGTTGTAGGTCCCGAGCGGCAGCGTCGCGAGCTGCTCGATGTAGTCGTCGAGCGCCGCCCGATCCTCCGGCGTGACCTCGCCATAGGCGACCCGGTGCACGCCGTCGCCGCCGATCCGCAGGTAGCGCACCAGGAAGCGCTCCCAGCCCGTGTGGTCGATCGCCTGCACGGACGCCGGATCGTTCTCGAGCCAGATGTCCCAGGGCTCGGCCTGCGGCACCGCCTGCGCCGGCGCCACCGCCAGCGCGACGACCAGGCAGACCGTCGAGACGAAGAGCTTCATCATCGGCCTCATTCTACTCCAGGCCACAGGCCGCGTCGCGCTCAAGCGCGCCGGCGCCAGCTGTTGTGATCGCCGTACGGGCCTCGCTCACGAGGTCTTGACGGCCAGGCGCGCCGGCGGGTTCCTGGCCCACCGGCGCCCCGGGATCGCCGCGGCCGCGGCGGCCCGGCGCGCTCTTGCTAACGCGATATGGGGCGCCTATCTCGATAGCCAAATCACCGGCGATCACAAGCGGCCGCTCGGGCCTGGCGGCGAAGCCGGTGCTGGCGTGCCGGGGTGCGCCGCGGTTTGACAGCCTCGCCGGCGCGGCCTATACAGCGCTCCGGTTTGACCTTGGGTTGGCAAGGGGTCCGGCGTGAAGCGCACCTATCAGCCGAGCAACATCGTTCGCAAGCGGCGGCACGGCTTTCGCGCCCGCATGGCAAGCGTCGGCGGCCGCCGGGTGATCGCCCGCCGGCGTGCCAGGGGTCGCAAGCGGCTGTCCTGCTAGGCGGGAGGATGCCGCTGCGGCGTCAGCTTGGGTGACGGGCGCAAGTCGGAAGCCTCGGTAACGCGTCTCAAGCGGCGCCGCGAGTTCCTTGCCGTCGCAGCCACCGGGCGCCGTTGGGTGACGCCGGCCTTCGTCCTCCAGGTCGGGCCCCGGGCGACGGCGGGGCCGGATGCGGCGATCGGCCTGGGCTTTACCGCCAGCCGAAGAGTTGGCAACGCCGTCGCTCGCAATCGGGCGCGCCGCCGTCTTGCGGAGGCCGCCCGCAAGGTGCTCCCCGGCGCAGGCGTGCCGGGTTACGACTATGTCCTCGTTGCGCGGCCGGTGGTCCTGACATGCCCATTCGATCGTCTGTTGAGCGACCTGGCCACTGCCTTTGCACGGGTCATCCGTCAGGGGCAGCGCGCCAGGCGACCCCATCCGCAGCCAGCCGGTCGGGAACCGGATGCTGGCGGGTCGAGCAGCCGCTGATCTGGCTCCTCTGCCTGCCCATCCGGCTGTACCGCTATGTCTTGTCGCCCTGGATCGGCCCGCGTTGCCGCTATTTGCCGACCTGCTCCGAATATGCCCTCGAGGCGCTGGCGCGCCACGGGCCGCTGGGCGGCATCTGGTTGACCGTGCGCCGCATCGCACGATGTCACCCCTGGGGCGGCTTCGGCTACGATCCCGTGCCCGCGCCGCCCGTGCCCGCGCTGAAGCCGTGCGGCGCGCGGATCGATCGAACCCGGGCCAGGGCCTAGAGCCGCGTCGCGCGGATTGGAGGAGACGGGACCGTAATGCCCGAGCAGCGCAACTTGATCATGGCGATCGTTCTGTCGGTGACGATCATCATCGCCTTCCAGTATTTCTACGAGCTGCCCCGGATCAAGGAGGCGCAGCGGCAGGAGGCGACCCGTACCGAGCAGGCGGTCGACGAGGGGGCGCCAGCCACGCCTGGCGGCGATGCGATCGCGCCCAGCGCGCCCGGTGCGACGAGCCCCGCCAGTCCCCAGGCGAGCGTCCCCAGCGAGATCATCGAGGGCGCCGATCGGGTCGATCTCGACAACGGCCGCATCCGCGGCTCCTTCTCGCTGACCGGTGGCCGGATCGACAACGTGATCCTGTCGGACTACAAGCTGACCACCGCGCCGGGCTCCCCCGACGTCGCCTTGCTGAGCCCGCCCGGCTCGCTCGACCCCTACTTCGTCGAGCTCGGCTGGGTCGCCGCCGACCAGTCGGTGCCGGTCCCCGGCCGCGACACGGTCTGGAGCACCGACGGCGCCGAGCTGCGCCCCGGCCAGCCGGTCACGCTCACCTGGGACAACGGCGAGGGGCTGCGCTTCGAGCGCCGGATCGAGATCGACGACGCCTACATGTTCACGATCACCCAGCGGGTCCTGAACGACGGCGACGAGGCGGTCTCGCTCCATCCCTATGGCCTCGTCAGCCGCTGGGGCACGCCCGAGACGCTCGGCTTCTTCATCCTGCACGAGGGCCCGATCGGCGTGCTGAACGGCACGCTCGAGGAGATCGACTACGACGACCTGCAGGAGGACGGCAACATCGAGCTGTCGAGCCGGGGCGGCTGGATGGGCTTCACCGACAAGTACTGGCTCGCGGCGCTGGTGCCGGATCAGGCGAGCGAGCTCACCGGAACCTTTCGCGACAATGTGGTCGACGGCCAGGACCGCTACCAGGTCGACTACCTGCGCACGCCGCTGAGCGTGCCCGCCGGCGGCTCGATCGAGACCACCGACCGCCTGTTCGTCGGCGCCAAGGAGGTCTCTCAGCTCGATCGCTACGGCGAGCAGTACGGCATCCCCCTGTTCGACCGCGCCGTCGATTTCGGCTGGTTCTACTTCCTCACCAAGCCGCTGTTCCACGTCCTGCATTTCTTCTACATCTGGACGGGCAACTACGGCGTCGCCATCCTGCTGCTGACGCTCCTCGTCAAGATCATCTTCTTTCCTCTGGCGAACAAGTCCTACCGGGCGATGAGCAAGATGAAGAAGCTCCAGCCCGAGATGATGCGCCTGCGCGAGCAGTACGGCGACGACAAGATGCGCATGAACCAGGAGCTGATGGCGCTGTACAAGAAGGAGAAGGCGAACCCGATGTCGGGGTGCCTGCCGATCGTCGTGCAGATTCCGGTGTTCTTCGCGCTCTACAAGGTGCTGTTCGTGTCGATCGAGATGCGGCATGCGCCGTTCTTCGGCTGGATCCAGGACCTGTCGGCGCCCGATCCGACCTCGATCTTCAACCTCTTCGGCCTGTTGCCTTTCGATCCGCCGACCTTCCTGATGATCGGCATCTGGCCCCTGCTGATGGGCGCCACCATGTTCTTGCAGACCAAGCTCAACCCGCAGCCGGCCGACCCGATGCAGGCCAGGATCATGCTGCTGCTGCCGTTGATGTTCATCTTCCTGTTCGCGACCTTCCCGGCGGGCCTGGTGATCTACTGGACCTGGAACAACGTGCTCTCCATCGGCCAGCAATGGGCGATCATGAAGCGCATGGGCGTGTCGGTCTGAGCCGTGCCCGCGCTGGCGCCGTCCGAGCCGGATCAGGCCGCATGGCTCGAGGCCGGGCGCAAGCTGTTCGCCCAGCCCTGCGGCTTCGTCACCGGGATCGCCGAGCTTGCGCAGCTGCCGCCGATGCGCCTGCCGGAAGTGGCGTTCTCCGGCCGCTCCAACGTCGGCAAGTCGAGCCTGATCAACGCGCTGACCGGCCGCCGGCAGCTCGCCCGCATCTCGCAGACGCCCGGCCGCACCCAGCAGATCAACCTGTTCGATCTCGGCGGCCGGCTGACCCTGGTCGACCTGCCGGGCTACGGCTACGCCCAGGCGCCCAAGCCTGCGGTCGAGGCCTGGCAGGAGCTGGTGCGCGCCTATCTGCGCGGTCGCGCCAGCCTGCGCCGGACCTGCGTCCTGGTCGACGCGCGGCACGGGCTGAAGGACAATGACCGCGCCTTCATGGCCACCCTCGGCGAGACCGCGGTCGCCTTTCAGGTGGTGCTGACCAAGGCCGACCTGGTGCGCCGCTCCGAGCTCGCCGACCTGGTCGAGAGCGTCGATGCGGAGCTCTTGCGCCGGATTGGCGCGCACCCCGATCTGATCGTGACGAGCGCGCAGCAGGGCGATGGCATCGAGCGCCTGCGCGCCGAGCTGGCGGCGCTGGCCGCCGTGCCAGGGGAGGCATCATCGTGACCGCCAGCGTGACCGACCGCCGCCACCAGCAGATCGCCGCGACCCTGGTCGAAGCCCTGCCCTACATGCGGCGCTTCGCCGGCGCCACCTTCGTCATCAAGTACGGCGGCAGCGCCATGGGCTCGGCCGCGCTGGCGCACGACTTCGCCCGCGACGTGGTCCTCCTCAAGCAGGTCGGCATCAACCCGGTGGTGGTGCACGGCGGCGGTCCGCAGATCAAGGCGATGCTCGACCGGCTCAAGATCAAGAGCGAGTTCGTCGAGGGCCTGCGGGTGACCGACGCGCAGACCGTCGAGATCGTCGAGATGGTGCTCGCAGGCAGCATCAACAAGCAGATCGTGACCGCGATCCAGGCCGCCGGCGGCGAGGCGCTCGGCATGTCCGGCAAGGACGGCCGGCTGATCGAGGCGACCAAGCTGATGCGCAGCCGGCGCGACCCCGACAGCCGCATCGAGGAGCTCCTGGATCTGGGCTTCGTCGGCCAGCCGTCGCGGATCCGCACCGACGTGCTGACCGTGCTCGAGGGCACCCAGATCGTGCCGGTGATCGCGCCGATCGGCATGGGTGCGGGCGGCGAGACCTACAACATCAACGCCGACACCGCGGCCGGCGCGATCGCCGGCGCGCTGCGGGCGCGCAAGCTGATCCTGCTGACCGACGTCGACGGCGTGCTGGATGCCGATGGCCGGCTGATCTCGGAGCTGTCGGCGGGAGGGGCGCGCGCGCTGCTCGAGCGCGGCACCGCGAGCGGCGGCATGATCCCCAAGCTCGAGACCTGCCTCGAGGCGCTGCGCGGCGGCGTCGGCGCGGTCCATGTGCTCGATGGCCGCGTGCCGCATGTGCTGCTGCTCGAGACCTTCACCGAGGCCGGCGTGGGCACCAAGATCAATCCCTGAGGACCTGAGCCGACCGCCTCCGACCGACCGTATCCTGCTGGTCCGCACGCCCCTCTCGCCTTAGTATCAGAGGGCGTCGTCTGCTGCTCGGAGAGGATCATGACCTTGCGACGTACCGGCCTGATCGCGCTGCTGGCCGTGCTGCTCGGGATCACGCCGGGGCTGCGCGCGCGCGGCCGACGACGAGGCCGCAGCCCGCAGCCAGATGGTCGAGCAGGTCGAGCGCGAGGTCGCGATGTTCGCCGATCAGACCGGGATCGCGGCGATCGATCCGCGCGTGCTGGATGCGATGCGCGAGGTGCCGCGGCACGCCTTCGTGCCGGAGGTGCTGCGCCCCTATGCCTATCTCCCGCGGCCCCTGCCGGTGACGCCGGAGCAGAACATGGCGGCGCCCCTGCTGATCGCCCTGATGACCCACGTCGTGGCGGTGCAGCCGGACGACATCGTGTTCGAGACCGGCACCGGCGCCGGCTACCACGCCGCGGTGCTCTCGCGGCTGGCGGCGCACGTGTACAGCGTCGAGGTGATCGAGCCGCTGGCCGACCACGCCGCCCGCCTGCTCAAGGACCTCGGCTACGACAATGTCGATGTGCTGGCCGGCGACGGCTACTACGGCTGGTCGGCGCACGGGCCGTACGATGCGATCGTCGTCAAGGAGGCGATCGACCACCTGCCGCAGCCCCTGCTCAACCAGCTCAAGCGCGGCGGCCGCATGGTGATCCCGCTGGGGCCCGCGGACGGACCGCAGTACCTGACCCTGGTGCGCAGGGAGGAGGACGGCAGGCTGCGCCAGAAGCGGATCATGCCAGTGCTCTTCTCGCCGCTGCAGGGCGGCCTGCGGCTCTAGAGCGGCTCCGCTCAGCGGCCCTCGCGGTACCAGGCGAAGCCCTGCGTGCCGAGCAGCAGCAGCAGGGCCAGCAGCGCCGGCAGCAGCGACTGCTGGGTCGCACCGGTCACGAGGTAGCCCTCGGTGCGATGGATGCCGAGCCAGTCGCGGCCGGCGAGCGCGCGGCCGCGCGCGACCTTGCGCACCGTTGGCGTGCCGCCGTCGGCGAGCCAGGTGATCGCGCCGCCGCTGGCCTCGACCAGCGGTCCCAGGCGCTCGGGCGTCGCGCGCATGTCGGCGAGCTCCTGCGCGCCGATCGGACGCGCCGCCGCGAAGGCCAGCAGGTCCTCGTCGCTGATCCGGTAGAGCCCGGCCTCCTCGGCGTCGACCAGGGCGCGACCGACGCCCTCGCCCGCCGGCTCCAGCGCCACCTCCTGGCTCCGGCCGGACGGTGCCGTGACGGTGACGGTCTCCGGCAGCGCCTCGAGCGAGCGCCGCTCGATCGCGACCGCATCGCCCTGCGGCTCGGCCTGCAGGATCTCCTCCTCGAGCTCCGGCTCCTGCATCAGCCAGTGCACCAGCCGGCGCAGCAGCAGGCCCTGCGGGCCGCCGCCCTCGAAGCCGCGCGCCCACAGCCACTGCTGGTCCGAGAGCAGCTGCGCGACGCGGCCCTCGCCGATCCGATCCAGCACCAGCAGCGGCCGCTCCGCGGCGCCGCTCATCAGCACCTGCGAGCCGTTGACCTCGACGTCGATCTGCCGGAACCAGCGTCCCCAGGGCGGCGCTCTCCGCCTCATCGGAATCCGAGGCGGCATCGGCATCGGGGCGCAGGTCGGCGGTCACCGGATGGCGGTTGCCGAGGTCCGTCAGGGTCGGCGTGAAGCCCTGCTCGTAGACCACGCCCGAGGGCCGCGCCGGCAGCACGCGGGCGAGCGGCGTGCGGTAGAGGCTCAGCGGATGGGCGAACTCGGGGCCGGCGACCTCCAGCAGCGCGCCGCCCTCCTCGACATAGCGCGCGACGTTGTCGAGATAGGCCAGCGGCAGCAGGCCGCGGCGCGAGTAGCGATCGAAGATCACGAGGTCGAACTCGCCGAGCTTGACCTCGAACAGCTCGCGCGAGGGGAACGCGATCAGCGCCAGCTCGCGGATCGGCGTGCCGTCCTGCTTCTCGGGCGGTCGCAGGATCGTAAAGTGCACCAGATCGACCGCCGGGTCGGCCTTGAGCAGGTTGCGCCACACCCGCAGGCCCGGATAGGGCTGGCCCGAGACCAGCAGCACGCGCAGCCGGTCGCGCACGCCGTTGACGAAGAACACCTGCCGGTTGTTGCGCGTGGTCAGCTCGCCGGGCAACGCCTCGGCCTCGATCTCGAGCACCGACTGGCCGGCCCGGTTCAGCTCGAACGGCACCGTGCGCGGCGTGCCGGGCTGCACGCTCAGCTCCTGGCGCACCTCGCCGTTCTGGCGCAGGGTGACGGTCACCGGCTCGCTCGAACCTTCGCCTGGCAGGTGGTCGACGCGCAGGGTGATCTCCTGCTGGTCGCCCACCATGCCGTAGCTCGGCACCTCCTCGACCAGCAGCCGACGGTCCTGCTCGTCGCGCTGTCCGGTCAGCAGCAGGTGCAGCGGCGCGGCGATGCCGAGGCCCTCGAGGTCCGGCGGCACGTCGTGGACCTGGCCGTCGGACAGGATCAGGACGCCCGCGAGGCGCGAGCGATCGATCTCGGCCAGGGTGTCGCCGAGCTCCTCGAACAGCCGCGTGCCGCCCTCGCCGTCGCCCTGCACCGTGGCCTCGACCAGCTCGAGCGCGTCGAGTCCTTCCAGGGACCCGCGCAGCTCCCGCACGGCCTGATCGATCTGCGCCGGCCGGTCGCCGATCTCCTGCGAGGGCGAGCGGTCGACCAGCAGCACCGCGACGTCGTCGAGCGGCTGCCGCTCCTCGCGGGTCACCACCGGATTGGCGAGCGCCAGCAGGCCGAGAGCCAGCATGGCGCCGCGCCAGATCATGCCGCGCGCACGCCGCCACAGCCCGAAGCCGACCACGGCTGCGACCGCGACCGCGAGTGCTGCCAGCAGCGGCCACGGCAGCAGCGGCACGAAGCTCAGCGAGGCGCCGCCGGTCATCGCCGCCATCCCGCTCATTGGCCCAGCCGCTCCAGCAGCGCCGGCACGTGCACCTGGTCGGTCTTGTAGTTGCCGGTCAGCGCGTACATCACGAGGTTGACGCCGAAGCGGCGCGCCATCTCGCGCTGCCGCTCGCCGCCGGGCAGGACCGGCAGCAGGGTCCGGCCGAACTCGTCGATCGCCCAGGCGCCGGCCCAGTCGTGGCCGCCGATGATCACCGACGACACGCCGTCGTTGACGCTCTCGTCGGCCTGGTCGACCCAGGTCGTCTGGCCGGTCCAGCGGCCCGGAAACTCCTGCAGGAGATAGAACGAGCGCGTCAGCGTGTGGTCCTCCGGCACCGGCTGCAGCGGCGGCAGGCTCACGCCGGCGAGCAGCTGGCGCAGCCGCCGCTCGCCCGGTCCCGGGCCCTGCTGGCCAGGGATCATCGCCGCGGCGTCGCCGGTGTCGAACAGGATCATGCCGCCCTGGCTCAGATAGGCGGCGATCCGCTCCCGGACGCCGGCCGCAAGCTCGGGGTGGCCGTCGGGAACCGGCCAGTACAGCAGCGGATAGAGGTTCAGGTCGTCCGCCACGAGGTTGACGCCGCGCGGCTCGCCGGCCTCGACCGCCGTGCGATGCCGCAGCACCTGGCTCAGGCCGTCGAGCCCGGCGCGGCTGAGGTCGTCGACCTCGTCGATCCCGGTCACGACATAGGCCAGCAGGGTTTCGGAGGTCGCGCCGATGATCGCTTCGTCCTGGGCCGCCGCCGGCGACACGACCGGCGAGCGACGCGAGCAGCAGCAGCAACGCCCCTGCGACCGGCGCCGGCTGCATTCGGCCGGGCATCAGCCCGCGCAGGAACAGGCCGATCAGCGTGTCGGCCAGCGCCAGCAGCATCGCCGCGAGCAGGATCCAGGGCATCAGGTCGACCTCGGCCGATCCGGCGAAGTCCTGCACCGGCACGGGGTAGTCGGCGGGCTCGAGCGCCACGAGGTCAGGCACCGCGGACGCCAGGTTGAGCGCCTGCCTGGCGGCGTCCTCGCCGGCCTCGATCCGACCGTAGAGACCGGGCGGATGCTCGGCGCTGACCACCGCCGCGGCGAAGCCCGCCGCCGGCAGGGGCTGCACCGCAGCGCCCGGGGGCCCGAGCCGGCCTGCCGCATCCAGCACCTCGATCGGCGCCAGCGAGCCCTGCAGCGCGCCGCCGGCGCCCTGCCCGAGTGCTGCAAACCGCTGCATCAGGTCGACGAACACCCCCGACAGGGGCAGCGACGACCATGTCGTGTTGGCGGTGGTATGCACCAGGATCAGCCAGCCCTGGCCGCGCTGCGCGCCGGTGATCAACGGGGTGCCGTCGGCGAGGCGCGCCCAGCTCGCGGCGTGCAGGCCAGGCCCCGGCTGCGCCAGCACCTGGCGGTGCACGACGACATCGCCCTCGGGCACCTGCAGCTCGGCCAGCGGGCCGTCCGCGTCGAAGCTGGTGAGCGCCAGCGGCCGGGCCCAGGACAGCGTGCCGTCGAGGTTGCGGTCGCCGCGCCGCAGCGGCACCGGCACCAGATCGTCCTGTCCGGCATTGGCAAGCCGCGGACCGGCGAAGCGCAGCAGCACGCCGCCCTCATCCATCCAGTCGGCGAGCTGCGCGCGCGCCTCGGGGCTGAGCTGGGCGCTGTCCGGCAGCACGATGCCCGAGATCTCGCCGGCCAGGAGGTCCTCGACGCTGCCGCGGCGCAGAGCGGCGTGCGGCGCCAGCGCCCGCTCCACGTAATACAGCTCGGACAGCAGCGGCTGCGGCGACTGCGCGGCCGATTCGCCGACCAGCCCGATCACCCGGCGGCGCCAGCGCTCGTCCAGCAGCGCCACGCCGCCGACCGCCGCCGAGGCCTCGATCTCGAGCCTGGCGATGCGGTTGCGCAGCTCCAGCGGCAGCTCGATGCGGGCCTGCGCATCCAGCGCCTGATCGTCGAATGCAGCCTCGGCGCGTGCCAGCACCTCGCCGCGCGGTCCCAGGGCGCGCACCATGCGGCTCTCGGCCGGGCCCGCCGCCGGCCGCCGCAGGTTCGCCACCAGCGCGTCGTCGGCGATCTCCGGCCGCTGCTGCAGCATCGCGCGCTCCCCGGCCGGGTCGGCGAACACCCGCAGCGCGCCGAGCCGCTGCAGCCCCTCGCCGAAGCGGGCGGCGCTGGTGCGCGCGTCGGGCCCTTCGGCGATGCCGTCGCTCAGCCAGATGATCTCGGCGTCCTCGAAGGTCTCGCCCTCGAGCCGTGCGAGCGCCGCGTCGTGGTCGGCCGGCCAGGACTTGGGCAGCCAGCTCGAGACGCCGCGCGCCGCATCGGCGGCACTCAGGCGGCGCAGCGCCGATCCGGCCGGATCGGGCGCCGTGCCCAGCAGGATCACCTCGCGCTCCTGCCGCTGGGCGCGGGCCGTGAAGCGCTCCAGGGCGGCCAGGCGCTGCTCCCAGTGCGGCGCCGCCGCCCAACCGTCGTCGACCACCAGGACCAGCGGCCCCTCGCCCGACAGCTCCGGCTCGGGGTTGAGCACCGGCCCGGCGAGCGCCAGGATCAAGAGGGTCGCCAGCAGCAGCCGCAGCGCCAGCAGCCAGGGCGGCGTGCGCGCCGAGGTCTCCTCCTCCGGCTGCAGGCCGAGCAGGAAGCGGATCGTCGGAAAGCGCAGGCGCCTGGGCGCCGGCGGGATCACCCGCAGCAGCCACCACAGCGCCGGCAGGCTGATCAGCGCGGTCAGCAGCCAGGGGTTGGTCAGGCCGAGCAGGCCCAGGTCGAGCATCGCCTAGCCCTGGCCCTTGGTCGAGAGCGTGGTGTAGAGGGCGAGCAGGGCAGGCTCGGGCGGGTGATCGCTGCTGTGGCTGGCGATGGTCCAGGACAGCGAGCGGCAGAGGTCGCGCAGGCCGGCGAGGTGGCTGTCCAGCCGCTGCACGGTAGCGCTCGCGCACGCCGTCGACATTGCCGATCAGCGCCCGGCCCCGGCTTTCCAGGTCCTCGAACTGGACGCGGCCGGCGAACGGCAGGCTCCACTCCGCCGGATCGGTCACCTGCATCAGGTGGCCGCGCACGCCGCGGCCGACGAAGCCGCGCAGGCGCTCGCGCAGCGCGTCCAGCGGCACGAAGAAGTCGCCGACCAGCACCAGGCGGGCATGGCGCGGCAGCTGCTGGGCGGGCGGCAGGCTGACCTCGCGCGACGCCTGTCCGACCAGCCCTTCGCACAGGCTCGCCATGCCGGCCCGCCCGCCAAGGGGGCGCCGGTCCCGGCCCAGCCAGGCGACCCGCTCGCCGCCCCGGGTCAGGAGCGATGCCAGTGCCAGGACGATCAGCGTCGCGCGATCCTGCTTGGTCGGCCAGTCGGTGCGCGAGCGATAGACCATCGAGGCCGAGAGATCCGCCCACAGCCAGACGCTCTCCGCCGCCTCCCACTCCTGATCGCGCAGGAACAGCTGGGTCGCCCGCGCCGACTGGCGCCAGTCGATCCGGGTGCTCGAATCGCCCTGCTGATAGGGCCGGAACTGCCAGAAGGTCTCGCCGACCCCGACGCGCCGGCGACCGTGCACGCCCTGTGCCACGGTGGTGGCGACCCGCTCGGCGGCCACCAGCAGCGGCGGCAGCCGGTCGGCGAGCTGCTCGGCGTCGTGGCGCAGGCCCGCGACCTCGCCGGCCTCGGGGGCAACCGCCATCAGCGGATCACCCCGCACAATCGCTCGATCACCTGATCCAGGCCGACGCCTTCGGCGCGCGCGGTGAAGGTCAACGCCATGCGATGGCGCAGCACCGGTGGGGCCAGCGCGATCACGTCCTCGACCGACGGCGCGAGGCGGCCCTGCAGCAGCGCCCGCACGCGCACGCTGAGCATCAGCGCCTGGCTCGCCCGCGGCCCGGGCCCCCACGAGATCTGCTCGGCGAGCTCGGCGATCGGGCTGGACTGCGGCCGCCCGGCGCGGACCAGCGCCAGGATCGCGTCCACCACCCGATCGCCGACCGGCAGGCGCCGCACCAGGGCCTGCGCCGCCATCAGCTCGGCCGCGGTCATCACCGGCGCCACCGGCTCGGTGCCGCTGCCGGTGGTCTCGATCATCATGCGCCGCTCGGCCGCCTCCTCGGGGTAGTCGACATTGACCTGCAGAAGGAAGCGATCGAGCTGCGCCTCCGGCAGCGGGTAGGTGCCTTCCTGCTCGATCGGGTTTTGCGTCGCCAGGACGTGGAACGGCGCCGGCACCGCGTGATCGTGGCCGGCCACGGTGACGCGGCGCTCCTGCATCGCCTGCAGCAGGGCCGCCTGCGTGCGCGGGCTGGCGCGGTTGATCTCGTCCGCCATCAGCAGCTGGCAGAACACCGGCCCCGGGATGAAGCGGAAGCTGCGCCGGCCGACCTCGGACTCCTCGAGCACCTCGGAGCCGAGGATGTCCGCCGGCATCAGGTCGGGCGTGAACTGCACGCGCTTCTGGCTGACGCCCAGGACCACGCCCAGGGTCTCGACCAGGCGCGTCTTGGCGAGGCCCGGCACGCCGACCAGCAGCACATGACCGCCGGCGAGCAATGTGGTAAGCGCTTCCTCGACGACGCGCTCCTGTCCGAAGATCGCGCGGCCGATCTCCGAGCGGACCCGGGCGAACCGCTCGATCGTGGCCTCGACCTCGTCGAGCACCGAAGAATCGGCGGGATTCGTCATCGGAGCGTGGTCAACCATGGCAGCTCACTTTGGGCAGGGCCTGGCCGGTCGGCCCATTGGCGGGGCGGCCAAATCGCAGGTTGCCCGGCAGGTTGGCCGAATGCCGACGGCGAAACATCGACGAGGGCGGACATGGAGTGAGTATGGTTACGGACTCCCCACCGGATCAAGCCCCGCGTGCATCTTCCGGAGCCGTGTTGCCACCCAGGGATGCCGGCCGCGACCTGGGCCTGCGGATCGCGAGCGACGGCGACTGGCTGTATCGCGGCTCGCCGATTCACCGCATGCCGCTCGTGAAGCTGTTCGCCTCGGTCCTGCGCCGCGAGGCGGACGGCAGCTACTGGCTCGTCACGCCCGTCGAGCGGGGCCGGATCGCGGTCGAGGACGCGCCGTTCGTCGCGATCGAGCTCGCCCGGACCGGACAGGGGGCCGGGCAGCGGCTGCGGGTGCGCACCAATCTCGACGAGTGGGTCCCGATCGGGCCGCAGCATCCGATCCGCCTGCGCCGGCCCACGGGCGTCGCGGAAGGCTCCGGGCCCGCGCCCTATGTCGAGGTCCGCGACGGGCTCGAGGCGCGGGTCGCGCGAGCGGTCTACTACGAGCTGGTCGACCTCGCCGAGGAGCGGCTCGTCGAGGGCCGGGCGCGGATCGGCGTGTGGAGCGAGGGCGATTTCTTCGCGCTCCACGAGCAGGGTGCCTGAGGACCGGCGCGGGGGCCCGGTGCTGACCCGTGCGGCGATCGTCGATCGTC
The DNA here is from genome assembly GCA_963753315.1 of uncultured Alphaproteobacteria bacterium. GTDB lineage: Bacteria > Pseudomonadota > Alphaproteobacteria > Geminicoccales > Geminicoccaceae > DASUGG01. The sequence continues at coordinate 111,137 of CAVWCI010000007.1, forward strand.
TGCGCGCCGGCCGGCAGGGCGCGCGCTGGCTGCCGGGCGATCAGGGCGGCTGGCCCGGCGCCGAGCGAGGCGACCCGCGCACGGACGCGGCCGTGCTGATCGGGCTGGTCGAGCGGGCCGGCGGGCCGCATCTTCTGCTGACCCAGCGCACCACACATCTGCGTGATCACGCCGGGCAGATCAGCTTCCCGGGCGGGCGGGTCGAGCCCGACGACGCCTCGATCGTGGCGACCGCGCTGCGCGAGACGCAGGAGGAGATCGGCCTCGACCCCGCCAGGGTCGAGGTCCTCGGCGAGCTTGCGGACTACGACACCGCGACCGGCTTTCGCATCCATCCGGTGGTCGGCTGGCTGACGCCGCCGTTCGAGCTGCGGCCGGACCCCTACGAGGTCGACGACGTGTTCGAGCTGCCGCTCGCGTTCGCCGTCGATCCGCGCAACCATCGCCGCCAGAGCTTCCGGCGCGGCCCCCTGACCCGCACTTACTATGTGCTGCCCTGGCAGAACCGCTTCATCTGGGGTGCGACCGCCGGCATCCTGGTCAACCTCTCCGGCCTGCTGAGGTCCTGACATGCTCCGGATCCTGCTGCAGTACGTGCTGCCCCTGGTGCTGCCGTTCGTGATCTACCTGATCTACGCCCGCCTCGCGCGCGGGTCCGGGGGGATGGGCGATGCGCCCTGGCTCGGCCTTGCGGCGACAGGGGTCGGCCTGCTGGCGGTGAGCCTGGTCGCCTGGGGCCTGCTCGGCGGCTCCGATCCCGGCGAGACCTACGTGCCGGCGCGCTTCGAGGACGGCGAGCTGGTGCCCGGCACGACCGGGCCCTGAGGCCATGGGCGGGACGCCGCGTCCTCTGGCCGGCCAGCCGTGGCTGGCAGCACCCGCCAGCCGCCGCGTGCTGGACGCGCTGATGGCAGGCGGCAGGCCCGCGCGCTTCGTCGGCGGCTGCGTGCGCGACGGGCTGCTGGGCCTGGACCAGGCCGGGCGCGATCTCGATCTCGCCACGCCCGAGCCGCCCGAGCAGGTGATCGCGCTGCTCGAGGCTGCCGGGCTGCAAGCGATCCCGACCGGCCTCGCGCACGGCACCGTGACGGCGGTCGCCGATGCGCGGCGCTTCGAGATCACGACCCTGCGGCGCGACGTCGCGACCGACGGCCGGCATGCGAGCGTCGCGTTCACCGACGATTTCGAGGCGGACGCGGCGCGGCGCGATTTCACGATCAACGCCATGAGCTGCGATCGCGACGGCCGCCTGTTCGACTACTTCGGTGGCCGGGCCGATCTCGCCGCCGGGCGGGTGCGCTTCGTCGGGCCGGCGGCGGCGCGCATCGCCGAGGATTTTTTGCGCATCCTGCGCTTCTTTCGCTTCCTCGCGCATTACGGGCGGCTGCCGGCCGACGCCGAGGCGCTGCAGGCCTGCGCCGCTGCCGCGCCCGCGATCGCGCAGCTCTCGGGCGAGCGCGTGCAGGCCGAGATGCGCAAGCTGCTGGCGGCGAAGGACCCGCTGCCGGCGCTGGCGCTGATGGCCGAGACCGGCGTGCTCGCGCAGGTCGTGCCGGGGGCGCCGGACCGGGATCGCCTGGCGCGGCTGCTGGCGCTGGCGCCGCAGGCCGACTGGCTGCTGCGCCTCGCCGCCCTGCTGCGCGGGCAGACGAGTGCTGCGGGCGAAGTGGCGTCGCGCTGGCGCCTCTCGAGCCGCGATGCGGACAGGCTGTCGGCGCTGACCGGTGACCCGCTGCCGCCCTTACGCGCGATTCCGGCCGCGCGCCGCCAGGCGCTGCATCGGCTCGGCGCGGAGCGCTACGCCGACCTCGTGCACCTCGCCGCCGCCGAGGATCCCTCCGACGATGCCGGCGCAGCACTCGCCGAGGCGCTGGCCGAAAGTGCCGGCTGGCAGCCGAAAACGCTGCCGGTCACCGGCCACGACATCATGGCGCTCGGCGTGCCGGCGGGGCCTGCGGTCGGCCGGGTGCTGGCCGAGGTCGAGGACTGGTGGATCGCGAAGGATTTCAGGCCCGGCCACGCCGCCTGCCTCGCACAGGCGCGAACCGTGCTGCGCGATCTCGGGCACGCCGATGCACCGCCCTCTCCTTGACAAGGGGAGGGTCGCTCCCTATCCCAACAGCCAAGCCCTTGGGGGATAGTTTAACGGTAGAACTCTCGGCTCTGGACCGAGCAGTCCTGGTTCGAATCCAGGTCCCCCAGCCAGATCTCGTTTTTGCCGGATCGCTGTCGTCGGCCGCCGTTCGGCGGTGACCCGCGGCGACGCCCAGCTTGTGCGAACCCCTCTGAAAGGTGGACGGATGTCGCCCAGGGCGGCATTGTAGATCACCGTCAGTCAGCGGAGGGTACGGGCGTGAGCAAAAGAGACGAATTGATTGCCAGGTATGCGACGGACTTGAAAGACAAGTGCGGCGTTTCGGCGGATATGGATCTGCTTACCAAGGTCACGAAGGGATGCGGCCCGAGCATCTATAGCGACGACGCCTCCACCGTTTCCGCCTCCGACAACGATGAGATGGAGCGGGTCAAGAAGAACTTCCTGATCAAGAAGCTGGGGCTGAAGGACGGGGCCGATCTGGACGCCGGGATCGCCGCGGTCATCGAGCAGTATGGCCGATCCAACCGGAACAAATACCGGGCGGTCTTCTACTACCTGCTGGTCAAGCACTTCAAACGCGAGCGCGCATACGCCTGATGCCCGGTCGTTGGTCGGGGTCGGTGAGGTCGCCTGGTAGCTGCTGCCCGCCGATCTGAGGGCCGGCGCGACCTGCGCTAAGCTGCCATCAGCAGCAGGCCGCCGCCCCAGGCGATCAGGCCCACGCCCATGACCCAGCCGACCCAGTGGCCGGCCGGCGCCACCTTCTCCACCAGCACGATCAGGGCCAGGCCGATGATCCAGAACAGGTTCATGATGCCGCCATAGAACAGCAGCGCCATCAGGAACCAGCAGCAGCCGGTGCAGAACGCGCCGTGCTCGAGCCCCATGCGCAAAGCACCCCACTCGCCCGGCCGCCAGTGGTGGCTGATGAAGAACAGCGGCGAGCGGCAGTGCTTCAGGCAGGCGTATTTCAGCGGCGTCAGCTGGTAGACGCCGGCCGCGATCAGCAGCACGGCGCCGAGCATCACGCTCGTGCTCGCCATCGTCGAGGACAAAAGGCCGCTTTGCTCGAGGCCCCACTGCGCCGTCACCGCGACCAGGCTGAAAGCGGCCCACATCAGCACGTAGCCGAGCGCGAACACGGCCGTGGGCACGTAGGGCGCGCCCTTGTCGCGCTGGCTGCGGTTGAAGCGCGCGAACAGCAGGATCATCGGCGAGGCGCTCGGCAGCATCATCGCCACCATCATGATCCACCACATGAAGAACATCAGGACCGCGTAGCCGGGCGTCCAGGCCATCGGCGCCATGACCATCATCATGTCGGAGTCGCCCATGGCCATGTCCGGGCCGTTCTGATCCATGACCATGGGGGCTTTTGAGCCCATGCTCATGTCCATGCCGCCTGTGTCCCCGAAGGGCGGAGTCATGTCGAACGCGGTCATGCCAGTGCCGGCGCCGAGCAGGATGTAGGCCCAGGCTGCGACGATCACCGCGACCAGCGCCGCGATCACCACGATGCGGTCGCGCCGCAGGACGGTTTCCAGCGCCGAGGTCTGCGTGCTCATGGCGAGGTACCCGGCTGGTCAGCCGGCCTCGATCACGCCATAGGGGCCGTAGGCGACGAAGGTCAGAAAGCCGTAGCAGTTGCGGTTCTGGAACCGGATGTCGCCGGTGCCCGAGAAGGTGCCGCTCGCCATCTCGGCCTCGCGGAACTCGAAGCCTTCGGGCAGGCGGATCTGGGCGCGATGCGGCTTGCCGGTGACCGGGTTCCGGATCGGCTCGAGGCTCATCTCGAGATGGCCCGGGACCGAGAAGCTGCCGACCCGCTGCTCGATGTCGCAGTGGAACGCGATCGGCGCGAACACCGGGTCGAACTCCTTCTCGATGGTCGAGCCGTAGATGTTGAAGGCCGTCGTCGGCTCCTGCTCGAGGCCCGAGACGATCTTGATCAGGGCGTCGCGCTGGATCTCGCTCGCGCGCTCGTCGATGAAGCCCTGGACGATGCCGCCGCCCTCGTGCACGGGGCCGGGCCAGCGGTAGGAGGCGGCGAACCGAGGCCGTCGAGCCGGACCTCGGCGAACCAGCCCTCCGTGATCTCCATCGCCTCCAGGCCCTCGCACACGTCGTGCGTCGGCGGCGCGTTGAACTCGCAGGGGCAGCCATAGTCGCAGTTGCACGACGCGATCTTGGGGCCTTTGATCATCCAGTCGACGTAGGCCATCCCACCCTCCCGTGACGGCGCCATGATGCGCTTCGCCGGGGCGCCTGCCAAGCGCGCCTCAGACGATGATCAGCACCAGCAGGGCGCCGGCGAGCAGGGCGCAGAGCACCCAGGGCAGCAGCGTGTGGTGGCGATGGCCGTGCAGTGCCGCGAGCGAGCTCGGATGCAGCTTGATGCCGCCGTTCGCCGCCGCCTCCAGCGTGTGCTCGACCCGCTCGACCAGCTGCGGCAGGCGGCGTGCCGCCTCGATGCCGTCCTCCACCACCGTCCTGAGCTGCGCCTGCGGGCCGAGGTTGTCGGCGATCCAGGCCTCGATCAGCGGCTGCGCCAGCTGCCACATGTTGACCGAGGGATTGAGGGCGCGGCCCACGCCCTCGGCCACCACCATGGTCTTCTGCAAAAGCAGCAGCTGCGGCTGGGTCTCCATGGCGAAGATCTCGGTGACCTCGAACAGCTGGCCGAGCAGGCGGCCGACCGAGATTTCCGCCAGCGCGCGGCCGCGGATCGGCTCGGCGATCGAGCGGCAGGCCTGCATGAACGCCGCCTTGTCCTGGTTGGCCGGCACGTAGCCCGCGGTGAAGTGGACGTCGGCGACCCGCTGGTAGTCCGCGGTCAGGAGGCCCAGCAGCATCTCGCCGAGAAAGCGCCGGGTCGGCCGGTCGAGCCTGCCCATGATGCCGAAATCCACCGGCACCAGATCGCCCTTGGCGTCGATGAAGATGTTGCCGGGGTGCATGTCGGCGTGGAAGAAGCCGTCGCGGAACACCTGCTTGAAGAACATCTCGGCGGCCTTGGCCAGGATCACGTCGGGATCGAAGCCGGCCGCGATCAGGGCCGCGCGCTCGTCCGAGGCGATGCCGCTGACCCGCTCCAGGGTCAGGACCCGGCGCGCGGTGCGCTCCCAGTCGACCCGCGGCACGCGAAAGCCTTCGTCCTCGGTGCAGTTCTCCGCGAGCTCCGAAGCCGCCGCCGCCTCGAGCCGCAGGTCCATCTCCATCCGGGTCGAGGCCGCGATGGTCTGCACCACCGCGACCGGCCTGAGCCTGCGGCTGCTCGGCTGCAGCCGCTCGACCCAGGCCGCGATCCAGGCGAAGAAGTCGAGATCGCGCGTCATCAGCCGCTCGATGTCCGGCCGCAGCACCTTGACCGCGACCGGCTCGCCCTCGCTGGTCACGGCGAAATGCACCTGCGCGATCGACGCGGCGGCGACCGGCCGGTCGTCGAAGCTCGCGAACAGGTCCTCGACCGGGCGGCCCAGCTCGAGCTCGATCATGCGGCGCGCCATGGCCGGATCGAAGGGCTCCAGCGCATCCTGCAGCCGCGACAGATCCTCGGCGAGGTGCTGGCCGAGCAGATCGGCCCGGGTCGCCAGGCTCTGGCCGAGCTTGATGAAGCTCGGGCCCAGCTCCTGCAGGGCCTGCGCCAGGCGCTCGCCCGGCCGCCCCGGCGCGTCCTTGCGCGCCACCCGGCGCGCGATCCGCACCACGAACTCCGGCACCGGCGCCAGCTCCAGGGGGAACAGGGCGTTGTAGCGCGCCAGGCAGCGCGCGATCAGGGCCAGGCGCCAGAGATTGCGGATCGTGCGCAGCATGGCCCTAGAGACGCCAGGCCGAGTGCAGCGCGGCGATGCCGCCCGACAGGTTGCGGTAGCGGACGCGCCCGAGCCCGGCCTGCTCGATCATGCGCGCGAAGGTGGCCTGGTCGGGAAAGCGCCGGATGCTCTCGACCAGATACTGGTAGGCGGCGCGGTCGTCGGCGACCTGCTCGCCGAGCCACGGCACCACGGTGAAGGAGTAGCGGTCGTACAGCGCGCGCAAGGCCTCCAGCTGCAGCTGCGAGAACTCCAGGCACAGGAACCGGCCGCCCGGCCGCAGCACCCGGCGCGCCTCGGCGAGCGCACGCTCGATCCGGGTGACGTTGCGGATCCCGAACGCGATCGTGTAGGCGTCGACGCTGCGATCGGCGAGCGGCAGGGCCTCGGCATCGGCGCACAGCCAGTCGACCGGCTCGATCCGGTTCGCATCGATCGCCCGGTCGCGGCCGACCGCGAGCATCGCGCGGTTGATGTCGCAGACCGTGATGTGCACCGCCGGGATCTGCGCCGCGGGCCCGGGCTTGCGGGCGACGCGGTCGAGCACGCGAAAGGCGATGTCGCCGGTGCCGCCCGCGACATCGAGCAGCCGCAGGCCCGGGCGCGGTGCCAGCCAGTCGATCATGGCGGCCTTCCACAGCCGGTGCAGGCCGCCGCTCATCAGGTCGTTCATCAGGTCGTAGCGGGTCGCGACCCGTTCGAACACGCCGCCCACCAGCGCGGCCTTGTCCTCGGGCCGGACCTGCCGGTAGCCGAAGGAGGTTGCCAGTTGCGCTCGGGCGTGCTGCAAGCGGTCGATCATGGTGCGGCCGGGCTGTGGAGGCCGCGGGCGGCCTGTCGCGCGGTTTTAGGCGAGGCCATCCGTACCGACAAGCATCGCACCGCCCTTGGTATGGCGCGCGCCGGACTTGCCGCCGGGTCGGACGGGCCGGTTGGGTGAGGAAGATGCCTGAGCTGCCCGAGGTCGAGACGACGATGCGCGCGCTGGCGGCGCGACTGACCGGTCGGCAGATCACGACGCTCGTGCAGCGGCGCCCGGATCTGCGCTTTGCGCTGCCCGAGCGGCTGGCCGAGCGCCTGGTGGGGCGCCGGCTGACGGGCTTCGGCCGCCGTGCCAAGTACATCCTGGCCGACCTCGAAGGCGGCGAGACCCTGCTCCTGCATCTCGGCATGTCGGGGCGCCTTCTGCTCGGCGGCCCGCCCGCGGGGCCGCATGAGCACCTGACCTTCGGCTTCGACGACGGCAGCGCGCTGCGCTTCGTCGACCCGCGCCGCTTCGGCATGCTGGACCTGGCCCGCACCGGCGATCTCCAGGCACCACCCGCGGCTGGCCGGTCTCGGGCTGGAGCCGCTCGATGCGGGCTTCGACGGCGCGGCGCTGGCGGCGGCACTCGGCGGCAGCAGGAGCCCGCTCAAGCTCGCGCTGATGGATCAGCGCCGCGTCGTCGGCGTCGGCAACATCTACGCCTGCGAGAGCCTGTTTCGCGCCCGCCTGTCGCCGCTGCGCAGCGCGGGCGGCCTGCGGCCGGCGCAGAGCCGGCGGCTGGCCGAGGCGATCCGGACGGTGCTGCTGGAAGCCATCGGCGCCGGCGGCTCGTCGCTGCGCGACTACATCCAGGCCAACGGCGAGCTCGGCGTCTTCCAGGACTGCTTTGCGGTCTACGACCGCGCGAACGCGCCTTGCCAGGCCTGCGCGCGGCCGGTCGTGCGGCTGGTCCAGGGCGGTCGCGCGACCTACATGTGCCGGCGCTGCCAGCGCTGAGGCCAGCACCGGGGCCAGCGGGGGGAAGCCGCGCCTGGCTGCGCCGCTGCGAGCGCGGATCGAAGAGGCTGGACGGCGGGGGCGGGGATGGTGTTAATTCCCGGCCTCACTTGATCCCGCATCCATTCATACCCAGTTGGCACGGGCGCGCGGCCACGCGCCGCATCGACGGAACGCCATGGCGGGGTCCGCCCGCGTCGCGCCGGACCTCGCCCAGGAGCACCCGCATGGCATACGAGACGATCCTGGTGGAGAGCCGCGGCCCGGTCGGCCTCATCACCTTGAACCGGCCCAAGGCGATGAACGCCCTCAACGCCCAGCTGGTCACCGAGCTGAACCAGGCGCTGACCACCTTCGATCAGGATCCCGACACCGCGGCGATCGTGCTCACCGGCTCCGAGCGGGCCTTTGCCGCCGGTGCCGACATCAAGGAGATGGAGGGCAAGGACTTCATCACCGCCTTCCGGGAGGATTTCATCGCCCCCTGGCAGCAGGTGGCGACATGCAGCAAGCCCGTGATCGCCGCGGTCGCCGGCTACGCGCTCGGCGGCGGCTGCGAGCTGGCGATGATGTGCGACATCATCATTGCCGCCGACAACGCCAAGTTCGGCCAGCCGGAGATCAATCTCGGGACGATCCCGGGCGCCGGCGGCACGCAGCGCCTGACGCGCGCCATCGGCAAGGCCAAGGCCATGGAGATGGTGCTGACCGGGCGCATGATGGACGCCGCCGAAGCCGAGCGCTCGAACCTGGTGGCGCGCGTCGTGCCGACGGCCGATCTGATCGACGAGGCCGTCAAGCTCGCCGACACGATCGCCGAGAAGTCGCAGCCGGTCGTCGCGATGGCCAAGACGGCGGTCAACCTCGCCTACGAGACCGGCCTGTCCGAGGGCATCCGCGCCGAGCGCCGCCTGTTCTACACGACCTTCGCCACCGAGGACCGCAGGGAAGGCATGCAGGCCTTCGTCGAGAAGCGGACCCCGGCTTTCGGCCATCGCTGAGGCGGCCATCCCTCGTTGACGGCACGCAGCGCCGGCGCTATAGGCGTCGCGGCATCGTGGCCGATCCGGGGCCGCGAGCGCCAGCCGTCGCATCCCGCGAAGCACCAGAAGTGGAAGACCCCCGATGGCGCAGCATCGTTCTGCCAAGAAGCGCATTCGTCAGACCATCAAGCGGACCGCGATCAACCGTGCGCGGACCAGCCGGATTCGCACATACATCAAAAAGGTTGAGCAGGCCCTGGCCAGTGGCGACCACGAGGCTGCCGCGGGTGCCTTGCGCGTCGCCGAGCCCGAGATCCGCCGGGGCGTCGGCAAGGGTGTTCTCAAGCTGAACACCGCCTCGCGCCGGATCTCGCGACTGGCTCGCAAGGTGAACCATCTCGCTGCCGCGGGCGGGTCAGAAAGTGCGGCTGGAGAACGGCCGCGCAGTCAGCGTTGATCGGCCTCGAAGCTACGCCTCGACTGCCTGAAGGCCGATTTGCAGACAATTTTATGCAAATCTGATGTGCTTGATATGAAAATACTCGAACAATATTGTACGCAATTCCCTCAACCGCAGGGCGATATTTAACGTTCCCCTTTCGATCTCCTTGCACCTCGTCCACGCTGCGATTATCGTTTCGGCCGTGGCTTGACTTTCGAAGTTCTGCTGACAAACGGAAACTCTATCGGGTCGCGGGTGCGATACTTGGCGATCCTGCGGGGATCTTAGTGCTCAGAAAATGAAAAGGCCGACCGCGCATAGTTTCGGCCAGTCTGGCCATCGGTCAGCCTGAAACCAGATTGCAGCGTCTCGAGGTCCCGATGAACCTCCATCCCAAGACCGTCTCCTTCGATCTGGACGAGCATTGGTCGCAAGTGCAGGGGCTGCTGCGCACGGAGTTCGACGACACCGCCTACCGGACCTGGCTGGCCCCTTTGGATTTGGTCGGGCTCGAAGGCGACCGGGTGCTGCTGGCGGTGCCCACCCGTTTCCTGCGCGATTGGGTGGCGGCGCACTATGCCGATCGGATCCGGGCGCTGTGGCGCTGCGTCAATCCGCGTGTCTGCGGCATCGCCTTGACCGTCGAGGCGGCATCAACGGTCCGTGCGGCGGCACGATCGGGCCATGCGGCACCACCGGGCCGGGCGAGCGCGCCGGCGGCGATCGGGCCGGCTCCGGCTCCTCGCGATGCGGCGCCGCAACCGCTCGACGGCGACATCGGCGCACCGCTCGATCCGCGCTTCACGTTCGACCACTTCGTCGTCGGCAAGTCCAACAACCTGGCCTTCGCCGCCGCCAGGCGGCTCGCAGGGACCGATGCGCCGCCGTTCAACCCGCTGTTCCTCTATGGCGGCGTCGGCCTCGGCAAGACCCACCTGATGCACGCGATCGCGTGGCAGATCCGGGCCCAGACCCCGCGCCGCAAGGTGGTCTACCTGTCGGCCGAAAAATTCATGTACCAGTTCATCAAGGCGCTCCGCTTCAAGGACACCATGAGCTTCAAGGAGCTGTTCCGCTCGGCCGACGTGCTGATGGTCGACGACGTCCAGTTCATCGGCGGCAAGGAGAGCACCCAGGAGGAGTTCTTCCACACCTTCAACGCCCTGGCCGATCGCGGCCGGCAGATCGTGGTCAGCTCGGATCGCAGCCCGGCGGAGCTGTCGGGGCTGGAGGAGCGCATCCGCTCGCGGCTCGGCTGGGGGCTGGTCGCCGACATTCAGCCGACCACCTACGAGCTGCGTCTGGGCATCCTGCATTCCAAGGCGCAGGAGTTCGCCCGCGAGGCCAGGGTTCCCGACAACGTCCTGGCCTTCCTCGCCCATCGCATCACCTCGAACGTGCGCGAGCTCGAGGGGGCTTTGAACCGGGTGATCGCGCAGGCGATCCTGGTGGGGCGCGCCATCACCCTCGACATGGCCCAGGACGTGCTCCGCGACCTTTTGCGCGCGCACGAGCGGCGGGTCACGATCGAGGACATCCAGAAGCTGGTCGCCGAGCACTACCGCATCCGGATCGCCGACATGCACTCGGCGCGCCGCGCGCGCGCCGTCGCCCGGCCGCGCCAGGTCGCGATGTATCTGGCCAAGCAGCTGACGCCGCGCTCGCTGCCGGAGATCGGCCGCAAGTTCGGCGGCCGCGACCACACCACCGTGATGCATGCGATCCGCAAGATCGAGGAGCTGCGGTCGGGCGATCCGGTGCTGAGCGAGGACATCGAGGCGCTGCGGCGGCTGCTCCAGGGCTAGGGCGGCAGCAGTCGGCGCCGGCCGCCGGATTCCCTGGCGTTGCGCGCCGTGGCGGCCGGTCCGGCGCTGCCGATGCGAGCTTTTTTGCTGTCCTTTCAAGCCATTGATGGTAGGTTCCCGGTCCCGGAGGGGGTCAGGTCGCAACGACGCGCTGGTCGCTGCGCCACGCTCTCGGCCGGGGAGGGATCACCCGGGTCGATGGCGACCGGAAAGGAAGCTCGGCGCACACCATGAAGCTGGCTATCGAGCGAGCGACGCTGCTGAAGGCGCTTGCCCATGTGCAAAGCGTGGTCGAACGCCGCACCACCATCCCGATCCTCTCCAACGTCAAGCTCGAGGCGGAGCAGGGCGGCGTCAGCCTGACCGCCACCGACATGGACCTCCTGGTGATCGAGCAGGTCGAGGCCGAGGTGAGCCAGCCGGGCGCGGCCACCGCACCGGCGCACACCCTGTACGACGTGGTGCGCAAGCTGCCCGAGGGCAGCCTGGTGGCGATCGAGCAGCAGCAGGGCGGTCCCGAGCTCAGCCTGCGCGCCGGGCGCAGCAAGTTCGACCTGCCGTGCCTGCCGGCGGCCGACTTCCCGAGCATGACCGACGAGGGGCTGAGCCACAGCTTCGCGCTCGGCGCCGGCGAGCTGTGCCGCCTGTTCGACCGCACCAGGTTCGCGATCTCCACCGAGGAGACCCGCTACTACCTGAACGGCATCCACCTGCACGCGGTCGAGGACCGCGGCCGCCTGCGCGCGGTCGCGACCGACGGCCACCGCCTGGCGCGGGTCGAGGCGGCGCTGCCCGAAGGGGCGGCCGGCATGCCGCCGATCATCGTGCCGCGCAAGACGGTCAACGAGATCCGCAAGCTGATCGACGACGTCGACCCCGAGGAGGCCGTCGAGGTCGCGCTCTCCAACGCCCGCATCCGCTTCAAGGTCGGCCGCGCCGTGCTGCGCTCGCGCCTGATCGACGGCACCTTCCCGGACTACGAGCGGGTCATCCCCACGGGCAACGACAAGCAGCTGGTGGCGCCGACCAAGGCGCTCTCGGAGGCGGTCGACCGGGTCGCGACCATCGCCACCGACAAGTCGCGCGCGGTCAAGCTCAGCCTCGCCGACGGCCGGCTCACGCTGTCCGCGGTCAGCCCCGACGCCGGCCGGGCGGTCGAGGAGCTCGATGTCGCCTATGCCGGCGAGCCGCTGGAGATCGGGTTCAACGCTCGCTATATCCTGGACATGAGCACGCAGATCGGAGGCGAGGACATGGAGTTCGCGGTCGCGGATTCCGGCTCGCCGATCCTGGTGCGCGATCCGAAGGACGACAGCGCGCTCTATGTGCTGATGCCCATGCGCGTGTGATGGCGCTCGCGTTCGATCGACGCCACGACCAGCCGATCCGGTCAGCGCAGCGCCCGACGATCGGGCGGCTCGCGGTCCGGCAGCTCGGCCTGACGGCGTTCCGCTCCTATGCGCGCCTGCGCCTCGAGGTCGATCCGAGGCCCGTGGTGCTGACCGGCCCGAACGGCGCCGGCAAGACCAATCTGCTCGAGGCGATCTCGTTCCTGGCGCCGGGCCGCGGCCTGCGCGGTGCCCGGCTCGCCGAGGTCGACCGGCAGGACCCCAAGGCGGCGTTCAGGACGGCGTTCAGGCCTGGTCGCTCAGCGCCACGGTGGACGGGCCGGGCGGCCCGTGCGCGATCGCCACCGGCAGGGACCAGGGCCCGCGCGAGCGGCGCCTCGTCCAGATCGACGGCACGCCCGCGAGCCAGGCGGCGCTCGCCGATGCGATCGCCGCGATCTGGCTGGTGCCGGCGATGGACCGGCTGTTCCAGGACGGGGCGAGCCCCAGGCGCCGCTTCCTCGACCGTCTGGTGCTGGCCGGCGATCCGGCGCATGCGGCCCAGGTCGCGCGCTACGGCCATGCGCTCAAGGAGCGCCTGCGCCTCTTGCGCACCGGCCGGCTCGATCGCGCCTGGCTCGATGCCCTGGAGGCCCGCCTCGCCGCCGCCGGCGTCGCGATCGCCGCCGCGCGCCGCCAGACGATCACCGACCTGCGCGCAGCCGCGGCGGGCTCGACCGGCGCCTTCCCGCGGCCGACGCTGGCGCTGCGCGGCGACGCCGAGGCCTGGCTCGACGAGCTTTCGGCCCTGGATGTCGAGGCTCGCCTCGCCGAGGTCCTCGCGAAGAACCGCGGCCAGGATGCCGAGACCGGCAGCACCGCCGCCGGCCCGCATCGCAGCGATCTCGAGGTGCACGACCAGGCCACCGGCCGCGCCGCCGCCGACTGCTCGACCGGCGAGCAGAAGGCGCTCCTGATCGGCATCGTGCTGGCGGAGGCGCGCCTGCGCTGCGCCCAGGGCGAGCGGCTGCCGATCCTGCTGCTCGACGAGGTCGCCGCCCACCTCGATGCCGGCCGGCGCCACGATCTGTTCGAGCAGCTCTGCGCGCTCGGCGCCCAGGCCTGGCTCACCGGCACCGATCCGTCGCTGTTCGCGCCGCTCGGCGTCCGCGCGCAATACTTCACCGTTCGCGATGCAACCCTGCAGCAGTATGACCCAGATGCAAACAGCGCTGCCTGATCCGACTCCCGACGACGCCTACGACGCCGCCTCGATCCAGGTGCTCGAGGGCCTGGAGGCCGTACGCCGGCGGCCCGGCATGTACATCGGCGACACCGATGACGGCTCCGGCCTGCATCACATGGTGTTCGAGGTGGTCGACAACGCGATCGACGAGGCGCTCGCCGGCTACTGCGACCGGGTCGACGTCACGCTCAACACCGACGGCTCGGTCACGGTGCGCGACAACGGCCGCGGCATCCCGACCGACATCCACGGCGGCGAGGGCATCTCGGCGGCCGAGGTGATCATGACCCGCCTCCATGCCGGCGGCAAGTTCAACCAGAACTCCTACAAGGTGTCGGGCGGCCTGCACGGCGTCGGCGTCTCGGTGGTCAACGCGCTCTCGGAGTGGCTGGAGCTGCGCATCTGGCGCAACCAGAAAGAGCATGCGATGCGCTTCGCCGACGGCGGCGAGGCGACCGCACCGCTCGCCGTGACCGGCGCCGCCAACGGCCGGCGCGGCACCGAGATCACGTTCATGCCCTCGATCGAGGTGTTCACGCGCACCGAGTTCAGCTACTCGACGCTGGAGCACCGGCTGCGCGAGCTGGCTTTTCTGAACGCCGGGGTGACCATCGTCCTGCGCGACGAGCGCGGCACCGAGCCCGTCGAGGAGGTGCTGCACTACGAGGGCGGCCTGCAGGCCTTCGTGCGCTACCTCGATCGCGCCAAGACGCCGCTGCACGAGCCCGCGATCATGATCGCCGGCGAGCGCGACCACGTCGAGGTCCAGGCGGCGCTGCAGTGGAACGACGGCTATCACGAAAACTGCCTGTGCTTCACCAACAACATCCCGCAGCGCGATGGCGGCAGCCATCTCTCGGGCCTGCGCGCGGCGCTGACCCGCAGCATCCAGGCCTATGCGCAGGAGAGCGGCATCCTCAAGCGCGAGAAGGTGAACCTGTCCGGCGAGGACGCACGCGAGGGGCTGACCTGCGTGCTCTCGATCAAGATGCCGGACCCGAAGTTCAGCTCGCAGACCAAGGACAAGCTGGTCAGCTCCGAGGTCCAGCCCGTGGTGCAGGGCCTGATCGGCGACGCCCTGAACCGCTGGTTCGAGGAGAACCCGGCGCCGGCGCGGGCGATCATCGGCAAGGTGGTCGAGGCCGCGACCGCGCGCGAGGCGGCGCGCAAGGCGCGCGAGCTGACGAGGCGCAAGGGCGTGCTCGACGTCGCCAACCTGCCGGGCAAGCTCGCCGACTGCCAGGAGCGCGATCCGGCCAAGTCCGAGCTCTTCCTGGTCGAGGGCGATTTCGGCCGGCGGCTCGGCCAAGCAGGGCCGCAACCGCGCCTTCCAGGCGATCCTGCCGCTGCGCGGCAAGATCCTGAACGTCGAGCGCGCGCGCCTCGACAAGATCCTGGGCTCGAACGAGATCGGCACGCTGATCACGGCACTCGGCACCGGCATCCGCGACGACTTCGACCTCGCCAAGCTGCGCTACCACCGCATCATCATCATGACGGATGCCGACGTCGACGGCTCGCACATCCGCACGCTGCTGCTGACCTTCTTCTACCGGCAGATGCCGGAGATCATCGAGGCGGGCCATCTCTACATCGCGCAGCCGCCGCTCTATCGGGTCAAGCGCGGCAACATGGAGCGCTACCTCAAGAACGAAGCCCAGATGGACGATTTTCTGATCGCGAGCGGGCTGGAGGACGCGCGCCTGGTGACCGCCGCCGGCACGGTCTACGAGGGCGAGCCGCTGGCGGCGCTGGTCGAGGTCGCGCGCCGGGCCACGGGCCTGATCCACGCGCTCGAGCGGCGGCTGCCGGCCGAGCTGGTCGAGGCCGCGGTGCTGACCGGAGCGCTGACCGAGGATGCGCTGACCGAGCAGGCGGCAGGGCAGGGCTTTGCCGCACGCATCGCCTCGCGCCTGAACGCTGCCGCTGGCGACAGCTGGAGCGGTGCCCGCGCCGAGGATGGCACGTTGGTCTTCGTGCGCCAGCGCGGCGAGCGGCGCGATCGCTTCCGGCTCGATCCGCAGATCGCGCGCAGTCCCGAGGGACGCCGCCTCAACAGCGCCATCGCCGGCCTCGGCGATGCGTTCGCCGGCCAGGCCGCCTTGCAGCGCAAGGGCCAGGAGAGCGCGCTCGGCGGCCCGATAGCACTGGTCGAGACCCTGACCGGCCTCGGCCGCAAGGGTCTTTCCGTGCAACGCTACAAGGGGCTCGGCGAGATGAACCCGGAGCAGCTGTGGGAGACCACGCTCGATCCCACGGTCCGCACCCTCTACCAGGTCAGGGTCGAGCACGCCGACGATGCCGATAAGATCTTCGCCACCCTGATGGGCGACGTGGTCGAACCCCGCCGCGAGTTCATCCAGACCAACGCGCTGAAAGTGGTGAATTTGGACGTG
>CAVWCI010000008.1:0-31294 GCA_963753315.1 uncultured Alphaproteobacteria bacterium
GCCTCGGTCGTCATCGCGATCGTCTCGCCTTTCGCCCACAGCTCGGCAAGGTCGCGATAGTGGGCCGACAGGGGATTGCCCGACTGGCCAGTGCTGGCGATGAAGCGCGAGCGCTCCAGCGCAGCGAGGTCGAACAGGCCCCGGTAGCTTGCAGCATGGACGCTGGCGAACGGGTCGGCCTCATCGGCAGGGCGGTAGTGGCCGACGTTCACGGTGACGCTGTCGCCGCCGCTCGGGTGCTCGATCGTGAACAGGCTTGCGAGCACGGGCTGGTCCTTGAAGATCGGGTGCAGCATGCGCGCCGGATGCGCCTCGCCCCAGCGCCAGGCCTCGGCATCGCCGCCAAAGCGGCGCTCGAGGTCGGCCAAGGCCAGCTCGAGCGCCTTTGCCGCCTGCAGCGCGCAGGTCTCGAGCGCCGCCGTGCCGATATCGTCGCACCACACCGGGCGGGAGTGCAGCACATGCTCCATGAACTGCGGCCGCACGCCCCAATAGGCGTAGAACAGATCGCCCAGCTCATCGGCATAGATCGCCCGTGACAGCTCGCGATACCAGGCGGCGAAGATCAGGGGCTCCGCCGCGTCCGGGCGCATCACGTGGTCCCAGGCCGCAAGCTGCGCCTGCGCGGCGGCACCCGCCTCGCTCTGCGGCGCCGCCTCGAGCATGAGCGGCAGGAGGTCGCGCGCCAGGAGCGAGAGCTGATCGGCCTGCAGCCGGGCAAAGCTCGCAACGTCGTGGCGAGCATCGCCCAGCGCCTCGACGATGCGCCGCGCGCGATGCGGCGGGTCCCAGTCCGCCGTCAGCAGATAAGGGTAGTCGTCCGCCACGATGCGGTTGTTGGCGTTGACGAACGCGCCGTCCGGCGGATCGAGCCCGCGCGGCAGCTTGGCGAACGGGATCGTGGCCTGCCAGTCGAACTCGCCGGTCCAGCCCGGCACCGGCCAGCGCCCGTCGCCTTGGCCCCGGATCGGCACGCGGCCGGGCGCGATGAAGCCGATGTGGCCGGCGGTATCGGCATACAGCACGTTCTGCATCGGCGCGCCGTTGCCCCGCGCTGCGGCGACGAACGCCGGCCAGTCGCGGGCGGCGCCGAGACCGAGCAGCGCCTCGATGCTGACGTCGTCCTTTGCGAGCGCGGTCCAGCTCAGCGCCAGCACCTGATCGCCCTCGAGCACGGCGCCCGTCGCCGTCGGCGGCAAAAGATCGGACAGCACGGGGCCGTGCCGGGTCTCGCGTACGCGCAAGGTCTCGGGCTCGGCGCCATCGACGAGGATGACCTCGTCGCGGATCGCGAACGGCGCAAAGCCGTCCGGCGTCAGATACTGCGAGGCGTCGTCCGGATCGACCCGCTCGACGAACAGGTCCTGGGTGTCGGGGCCGGTGTTGGTGAAGCCCCAGGCGATCTTGCCGTTGTGGCCCAGCACCACCCCCGGCAGGCCCGGCATGGTGGCCCCGATCAGCTCGCGCTCGGGCGTCTTGAGATGGGCGAGATACCAGGGGCCGGGCGCGCTCAAGCCCAGATGCGGGTCGTTGGCGAGCAGCGGCGCGCCGCTTGTGGTGCGGCTGCCATCCAGCACCCAGGCGTTCGAGCCCAGGCCCGGCGGCGGCGCCGGCGGCAGCACGGCGGCGAGCGCATCGGCCGGCAGCGCTTGCGCGAGCTCGACCAGGGTGATCGGGGGCCGCCGTGCTTTCCGGCCACAGATCGGCGATCTGGTCCGAGGACAAGTGCCTGGCGAGGCGCGCGCGCAGCAGCTCGTCGCGCCAGTTGCCGCTGAGATCGAGTGCCAGCACCCGCATCCAGACCAGGGAATCTACCGGGGTCCAGGGCTCGGGCTCATAGTCCAGGATCAAAAACTCGAGCGGCAGGGGCCCGCTGCGCGTCGCAAGATACGCGTTGACGCCGGCGGCATAGGCCTCGAGCAGGGCCAGGGTATCGGGCCGCAGATGCGCGAGGCTGGCGCGCGCCGCGCGCTCGAAGCCCAACGTGCGGATGAAGCGATCGGTCGGCAATGCCGCCGGCCCCAGCACCTCGGCGAGCCGACCGCTACCGAGCCGGCGCCGGAAATCCATCTGCCACAGCCGGTCCTGGGCATGCACGAAGCCCTGCGCGAAGACTGCATCCGCAAAGCTTTCGGCCTCGATGTGCGGCACGGCATGGGCGTCGCGCACGATCTCGACCGGCGCGCCCAGCGCCTGCACCTCGATCGTGCCGTCGACCACCGGCAGCGACTGACGCAGCCAGAAAAAGCCGCCCGCCAGGCCGATCGAGACCAGCAGGACGAGGCCGATCAGCCCGCCGCAAAGCCAGCGCAGCGCCTGGCGCATCTAGACCTGCTCCGGGGCCGCGAGCAGGCCGCGCTCGGCCAGCGCGGCGCGAAGCTGGGACGGCACGGTGAAGTGGATCGCATCGAAGCCGAGCGCTGCCGCCGCGGCGACGTTGGGCGGCGAATCGTCGATGTAAATGCAGCGTTGCGCCGGATGCGTGATCCGCTCGAGCAGCAGCTGGAAGATGCGGGCATCCGGCTTGACCAGGCGCTCGTGCCCCGAGACCAGGATGGTCTGGAAGCGATCGAGGAAGGCAAAGCGCGGGCGCGCGATCGGAAACGTCTCCGCCGACCAGTTGGTGAGCGCGTGCAGCTCGTAGCCCCTGGCCGCCAGCTCCTCGAGGATCGCGACGCTGCCCTCGATCTCACCCGCCAGCATCTCGTCCCAGCGCGTGTGGTAGGCCTCGATCATGGCGCGCTGGTCCGGGTGGCGCAGCGCCGCCTCCTCGATCGCATCGGCGAAGCGTGCGGCCGCGGTCCTGCTCGAGGTTCCAGGCGCCGTGGCAGACCTCCTCCAAGAACCGCTCCATCGCAGCGTCGTCGTCGAACAGCTTGCGATAGAGATGGCGTGGATTCCAATCGATCAACACGCCGCCCAGATCGAACACGATCACCGGCCGCTCCTGCGCCTGCGCTCCTGCCATCGCCCTCTGCCACGCGCGTCCCGGTGGACAGGATTGTGCCACCGGCGCAAGGTCTGGCGAAAATCGGCGCGCGCGTCCACACCCTCGAAGGTACGATGACCGATTTCACGCCCCTCAACCCGGACTATGCCGATGTCGTCGCCGCAAGCTTCGCCAGGCAGGGCCTGATGCGCGGGCTCGGCATCGAGCTTGCCGAGGTCGGCCCCGGCCGCTGCGTCCTGGTCGCCGGCCACGATCCACGCCTGCTGCAGCAGCACGGCTATTTCCACGGCGCGCTGATCGGCGCGATGCTCGATTGCGCCGGCGGCTATGCCGCCTACAGCCTGATGCCGCCGGACAGCGAGGTCCTGACGACCGAGTACAAGGTGAATTTTCTGACCGCCGCCGAGGGCGAGCGCCTGGTCGTGCGCGGCAAGGTGATCAAGCCGGGGCGGACGCTGACCGTGGCGAGCGCCGAGGCGTTCTGCGTGCAGGGCGCTGTGGAGCAGCTGTGCGCCGTGATGCTGCAGTCGCTGATCCGCGTGCCTGCCCGTCCGGGCCCGTGAAGCCTTGAGCGTCTGCGCGGCGCTCCGCTATACCGGGCGCCCGATCCGCCGATGGACGACCACATGATCCCCTGCCAGCGCGATCTGTTCGACCTGCCCGATGACGTGGCCTATCTGAACTGCGCCTACATGTCGCCGCTGCTGAAGCATGCCGTGGCGGCGGGTGCTGCGGGGATCGCCCGCAAGGCGCACCCCTGGACGATCAGCCCCGACGATTTCTTCGCCGACAGCGAACGGGCGCGCGGCGCTGTTCGCCGCAGCTGCTGGGAGCTGGCGGCCGACGACATCGCCCTGGTGCCGGCGGCGAGCTACGGCGTGGCGATCGCGGCCGCGAACCTGCCGTTCGGCGAGGGCACGGCGCATCCTGATGCTGGCCGAGCAGTTCCCCTCCAACGTCTACGCCTGGCGCGAGCTGGCGCAGGCACAAGGGCGGCGAGGTCGTGACGCTGCAACGACCGCCCGATGGCGACTGGAGCGCTGCGATCCTCGCCCGGCTCGACGAGCGGGTCGCGATCACCGCCCTGCCGCACTGCCACTGGACCGACGGCGGCCTGATCGACCTCGTGAGCGTCGCGGCGCGCTGTCGCGAGGTCGGCAGCGCGCTCGTGATCGACGCGACGCAGTCGCTCGGCGCCCTGCCGCTCGACCTCGCCACGATCCGGCCCGATTTCTTGGCTTGCGCCGGCTACAAATGGCTGCTCGGGCCCTACAGCCTCGGCTATCTCTACGTCGCACCGCGCTGGCAGGACGGGCGGCCGCTCGAGCACAACTGGATCGCGCGCACCGGCAGCGAGAATTTCGCCGGGCTGGTCGACTATCAGGACGGCTATCAGCCCGGCGCGCGCCGCTTCGACGTCGGCGAGCGGGCCAACTTCGGCCTGATGCCCGCAGGCATCGCCGGGCTCGAGCAGCTGCTGCGCTGGGGCCAGCCGGCGATCATCGAGACGCTCGCGGCGCGCACTGCGGACATCGTTGCGCGCGCGAGTGCCTTGGGCCTGCGCGCGCTGCCGGCGCAGCTGCGGGCCGGGCATTTTTTGGGGCTGCGGCTTCCCGGCGGGGCGCCGGCCGGGTCTGCCCGAGCGGCTGGCAAAGGATCGTGTCTATGTCAGCCTGCGCGGCAATTCGCTGCGCGTGACGCCGCATCTCTACAACAACGATGCCGACGTCGACCGCCTGCTCGGCGTGCTCGAGCGGACGCTGTAGCCCCTGGCTCAGCCCGCGAACCGCTCGGCCTCGTAGCCGGCGAGCCGGGCCACCAGCCCCACCACCGAGCGCGGCTGCACCAGATAGCTTGGCGCATCGACGCCCGGCGCGTCCTGCCAGATTGCAGAAATCCTCGGGCGCCGCGCACGCGGTGTCCAGCATCCGGCGCCAGCCGCCGACCGCGTTGTCCGGCGCCGGCGGCAGCTCGAACAGAAGGGGCTCCCAGTAGGCGTTCAGGATCACGTGGAAAAGGCGCGTCCGCCTCAGGCTCTCGATGGTGAACGCGAGCGAGCGCGAGCCGTGGCTCCAGTCGGGCGCATCCAGCCTCGTGCCATGCCAGCGGATGTTGGCGTGCCGCAGCAGCTGGTTCAGGGTGAGCGACCCGTCGAGCTGGGCAAAGTCCAGGTCCAGCCGGTAGTGGATCAGCTGCTTGACGAAGCGATGCAGCTCGCCGTGCCGCTCCAGCAGCGCCCAATCCAGCCAGCTGATCTCGTTGTCCTGGCAATACGCGTTGTTGTTGCCGCGCTGCGTGCGCCGCATCTCGTCGCCCATCTGCAGCATCGGCGTGCCGAGCGCCAGCAGGGTCACGGCGAGCAGGTTCTTGGCCTGGCGCGCGCGCAGCTGCTCGATCGCCGGATCGTCGCTTGGCCCCTCGATGCCGCCGTTCCAGCTGCGGTTGTCGTTGTGGCCGTCCCGGTTGTCCTCGCCGTTCGCCTCGTTGTGCTTGTCGTCGTAGGAGACGAGGTCGTTGAGGGTGAAGCCGTCGTGGCAGGTGACGAAGTTGATGCTCTGCTCGGGCTCGCGCTCCTCGTGGCCGAAGATGTCGGGGCTCGCCAGGAAGCGCGACGCGATCTTGGGGACCATGCCGGGCTCGCCGCGCACGAAGCTGCGCACGTCGTCGCGGAACTGGCCGTTCCATTCCTTCCAGCGATCGCCGATGAAGCTGCCGACCTGATACAGCCCGCCCGCGTCCCAAGCCTCCGCGATCAGCTTGACGCCGGCGAGGCTCGGGTCCGTCTCGATGTCCCACAGCACGGGTGGGTTGGCGAGCGGCGCGCCGCTCTCGTCGCGCGAGAGGATCGAGGCGAGATCGAACCGGAAGCCGTCGACATGCATCTCCCGGACCCAATAGCGCAGGCTGTCGACGATCATCCGGCGCACGATCGGGTGGTTGCCGTTCAGCGTGTTGCCGGTCCCGGCGTAGTTGGCGTAGCGTGCCCTGTCCGGCTGGAGGATGTAGTAGGCCTCGTTGTCCAGGCCGCGAAAGCACAAGGTCGGTCCGCGCTCGTCGCCCTCGGCCGTGTGGTTGTAGACGACGTCGAGGATGACCTCGATGTTCGCCCGGTGCAGCGCCTTCACCATGTCGCGGAACTCGTCGAGCACGGCGCACGGATCCGATGCGGCGCTGTAGCCGGCGTGCGGCGCGAAGAACGAGATCGGCGCATAGCCCCAGTAGTTGGTCCGCCCGGCCGGCGCGTCCTGCGGGTCGTACTGGAACACGGGCAGGAGCTCGACCGCGGTGATGCCGAGGTCGACGAGGTACGGAATCTTCTCGATCAGGCCGGCATAGGTGCC
The DNA here is from genome assembly GCA_963753315.1 of uncultured Alphaproteobacteria bacterium. Classification (GTDB taxonomy): domain Bacteria; phylum Pseudomonadota; class Alphaproteobacteria; order Geminicoccales; family Geminicoccaceae; genus DASUGG01. The sequence continues at coordinate 6,292 of CAVWCI010000008.1, forward strand.
GCGCCGGGCCTCATCGACGCCGGAGCTCGGATGGCGGGTGAAGCCGCGCACGTGCATCTCGTAGATCACGCTGCTCGAGAACGGCCGGTAGAGCGGCTGATCGCCCTCCCAGTCGTAGCCGGCGCAGTCGGCCACCACGCTCTTGAACGCTACCGCGGCATTGTCGCCCGGGCGCGAGGCGGCGCCGCGATCATAGGCCGCCGGCATCACGACCGCGCGGCCGTAGGGATCAAGCAGCACTTTGTCCGGATCGAACCGAAGGCCCAGGTCCGGCCGCCGCGGCCCCTCGACCCGCCAGGCGTAGATCTGCCCCGCTCGCAGGCCCGGCACGAAGGCGTGCCAGTAGTGATAGGTGCGCTGCCGGCGCGGATCGAGGTCGATGGTCCGGGCCGGCCTGCCGTCGTCGGCGCGATCGAACAGCAGCAGCTGCACGGCCGTGGCGTGCTCGGAGAACACGCTGAAGTTGACGCCGCCCTGCTGGATGCTCGCCCCGAGCGGAAAGCTCTTGCCGCTCCCGACCGCCATGCCCTCTCCAGCCTGCGACGATTGTCCGACGGGCGATCATGTCCGACAATCCCGCTGGATGGCAATCACACGGCAGCGACGGCGGCGCCGATCAGTCCCAGAGCGTGTCTACGGGATAGCGGCGGATGTCAGGATCGCGCGTTACCAGGGTCAGGCGCTCGTGCCGGGCCTGGGCGATCAGCAGCCGGTCGAACGGGTCGCGATGCAAGAGCGGCAGACTGGCCGCATCGAGGCTGTGTGCGATACTGATGGGAAGCTCTTGAAAGGCGGCATCAACCAGCGAATCCGCCAACTGGTCGATAGGAAACGTCAGTCGGCCGACCGCAACTTTGATCGCGATCTCCCAGGTCGAGGCTGCGCTGATGAAGACGACGACGCCTGCATCGAGCGCATCGCGAAGCTTTCTCGGCAACCGGTCCGGGTCGTCGAGCGCCCAGATGAGCGTATGGGTGTCGAATAGCCACCTCACCTGGCGCCGTTCTCATCTGTCGGCTCATCGCTGCCCTCGAACAGCTTCAGCATCTCATCAGGCAGCGGCGCATCGAAATCGTCCGACACCCAAATCTTACCTTTGAGCGTGCCGAGCTTGCGTTTCGGCTTGCCTTGCGCCGGCACGAGGCGCGCGACCGGGCGGCCGTGGCGGGTGATGACGATCTCCTCGCCGGCATTGACCTGGTCGATCAGGCGCGACAGGTGAGTCTTGGCAGCGTAGATGTTGATTTCCATGGCCATCGTCCTTTCAGACCAGACTAGACCAGACCAGGCGCTGCCGCAAGCTTCGCTCCTGGCGGTCGACGGGCTCAGCGTCCGTTTCGCCACCCCCGAGGGCGAGGTCGCGGCGGTCAGCGAGGTGAGCTTCAGCGGTTGCGCCGGGCGAGAGCCTGGGCGTGGTCGGCAAATCCGGTTCGGGCAAGACCCAGCTGTTCCTCTCGATCATGGGCCTGCTTGCGAACAACGGCAGCAGCGCCGGCAGCGCGCGCTTTCGCGGCCAGGAGCTGCTCGGTCTGCCCACCCGCCAGCTGAACGAGATTCGCGGCGTCAAGCTCGCCATGATCTTTCAGGACCCGATGACCTCGCTCAACCCTTACCTTCGCATCTCGCGCCAGATGACGGAGGTGCTGGTCGAGCACAAGGGATGAGCGAGCAGGGCGCGCGGCGCCGCAGCATCGCCCTGCTCGATCAGGTGGGCATTCCGGCCGCAGGAAGCCGGTTCGATCTGTACCCGCACGAGTTCTCGGGCGGCATGCGCCAGCGCGTCATGATCGCGATCGCGCTGCTGTGCGAGCCGGAGCTTGTGATCGCCGACGAGCCGACCACTGCGCTCGATGTCACCGTGCAGGCGCAGATCCTCGAGCTCCTGCTGCAGCTCAAGCGCGATCTCGGCATGGCGATCGTGCTGATCACCCACGATCTCGGCGTGGTTGCCGGCCTGTCCGACCGGGTCATGGTGATGTATGCCGGGCGGATCGTCGAGGAGGGGCCGGTGGATGCCATGTTCGAGACGCCGCAGCATCCCTACACGCTGGGCCTGCTCGGCTCGACGCCGAGCCTGGAGGAGCAGGCCCCGGCGCTGCGCACGATCCCCGGCCAGCCGCCCAACCTGCAGGCCTTGCCGCCTGGCTGCTCGTTCAACGATCGCTGCCCGTTCGCCTTCGAGCGCTGCCTGTCGGAGCGGCCGCGCCTGCGCGGCTTCGCGCCGCAGCGCCTCAAGGCCTGCCATCTCGAGCGGCTGCCGTGAGCGCTCTGCTCGAGGTCGATCAGCTCCGCGTCCACTTCCCGCTCGCGGTCGGCGGCCTGCTGCAGCGCCGCTGGGTGCAGCTCAAGGCGGTCGATGGCGTGAGCTTCACGCTCGATGCGGGCGAGACCCTCGGCGTCGTCGGCGAATCGGGCTGCGGCAAGTCGACGCTGGGCCGCGCGATCCTGCGCCTGCTGGAGCCCTCCGGCGGCCGCGTCGTCTGGCAGGGCGAAGATCTCGGCGCGCTCGACGCCAAGGCCATGCGCGGGCGGCGGCGCGCGATGCAGATCGTCTTCCAGGATCCGCTTGCCAGCCTCGACCCGCGCATGACCATCGGCGACATCGTCGCCGAGCCCCTGATCACGCACGAGCCGCAGCTGCGCCGCGCCGAGGTCAGGGCGCGGGTGCAGGCCATGCTGGCCAAGACCGGCCTTTTGCCGCAGATGATCAACCGCTATCCGCACGAGTTCTCGGGCGGCCAGTGCCAGCGCATCGGCGTGGCGCGGGCGATGATCGTGAACCCCAAGCTGATCGTGTGCGACGAGCCGGTCTCGGCGCTCGACGTCTCGATCCAGGCGCAGATCATCAACCTCCTGATGGAGCTGCAGCGCGACTTCGGGTTGTCACTGCTGTTCATCAGCCATGACCTTTCCGTGGTGCGGCACATCAGCCAACGCATCCTCGTGCTCTATCTCGGCCGCATGATGGAGCTGGCGGACAGCGCCTCGCTTTATCGGCATCCCCGGCACCCGTACACCCGCGCGCTGATCTCGGCGGTGCCGCTGCCCGATCCCAAGCGCGAGCGCGAGAAGCGGCGCATCGTGCTGCAGGGCGATCTGCCCTCGCCGCTCGATCCGCCGTCCGGTTGCGTGTTCCGCACGCGCTGTCCGCTCGCCGTGGAGATTTGTTCGCGCGAGGTGCCGCCGGTCGAGCAGGTGCACGAGGGCCACCTCGTGGCCTGCCATCGCTGGCGCGAGGTCGGCAAGCGGCCGGAGGTCTAGCCGGGGCCAGGCGTCCAGCGGCAAGGGATGTGAGATTCGGCGGGGAAGGACGCGAGATCCGGCGGGAGGGATTGCGACTTAGCGGATGCGGCCGGAATCGCTGGCGAACATGCTTGGCCCGAACGGGCCAAAGGTCCGGCGCGGAGGGAAGTTTTGGAGCGGGTGGGGGGAATCGAACCCACGACACGAAGCTTGGGAAGCTTCTGCTCTACCACTGAGCTACACCCGCCCACTTCGAACGACCATCGTCCGACGGGCAACTGCCCTTGCTTCTAAGCGGTTTGCGCGCTGTCTTCAAGGACGATCCTGGTATAGCCCCGCATCCTCTAAGACGAGGTTAACGGCGATCGTCGCCGACGAAAATCGTGCCGCCGCCGGCGGACCGTCCGTGGTCCTCGCAGGCATGCGAGATGGAACCTTGTGAGCGGGGCCGCGTTCATACCTTGCCTGACGATGCGTGGGCGTCGGTCAGCGCATCGCTGTAGCGGTATGGTGTATCAGCTCTGAGGATCTTCTCGTTTTCGTCCATGACGCGGGTTTTTGGGGAACGAAAGCGCGCGTGCGCTGTTAACAAGTCCAAAGCGGGGCGATATGCTCGGCCCCGCGGCAACTGGCATCAAACTTGTACAACGATCGGGTTCAAGCACGAGGCGTGGCTGTATGCAGCAGCGATGGCGCTTCGAAACGGCTGGGGGGAGTGTTGCTGACGGGGGGAACGAGGCATGTGCCCGCACGGCTGTACGACGGTCGAGCGGGTGGTCCGATCTGCGAACAGCCGGGCGATCGTCCACAGACGATGCTGGAAGAGGAGGAAGCGGCGGAGGCGAAAATTGCCTTGCGCTCGTTTCTGGCCGGCTTCGGCGTCGGGCCGGAGCAGGGCGGCGAGGTGCTGGTCGAGCAGTTGCTGCCGGGCGCCTGCGGCCGTTGGCGCGCTCAGCCGGAGGAAGATGTCGGCACATGCGCAACGCTGCACGCCGAAGAGGTCTTCGAGAACTGGTTGAGGGCCGTGCTAGGCGCTGAGGAACTCGGCGGCCAGCCGGCAGTGCCGATTGGGCGCGCGGCGTTCCTCGCATGTGGCGGAGCGACCAGCTGGGCCGACCTGATCCTGGTCCACGAGGACGTTCCGGAAGCGTTCGTCGCGGCGATGCGCGCAGCCGCGCCAGCGTTGGCACCCATGCCGACGCCGGGCACCATGGCGGAACAGTCCCTCGAATCCTGGTCGGTCGCCGATGCCGGACGTGTCGTGGTCGAGGCCCTCGACGCGCACGCCGCGTGGCTGAGCCATGTCCGTCCGCTGGTGACGGTGCCGATCAAGATCGACAAGACCACCTCATGAGCGGTGTCGATTCCGGGCCGCTGCGGCGGGTAGCATTGCTCGCCTTCGTGCTGGTGGCGACCGCCGCGGCGACCCAGCTCCTTACCAACGCGATGGGCGCGGACGGGCTGTCGGTCCCGGAGATCGGCATCCTGCCCCTGTTCGCCCTGACGTTCGGCTGGATCTGCTATGCGTTCGCGACCGCCCTGGTCGGCTTCGTGCTGCATCTGGTCGGCGAGCCTGGCGGCGCGCCGGGCGATCGGCTGAGGCCGCCCGGCAACGGCCCCACCACGGCGCGCACCGCGCTGGTCATGCCGATCTATCACGAGGACCCGGTCCGGGTGGCGGCGCGGCTTACGGCCGTGTACCGCTCGCTCGCCGACACGGGCCGCCTCGCCGAGTTCGATCTGTTCATCCTGAGCGACAGCCGCAAGCGCGACGTGGTGCAGGCCGAGCAGGTGATGTGGGCGCGCCTTTGCGCCGAGCTCGGCGCCGCCGGCCGCCTGTTCTACCGCGTGCGCTCCGAGAACGAGGGCCGCAAGGCCGGCAACATCGCCGAGTTCTGTCGCAACTGGGGTGCCGGCTATCGCTATTTCATCGTGCTCGATGCCGACAGCGTGATGAGCGGCGCGACCCTGGTGCACCTGGTCGAGCTGATGGAGGCCAATCCCTCGGCCGGCCTGATCCAGACCGTGCCGCAGCCGGTCGGCGGCAGCACCCTGTTCGCACGCATCCAGCAGTTCGCGGCACGCCTCTACGGCCCCTTGTGCGCGACCGGCATGGCGTACTGGTACCTCGATCGCAACAATTACTGGGGCCACAACGCGATCATCCGTACCGGCGCCTTCATGTCCAGCGCCGGCCTGCCGAAGCTTGCCGGATTGCCGCCCTTGGGCGGCGAGATCATGAGCCACGATTTCGTCGAGGCGGCGCTGCTGCGCCGTGCCGGCTGGTCGGTCTGGCTGGTGCCGGAGCTCGGCGGCTCCTACGAGGAGCTGCCGCCGACGATCAGCGACTACGCCAAGCGCGACCGCCGCTGGTGCCTCGGCAATCTGCAGCACGTGCGCCTGCTGGCGGCCAAGGGGCTGTGCCCGATCAGCAGGGTCCACATGGCCGCCGGCGCGTTCTCGTACCTCGCCTCGCCGATGTGGCTGCTGCTGCTGCTCCTGACCACCTTCGAGGCGCTCCGGGCAGTTTATCTGGAGGATCCCTCGGATCGCAGCCTGTTCCCGGCCTGGCCGTTCGCCGAGCACGTCGATCTGCTCGGTCTGTTCTGCGTCGCCATCGCCATGCTGCTGCTGCCGAAGCTGCTGGCGCTGGGGCTGGCGCTCGGCACGCCGGCGCGGCGCAACGCGATGGGCGGTGCCGGGACCATGATCAAGAGCGCGCTTGCGGAGATCGTGTTCTCGGCGCTGCTCGCGCCGATCCTGATGCTGAAGCAGACCGCCGCCGTGATCGGCATCCTGCTGGGCGGCTGCGTGAGCTGGGGCGGGCAGTCGCGCGACGGGTCGGCGGAAGGCTGGCGCGTCGCGATCCTTTCCTATGGCGTGCCGACCCTGATCGGCGGCTCCTGGGCTCTTCTGACCTGGCTGCTGACGCCAGTGCTCCTGCCCTGGCTGCTGCCGGTGCTGCTCGGGCTGGTGCTGGCGATTCCGCTGGCACAGCTGTCCGGCCGCTCCGACCTCGGGCTGGCGGCGGCCCGCCGCGGCTGGTTCCTGGTGCCGGAAGAGATCGAGCCGCCGCGCGAGCTCGCCTGGATGGGCACTCGCATCGCGGCCGCGCCTGCGCCGACCGCTGCTCCGGGCCTCGCCGCGACCGGCTGAGGCTGCCTTTCGCGGCCGTCTTAAGGCGCCATTAACCTTAGTTCGCTAGCTTGCGACCCCTGTGCTGTCGCCGCCCGGAGGGCGCCGAGGGCGCGGCTTCCGGTGTGCCGGTCCCGGCATCGCGGAGCCCCGCGCACCCCGGCATGCGGCTTGGGAGCAGTTCATGGGCAAGCTTATCGCGGTCGGCAATCTCAAGGGCGGCACGGGCAAGACCACCATTGCCGTCAACCTCGCCTGCGCCTTGCGCGACGCCGACCGCACGGTCGCCCTCGTCGATGCCGACCCCCAGGGCAGCGCTACCGACTGGCAGGCCGGCGGCGGGCTGCCGGTCCTGGTCGAGAGCCTGCCGCTCGGCAGCCCGCGCGATGCGCAGCGCTGGGTCGCCCGCGTGCTGGCGCTGAAGGCCGGCGCCGACTACGTGGTGGTCGATCTGCCGCCGCAGGTCGGCTCCGGAATCGCCTCGGCACTGCTGCTGGCCGATGTCCTGCTGGTGCCGGTAAGCCCGTCCGGGCTCGATCTGCGGGCGACCGGCCGCGCCCTGGATCTGCTGCGGCGCGCCCGCGCCGTCCGGCACAGCGCCAAGCCTGCTGCCATGCTGGTGCCCAGCCGGGTCGACCGGCGGACCGTGATCGGCCGGCACGCTCACGGCACGCTCGCCCGCTTCGGGCTCCAGGTCGGGCCGCAGATCTGCCAGCGCTCGTCCCATGTCCGCGCCTTCGCCGCGGGCACGTGGGTCGGCGCGTTCGCGCCGGGATCGCCCGCGCACCGCGAGATCCGGGTGCTGAAGGATCGGGTCGAGGATCTGCTCGAGGAAACCGCGCAGGGCGTTGCGCTCGGGACGGGCCCGATGCGGCTGCCCCAACCGGTGCCGGCCATGCCGGGCTTCGCGAGGGCCATGGCGTGACCTCGCCCGGCGCCGCGGCCGGCTCGGCCGGCTCTTAGAGTTTTGCCACCGGCGGCGTTGCTGCCGCCGAGCAGCGGTGGGCCGGGCTGCGCCGGCCGGCGGCGTGGTCCGGCGCGAGGCGGCAGGATCTCGGCCCGCGGCCAGGGCGCGCCGCATCCCTCGTCGCAACCTGCAAGCGAACCATGGCCCCGCCCGCATCGGCAGTCGCGCGGCGACCTTGCGCTTGTCGCGGGCGCACAGGCATGATGCCGCGACGCCTGCGCCAGGAGACGCTTGATGGCGGGCCGCCGCGACCGGGGCAGGGGAGCGGGCTTCTGCTTGCTGGCACGAGCGATACGGGGAACGATGGACGAAGCTGGCGCCAGGATGCTGCTCGACGTGCTGAGCGCGGGTCGGGGCGTGGTCTGTGCCGTCGGTGCCGGTGGCAAGAAGTCGACCCTCTACCGCCTTGCGGAGGCGCATCGTTTGGCGGGCTCGGCAAGGGTCGCCTTCACCGCGACCGTGATGGTGGCAGCTCCGCCCGCCAGCCTCTTCGGCGAGCCGCTGATCGGGCAGGGCGAGGACCTGGCGCAGCAGCTCTCGCATCGCCCTCGCGGAGCGGCGTCTGGTCGCCTATGCCGGGCCCTCGTCGAAGCCCGGCCGCCTCGGCGGTCTCGCGCCCGAACGGGTGGCGGACCTGCATGCGCGGCACCGGCTCACCGCCACCCTGGTCAAGGCGGATGGCGCCCGCATGCGGCTGATCAAGGCGCCCGCCGAGGACGAGCCGGTCCTGCCGCCCGGCACGGCAACCGTGCTGCCGGTGATCTCGGCGCGCGCGATCGGGCGCCCGCTGGACCTTGCGACCGCGCATCGGCCGGACCGGGTCGCCCGGATCACGGGCGCGGCGCCCGGCGAGCCGCTGGCGCCGATCCACCTCGCCCGCCTCCTGGCCGCCGGGGACGGTGCCTTGCACCGGGCCGGCGACGCGATCGTCGTGCCGATCATCAACATGGTTGACGACCCCAAAATGCTTCTGGCCGCACGCGAGACGGCCCGCCAGGCGCTGGCCATGACCCGGCGGTTCGAGCGGGTCGTGCTCGCCGCCATGACCGCCGCGGAGCCGCTGATCGAGGTGGTGGAGCGGCGCGCCGCCAATTGATCCTGCTTGCAATCCGTTTCTACTTATAGTGGAATAAGGCTTCAACAACGACCCATTGGGCAGGCCGTGGCATCCGCGCATCGACCCGATCCGGCACTGGTCTGGGCAGCCCCGCCTGAGGCGGGCCACGCCAAGCGTTTTCTCCAGCGGGTGATGCCGCACAGCTGGCGCTTTGCCCACCACGTCGCCGCCGATCTGGTGCGTCAGGTCGAGTACCTGCCGTGGCCGGGTCGGGTCGAGATGTTCGACACCTACTTTTTGCGCCAGGCCGAGGCGATGCTGCGCCCCAGGGGACTGACCGCGCTGGTCGGCGGCCCGTCGCCGCCCTCGGGCGAGCCCCTCGAGCCGCACCAGCTCGAGCAGCGCTGCGGCCGCTTCGCCGACTGGAGCCGCACCATGGTGACCGCGGTGCTGCTCGACCTCGACGAGCGCATGGAGGTCATGTCTGCCGAGCAGGGGCTGACCTACCTTTTGAGCCGCGATCTCGGCTACACCAAGGCCGCCGCCGTCTGGACCACCTTCCACGGCATGAGCGGGATCGTGCAGGCGCTGCACCGCCTGCCGGGCTATGCCCTGGTGCTGCTGGCGGCCAGCCCCAGCGATACCGCCGAGCGCTTCATGGCCCGCGACGCCTTCTGGACCGCGGTCATGGCGCGCAGCTGAGTCCCTCGCGGCAGCGCTGCCGCAGGCATTGCGGGCAAGCGCCTACGCTGCGACGCCGGCGGCTTTCGCCTTGTCCACCAGGTAGCGGCGTGACGCCTGCATGTCGTCCAGCGAGCCGTACGCCGCCATGTAGTGGCCCTTGAAGCCCTTGCCCTCGATCCGCCTGAACATGTCGCCGAAGTCCAGATCGCCCTCGCCCGGCACCAGATGCACCTCGTAGCCGTTGCGGTGGCAGTCGGCGAGGCGGACCTCGGCGACCCGCTCCATCGGGATCGCATCGACGAAGCCCTCGATGCCGTCCGGCAGCAGATGGGCGTGGTTGGCGGTGAAGGACAGCGCGAACGAGGGTGAATCGATCTTCTCGTAGCAGTAGCGCCACTCCTCGATCGTATGCGCGAGGTAGTGCACCTCGGCGTTCTCCGGCTCCTTGTTCAGGTTCTCGAGCAGGAGGACGGCGCCCTTGGTCTCGGCGTACTCGACCATGCGCTTCAGCCGGTCGAGCCCCGCCTCCATGCGCATCGGCACGTCCGCGGTGAAGTGGTAGCCGGCGTGGACCACGATCCACTTGGCGCCGAGCTTCGGATAGACGTCGATGTAGCCCTTCAGATACGCGTCGACCGCCTCGGACAGGATCGGCGAGTACTCGGCGACGTTGACCGCCGAGAGCGTGTGCAGGCCGAGCTGGATGTCGTGGCGCTCGCAGGCCTCCTTGACCTTGCGGGCGCGGGCGTCGTCGAAGCTCGTGAAGGCGTTGACGCCGGTATCGAGCTGGATGTCGATGTGGCGGACCTGGTTGCGGGCGGCCCATTCGATGCCGTCCTCGAGCTTCAGCCGGCGGCCGATGTCGATGCCGATCCGATCGTAGAGCGATGCCATGCGTGGTCTCTCCCTGGCTCTTGCTGTTCATGCATGCGCGCGGCGGCGGGACCGGGCGCGCGGCGTGTCCTGGCGCACGCGATCGCCGCTTAGCGGCGCGCCTTCGTGCTCGATGGCGCCGAGAAAGCGGGCGCGGCCGGCACGGGCGTGGCGCTCGGCGCGCTCCCGCGCGAGGCCGCCCTCGCCCGCGGCGAGCGCCTGCAGAAGGGCGCGGTGCTCGCTGTTCGACTGCTGCATGTTGCCCTCCCGGTCGAACGAGCGGCGCCGGAACAGGAGCAGCTTCTTGGTGAAGTCGCCGTAGACCGCCTCGGCCTGGCGGTTGCGCGCGAGCCTCATGATGTCCTGGTGGAAGCGCACGTTCAGCTCGAAGAACGCATCCGGATCCGATGCTGCGCCGGCGCGATCCATGCCGTCCACCAGGGCCCGCAGCTCCAGCGCCTGGGCGGCCGTGATCGAGACCGCGAGCTGGCCGGCGGCGAGCCCGAAGATGACCGCGTTCAGCTCGTAGATGTCCATCGCCTCGTCGAGGGTCAGGGCGCGCACGAACGCGCCCCGGTTGACGATCACGGTCACGAGGCCGCTCTTCTCGAGCGCCCGGGCCGCTTCCCGCACCGGACCGCGGCTCACGCCCAGCCGCTTGGCCAGCGCCACCTCGTTCAGGCGCTCGCCGGGCTGGAGCTCGCCTTCGGTGATCAGCCGCTCGAGCTCCTGCTGGACGTGGCGGCTGAGCGAGCGGGAGCTGCCCGGGCGGTCCGGCCCCCAGTCGGGGAGGGCGTCCGCAGGGATCGGCTGCGCCGCCCGGCTCTCCTGCTGGTCCATCCGTCGCGCTCCCATGCAAGCTCGCCTTCGCGGTTGTGCGGATTATTGTTTACACTTTGTGCGTCCGCTGCCAAGTTTGCGCAAGGGAGATCATCGGGGCCAGGGGAATCGGTCATGAAGACCGCCGCCAAGTGTTTACACTTTGGGCAGCCGAGACTCGTAGAACCGCACGGCCAGCCGCTTCGCCCGGCCGTCCCGTGGCAATGAACGGGTCCGATCTGCCGCTCGGCCGCATCCGCGTCCTCGACCTCACCGTCGCACGGGCGGGTCCCACCTGCGTGCGCCACCTCGCGGACTGGGGTGCCGAGGTCATCCGCATCGAGCCGCCGACCTATGGCGGCAGCGACATCGGCAACCGGGACGGCTTCGACTATCAGAACCTGCACCGCAACAAGCGCGCGCTGGCCCTGAACCTGAAGTCCGAGGAGGGCCGCGCGATCTTCTTCCGCCTGGCCGAGCAGGCCGACGTCGTCGTCGAGAACATGCGGGTCCGGGTCAAGTACCGCCTCGGCATCGACTACGAGGCCGTGCGGCGCGTCAATCCCAGGATCGTCTACGCCTCGATCTCGGGCTTCGGCCAGTCCGGCCCCTACGGGCATCGGGCCGGCGTCGACCAGATCGCCCAGGGCATGGGCGGCCTCATGAGCATCACCGGCCATCCCGGCACCCTGCCGGTGCGGGTCGGCATCCCGGTCACCGATCTCACGGCCGGCAACCTTCTGGCGCTCGCGGTCATGATGGCGCTGTTCCAGCGCGAGACCACCGGCGAAGGCCGCTGGGTGCACACGAGCCTGCTCGAGGCGATGGTCTTCATGCTCGATTTCCAGGCGTCGCGCTGGCTTCTGGCCGGCGAGGTGGCGGGGCAGGCCGGCAACGACCATCCGACCGCGATCCCGACCGGGGTGTTTCCGACCGCCGACCGGTCGATCACCATCGCCGCCTCCTCGCCCAGGATGTGGGAGCGGTTCTGCGATGCCCTCGGGCAGCCCGCGTGGAAGGAGCGGGCCGAGTGGAGCACGCAAGGCGGCCGCTCCGAGCACCGCGCCGAGATCAACCGGGCGATCGCGGCCGTCACGGCGACGCAGCCGAGCCTGCACTGGATCGAGCTTCTGGACGAGGCGGGGATTCCCTGCGGCCCGATCAACACGATCGACCAGGTGTTCGCGGACCCGCAGGTCGAGCACCTCGGTCTCGCCCGGCCGGTCACCCATCCGCGCCTCGGCGCCCAGCGCCTGGTCGGCACGCCCATCAATCTCGAAGGCGTGGCCAACGAGATCCGGCAGCCCACGCCCGAGACCGGCCAGCATGGCGCCGAGATCCTGGCCCAGCTCGGCTACGACGCGGACGCGATCGCCGGGCTGCGCGCCAAAGGCGTGATCTGAGACTTCGACAGGACAGGGCGCATGCAGCACGGCACCGATATCCAGCTCCCCACCGACAAGATCCTGGCGCGCAAGGCCGACGGCATCGGCTGGCTGACCTTCAACCAGCCGGAGCGGCGCAACGCGATCTCGCTCGCGATGTGGGACGCGGTGACGGTCGCGGTCGAGGACTTCGCAGGCGACCGCTCGGTGCGCGCCGTGGTGATGAGCGGTGCCGGCGGCAAGGCGTTCGCATCCGGCGCCGACATCAGCGAGTTCGAGAAGGTGCGCGCCGATGCCGACGCCGAGGCGGCGTATGCCCGCCACTCGGCACGCGCGCGCGATCTTCTCGCCGGCCTGGAAGTGCCCCTGATCGCGATGATCCAGGGCTTTTGCATCGGCGGCGGTCTGGCGACGGCGCTGCAGGCGGATCTGCGCATCGCCTCTTCGGACAGCCGCTTCGGCATCCCGGCCGCCCGGCTCGGGGTCTCCTACGGCTACGGTTCGCTCGAGCGGCTGACCGCGCTGGTCGGTCCGGCGCTCGCCAAGGAGATCATGTTCCTGGGCCGCCGCTACACGGCCGACCAGGCGCTGGCGATGCGCCTCGTCAACCAGGTGGTGGAGCCGGAGCATCTGCTCGCGCACGGTCGAGGAAATCGCCGCCGAGATCGTGCGCAACGCGCCGCTCTCGATCCGGGCTTCCAAGATCGCGATCGACCAGATCGCCGGTGGCCCGGAGCGGCAGGATCGCGCCCGGGTCGAGGCCGCCAATCGCGACTGCTTCGACAGCGCCGACTACAAGGAAGGCCGGCGCGCGTTCATGGAGAAGCGGACGCCGCAGTTCCAGGGACGCTGACGGCGGGGCAGGGAGGCCCGGAGCAGCGGCCCGACACCTGGCACGCAAGGGGGCGTCCGGCAATCCGGAACGGCGCCATCGCCCCTGGCGTTCCTTGCCCAGCAGCGACCAGGGTCGCTGCGGGACCGACCGGGGCGGCCAGGTCGTCCCGAACCGAGCAGCATGTGTGGGAGAACGAGATGGAACGGACGGATCTTCGCAGCTTTCTGACCCTGGCCAGGCGCGGTGCGCTCGGCGCGGCGCTGGCGCTTCCCCTGATCGGGGCGGCGCAGGCCCAGGACGACTTCCCGAGCCAGCCGATCGAGATCATCAACATGTCGTCGCCCGGCGGCGGCACCGACATCTTCCTGCGCACGCTCGCGATCTGCGCGCAGGAGGAGCTCGGCACCGAGATCGTCGTGCTGTCCAAGACCGGCGGGCTCGGCGCCGCGATGATCAACTACGCCGCCAACCGCGAGCGCGACGGCCATACCCTGATCGCCCTCAACGTCGGCGCCTACGTCACCGCGGGCAAGGGCAAGACCCCGGTCAAGGCCGAGGAGCTGATTGCGCTGGTGCGCGGCACCGAGGATCCGCAGTTCCTGATCGCCAAGGCGGACAGCCCGCTCGCGGACGCCAAGACCTTCATCGAGGAAGGCCGCAAGCGGCCGATCAAGATCGGCGGCACGCACGTCGGCGGCGTCGATTGGACCGCGGGCATGCTGTTCACCAGGCGGGCGGAGTTCGAGCAGCCGCTCTATGTGCCCTTCGGCGGCGGCGCCGAAATCGTGACCAACGTCATCGGCGGCAATCTCGAGGTCGGGCTCCTCAACTACAGCGAAGCGCAGGCGCAGATCGAGGCCGGCGAGGTCGTGCCGGTCCTGGTGATGTCCGAGCGCCGCTTCGCCAAGGCGCCCGATACGCCGACCGCGGTCGAGCTCGGGGTCGACGCCACGGATGGCGACGCTGCGTGGCGTCGGCGCGCTCAAGGGCGTGCCCGAGGAGCGCCTCGAGAAGCTGGAGAGCGCCTTCCTGAAGGCGATGGAGTGCGAGGAGTACCAGAACTATCTGGCGAGCAACGGGCTCAGCCCCGACAGCATCGCCGACGGCGAGACCTACGGTGCGCAGATCGTGGAGTCCGCGGCCGCGTACCTCGAGGTCGAAAGCGCCGAGATGCAGAGCCAGTGAGCGACAGATCGGTCGCGGGAGAGCGCGCCGACGTCGCCGCAGACGACCGGGAGCCACCGGGGCCGCATGCGGCCCCGGTGGCGCCGGCCCGCGGCTGGGCGGGCATCGGCGATGTGCGGTGGTGCTCGGCCTTTGCCTGATCGCCTGGCTGCTGACCTACGACTTCGCCCAGCCGGGTCTGATGTTGGCCTACGGCATCGAGCCGGCGGCCGTGCCGCGCGCCGTGATCCTGGTGATCGCGGGACTGGCTCTCCTTCTGCTGGTCCAGGAGGTCGCCCATCGCCACGGGCAGCCTCACATCAGCCTGCACCCGCGGATCCCCGCCGTGCTGTTCGCGCTCGCGGCGCTGACGGTCTACTCCTTGTCCTTCGAGCCCCTGGGCGCGTTCACGCTGATGCCGCTGTTCTGCGTTGCCATCTCGCGGGCTTTCGTCAAGCGGCCGTTCTGGAACCTCCTGCTGTACGGCATCGCGGTCACGGTCGCGAGCTGGGTCTTCTTCGTCCTGGTGATGCGCGCGCCCCTGCCGGGCTCGCGCCTGCCGTTCTTTTGAAGCTGAGGTGAGCGACGATGTACGACCTCGCCTACGCGATGGCCGACGCGATCACGCCGATCATGCTCGTGACGGTGGTCGCGGGCGTCCTGATCGGGACCGTGATCGGCGCGCTGCCCGGTATCGGCTCGGTGGTCACGATCGCGCTCATGATCCCGTTCCTGATCGGGATGGACCCGGTGCTCGCCGTCGTGCTGTGCGCCTGCATCTACTCGGCCGACGCCTATGGCGGGGCGATCACGAGCATCCTGATCAACACGCCGGGCTCGCCGTCCTCGGCGGCCACCACCTTCGACGGCTATCCCCTGGCGCGACAGGGGCGCGCCGGCGCAGCGCTCGGCATGGCGGCCGTCTCGAGCGCGATCGGCGGCATCTTCGCGGTCTTCGTCCTGATGTTCGCCGCTCCGGCCCTGGCCAGGCTGGCCTACCAGTTCGGTCCGCCCGAATACTTCGCCCTCGCCGTGTTCGGGCTCTCGATGGTGTCCACGATCGGCGGCAACTCGCCGATCAAGAACGCGATCGCCGGCTGTTTCGGGGTGCTCATCTCGACCGTCGGGATCGACTTCACGACCGGGGCCGAGCGGTTCACCTTCGGCATCCCGGAGCTCACCGAGGGCATCCAGTTCGCGGCCCTCATGATCGGCCTGTTCGCGGGCAGCGAGCTGCTGATCCAGGTCCTCAACCCGGAGCATGACCGGCGCCTGCTGGCGAGCGCCGCGCTCGCCCTGCCGAGCCGCGAGGACATGCGCCGCTGCCTGCCGACCATCGGCTTCACCAGCGTGATCGGCGTGCTGATCGGCATCCTGCCGGCCGCCGGCAGCACGGTCGCCTCGCTGGTCGGCTACAACGAGGCGCGCCGCTGGTCCAAGAACCGGGACCAGTTCGGCAAGGGCGCGATCGAGGGCGTGGCGGCGCCGGAGGCGGCCAACAACGCCGCCGTCGGCGGCGCCATGGTGCCGACGCTGGCACTCGGCATCCCGGGCAGCGGCACGACCGCCATGATTCTCGGCGTCATGATCATGGTGGGCCTGCGCCCGGGACCGATGCTGTTCGAGCAGCAGCCCGATTTCCTGGGCGCCCTGTTCGCGGCGCTGCTGGTCGCCAACGTCGTCTTCCTCTTCATCGGCGTCCTGCTGGCCAAGTGGTTCGCCCGCATCTCGCTCGTCGACGACAGCTATCTTTGGCCCGCGATCGGCGTCTTCTGCGTGATCGGCGCCTATACCTTCAGCAACTCCGTGGTCGACCTCGCGGTCATGGTCATCGCCAGCGTCGTCGGCCTGATCATGCGCCTGCGCGGCTTCTCGCTCGCCCCGGTGGTGATCGGCGTGGTTCTGGGCGAGCTGCTCGAGGAGAGCGTCAAGCAGTCCTACATCATCTTCGAGGGCAACCTCTGGCTGTTCTTCGAGCGCGGCATCTGCCTCTTCTTCCTGCTGCTGTCGGTCGGCGCCTTCCTCTTCCCGCTGATCACGCGGCTGCTCGCGTGGTGGCGCCGGCCGATGCCGCAGGAGGCGTGAGGGGGCGCTCTTCCCCGCTCGCAGCGATCAGGAAGGTCGCCGCGCGGCGCTCTAAGTGGGAACTTCCGGCCCGGCGCCGTTGTTCATAGGTTTGATGTTAAAAGCGCCCGCGATTGCCGAGACGCCGATGCGGATCCTGCGTGTCGTCCTGCCTGGCGTTCGTCGGCGTCGGGCCGGCTTCGGCATCCTCCTGCTCAGCCTGTTCTGGGCGCTCGCGCTGACGGCATGCTCGGGGCCGCAGTCGGCGCTCGATCCGGCGGGCGACGGCGCCGAGCGGATCGCCGGTCTGTTCTGGGTCATGCTCGGCGGCGCTGCGCTGATCTGGATCCTGGTGATCGGCGCCGTGTCTATGCGACCCGCGTAGCGCCCGAGCGCCGCCACGGCGAGCGCGCCGGCGAGCGCGCTGCTGCTGTGGGGCGGCCTCGTCGTGCCGACCGCGGTGCTGGCCGGCCTGCTCGACCTGGGGCCTGGCCCTGATGGCCGATCTGCGCGCGCCGGGCGACGGTCTCGAGATCGCGGTCTCGGGCGAGCAGTGGTGGTGGCGGGTCGACTACCACCTGCCGGGGCGCGACGCGCCGGTCGCCAGCGCCAACGAGGTGCGCCTGCCCAAGGGCCAGCGGGTCGAGATCGAGCTTACCAGCCCGGACGTGATCCACGCCTTCTGGATCCCCTCGATCGGCGGCAAGGTCGACATGATCCCCGGCCGCGTCAACCGCCTGGTCCTCGAGCCGACCCGCACCGGCAGCTTCCGCGGCGTCTGCGCCGAGTTCTGCGGCGAGTCGCACGCGCTGATGGCCTTCTCGGTCGAGGTCATGGAGCCGGCCGCGTTCGAGCAGTGGCTGGCGCGCGAGGCGGCAGGCGCCGCCGCGCCGGCGACGCCGCTGGCGGCGCAAGGCCAGGCGCTGTTCGATCAGGTCGGCTGCGGCGCCTGCCATGCGGTGCGCGGCACCGGCGCCGCAGGCACGATCGGCCCCGACCTCACCCATCTCGCCGGTCGCGCCACGCTCGCCGCCGGCATCCTGCCCAACGACCGCGACGCCCTGGTGCGCTGGATCACGCCATGACCGAGACCATCAAGCCCGGCTCGCGCATGCCCTCGTTCGGCGCGCTGCCGGCGAGGCCACGTCGAGGCGATCGCCGCCTATCTCGAGGGCCTCGAATGAGCCTCGATGCGCCCGTCCGCCGACGCCGATCGCGCCCGCCAGAAGGCCCAGGCCGAGCGCCTGCTCAAGGCCTGGGAGACGCCCGCGCGGCTGGCGCTACTGGTCGGCGGTCAACAACTCCGAGGTCGGCGTCTGGTATACCGCGGCCGCCTTCGCCTTCATGCTGTTCGCGGGCGTGCTCGCGCTCCTGATGCGCGCCCAGCTCGCGGTGCCCGACAACGATTTCCTGTCCGCCGATTTCTACAACCAGGCTGTTCACGCTGCACGGCACGCGTGATGATGTTCCTGTTCGCGGTGCCGGTGTTCGAGGCGTTCTCGATCCTGATCCTGCCCGAGATGCTGGCGGCGCGCGACCTGCCGTTCCCGCGCCTCTCGGCCTATGGCTTCTGGTGCTTCCTGATCGGCGGCATCTTCGTCTCCGGCTCGATCTTCTTCGATGCGGCGCCGAGCGGCGGCTGGTTCATGTATCCGCCGCTCACGACCGACGTCGAGCAGTCCGGCATCGGCGCCGACATCTGGCTCCTGGGCCTCTCGCTTCATCGAGGTCGCCTCGATCGCGGCCGCGGTCGAGCTGATCGTCGGCGTGCTCAAATGCCGCCCGCCCGGCATGCGGATCAATCTGATCCCGCTCTACAGCTGGTACATCCTGGTGGTCGGCGGGATGATCCTGTTCGCCTTTCCGCCGCTGATCGCGGGCGACCTCCTGTTCGAGATGGAGCGCGCCTTCGACTGGCCGTTCTTCGATCCGGAGCGCGGCGGCGACCCGCTGCTCTGGCAGCACCTGTTCTGGATCTTCGGCCATCCCGAGGTCTACATCATCTTCCTGCCGGCGATCGCGCTGGTCGCGATGATCGTGCCGACCTTCGCGCAGCGGCCGATCTTCGGCTACACCTGGATCGTGCTCGCCGCCGTCGGCACCGGCTTCCTGAGCTTCGGCCTGTGGGTCCACCACATGTACACGACCGGGCTGCCGGCGATCTCGCTCGGCTTCTTCTCGGCCGCCTCCGAAGCCGTGGCGATCCCCACCGGCGTGCAGATCTTCGCCTTCATCGCGACGCTCCTGCTCGGCCGCGTGATCACCTCGGTGCCGATGCTGTTCGTCGCCGGCGCGCTCGCGATCTTCGTCGTCGGCGGCCTGACCGGCGTCATGGTGGCGCTCGCCCCGTTCGACTGGCAGGCGCACGACAGCTACTTCGTCGTCGCGCACCTGCACCACACCCTGATCGGCGGCATGCTGTTCCCGGTGATCGCCGGGGTCTACTACTTCTACCCCGCCGTCACCGGCCGCAAGCTGTCCGACCGCCTCGGCCGGATCGGCGTTCTGGCTGATGCTCACCGGCTTCACCCTCGGCCTTCGTGCCGATGCACCTGACCGGGCTGCGCGGCATGCCGCGGCGCGTCTTCACCTATCCCGAAGGGCTCGGCTGGGACTGGCTGAACCTGATCTCGACGGTCGGCGCCTTCGTGTTCGCGGCCGGCTTCCTGGTCGTCGTCTGGGACGTGCTGCGGCCGAAGGGCCGCGAGCCCTACGCCGCGCGCAACTCCTGGAACGCCGGCACCCTCGAATGGCTCGCCGAGATGCCGGGCGAGCCCTGGGGCGTGCGCACGGTGCCGCTGATCGAGAGCCGCTACCCCTTGTGGGACCAGAAGGACTTCATGCGCGACGTCGACGAGGGCCGCTTCTATCTGCCCGACGCCGAGGAGGGCGAGCGCGAGACCCTGGTCACCTCGAGCATCGATGCCGAGCCCGAGCAGTGCCTGCGCGTGGCCGGCCCGAGCTTCCTGCCGATGATCGCCGCGGTCTTCACCGGCGGCGCCTTCATCTTCCCGACCTTCCACATGTACGTCGCCGCGCCTGGTCAGCGCCGCGCTCGCGCTCGGCGCGATCCTGCGCCTGGCTCTGGACCGGCACCGCGCTGATCCCCGAGAAGCCGGAGAAGGACGTCGGCCTCGGCCTGCGCCTGCCGCTCTACGCGTCCGGGCCGCGCTCGGTCGGCTGGTGGGCGATGTTCATCACCATGCTCGGCGACATGACCGCGTTCGCTGAGCCTGGTGTTCGGCTACTTCTTCTTCTGGACGGTCCACGCCGACTTTCCGCCCGAGCCGTCGCCCGGCCCGGGCCTCGTCTGGCCGCTGCTCGGCGCTCGTCCTGCTGCTCGCGAGCGTGGCTTCT
The DNA here is from genome assembly GCA_963753315.1 of uncultured Alphaproteobacteria bacterium. Classification (GTDB taxonomy): domain Bacteria; phylum Pseudomonadota; class Alphaproteobacteria; order Geminicoccales; family Geminicoccaceae; genus DASUGG01. The sequence goes on from CAVWCI010000008.1 coordinate 25,875, forward strand.
GACCTTGCTGGCGCGCGGCTGGAACAGCGCGTGAGCAGCGTGCGGGCGATGCGGGCGCGCTCGCGGCGGCCGCGGCGCTCGCCGGCCTCGGCGGCGCGGCGCTGCTCGCCGGCCCGTGGCTCGCCGGCCTCGATCCGACCGCCCACGTCTATCCCGGCGATGGTGTGGATCCTCCTGATCTGGACCGTGCTCCACGTCGGCGCCGGCATCATCATGCAGCTCTACTGCATCGCCGGCAGCCTCGCCGGCCGGCTGACGCCCGACGCACGACATCGACATCTGGAACGTCACGCTGTTCTGGCACTTCGTGGCGGCGACCGCGCTCATCACGGTGGCGGTCGTGGCGCTGTTCCCGATGGTGGCGTGATGGCGAACGGCGCACCATGCCCGATGCCGGCGTGCCGGGCGAGAGCCTGTGGGCGATGATCGTCGCGCCGACCATCTGGGCGGTGCACTTCCTGGCCTGCTACATCCTGGCGGCGATCTTCTGCGCCAAGGCCGCGGCCGCCGTCGGCCGATCTCGCGCACCGTGCGCTGGTGGATCGCGGGCTTCACCGTCGTGGCACTCGCCGCGCATCGCCGCCTGCGCGATCCAGGCCTTCCGGCGCGGCCACTTCATGGAAGGCAGGCCGGCGCCGCACGACGCCGACACGATCCACGACCGGCGGCGCTTCCTCGCCTATGCGACCCTGCTGCTGAGCGGGCTCAGCTTCGTCGCGACGCTGTTCGTGGCGCTGCCGGCCGCTGTTCGTCGCGAGCTGCCGCTGATGCGAGCGCTGCTGGCGACCTCGGGCGGCCTGGTGCTGGCGCTGGCCTGGCTCGGGCCCGGTCGCTGGTGCCTCGGCAGCTCGGCTTCGCCGGCCACATGGGCGTGCACATCGCGGTGGTCGCGATCGCGGCACCCCTGCTCGCGATCGGGCTCGCCGGCTCGCGCCTCGACCCGACGCCGCTTGCGCCCGCTGCTGTTCGCGCCGATGCTCGCGATCGCGCTGGAGTTCGTCGTGGTCTGGGGCTGGCACGCGCCGGTCCTGCACGCCGCCGCGCGCGGCTCGACGCCGGCTCTGGCGCTCGAGCAGGTCTCGTTCCTCGCGGCCGGCCTCCTGGTCTGGCTCGCCGCCTTCGGCCGGGGCCGCGGCCCGGCGCGCGCCGGCCTGGGGAGCGGGCATTCTCGGCCTGTTCCTCACCTCGATGCACATGACGCTGCTCGGCGCGCTGCTGGCGCTGAGCCCGCGCCCGCTCTACGACCACGCGCATGCTGCCGGCGATCGCGGGCGCTCGACGCCGCTCGACGACCAGCAGCTCGGCGGCGCGGTCATGCTGCTGGTCGGCGGCGCCAGCTATCTGGTCGGCGGGCTCGTGCTGATGGCCCGGCTGCTGCGCGAGCCGGCGCGCGCGCTCGCGATCCGCGCAGCGGAGCCGGTGATGCGGCCTCACCTGGCGGCGTCTCCTGATCCTGGCGGCCGTGGGGCTGCTCGGCGGGCCTGCTGTTCGCCTGGTCCGGCCTGTTCAACGTCGGCGCCAGCACCGGGCACTGGGCGATCACCGACTGGTTCCTGCACTACGCCATGCGCCAGTCGGTCGAGACCCACGCGCGGCGGCATCGAGGCGCCGCCGCTCGACGACCCGGCGCTGGTCCACCGCGGTGCCGGCCACTACGCCAGCGGCTGCGCGCCCTGCCACGGCGCGCCCGGCCAGCCGCGCTCGGCGATCGCCCTCGCGATGACCCCGCCGCCGCCCTTCCTGCCGGAGAAGATCGCCGAATGGGAGCCGAACGAGCTGTTCTGGATCGTCCGGCACGGCGTCAAGTTCACCGGCATGCCGGCCTGGGCCGCGCTCGAGCGCACCGACGAGGTCTGGGCGATGGTGGCTTTTCTGCTGCAACTGCCCGACATGGAGCCGGAGGCGTACCGCGCGCTGGCGCTCGGCGAGCTGGCGGACGAGCAGGCTACGAGGCCGGGCTCGAGGGGCTCGCCGACCCGTTCGAGCCGGTGCTGGCCGAATGCGCCCGCTGCCACGGCCGCGACGGCAAGGGCCGGGGCGTCGGCGCCTTCCCGATCCTTGTCCGGCCAGAGCGAGGCGTATCTCTTCGCCTCGCTGCAGGCCTACGCCCAGGGCCGCCGCCACAGCGGCATCATGCAGCCGGCGGCCGTGCCGCTGAGCGAAGCCGCAGATGCGCCGGCTCGCCGCGCACTATGCCGAGCGGCAGGCTCGCTCGGCGCCGACCGCGGCGGCAGCGACGGGCCCGGCGAGGAGATCGCGCGCCGCGGCGTGCCGGCCGACGGCATTCCGGCCTGCGTCTCCTGCCACGAGCCGGCCGGCGCCCGCTACCCCGCCTATCCCGCGCTGCGCGGCCAGACGCCGGACTACCTCGCCGCAGCAGCTGCGCCTGTTCCGCGCCGGCATCCGCGGCGGCACGGCCTATGCCCACATCATGGCGACGATCGCCAGGCGCCTGAGCGATGCCCAGATCGACGCCGTCGCCGCGTATTTCGGCACCAGCCCGCAGCGGAGCCGAGCCTCCGCCGATTGACCATGCCGGGGCGCGCACCTAGCGTGGGCTTGCCCGCGCTGCGGGCGACGGGCGAGCAGCGAGGGGCGGCGGTGACCAGACTGCTCGAGATTGACGACCTGAAAGTCGAGTTCCCGAGCGCGCATGGCCTCGTCAAAGCGGTCGACGGCATCTCCTATACCGTCGATGCCGGCGAGACCGTGGCCCTTGTCGGCGAATCCGGCTGCGGCAAGTCGATGAGCGCGCTCGCGGTGCTCGGCCTCGTGCCGCAGCCCGGCCGCGTCGTGGGCGGCCGCGTCCGCTTCGAGGACCGCGATCTGCTGGCTCTGCCCGAGGATCGGATCGTCGAGATCCGCGGCCGCGAGATCGCGATGATCTTTCAGGAGCCGATGACCTCGCTCAACCCGGTGCTCAGCATCGGCGTGCAGCTGCGCGAGGGCATGCGCCGGCATCTCGGCCTCTCGCGCGCGGCGGCCGAGGCGCGCGCGGTCGAGCTGTTGCGCCTGGTCGGCATCGGCGATCCGGAGCGGCGCCTGCGCCAGTATCCGCATCATCTCAGCGGCGGCATGCGCCAGCGGGTGATGATCGCGGTGGCGCTCAGCTGCGAGCCGAAGCTGATCATCGCCGACGAGCCCACCACCGCGCTCGACGTCACCATCCAGGCCCAGATCCTCGAGCTGATGAAGGACCTCAGCCGCCGGCTGCGGGTCGCGCTGGTGCTGATCACCCACAATCTCGGCGTCGTCGCGCGCTACGCCGACCGGGTCAACGTGATGTATGCCGGGCGGATCGTCGAGACCGGCACGACCCAGGAGATCTTCACCCGGCCGGGCCACCCCTACACGATCGGCCTGATGGCCTCGGTGCCGCGCCTCGACCTGCCGCGCTCGGTGCGCCTGGTGCCGATCGAGGGCCAGCCGCCCGACCTCGCGCGGCTCGATCGGGCCTGCTCCTACCGGCCGCGCTGCCGCTTCGCGATCCCGCGCTGCGCGCAGAGCTTCCCGCCGCTCGAGACGATGAGCCAGGGCCATCGCGCCGCCTGCTTTCGCAAGCACGAGCTGCACGACCGCTCGTAAGTTCGGCTGCGCGATTGTCCGCCGGTCGCCGTGCTTGATCGCCGCCCCGCCCGTAGTAGGGTGATCGGCGCAGCCGGCGGCCATGAACGTGGGAGGAAGGCAATGCTTCGGGACCGCTTCGCCAGTCTCAGCGCGCAGCAGAAGGCAAAGATCCAGAACGATCTGAAGGACGCCTACGACTTCGATCCGCGCGACCCCTTGTACGGCCTCTCGAAGGCGAAGCTCTCCGGGCCCCGGCTCGAGCGCCGCACGGTGCTGCGGCTGATGGCCGCCTCCGGCACGCTCACCGCCGATGCATCTGGTGCCGGGCTTCGGCGCCGCGCCCGCGCGCGGGCGCAGACGCGCGGCGGCACGCTGCTGGGCGGCTGGGGCGGCCTGTCCCAGATCACGACCCTGGATCCGGCCCGGATCGACCAGGTGCAGCAGTTCCAGATCAGCTCGAACGTGCTCTCGGGCCTGACCCACATCAACGGCGACTTCGTCGCGCAGCCGGACCTCGCCGCAGGACTGGACCGTCTCCGACGACGGCACCGAGTACACCTTCCACCTGCGTGAGGGCGTGACCTTCCACAACGGCGATCCGTTGACCGCCGACGACGTGGTGTACACCTACCGGCGCTCCAAGGATCCCGCCAAGTCGATCCACAGCCAGGTGCTGGTCAACGTCCTCGATGCCGAGGCGGTCGATCCTCTGACCGTGCGCTTCAAGCTCGAGCGGCCGCAGGCCTCGTTCCTGGTCAAGACCACCGAGCGCGCCAGCGGCCGGGCGCTGACCATCGTCAACGGCCGCGCCATCGACGAGATGGGCGAAGCGCAGTACGGCCTGACCCCGGTCGGCACCGGCCCGTTCCGGGTCGCCGAGCACACGCTCGGCCAGCCGGTCCACCTGGAGGCGTTCGAGAACTTCTACGATCCCGAGCGGCCCAAGCTCGATGCGGTCGTCATCCAGCCGATCCTGGAGTCCGAGCCGCTCGCGGCCGCGCTCGAGGCCGGCGACATCCAGATCATCGGCGGCGCGCCGGTGCCGGCCGAGCTGATCGATCGCTTCCAGGCCAACCCCGACATCGTCGTCGACATGGCGCCGCGGCCGGGCTTCTACGCGATCTACATGAACCCCTGGCGCGAGCCCGATGCAGGTCCCGGACTTCAACAAGCCGCTCGAGGAGCTGCTGCAAGGAGCCGGGCTTCCAGGTGCGGGCAGCGCTCGCCCGCGCGCTCGATCGCGACCGCTACATCGAGATCGGCAATCTCGGCTTCGGCACGCCGTCGTTCGGCTCGATCAACCCGGCGCTCACCGCCATGTACGATCCGGCCATCGCCGAGAAGAGCCAGCAACGTTACCAGCCGGATTCGGCCCGCGAGCTGCTCGCCGCGGCCGGCTATCCGAACGGCGAGGGCATGCCGCCCCTGGTGCTGACCCTGAACCCCGAAGATCGCCGCGGCGGCCAGGTGCTGGCCGACATCATGCGCCGCGAGCTCGGCGTCGAGATCCAGCTCGACCCGGTCGACGTCACCGTGCTGGGCCAGCGCCGCGACACGGCTCGACTTCGACCTTCTGGTGCAGAACAGCGGCGGCGACTTCGATCCCGACGACGGGCTGGTCGATTTCATGACCACGAACTCGAAGTTCAACGCCCACTCGCGCGACAAGGAGAAGTACCCGTTCGGCTATTTCTCCGATGCCGAGGTCGACCGGCTGGTCGCCGAGCAGAGCGTGACCCCGGACCCGGCGAAGCGGCGCGAGCTGGTGCAGCAGGCGAACCTTCTGACCTCCGACAAGGTCGCGGCGATGTTCGTCTTCCACCCGGTAAGCCCGCTGGTCACCCGCAAGGAGG
>CAVWCI010000009.1:0-40000 GCA_963753315.1 uncultured Alphaproteobacteria bacterium
GATCGCCGCCAAGGTCGGTCAGAAGATCCTTGAGTGGCTCAGCAGCATCTGGGTCGCGCGCGTGCAGATCGCAACCACGCTCTTGATCCTCGGCATGGGCGTCGTGCTCACCGTGAGGGCCGCCTACCAGCTCGCGGCGCTGCCGGGCTGACGCGCCCCTCTATTCCAGCGCATAGCGGGCGGGCAGCATGCCGACATAGCCGCGGATGTCGGCATACCAGACGTTGCCGTCGCGATCGACGGCGACGCTATAAGGGCGCGCGTCATCGCGCGGCAGCTCGAACGTCTCGAGCTCGTCATCCCGCAGCCGGCCGAGGCTGCCGGCACGCAGCATGCCGAACCACACCGCCCCATCCTTTGCGACCGCGATGCCGGTCAGCCCGGCGTTCTCCTCTGTAACCGCGAAATGGACGAACTCGCCGTCCCGGAACCTGCCGATGCTGTTGCCCCGGAACTCGACGAACCAGATGGCGCCATCGGGCGCAACCGCGATATCGGTCGGCACGGCCCCGGGGCGTGGCACGTTGAACACCTTCAGGGCGCCGTCGGGAGCGATGCGCAGCAACTGGTTGCCCGCCTGGAGCGTCGCCCAAACAGTCCCGTCGTCAGCCACGGCGACGCCATAAGGGCCCCCAAAGAGCGACTCGAAGCGGTGCCGGGTGAACTGTCCGTCTTCGAGCCGGGTGATACTGTAACCGGATGCCTCGGCAAACCATGCAGCGCCGTCCGGGGCCACCGAGAGCCGTCCGAGCCGGACGATCGGGGTATCGAGCGCGAAGCTCGCCACCGCGCCGCCCGGCGTCATCTGCGAGACCACGCCGGCGGCGTTGTCGGTGTACCAGACGCTGCCGTCCGGCGCCGCGGCGAGGCCGAGCGGGTCCAGGCTCTTGCCCGGTTTCGGCAGTCGGTCGACCTTGCCGTCGCGCACCCGTCCGAGCGCCGCCGCGCCGTCGATGGTGAACCAGACGGTGCCGTCGGCCGCCGCCGCCACGGCGACCGGCATGTCCTCCGTTTCTGGCATCCGATACTCGACGAAGCGGACACGGGACCAGCCGCCGGTCGCGAGCCAGGCCGTGGCGCCGATCAGCACCGCTGCCATCACCCCCAGCGCCGCGAGAGCAAGCGGTGAGCGCAGAAGCCGGGTCATGGCGATGCGCCGCCCGATGCGGCCCCGGCCGTGCGCCGGCGCGCGAGCCAGCGGACCAGCAGCGCCCCGCCGATCATGAGCAGCAGCACGAATGCGAGGCCGCCCGCGAGACTGACCGGATCCGTTCGGGCCAGCAGGTTGCTGCCCTCGAGCGCGGTGCGCCACACCTCCGCATAGGGCATCAGGGAGTACCCGGCATAGAGAGTGCGCGCATCGCTCGGGTCGCGCACCAAAGGCCCGGCCTCGAGGTGAACCGGCAGGTTGCCCTCCGTGAGAGCCCAGGTCGAACCGCCATCCACACTGCGGTACATGCCCCTCGCCGTCGTCACTACCAGGGTGGTCGCGGTCGGGTCTGCTGCGATGCCGCGCACGTTCGTGCCAGGGCCGGGTAGCGCCTGTCCGACCGCACGCCAGGTCGAGCCCAGATCGTGGCTGACATGGATGCGGTCCGCCGCCGCGGCCCAGATCCGGTTCGGCATCGAAGGGTCGAGAACGATCGTGTCGATCGGCTCATCGCCGAGGCCATCGCCGCGGCGCCGCCACTGACGGCCGCCATCCTCGCTCGCCATCAGCGCGCCGTCGATCACCGCGAGCAGCATCTCCTTTGGATCTCTCGCCACCGCCAGCGCCGTCATCTCCGCCCCTTCCGGCAGCATTGCCGGAATGCGGCTGAAGCTCCGGCCGCCGTCGTCGCTGGCGAACAGCTCACGCTGCCCCAGGAGATAGATCCGGCCGGCGTCCCCGACGATGGCGCGTGCAGGCGCCGCAGCCTGCGCCGCCGCGGCGTTGGTCCATTCGCCGTCCTCGAACCGGAACACGCCGCTCGGGGCGGCGCCAAGGGCGCTGCGGTTGTCTGGCGAGAACTCGAGCGCGAACACGGCGCCGATAATCTGGCCCTGGCCTTCGAGCGCCCAGCTCCGCCCGCCGTTGCGCGATCGCAGCAGGCCAGTATCGGTGCCCATCAAGAGGTGGTTCGGATCGGCTGGATCGACCGCCACCGCAAGCGCTGCGTTCAGGAACAGCCCGACATCGGCATTGAGCCAGGTCTTGCCGAGGTCGCGGGAGCGGAACAGACCGCCGTAGGCGCTAGGATCGTGCGCGCCGACACTGGCACTCGCCAGCATCAGAGCAACCGCGAACGCCTTGATGACGAGATGAAGCGTGCGGCGGGCTCGCGAACGCTCAAGCCCCTGTGGGGGGCCGGTGCGCCGGCCCCCCACGAAAGTGACAGCCTGGCTCAGGGCTTGCGCGACTGCTCGCCCGGGGCGAGCGCGATCTCGGCCATGCGGGAGCCGTTCGGGCCTTCCCAGGCATTCTTGGTGAGCGGATACTTGTCGGTGTAGGACAGAGGCTCGTGGGCGGCGACGCAGTTCTCGTAGCCGCCGGTGATCTTGTAGCATTTCTCATAGGCCAGGAACTGCTGGACCGAATCGGTCTGCTGCACGTTGGCGACCATCCAATCCCGAATTCCCTCCCAGGAGGAGTAAGCGTCGGAGCCAAAGACCAGCTTGCCGACGCTGGTCGGCACCTCGAGCAGCTGAGATCCGGCGGTATGCGCCCGAAATGCGGGGTGGATCCTGATGCCGGGCAGGATTTCCATCTCGCCGTCGACGATCACCGCCTGGCCGCGCAGGACCTTGCCGTAGATCTCGTCGAGCGTGAGTGGCGTGTAACCACAGGCCGGCGTGCGCATGCAGCCGCCCGGGTCGGTGTTGACGGCGCTGATCTTGGGGTTGGGATAGTTGAGAGCCCACTCGATCGCGCGGAGTTCCTCGCGTTGAACGTAGAGGACCGCGTTCGGGAAATCCGTGAGCTGCCCGGCGTGGTCCCAGTGACCGTGGCCAATCACGATCTTGGTCACTTGGTCGGCGCTGAAATCGAGCAGCTCGAGCTGGTCGGGCAGCGCGGCCCAGTGATCGGAGCCGGTCATGGTCAGGTAGTCCTGCTGCTTCCAACCGGAATCGTACAGGATCAGCTCCTCGCCGCACTTGATCACGCCGACGTTGACCGGCAGGTTGACGGTGTTGATGCTGTTGTTCGGGTTCGTGCTGCCAGGTACGAACGCCCTGTCTGGCATGAAGGCGCCGAAGGGCACGTTCATGAACCGGCTGCTCTCGACCAGCCAGACCGAGCATTGGATCTGCGCCTGGGCCAGCGCACCTCCGACACCGACGACTGCCGTAAAGCCCACCGTCGCCAACGCCCCCAAGAGCTTCTTCATCAGCTGATCCTCCCGGTTGCTCCGCAACCTTTGTTGCCGCCGTCAGGCGCCACTAACGTCTCAATACTAACGTCTCAATGTGGCTTGTACTCGCCGGGCCACAGAACATCGCCAACCCTGAGCGCATCCTCGGCCGCGCGAAAGCTCATCTCTTGCGCGTCGATCAAGCGCTCGTCCCTGCCGTCCCGCGCAGTCCTGAGAGTCGCCTCAGCGGCGTTCTCGTACAATGTCAGCACTCCGAGATAGCGTTCGTGCACCTCGCGCATCGAGGCCGGCACGTCGAGCGCTTCCGCCTTCGCGATCGCTGCCCCGAAGCTCTGAGCGAGCGGCGCAACCTCGGCTCCGAGCCGGCTTGGGTCCTGGTCGTTCGTCTTGTAGGCGATGCCTGCGAAAGTCATGCCCAAGGCCGCGAGCTTCGCCTCCCGGTGGATCGGCCACAACGCCGCCGCGTAAGCCTCCTCGTCGGCGCTGAGCACCCTTATCGGAGCGGCAGCAGCCACCGGCTCGGCGGCATCGCCTCCCGGCTGCCGCGCCAACTCGCGTTGCAACGCATAGCCGACCACTGCCGTCAACGCGACAATCACGCCCGCCAGCAGCAGCGCACCTACTTGAGGTAGTCGGATCGACTGGATTCTCCCCTCCGCCAGCCGACTTGTGCAATTATCGCTCAATTAAGCCGTTGGCAGATGACTGGTCAAACGAAAAGACGCGCGGCCTGACGGAGGCGCTCGAGTCATGCAGGTTCGCCATGAGGCCTTGGCACGTCTCAATGCGGCTGCCAGGTCGGCGTGGCGGTGAACAGCCCGCCATCGGCAAAGCCGATCTCGTAGATCAGCAGAAGGCCGAAAGCGAAGCTGATCAGGCCCGAGGCGACGCGAAGCTGCCAGTTGAACCGAGGCAATGTGGTCCAGCTGAAGGCGAACGGCGCGGCCAGCGCAATCGTGATCAGCATCATGCCGAGGATGGTCCCGGCGCCAAACAGCAGCAGGTAGGCCATGGCCCATCCCGGATCACGCACCGCCGTCAGCACGAGCAAGGCGACCGCGGCCGATCCGGCGAGCCCATGAACGATGCCCACGACCAGCGGGCGCAGATAGTGATAGAGGGTCGAGTCCCCCAACCTGCCGTCGACCCGGGCGAGCGGCGTCTGGTCGTCGCGGTGTCCATGGTCTTCGGCGCCGTGCCCATGAGCATGCTGATGGATGTAGTCGCCGTGGGCGTGCGTGTGGTCGTGCAGAAGGTCGTGCGAGAAGCCATCGTGGCCCTGGCCATGGGCCTGCCGCAACACGCCTCCACCTGCATGAGACGCCGCGACCCCGCGGACTACCCGACCAAGGCCGGTGAGGGTTATCAGGCCGAGCAGGACCAGCATGATGCCGACGGCGAACTCCATGGCGAGACCCACTCGCGCCGGAATCACGACGCCAAACAGGATGATCGCGCTGCCGACCACGAACACGGTGATCGTGTGCCCGAGCCCCCAGGCGCAGCCGATCAGCGCCGAGCCGCGCAGCGTGCGTTGCCGGCTGACGATCGTCGCGATCGCAACGACGTGGTCGGCATCGGTCGCGTGCCGCATGCCCAGGAAAAACCCCAAGAAGAGCAACGACGCCAGATTGGCGACCGTATCCGACACCTTGGTTCCCTCCCTCGACAAGTCTCGCAAGCCGGGCCGCCATGCCGCGGCGGTCCGCGAAAGCGCCATCAAGCCTCCGGCACGCCGCCCTGCTCCTTGCGCCTGGCGACGAAGGCGGCGATCTCCTCGGCGACCGCCGGATCCATCGGCGGCGGCTCGTAGGCGGCGAGCAGCTCCTTCCAGATCCGGTTCGCACGGTGCGTCGCGTCGATGGCGCCGTCGTCGTGCCAGGTCTCGAAGTTGCGCCAGTCCGACAAAAGCGGGGCGTAGAACGCGTGCTCGTAGCGCGCCATGGTGTGCGCCGCCTGAAAGAAGTGGCTGCCCGGGCCCACCTCGCGCATCGCGTCGAGGCCGAGCGCATCCTCGTCGGTCTCCAGCGGGTCGAGGAACGAGGCGATCAGCTGCAGCATCTCCGCATCGAGAATGACCTTCTCGTAGGAGGTGCACAAGCCCCCCTCGAGCCAGCCGAGCCCGTGCTTGACGAGGTTGCAGTGCGCCAGCACGCAGGGCCAGATCGACATCTCGGATTCGTAGGCCGCTTGCGCGTCCGGCGCGTTCGAGGCGGTGGCGTTCGAAGCGCGAAACGGCAGGCGGTAGCGCCGTGCGAGCTGGCCGCTGGCGAGCGTCGCCTTCGCGTATTCCGGGGTGCCGAACGCCGGCGCGCCGCTCCTCATGTCGACGTTCGAGGTGAAGCTGCCGTACACGACTGGGGCCCCCGCCTCCACGCACTGCGCGAACACGATGCCGGCCAGCGCTTCAGCGTTCTGCTGCACCAGGGCGCCTGCGATCGTGATCGGCGCCATGGCGCCGGCGAGCGTGAACGGCGTGATGATGATCGGCTGGCGGTGGCGCGCCATCTCGATCATGCCCTCCAGCATCGGCCGGTCGTACTGCAGCGGCGAGTTGGAATTGACCACGGTGGTCATCGATGGCTCGGCGAGCAGCTGCGCGTGGCTTGCCTGCCGCGCGATGCGCGTGATCTCGAGCGAGTCGCGAATGCGTACGGCGCCCAGCGCATAGCCGTAGAAGGTCTTGTCGCACAGGCTCGCCATGGCGGCGACGGCGTCCAGATGGCGGGTCGCGGGTGGCAGGTCGACCGGCTCCACCGGGTAGCCCGCGATCATGTGGCAGATGTTCAGGCTCTGGGTGAGCCTGAGCAGATTGCAGTAGTCGGCGAAGTTGCCGGTGATCCGGCCGCGCTCGAGGTCGGAGACGTGCGGCGCGCTGCCGATCATGCAGAAATTGATCGCATTGCCACCGATCGCGACGCTGCGCTCGGGATTGCGGGCATGCAGGGTGAATTTTTCGGGTGCGGTGCCGATCCGCTCTTCCACGAAAGCGGGGTCGAAGCGTACCCGCGGCCCGTCCGGATCGACGTCCGCGCCAGCCTCCCTCAGGATGTCCCGCGCCTCCGGCAGCAGGAAGTTGATCCCGATCTCGGCCAGCACGCGCAGCGACGCGTGGTGAATCGTCTCGATCTGATCCGCCGAGAGGATCTCGAAGGGCGGATAGGGATTGTACAGCTGACGCGGCGGGGCCTGGCTCGGGCCCGGGTCCCGCTCACGTCGTGGTCTGCGGCCGGCTCTCGTCATCCTCGTTCCGCTCTCGAACGCCACTCCCTGCCGTTCCTTAGGTCTTCTGGCGCGATGCGGAAAGAGGAAAGGGAGGCGGCGAGGTGGAGTTCGGCGGCGTTCCTGGCAAAGGGGCCGCTATGAGCGGGCCGCGCGTTGCCGGCACCGCGACGGCGAAAAATCGATGGTTCCCCTTCGCGACACAATGTGCTTGTGAGATCCGATCGCCGGCCGTGATCTTGCATCCCCGGCTTGCTGCAGTCCGCCGCCTGCGTGCGGCGCCCGGGGAGCCGATGCGCGGCCCTTCGATCGTCCGGCCGATTGTCGTCCTGAGTGCCGCGGCCTTCGCCTCGGTCGCGACCATGCGCGTCGCCGACCCGCTGATCCCGCAGATCGCAGGCGAACTGGACGTGAGCTTCGGCGACGCGTCGGTGATCACCACCGCGTTCGCGATCTCCTACGGCCTCTGCCAGCTCGTCTGGGGCGCGCTCGGCGACCGCTTCGGCAAGTACCGGCTGGTCACGCTCATGACCCTGCTCTCGGCGGCGACGGTGGCGCTCGCGGGCTTCGCCAACTCGCTTGCAGCACTCGGCGCGGCGCGCCTGGTCGCCGGCGCCACCGCGGCCGCGATCGTGCCGCTGGCGCTCGCGTTCATCGGCGATCACGTGCCCTACGAGCAGCGCCAGACGGTGCTGGGGCGGTTCCTCACCGGGACCATCCTCGGCATCATCGCCGGCCAGGTCGCGGGCGGGGTGCTCGGCGACCTGGTCGGATGGCGCGGCGTATTCTTCCTGCTGGGCGGGGTGTTCCTGCTGGTCGGATGCCTGCTCGTGGTCGAGCTGCGCTCGGGCCGCGTGCCGCCGCCGCTGCTGAGCGAGGCTGCCGGCCCGGCAGCGCTGATCGAGGCCTACCTCGTCCTGCTGCGCCGGCCCTGGGCACGGGTGATCCTCGTGACAGTGGCGATCGAGGGCTTCCTGTTCTACGGCGCGTTCACCTTCGTCGGTGCCTGGCTGCACACCCGGTTCGACCTCGACTACGCGATCGTGGGCCTTCTGCTCGGCTGCATGGGGCTGGGCGGCCTGACCTATGCCCTGACCGTGCGACGCCTGCTGCTGCCCTCGGCGAGCGCGGCCTGGCGCTGGTCGGCGGCCTGACGACCACGTTCGCGTTCTTCGTGGTGGCCCTCGGCGGCCTGCTGGCGATGGCGCCCGCGATCGTGCTGCTGGGCCTGGGCATCCACATGCTGCACAACACGCTCCAGACGAATGCGACGCAAATGACGCCCGGCGCGCGCGGCCTCGCGGTCTCGACGTTCGCCAACGTGCTGTTCCTCGGCCAGGCGGCGGGCGTCTGGCTGTGCGGCCGGCTGATCGACGACATCGGCTTTGCGCCGGTCTTCATCGTGCTCGGCGTTGCGCTCGCGATCCTGGGCGCGGTCTTCGCGCATCTGCTGGGCCGGCGCCCCGCTACGGCCTGAGGCCGAAGGAGGCTCGCATGATCCCATCCTACAGCGACCACGCCGCGAACGAGCGGACGTTCCTGGCATGGATCAGGACCGGGCTCACGGTCATGGCGCTCGGCTTCGTGATCGAGCGCCTCGATCTGTTCCTGGCGAGCCTCGGGCTGACTGCCCAGGACAACGAGGACACGGCCGCGCGGCAGGCCGAGATCCACGGCCTGAGCGTCAGCCCTGGTGAGCCTCGCCATCGTCCTGATCCTCGGCGCGAGCTACCGGTTCGTCGACATCAACCGGGCGATCGACGATCAGGCGGTGCAGCCGTTCAAGGCCACGCTCATGCCGCTCGGCATGGCGCTCGTGCTGCTTTGCTGTCGGCGTCCTGCTGCTGCTGTATCTGTTGAACCTGATCTGAGGTGCGTCGGTCCGGGACGGAGCCCCCGACAACACAGGAGAAATTGCGGTGCTGGTCGAGCTGTTCTATTGCTGAGGCTCTGCTGGAGGAGGCCATGGACTGGGAGGGTGGGTGTCTTTGCGGTGCCGTCCGCTACCGGTCGAGCGCAGATCCCGTTCGCGCGGTCAGCTGTCATTGCTCGATGTGCCGGCGCTGGACCGGCGCCGCGTTTGCGACCTTCGTGCATTTTCCGGTAGGCGCATTCGCGTGGGAGGTCGGGCAGCCGACGCGCTATCGCTCCTCGGCCGAGGCCGAGCGCGGCTTCTGCGCTCGCTGCGGCAGCACGCTCACCATGCATGAGGCGGTGTTGCCGGATCGGGTGCAGGTGGCGCTCGGCAGCCTCGACCGGCCGGAAGACGTCCGGCCCGACGATCACGTCTGGACCTCGCGGCAGCTGCCGTGGCTCGAGATCGTCGACGACCGCCCCAGGCACCCCACGATCAGCGACGCCGTGCCCTCGCGGGCGCTCGATGCGGACAAGCCCTGATGGCAGAGGTGCGCCGGTTCGCGGGACGCTGCCACTGCGGCAACCTGGAGGTGACGTTCGAGTTGCCGAGCGCGCCGGAAGACCTCGTGGTGCGAAGCTGCGCCTGCTCGTTCTGCCGCCGGCATGGCACCCGGTGCGTCTCCGACCCGGCCGGCACGGCCCGCATCCTGGTGCACGATCCGGCCCTGCTGATCCGCTACGGCTTCGGCCTCAGAACGGCGGACTACCTCGTCTGCCGCCGATGCGGCACCTATCTCGGCGCGGTCATGACGCAGGACGGGTCGGCGGTCGCGACGATCAACGTCAACAGCTTCGATCCGCCGCACCCGTTCGAGCGCGAGGGGGTGAGGGTGCGCTACGATGGCGAATCGGAGCCCGAGCGGCGCGCCCGCCGTGCGGCCGGCTGGACACCTGTGGCCTTCGAGACGCCGCCGCAGGCCGTGACGGCGTGCCCGCAAGAAGGTCCGGCGATCAGGCCTCGGCTTCGATCGCGATCGCGGGCTCGGGCGATCCCTGCCAGGTGAGCCGCCAGGTCGGCCCGAGCCGGACATTGCCGACCATCGCCGGCCTGAAGCACACGAGGTTGGTGCCGCCCGCCTTGCGGACGCTCGGATAGACGATGCCTGGCGAGCCTGCCTCGAGCAACGCCGCGGCCAGGTCCTGGGAGGCGAGGTAGCTGTCGGGGGCAAGGCATTCTGCGAAAGCCTGGTCGTCGCGCAGGTCGTGAAAGGCACCTGCGAAGTCCGCGAGGTAGTCGTCGTAGGTGACGCTGTCGTGAAAATGGTCGATCTCGGCGAGTGCCACGGCTTTGTGGAAGATCACCTCGGCCTGGGCCGTCTCGAGCTCGAAGCCCGCATACCATGCGCCGCGATCGGGACCGGCGAAGCGGCTGCCCAGGGGATGGGCGTGGCAGAAAGCGGCATTGACGATCCGATAGTGCGGGACATCGAAGACCAGCTCTCTGATGCCGATCCCCGGCAGCAGGGCGTTCTCGGCGATCAGACGCTCGTTGGTGGCATGGTCGAGATCGAAGATGTCGCCAAGATGCGCGTCGTCGTCGGCGATCTGTGCGAGCACGCTCTCGCCATGCTTGGAAGGGATCAGCCGGTGGGTGTCGCGCCGCTCGATCGGCGAGGACGGGGGCAGCCTCACGCGCCGCCCCGGCGCGCGTCCAGCAGCCGCCGCACCGTCTGCATCGCCGGAGCGCCGCCCTGGAGCATGTAGTCGAGGGGCGATCTGCCGCCGAAGATGCGGTTGCGATTGGGCATCAGGACCCAGCGGTCGGCCAGGTCCTCGCCGTGCAGGATGTGCAGCGCCTTGAAGATCCCGACCAGATAGGAGATCCGCATCAGCCTGTCCTGGTCGAGCACCCGGTCGGGACTGCGCTTGTAGTCGTAGAAGGTGCTCGATGCGATCCCGCCGAGCAGTTCGCGTGCATCGGCATCCCGGATCGACCATCGCTGCATGATGTTGAAGAAGGCGCGCAGCGCGGAACGGCTGAGGCGCGCCCGCTCGCTCTTGTCCGAGAGGTCCACGAGCGGCGACGGCTCGTGCCGGGTTGCCGGATACTGGAGCATGATATTCTCCATTCTCGAAGTTATATAACTCCGAAATCGGAGTACTGCAAGCCTGTCGGGTACGACAGCCGCGACAACCCCGGCGCCGGGTCCCTATGATCGGCCCACGGCAGGACGGCGAGGAGGGCAGGCCATGGATCTGGTGCGGGTGGAGCTGCAGGGCGAGGTCGCGCGGGTCACGCTCGACCGGCCGGACAAGCTGAACGCGGTCAACAACGCCATGTGGGACCGGCTGGGCGAGCTGTTCGGCGAGCTCGACGCCGATCCGTCGCTGCGCTGCGTGATCGTCGCCGGCGCCGGCGAGCGGGCGTTCTCGGTCGGCGCCGACATCGCCGAGTTCGAGGAGAATCGCAGCTCGGTCGAGCGGGCCCGCAGCTACGCCAGGCACACCCATGCGGCGCTCGCCGCGATCGCTCGCTGCCGGCATCCGGTGATCGCCGAGATCCGCGGCCTTTGCGTCGGCGGCGGCCTCGAGCTTGCGACCTGCTGCGACCTGCGGATCGCCGGCGAAAGCGCCCGCTTCGGCATCCCCGTCAAGCGCCTGGGCCTTGTCGTGGCCTATTCCGAGCTGCAGCCCCTGGTCGAGCTGGTCGGCCCCTCCAACGCCATGGAGATCCTGCTGGAGGGCCAGGTTTTCGGGACGCAGCGGGCCTACGACATGGGGCTCGTCAATCGCGTGGTGCCGGACGATGCGCTGGCCGCCGAGGTCGAGGCGAGCGCTGGCCGCATCTGCGAGGGCGCGCCGCTGGTCGCGCGCTGGCACAAGAAGTTCACGCGCCGGCTCATGGAGCCCGCGCCGCTGACGGCCGAGGAGGTCGACGAGAGTTACGCCTGCTTCGGCACCGAGGACTTTCGCACCGGCTACCAGGCGTTCCTCGCCAAGACCAAACCCACCTTCCGCGGTCGCTAGCATGGCGCCCGCGATACCCGACGCGCTGGCCGTAACCCCTCCTTAACCTTTCGGCGGCAGCCTTCCGGCGATGGCCGGCGCCCGCCGGCCGACCTGAGGGGCGAGGCCCCAGGAGGGAAGGCATGGCCGGACCGACCAGCCTCCCGCTCGTCGGCAAGCTGCTGCTGGCAAGCGCGCTCGGCTGTGGTGCTAGCGGCGTGCTGCTCCTGCAGGACTACGCCCTGCTCGGTCTCGTGCTGTGCGTGCTGGCGCTCGCCGATCTTTGCCTGGTCTGGCTGCTGTGGAGGTGGTCGCTCGCCGGCCACGCCGGTTCGAGCCCGTCGCCACGCTGAGCGTGCGCCGCCTTGCGCGGCGCGGCCAGGCTTGCCACCTTAAGCGGCGCGCCGTACCGACCAGGCCGGACCGCTTCTCATGACGAAGTCGTGACGATGAAGCTGCACAATGCGCTCACGGGCCGCAAGGAGGCGTTCGTGCCGGCCGATCCGGCGCGGCCGACCATGTATGTCTGCGGGCCCACGGTCTACGGCTACCCGCATATCGGCAATGCCCGCGCGGCCGTGGTGTTCGACGTGCTGTTCCGGCTGTTGAAGCATCGCTTCGGCGACGTGCTCTACGCCCGCAACATCACCGACATCGAGGACAAGATCATCAAGGCGGCGCAGGACCAGAACGTGCCGACCGACGCGATCGTGGCCCGCTATACGCCGGCCTATCATGCCGACATGGCGGCGCTGAACGTCCTGCCGCCGACCATCGAGCCGTTTGCCACGGCGCATCTGCCGCAGATGCTGGCAATGATCGAGGTGCTGATCGCCAAGGGACACGCCTATGAGGTCGAAGGGCACGTCCTGTTCCACGTGCCCTCGTTCGATGCCTATGGCCGCCTGTCGCGGCGCACGCGCGAAGAGATGATCGACGGCGCCCGCGTCGAGGTAGCACCCTACAAGCGCGATCCGGCCGACTTCGTGCTGTGGAAGCCGTCCGCGCCCGAGCAGCCGGGCTGGGACAGCCCGTATGGCCGCGGCCGGCCGGGCTGGCACATCGAATGCTCGGCGATGATCGAGGCGCATCTCGGCACCACGATCGACATCCACGGCGGCGGCCAGGACCTGCGCTTCCCGCACCACGAGAACGAGCTCGCGCAGAGCAGCTGCGCCCACGGCGGCGCGCCGCTGGCGCGCTTCTGGGTGCACAACGGCTTTCTCAACGTCGATCGCGAGAAGATGGCGAAGTCGGTCGGCAACGTCTTGCTGGTGCGCGACCTCCTGCGCGAGGCGCCGGGTGAGGCGATCCGCTTCGCGCTGCTCTCCACGCACTATCGCAAGCCGCTGGACTGGTCCTCCGGCAGCCTGCC
The DNA here is from genome assembly GCA_963753315.1 of uncultured Alphaproteobacteria bacterium. Classification (GTDB taxonomy): domain Bacteria; phylum Pseudomonadota; class Alphaproteobacteria; order Geminicoccales; family Geminicoccaceae; genus DASUGG01. Next base: position 12,814 of record CAVWCI010000009.1, read on the forward strand.
GCAGGCGAAGCAGGCGCTCGATCGGCTGTACCGCACGCTCGAGCAGCTGCCGGGCGCTCGACAAGCCGGCGGAGCCGCCGCCCGCCGTGCTCGCAGCCCTCGAGGACGATCTCAACACGCCCAAGGCGTTCGCCGAGCTGTTCGCGCTCGCCAGTCGTGCGAATGCCAGCAGCGATGATGGCGAGCGTCGCGCGCTGAAGGCCGATCTGCTGGCTGCCGGCTCGCTCCTCGGGCTGCTCGGGCAGGACCCGGCCGCCTGGTTCCAGGAGACCGGTGCCAGCAGCCTCGAGCCCGCCGAGATCGAGCGCCTGATCGAGGCGCGCAGCCGCCGCGCGCAAGGCGCGAGATTTTGCCGAGGCCGACCGTATCCGCGATCAGCTTGTCGCCGCCGGGGTCGTGCTGGAGGACGGGCCGGAAAAAACCCGCTGGCGGCTGGCCGGTTAGCGCATCAGCCCTCGCGGCCGAACCGGAGCGCGGCGTCCTCGGCCGTGTAGTACCCGCGCCCCACATCCTGCTCGATCAGGCGCGGATCGCGCTTGGCGGGCGCGCCGAAGCCGCCGCCGCCCGGCGTCGAGACCGCTACCACGTCGCCGGCGGCAAGCTCGATGTCCTGCGCCTTGGAAAGATGCGGCGGCACGTAGCGCCTGCCGTCGGCGTGCAGCACCAGGACCTTGTTGACGCCGCCGTCGGCGCCGCCCTGCGCCCCTTTGGGGCCGAACCTGCCGTGGTCCATCACCATCGACGCGCGCGCCGCTGCCGCGCAGGAGGCGCAGCCGGTAGTTGATGCCGAAACCGCCGCGGAACTGGCCGGCGCCACCCGAGCCCTCGTGCAGCGAGTACTCCTCGAACAGCACGGGATAGCGCTGCTCCAGCACCTCGACCGGCTGGCTCTTGGAGATGCCGATGGTCGAGCAGCCGTTGGTCAGGCCATCGCCCTGCGCCGAGCCGCCATAGCCGCCGCCCGAGAGGATGTAGAGCACGTAGCCGCGCCCGGTGTCCGGGTCGAGACCGCCCAGCGCGAAATTGCCCGAGGTGCCGGCGGGGGCCGCGAACAGGCGGTGCGGGATGGCCGGCACCAGCGCATTGAAGACCGCCTCGGCGATCCGCTGGCTCACCTCCGCGGCGCAGCCCGAGACCGGCCGCGGATACTTCGCATAGAGGAAAGTGCCGTCCGGATCCTCGATCAGCAGCGGCTCGAAGGTGCCGGCATTGATCGGCACTTCGGGAAAGATGTGCTTGATCGCGAGGTAGATCGCGGACTTGGTGGTCGCGAGCACGCTGTTCATCGGGCCGCGGCACGGCGGGCTCGAGCCCGCCATGTCGAAATGCAGCGTCTCGCCACGCTTGGTGATGGTCATGGCGATGCGCAGCGGGCGGTCGTCGACGCCGTCGGAATCGACGAACGCCTCGCCTGGCCAGACGCCATCCGGGATCTCGGCGATCCTGGCGCGCATCTGCTGCGCGGCGCGGGCGCGAAGCTCGGCGATCGCGTCCTCGACCAGCGGCCGGCCATAGCGGTCGAGCAGGGCGGTCAGGCGCTTCTCGCCGACGGTGAGCGCTGCGGCCTGCGCCTTGATGTCGCCGATTCGCTGGTCGGCGATCCGGATGTTGGAGAGGATGATCGCCAGGATCTCCTGATCGAGCCGGCCCTCCTTGTAGAGCTTGACCGGCGGCAGGCGCAGGCCCTCCTGCTCGACCTCGGTGGCGTTGGCCGAGAAGCCGCCCGGCACGGCACCGCCGGTGTCCGGCCAGTGGCCGGTGTTGGCCAGCCAGGCGAACAGCTCGCCGCGGTAGAAGAACGGCTTGGTGAAACGCACGTCCATCAGGTGCGTGCCGCCCAGATAGGGGTCGTTGACGATGATCACGTCGCCCGGCCGTACCTCGGGCACGCGCTCGATCACCGCCTGGGTCGAGAACTGCATGGTGCCGACGAACACGGGCAGGCCAAGGTCGCCCTGGGCGATCAAGGCAGCCATCGCGGCCGTAGATGCCATCCGAGCGGTCCATCGCCTCCGAGATCACCGGGCTGAACGCCGCGCGGCAGAACGCGAGGTCCATCTCGTTGCAGACCTGGACGAGGCCGCTTTGGATGACCGCGAGGGTGACCGGATCGAGCGCGCCCGTTGCCACGCCTGGCATCTCCTACAGATACGAGCCGCCGTTGACCGGCAGGATCACGCCGTTGGTATAGCTCGCGGCATCGCTCGCGAGATAGCGCACGGCATCGACCACCTCGTCCATGCGGGCAAGGCGGCGCAGCGGGTTGGCCTGCGCCAGCTGGGAGCGCTGGCGCTCCGAGAACTGATCGCCCATCGCGCCCTCGATCACCGACGGCGCCACCGCATTGCAGTAGACGCCGTAGCGCGCGCCCTCCAGCGCATAGCTCTTGGTCAGCGCATGGACGCCCGCCTTCGAGGCGCCATAGGCCGGGTGCACGCCGGTGCCGCCGACCTGGCCGGACAGCGAGCCGATGTTGACGATCCGGCCGGAGCCCTGCCGGCTCATGACCGCGAGCGCTGCGGCGCAGCCATGAAAGGTGCCGGTGAGGTTGACGGCGAGGATCCGCTGCCAGTCCTCAGGATCGGCCTCCAAGACTTTGGCGACACGCACGATTCCGGCGCCGTTGATCCAGATGCTCAAGCCGCCGGGCTCGGCCGCGGCACGCTCGGCGAGCGCAAACGGTCGCCGCCCGGTCGGTCACGTCCAGCGCGACCGGGATCAGGCGCTCGCGCGGCTCGATCGGCGCGATGTCGGCGCCGAAGCACGCGTGTAGCCGTCGGCCAAGAAGCTGGCCGAGAGGGCGCGGCCGAGATCGCCCGCCGCTCCGGTGATCACCACGGCGCTCATAGCCATCTCCGCAATCCGCGGGCGCAGCATGCGTTTCTGCAGTTTGCCGATGGCGTTCCGAGGCAGCGGCTCGCGTACCGATGGTCACGAACTCCGGCACCTTGTAGTCGGCGAGGTGGGCGCGGCAGAACGCGCGGACCCCTTCTTCGCTCAAGCCGCTGTCGCTCGTGGTGACGAAGGCGTGGACCTTCTCGCCAAGCACGGGATCGGGGTGAGCGACGACCGCGACCTCGAGCGATCTGCGGATGGCGATGAAGCAGGTCCTCGACTTCAGCGCTGAAGACCTTGTAGCCGCCGCGATTGATCATGTCCTTGAGGCGATCGAGCACGTGGAGATAGCCGTCTGTGTCGATCGCGCCGATGTCGCCCGAGCGCCAGTAGCCGGCAACGAACGCATCCCTGGTCGCCGTATCGTTGGCGAAATAGCCCGGCACCACCATCGGCCCCTTGATCCATATCTCGCCCGGCTCGCCGCGGTGGCACCTCGCGCCCGGCCTCGTCCATGATCCGTACCTCGGCGCACGGCAACGACCTGGCCGACGCTGCTCTGGACGGCGCGCCGTATGCCCGAAGGGCATCATCGTCGATTGCCGCGGTGGCCTCGGTGGCGCCATAGGCATTCATGAGTTGGAGGTTCGGCAGAAGCGCTCGCAAGCCTGGCCGATCGTCGCCTCCGGCATCGGGGCGCCGCCAAAGCGGGCAATCTGCCAGGAGGACAGATCGAACCCGGCAAAAATCCGGCTCCAGCAGGCAGAGATGGTACATCGCCGGCACCAGGCTGATGACGGTGACCCGCTCCGCGGCCATCAGCTCGAGGAAGCTGCCGCGCCTTGAAGGTTCGCATCAGGACCATGCTGCCGCCGACGTGAAGCATCGCCAGCAGCGTCCCGACCAGCCCGATGACGTGGTTTGCCGGCGTGGCGAGCAGCGCACGATCTTCGGCCCGAGGCCGACGGCAGAGCGCATAGTAGCATCACCGAATGCGCGATGTTGAGGTGGGTCAGCATCGCGCCCTTGGGCCGCCCGGTGGTGCCCGAGGTGTAGAGGATCACCGCCACGTCCTGCTCGGCCGGGACGGTGGATCTGGCGCGACCTGGTGCAGGGCTTCCTGCTCGAGCAGCGCATCGAAGGTGAAGGCCTTCGATCAGCGATCCGATGCCCCAGAAGCGGCAGGGCGCCAAGATCGGGCAGGCCCGGGGCAAGCTCCGCCTCGTGGATCAGAAGCTTGCTGCCGCTCTGCAGCAGCATCTAGGCGAGGCCCTCCGGTTGTTCGCGGACGTTGAGCGGAACCGCGATCGCACCGAGGCGCGCGCAGGCGAGCAGCGCGATCACGAACGGCGCGCCGTTGCCGAGCAGCAGCGCCACCCGATCGCACGCGCCGATGCCGTGCCCAGCGAGGTTGGCGGCAAGGCGTGCTCGATGCGGGCGGCGAGCTGCGCATAGGTCAGACGCTCGTCGCGATCGATCAGCGCGAGGCCGTCGGGGTTGGCCGCCAGGCTCTGCTCGAAGATGGCGAACAGGCTCGCCGGCCGCTCGGCGAAGCAGCGCAGGAGACGATCGCCGAAGTGGATCTCGTGCCGGATCGCGGGCAGCGGATCGTCGGGCCAGGCCATCTCAGGTCCGGAGCTTCTCCGGCGGCGTCAGGTAGCTCCTGGCATCGACGTGGTTGGCCTCCTGGCGGCGGACCTCGGCGCGCGCCACGGAGCGCAGGTGCACCTCGTCCGGGCCGTCGATGAACTGCAGCGCGCGGCCCCAGCTCCACAGGAAAGCAAGCGGCGTGTCCGGCGTCAGGCCCATCGCGCCATAGACCTGCATGGCGCGCGAGAGGACCGTGGTCTGCAGGCGCGGCACCACGACCTTGATCATCGCGACGTCGTTGCGCGCGGCGCGGTTGCCCTGCTGGTCGATCAGCCAGGCGGCGCGCAGCACCAGAAGGCGCGCCTGGTCGATCTCCATGCGCGAGAGCGCGATCCATTCGGCGACCGTGCCGTGCTGGTGCAGTTTCTGGCCAAAAGTCTCGCGCTCGGCGGCGCGCGCGCACATCAGCTCCAGCGCCAGCTCGCACTGGCCGATCGAGCGCATGCAGTGGTGGATGCGGCCGGGCCCGAGCCGCGCCTGGGCGAGCGCGAAGCCCTTGCCCTCCTCGCCGAGGAGGTTCTCGACCGGCACGCGCACATTGTCGAAGCGCATCTCGCAATGCCCTTCGGGTGCGGTGTGGTGCATGATCGGCAGGTTGCGCACCACCGTGACGCCGGGGGTCGCCATCGGCACCAGCACCATGCTGTGGCGCTCGTGCGGCGGCGCGTCCGGGTTGGTCACGCCCATCAGGATGCAGATCCTGCAGCGCGGATCGGCGGCGCCGGTGATGAACCATTTGCGGCCGTTGATGACGTAGTGATCGCCCTCGCGCCGGACCCTGGTGCGGATGTTGGTGGCATCGGAGCTGGCGACGTCGGGCTCGGTCATGGCGAAGCACGAGCGGATCTCGCCGCGCATGAGCGGTGCGAGCCACGCCTCGCGCTGGGCCGGCGTCGCGAACATGTGCAAGAGCTCCATGTTGCCGGTATCGGGGGCGGAGCAGTTGAACACCTCCGACGCCCAGAACACGCGGCCCATGATCTCGGCGAGCGGCGCGTATGCGAGGTTGGCAAGGCGCGTGCCCGGCTCGTCGTCGGCGAGCGCCGGCAGGAACAGGTTCCACAGGCCCTCGGCCCTGGCGCGTGCCTTGAGCGGCTCGATGATGGTCGGCGGCCAGATGCCGGCCTCGACGTCGCGCTGCCAGGCCGCGATCTGCGGCACGACGTGATGGTCCATGAACGCTCGGACGCGCTCGCGCAGCGCCTCGACCTCGGGCGTATAGGCAAAGTCCATGACGGCCACCTGCGATTCGACCTGCTTTGGGCAAGAGTGGCACAGCCGTGCCCGCATGACCACAAGCGCCGGAGCTGGAACCGCCGGTAGAATTCGCTGCCCGTTAAGCTGCGATTAAGACATACAGGCGCAGGATTCTGTAAAGCAGCTTGGACCTGGGGAAGAGGACCATGGCCGAAACCGCGACCGTCGTCGATACCTGCACGGTGGATGTGGAGCTGTTCGACAGCCTGGCGGAGGCGATCGCCTTCGTCGCCGACCATGGCGGCGGGGTGGTGCACACCGAGGCCGCGGGCAGCGATGCGGTCAAGGGGCTGGAACTGCCCAAGAAGGTCAGGCTGGAGCCGCCGCGGCCGATCGCGGCCTGAGGCTCTGGCGCCTGACCGCTGGCTGCGGCCCGCAACTCTTGCGGCAAGCCCGATTGATCGTTCCGTCGCTCGGCGGCTGCCCGGGATGACGACCTGAGACGCCCGGCTCAGCCGTGCGCCGTCTCGTGATGCCGGCGCAGCAGGTCCTCGCCGAAGTTGTCGCGCGGATTGTGCCACACCGTGTGGGTGTGGTTGGGCTCGGTGTTGTCGTACTCGACCAGCAAAGTCGGCCCGTGCAGCCGGTAGTAGTGGCAGGTGCCGCGCTCGGTCGCTCCCGCCCAGGCGAAATGCAGCTTCTCCGGTCCCGCCTCGTGCAAGGCGCGCAACTCCTGCTCGGCGAGGTCGGCGCGCATGTTGCGCACATACGCCTCGATCAGCGCGAGGGTCCGATCGCGCTGCGCCGGGGTCATCGCCGCGAGCGCCAGGCCCTGCGGCTGGCGCAGGCTGTCTTCCCGCCCAGGGCCGGTCAGGAAGTCGCGAAACGACTGCGGCTGCAGGATTGCCGTCTGCTGCTGCGCGCTCGAGAGATCGTGCAGCAACGCCAGCGCCAGGTCCTGCTTGACCGCAAGCACGCGCAGGCCCGCGTGCTCATGGCCCGCCGGCACCTCGGCCGGGTTCGCGCCAAAGAACGCCGGCGTCACGGCAATGCCGAGGCCAGGCGCGATCGTGAAGGTGAGCGAGACGTGGTGGCCCTCGAAGCGCCAGGCCCAGGGCGCTTTGCCGGCCGGGTCGCCGAAGATCGCGAGCGCATAGTTCTCGGGATCGCGGAAGTCGGGCCGGCCGGTCAGCTCGCCGAGGATGCCCTCGAGCTTGATGATCGCTCTGGTCTTGCGCAGTCCCTCCTCGCTCAGCGCGCTGGCCAGCAGCGCGAACACCAGCGAGCGCTGCTCGGCGCCCATGCGCTTGAGCGGCAGTCCCGGCCGGCCCTCGCGCGGCGTGTAGTGCCAGTCGCGATGCCGTTCGCCGGGCAAGGGGTAGAGCGTCGCTCTGCGGCCGCCGGCATCCAGGCTCTCCAGAAACACCAGCGCCGCCTCGGCCATCGGCTCCCGCAGCTTGCTGATCGTTGCCATCACGCTCCCCCGCTCGCATGAGCCTGCCGATCATAACGCCGAAATCGCGCCGATGGTCGTGAAGATCTCGGGTCCGCCCAGGCGCAGCACCACGATCTCGCCCGAGCGCGGGAAGATCCCGGTGAGCGCCGTGATGTTGACCTGATGGGTGACCATGACGAGGCTCGGTCCTTCGGCATCGGTATTCGCGAGCAACGCCCGCAAGGCCGCAGTCTGCTTCGGACCGCGCTCGCGCTCGCCAAAGAACGAGTTGAGCGGCGGGAAGGGATAAACCTCGCCCAGCGCCAAAAGCTTGGCGGTCTCCAGGCAGCGACACCATTGGCTGGAAAAGATCTGGGCCACGGTGACGCCGCGCTCGCGAAACGCCTGTCCGGTGCGCCGCGCCTGCTCGCGTCCCGTCTGGTCGAGATTGCGCTGGGTACTGCAGTCCTCGAGCCGAAAGTTTTCGGGATCACCCGTGCCGGGCGCCTGGGCATGGCGCATCAGGGCGACGTGACCGCCGTCCGCGAGCGCCGCCCACAGCGCCTCGTCGGCGCGGCCCGGCCCTGCCGCCACGAGCAACGCCACCGCCAGCACCGCACGCGCGAGAGCCCTGGCAACGCTCATGGCTCGATCAGCGCGCAGGCGCGCCGCGCGTAGACGATGCTGAGCTTGCCGACCTCCTCGGCATCGGCCGAGGCGGCGATGCCGGCGCGGGCGCGCGCCGCGATGCCCTCGAAGATCACCGCGAAGCGGAACATCGAGAAGGCCAGATGGAACGGCGTGATGCCGTCGGCCCGGCCGGTGCGCGCGCAATAGCGCGCCACGTAGTCCCGCTCGGATGGGATGCCGAGCGCTGCCAGGTCGAGGCCGAGCACGCCGCCATATTTTTCCGCGGCCGCGTGGTAGAGCACGCAGTTGTAGGCGAGGTCGGCCAGCGGGTGGCCCAACGTCGAGAGCTCCCAGTCGAGCAGGCCGATCACCCGCGGCTCGCGCGGGTGCAGCATCAGATTGCCCAGCCGATAGTCGCCATGCACGATCGTCGTCTCGTCGCCCGCCGGCACGTGCTCCGGCAGCCAGGCGATCAGGCGCTCGATCTCGGGGATCTCGCGGGTCTTCGAGGCATGCCACTGCCGGGTCCAACGGCTGATCTGGCGGGAAAAATAGCTGCCGGGCCGGCCGAAGCCATCCAGCCCGATCGCCTGCCAGTCGATCCCGTGCAGCCTGGCGAGGACCGCGTTCATCGAATCGTAGATCGCGGCGCGCTCGGGAGGCTCCAGCCCGGGCAGGGCCGGGTCGTGCAGGACGCGCCCGTCGAGTGCCTCCATGACGTAGAACAGCGTGCCGATCACGGCGCGATCGTCGCAAAAATGCTCCATCCGCGGCACCGGCACGCCGCTGCCGGCGAGCGCCTTCTGGACGCGAAACTCGCGATCGACCGCATGCGCCGAGGGCAGCAGCTCGCCTGCCGGCTGCTTGCGCAGGATCAGATCGCGACCTTCAAAGCGCAGCCGGAAGGTGGGATTGGACTGGCCGCCGGCGATCGGCAGCGCCGTCATGGCGCCGCGAAGGCCGGGCAGCCGCGCGCAAAGATAGCCCGCGAGCCGATCCGGATCGAAGTCCAGTGCCGCCATGCGATCGGCCCGAGGCCCGCTCAGGTCACGGGCGTGAGCAGCGGCCGGCCGGCAAAGTGCGCCGCGAGGTTGTCGAGCATCAGCCGGCCCATGGCGCCGCGGGTCTCCTCGGACGCGCTGCCCTGATGCGGCTGCAGCACGACGTTGTCGAGCTCCAGCAGCGCTTGCGGCACCTGCGGCTCCTTGGCGAACACGTCGAGCCCTGCGGCGCCGAGCCGGCCCGCCACCAGCGCGTCGACCAGGGCGCCCTCGTCGACCACCGAGCCGCGCGCGATGCTGATCAGCCAGCCCTTCGGGCCCAGCGCCTCGATCACCTCGCGGCTGACCAGGCCCGCCGTGCTCGGGCCGCCGACGCAGCTCACCACCAGGCAGTCGACCGCGGCCGCGAGCTTGGCCGGATCGTCGTAGTAGGCGTAGTCGACGTCCGACTGGCGCGAGCGGCCGCAATAGGCGATCTGCATGCCGAATACCGATGCCATCTCGGCCACCCGCCGGCCGATCCGGCCGAGCCCGAGGATGCCGAGCCTGCGGCCGGTGAGGGACGAGGCCAACGGCGGGTCGCCCTCCTTCGGCCAGCGGCCCTGGCGCACGTAGCGGTCGTTGCGCGTGACGCGGCGCGCCACGTCCAGCAGCAAAGCCATGCCCAGCTCGGCCACGCCCTCGGTCAGCACGTCCGGAGTGTTGGTCACGTGCACGCCCTTGCTTCTCGCCGTCTCGAGATCGACCGCATCGACGCCGACGCCGAACACACCGACGATCTCGAGCTTGGGCAGGGCCGCGAGCGGCACGCCCTTGGTGCCGGCGATGCCGTTGGTGGCGATGCCGCGTACTCCCGTCCGACGCGCGCCAGGAACGCATCAACATCGCCCTCGAGCCACAGCTTGTGCACGGTGTACGCTTCCTCGAGCTCTGCCGTGGTGCCCGGGTGGACGTCGACGACCTCGAGAACTTCCGGCTTTGCCATGATGCCTCCCCGCGCTTCGTGACCGGCCACCGTTGTTCCAGGCGCGCCGCGCGCCGTCAACGCGCTAGACGTTGCTGCCGGCGAGCAGGGCGCAGACACGGGCGGTGACCTCGGCCGTCGTCGCCCGGCCGCCGAGGTCGGGCGGCAGCACGTCGCGGGCGGCCAGCGTGCGCTCGATCGCGCCCATCAGGCGCGCGCTGGCCGCCGCCTCGCCCAGATGGTCGAGCATCAGCGCAGCACTCCAGAACGAGGCGATCGGATTGGCGATGCCCTTGCCGGTGATGTCGAAGGCGGAGCCGTGGATCGGCTCGAACATCGAGGGATAGCGCCGCTCGGGGTCGAGGTTGGCGGTCGGGCCGAGGCCGAGCGAGCCGGTCAAGGCACTCGCGAGATCGCTCAGGATGTCGGCGTGCAGGTTGGTCGCGACGATCACGTCCAGGCTCTTGGGCTTCAGCACCATGCGCGTGGTCATGGCGTCGACCAGCTCCTTGTCCGTGGTGACGCCCGGAAACTCCGCCGCGGTCTCGGCAAAGACCTCGTCCCACAGCACCATGCCGTGACGCTGCGCGTTGGACTTGGTCACCAGCGTCAGGTGCCGCCTGGGCCGGCTCTGCGCCAGGGCGAAGGCAAAGCGCATGATCCGCCGGCAACCGGCCCGCGTGAACACCGCGGTCTCGATGCCGACCTCCTCGGGCAGGCCGCGATGCACGCGCCCGCCGGTGCCGGCGTACTCGCCCTCCGTGTTCTCGCGCACCACGATCCAGTCGAGCTCGCCCGCCGCGACGTCGCGCAGCGGACACGCCACGCCCGGCAGCAGGCGCGCCGGCCGGACGTTGGCGTACTGGTCGAAGCCCTGGCAGATCGCCAGGCGCAGGCCCCACAGCGTGATGTCGTCCGGGATGTCGGGGGCGCCGACCGCGCCGAAATAGATCGCATCGAAGCCGCGCAGCTGGTCGAGCCCGTCGTCCGGCATCATCCGGCCATGGGCGCGATAGTAAGCCGAGCCCCAGTCGAAGCCCTGCAGCTCGATCTCGAGCCCGGGCTCGCGCGCCGCGAGCGCGCGGAGCACCTCGGTCCCGGCCGCGATCACCTCCTGGCCGATGCCGTCGCCCGGCAACACGGCGATACGATGACTGCCCACCGGAGTGTCCGCCCCTAAGCTCTGCCCTGGAGCGCGTGAGACTGACGCGCGCCTCCTGATCCGTCAACAGCAGGGCATGGTGGAGGGGATGCTTCAAGAGCCGGTTGCATATTTGTGACAGATATATGACAATTACAATGCTGGAGCCGCCACAACTCACAGTTGACCCACAGTACACAATGGACGCCCCAAGAGATGGTGAAGCAACTTATCAAGGCTTGGCTCGCACCACACGCGCGCACGTATTCAGCAGTCAGCCACACCTACAACAATGTACGCTTTCTGCCAGTACTGATCGCGCACGGCGCGAGAGGCCGTGCACAAGCTGCGTCGTAGCAGCGTTCCGGCTGAGCTGCCCCGGCAACAGCCGCTGGTCTGGCGCGTGCCCCTCCCCGAGGTCAGGGACAGCCGCGACCTGATCGAGGCTCTGTCGAGCCGGGGCCTCCGGGTCGAATCGGGCGCCAACGTCGTCTATCTACCGCCGCAGGATGGGCTCGCCGAGCTGATGCCCGCGGTGGTGAAGTGCTACCCGCCGGGCACCGGCTTCAAGATCCTCAAGGACTTCCGGGCTCCGGAGGAAGCGAGCTACCTGAGAAGCGACAAGAGCTGTCTGGTTCGTCGTTCGCTGATGGCGAGCCCCGTGGGTCAGGTCGCCGTCGGCAACATGCTGTATTTCTCGGCCTGGGCGCCAGGATCTGGGATGTGAGCGTATGGCAGGGAGAGGCCAACACCTTCACCGTGTTCGCCGTGGAGCACATCGTTGGCCGGGTGCCGAGATTTGAGCAATGGTGCCGTTTCACTGAGACGCTCGAGGAGGCCGAAGCGCAGGGCGATATAGAGATCCTCTTGCCGAACTGGCGCAAGCATAGCGACTTTCAGCCGACCGACTGCCGGGGTAACCTGGTTTTTCACCCCCCCGACAGTCGGCTCGTCTATGTCGATTTTCAAAACTTTCGTGCCCCGCAAGGGGCAAACGCGGCGGGCGCGATCGCGCAAAGGTACAGCGAGAGCCTGCACTTCGGCCGCGGCCGTCCGTTCCGATCCCGCTCCTATCTCTATCAGTCGATCCCAGGCACGACGGCCGGCAAGAGGGACATCAGCCAGCGCTGGCGCTTCATCGAGGCGGAACTGTTGCGTGCGGGCATCACGGTCCAGGATCGGCTGCTTTTGGATATCGGATGCAACGCCGGCATGATGCTGCACATGGGTCTCGCGGCTGGCGCAAGGTGGGGCTTCGGCTGGGACCTCCCGGCGGTGACCAGGGGTGCGGAGAAGCTTCTCCTCGCTATCGGCGCCGGGCGGTTCACGGTCACGCCCGCCGTGCTCGACGAATCCTACTGACCTCGCGGCCGACATTCCGAAGCGCTTTGCCAGCGACCTGAACGAATGCGTCATCCTGTACCTGTCGGTGGTCAACAATCTCGGGATCATGCAGTCGCTATCCAGGATTCCTTGGCGTGCGTTGGTCTTCGAAGGACATCAAGGACAGGAAGTGCAGGCCGCGGCCGACGACCTGCTCGCGAGGTTCGGCAGGAACGTCAAGGCGATCAGATCCTCCCGTGGTCGCGGCGTTCCAAGGCGCGCCCGATCCTTAGCCTGGTGCGGGCGTCGCCACGACCCGGGACGCGTCGATCGGCGCGCGTCGAATGCGCCCTCTTGACGACGCGAGGCATCTGGTGGCGTCGATGGCGCGCGCCGGGCAGCATGGATCGCAAAGCCGGCATCACGCGCAGGCTTGACAAGAGGAGCAGGCTTACCTCTAACGCACGATCTGCCGATCGTGGACAGGGGCCGACCGGGCCCCGTCGCACCGTCGCCCGGAGGCTCCGCATGTCTGCGCCACCTGAATCCCAGGGTGAGCCGATCACCGACCGCCGCCAGCTGGTCGCGTTCATCGAGGCCGGCTGCAAGCCCAAGACCGACTGGCGGATCGGCACCGAGCACGAGAAGTTCGGCTACACCCACGGCGACCTGCGGCCGCTCGCCTACGAGGGCGAGCGCAGCGTGCGGGCGCTGCTGGAGGGCCTCGCGGCGCGGTTCGACTGGCGCACCATCAGCGAGCAGGATCGCCCGATCGCCCTGCAGAAGGGCGGTGCCAGCGTGACGCTCGAGCCTGGCGGGCAGTTCGAGCTGTCGGGCGCGCCGGTCAAGACCCTGCACGAGACCTGCTCCGAGGTGCACGAGCATCTCGACCAGGTGCGCACGGTCGCCGAGCCGCTCGGCATCGGCATGCTCGGGCTCGGCTTCCAGCCCAAATGGCGGCGCGACGACATTCCCTGGATGCCCAAGGGGCGCTATCGCATCATGCGCGACTACATGCCCAAGAAAGGCACTCTCGGCCTCGACATGATGCTGCGCAGCTGCACCATCCAGGTCAATCTCGACTTCGCGTCCGAGGCCGACATGGTGCGCAAGTTCCGGGTCGGCCTGGCGCTGCAGCCGGTGGTCACGGCGATGTTCGCGAACTCGCCGTTCACCGACGGCAGGCCGAACGGCTACCTCAGCTATCGCAGCCACATCTGGACCGACACCGATCCCGATCGCTGCGGCATGCTGCCGTTCGTGTTCGAGGACGGCATGGGGTTCGAGCGCTATGTCGACTATGCGCTCGGCGTGCCGATGTACTTCGTCTATCGCGACGGTCGCTATATCGACGCGAGCGGCCAGAGCTTTCGTGATTTTCTCGATGGCCGGCTGCCGGCGCTGCCGGGCGAGCGGCCGACCATCACCGACTGGAACGACCACCTGACCACGCTCTTCCCCGAGGTGCGGCTCAAGCGGTTCCTCGAGATGCGCGGCGCCGACGGCGGGCCGTGGCGCTCGCTGTGCGCGCTGCCGGCGCTGTGGGTGGGCCTCTTGTACCACCAGGCGACGCTCGATGCGGCCTGGGACCTGGTGCGGGACTGGTCGATCGAGGAGCTCGACGGGCTTCGCGCCGCGGTGCCGCGCGCCGGGCTCAAGGCGCCGTTTCGCGGCCGCCTGCTGCACGACGTCGCGCGCGAGGTGCTCGAGCTGGCGGCCGGCGGGCTGCAGGCGCGCGCCGAGGAGGACTGGTCGGGCCAGGACGAGCGCCAGTTCCTGACCGCGCTGCGGACCGTGGTCGAGAGCGGCCGCACGCCTGCGGAAGAGAAGCTCGATCTGTTCCACGGCCGCTGGCGCGGCAGCGTCGATCCGATCTTTGCCGAATTCGCGTACTGAGCAGGAAACAGGCGAGGTCCGCCGCCTGTCGGTGCGGGACGAGCCTGCGGGGTGCCGGGCATGCTGAGCTTGGCGAACGTGCTGTTCACGATTGCCGGCCTGCTGGTGCTGATCGGCGTGCTGCAGCCGCTCGCGGCGCGCCTGAACCTCCCCAGCACGGTGCTGCTCGCGGTGGTCGGGGTGTTCATCGGCGCGGCCGCGACGTTCCTGCTGCAGACCACGCTGACCGACGCCTTCAACGGCGTCGCCGAGCTGATCCTCGACTTCCCGATCAGCTCGACCGAGTTCCTCTACATCTTCCTCCCGGTTCTCTTGTTCGAAGCCGCGCTGATGATCGACGTCCGACGGATCGCCGAGGACGCCGCGGCGGTTCTCGTGCTCGCGGTGATCGCCGTGATGGTGACCACGGCCGTGGTCGGCGTGGCGCTGGCGCCGCTGGTGTCGGTGCCGCTCGCCGCCTGCCTGCTGTTCGCGGCGATCATCGCGACCACCGATCCGTCGGCGGTGGTCGGGATCTTTCGGGATATCGGCGCCCCTGGGCGCCTCACTCGGCTGGTCGAGGGCGAGAGCCTGCTCAACGACGCCACGGCGATCGCGATCTTCACGGTGCTCCTCGACTTCATCATGACCGATCGGGAGATCGGGCTGGGCGAGGGACTTCTGATTTTCTCGAACGCCGCCATGGGCGGTGCCCTGGTCGGCTTCGTCGGCGGGCGGGTCTTGATGTGGATCGTGCCGCTGCTGCGCGACTCGCGCCTGGCCGAGATGACCCTTACCCTCGCGCTGCCCTATCTGGTCTACATCGTGTGCGAGCACACCGAGTTCTCCGGCGTGGTCGCGGTGGTCACCGCGGGGCTCGTGGTCAGCGCCCTCGGGCGCAGCCGGCTGTCCCCCGAGAGCCGCGAGTTCATGCACGATGTCTGGGCCCAGCTCGCGTTCTGGGCCGGATCGCTGGTGTTCATCCTTGCTTCGATGCTGGTGCCGCGCCTGATGATCGGCATCGAGCCCTACGATCTGCTGTTGATCGCCGTCGCCGCACTCGCGGCGATGGCCGCACGAGCCCTGGTCTTGTTCGGCCTGCTGCCGATCCTTTCCGCGGCACGGCTCGGTCAAGGGGTCAGCTACCGCTACAAGATCGTGATCCTGTGGGGGGCGATGCGCGGCGCCGTGACCCTGGCGCTCGCCCTGGCGGTCACCGAGAACCCCTCGGTCGACCCCGAGATCCAGCGCTTCGTGGCGATCATGGCGACCGGCTTCGTGCTGTTCACGCTCTTGATCAATGCCACCACGATGGGCTTCCTGATCCGGCTGCTCAAGCTGGACCGGCTGTCGCCGCTCGACGAGGCGCTGCGCCAGCAGGTCCTGGCGCTGTCGCTGGCCAATGTGCGTGACGGCATCACCTCGACCGGCGAGGAGTACCAGATCGGCTCGGGGCCGGCCAAGGACGTCCAGGAGCCCTACGAGCAGCGCATCGCCGAGGTCGCAGGCCACAACACCTTCGACAGCGACATTGCCGATCGCGACCGCATCAAGCTCGGCGTGATCGCGCTGGCCAACCGCGAACGCGAGCTGATCACCGGCCATTTTCGCGAGCGCTCGGTATCGCGCCGGACCCTGGAGCAGCTGCTGGTCGACGTCGAGAAGCTTATCGAGGGCGCACGCGCGCACGGCCGGGTCGGCTACAACCGCGCGGTCAGGCGGCAGCTCGCCTTCGGCATGCTGTTCCGCTTCGCGCACCTGCTGCATCGCCGCTATGGCATCGACCGGCCGCTCGCGCTGCGGCTGTCGGACCGCTTCGAGCGGATCCTGGTGCTGCGGATGGTGATCGACGACCTGTCGCGCTTCATCGACCAGAAGATGACGGTGGTGCTGGGGCCGCGGATCGCCGAGCTTTTGCGCGAGATCGCCAGCCAGCGCCACGAGGCGATCGCCAAGGCGCTCGATGCCCTGCGCCTGCAATATCCCTCCTATGCCGACGACCTCGAGCGCCGCTTCCTGCTGCGCTCGGCGTTGCGCATGGAGGAGCGCGAGTACCAGACGATGTTCGACGAGGGGCTGATCGGTCAGGAGCTCTACAACGACCTGCGGCGCGACGTCGGCGAGCGCAGCAGCCGGGCCCTGCGGCGGCCGCGCCTCGACCTCGGCCTCGACACCGCCGAGCTGATCCAGCAGGTGCCGATGTTCGCCGAGCTCTCGTCGGAGCAGCTCGGCAAGATCGCAGCCCTGCTGCGCCCGCGCGTCGCGGTGCCGGGCGAGGTGCTGGTCCGCCGCGGCGAGCGCGGCGCGGTGATGTTCTTCCTGTCCTCGGGCGCCGCCGAGGTCGACCTCACCGACCACAAGATCAGGCTGGGCCGCGGCGACTTCTTCGGTGAGATGGCGCTGCTCGATCCGAGCCGCCGGCGCGGCGCCGACGTCATCGCGCTCAGCTACTGTCAGTTGCTGATCCTGCGCGACGACGATCTGCGCACCCTGTTCGCGACCCAGCCCGGGGTTCGCGAGAAGATCTGGAAGGTCGCGCACGACCGTCAGGCGATGAATCAGGCCGGGAATGGCGCCTGAGCGGGGCAGGGGGAGCGGGCGCACATGCAACAGTCGCGGCTGATCTCCTTTGCTCTGGTGGCGCCGGCGCTGCTGATCCTGCTGGCCCTGTTCGTCTACCCCTTGGGTTTTTCGCTGGTCAGCGCGTTCGTCGACGAGAGCGGCGCCTGGACATTCGGCAATTTTTTCAAGGCGTTCGAGTTCTACTCGCGCGACATCCTGTTCACCGTGGTGATCGTCGTGCTGTCGACCTCGCTGATCGGCATCTGCTCGGTCGCGATCGGCGGCTATCTGGTGCTGGGCGAGCATCCGCGCGCCGTCGCCGTGCTGCGCTGGCTGTATCGCTGGCCACTGTTCATACCGTTCATCGTCGCCGGCCAGGTGATGCGCACCTTCCTCGCCAAGAACGGCATGATGAACAACACCCTGGTCGAGCTCGGCCTGCTCGAGCCGATCGCCGCCCAGAGCTTTTTGGACTGGCGCGGCATCGTCGTCACCTTCGTCTGGAAGCAGACGCCGTTCGTGGCACTCCTGGTCTCGGGCGCCATGGCCTCGCTCGACCCTGCGACGATCGAGGCCGCGAGAAATCTCGGCGCCGGGCGCCTGCGCGTGCTGCTCGAGATCGTCGTGCCGCAGGTCCGCCAGACCCTGGCCGTCGGCCTCATCCTGTCCTTCGTGATCATGATGTCGGTCCTCTCGGTGCCGTTGATGATCAACGCCCAGAGCCCCACCATGCTGACCGCCGACATGGCGTTCCGGATCAACGCCTATGGCGACTATGGCGTCGCCAATGCGCTTGGCTTCATTTCCTACCTGATGACCGGCGCGGTCGCGTGGATCTACCTGCGCCAGGGCGTGCGGGAGCACAGGCCGTGAGCATCCGTGCGGTTGCGAGCTGGCTGGTCACAGGGCTCGTGCTGGGCCTGCTCGCGTTCGCGATCTTCGGCCCCCTGCTCAACCTCGTGCTCTGGGCGTTCGCCGAGAAGTGGTACTTTCCGCACAAGCTGCCGCTCGAATACGGCGTCTCGTTCTGGCAGCGGGTCTTCCGGCCGCAAGGCCACGCGGTTGAATCGCTCGGCACCAGCATCGCGATCGCCCTGTTCACGGTCGCGACCTGCCTTGCGGTCTCGATCCCCGCAGGCTACGCGCTGGCGCGCCGCTCGCTGCCGCTGCGCGCGCTCATTCTGCTGGCGTTCCTGCTGCCCCAGGCATTCCCGAGCCTGGCCGTCTACATCAACATCGCGCGCATCTTCTACAGCTTCGGGCTGAACGGCACGATCGCCGGCGTGGTGCTGGTGCACACGACGCACGGCCTCGTGTTCGCGGTCTGGATCGCGACCGCCGCGTTCGCCGCGGTCGACCGCGAGCTCGAGGACGCAGCCCGCAGCATGGGCGCCTCGCCGCTGCACGCCTTCCTCACGGTGAGCCTGCCGCTCGCAGCACCCGGCATCATGGCGAGCGCCATCTTCGTCTTCCTCGAGAGCCTGGACGAGTTCACCGGCACCTACTTCGTCGGCGTCCCGGAGGTGACCACGCTGCCCCTGCTGTTGTTCACCGCCTCGATGGAGGGCAACTACCAGATCGCCTCGATCACCGCGCTCGTGCTGCTGGTGCCATCGGTCGGCTTCATGCTCGTGATCGAGCGTTTTCTGAAGGCCGACGTGCTCGCCAAGGTAGGGAGCTAGAGCGGTTCCTGGGTAGACCGAATCGATTTGAGATGCACAACGTCCGGTTGTTGTGATTCAAGCTGATCGCTGGGTCGAGGAGGTCAGCGATGGATGACACGACCGTACTCGGTGGATCTGGGCGAGCGGGTGGTACGTTCGGTCGAGGCTGGCGCGTCCTGCCGGGCCACCGCCGCGCCGTTCGAGGTCAGCGTCAGCTTCGTGGTCGCGCATGCAGCGCTGGCACCGCAGCGGCAGCGTTGCGCCCGACCGGTACGGCGGCTGGAAGCGCTCGCCGGTCACCGCCCACGCCGAGCGGATCGTTGCCCTGGTGATCGACAATCCCGACCATTTCATGAGAACAGAGGGCCCTTCTCATGGGCATGCCAACAGTCTCGGGCGGGCGAATCGATCGGGCCGCAGGCACGTCCCACGGTGGATGTCGAGTGAGGTCGTCAAGCTCTTGAGGGGCGAGGGGCTGACTGAAAAGAAATCCCTGCGCCTCGTCACAGCGTTCGTCACGCAGGAACTCCAGCTGAGCGGCGGTCTCGACACCCTCCGCGCAGACCCGCATCCCAAGATTGTGAGCGAGCGTCAAGACGGAGCGGATGATGGATTCGGCATGGGCTTGCATGCCGAGGCGCTGCACGAACGATCGGTCGATCTTGATCTTGTCGAACTCGAACCTGAGAAGGTAGCTAAGGCTTGCATAGCCCGTGCCGAAATCATCCAGTGAGAGACAGACACCGAGACGTCTGAGCTCGCGAAGCGTCGCCAGCGATTGGTCGGTGTTCTCGAGCAGCACGTTTTCGGTCACCTCGAGCTCGAGGCGATTCGGGCTGAGATTGGTTCGTTCGAGAATTCGGTGCACCGACGCGACAAACTGCGCGCTCCTGAATTGGATCGGCGAGATGTTCACCGCCACGGTGATCCTGGACTTTGCGCTAGCCCATGCGCAGGCTCTCGTGAGGATCCAGTCACCCAGAGGTGTGATCAGGCCGGTCTCTTCCGCGGCTGGGATAAAATGGGCCGGAAGTAAGATGCCGCGCTCACGATGCTCCCATCTGACTAGAGCCTCAACCCCGTCCATCGAATACTGGGTGAGGTTGATGCGCGGTTGATACAATACAGAAAACTCACGAGTTCTGATCGCATTCTGAAGTTCTCGTTCCAGGTTTTTTCGATGCGTTAGGAGGTCTCCTAACTTACTGTCATAGACGCACAACGTGTTACGACCGCTCGCCTTGGCATGTAGTAGCGCAGCGTCAGCGCTCCGCAGGATCATGTTCAATGAATTACCATCCTTGGGAAGAAGGGCTACGCCAATGCTTATAGTGACTACCAAATGCTTTTCGTCGAGCTGAAATGGACGTTGGAAATCATGGAGCAGACGTTTGCAGAGATTTTGAACCTCCCTAGTGTGCTCGAGCCCGACATGCAAGACGACAAACTCGTCGCCACCGAGCCGCGCAACCGTATCACTCTTGCGGACATTCGCTCGCAGCCGCTCGCCGACCGCGCGGAGGAGACGATCACCGACATCATGGCCGAGACTATCGTTGATCTCCTTGAAGCGATCGAGGTCGATGTACAGGACAGCGGCAAAACCACCGCGCTCCGCGATGTCGTGGATCGCTCGATGCAAGCGATCTGTCAGAAGAACTCGGTTTGGCAGCTCGGTTAGCAAATCATGGAGGGCGAGGAAGCTAACCCGTCGCTGTGCCTCGATCTCTGCCGTGATATCGCTCGCCGTTCCTCTGTTCCCGAGGTGACGCCCTGCTCTGTCCCGAACCGCCGCGCCGGCTAACCTGAGCGTCCGACGATTGCCGACCCCATCCACATATGTGCAAAGGACGATGCGCGAGCCTCGAGCGGAGGTGTCCGTCGCCGCCAAGGAGGCGAAATCGTAGCCTTCACGCGTGCTGAGCACGTCCTGCAGCCGGTGCCCCAGGAGTTCAGCCACGGGGATGCCCATGGCCTCGGAGAAGCGGGCCGACAGAAACGTGCAGCGAAACTCGGTGTCGGTCTCCCAAATCCAATCCGAGGTGATGTTTGCGACATCACGGAAGCGGGCTTCGCTGGCTTGGAGCGCATCACTCGCGCGCTTTGTGTAGACGAGAATTCGATAAGCTCCAAGGAGCAGCGCCGCGAGCGCGAGCCCCAGCACTGGGAGCATACCTAGGAGCGTGGCGGAGCCGGGTTGGGCCGGTTTCCAGACCAGGTCGGCGAGATGATGGCCGTCAGCCGCCAGAAGTGGCAGCGCGGCCGCCGTCTGTGGCTGCGCGGCTTTGGGCGCTACGATCTTCAGATCAGCCACACGCAGGATGGGCAGGGCGTCGTCAAGATACGAGGCGTCGAGTCGCTTTGCGACCAGAAGCAGATTCCGCTCGCCGCGCGGGACTTCAACGGTGGCGTCGTTTTCTGGCGTCAGAGCGCAGATGGCCGCAATGGCCACTTGTCCGTCGACGTCGATCAGGCCGCTGGCCGGCTGTGGGCTTCCGTTCGAGCCGGCCAGGGCGCGGTTGATGAGCTCCGGCAATCCATGACCGATCAGCGATTTGGCTTCAGCTTTGGTCCGCTCCCCGTCGATCGCGGTGTAGATCGTGCGGCCCTCAGGATCCATGACCAGACTTATCTCGAGTCCGAAGGTCGAATATAGGTAACCTCCTAGATTTCTGTCCGCCCATTCTGCATCAAACTCCAACTGCAAATAGCGAACAGCATCGTTCCACCAAGCATAATCTTGGGTGATACGGCCAATCATCCGAGAACGACTTTTCAGATACTCCGAAATGGCAGTGACCGATGCGTCACGGCTCTGTCTGTCCTGCTCACTTACGCTGTACCAAACAAAAAGACCCGCGATAACGAGGGCTAAAGTGACAAGCGTCCCAATTGGTAGCAGGAATGATGCGCCAAAGCACAGGCTGCGGGGCTCTGCGGCGCGAATCTCCAGCATGGATGTGGCCCGGTTCCACGGATCGGCGAAGTCCACGGGTGATGTTTAGCCCTACACGAGAAACTGTCAAGACAATCTGAAACTATAGGTCTGTATGCCTCTGCAGAGCAGCCGTTATGGGCCCCTGCCTGGCTGGGTTGCGCCTCGGCGCCTTCATCTGGCCGACGATCAGCGTCACCGCGCTCGGCAGTAGCCCGGCAGCCTGTATGTTTTCCTGATGGTCGCACCCTGGTCCGCTGCCGCCTGTTCGACCTCGCGGTACCGACCGCCAGAAAATCGAGGGGCAGTCGCGGGCCAGCCCGATCCGCACCAGCTCCTCCTCGATCTTCATGCCGTCGAGGTAGCGAACTCCGACGCATCGGTCGTAGGTCTTCTTGCCGGTCAGCTCGCAACGCAGCTGCTTCCGGAGCACCATGTCTTTGATCGCGTCGGTGGCCTCCTGGCCGCCAGGCGCGTCCCAGTCGGCGCGGCGATACCCCAGAAGCGGATCGCCATGGACCCGAGCTCGATGGTGTCGCCGTCGCGTACGTAGGTCACGTTGCCGGTGAGCGAGCCATGGGAGCATTGCGCCGCGGCCCGGCGGGAGTGTGAACAGCAGCGCAGCGCAAAGAGCCAGGGCTTAGAGTTCAACCGTAGAGGTGAACAGATGTCCGTGGTGCCGCTGTCCCTCGATTTTAGACTGGTGCCCGTCCACAAACCGTTGTTTTTCTGCGGCGTCAGTCCGACGGATGGGCTCGACCTGAGCGGAGGAACGGCGACGGATCGGTTTGAACGCGGCAATGCGAGCAGGGCTCTCGGGCGGCGCGTGCCGGTGAGCCTCAGTGCCGCGAGCGGGGGACGTCAGGTCGGCTTGAGGCGCGTGAACATTGCGAGATTGTAGGCGACCACCGCTGAGTGGAGGGTGTGGGGTCCGGTAGATCCAGTCGGAGGTGCCAGATGCAGATCGTCATGCTGTGCTGCCTTCGCGAGAGCTTTGCATAACCCTGGTTTGTGATTCGATGAGAGTGGGCGGCGGTTGCGGGAGGATGGGATGCGGCGGGAGCTGGGGCAGCTGAGCTTGGCGGACGGGCTGGTCGAGGGCGGCGCCGGGCGCAACCGGCAGCTGGAGCGGATCGCGGCGCTGGTGGAATGGGCGGGGTTCGAGCGGCTGCTCGGCGACATCTACGCGGCGCCGGTCGGGCGGCCGTCCTACGGGCCGCTGGTGCTGCTGCGCTGCCTGTTGCTGCAGCAGTGGTACCGGCTGTCGGATCCGGGGCTCGAGGAGGCGCTGTCGGACCGGCTGTGCGTTCCGGCGCTTCGTCGGCCTGGCGCTGGCGGATCCGGTGCCCGATCATTCGACGCTGTCGCGCTTTCGCAGCGAGCTGGTCCGGCGCGGCCTGGCCGAACCGATTGCTGGCCGAGCTCAACCGCCAGCTCGATGCCAAAGGCCTGATGGTGAGGACAGGGCACGCTGATCGATGCCTCGCCTGGTCGAGGCCGACGGCCGCCGGCCGCGCAAGGGCGAGCCGGTCGAGGCTCGCAGCGACCGCGACGCGACCTGGAACGCGATGCCGGCGCAGCCGCTGTTCGGCTACAAGGCGCATGTCGCGGTCGACCAGGCCTCGGGTCTGGTGCGCCAGGCGATCCTGACCCCGGCGAACGTCTCGGACAAGACGCCGTTCCTGGCCCTGGTGCAGGGCGACGAGCAGGCGGTGTATGCCGACAAGGGCTACGACGGCTGGTGGTATCGCGGAGGAGCTGGCCGCGGCGTGGCATCGAAGACGGCATCATGGCCGGCAACTACTGGCGGCGGCCGCTCGATGCCGAAGGCCGCGCCCGCAACCGGGCGATCGGCAAGCTGCGGGCGCCGGTCGAGCGGACCTTCGCGATCCTCAAGCGCTGGTACGGCTACCGTCGGGTCCGCTATCGCTCGCTGGTCAAGAACGCACTCCAGCTGCAGCTCTCGCCGTCGCCATGAACCTGCGCCGCGCCCTGGTGCTGGCCGGCTGAGGGCGGGTTCAGCCTCGGGGGCCAGGCCCCGCTGGCTCGCGGCGCCCCGCCGGCAGCCCGGGGCGACGGCCGAGCACGCGCTCTCGCCCCTTCCAGCCCGTTCCTAGCCCCCAAGGAACAAACTCCGTGCTTACGCAAAGCTCTCTTCGCCGGCTTGATCAAATTCCTATGATCAGCTAAAGTGCGGGCGGTTGTGCTCCGCTTCATCGCGACGGGCCCGTGCGGTGGTCCCAGCCACCTGCGGACACCCCTCATCGGCCGGGCCGGAGCGTGCACTGGCATGTGCTGCCCGATGCACGCGGAGGCCAGAAGGCACAGGCTCGTGCTGGCGCATCATGACGCATGATGGCGCAAAAATGCGTCGGGTGTCGCGAAAATCGGTCGGGGTGTCGCATTCGGCCGGTGCGACGATACCCTCGGCCGGGCGCCGACGCTGCGTGGCTTGCTGGCGGAGCGCAGGACCTCCTGCCGCCGATGCTCGTGGCGCCGATGCCCCAGCCCCGGCGCCCTGCCGCTAATCCCGCCCACCCCGCCCGGACCCATGCCATCCAGACCCGATCCGCCGCGAGACCCGATGCCCGGACGATGCCCGCCCGCCCCGCCTGCCCCGCCCCCGCCCGCCCGCTTGGCGTCGCCGGCACGGATTCCCACGGTCTCATGGACCCATCGAGCACAAGGTTAAGCCGCCATGGTTAACGCTTCGTTGCTCGCAGACCCGATCCGAGCCGCGCCACGGGAAACGGTTTCGCCCCCGTGCCGGCGCGCGAGGTCGAACGACCGAAGGAACCCGAAAGCCGCAGAAATCCGCGGTTGCTGCCGTGCCCGAGGCAGCCCGACAGGGCGCGAGCGCCGCAGGATTTGGCATGGCCGCAGCGACGCGGCGCGGTCGAGGCACCAAAGGAACCCGAGAGCCGCAGGGATCCTCGACAGACCGAGATCCCCAAGCGCCGAGCGTCGATGGCCCTCGCCTGCATGTGCTTGCTTCCAACTCCGCGAGCGGGCCCCAGAAGGTCGCCGTGCCTGTTGGCCGTGCCTGTTGGCCAATGGCCGCATCGGGTGGGCACGGCCAAACGTCCCAGAAAGCCGAAGGAACCCGAAAGCCGCAGGAATCCAGGAGAATCCGGGATCATCGTGGGACGGACGAACCCGGCGCCGGGTCCAGGCGGAGCAGCGATGTCGTGCTTGGCACCACGAGCGCTTGTCGTGGCGGGGTGATGCGATATGGTGCCGGCGCCGGCGCGGCCGGCTCGCGGGAACGGGCAGGGGAGGGAAGCCATGCGACAGCGCGGGAGCGCATCGTCGGGGCATCCGTTGCGGCGTTGCGGTCGGCGCGCTCGCGCTGGCGGGCGTCCTGCTCGCGGCGGCACCGGCCGGCGCCCAGGATGCCCGCCGGGGATCGCCATGACGGCTACTACTACCCGACGCCGCAGACGATCGAGACCTACGAGGCGCGCGCCGACACGCTCGAGGATTCCGACCGTACCCGCCGGATCGGCTTCGTCGTCGAGCTCACGCGCCAGATGCTGAGCAACCCCTACCCGCCCGATTTCGCGGTCTTCGCCAAGGGCGAGCAGGCGGAGAAGCTGCTGATCGTGGCGATGCGGGACGGCGTCATCGACAGCATCTATCGCGCCCGGGCGCTGCTCGCCATGCTGACCTCGGTCTCGCGGGCGACGCCTCTGTTCCAGGACTATGGCGTCGCCGAGGTCTTCACCTTCTTCGATCTTCTGAAGATCCTGGGCTTTGCCCAGCTCACCATCAGCGACGGCGACGACTTCGCGCATCAGGTGCTGATCCGGTAGCCCGCGCGCTGCGGGTCAACGGGGCGCTGGCGGCGAGGGCAGGGGTGCTGCACTGGCCGGGGCAGCCGGCGGGCGGCGGGCGGGCCGTCGCCGGCCGATGCCGGCTGCCGGGCAAGGCTGGCGCCGAGCTGCTCCGCCCGCCGGTGCGCGCTCCCGATCTGCTCCTCGAGCGTGACCAGCTCGGCAGCGGCATCGGTGGCCACGCCGGCCCCGGTCCCTTTGAGGGCCTCGAGATCGGTGCTCAGCGTGGCGACGGTCGCCTGCGCGTCCGCCAGATCCTGTTGCAGCCGGCGAACCGCGTCGGAGGCGGGCGCGGCCGTGAGCGCGAGCTGCCGTGGCGGCGTGGCCGCTTGTGTCCTCGCCGGTCCCTGCGGCAGCGCCGAGATCTCGCCGCCGCCCTGGAACGCGGCCAACGCCTGCCGTGCCTGGGTCGCCGTGCGGCGCAGCGCTGCGGCCTCGCGGTTCACCCGCTCGAGCTCCGCCCGCAGGCCGGTGACCTCGGCGAGCAGGTCCTGCGTGTCCGCAGATCCCGGCGTGGACCCGGGGCCCGGCCGGGAATCACCGGACGCGCGCGTTTCTGCGAGCTCGGCCGCGAGCCTCTGGCTCTCCTGCGTGGTCGCGACCAGCGCGCCTTCCAGCTCCGCAGCGGTGGCACCCGCCGCGCTGCTCGCCGTGACGGCTTCCATCCGCTCCGCCTGCGCCTGATCGAGCGCCGCGGTCAGCTGCTCGATCTCGCGCCGGGCGGCTTCGTTCTGCTGCCGGAGCGCCGCCAGCTCGCCCGCCGACCGGTCGGCCTGCGCCGCGCTCGCGGCCTGCTGCTCCGCCAGTGCGCGCTGCTGCGCGGCCAGCTCGAGGTGCTTGGCGATGGCGTTGTAGGATGCGGTCGCGAGCAGCCCGAGAATGGCGAGGAAGCCGGCGGCGACGCCGATCTGCAGCGGTCGCGAGAGGACCAGGTAGCGGCTTTCATTGCCACTGCGCATGTGGACCTGTCGTTCGGCGAAGAGATCCCAGGGCGAGCGGCGCCCGCTGCCATCATTGCCCATGCCGTACTCCACAGATCGCCTGTCCGCGCCGGGCGACAGCAATATCGCCGAGAGCCGCGCAGCCGCGTCGTTTGGTTCGACTAGGGATTGTTTTGCGCTGCATTGCAATCGCTTTCGTGCCGCGGCCGCCGGCCGAGCAGCGTCAGCGCCTCGCGGGCTGCACGCCGGCCGCTCCAGTGCGCGCCGGCGACCGTCGCCGCCCAGCCGTCGGCAGCGCAGGCCTCGCCGGCGAACAGCAGGCGGTCCGCCAGCGGCCTCGCCAGCACCGCCCGCAGCGCCGCAGCGCCCGGGCGCGCCACCGCATAGCTGCCGAGCGCGCAGGGATCGGTCCCCCAGTGCGTCTGGCGGACACCACGCAGGCGCGACCTCAGGCTGCTGCCGAAAATCTCGATCAGGGGCTCGAGCGCAAACTCGCCCGCCGCCGCCTCGCCGGCATGCTCGAGCTCGCGCGCCAGGTCGCCGCCGACGAACGCAAGCGCCAGGTCCTGGCCGCACGGCCGCATCATGTAGAGGGCCGCGCGCTGGTCGGTCGGTCCGGCGGTGGAGGTAGAACGTGTCGCCCTGGCCAAAAGGATCGCCATCGAAGCAGAGCGCGATCTTGGTCAGGAGGCCCATCGGCAGGGCATCGATCGCGCGCTGCTTGCCCTGCGGCAGCGCGGGCTCGAAGCGCACGCGCCCGGCCGCCAGCACCCCGGTCGGCAGGGTCACGATCGCGAGGCGGCCGCGCAGCTGGCCGGCCGCGGTCTCGACGACGACGCCTTGCCCGCGGTAATCGATGCGCCGCACGGCGGCGTTCAGCATCACCGGCACGCCGCGGCCGTAGGCCGCCACCAGCCGGCCGTAGCCGATGTCGACCAGGCGGTCACGGCCGCTCACGCCCGCGGCGAAATCGGCGGCATCGGCGACCTCGTTCTCGGCCCCGAGCAGCCAGGGGCCGAGTGCCACCTGCGCCTGCGCCGACCAGGGCCCCGAGGCTCGCACGGCCTCGGCAATGCTGACCGCGCGCTCGGCCTTCGCCGCCTCGACCACCTCGCTCACCGCCTGCGCGCGCGCCGCGACGAGCGCCGCAAGCTCCTGCTCGCTCGCCTCCCGGGCGCCGATGAACAGCAGCCGGCGCTTT